>CAWAFJ010000010.1:0-290611 GCA_963781315.1 uncultured Actinomycetes bacterium | reverse complement strand
ATACTCGGACGAGCTTCGAATCCATGACAAACACGCTCCTCTCGGGGTTCTCTGTGTGTGTCGTCCGGGATACCGACGTTGAAACCGAAGCGCGAGGGTGTGCGCGTGAGTTGCCTCACTCTTTTGACAGTTCCGTTCCGGACCGGCCTCTCTATCCCGCCGCGATACGGTTTCGTCGTGCTGGTGATCGCCGCGACCGAGCGAGAGCTCGTGGGCCTCCCCGGTCTCGCGACCGGTGTCGGCCCGGTCGAGGCGGCCTTCTCCGCACGGCCCGGTACCTCGGCGAGCACCGTCCCAAAGCCGTTCTCCACATCGGACTCGCGGGCAGCCACGGCTTCTCGGCGCCTGAGCTCGTGATCGGCACCGAGGCGGTCTATTGCGATGCCGACTCGCCGCTCATTCCGGCACGGGCGGTACCCGACGCGGCCCTTTTGGCGGCGGCCCGGCGAGTGTTGCCGGAGGCGCGCCTCGGCCCGATCGGCACGAGCGCGCGCGTCGGCGGGGCGACCGGGTGCGACGTCGAGGCGATGGAGGGCTTCGCGGTGCTGCGAGGCTGTGAGCTCGCCGGCGTGCCGGCGCTCGAGGTGCGCGTGACGTCGAACGAGATCGCCGAGCCCGACCGCGGCCGCTGGCGCTTCGACGATGCGCTCGCGCTCCTGCGTGAGTCGCTGCCGACTCTGCTCGAGGCGCTCGATGCGTGAGCTCCCGCCTCCGGCGCTCCCCGGCGAGAGGGCCGTCGGCCAGCTGATCGCAGAGACGATCCGCGCCTACGGCGAGCACTTTGGCGGGCGCTTCCGCTCGGCGTTCCGCTCGCCGTGGCGCGGGAGATGATCACCGGGCACTCGATCAACGCCCAGATCGCGATCTTGTGTGCGTTCGCGCCGTTCTTCAGCGCCGCGTACGTTTACGCGTCGCTGCTCGTGCTCGACGTCCGTCGCATCCCACGCCGCCGGATTCTTCTCGCCACCGGGGTCGGGACACTCATCTGGCTTCCCGCTCCCGTCTTCCTCCGCGCGTACGTCCTTCCGATGTTCGTGTGGCTCGCCTTCTTCGGTCTGGCCGTGCCGGCCGTGCTCGTGGAAGGGCTCGGGCTGCGAGCCGCAATCGCCCGCGGGCGCAAGCTCGCGACCGCCGACTTCGTGCACGCGCTCGGCTCGCTGTGCGGGCTCATCATCGTCGTGATGCTCTCGGCAGGAGTGCTCAGCACGCTCCTCCATGGGCAGGGTGAGAACACTAGGCGCGGCGCAGCGTTCCTCGCCTTCCTCGTTCTGACCCCGCTGCTGTATCTCGGGCCGGCTCTTCTGTACTCCGACCAGGAGGCCCGTCTCGGCCTGCCTCGTCCGAGGCGACGGAGACGACGTGGAGCCGACCTCGACGCCGATGCTGCCGGTCGTGCCGAGCCGTGAGGACGAGCCTCAGACGACCTTCGTGAAACGCCCCGCCTCGGCCTGGAACACATAGCCTGCGTGCTCCCAGAACTCAGCGGCGCCCGGCTCCTCGACGAGGACGATTGCGCTCACCCGCAGAGCGCCACGCTCGCGCAACAGGCGTTCACCTTCGCGCACGAGGGCGGTCGCGATCCCCGTTCGCCGATGTTCCGGCAGCACGGCGAGTCGGTACATGTTGCCGCGCCAGCCGTCCCACGTCGCGATCAACGAGCCGACGATTCGCCCGCCCTCCTCGGCAACCAGGACGGAGCTGCCGGGCCACTCGATCACCCCCACCACGTACTCGACGATGTCGGTGTTGCTGGGCGACGAGCCGGAGACGCGCCAGAGCTCGAGCAGCTCGGTCGCCTCGCTGGGAACCGCGAGGCGGAAAGTCAACTGGTCCGAGCCGGTCACGCCACCTCGGCGGCAGCGGCTGCGACCTCGCCGGAAAGGCGCGCGTTGCCGATCACGAGCTCGCGGTTCGCCTCGAGCGTTCGCCCGCCGCTTTCGCGATGGAGCCAGGCGAGCACGAACGGAGTTACCGCCTGACCGCGGACACCCTCCGATTCCGCGGCCTCGAGTGCAGCTTCGATGAGCGGCTCGATGCCGACGAGACTCTTGTCCGGAGGACGGCCGAGCAGGAGCCCGCCTCCGCCGAGCGCCCAGTGTGCAGTGGCGACGCGCGCCGCCTCGTCCGCCGTTTCGACCCTTGCCGAGACAGGTGGCCCGCCGTGCGCCGAGTAGAAGAGCGGCAGCTCGTCCGTCCGGAAGCCGAGCACGGGCACGCCGAGCGTCTCGAGTAGCTCGGACGTCGCTGGCACGTCCAGAAGTGACTTGGCTCCAGACGAAACGACAAGCGCCTGCGTGTCGGCGAGCGCCTGGAGGTCGGCCGACACATCCGGCTGCACCGGCCAGCCCCGGTGCACTCCGCCGAGCCCGCCGGTGCCCATGAACCGGATCCCGGTTGCCTTGCAGACGGCGAGCGTGCCGCCGACCGTGGTCGCGCCGACGGCACCCTGGACGGCCGCCGCAGCGACGTCTCGCGGCCCGAGCTTACGTGCCGAGGCGTCGAATCGTGCGAGCTCCGGCTCGGTCAGCCCGACGACTGATCTCGCCGTCGAGGACGCCGATCGTGGCCGGGACACAACCGCTGTCCCGCAGAGCGTGTTCGGAGGCGAGCCCGACCTCGACGCCCTCTCCCGGCGGAAACCCGTGTGCGACGAGGGTCGTCTCCAGCGCGACGACCCCGCGGCCGTCGTGCAGCGCCTCCCGCACCTCGTCCCTGATGCGGATCACGGCATCGCACCGAGCTTCGCGCAACAGCGTGCAGCGGCCTCGAGCCCGAGCGCTGCACCTCCGGCGAGGAAGCCGCCCGCAAGCGCGTCGCCGGCGCCCGTCGTGTCGACGACGGTCGTGGGGAGGGCTGGGAACGCCTCGCCGTCGACCTCGATCCCCTCGGCTCCGCGCTTCACGACCCAGCTGGCGCCGAACTCGCCCAATGCGTCGCGCTCGCGCTCGTTCGCGAAGACGACATCGGGCGCGAGAGCCTCGAGCCGTTGACGGAACGGCTCGTCGATCGCTGTCCAGACGGCCAGGTCGACCGACACGCGAGCGCCGTTTCCCCGCGCGACCTCGGCTGCCTGCCGGGCTGCGGACGCCATTGGCTCGCGATGGAGCGAGTACCCCGGAGAGGTGAAGCACGTCGCAGTCGAACCACTCGGGATCGAGCTCGTTTGCGTGGAGCTCCGGTGCCGACGCCGCGATCGGACACCATCGTCCTGTCACCGCCGGAGGAGAGCGAGACGACAACGCCATTTCTGCCCTCGCGTGGCCCGACGACGGTGACCCCGTGGCCGCGGAGCTCACGTGTGGTGAGCTCCCCGGCATCGTCAGTGCCGCGCTTGCCGACGAACCGGGCCCGCGCGCCGAGTTCGGCCGCCCACGCCGCGACGTTCGCCGCTTGACCGCCGGCGCCGACCCGGATCTCGGCGCCCTGGTCGGCACCGGTGACGAGCGGCCCGGCAGACCGCACGACCACGTCGAGCAGCAGGTCGCCGAGCGTGGTCACGCGCACGGCCGGACATTAGTGGTTTGGCAGGCAACATTCGCCCAGGCCTCCGGCTCGGTGCTACGACCCTGGGCGCGCGCCGACGTCATGGCGAACTACGCCTATCGCCGTCGTAGACTGGCGATCGTGGAGGGCGAGAGACAGCGAGGCCCGTTCCGTTCGTTCGTGCTCGGCGGGCTCGTCGGTGCGGCCGGCGCGATCGCTGCCGCCCGGCGCCTGAAGAGCCCATCCCGCCGCCCGCGCGACGCACCTGCGGGGCTCGCCGCGTTCGAGGACGCGCCGTGCTTCCTCGAGGTCGTCGAGCAGGAGGCACAGAGCGCCCGGGAACGCGGAGGCGAGGCCCGCACTGAGCGCCCGGCCGAGTGACCGGCGCGTCGCTCTCCGGCCCCGCTGGTAGCCTCCTGCCGCACGGTGCCGATCTACGAGTACAAGTGCCCGAACGGGCATCTGTTTGAGGTGTTCCACGGCATGACGGCGCCGGGCCCGGAGGTCTGCGAGACGTGCGGCGCTTCACCTCTCCAGATCGTCCTGCACCCGGTTTCCGTCCACTACAAGGGCTCGGGCTTCTACTCGACCGACTATGGTCGCGGCGGTCGCAAGGCGGTGAAGGACTCAGCATCGGGTGAGTCGTCCCCGGCTCCACTCGTCCGGCTCCGTCATCGTCCGACTCGAAATCGTCCGATTCGGGCTCGTCGAGCGAGTCGACGAAGCCGAAGCGCCGCGGAGGCCTGAGCCGCGGCTTACTGGAGCTCGTGCCCGACCGCGCAGCCGGGCCCGAAGGTGCTTGTCGGCGGCTGGGGCGCCGACTTGCCGAGGAACGCCGCGATCGTCGGCAGGTTGTCCTCGCTCGGCTGCGCCGGTGCCGCCCGCGCCGAAGTCGCCGCCGAGGCGGCAGTGGAGGGCGCTCCCGGACGAGGAGCGGAACTTCACCCATCCGAGCTCGACGAGCTGCCTGGTCGAGAGGTCGGTGGCGACCGGTTTGACGAGCGAGCCTCCGTCGAACGGAAGCGAGAGCAGTGTCCCGACCGACGTGAGCTTGGCCATCACTGCCTGCGAGACCGCCTGCTGGCGTGCCTGGCGCGTGAAGTCGGTGTCGGCTGGGTCGAGCTGGTTCTCGCGGACGCGCGAGTAGATCAGAGCGCGCCGCCCGTCCATGTGCTGGCGACCCTTGGCGAAGCGCCAGCCGGGCCAGCTCAGGCACCGCGTCTGTGTCGCGAAGGGGCAGTCGAATCGGTTCGAGCAGGATCGGCTTCGGCACGTCAATCGTGACACCGCCGAGTGCGTCGATCAGCCCCTTGAAGTCCGAGAAGTTGACGACGATCACGTGGTTGACGGGCACGCCGGTGACCGCGTGCACCGTGCTGATCGCGAGCCCCGGCCCGCCCGCCTGCATGGCCGCGTTGATCTTCGTCGTGCCGAGTCCGGCGATCGGGACGCGCAGGTCGCGCGGGATCGACAGGTACGCGATGCGGTGGTGCGCGGGATCGGTTCGGACGAGCATCATCGAGTCGGAGTGCTGGTCGCCCTCCCTCTCTGCGATCGGCGCGTTGTCGGTGCCGAGCACGAGGATCGTCGTCGCGTGCGAGACGAGGAGGCCGTCTTGGTGGGCGAGTGCGCCGCGCGCGCTCGCAGGGAGCCGCTTGTTCGCCGACGCGACGCCACCGGACACGGAGATGTACGACGCGATCGCCCAGATCGCGCAGAGTCCGGCCAACACCGCGAACCCGACTGGCAGCCAGCGACGCCAGGACACGCGTCTGAGGAAGGCGAGCCTGCCACGCGGTCCGCGCCGGACAGCGTCCGGGCCGCGATAGCGTCCGGATTTGTCTTCGCCACCGGACCGAGTCCGGACCGAAGACGCGCCGCCGGGCGGGGGAACCTTGCCCTTGACGCGCCCACCCTTGTGGACGCGGTAGGGCTTCTCATCCGGCGCCATCCGCCAAAGTAGGGTACCCGGCGGTATGGCCGACACACGTGCGATCGGCGTGGACCTCGGCGGGACGAAGATCCTTGCTGGTCTCGTCGACGCGGAGGGGCGGATCCACGGGTCGGTGCAGCGCGAGACCCCGACGGGCTCTCTGGAAGCGCTTCTGGACGCCCTCGAGGACGTCGCCTCTGCGCTTGTGTCGCCGGAGGTCGCCGCGGTCGGGCTTGCGGTTCCCGCCAGGGTCGATGTCGAGAGTGGCGTCGCGTTCGGCGCGGTCAACATCCCACTCCACGACGTTCGTCTCCGAGATGAGATGAGCGGCCGCCTCGGGCTTCCCGTCGGCGTCGCGAACGACGCGACCGCTGCTGCGTTGGCCGAGGTCCGGTGCGGGGCCGCGCGAGGTGCGAAGGACGTGGTGCTGTTGACCCTCGGGACAGGGGTCGGTGGAGGTGTCGTCCTCGGAGGTGAGCTCTACCGCGGCTGGGCCGAGCTCGGCCATATCGTGATCGTCGAGGGTGGCGAGCCGTGTCAGGGGGCGTGCACAGGCCGAGGTCACGTCGAGTCGTACTGCTCCGGGCACGCTGTCGACCGGCTCGCGGAGCGCGTGCTCGGCCCGGGAGCCTCGGCTCAGGACCTCATCGACCGGAGGCACCCGGCGCTCAACGACGTGGGGACGCACCTCGGCGTTGCGATCGGCTCGCTGGTAAACATCTTCGGTCCGGAGATCGTTCTCGTCGGCGGCGGGTTCGGGTGCGCGGCCGGCGAGCTGCTGCTCGTGCCGGCCCGGGCGGCGCTCGCCCGCGAGGCGCTCGCGCCGGGCGGCGAGGTTCCCGTCGTGCTCGCGGAGCTCGGGGCGTCGGCAGGGCTGGTCGGAGCGGGGCTTCTCGGCTTCGAGGCGCTCGGGACCCGAGACTGATGCCCCTCACCGTCTGCGCGACACCGATCGGCAATCTCGACGACGTGACCCTGCGCGTGCTCGCCGCACTCGCGAGTGCGGACATCGTTCTTGCCGAAGACACGCGGCACACGCGGGTGCTTCTCCGACGGCACGGCATCGAAGCGCGCACGCTCTCGTACCACGAGCACAACGAGGCCGCGCGCGTCTCCGAGTTCGTCCCGCGCCTTCTGGCGGGCGAGCACGTGGCGCTCGTGTCGGACGCGGGTCTACCCGGGATCTGCGACCCCGGCGCCCGGCTTGTGCGTGCCGCGCTCGACGCTGGCATTCTCGTCAGCGTCCTCCCGGGCCCGTCCGCCGTCGAAACGGCTCTCATCGCGAGTGGCCTCGTCTCGGGGCGCTACTTCTTCGTCGGGTTCCTGCCTCGGCGAAAAGGCGAGCTGCAGGCGTTCTGGGGCGAGCTCTCGGGTTGGGAGTGGCCGGTCGTCGCCTTCGAGTCGCCGCAACGTCTGCCCGCGACGCTTCGCTCCCTCGCCGGGGTGGCCCCTGAGCGGGCGGTTGCTGTCTGCCGGGAGCTGACGAAGCGGTTCGAGGAGGTCATTCGAGGTTCGGCCGCCGAGCTTGCAGAGCGGTTCGCTGTCCCGCCGAAGGGGGAGATCACGTTTGTGATCGGGCCAGGCGCCGCTGTGCCTGCACGAGACGAGGCGGTCGGAGCGGTGGCCGAGCTCGTCGCGTCGGGAACGCCGCGACGCGTCGCAGCGGAGGTCGTTGCAAAGCTGACGGGCGTACCGCGGAACGACCTCTATCGCGGCTCTTTGTGACAACTGTGTAACCAAAGTTGACAACGGCAGGCTGTGGTCCCTACCGTGGGGAACAGACGTTCTCCAACCAGACAACTAAGAGGTGCTACCCATGCAGCGTCTCCTGCTCGTTCTGTTCGCAGCGCTTGCGGCGCTTGCCGTCGTGCCAACGGCGGGAGCGTGGTCTTGGCCGTGCAGCGGTGTCCTGCTCCAGGGGTTCTCATTCGACGCGTCGCAGCCATACGCGGCCGGGCAGCACCGCGGGATCGACATCGCGGGCGACGTGGGGGAGACGCTGCGAGCTCCAGCGGGCGGGGTCGTCACGTTCGCGGGAGTGGTCCCGGGTAGCGGGAGGTCGCTGACGATTGAGACTGCCGACGGCTGGTCGGTGACGCTCACTCATCTGGGCTCCGTCACGGTCAAGAAGGACGCGACTGTCGCCGAAGGCGACGGCGTCGGGACGATCGGGCCGAGCGGAGATCCGGAAGTGAGCGGTCCCTACGTCCATCTTGGCGTGAGGCGAGAGGCCGACCCGCAGGGGTACGTCGATCCGGAAGGCCTGCTGCCGGAGCAAACGTCCACTTCCGCGGCGGTCGTCCTCGAGGCCGTTGCCGACGCCACGCCGGAACGTGTGGCTCCCAGCGGCAAGGTCGAGGCGGCGCCTGCGCCTCCGAGCGATCCCACGGCGGCCGCTGCGGCGCCCGCACCCCCGGCGATCCCGGCCGCCCCTGCAACCCCTGCGGCCCCTGTGGGTACGGCGAGCGCGGTGGCGGCCTCGGCGGCGCCTGAGGCCCCCTCGGCTCTGGCGGATCTCTCGGTGGTGCTTCCCCGTCAAGCCGTGACAGAGAGCGATCCCCGTGCTGCGCCGGAGTTGCCGGTGACGACTCGCCAACCCGCGCCGTCGCACGGCTCGATGGCGGGCATCTCGAGGTCGGCGGATGCCGTGACAGGTCCGCTGGCTCTGCCGCAAGGGAATTCGGCCCCGGCGCCTGTCGGTGCCGCGCGGGACGGACATCCGCGCCCGACGATTGCCGCCGCGCCCCGGGTGCGGTCGGCGCCCGTCAGCGAGGCACCCGCAGCGACGCGGACAGCTCGTCGCGTCGAACCGGCCTCGGCGGCGCCCGCCGCCCCGACGCCCGTCGTCTCTGTGCAGCTGGCGCATGACGCGCCGGCGATCGCGGCAGCGACCAATATGCCGGTGCGCGGCACAGCCGTAGGGCACACCCAGCCTGCCACTCGGGCTCAGACGTACCGGCCTGCGGCGCGACCGATCCTTGGGCTCGGGCAGGTGGGTGCGATCGCCAGCTCGAACGCGACCGCAACTCGAAAGCCAACGCCTGCACACCATTTCGGTGCGGCACTGATCGCCCTCGCGCTCGGGTGCGCCTTGGCTGCACTAGCCATCTTGCTTCGCGCTCGGCGGGCCACTCGAACACCCGCTCGTATCATTGCCCTCGATGCCGACTGGCCGGAAGAAGATTCTCGTGGCGCCTGCGTGGCCATACGCGGCGGGCCATCGGCACCTGGGGCACGTCGCGGGCTTCGGCGTCCCGTCGGACGTCTTCGCCCGCTACCACCGGCTCAAAGGCAACGACGTCCTCATGGTCAGCGGGACGGACGAGCACGGCACTCCCGTGATGGTCGCCGCGGACAGAGAAGGGAAGTCGTACGCTGAGATCGCCGACTATTACAACGCGTCCTTCCGCGACGATTTCCGGCGGTTGGGGCTCTCGTACGACGTGTTCTCCCGTACGACGACGCTCAACCACGAGCGCGTCGTCCAAGACCTGTTCACGACGCTGTACGAGCATGGCGCGATCGTCGAGCAGCAGATGCTGGTTTCCTTCTCGCCGGCGACGGGTCACACGCTGCCGGATCGCTACATCGAGGGCACGTGCCCGATCTGCGGCTACCCGGAGGCGCGAGGCGACCAGTGTGACAACTGCGGCAACCAGCTCGATCCGACCGATCTGATCAACCCGCGTTCGCGGGTCGACGGGTCGGTGCCCGAGTTTCGCGAGACGAACCATCTGTTCCTCGACCTGCCCCAGTTCGCGGATCGCCTCCGCGAGTGGATCCAGAGCCAGACCGAATGGCGACCCAACGTGAAGAACTTCTCGCTTGGCCTGCTCGACAACCTCCGTTCGCGCCCGATCACACGAGATCTCGACTGGGGCGTGCGCATCCCGGTGCCCGGCTACGCCGACGACGCGAACAAGCGCATCTACGTCTGGTTCGACGCGGTCATCGGCTACTTGTCGGCGTCGATCGAGTGGGCAGCGATTCGTGGTGAGCCCGACGCCTGGCGCGACTGGTGGCAAAACCCCGACGCCGAGCACTCCTACTTCCAGGGCAAGGACAACATCGTTTTCCATACGGTCATCTGGCCGGCGATGCTGCTCGGCTACGACCAGGGCGGTGAGATCGGAGCCGGCGCCGAGCTCCGTCTGCCGGACAACGTCGTTGCGACCGAGTTCCTGACGATGGAGGGCAAGCAGTTCTCGACGAGCCGCGGTTACACGATCGAACTCCGCGACTTCCTGGACCGTTACGACCCCGACCCGCTCCGCTACTACCTGGTCGCCGCGGGCCCCGAGACGCAGGACTCGGACTTCACCTGGGCGGACTTCGTGCGTCGAAACAACGACGAGCTTCTTGCAAACTGGGGCAACCTGGTCAACCGGACGCTCACGAACGCCCAGCGGGCGTTCGGTCAGGTGCCGGAGCCGGGCGAACTCGACGCACCCGACCGAGCCGTCCTCGCTTCGATCGATGCCGGGTTCGAATCGGTCGGTTCACTGATCGAACACGTGCGGTTCCGCGCGGCGCTCGCCGAAGCGATGCGCCTCTCGTCCGAGGTCAACCAGTATGTCAGCGACCAGGCGCCGTGGTCACTCGTGAAGACCGATCTCGAGCGAGCCGCAACGGTGCTCTACGTGTCGTTGCGCGCGATCGACAGCCTGAAGGTGCTCTTCACGCCTTTTCTGCCACACACCTCGCAGCGGCTCCACGAGATGCTGGGATACGAAGGTTGGCTTGCGGGACCGCTTGAGTTCCGTGAAGTCGTCGAGGCGGACGGGAGAACCCACGACGTACTCACGGGTGACTACGCCAGCTGGATCGGGAGTTGGCAGTCGAGCGAGCTCCCGGCGGGGCAAGTGCTCGGCGAGCCCCAACCCCTTTTTCGCAAGCTCGACGAATCGGTCGTGGCCGACGAGCTCGCCCGGGCGTGATCGACACCCACGCCCACCTCGAACCCGAGGAGGCGCCCGATCTCCTGGCGCGCGCCGTCGCCGCGGGCGTGGAGAGGGTGATCGTAGTCTCCACGACCGTGTCCGGTGCTCGCGATGCCCTCGAACTCACCGAGCGCCACGGCGGTGTTTTCGCAAGCCTCGGCATCCACCCGCACAACGCGGCCGATCCTGACGCGGGCAGGCTCGACGAGCTCGCCTCGCTTCTCGCCCACGAGCGCGCAGTCGCAGTGGGCGAGACCGGCCTCGACTACTTCCGCGACTACGCGCCGCGCGCTGCCCAGCGCGACGTCTTCGAGGGCCACCTCGAGCTCGCCCGGTTGCTCGACAAGCCGGTCGTCATCCACAACCGCGCCGCCGACGAGGACACGCTCGCCGTCCTCGCGGGGTTCGACGGCACTGTCGTGCTCCACTGCTTCTCCTCGCCGGTGCTGCTCGAACCCGCTCTGGAGCGTGGGTGGTACGTGTCGTTCGCGGGTAACGTCACCTATCCAAATGCCGGCGACCTGCGCGAGGCGGCGGCTGCGGTGCCCGCCGATCGCCTGCTCGCCGAAACCGACAGCCCATACCTTGCGCCCCAGCCCGTTCGGGGCGGCCGCAACGAGCCGGCGTACCTCGTCCACACGCTCGCGGCGCTTGCGGAGCTTCGAGGGGAGAGTCGTGACGATCTCGCCGCCCAGATCGACGCCAACGCAACCGCAGCGTTCCAGCTGTGACCGTCATTCCGAAGAAGCGCCTCGGCCAGCACTTCCTGGTCGACGAGAACATCCTCGGCGTGATCGAGCGGCTTGCCGCGCTCTCGCCCGACGACGTCGTTCTCGAAGTCGGCCCCGGGCTCGGCGTCCTCACCCGTTTCCTCTCCGAACGGGTCGCTCACGTCCATGCGGTCGAGATCGACCGCTCGCTCGAGCCCGGGTTGCGCGGCCTTCCGAACACCGACCTTCATTGGGGTGACGCGCTCTCGCTCGATCTCGCGGCGCTGAAGCCGCCCCCTCTGAAGCTTGTTGCGAACCTGCCCTACAACATCGCAACGCCGCTCGTCGTCGAGAGCCTCGACGGGCTCCCGGCGGTGGAGACGTGGTGCGTGATGGTGCAACGCGAGGTCGCCGACCGGTTCTTCGCCTCCCCTGGGACGAAGGCGTACGGCGCCGTCTCGGTGCTCGTCCAGCTCGCGGCGGAGCGAACGGGGTTCCACCGCGTCTCGCGGGAGGTCTTCCGGCCGCGGCCGAACGTCGAGTCGGCGCTCGTCGCGTTCCGGCGCACCGCGTCCGGGATCCCGCCCGGCGTGAAGCGCGTCGTCGAAGGGGCGTTCGCCCACCGGCGAAAGACGCTTGCGAACTCGCTCGCGCTTGTCGACATGGCGCCGCGCGAGACAGCGGCGGAAGCGCTCGCGGCCATCGGACGCGACCCGTCCGTGCGCGCCGAGGAGCTCGCGCCGCCGGAGTTCGTCGCGCTCGCGGAGGCCTTGCTGTGACGAGTGCGACGCGCCGGCGAAGATCAACCTTGCGCTGGTCGTCGGCCAGCACCGGGCGGACGGACTAGCACGAGATCGTCACCGTGTTCCAGCGCGTCGACCTCTGCGATCGGCTCGAGCTCGAGCGTTCCGACGGTCTGCGTGTGGAAGGCTTCGCGGCCGACACCCTCGTTCGCGATGCGCTCCAGGGGGTCGCGGACGCCGCGGGCGTCGAGCCCGGCTGGGCGGTGCGGATCGAGAAGCTGATCCCCGTCGCGGCCGGCCTCGGCGGCGGCAGCTCGGACGCGGCGACGGCACTCGCTGCTCGCCAACGCCACGCTTGACAGACCACTTCCTCGCGAGCGTCTCCACGAGCTCGCCCGGACGCTTGGCGCCGACGTCCCCTTCTTCCTCGGTCACGGCCCGCAGCTCGGCACAGGCGACGGGTCGACGCTCGAGCCGGTCGACCTGCCGCAGGACTACGTCGTGCGTGCTCTGTTTGCCCGCCGACACCGCGAAGGAGTCGACGGCGGCCGTCTATCGTGCCTTCGACGAGTCCGGCCGCGCCGAGGGCTTCGCCGGACGCCGCGACCACCTTCTCGCCGCGATCGCCGCGCTGCGACATCGGAGCCTTCCCGCCGAACGACCTCGCCTCGTCGCCGGTCGCGAACGAACTCCTGGCGCTCGGAGCCTTCCGGGCCGACGTCAGCGGGGCGGGCCCGACGGTCTACGGGCTCTTCCACGACGGTGCCGAGGCGGAGGAAGCAGCCCGTGCGGTGGCGGCGCGCGGCCGCGTCTGGGTCACGAAGCCGGCGTGGTAGGTTTGACGCGATGTCCACGAACCCCGATGTGGTCAAGGGATCCTCGATGTCGCGTTCAGGTCAGTGGCTGCAAGACCACCGCCTGAGCATCGCGCTCATCACCGCCTTCGGAGAGGGTCTGCTCGTTCTCGTCGGGGTGATCTCATGGTGGCTCGTCGTCGCGATAGCGATCGTGGCCGTGGCCTTCTGGGCCCTCGCCGGCCGGAGCTATCGCTCGGCCACCGGACGCCAGGTGAGTTGGATCTTTGCGAGCTCACAGGCGATTGTCGTGTGCGTGCCGATCCTGTTTCGATTCGTCGAGATCGGCGCGACGATCGCCGTCGTCGTCCTCGCGATCGCAGCCCTCTTCTTCCTGTTCCGAGAGCGCAAGTAACCCCAACGTGGGACGATTGGACGGTCCAGTCCGTCGCCATGGCGCCTATACTCGCCCCGCAGTGGGGCGTAGCCAAGTGGTAAGGCAGCGGGTTTTGGTCCCGCGATCCCAGGTTCGAATCCTGGCGCCCCAGCCATTACTCCTCTCCTGAGATGAGCGCTACGCCGATTGGAGCCGTCGTCATGGCCGCCGGGCTCGGGAACCCGCATGCGCTCGGCCGTGCCGAAGCACCTGCACGAGCATCCTCGGGCGCCGGATGGTCGACTGGGTCCTCGTCGCCGCCCGGGAGGCTCGGCGCCGACCCGCTCGTCGTCGTCGCCTCGCCGCAGCGCGAGGCTGAGTTCGACGGGCTCGAGATCGCCGTGCAGGAGCGGCCGCTCGGCACCGGCGACGCCGTCCGCTCGCGCGCGCCGATCGCTCGAAGGCCGCTGCGACGAAGTGCTCGTGCTCTCGGGCGACACGCCGCTGCTCACGGCGGGGCTGCTCGGAGAGCTCGTCGAGACGCATCGGCAGGAGGGCGCTGCGGCGACCGTGCTCACGTTCGTGCCCGACGACGTCCGCGCCTACGGCCGCGTCGTTCGCGACAGCGACGGTCACGTGCGCGCGATCGTCGAGGCGGGCGACGCGAGCGAAGACGAGCTCGCGATCCGCGAGGTGAACTCCTCGATCTACGTCTTCCGCGCCGACCGCCTCTGGCCGGTGCTCGACCGGCTCGAGCCGCACAACGCGCAGGGCGAGCTGTACCTGACCGACGCCGTGCGGTTCCTGGTCGGTGACGGCGAGACCGTCGCGGCGCACGTCGCCGCCGACCCGCGCGAGACCGAGGGCGTCAACACCCGCGCCGAGCTCGCGGCCGCCGCGGCGGCGCTGCGCGACCGGATCAACGAGGCGCACATGCTCGCCGGCGTGACGATCCTCGATCCGGCAAGCGCGTGGATCGAGCCGGGCGTCGAGCTCGAGCCCGACGTCTCGATCCACCCCTTCGTCGTGCTCCGTGGCCGCACGCGGGTCGGGGCCGGGGCCGAGATCCTTCCGAACACGGTCGCGCTCGACGCGGAGGTCGGGCAGTGGAGCGACGGTCGGCCCGTTCTGTTACCTTCGTCCCGGGACGGTTCTCGAAGCGGATTCGAAGGCAGGCGCCTTCGTGGAGATCAAGAACTCACGCATCGGGGAAAGGACGAAAGTGCCGCATCTCTCGTATATCGGTGACGCCGAAGTCGGGGACGACACGAACGTCGGTGCCGGAGCGATCACCGCGAACTTCCCACACCAGCCCGGGCGGCCCAAGGCCCGCACCAAGATCGGCAAGAACGTCAGGACCGGCATCCAGAATGCCTTCGTCGCTCCTGTGGAGGTCGGAGACGGTGCATGGATAGCCGCGGGAACAGTGATCACGAAGGACGTGCCGCCGGATGCGCTCGCCGTCGCGCGGGCTCGGCAGGAGAACAAGGAGGGGTATGCAGCCCGCCACCGGGACGACTGAGCTCGTGCTGCCCGGGCTCGAGGGGGCGGTGCCCGTGAGCGAGCCGCAGCCCGGACACTGGATCGAGCGCGGGCCGCAGAAGCGGCTGATGGTGTTCGCCGGCCGCTCGCACCCCGAGCTCGCCGGCCGCATCACCGAGCAGCTCGGCATCGAGCTCGGCGCGGTCGACGCTCGAGACGTTCGCGAACGGCGAGACGTACTGCCGCTTCGACGAGTCGATCCGCGGCGCCGACGTGTTCATCATCCAGACCGGCTGCCAGCCCGATCGACCAGCACCTGATGGAGCTGTTCCTGCTGATCCAGGCGGCGAAGCTCGGCTCCGCCAAGCGGATCACGGCGGTGATGCCGCTCTTCCCGTACGCGCGCCAGGACCGCAAGGCGAAGCCGCGCGAGCCGATCTCCGCGCGCTTCATCGCCGACGCGCTCCAGCTCGCCGGGGCCGACCGGGTGCTGACGATGGACCTGCACGCCGGCCAGATCCAGGGGTTCTTCTCGATTCCGGTCGACCACATGACGGCGGTGCCGCTCTTCGCGCGCCACTTCCGCGACCTCGGGCTCACCGGTGACGACATCGTCTCCGTCTCGCCCGACGCGGGCCGCGCAAAGCAGGCCGTGCGCTTCGCCGAGATGATCGAGGCGAACTTCGCGATCATGCACAAGTCGCGCCCGGCCCACGACCTCGCCGCCGTCACGGAGATCGCCGGCCGCGTCCGCGACAAGATCGCGATCCTCGGCGACGACGTGATCATGACCGGCGGCACGATGCTCGCGAACGTCCGCGCGCTCGAGGAGCAGGGCGCGACGCGAGGTGTGGCTCTTCGCGACGCACGGGCTCTTCTGCGGCGACGCGCTCGAGCACTTCCGCCGACGACGGGATCAAGGGCATCGTCGTCACCGACACGGTGCCGATCGACCCGCTCGAGAAGCCCGACAAGCTGACCGTCCTGCCGGTCTCCAGCCTCCTCGCCGAGACGATCATGAACGTCTTCTCCGACGACTCGGTCTCCGCGATCTTCGGCGGCGAGAACCAGCTCTTCTAGCCGACCCTCGCTTCACGCCTGCCTTGGCGGGCGCTCTTCGAGAGACTGTCCGCAACGATGAGCTCGTGATGGTTGGCGGCGGTTGTCTTCCAGCGTCACCGCGTAGGCAACCTTCGGGATTCTCGTCGGCGTTCTGGGCAGCACTCCTCCCACGTGATTCGGTGGGGCCACGACGCGATTTCGTCCGATCTCCAGCGACTTTGCCGAGTTGGACGCATCACTCGACTGAGTGATTCGGTTTGACTCGGGGCCTTTCGCTCTGAAAGCATCGTGACTGATCACTCAGGTGATGTGGGCTGAGTGATGGCTGCCCCAAGTCCCCGTGCGGTCGTTCCAGGAATCGACCTCGAAGGAGGTGGTTGGGTTTCCGGACGACTCGTGTTTTCAGGGCACACGCTCATGAGTTGCTCGCGCTTCGAGTTTCTTGTTCCAGATGCGTGAGCAACAGCCATTCAACTTGGGGGTCAGGAGGGCTAGATGAAGAGGTTCTGCATCATTGTTCTTGGGATAGTCGCCACGGGGGTATTCGCGAGCTCAGCGCTCGCTTACACCGGGTGGAACGACCCGCGGCTTGGCTACATCCAGGTCTGCAAGGCTGCGAATGCCGATCTGAAGGGGCAGTTCACCTTCAGCATCAGCGACGGGACCACCCCTGCGATTCCGAACGTTGTACTCAGTCCGGGGACGTGCACCCAGCCGATCGCTGTCAGGGTGGGGGACGTCACGGTCAACGAGCTGGGTAGCTCGCTGGGGCTGACGAACACCGGCGCCAGCTTGGATCCGACGAAGGAGTTCCTGAACGATCCAACGACGACGTGGGTCTCGGCCACGAATCCGGGGCCGAACAGCGCGACGGGCTTCAGCAGGACGGTGGCGGTGCCGGCGAGCCCGAACGGCACCTCAGGCGTCGTCACGGTGACCTATGCCAACACGCTGAAGACGGGTGTCGTCGAGGTCTGCAAGGCGATCGTTACTGGTTCGGGCCTGACCGGCTCGTGGCAGTTCACGATCACCGGCGGCAACGGGTTCAGCACAACCACGAGCGCGGCGCCGGGAAACTGCAGTCCGCCGATTACGGTGCCTGCAGGGAAGGTGATCGTGCGGGAGACCGGTGACGCATCCGAGAACGTGACTGCGATCACCGCGACGCAGGGCGCTCTGCCCGGGACGAATGCGATCCTCGGACCGCTCGCGGGCCCGGCGCCGAATCTCGACACCGCCACCGTGGTGGTGGCAGTCCAGGCCGGCGACGCGTCGAAGGAGACGCTCGTGACGTTTACGAATAACAGCGTCCGGTTGAAGCTCTGCAAGTACGTCACCGGTGAGCCGATCACGACTGGGCCGTACAGGTTCACGTTCGGGACGGTCACGGGGAACCCGGGGCCGACTGGTCCGATCTCGCCGGTGACGCTCACGGCGGGGACGGCCGCGAACCCGATCTGCACCGTTGTCGGCACGTTCCGCGCCGGCACCACCGTGCCGATCACGGAGGACATCCTCCCCGGCACCAAGGTGGGGTCGATCACGGTCAATCCGACCACGGACAGCTATGACGGCAGCCCGACGGTCGTGCCAGGCTCGCTGAGCCTGCCGAACCGGACGGTCACCGTGCAGCTGGGTGCGGGCGAGACGGTTGTGACCTATCAGAACGTTCCGGCGACGCCGGGAACGCTCAAGCTCTGCAAGGTGGCCGGGAACTCGACACCACCGGTTCCAGCCACCCAGGCGTTCGCGTTCACGGTCACTCCGACCAATCCGGCAGGATCGGCAATCAACCTGTCGCTTGTGCCGGGGGCGTGTGCGGTCGTTGGAACCTTCGCGTTCAACACGACCTTGTCGATCGTCGAAGCGGCTGTACCGAACATGACGGTGCAGTCGATCACCGCGGTCCCGAGCTTCGTGATCGTCGGCGGGGCCAACACGAACCAGCCCGTGCTCTCGAACACGGTCCTGGCGACTCGTTCGACGTCGGTGACCGTCGGTGAAGGCAACATCACCGAGGTGACCTACGTGAACATCGATCCGCCGAACATCACCGTCGACCCGGGCAACACCGGCGGCGGCGGCAGCTCCGGCGGCGGCACGACCGGCGGCAGCACCTCCGGCGGCAGCAGCTCCGGCGGCAGCAGCTCCGGCGGCAGCAGCTCCGGCGGCTCCACGGTGAGCGTGCCGGCAGCAGTCGCTGCGGCGGTTGTCGGGAGCGGCGTCTCGCTGCTCACGACGAACACCGCAAGCACGTCCAGTTCGACGAAAGCGGCCGTGCTGAAGGCGGCGAAGCTGTTGAAGCTCAACAAGCAGCTCGCCACGAACAAGGCAACGCTGAAGTGGCTCGTCGCAAAGCACGCGACCGCCAAGACGCTTGCCACCAAGCACTACCTGGCGAAGCAGATCGCCTCGCTCAAGAAGAGCAACGCGAAACTCGCTCTCCAGATCAAGCTCCTCAAGTAAGGAGCTCGGTCGAGAACGAGGGAGGGGCGCCCACACACGGCGCCCCTCCCTCGCCTCTCCAACTCGCGGAGACGAGACGAACTCCGGAGCTCGTGGGTCGAACCGCGTCCGAGCGCCGCACCCGCTTGCAACACGAAAGCACCGATACGGCCCGGCGCGCGGGGTCCCTGAAAACGCGCGACACCCCGGTTGACCGGCGCTCTCCTGACTCGACCGTTACGACCCGGTACGCGCTGTCACGGCGCGTTCTGACCAGCTCTTCAGCGGCGGCCTTCGCTACTCGTCGTCGTCGCAGGACGTGATCTGGCACATGAGGAGCTCTGCGGCGCCCGGGTCGTTGACGACCGGGGTGTGCGCACTCGAGCCGGACCCGGTGACCGGTATTGAGGCCGGCGGCGGAGTCGGCTTCACCTTGACGCCGATGCCGATCAGGCCCTTCGTCACCGGGCTCGTTTGACCGGCGAGCGTCCCCATGAACTCGTACGTCCCCTTCTTCGCCAGCTTGACCGTTACCGTCTGCGACTGCCCGGGCCCGAGCAGCCGAGTCATCTGACCGAAGCCCTCGCAGTAGTCGGCCGAGGCATCCGTGCTGGGTGAGAGACAGATCTGGAAGCTGTGACCGATCGTGCCGGAGTTCGTCACCTTGAACGCGACCGTTCCGGCCGGGATCAGCTCCTTCTTCGAGAGTTTGAGGGCGCCGTCCGACGGCTTGCCGGCGGTCACGACGATACTGGTGACCTTTTTCGGGGCACTCGGTGCGGCTTTGCCTGCCGCGAGCGCCGGCTCGACGGCAAGCCCCAAGAGCGGGGCCGCCGCGAGGCACAGCCCGACAGCCGGAACCGAGAGCCTCGAGCCAAGACGTGTCATCCCGTCTCATAGTGCCAGAGCCGATCGACACCGGCGGCAAGCGGGCCCTCGTGAGCCGACGCGCAGCCTTTTCGGGCCGTGCCGCTACAATCCGCCGCCGTGGCAGGAGAACGCGTCAAGCTGGTTGCAACCGAACGCACCGACTTCGGATCGGCGGTGTCTCGGCGCCTCCGCAAGCAAGGGCTGATTCCCGGCGTCCTCTACGGGCAGTCGGAGCCCGTGGCGATCGCGGTCGCCGAGCGCGACCTGCGGACAGCGCTCACCGGGAAGGGCGGGAGGCACGCGGTTCTCGACGTGACGGTCGACGGGCGCGGCTCGCACTCGGCCATCCTCAAGGAGTTTCAGGTGAGCACCGTGCGTGGCAAGCTCACCCACGTCGATCTGCAGGAAGTTCGTCTCGACCAGTCGATCCAGACCGCGGTGACGATCACGCTGGTGGGCGAACCGGTCGGCGTCAAGGAGGGCGGCGTGCTCACGCAGGTGACGAACGAAGTGCACATCGAGGCGCTGCCGCTCGAGATCCCGGAGCACCTCGACGCGGATGTGTCCGATATGCGCATCGGAGACACTTTGCGTCTCTCGGCGCTTTCGGTGCCTCCCGGCGTCACGCTCCTCGACAACCCCGAGGAGGTCGTGCTCGCTACCGTGGCGCTCCCGACTCGCATCGAGGAGCCCGAGGTCGAAGTTGTGGAAGGCGAGGAAGTCGCCGAAGGCGAGGCGCCGGAGGGCGAAGAGCCCGCGCCCGAAGCCGCCGCCGAGGGCGGCGAAAGTTCCTCCGAGGAGTAGTTCAAGTGGTCACTCCGGCAAGTAGCGGCGCCCTCTGGCCGGCTGCAAACCTTCGCATGCCTGCGTCCTCGGTCGCTCCCATACCTTCGGGTATGGAAGCGACCTGCGTCCTTGACCTGCTCGGTTTTCGCTCGACCAGAGGGCACCGGACTTACCGGAGCAACCACTAGTGCGTCTGCCGTGGCGCCGGGGAGAGAGGGCCTCGTCCCTCGACCTGCTCGTCGTCGGCCTCGGGAACCCGGGCAAGGAGTACGCCCACAACCGGCACAACGTCGGGCACATGGTGGTCGACGAGTTGGCCCGGAGGCACAGCGGCTCGTGGCGCACGAAATTCTCTGGTCAGATCGCCGACATCCGGATCGACGGCCATAAGGTCGGGCTCCTGCGACCGGACACTTTCATGAACGAGTCCGGCCGCTCCGTCAATGCGGCGGCCTCCTTCTTCAAGATCGAGCCCGGCGCAATCCTCGTAGTCCACGACGAGAGCGACCTCGAGATCGGTCGGTTGCAGGCGCGCCTTGGTGGGGGACTCGCCGGCCACAACGGGCTCCGTTCGGTCGCTCAGCACCTCGGGACCCCCGACTTCATGCGGCTGCGCGTCGGAGTGGGGCGGCCGGGACGCGGTGACCATCGCTCGCTCGCCGACTACGTGCTCTCCGACTTCGACCCGGACGAGGACCCTGAGACCATTGTCATGCGCGCTGCCGAGGCCGTCGAGGCGCTCGACGCCGAGGGGCTCGACGCAGCACAGCGGCGCTTCAACTGAGCGAACCGCTGCTCCAGACCGGCTCGGGCGGGTCTTTTCCCCGCTCAGGCTATACTCCTCGATTCGAGCGGCACCCCGGAAGGGCCCAAGGCGAATCCCTCGGATGAGGGAGGCGCCCTTTCCAGTGGAGCCGATGAACTAGCCAATACCCAACGACATCCGGCGTGCTATCCGCCGCCGGTCGACGCCGAAGGGAGACTCGCGTGGCCAATCAGTTCCGACTCGTCTTGCTTGTGTTCGCGCTCGTGTGGACGGCTGCACTGACCCCCGCGAGCGTGATCGCCGCGCGGGCGAAGGCGCACCGGGTTGCGAAGGCGCACCGTCCTGTGGGGCTGCACCGTGCTGCGCGGCCGACGGTGTTCGGGGAGCGGGTTGTGCGCTACGCGAGGCAGCTGCTTGGGGCGCCGTACAGCTACGGCGGCACCTCTCCGCGTTCCGGCTTTGACTGCTCGGGGTTCGTGCGTTTCGTCTACCAGCGGTTCGGGGTCACGCTCCCACACAGTTCCTATGCGGACTTCGGTCTCGGTCGGCGCGTCTCGCGCGAGTCGCTGCGACCAGGTGACCTCGTCTTCTTCGACGGCCTTGGTCACGTCGGCCTCTACGTCGGTGGCGGCCGGTTCATCCACGCTCCGCACTCGGGAACCCGTGTCAAGGTCGACTCGATCGGTGGGTGGTATGCAGGTCGCTACGACGGCGCACGGCGGCTGGCTGCCCCGGTCGTACACCGCCTGGCGAAGCGGCCGAACCTGATCCCCCTCGCCCGCTGGCTCGCCCACTCCACGTAGAGTTCACGAAGCGAGAGCCGGCCACGGCGGTTCTCCGACTACGATGACCGCCCCGGAACGGCTGTTCCGGCGTTTCTCGTGGACCGACCCGTTCTCTTCAGCCTCGTCGAGCGCCTGCGCGGAGATCCGCGCCTGCCCGCGTTCGCGGCCGCGCTGCCAACCCGGGCCCGTGTTGCGGAGCCGGCGCTGCCGCTGCTCCTGGCGACGCTCCACGTCGAGCTCGGTCGCGGTCTCGTCGCGCTGCTTCCGGACGACGCCGACGCGCGCGACGCAGCCGAGGCTGCCGCGTGGTTCCTGGGCGAGGACGACGTCGCGCTGCTGCCTTCCCGTGGCGTGCACTGGGGCTCGGGCCTCGAGCCGCCGCCACATCTCGTCGGTGAGCGGGCGCGTGCTCTCGAGGTGCTCGCCCGTGGCGGGCTCGTCTGCTCATCCGCGGTGGCGCTCGCTGAGCCGATGCCACCGCGCGAGGTGCGCCCCGCGCCGCTCGTCGTCGTGCGGGGCGAGGAGCCGGGCTTGGACTCGCTCGCCGAGGCGCTCGCGTTCGCGGGGTACGAGCGCGTCGAGCGCGTCGAGGAGCGCGGCCAGTTCGCGGTCAGGGGCGGGCTCGTCGATGTCTTCCCGACGACAGGCCGTGAGCCGTTTCGTATCGAGCTCTTCGGCGATGCGATCGAGCAGGTCCGCGCGTTTTCGCCGTTCACGCAGCGCGCGTTGAGGGAGGTCGAGCGGGCAACGATCTTCGCGGCCGCGGAGCGGAGCGCCGAACATGTCGAGGTCACGCTCGAGCACGACGTCCCCGACGACCTCGTGCTGCCGCTCGACCGCTGTCCGGACCTGGTCTGGCAGCTCGAGGAGGTTCGCCAGATCTGGAAAGAGGAGGGACTGGCCGGGATTCCGCTCGACGAAGCGGCCGTGCTCGACCCGCTGCCGCAAGGGCAGCCGTTCTCGTTCGACGCCCAGCGGCCCGCGCTCGCCGCCCGGGGGCTCGCCGAGGCGGAGAATGAGCTCGGCGGACTCCTGCGCCAGGGGCTCGACGTGGTCGTCGCGTTCTCGCACCGTGGGGAGGCCGAGCGCCAGCGGCATCTCCTGCGGCGCGTCGACGCCTCGATGCTGGCCGAGGGCGATCCAAAGGGCGTCTGCTTCGCCGTCTCTCCGGCTCGGCGCGGCTTTGTGTGGCGCGATCTCGGAGTCGCGCTTCTGCCCGACACACAGATCTTCCGACGCCGCGCATCACGTGCGTCGAGAACGCGGAGCGCCGGCCGGGCGCTCGCGAGCTTCTCCGACCTCCGTACCAGCGACTACGTCGTGCATGAGGACCATGGGATCGCCCAGCTTCTCGGCTTCGAGACCAAAGACGTGGCGGGCGTCACGCGCGATTATCTGCTCCTCGGGTTCCGCGGCGAGGACCGTGTCTTCGTCCCACACGAGCAGATCGGCAAGGTCTCGCGCTACGTCGGCAGCGACTCGCGCGCTCCGGCGCTCTCGAAGCTGGGCGGCAAGGCCTGGGACAACCTGAAGACCCGAGCCCGCGAACACCTTCGCGAGATGGCGGGTGAGCTCCTTCGGCTCTATGCGCAGCGCCAGACCCAGCCCGGGATCTCGTTCGACGTCGACCACGAGTGGGTCGAGCGGCTCGAGGCGGAGTTCCCGTACCGGGAGACAGAGGACCAGGCGCGTGCGATCGAGGCGGTCAAGGAGGACCTCGAGGCCCCGCGCCCGATGGACAGGCTCGTGTGCGGCGACGTCGGCTACGGCAAGACCGAGGTGGCCGTCAGGGCGGCCTTCGCGGTCGCCGTGTCCGGGAAGCAGGTGCTGATCCTCGTCCCGACCACGGTCCTCGCCCAGCAGCACTGGAACACGTTCCGCGACCGCTTTCGGGACTTCCCCGTGCGAGTTGAGATGGTCTCGCGGTTCCGCAGCGGAGCTGAGGTGAAACGTGTCCTCGCGGACTTCGCAGCCGGCACCGTCGACGTGCTGATCGGTACACACCGTGTCCTCTCCCGTGACGTGATTCCGAAGGAGCTCGGGCTCGTCGTTGTCGACGAGGAGCAGCGCTTCGGTGTCGCACAGAAGGACCTCCTCCGACAGCTGCGTCTGGAGGTGGACGTCCTCGCCCTCTCGGCCACGCCGATCCCGCGCACGCTGCACATGTCCCTCTCGGGCCTCCGCGACATCTCGGTGATCGAGACCCCCCCGGAAGGTCGCCGGCCGATCCGCACCTACGTGGGCGAGTACGACGCGGAGCTCGTGGGGCAGGCCCTCGAACGCGAGCTCGACCGCGAGGGCCAGGCCTTCTACCTTCACAACCGCGTCGAGACGATCGACGAGGCCGCGGAGAAGCTTCGGCAACTCTGTCCCCGGGCTCGCGTTCTCGTCGCGCACGGCCAGATGCCGGAGCGGCAGCTCGAGGACAAGATGATCGCGTTCCTCGCCGGGGACGCCGATGTTCTCGTCTCGACGACGATCATCGAGTCTGGCCTCGACATCCCGGACGCGAACACGCTGATCGTCGAGCGCGCCGACCAGCTCGGCCTGGCCCAGCTCTACCAAATCCGCGGTCGCGTCGGCCGGCGCGACGTGCCGGCCCACGCCTACCTCTTCTATCCCGACGCGGCTGATTTGAGCGCGGAGGCGAAGGCGCGCCTCGCCACGCTCGCCGACCACACCGAGCTCGGCGCCGGCTTCGCGATCGCAATGCGCGACCTCGAGATCCGCGGCGCTGGCGACCTGCTCGGGGCCGAGCAGTCGGGTCACGTCGCAGCGCTCGGCTTCGAGCTCTACGTCGAAATGTTGCACGAGACGATCGCCGAGCTCTCCGGCGAGCGGCGCCTCGCTGCGCGACCGGTCCGGGTCGACGCCCGGGTCGACGCGTACGTGCCCGCCAGCTACATCGCCGGCGAGGCGCTCAAGATCGACTTGCACCGCCGGCTCGCGCTCGTCGAGGACGAGGACGAGCTGCACGAGCTCGAGATCGCGACCGAGGACCGCTACGGGCCCCTGCCTGGCCCCGTCGAGAACCTGTTCACGATCCAGGAGGCGAAGCTCAAGCTCGCGCGGCTCGGGGCGGACTATCTGGTCTTCCGCGACGGTCGCGCGGCGCTTGGTGCCGTCGTGCTCGGGACCGACGAAATGCGGGAGCTCCGCGACCGGATCGACACCGCTGTGTACTCGACAGCGAAGCGGGAAGTGACGCTGCGAGGCGGGGAATTCGCGGGAGCCATCAGACTGTTGGATGCTATGCTGGCGGCGCGCCAGGCGGCATAAATGGCGCTTTTCCTATGAAACGACGCTTCCTCCTCCCCGTGCTTGTCGGCGTACTGCTGGCCTCCGTTGCCGGGTGCGGCGGGAGCGGCGGATCGTCGAGCCTCACCGCGACCGACATCGCAGTGGTGGGGGCGCAGCACGTCCTGAAGACCCAGTTCGACCAGCTGATGAGCCAGGCGAAGGCGAATCTGAAGGCGCAGGGAAAGCCGTTCCCGAAGGCCGGCACGAGCGAGTACTCGACCCTCAAGAGCCAGGCTGTCACGTTGCTCGTTCAGGAGGCCCAGAAGGAGGCTGCAGCCACGAAGCTGGGAATCGAGGTCACGGAGAAGGAGATCGACGCGCGGCTCAAGACGATCAAGAAGCAGTACTTCGACGGAAGCGACGCGAAATACCAGGCGGCGCTGAAGACGCAGGGCCTGACCGACGCCGAGGTGCGCGCCAACATCAAGTCGCAGCTGATCGCCCAGAAGCTCTTCAACTCGCTGACGAAGACCGTCACCGTGCCGTCCACCGCGATCGCGGCGTACTACGCGCAACATCTGAGTCGAGTACCAGACGCCGGCGTCGCGCAGTGTCCATTACATCCTCGTCAAGAAGAACCAGAGCCTCGCGCGGTCGCTCCAGCAGCAACTGGACGGCGCACCTGAGGCGACGTGGTGCACGCTGGCGAAGAAGTACTCCCAGGATCCGTCCTCGTCCTCGACGTGCGGCAAGGCGACGTTCTCCAAAGGCCAGACGGTGCCGGAGTTCGACAAGGTTGTTTTCACGCTCCCCACGAAGACCGTGACGGTTGTGAACACGAAGCAGTACGGATGGTTCGTCGTACAGCCGACTGCAGCGGTCACGCCTTCGAAGAAGACACCTGTGGCTCAGGCCGGCAAGAAGATCGAGCAGCAGCTGCTCCAGGAGAAGAAGAACACGTTCATGAACACCTGGATCAGCGGCATTCAGAAGAGCTACTGCACCGGTGGCGAGATCAAGTACCAGGTCGGCTACACGCCGAACCCTGATCCCTGCGCCGCCCCAAATACCACCACCACCTAATTGGCGACGCTCGCGGACGCGCTCGTCGAGCTCCAGGAGCTCACCGAGCGCCTGCGCCGGGATTGCCCGTGGGACCGTGAGCAGACCGTGCGCACGATCGTCCCGCACACGGTCGAGGAGGCGTACGAGGTCGCAGACGCCGCGCTTGCGGGAGACGACGCGAAGCTTGTTGATGAGCTCGGTGACCTGCTTTTCCAGTCGTACTTCCTCGCGCTGCTCCTATCGGAGCGCGGTGCCGGTGACCTCGAGCAGGTCGCGCGCGGCATCCAGGCGAAGCTGATTGCCCGGCATCCGCACGTGTTCGGCGATGTGGAAGCTGCCACGGCCGGTCGCGTGCGCGAGAACTGGGAGAAACTCAAGGTCGAGCAGGAGGCGCGTCAGGGCGTCTTCCACGACGTGCCGGAGACGCTTCCGGCGCTGCTGCTCGCGCGCAAGGCGCAGCGACGTGCTGCAGCCGTGGGATTCGACTACCCGGATGTCGCCGGGGCGCTCGCCGATCTCGAGGACGAGCTCGCCGAACTGCGCGCCGAGATACGCGAGGAGCCCCAGCCCGAGCACGAGCCGGATCCCCGCACAGCCGCGGAGCTCGGTGACGTGCTGTTCGCGTGCGTGAACGTCGCCCGTCGTCTGAACGTCGACCCCGAGCTCGAGCTCCGGGCAGCGACCGAGCGCTTCCGCCGCCGCGTCGAGGAGGCGGAGCGGCTGGCCGAGGCGGACGGCGTCGCCTGGCGCGAGCTGGAGCTCGCCGAGCAGGACGTCTACTTCGACCGGGCGAAAGAGTCCGGGTGAACAGGATCGCCGAGGTGCGCGGGCGGCAGGTCGTCGATTCGCGCGGCAACCCGACCGTCGAGGTGGACGTCACACTCGACTCGGGTGCATTCGGTCGCGCGGCCGTGCCGTCTGGCGCGTCGACGGGCGTCCACGAGGCGGTAGAGCTCCGCGACGGCGGGGCAGAATGGGGAGGAAAGGGGGTCGCGCGCGCCGTGGCGAACGTCAACGGCGAGATCGCCGAGGCTGTTCATGGCACCGACGCAAGCGACCAGGAGGCGCTCGACCGGCTCCTGATCGAGCTCGACGGGACGCCGAGCAAGGGGCGCCTCGGCGCAAACGCGATTCTGGGCGTCTCTCTCGCCAATGCGAACGCGTGCGCGGCGGACGCTGGAGTGCCGCTCTACCGTCATCTCGGCGGCGAGCAGGCCTGCACGCTGCCCGTGCCGATGCTGAACGTGATCAACGGCGGGGCGCACGCGGAGAACTCGATCGATCTGCAGGAGTTCATGCTCGTTCCGGCGGGAGCCACGTCTTTCGCCGATGCGCTCAGAATCGGCTCGGAGGTCTACCACGCGCTCAAGGGGGTGCTGCACGAGCGCGGCCTCGCGACGGGTGTTGGGGACGAGGGTGGATTCGCGCCCGACCTGCCGTCGAGCGAGGCGGCGATCGAGGCGATTCTCGAGGCCGCCGAGCGCGCCGGGCACCGCGAGCGGGTCGCTGTCGCGCTCGATCCTGCGACGAGCGAGGTGTTCAAGGACGGGGCCTACCGCTTCGAGGGACGCGAGCTCGCCTCGTCGGAGCTGCCGGAGTTCTGGTCGGGGCTGCTCGACCGCTACCCGATCGTCTCGATCGAGGACGGGGCGGCCGAAGACGACTGGGAGGCATGGTCGGCACTGACCCGCGGGGTCGGCGACCGCGTGCAGCTCGTCGGCGACGATCTCTTCGTGACGAACCCCGACCGGCTTCGGCGCGGGATCGCCGAGGGTGTCGGGAACTCGATCCTCGTCAAGGTGAACCAGATCGGCACCCTGACAGAGACCCTCGAGGCGATCCAACTCGCGCAAGGCGCGGGTTACACGGCGGTCATCTCGCACCGTTCCGGCGAGACCGAGGACACGACGATCGCCGACCTCGCGGTGGCCACGAACGCCGGCCAGATCAAGACTGGTGCTCCGGCTCGCTCCGAGCGCGTCGCGAAGTACAACCAGCTTCTCCGGATCGAGGAACAGCTCGGAGCCCGCGCCGTGTATCCCGGGTGGGGTGCGTTCCCGCGTTCCCGGACCTGACCGTTGTGGACCCGAGCGATCGCTAGGCTGGCCCCCGTGGCGGCGAACTACCGGCGAACGAAGATCGTGGCGACGATCGGGCCCGTCTCGGCGAACCACGAGACCGTGAAAGCCCTCGTCGAAGCGGGAATGGATGTCGCCCGACTCAATTTCTCGCACGGAACGCAGGAGGATCACGGCGAGAGCGCTCGCCTCGTCCGCCTCGTGCAGGCGGAGCTCGGCAAACCCCTTGCGCTCATTGCCGACTTGCAGGGCCCGAAGCTGCGGGTCGGGCATCTCCGCGAGCCCCGGATCCTCGTGGCGGGCGACGAGGTGATGGTCGCAGGAGAGTCTGGAGCGCGTGACGGAGACCTGCCCGTGGCACCTGACGCCATCAGCACGGTCCTGCGCCCCGGCAACGACATCCTGATCGCGGACGGCCGCGTCCGCCTCGCCGTCGAGGACGTTCACGACGGGCGCGCTCGCTGCCTGGTGGTCGTCGGCGGCGAGGTCAGCTCGCACAAGGGCGTCAACCTGCCCGGCGTCCCGATCCCGATTCCGTCGCTGACCGAGAAGGACATCGAAGATCTCGAGTTCGCACTCGGACTGGGCGTCGACTTCGTCGCGCTCTCATTCGTCCGCGCAGCGACCGATGTGCGCGAGTTGAAGGAGAGAATCGCCCGGAACGGATCCACGGCACAGGTGATCGCGAAGATCGAAAAGCCCGAAGCCGTGGACGACCTCGACGCGGTGCTCGCCGAGTCCGACGGACTGATGGTGGCCCGTGGGGATCTCGGCGTCGAGGTGGGGGCCGCAACCGTTCCACTGATGCAGAAGCGCATCATCCTCCGTTGCCTCGAGGAGGGAAAGCCCGTCATCACGGCGACGCAGATGCTCGAATCGATGATCGAGCACGCGGAGCCGACGCGGGCGGAGGCGAGCGATGTCGCGAACGCGATCCTCGACGGCACCTCCGCGGTGATGCTCTCGGCGGAGACCGCCGTCGGCGCGTACGCGGTCGAGTCGGTTCAGACGATGAACAGCATCGCGCTGGCGGTCGAGCCGTCGATCGCCTACCGCCACCAGCTTCCGGGGAAGGACATGGAGGTGCGGATGGCGATGTCGAACGTCGCCTGTGACCTCGCGGAGGCCCTCGGTGCGAAGGCGCTGCTCGTGCCCACCTACAGCGGCCGCACGGTTTCGATGGTGGCAAGGCTGCGGCCCCTCTGGCCGATCGTCGGCCTGTCGCATCGTCAGACCACGGTGCAGCAGATGCAGCTCGAGTGGGGTGTGCGCCCGCTGCTGCTGCCCGAGACGGCGAATGTCGAGGACCTCTGGGCACGCTCGATCGAGTCGGCTCGCCGCTCGGGCGCGGTCGAGTCCGGCGACCTCGTCGTTTTGACGGCCGGCACAGCGGTCAACATGCCTGGCTCGACAAACGTGATCAAGCTCGATATGGCCTAGCAATGATCTGCGCTCCCCGTGCCCGCGGTGCCCGATACTTCGTCGTGTGTCCAGTCGCCCGGAGAAGGAGCGCCCGTCGTTGGCGCGAACTGCCTCCCATGCTGCGCCCGACCCGGCTGCTCGCGTTCGGCGGCATCGTCTTGCTCGGGTTTCTCTACTGGAAGCCGGTCCACACCTACCTCAGCACCAGGCAGGAGTTGCACCACCGCCAGCTCGAGGTCTCGAACCTTGGCGCCCAGCGACGGCAGCTCGAGCAGCAGGTTCAGGCGATCGGTTCCGGCGGGGCGCTCGTGCGTGAAGCGCGGCGGCTCGGGCTCGTGAAGCCGGGCGAGCGCCTGTTCATCGTCAGGGGCATCGGCACCTGGCGAGCGACGCACCGGTGACGCAGCAGTTGGTGGCCGCGAGCGACCGGGAGATCGTCGAGCGCCAGATCGGACGCCCGCCGCGCGCGTTCCGGCGTGTCGCGGTTCGCTGCCCGTTCGGACGCCCTGCGGTCACCGAGCAGACCCCGTTCGACGAGCAGGGCGCGCCCTTCCCGACCGAGTTCTACGTCACCTGCCCGCATCTCGTGGCCCAGCTTGCGCGGGTCGAGGCTGCCGGAGGCGTCGAACGATGGACGCAGGCGGCGGCTGCGGACACGGCGCTCGCGCGTAGCCTCGCGCGGGCCCACGCGGACCAGCAGGCGCTCCGGCCCGAGCTGAGCGGCGGAATCGGCGGAGCGGTGCGGACCGGGAGCCTGAAGTGCCTCCACGCGCACGCAGCGTTCGCTCTGGCCCGGCCCGGCTACACGCTCGGGGACATGATCCTCGCCGACGCAGCGCCGCTCTGGCCTTCCACGAGCTGTTGTTCGGCCTGACGACTGCCATATCATCGGCGCGCGTGGAACTCGATCTCGTGCGGCAGCAGTGGGACGACGGCCGCCGTCGCGTTGAGGGTGCGCGAGGCGATGCGCCTCGATACGCGCGACTGCACGAGCAGGTCGATCTCGTCACGGTCGAGCTGCGCCGCCGCATCGGGATGTCCTTCAGCCTCGACGAGCTCGCCGGCGTGTACGCGGGTGCGGATGACTGGGCCCGGGCGCTGCTCCAAGACGCGGCACCCGAGGGCTCTCCGCCGCCCGAGGCCGCCCTTGCCACCGACGCGGCATTTCATGCCTATGCCCGCGGCGCGACAGACTACGCGCCATGAACGCCGTGCGCCCCCGCCGGCGCGGTGTGCGGGTCGTCCTGATCCTGCTCGGGGCTCTCGTCTGCTTCGGGATCGGAGTCGCGGTGGGCGAGGCTCTGCACGACAATCCGAAGCCGGGGGGAACGCAGACGATCGTGCGGACGCTCACGCCCCTGCCGTTGGCCCCGGCTCGCGGGGCGACCGTGACCGTTACGACGCGGAAGCGGTAATCGGCCTCAGGTAGGAGAAGCTTTCGCTAGTTTCTTGCTGGATGGCTTCCGACGAGACCGATCCGAACCGCCGCATCCCCAGCGAGCCCGACTGGCTCACCCTCGGCCAGGCAGCAACGTTCCTGGGCGTCGCGCAGTCCACGATCCGGAAGTGGTCGGATCTCGGACGGGTGCCGGCCTTCTACACGCCAGGAGGGCACCGCCGCTACCGCCGCAGCGATCTCGAGGCGTTCATCGATCGCTCCGGACCCGGAGGTCAGCGCGTTGGCCCGCTCGTGCTCGTCGTCGATGACGATTCGGGCGCCCGAGGTCTCACGCGTGCCCACCTGGAGCTCGCCGGCTACCAGGTGCGGGAGGCCGGCGGAGCTGACGAAGCTCTGGCCGCGATCGAGCTGCAGACCCCTGACCTCCTCCTGCTCGACGTCGTGATGCCCGGCGTCGATGGCTGGGAGCTGCTCGAGCGGGTGCAGGAGCGCCACGGAGCCATCCCGGTGATCATGTTCGGCGGTAGTACGGACGAGCAGACAGCGGCCGAGGCAGCGCGCCACGGAGTGGAAGCGCTTGTGGGCAAGCCGTTCGATCCGAGGGATCTCGTCGATCGAGCGAAGCAGCTCGTTCCACCGGGCTGACGCGCGAACCGCCGAAGGCGCCGCAATGGGTTGGGACAGGCATCTCGAGCGATGGGTCGTGGCGCATCGCGTTGGGTTCCTCGACCCGGCTGTGGAGGGCGTGACCCACGCTGGTACGTACGGGGCCCTCTGGCTTGCGATCGCGGCCGCGATTGCTATCTCCTGGCGGCGGCCTGAGATATTCGTCTGGACGCTCGTCGCCGACGCCGCTGCTGTCCTGGTGTCTAGCGTGCTCCACGTGGCGATTCCGCGATCCCGGCCGCGCGTCGACCCGCTCGTCGCGGTGCCTCAATCGCACTCATTTCCCTCGGGCCACGCCGTGTCGAGCTTCGCCTGTGCGACGGTGATCGCCGCGTTCGTGCCGCAGGGCCGCGTCCCGCTCTACGCGCTGGCCGTGCTCGTGGCGTGGTCGCGCGTCTATGTCGGCGTCCACTACCCGCTTGACGTGCTTGCGGGCGCCGTTTTCGGCGTGGCGCTGGGCCTCTGCGTGGTCAGAGTTCTTCCGCGGCTCGCAGCAGTCCGCCGGCGATGACGCCCAGGGCGGCGGCAAGGCTGATCCAGATTCCGATCCCCAGGCTGTCGGCCGGCAGGACGGAGCTGGGGATCGAGAGGATCTGCATGAGCACGAACACCGTCGCGAGCGAGCCGAGGCCGAGGATCACGAGGCTTTCCGGCACCGAGGGCGGCAGTTCGACGCCCGACTCGCGCAGGGCAATGATCCCCAACACGACGAGACCGATGAAGAAGACCAACTTCCCGAGCGTGCCGGTGTGCCAGCCGATGACCGCCAGTTTCACGCCCACCCCCGAGCCTGTGTACCACCCCATGAACGTGGACAGCGAGAGTATGAGCGCGGCGAGCCAGACAATTCGGTCGCCCATGCCCCAGAGGCCCTCGGTCGTGGCCCGGCGGCTGCCGTGCGTCCTCGGCGCGACGGGCTCGGAGGTGTCCTGGAAGAAGTCGGGGTTATCCACGGCGGTGAAGTATGGGGGAGATTAGGCGTTAGAGCCCGAATGTCCTCTGTACCTCGTGCCATGCCGTGAGCGCGATCAGCACCGTGAGCAGCATGAGCACTGCGAGCACGACCCAGAAGCGGGCTTTCGAGCTCTTGGCCGCTGTGCGCCGGTCGCCTCGAGCTCGCCGGCGGGCGCGCTCGCGCCGGTACGCCTGCTCGATTGCCCTGGGGTCGAGGGAGGGGGCGTCCTTGTCGAGTGTCGGGGGATGACTGGCGGGGCGGGCCACTGCAGCCCGAAGTCTAAGCAATACTGGCGCCTTCGATGCATGGAGAAACCTCGCATGTGCAGCAGAAACGAGTCCCGGCAGCCACTCGCTGGGCCGTCGTGAACGCTGCGTGAAGCTCCGTCGCACCGACCGTCCGCTCGTCATCGGCCACCGCGGCGCCGCAGCCGTGGCACCGGAGAACACGCTCGCCTCGCTTGCCGCGGCGGTTGCTGCGGGCGTCGATCTCGTCGAATTCGACGTCAGCGACGGCCTGATCCTGGGCCATTCGTCGTCCGAGATCCCGGACGACGCGGCCTCGCTCGACGACGCGCTGGATTTTCTGCGGGCACACGGCGTGGGCGCCCATGTCGATGTGAAGCACATCGGCATCGAGGCGCGTGTTGTCGATGCGCTCGGGCGGCACGGTCTTCTCGAGCGGGCCGTCGTCTCGTCGACTGCAAGGCGCACGCTTCGGCGTGTCGCCCGCATCGCTCCGGGCCTGTCGCGCGCGATCGGCTATCCGAACGATCGGTTCGGCGTCTCAGGCGTGCAGATGCCGGGCCCGGTCATTGCGTCGTCGGCAGCGTTGCTCAGGGCAGTCATGCCTGTGCGTGTGCCTCTCTTGCTGTGGGCCTCGCGCGCGAACGTGCTCGCACTGCATTGGGCGCTCGTGTCGCCGGCGGCCGTGTCGGCGGCGCACGCGCGTGGCGCACCCGTTCTCGCGTGGACGGCGAACGACCCCGGCCTCGTCGAACGTCTCGTGGACTCCGGCGTGGACGGCATCGTGTCGGATGATCCCGAGATGGTCTTTCAAACCCTGGCTACACTAAACGCGCTTTGAAGCGGGGGGTATCTGTCGTTCTGATGTCGCTCGGCCTTGCCGTGGCAGCGGCGTGCTGCGCCGATGTCGGGGTCGCGGCGGTGTCCCCGGGCGCGGGCTCGGAACCGGTGACCGTGACCTCGATCGCGACCACCGGGCGTACAGCGGCCCCGAAGGCGACGTTCCCGGCAGGCGTGCGGATCGCGGGTGTACGCCTCGCCGGCCTCGACTCCGCGGGTGCGGAGAAGGCCGTACGCAGAGCGTTCGCCCGTCCGCTCCCCTTGATGATCGACGGCACCGAAGTCGACGTCGACCCGACCAAGCTCGCGACAGCGTATGTCTCCACTGCGATCTCGAGGGCGCGCGCCGCCGCGCCCGGTGAGAACGTCCGGCTCGTGGTCTCCGTTCATGGAACGGCGGTGCGCGCGCTCGTGGCGAAGCTTGCCAAGCGGCTGGACCGCAAAGGTGTGTCCGCCCGGCTCACGCTGCGCGCCGGCCAGCCGCACGTCTCCCAAGACCGCACGGGACGCAGGCTTGTTCAGGGCCCGGTCGTGGCGGACGTCGTCCATGCGCTCGGGGCGAACACGCGCCTGCCGCTTGACGTCACGACGCAGGCGATCAAACCCGGTCTCACGCAGAGCGAGATCGGTTCGGTGATCCTGATCAACCGCAGCCTGAACCGACTCACGTACTTCGACGGGGGCACAGTGCACCGGTTCCCCGTGGCCACAGGGCAGACGATCTACCCGACGCCTTCCGGCCGTTTCCAGATCGTCGTCAAGCAGATGAACCCGTGGTGGTACCCGCCGGTGTACGACGACTGGGCGAAAGGCCTGAGTCCCGTTCCGCCAGGCCCGTCGAATCCGCTCGGCACGCGCTGGATGGGCCTCTCGGCTCCGGGAGTCGGCATCCACGGGACGAACAACGCCTCCTCGATCGGCTACAGCGTTTCGCATGGCTGCATCCGGATGCAGGTCCCCGACGCCGAATGGCTATTCGATCACGTCGGCGTGGGCACCACGGTCTTTATCGTGTAGTCGATGCGCCGCATTCCGCAGGCCCTCGCCGTCACGGTCGTCCTCGCTCTTCTCGCGCTCCTCGTCTGGGATCTCGCTCACACGAGCGGTGGGAAGGTGGCGCGTGAGGTCGATGCGGGGAAGACGATCCTCGCGCCCACGTTCACGCGTCCGCGGATCGACAAGCCCGGCACGCTTTCGCTCGCGTCGCTCCGTGGGAAGGTCGTGGTGCTCAACTTCTGGCAGTCGTACTGCCAGCCTTGCCAGACGGAAGCGCGAACGCTGGCAGCGGCGTCGAAGCGCTGGTCGGGGAAGGACGTCGTGTTTGTCGGCGTCGACGAGATCGACCTGCGAAGCGCGGCGCGGAAGTTCATGAAGCGCTACGGGATCACGTATGCGACCGTCAGCGACAGCGGGCCGCTCGTCGGCCATTACGGCGTCACCGGCTATCCGGAGACCTTTATCGTCACCCGTAAGGGGCTCGTCGTTCCGCCGCACATTGTGGGGCCGGCGACGAGGGAGAGCCTCGACGAGGCCATCAGTCGCGCCCTGCGCACGTGAGGCTCCTGCTCGCAATCGCGGCCGGGGTCGCGCTGCTTTTGGCGCCGGCCGCAATTGCGAGCGAGCGGCATCCGACGCAGGGCGAGGTCGAGGCGGAGCTCGTCTGCCCGACCTGCCACTCGCCCCTCGACGAGTCCAACTCGCCGATTGCGCAGCAGATGAAGGCGAAGATCCGGGAGTGGATCGCCGCGGGGTGGACGAAGTCGCAGATCGAGGACGAGTTCGTCGCCGAGCTCGGCCCCGGCGTGCTCGGCGTGCCGCGGACGCACGGCTTCGACCTACTGGCCTGGGTTCTGCCGTTCGCCGGGATCGCGGTCGGCGCTCTGGCGCTCGCCGGCGGCGCCTGGTATTGGTCGCGCAACCGGCCAAGTGGCAATTTGCCACCTGGGAACGACGGTTCGCCGCTCGATCCCGAGCTGGACCGCCGCGTCGACGAGGAGCTCGCCCGCTTTGACGGGTAGCCGGTGAGCCTGCTCGGGAAGGTGCCGATCGCGTTCTTGGCGGGGCTCGTGTCGGTCATGACTCCGTGTGTGCTGCCGCTCGTGCCCGGGTACCTCGCCGCGGTGTCGTCGGTGGACGTGGACCGGCTCGGCGAGCCGGGCGCCGGCCGAAGGGTTGTTGCCGCGAGCATGCCATTCATCGCCGGCTTCACCGCCGTCTTCGTCATTCTCGGCGCCGGCGCTGCCGCGATCGCCGGGGTCGTCCCGAAGACGACCCAGACCGAGATCGCGGGCTTCTTCCTGGTCGTGATCGGGCTCGGATTCGTCGGTCTGCTGCGGTTTCCTGAGCGCGCGCTTGCGCCGGGGTTGCTTCAGCATGCCCACCGGCGCGGCTCGGCCGCACTGCTCGGCGGCGCGTTCGCGGTCTGCGCCGCTCCTTGCATCGGGACGGTGCTCGCCTCGATCCTCGTGCTCGCTAGCTCGACCGGCTCGATCGCGCGGGCCGTCGTGCTGCTCGTCGCTTACTCGCTCGGGCTCGGGGCCGCGTTCCTGCTCGCCGGCGTCGCGTTTGCGCACGCGATGCGCGCGTTCCGCTGGGTGCGCTCGCACTACGAGCTCCTGCGGATCGCCTCGGGCGTGACGCTGATCGCGCTAGGCCTGCTGCTCTTCTTCCACCGGGACTGGTGGCTGCGGATCGCGCTCGACCAGCTCTTCGCGAAGGTCGGGCTCGGCTCGATCTAGAGCTGCGAGCAGGCGGGCGACGTCGAGGCCGCGGTAGGACGGGGCGTACGGACCGAGCCGCCGCAGCCCCTTCTGCCGCTGCCGCTCGGCGCCGACGGGCTTGCCGCGCCCCGCCTGGTAGGCGTAGACGACGGCGTGGACGAGGCCTTGGAAGAAGTCGCGCTCCGCAGGAGCCGCTATCCGCCACGCGCTTTCGAATGCCTCGTGCGCCGCAAAGAACTCGCCCTGCCGCGCGAGAGCGAGGCCGAGCTTGTAATCCGCGTCCGTGCTGCTATCGTCGGGCGTAGGCATGGCGACGATCCTGTTGTGCGGGGTCGAGTTGTTCCTGCGAGGGAAGCTCGAGGCACTCCTTCCGGAGCACCGATTCGAGACCGTCGACGGGATCCTCCCACCCGACGTCGTGATCGCGGACGTCGCCCGGGTGGATCCCGCGGACGTCGCGGACACGTATCCGGACGTACCGCTGCTCGGTTTCACGAATCACACGGACACCGCCGGACTGCGCAGCGCGATCGCGGCCGGCTTCGACCAAGTGGTCGCAAAATCAGCCCTTTTCGATCGTCCGGAGGAACTGATCGATGGGTTATTGGCGTCGGTAGAGTAGGTCTCGATGACGTACATAATTGGCGAGCCCTGCATCGACATCAAAGATCAGTCTTGCATCGACGTGTGCCCCGTCGACTGCATCCACATCGGCGAGCGGATGCTCGTGATCGACGCCGAGGAGTGCATCGACTGCGGCGCGTGCGAGCCCGAGTGCCCGGTCGAGGCGATCTTTCCCGAAGACGCACTGCCCGAGAAGTGGGAGCCGTTCGTGCGCATCAACTACGCGTTCAACGAGGGCCTCGACGTCGTCAACACCCTCGTCGAGGACTACGCCACCGAGCACAACGTTCAGAACGCTCCGCTGACGACGGAGTAGGGCTACTTGCCGACGGTATAGGCACAGGGCCGCGTGTCGCCGGGGAGGGGTGAGGCGCCGATCTTCGTCACGACGACCGTCAGCTCTCCGTTTGCGATCTCGTGTCCCACCGGCGGCGCGGCACCCGCGGCCTCGCGCAGTGTGTACCCGGCCGGAGACCAGAGGAAGAGCAGATGGCCGCTCCCATCGAGGTCCGGCATCCATTCGACTCTAGACGATCAGTGCCGAGATGAGAGTCAGCGCTGGGCGGCGAAGGCCGGGATCGTCACGCGGACCTCGGTGCCGGCCTCGCCCGAGACGAGCTCGATGTTGCCGTGCATCTGCAGGACGCGCTCCTCGATCACCTCGAACGATCGGAGGCGGCGCTCCGGCTCGGCGTCGTCGGCGACCACGGTACGCAGGTTCCCGTCGGCCTCGCGGGCGACTTCGACTCCGATCTGCGATGGGGGGCCGCGCCGAATCGACTGGTCGAGCAGTTCGCGGATGATCGTGTAGAGGGCGATCTGCGCCGTCATCCCGATCTCGCCGGCCGCGTCCAGGTCGAGGTCGACGCGGATCCCGTGGGTCGCGCTGAGCTGGTCCGCGAGCGCGTGGAGCGCCGGCCCGAAACCCTGGTCGCGAAGGACGACCGGCTCGAGTGCGAAGGACAGGTCGCGGAGATCACGGATCGTCTCCCGGTGTCGCTTGAGAGCGGTCGCCAGGATGTCATGCGCCTCCTCGGCGCGGCCGGTCGCGATCAGGTGCGCAGTCGCGTCGAGCATGAGCGCGATCCCCGAGAGCTCCTGGACGGGACCGTCGTGGAGGAAGAGGGCGAGCCGGCGGCGCTCGTCCTGCTCGGCTGCGATCAGCCGGTCGAGCCGCTCGCTCTCGCCCACGCCGCCCCCTCTAGTCGATGATCGCGTCGCGGAGCGCGATCGCGACCGCCTGCGTCCGGGTGTCGGCCTCGAGCTTCGTGAGGATGTGCCGGACATGGCTCTTCACGGTCTCCTGCGAGATGAAGAGTTGCTTCGCCACGTCGGCGTTCGAAAGCCCGTTGGCGAGCAGCTGAAGGATCTCCCGTTCGCGCCGGCTGAGCATGTCCGTCTGCTCCTTGCCCGAGAGGAAGGCGGGCATCAGCGCCGGGTCGACGTAACCCTCGCCGGCCGCGACCTTCTCGATCGCCCGGACGAGCGTCTCGTGCGGTGCCTCCTTGAGGATGTAGCCGGTCGCGCCCGAGTCGAAGGCGCGGCTGAGCAGGGACCGCTCCGAGTACGCGGTGAAGATGAGGACCTTCGAGTCCGGAGCCTGCTCGATGAGCAAGCGCGTGGCCTCGAGCCCGTCCATGCCAGGCATTCGAACGTCCATGATCACGACGTCGGGCCGTCTGCGCAGCGTGAGCTCGATGGCGGCGGCTCCGTCCGCCGCCTCGCCGACGATCTGGATGTGGGCTGCGCGCGAGAGCGTCAGCCGGAGTCCCTCGCGAACCACCTCATGGTCGTCCACGATCAGCGCCGTAATCGTGTCGCCTGCCACGCCGCCGATTCTATGTCGCTGCGGCGCGCGGGCGGACTGGACTCCGTGGTTCCGGCGCCGGCCAGGACTCGGCTACGATTGGCCGCGATCCGCTTGGACGACGACGAAGCGCTCAGTACCGGCGCATGACCCTCGCACTCGAGCTTGTCGCCCTCGTTGGGCTCCTTCTCTTGAACGCGTTCTTCGTGGCGGCCGAGTACGGCCTCGTAACGTCTCGGCGAACGCGGATCCTCGAGCTCGAGCACAAGGGCAATCGCCGCGCGCGCGACGTGCGCCGGATCACGAGCGACCCGCCGCGGTTCATCTCGGCGATGCAGCTTGGCGTCACGCTGACCTCGCTCGCAATCGGCGCGCTCGGCGAGCCGGTGCTCGCGCATTTGTTCGAGCCCGCGCTCGCGGCCGTCGCCTCCGTGATCCTCGCGCTGCTCGTGATCACCTACCTGCATGTAGTGATCGGCGAGCTCGTGCCGAAGGGAATCGCGCTCAGCCACCCGGAGCGCACGGCCCTCGCGGTGTCGACGTACGTGCGGGCGTTCTTCGTCGTCTTCAAGCCGCTGATCTGGCTCCTGCGGCGCTCGACGGAGGCCTGCCTCGGCGCGCTCGGCCTCGAGCCGCCCGGCGCCGAGCACGGCGCCCACTCGGAAGCCGAGCTGCGGATGCTCCTCGTGAGCTCGGCGGAGCAGGGCGAGATCGAGCACGGGGAGGGCGAGATGCTCTCCAACGTCTTCGACTTCGCCGATAAGGAGGCCGTCGACGTGATGGTGCCGCGGCCCGAGGTTGTCGCGCTTTCGATCGACCTCCCTCCTGAGGAGGCGCTCCAGGCGGTGCTCGAATCCCCGCACACCCGCTATCCGGTCTTCCGGGACTCGGTCGACCAGATTGTCGGCATCCTGCACGTGCGCGACCTGTTCACCGCCACGAACCGCGCCGGCATCGCATCGGTCGACCTGGAGGAGATCCTGCGACCGGCGACGATGGTGCCGGAGACGAAGGACCTCGCTGCGCTGCTGACGGAGTTCAGGCGCACGAACCAGCACATGGCGATCGTGATCGACGAGTATGGAAACACCGAGGGGATCGTCACGCTCGAGGATCTTCTCGAGGAGATCGTCGGAGAGATCGAGGACGAGTTCGATCTACCCGACGAAACGGTCGAGCAGGTAGACGAGGACACCATCCGCATCGACGGGACGTTCACGATCGACGACTTCAACGAGGAGTTCGACGCCGCTCTCCCCGATGCCGACTACCACACCGTGGGCGGGTTCGTCTTCGGGGCGCTCGGGCGTCCCGCCGAACCGGGAGATGAAGTCGAGCACGACGGCATCATGTTCCGCGTCGACGAGGTCGAAGGGCAGCGGATCCACCGGCTCACGGTCACGTTCCAGCCCTGGCATACCCGCGAGGTAGCCGGGAGTCCCGTCGACGACGAGGCGTAGCTTCGAGGTTTCCGTGGAGTGCGTGCGAATCATCCGTAAGAACCCCTGAATTTCTCCGGGGTCTTGACAAATGGCTCTCCAGTCGGAGAGAGTTGCCCCTCGTGGTTATGCCCGGGTCGCTCGAAAATCTCCGTGAGCTCAACCGACTGCGCGTCGTCGATGCTCTCCGCCGGCGTGGGTCCGCAAGCCGCAGCGACCTCGCCCGCGTAACCGGACTTTCGAAGACGACGATCACGAGCCTCGTCGCCGATCTCCAGCGGCGTGGCCTCGTCGTTCTGCAGCCCGCCGGCGACACCCCGAATGAGCCCGCCGGCAGAGGCCGCCCCCCGATCCTGCTGCGCCTCGACCCGTCCGCCGGCACCGCACTCGGGGTCTATGTTGGCCACACCCGGCTATCTGTAGCGGTGGCCGATCTGTCGATGACGGTTCTCGCCGAGCGGCAACTGGAGCTCGACGTCGACCACTCGGCGGGCGCGGCGCTCGACGCCGTGGTCGAGCTCGTCGACCACGTACTCGCCGAGGCAGCCCTTCGCCGCGAAGACGTGGTCGGGGTCGGTATGGGGATCTCGGGGCCGATTGACCCGTCGGGAACGGTCGGGCACACCGCGATTCTCCCCGACTGGGTGGGGATGAACCCGGCCGCCGAGTTTGCAGAGCGGCTCGGTATCGATGTGGCGGTCGACAACGATGCGAACCTCGGCGCGCTCGCAGAGGTCACGTCGGGCGCGGGCCGGGGCCTCACCGACGTCATCTACGTCATGGTCTCGTCCGGTATCGGCGCCGGGCTCATTCTCGGCGGCAGGTTGCACCGGGGAGCGAACGGGTTCGCCGGCGAGTTCGGCCACATGTTCGTCGCAGAGAACGGTGCGCTTTGCCGCTGCGGGAACCGTGGCTGCCTCGAGACCGTCGCGTCGACCGAGGCTCTTCTGGCTTTGCTTCGCCCGGCGCACGGGCCCGGACGTGACGGTCGAGCGTCTGCTCGAGCTCGTCGCCGACGGCGATCTCGGCGCCAATCGCGTCGTCTACGATGCGGGCCGCGCGATCGGGCGCGTGCTGGCGGGCCTCGCGAACTGTCTCGATCCCGCAGGCGATCGTCGTCGGCGGCGACCTGAGCCCTGCCGGGGCGCCGCTCCTGAACGGGATCCGCGACGCGGTGGACCGCTACGCACTGCCGGGCGGGTGCGCAGCGTCGAAGTCAAGCCAGGAGTGCTGGGCGATCGCGCCGAGGTGCTCGGCGCGCTCGCGCTCGTGATCGGCGACACCGAGCGGCTGCGCTCGGTCGGGCTTGCCGCGCTCCGGACGATGCCCGTCCAGTCCCGCTGAGCGATATTCCGCCAGACGCTCAAGTGGTGGTCCAAGACCAATAGCGCCGGAGGAGCAATTAGCAAGGAGCAGTTGTGCTCCGAAGTAACCACAAGGAGGAAGAGATAGTGAGGAAGTTTCCCCGTATCGCGTTGGCGCTTCTCGCCGTCGCGGTGACCGCCTCTGCAGTCGTCGCGGCGACGAGTGCGAGCACCAAGAAGGCCGAGTGCGACCGCCGAGATCTGCGTGCTTCTGCCGGACAGCAAGTCGTCCGTCCGCTGGGAGACGCAGGATCGCCGGTTCCTGGCTGCGGCGTTCAAGCGCCTCGGTGACAGCTACAGCATCGTCAACGCCGAGGGCAGTCGCCTCGACGCAGCTCAACCAAGCGCAGCAGTGCCTGACGAACGGCGCCAAGGTGCATCCTGCTCGTCAACCTCGACTCCGGCTCGGGCGCCGCGATCGAGAAGCTCGCCAAGTCGAAGGGCGCCCAGACGGTCGACTACGACCGCCTGACGCTGAAGGGCTCGGCGTCGTACTACGTGTCGTTCGACAACCCGTCCGTCGGCAAGCTCCAGGGGCAGGGCCTGGTCAACTGCCTCACGTCGAGCGGTGCGATCAAGAACAAGCCCGTCGATCGCCACGCTGAACGGCTCTCCGACCGACAACAACGCGACGCTGTTCGCGCAGGGCTACAACTCGATCCTGAACCCGAAGTACAAGAACGGGACGTTGAAGAAGGGCCCGGACCAGTCGGTGCCGCAGTGGGACAACCAGAAGGCGCTGACGATCTTCCAGGGCATGCTGACCCAGACGAAGAACAACATCCAGGGCGTTGCACGCGGCCAATGACGGTCTCGGCAATGCCGCGATCTCGGCGCTGAAGTCGGCCGGCCTCGAGCCGATCCCGGTCACGGGCCAGGACGCGACGGCGCAGGGCGTGCAGAACATCCTCTCCGGCTGGCAGTGCATGACCGTCTACAAGTCGATCAAGACCGAGGCCGACGCGGCGGCGACCGTCGCCGACGGGATCCTGCACGGCAAGCCGATCAACACCAAGGGCAAGACCACGAACGACGGCGTGCGCAACGTGCCGTCCGTGCTCCTGACCCCGGTCGCGATCACGAAGAACAACTGGACGCTGCTGATCTCGGACGGCTTCCTGAAGAAGTCCGAGGTCTGCAACGGCGAGTACGCGCAGTACTGCTAGCGCACTGACCCGAACGCGGGCGGGGCGTCACTTCGAGTGGCGCCCCGCCATCTTCCTCTGAGAGGCTACGCCGCCATGACCGACATGCCGACACTCGTGATGAAGGGGATCTCGAAGAGCTTCGGCTCGGTCCAGGCCCTGACCGACGTCGACTTCGAGGTCCGCTCGGGCGAGGTGATGGCGCTCGTCGGCGACAACGGCGCCGGCAAGTCGACGCTGATCAAGTGTCTCGCGGGCATCTACCCGTTCGACGAGGGCGAGGTCTTCTTCGAGGGGAAGAAGGTCTCGATCCACGGCCCGAAGGACGCCGCCGCGCTCGGGATCGAGGTCGTCTACCAGGATCTCGCGCTGTGCGACAACCTCGACGTCGTCCAGAACATGTACCTCGGCCGCGAGAACCACGACGTGATCGGGCGGCTCAGGGAGCCCGAGATGGAGGCGAAGACGGCCGAGACGATGAAAGGCCTCGCCGTCACGACGATCCGCTCGACGCGGCAGAAGGTCGCGAGCCTCTCCGGCGGCCAGCGCCAGTCGGTCGCGGTCGCGCGCGCGGTGATGTGGAACTCGCGCCTCGTGATCCTCGACGAGCCGACGGCCGCGCTCGGCGTGGCCCAGACCCGCCAGGTGCTCGAGCTCGTGAAGCGGCTCGCCGAGCAGGGCCTCGCGGTGGTGATCATCTCGCACAACCTGCACGACATCTTCGAGGTCTCGACGCGGATCACCGTCCTGCGCCTGGGCCGCAGCATCGCCGTCTTCGAGCGAGAAAAGACGACCCAGCAGGAGGTCGTCCACGCAATCACTGCCGGCGTGCCGACGAAAGTCGCCGGGATCTCCCAGACGACGGACGACTACCGGTCGCGGCAACGATCGAGGCAGACGCATGACGTCGGATGCCACCACAGCCGTCGCAGCCTCGGAGGTGGTGCAGGACGAAAACGGGGTCCTCGCCCACCTTTCCCGCTGGTGGGAGGGCGTGCGCGCCGGCGACGTCGGCAGCCTGCCGATCATCGTCGGGCTGCTGCTGATCACCGTCTTCTTCCAGACCAAGAACGACAACTTCCTCACCGCCGGCAACATCAGCAACCTGATCACCCAGCTGTCGGGGACGACGGTGATCGCCATGGGCGTCGTCTTCGTGCTTCTCCTCGGCGAGATCGACCTCTCGATCGGCTACGTGAGCGGCATTGCCGGCGTGGTCGTCGCCGAGCTCCAGACCGGCGGCACGCTGGACCGTGTTGCCGGGCTGGCTCGCGATCATCGTCGCGGTGCTCGTGTGCGCCGGCATCGGCCTCATCGAGGGGTCGTTCGTGGCCTTCGTGGGCGTGCCGTCGTTCATCGTCACGCTCGCCTTCCTGCTCGCGCTGCAGGGCGTGATCATCAAGCTGATCGGCCTGACGGGTGTGATCGTGATCCAGGACAAGACGATCTTCAACGTCGCCAACTACTTCCTCTCCGATTTCGCAGGCTGGGTCGTCGCCGCGATCGGGATCGTCCTCTACGCCTTCAGCACGCTGTCCGGTGTCGTCAGCCGCCGGCGCCACGGCATTCACTCTGACAACCTCATCCTCGTCGCGGTGAGGCTCGCGGCCGTCGTCGGCGTGATCCTGTTCGTCGTGTGGTGGCTGAACGACAAGGCCCGCGGGTTCCCGGTCGTCGGGCTGATCGTGATCGTGCTGCTCATCTTCCTCACCTGGGTTGCGAAGCGCACGACGTTCGGCCGCCACGTCTACGCGGTCGGCGGTAGCGCCGAGGCGGCGCGCCGGGCCGGAATCAACGTCAAGGTCATCCGCTGGTGGGTGTTCGGCATCTCGGGTGCCATGGCCGGCCTCGGCGGTGTCATCTTTGCCTCGCGTCTCAGCTCGGTCGACCTCAACGCGGGCGGTGGCACGATCCTGCTCGACGCGATTGCCGCAGCGGTGATCGGCGGCACGAGCCTGTTTGGCGGCCGCGGCGAGGTGAAAAGCGCGCTTCTCGGCGCTCTCATCATCTCCTCGATCGCGAACGGGATGAGTCTGCTCGGCTACGACGCGGCAACGCAGTACATCGTCACCGGCATCATCCTGCTGGCCGCGGTCACGCTCGACACGGTCTCCCGCCGGCGCCTCGCCGCGTCGGGTCGATGACGTCTCCGACGCTCGGCGTCGCGCTGCTCGGCTACGCGTTCATGGGGAAGGCGCACTCACGGGCGCTCCGTGCGCTCCAGGAGCTCGACCCGCCACTGCTGCCCGAGCTCATCTCGATCTCCGGCCGGGACCGCGACGCCGCCGCTGCGGTCGCAGCGCGCTACGGCTGGGACGAGGTCGTCGCCGACTGGCAGGAGCAGGTGGTCGACGAGCGGGTCCAGCTGTTCGTGAATGGCGGGCCGAACGCGCTCCACGCCGCTCCTTCGATCGCAGCGGCGCGTGCGGGGAAGCACGTTCTCTGCGAGAAGCCACTCGGGCTCGACGCCGGGGAGGCGCACGAGATGTGGCGCGCGGCCGAGGACTCGGGGGTCGTCCACGCATGCGGCTTCAACTACCGCTTCGTGCCTGCGATTCGGCGCGCCCGCGACCTGCTCGAGATCGGCACTGTCGGTGACATCGCCCACTTCCGGGCTCGGTACCTGCAGTCCTGGGGCTGGGCCGCGCCGACGAACACATGGCGTTTCGACCGCTCCCAGGCCGGGACCGGCGCGATCGGCGACCTTGGGGCCCATATCGTCGACCTGGCTCGCTTCCTCGTCGGCGAGATCGACTCTATTGCGGCGTCGGTGGGGACGTTCGTGGACGGACACGAGGTCGACGACGCCTTCGCGGCGACCGTCGAGTTCGCAGACGGTGCGATCGGCACGCTCGAGGCCTCGCGGCTCGCGCTCGGACGGGTCAACCAGAACACGTTCGAGATCAACGGCTCGAAAGGCTCGATCGCCTACGACCTCGAGCACTTCGACGAGTTGCTCGTCTCCGACGGCGGCCCATACCGCGTCGAGCACGTCACTGGTGAGTGGTGGCCACCCGGGCACGGACTGGGATGGGGCGACACGTTCACGCTCGAATACGCACACCTCGTGCGCGCGATCGCGGGGGAGGGCGCCGTGTCGCCGCACGGCGCCACGTTCGAGGACGGCTACCGCGCCGCGGAGGTCTGCGACGCGATCCTGCGCTCGGCGAAGAGCGGGAGAAGGGAGACGATCGAATGCCGATGAAGACAAGCCTGGGGATCTGGGCCCTTGGCAGCATGATCACGCGCTTTGTCCCGGGCGGCTACCAGCCGCAGTGGGCCGGGGAGTCGACTGCGGACAAGGTACGGCGCGCGGTCGCAGGGCTCGGCGACCTGATCGACGGCTACGAGTTCCACTATCCGGGCGAGCTCTCCGCGGAGAACCTCGACGACGGTCCGTGAGGCGCTCGGCGAGCACGACGTCTACTGTCTCGCGGCCGGACTGCATCTCGATCCGCGCTTCGGGAAGGGCGGCCTCAGCTCGCCGGACGACCCGGTACGGGACGCCGCGTTCGGCAGACGCTCGAAGCCGTCGACTTCGCCGGCGAGATCGGCGCGCACTTCATCATCTGGCCGGGGATCGAGGGCTACAACTATCCCTTCCAGACGGCCTACGCCGAGACCTGGGCTCGATTCCTCGACGGTATCGGCGCAGCCGCGGAGCGAGCGAAGGAACGCGGGGTGACGATCTTCCTCGAGCACAAGAACTCAGAGCCCGCGATGAAGATCCTGATGCGCAACGTCGGCATGACCCTGCACGTGATCCACACCCTTCGAGCGCGAGGCCTCGACAACGTCAAGGTCAACATGGACTGGCAACACCTGATCATGAACGGTGAGAACCTCGCCGAGTACGCGGCGTTGCTCGACGCCGAGGGCCTCCTCGGCCACCAACACGCCAACTCGGGGTGGGGCACGTTCGACGACGACAACATGGTTGGTGCGACGGCGTTCATGGAGACGCTCGAGCTCGCGTTAGAGCTCCGCCGTGCCGGTTACGGGACGAACGGAGAGCGGCTCGGCTTCGACCTCTATCCGTACACCGAGGACGCAGTCGCAGCGGTGCGCCGATCGGTGCTCCAATGGCGGTTCATCGACTCGGTCGCTTCGCGGATCGACGACGCGGCCCTGCGCGAGGCGCAGTCGGCGAAGGACGCCGTGCGCGCGTACGAGCTCGTCTACGCCGCACTCGGGGCGTAAGCCAGAGGCAATGGGGAGCAGTGAGGCTCCAGCACGTCGCGATCCCGATCCCCGTCGACGGGGCTGACCGTGCGCGCGAGTTCTACGGCGGCGTGCTCGGCCTCGAGGAGCGCGATGTCCTGCCGAACTTCGATCCAGCCTCGTTCATCTGGTACCGGGTCGGTGGAGACCTTGAGCTGCACCTGATGCTGCTCGAGGAGACGCCCGCGAACCGGCCCCACTTCTGTCTCGTAGTGGACGATCTGGGGAGTGTGCGGTCGCGGCTTGAGGCGGCCGGTATCTTGACCCGCGACGGCACCGAGGTCGTCGGCAGGCTGCGTTTCAGCTGCCGCGACCCCTTCGGCAACCTGATCGAGCTCGCCCGGATCGAGTCGTGAGCGACACACTCGTCGGCCTCGACGTCGGCACGAGCGCCGTCAAGGCGGTTGCGATCTCACCCGAGGGCGAGGTGCTCGGGATCGCCGAGGAGGCGTACCCGCTCTCGGTCCCGAAGCCCGGCTGGGCAGAACAGGAACCCGAGGACTGGTGGCACGCCGCACAGGCCGCACTGGCGCGGGTCCCGTCTGGTCCGGTCGGGCTCTCAGGGCAGATGCACGGCCTCGTCCTCCTCGATGCCGACGAGCACGTGATCCGGCCGGCGATCCTCTGGAACGACGGCCGGACCGGGGAGGAGTGCGCAGAGATCGAGGCGGAGCTCGGCCTCGATCGCCTGATCGAGCTGACCGGTAACCGCGCCCTCGCCGGGTTCACCGCCCCGAAGCTCCTCTGGGTGCGACGGCACGAGCCCGAAATCTACGCGCGGATCCAGCGCGTCCTGCTCCCCAAGGACTACATCCACTTGAAGTTGACCGGCGAGCATGCGACCGACGTCTCCGACGCGTCTGGGACGCTGCTCTTCGACGTCGGCGCCCGTCGATGGTCGGCTGAGGTTTGCGACGCGCTCGGGATCCCGGCTGAATGGTTGCCGCCGGCGCTCGAGTCGACCGAGATCGGCGGTGCAGGTGACCAGGCCGCCGCCGCGCTCGGGGTCGGAATCGACCGGCCGGGGCGCGTGTCAGTGGCACTCGGCACCGCCGGAATCGTCTTCACGGCGCTGCCGCGCTACGTGCCCGATGCGCAGGCCCGGGTGCACACGTTCTGTCACGCCGTGCCCGGCATCTGGCATGCGATGGGGGTGATGCTGTCCGCCGGCGGCTCGTACGCGTGGCTCTGCGGAGTGCTGGATGCCGACGCCGAGGTGCTGGACGACGAAGCCTCGCGATGGCCGCCGGGGAGCGAGGGCCTCCTTTTCGCGCCGTACCTCTCGGGCGAGCGCACGCCGCACTCGGATCCGGGAGCTCGCGCGGCTTTCACCGGGCTATCGATACGCCACGACCGGGGCGCGCTCGCCCGCGCGACCATGGAAGGCGTCGCCTACGGTCTACGCGACTGCCTCGAGCTCATGCGCGGCCTCGACGTGCCACTCGAGGTCGGCCGAATTTCGGGCGGAGGCTCGCGCAGCGACCTCTGGGTGAGGATCGTCGCGTCCGTCCTCGACCTTCCGCTCGAGCGCACCGAGTGTGACGCCGGCTCGGCGTTCGGCGCGGCGCTGCTCGCGGGTGTTCGCGAAGGCGTCTTCGCCGATGCCGCCGAGGCGGTTGCGAGCTGCGTCCGCGTCCGAGAGCGGGTCGAGCCTGATCCCGCCTGGGCGTCGGCGTACGAGGAGAATTACGCACGGTACCGTGCGCTGTATCCGGCACTTCGACCTCTGGAGGCGACATGAGCCTGGACGGAAAGACCGCTGTGATCACCGGTGCGAGCCGAGGCATCGGCGCTGCGACAGCACGGCTGCTCCACGACCGTGGCGTCAACCTCGGGCTCGCATCGCGGAGCGGCGACGACCTCGGGCTCGAGAGATCGGTCGCGCAGGCCTGCGACGTCCGCGATGCGGCCGCGCTGCGCGCGTTCTGCGATGCCACCGCGGAGCGCTTCGGCGGGATCGACATCCTGGTCGCGAACGCGGGCGTTGGCGCCTACGGACCGTTTCTCGAGCTGTCCGAGGAGCACCTGGACGAGATGATCGACGTGAACCTGAAGGGAACCCTGTACGCCGTGCGCGCGGCGCTTCCGCACATGCTGGGCCGTGAGGGCGACATCGTCACGCTCGCGTCCGAGGCCGGCCGGCGCGGGCTGCCGCTCGAGGCCGTCTACTGCGCTTCGAAGTTCGGGCAGGTGGGTTTCACGCGCGCGCTCGACCACGAGCTTCGCGAGCAGGGCATTCGATGCGCGAACGTCTGCCCGGGCGGTGTCGCCACCGACTTCGCGCTTGACGACGACCGCGGCCGGACCCCCGACGCGCTGCCCGGGATGATGACCGCGGGGGACGTGGCCGAGGTCGTCGTGTTCGTGCTCGAGCGCCCCCGGCACTTCCGGACGCTCGAGACCGCCTTCCGGCCGATGACGGAGGGGTCATGGGGGTAGCGCCGGTCAAGTGGGGAATCGTCTCGACCGCGGACATCAACCGGAAAGTGATCCCCGGCGCGCACGCGTCGCCGCGGGCCGACCTCGTCGCGGTCGCGAGCCGTTCGCTCCACCGCGCCGCCGCGTACGCTGCGGAGTGGGGGATCGAGCGCGCATACGGCTCCTACGAGGAGCTGCTCGCGGACTCCGAGATCGAGGCCGTCTACATCTCGCTGCCGAACACGCTCCACTGCGAGTGGTCGATCCGCGCGCTCGAGGCCGGCAAGCACGTTCTTTGCGAGAAGCCGCTCTCGCGTCATCCCGCCGAGGTCGAGGAGGCATTCGATGCCGCGGACCGCGCCGGGCGTTTCCTGATGGAGGCGTTCATGTACCGCCACAACCCGCAGACCGCGCGGCTCAAGGAGCTCATGGGGAGTGGCGCGATCGGCGAGCTGCGCCTCGTTCGCTCGGCGTTCAGCTACTCGCTCTACGACCACGAGAACATCCGCCTGAGCACTGACCTCGAGGGCGGGGCGCTGATGGACGTCGGCTGCTACTGCGTCAGCGGCTCGCGCCTGCTCGCCGGCGAGCCCGAGGTCGCCTTCGGGCGCGCGCTGATCGGCCCGAGCGGCACCGACTGGGTATTCGCGGGCACGCTCGGGTTCGGGGACGTCACTGCGCAGTTCGACTGCGGTACGGCGCTTCCCAACCGCGACGAGCTGGAGGCGATCGGGACCGACGGCTCGATCTTCCTCGACGACCCGTGGCACGCGCGCACGCCGGTGATCGAGCTGCGCCGCGGTGGCGAGGTCGAGCGGATCGAGTTGGAGCTGGTGGACTCCTACCAGCTCCAACTCGAGAACCTGAGCGCCGCGATCCGCGGCGAGGCGGAGCCGCTCCTCGGTCGCGCCGACGCGGTCGCCCAGGCCCGCACGCTCGAAGCGCTCCACCGCTCGGCTGAGTACGGCCGACCGGTCGACCTCTAGGAGAGCGGCAGCTCCTCGACGTCGTGGCGGGCAATCCGCCACGCGCGCAGCTCGTCGAACGCGAGCCCATAGATCAGGAAGGTTTTCCCGGCCCAGAGGCCGGAGAGCTCGCGATCGGTGCGAGAGGGTCGCGGCTCCGTCTCCGGGTGGCTATGGAAGACCGCCAGGTCGTAGCCGTCGTCTTCCGCGAACCAGACCTCCGGATCGATGTCGAGTTCGTAGCGGTAAGGGGACGCGAGCTTGTTCCGCCCGCGGACGTAGCGCTCGGCCACTCCGTCGCGGAAGAGGATCACGCCGCAGCACTCGTTCGGCGCCTCCTCCTGGGCATGGGCGCGGAGCTCCGCGCGAATCCCGACGGGACTACCACCAGAGCGACGCCTCCATCGACTCCTCCACGTCCCGAGCGTTCCAAAACGGCGCTGAGAGGTACTTCCAGCCCGCGTCTGCGAGCACGCAGACCACCGTCGAGCCCGTGGGCAGTTCGTCGGCAATGCGGCGCGCGACGTGGACGACCGCGCCCGAGGACACGCCCGCGAAGACTCCCTCGCGGTCGAGCAGAGCGCGGACCGCCGCCACCGACTCGGCGTTCGAGACGAGCAGCTTCCGGTCGAGCTTCGAGACGTCGAGGATCGGCGGCACGTAGCCCTCCTCGAGCGAGCGGAGCCCCATCACGCTGTCGCCGGGATGCGGCTCGGCGGCGACCACTACGACGTCGGGGTTCGCCTCGCGCACGCGGGCCCCGGTTCCCATCAACGTGCCGCCCGTGCCCAGCCCCGCCACAAGTGCGTCGACGCGGGGAAGGTCGGCCACGATCTCGGCGCCGGTGCCTTCGTAATGCGCGCGGGGATTTGCCTCGTTTCCGTACTGGAAGAGCATCACGTAGCGGTCGTCTGCCTCGGCGAGCTCCTGAGCGAGCCGCACCGCCCCGTTCGAGCCCTGTTCTCCGGGCGACTCGACGATCGTCGCGCCGTAGAGCTCGAGCAGCAGCCGGCGCTCGGGCGTCGCGTTCGCCGGCATCACGCAGGTCAACGTATGACCGCGGAGCTTCGCAACAAGGGCAAGCGAGATGCCGGTGTTGCCGCTCGTTGGCTCGAGGAGCTCCTGACCGGGCTCGAGGTTCGCGGCGTCCACCATCGCGAGCGCGATCCGGTCCTTGATCGAGCCCGTCGGGTTCTGGCCCTCGAGCTTGGCGTAGATGCGGACTCCCGCAAGGGAGAGGTGCGACAGCTCGACGAGCGGCGTCGACCCGATCAGGTCGAGCAGCGACTTAGCGGGAACGGTCACATCCGCCCGCCATGGCGGGCAGGAGCACCAGCGTCGAGTTCTCCCGTACCGGCACGTCGAGCCCGCCGAGTGTCCGGATGTCCTCGCCGTCCAGATAGACGTTCACGAACGGTCGGACATCCTCGCCGTCGTAGATGCGCTCGCCGAGCGTTGGTAGCTGCGCGGCAAGATCTTCGATGAGTTCCCGAACCGTGCCGCCCGATGCGTGGACCTCGCGTGCGCCTCCGGCGTCCTCGCGCAGGACGGGCGGAACGCGAACCGTGCTCACCTCGCGCAGAACTCGACGTAGTCGACGTACTCGGTGATCGTCGGATTCTCGCTACAGACCGGGCAGTTCGGATTGCGGTGGACGTGAACTTCGTCGAACTCCGCTTCGAGCGCGTCGATCAGGAGCAGCCGACCGACGAGCGGCTCGCCGATCCCGAGGGCGAGCTTGATCGCCTCGTTGGTTTGCAGCGTGCCGACGATCCCGGGCAATACGCCGAGCACGCCGCCCTCGGCGCACGACGGCGCCAGCTCGGCCGGCGGGGGCTCGGGGAAGAGGCAGCGGTAGCACGGGCCCTCTCCGGGCTTGAGCACGGTCACCTGGCCCTCGAAGCGGTAGATCGAGCCGTGTACGACGGGGATCCCGCGCCATACCGAGGCATCGTTCAGCAGGTAGCGCGTCGGGAAGTTATCGGCGCCGTCGACGACGATCTCCCAGCCGTCATCCAGGATCCGGTCGATGTTCTCGGAGGTTAGGCGCTCGCGATAGGTCCGCACGTCCACGTCGGGGTTGAGCGCTTCGATCGCGCGCTTCGCGCTGTCGACCTTCGGGGTGCCGAGCGTGTCGAGCGAGTGGGCGATCTGCCGCTGGAGGTTTGTCTCGTCGACGATGTCGGCGTCGATGATGCCGATCCGGCCGACGCCCGCCGCAGCGAGATAAAGCGCAGCCGGTGAGCCGAGCCCGCCGGCCCCGATCAGCAGGATCTTCGACTCGAGCAGCTTCAACTGGCCGGCCTCGCCGATCTCGGGGATCAGCAGGTGGCGCGAGTAGCGCGTGCGGCGCTCGGGCGAGAGCGTGGTTGGCAGGACAACGTCGTAGCCGTTCCGCTTCCAGTCGGTGAAGCCGCCCGCGAGCGAGACGACATTCTCGTAGCCGAGCTCCGCGAGGGATTTTGCGCCGAATGCGGAGCGTTCACCGCTTGCGCAGTAGAGGACGACTGGCGTTGTGCGGTCGGGGACGACGCCTTCGATCCGCGACTCCAAACTGCCTCGTGGAATGTGCGCGGCGCCGGGGATGTGCCCCTCTTCCCACTCGTCGTACCGACGCACGTCGACGAAGCGAGCACCCTCGATGTCCTGGGCTGTGCGCGCATCGACCTCGGCGATCTCCGCCTTCACGTTCTTCAAGAGTTCCCTGTACGTCGGCATGGCTATACAAAGGATAGTAGCTTGAATCGTCGTTCTCGCTACCTTGGATGCAGATGTCGTCGCGCCAGCGCGTTCTCGTCACGGTCGCCGGCGCGGCCGTCCTCGCGGCTGGGGCCGTTCTCGCGATCACGCTCGCCACGCGCCAGGCGCCGAGGCAGCCTCATGCGCTGAAAGGCAAGCCGGGAGTGCCGAAAGTCCTGCCGACGAAGGCGGCGGCGGAGATCCGGGCCGCGTACCGGAACTGGCCCGACGGCAGCCTCGACACGATGGTGAAGCTCGGTCGCGAGTACCCGCGCGACCCCATCGTTCAGCTCTACCTGGGGATTGCGCTTGCCTGGGCGGGATACGGCTCCGATGCCGTGGCGCCGCTACGTGCGGCGAAACGTCTCGGCCGCGACACGCCCTGGGAGATCCAGGCGGACAACCTGCTGCATCCGCAGTACTTTCCCGACTACCCGCTGTTCACGCCTCTCGGTGCGAACGAGTTGCTTCGGCGCGGCGCGGCGCTCCAGGCGCAGGGTCACCAGCATTCGGCGGAGCGCCTGTACCTCAAGGCCGCCGCGCGGCAACCCGGAAACGACGAGGCGCAGGTCGCTGCGGCTATCGGACGTTTTGACAAGGACAACCTGTCGGCTTCCTTCTCGCACCTCGGGCCGCTGACGCGTCGTTTTCCGGACAGCCAGTCGGTGCGCTTCTACCTTGGGCTCCTTCTCGCCTGGACCGGTCAGCGCGACCCGGCGGTTGCCCAGTTCCAGAAGGCCGTGGCACTGGGGAAGGAGACGCCTCTTGGCGCCTCCGCGCGGGCGTTCCTCGCCAAGCTCGAAACGCTCGGGGTGTCGTCCAGCGGGAAATGACGCTGCGGGTGCAAGCGGGCCCGTCCGTCCGGTGGTAATGCGAGAGTTCCGCATCCGCGCGACGATCCCATCGGGTAGCGAACCACCGGGCAGCGAACAGCGGACGCGCCGGTGACCGGAGACCGCGACGCACCGATGCTCGATGCCGACCGCGCGTTCGAGTTGGTCGACCCGCAACGCGAGCTCGAGCCCTTCGTGGCCGACGAAGAGTCGGTCGAGCTCGAGGTGTCGACGGATTCGCTCCAGCTGTACCTCAAGGACATCGGCAAGGTCGAACTGTTGACCGCCGCCCAGGAGATCGAGCTCGCAAAACGCATCGAGCGCGGCGACGACCGGGCGAAGCAGCAGATGGTCGAGGCGAATCTCCGGCTCGTCGTGTCGATTGCGAAGCGCTACCGGAACCAGGGCCTTCCCTTTCTCGACCTGATCCAGGAAGGAACGATCGGCCTGGTAAGGGCCGCCGAGAAGTTCGACCATCGCAGGGGCTTCAAGTTCTCGACGTACGCAACCTGGTGGATCCGCCAGGCCGTCGCGCGGGCGCTTGCCGACAAGGCGCGAACGATCCGCATGCCGGTGCACGTCGTGGAGAAGCTGAACAAGATCCTCCGCGTCGAACGCAAGCTGCGCGGCGAGTTCGGGCGCGATCCGTCGTCGGCCGAGATCGCCGCAGAGCTCGAGCTGACCGCCGAGGAGGTCGACCAGGTTCGACGGACGGCTCAGACGCCGGTCTCGCTCGAGAAGCCGGTCGGCGACGACGAGGAGTCCGAGTTCGGCCACTTTCTCGAGGACGACTCCGAGCCGCCGCCGGATGAGGCGGCCGACATGATCTTCCGCAACGAGGCGCTCGCGAAGGCGCTCGCGATGCTGGGCGAGCGCGAGCGAACGGTGCTCGAGCTGCGGTTCGGCTTGAACGGCGAAGCGCCTCTCACGCTCGACGAGGTCGGCCGCGCCTTCAACGTCACGCGGGAACGGATCCGGCAGATCGAGAACCACTCACTGAAGAAGCTGCGCCTGCTCGCCGTCGCGCAGAACCTCAAGGACGTTGCATAGGCCCCGCGGCGTATGATGCCGCGGGATGCGGAGGTGGCTGACATACGAAGAGGCGCACGCCGACCTCTCAGCGCTTAGGCCGGCTGAGCGGTTTCCGGTCCTCCTTGAGGTCTGGCGGGGTGAGACGACCACGCTCGAGTACGACGACCTGCGCCGCCTCTTCATCGTCGCTTGGGCCGGCGGGGAGGCTCCGAAGGATTACGACCACGACGTGTTATCGATGCTCCGCTGGATCCAGCCTGTGCGTGACACGGAGGAGCATCCGGTCGGAGCGGTGTCGATCTACCGGGGCGTGGACGGCGACGAACGCTCCATCCGCTGGACGCTTGACCCGGAGCGCGCGGCCGCGCAGGGATCGGCGGGCGTCCTTCGCGCGACGGTTGCGGGTCGCCACGTGCTTGCATTCTTCAACGCCACTGGCCAGCAGGAAGCGCTCGTCGACCCGGACGAAATCCAGGAAATCGAGCCTCTCTAGCGGTCCGGCCTCCGGTGCGCGGGCGGCGTGAATGCCGCGTTCGCAGGGCACAGAGGCCGTCACTAGACTCGACCGGCTATGAGTGAACCATGGTTCGACGAACTCGCCGAGTTCTTGCGGATTCCGTCTGTTAGTGCCGACGCGGCACATGCCGACGACGTTGATCGGGCCGGGGAGTGGGTGCGCGACTTCATCAGGGACGCGGGCGGCGAGGCCGATCTCGTCGGCTGGAACGGGCAGCCGCTCGCAATCGGGGAGATCCGGGCCAGCGGCGGCGAAGCACCGACGGTCCTCTGTTACGGGCATTTCGACGTCCAGCCGCCCGACCCGATTGGGTTGTGGGACTCGGAGCCATTCGAGCCCGAGATCCGTGACGGTTACCTCTATGGACGCGGAACCGCGGACGACAAGGGCCAGCTCTACATGGTCCTTGCCGCGGCGCGCGAGCTGGCGCGCGCGGGCGAGCTGCCCGTGAACGTTCGGTTTGCATGTGACGGCGAGGAGGAAACCGGCGGCCACTCGATCGTGGAGTTCGTCGCGGCCGACGAGCGTGGCGCCGACGCGGCGATCATCTTCGACAGCGCGATGATCCGCCGTGACCTGCCGGCGTTCAATCTCGCGACGCGAGGGCTTGCGTACTTCCACGTCACGTTGAAGACCGGCGACCGCGACCTCCATTCGGGCATCTACGGCGGGGCGGCACTGAACGCGGCGCATGCTCTCGCGCTGACGATCTCGAAGCTCGTGGCACGTGACGGGCGGCTCGTCGAGTCGCTCCGCACGGGCCTTGTGCCGCCAACCGAGGAGGAGCTCGCCGGCTGGGGGGAGCTCCCGACCGGGGCGGACGAGCTTGCGGAACAAGGCGCCCGGGGCGCGGATCCACGGGCGGCGGAGGAATTCTATCTCCGCACGTTCGCGGAACCGGCGCTCGATGTGAACGGGTTCGAGAGCGGCTCGCCGCACCTGCTGAAGACGGTGCTTCCGGTGGAGGCGGTCGCGAATCTCTCGATCCGCCTCGCACCCGGCCAGAAGGTCGAGGTGATCGCGCCCGAGGTGGAGCGGCTCCTGCGGGCCTCCGCGCCCGACGGTGCCGAGCTCGAGATAGAGCTTTGGTCGTCGTCGCCGCCGGGGCTCGTGTCCCCGGAGGCACGAGCGATTCGTCTTGGCCTCGATGCGTTCGAGCGCGTCTTGGGCCGTCGGCCGGCGCTGATCCGCTCGGGCGGGACCCTGCCGATCGTGCCGGCGCTCGCAGACAATGGGATTCCCGTGATCGTCACTGGCTTCGCGCTGCCGGACTCGAACATCCACTCGCCGAACGAGCGGCTCGTCGCCGAATTCGTTCCGCTCGGGATCGCCGCGGCGCGAGAGCTCTTTCTGGAGCTCGCCGCGTTGTAGGTCAATTCCAGGGCGGCGGGTTGTGCACCCAGCGCCCTGCGACCATCGTGGCAACGACCTGGGCGTCGAGGTCTTGCCACGGATCGCGGTCGAGCACGACGAGGTCTGCCGCGTAGCCGGGGATCAACTTTCCCCGGCTACGCTCATCGCTTGCGAGCCACGCGGGCGCGAGGCATGTTGCCTCGAAGGCCTGATCGACCGTCAGCCTCTGCTCCGGATGCCAGTCGCGACGCACCCCAGCGCGGATGCCGGCAAGCGGGTCGAGCTCCTCGATCGGGGCGTCGGAGCCGTTGGCGACGACGGCACCGGAGTCCCTGAGGGAGCGGTACGCATAGGCGCCGGCCGTCTTGCCCGCCCAGAAGCGATCGGCGAGATCGCGGTCGGACGGCGCGTGGGAGAACTGGACGGAGGCCGCGATGCCGAGTTGCGCGAAGCGGGGAATGTCCTCGGGCGCGAGGAGCTGTGCGTGCTCGATCCGCTGGCGCAGGCCAAGCGGCGCCCAGGCGCTGCGCGTCTGCTCGAAGGCGTCGAGGGCGGCGTGGTTCGCACCATCTCCGATTGCGTGGACGGCGACAGGGAACCCCACTGCCGCGGCGCGCCGGACGATCTCCTCGAGCTCCTCGCTGCTCGTGATCCTGACGCCTGAACCGTCGAGCATCCACGCCGTCTGGGAGCCGAGCGTCCCGTCCATGAACACCTTCACGTAGCCGAGGCGAACGAGCGGGCTTCCGAACCCGGAGCGCAGGTCGAGGGCCTGCACCGCCTCGAGCCGGTCCGGCGGGACGGACTGCCAGACGCGGAGCGTGAGCCCGCCCACCCCCTCGAGCTGCTGCCAGAGGCTCAGAGCTCCGAGGCCCCCGTCCTTGTCGTGGATCGCCGTCACGCCGTGGGAGGCCGCGAGCTTGAGCCCCTTCCGCATCGAGTCGAGGTACTCGGCCTCGGTCGTACGCAGGTGGCGTTCCTGAAAGTCCCACGCCTCCCGCTCGCGGAGGATCCCGTCCCCGGCGGGCCGGCCCGCCGCTGCAAGCCCCGCGGAGTTGACCCAGAGCGTGTGCCCGTCCTTCGCGACGAGCGCGGTCGGCGTCGCGCCGGTCACTCGATCGAGGGACTCTTCCGAGGGCTCGAACCCACGCCAGCCGCGGCCGCGGATCCAGCCGCTCTGAGCGGGCGATGCGTTCTGGATTCGCGCGAGGGCCTCATCGAGAGACCCGCATCCCTCGAGGTCGACCTGCGTCTGGGCGAGCGCCCAGGTCGGGAAATGGACGTGGGCGTCATTGAACCCGGGGAGGACGACGCGGCCGCCGAGATCGATCGTCTCTGGGGAGGCGAGCGACGTTTCGTGGACGCCCACGCCTCCCGCAATCGTGCCACCGGCGATCGCGAGGGCCCGCTGGGTCGGCACCTGCGTGTCGAGCGTGCGGACGAGCCCGTTCTCGAGGATCACGGACGGAATCTAGAGTCTGAAGGTGTACGGATGTCGCTCGGGCTCAGCATCGCCTGGCCTGTCGATCGGCGAAAAGTCGCACCATTGGCGCAATCGCGTCACACCTCCACGTCACTTTCGCAGCTACCGTCTTACGACCCCTGGGAGGGTGGGGGGTGGAGAGGTGGGTTGGCGGCCGCTCGGACCCGAGCATTGCCCGGGGAGGTCGGCCGCCACGCGGCCGACATTGGTCGGCGGCCGGTCTAGACTGACGCCGTGGCGCGCGACCCGCTGACGGTCGAGCAACGCGAGATCCGCGAGCTCGTGCGGACGCTCGCGCGGGAACGGATTGCGCCTCGCGCAGCCGAGATCGACAAGTCCGCCGAGTTCCCATGGGACGTGGTCGAGCTCTTCCGCGAGCACGGCATCTTCGGGGTCATGTTCGACGAGGAATACGGCGGGATCGGCGCGAGCGCGCTCCTTACCTTCGTCGCGATCGAGGAGGTGTCGAAGGTCTGCGCGACGAGTGGTCTCATTCTGGCGGTGCAGAAGCTCGGCGAGCTCGGGGTCAGCCTCGGGGGCAACGACGAGCAGAAGCGCCGTGTGTTGCCAAGGCTTGCCTCCGGCGAATGGCTCGCCGCATACGCGCTTACCGAGGCAGGATCCGGTTCGGACAGCGCCGCGATGCTGCTGACCGCCCGCCGCGAAGGCGACGAATACGTCCTCGACGGGTCGAAGCGGTTCATCACGAACGCCGGCGTCGCGAACGTCTACATCACCTTCGCTAAGACCGACCCCGACGCCGGTCACAACGGCATCTCCGCCTTCTTCGTCGAGGCCGACACCGTCGGGTTCGAGGTTGGCCGCATCGAGGCGAAGATGGGGATCAAGGGCTCGACGACCGGAGAGCTGCACTTCGACGCCTGTCGAGTTCCGGCGACGAACCGGCTCGGCGAGGACGGCGACGGATTCCGGCTCGCGATGCGCGTGCTTGACCGCTCGCGCCCGGGGATTGCCGCGCAGGCGCTCGGGATCGCACAGGGTGCCACTGACTACGCGCTCGCATACGCAGGCAGTCGTGAGACCTTCGGTGAGCCGATCGCGAAGCATCAGCTCGTCGCCGGGATGCTCGCCGACATGGAGACGAAATGCGAGGCCGCGCGTGGTCTGCTCTACCGCTGCGGCCAGGCAATCGACGACGGTGCGGACGGGACCGACCTGACGAAGCTCGCAGCGATGACCAAGCTCTTCTGTACCGACATGGCCATGGAGGTGACGACCGATGCCGTGCAGGTGCTCGGGGGATACGGGTACATGCAGGAATACCCGGTCGAGCGAATGATGCGCGACGCGAAGATCACACAGATCTACGAGGGCACGAACGAGATCCACCGGCTCGTGATCGCTCGCGAGATGCTGCGCGAGCAGAGGGCGTCACCGTTCGCGTAGAGCTGAGCAGCGGCGACCGTGTCCTCTTCCCGGAGGACGGGATCACCAAGGCCGACCTTTTCGCGTACTACGGCGCCGTCGCGCCTGCGCTCGTTCCGCACCTGCGGAACCGGCCGTTCACGATGAAGCGATGGCGTGAGGGACTACCCGGAGGGAGCTTCTTCCAGAAGCAAGCGCCGAAGGGCATACCGCACTGGATTCCGACCCGTCAGTTCCGGACCTGGCCGCGCGACGGCGGCAGCAGGCTCGTCGACTTTCCGCTCGTCAACTCACCCGAAGCACTCCTCTGGATGGTGCAGATGCACTGCATCGACATGAATGCCTGGTACTCCCGCGTCGATCGGCCCGACCGGCCCGACTTCGTCCTCTTCGACCTCGACCCGCCCGAGGGAGATGCCTTCCCGCTTACCGTCCGCATCGCGCACCTGATCCGAGCGGCGCTCGAGGATCTCGGCCTGCGTTCGTACGCCAAGACCAGCGGCGCGGACGGGATCCACGTGGTCGTGCCGATCGCTCGTCGCCACGGGTACGACGAGACATATGAGTTCGCCGAGTTGCTCGCGAGGCGGCTCGAGGCTGATCATCCCGGTGATGTCACGACCGAGTGGCTGAAGCGCAAGCGCGCTGGTGTCCTCGTCGACCACCGCCAGAACGGCTGGGGGAAGACGATCGCGTCCGTCTATTCGGTGCGCCCCAAACGAGGCGCCCCCGTCTCGACGCCGCTCGCCTGGGACGAGCTGACCGAGGAGGTGCGGCCGAGGGACTTCACGATGGCCGTCGCGCTCGAACGGATTGCACGGCACGGCGACCTGTTCGACCCGGTGCTGCAGGGCGGGCAGCCGCTCGGGCCGGCGCTGCGGGCGCTCCGGGGAGCGACATGACAACGGCTGACAGGATGTCGCTCAGGCGTTCCGGGTTGGCCGTCGTCGCGTGCGCTACTCGCCCGTCCTCACCGATTCCGTCGGGTCGGAGATACACCACCTAGGAGTTGGGTGGACCACAGCGGCCCTGCCGCCTTCGGGCGACACGGCCCTGCGTCGCGCTAGGTTGGGCCGGCCAACGCCGACCGAAGGAGCCAGATGGGATATAGCGTCGTTCACGCGGATGAGATCGAGGGCGAAGGGCGCACCGGCGTCATCCGATTCATTCGCCGCCGGCTCGGCGTCGACGCGTTCGGGATCAACTGGTTCGTTCTTCCGCCAAACGCCGAGGGAGTCGAGCACGACGAGATCGAAACGGAGCAGGAGGAAGTGAACGTCGTTGTGGGCGGCTACGGGGTGTGGCGGGTCGACGGAGACGAAGTACCCGTTCGCTACGGGACGTTCCTTCGCTTCGACCCGGAGCAGACCCGGCAGCCGGTTGCCGGGCCGGAGGGAATGACGTTCGTCTCCGTCGGCGCCCGCCGCGGCAGCTACGAGCCGCACGGGCCGTTCTAGGGCGAGCTAGACGCCGCTCTCGAGCCGCTCCTTCAGTCGCTGCTGATCCTTCGGAACCTGCTTGCGCGCCTGGCTCCGCGCCAGCGGCACCAGCAGCTTGCCGAACCCGCGGCCCTCGAAATCGAGCACGAGCGACACGCGAGAGCTCGAACCGTCGCCGATGGGCTCGATCGTGGCCCTACCGACGACCCGCACCGGGCCATCGACCCCGCGGAACGCGAAGGCTCGCGGCGGGTCGTGCTCGGTGACCTCGTAGGTGATGGTTTGCACACGACCGCCCACGCGACGTTGCTCGGTGCTCTTCGTGCCGACCCGCGTCGGCCCGTCACCCTGCGTCTGCGCGCTGACGAGCTGCTCCTGCCATTCGCCATGACGCGAGAGGTCGTCCAGGTATGCGAACACCTCATCGGGGCGGCGTGCGATCTCGATGCTTTCCGTGATCGGTGCCATCGTCTTCTCCTCGTTTCTGTGAGAACGATCGAGATCATCGCAGACAACCGCCCCACGCCACCCGATAGCGGCTCGATACGCTGGTTGACATGGAAAACGTGATTTACGCTGTCGCGGCGGCCTTTTCGCTGATCGGGGGCGTGGTTGTCTTCTGTGCCTTCATCTGGGCGGCTCGTAAGGATGGCGAAGAGGATCGCGCGGTGCGCGAGAAGCTCGGTCTTCGCCGCAAGGGCCGGCTCGGCCTCTAAAGGCTAGAGAGGGCGCGCCATCCGCGTGAGGGACCTGTGAAGCTGAACCGGTCCATCCCGCAGAGTGTCGTGATCCCCGTTCTCATCTACCCAGATGTGCGGGAAGCAGTCGCCTGGCTCACCGCAGCGTTCGGGTTTGTCGAGCGAGTACGGATCGGCGAGAACCACCGTTCGCAGCTCAGGTTCGGCGACGGTGCGGTCATCGTCGGCGACGTGCGCCACGACCGGCGACCACCCCGGCCGGGGGAGGTCACGCACTCGGTGGTCGTGCGTGTCGACGACGTGGTCTCCCATTGTGAGCGGGCGAGGGCGCACGGGGCAGAGATCCTGATGGAGCCCGTCGACTTCGAATACGGCGAGCGACAATACACCGCTGCTGATCCCGCGGGCCATCAGTGGACGTTCTCAGAAACCCTCGACGACGTTGCCCCCGAGGCGTGGGGAGGGACGCTCGTTACGCCGGACTGAGCGTGGGCCGCGTTAACGCCCGTGGACGCGCTTGGCCTCTTCCTCCATGCGTTCGAGGCGCGTGTAGTAGTCGGGGAACTCGTTCAGGTGGGCGAGCGCGATCTTCCCCGTCACGACGGGATCGCTGTCAGTCACGTTCGTAGCGAGATCGTGGAGGCCGTGCTCCAGCTCGACGTCCATTCCCATCCGGAACTGTTCGACGTCGAACGGGGCTGTTCCCCAGTCGATGCCGATCTCCTCGCCGACCTGCCGCGCCTCGTCGGCAGTGAAACTCGTTCTTTCGGTCACGTCGCTCCTCCGTTCGTCGAAGCCGGCGCCAGTCGCTCGGCCCGGCGCTTGATCCCGCGGAGCATCTTCCGCTCCATCAGGAGTGACCCAGGTTCCATCGGCAGCATCCCGATGCGCGCCGCAAGCGTGGGTAACCGGAAGCGGTTCCGGCTGATCAGCCGTGTCCTTCCGTCGTGCTCCGCGACGACGAACGTCCAGACCCAGTTGCCGTCCTCGGAACGCCACGCGAGCACGTGCTCCGGCTCGACTCGCTCGACCCGCATCTGGTTCTTCCCGTAACCGATCGTGTCGCCGACTTCGGGGTGCTGAAACTCAGGTAGGACGTGGTCGGCGCTGTGCATGTTGAGCCCGAGCAGATTTTCGATCCAGTCGTACGTATACGCGCCCCCGCGCGGTGCCGGGCCCATCTGCACGAGCCACGGCCAGACTGCCGCCGCCGGTGCGTCGATCGTGATCGCACGAGTGGCGACCCCGTCGGCGTGCTCGAGCAGCTCGTCGCCCGGGAGCCGCGCTGCGGCCTCCTCGGCGGTTGCGCCCCAGGTGAGGATCGGCCGTCGCAGGATCGAGCGGTAAACGGCGCCGAACGCGACGAGGAGCCCGAGGGCGGTACGAGGCCTCATGGCAGCACTCTGCCATTGCCGACAACACGGCGCATCGCGGAAAACCACGTAGCAATGGACACTCCGGGCGTCTACGCGGGCCGGGCGGAGGCGCGGACGGCGGCCTTGTGAGCACGCTTCGCCGCCTGGTAGTCGGCCAGCGCCTGTGGGGAGTCCACGTTGCCGAGGCACGGGGACGACGGCACGAGTGGCTCCGCGGCGGCCACGCCGAAGTGCATGGCGAGCACCGAGCCGAGGGCCGTCACCTTCATGTCGCCGAACCCGGGCAGCGCGCCGATGCGCTTCTTCAGGTCGGCCGTGTCGGCAGCGTCGCGCCAGATCCGCGAGGCGTCACCGCCGTAGTCCTCCGCGACGACAGCGGCAAGCTCGCGTACCCGTTCGGCCATCGCGCTCGGGAAACGGTGGATTGCCGGTGGCGTCCGGAACGCCTCGCCGAGGTCCATCGCCGCGAGCTTCGCCGGGTTCAGGGTCCCGACCCGTTGCTTCAGGACGAACGGTCCTGCGAACGCCTTCGGAACCGGAACCTGCTGGTCGATCGCGAACCCGACGAGCAGCGCGAAGGGGTCGCTGGCGAGCAGCTCGCACGCCTCCTGGTCGTCGGTGAAGTAGAGAGCGTCGGGCATCCGGCTCGATCCTAGCTTGCGGCGCCAAAACGAACACTTGTTCGCAAGGCCCGGGAGCGATACGCTGCGGGGCTGTGGACCCGCTTGCCTCTTTCTCGCCGGCGACGCGGGCCTGGTTCGAGCGCACCTTCGATGCCCCGACTCCGGCTCAGGAGCGAGGCTGGCCGGCGATCGCCGCCGGGGGTCACGTCCTCATCCAGGCGCCGACGGGGTCGGGCAAGACGCTCACCGCGTTCCTCTTCGCGATAGACCGGCTGACAGCGGCGCCCGGCAATGGGCTGCGCGTGCTCTACATCTCGCCGCTGAAGGCCCTCAACTACGACATCGAGCGCAACCTGCGCGGCCCGCTCGCCGGGCTCGAATCGGCGCTTCGCGTCGGCGTTCGCACGGGTGACACGTCGGCGAAGGAGCGCCGCGAGCTCGTCAAGAGAGCCGCCCGACATCCTGATCACGACACCCGAGTCGCTCTACCTGATGCTCACCTCGGCGGCGCGCGAGACGCTCGCGCGGGATCGCGACGGTGATCGTCGACGAGGTCCACGCCGTCGCCGGGACCAAGCGCGGGGCACACCTCGCCCTCTCGCTCGAGCGGCTCGAGCGGCTGACCGCGACGCCGCCGCAGCGGATCGGCCTCTCCGCGACCCAACGGCCGCTCGAGGAGATCGGGCGCTTCGTCGCGGGTGGCCGGCCGATCGAGCTCATCGATGCGGGAACGCAAAAGGAGCTCGACCTCCAGGTGGTGGTCCCCGTCGATGACCTGCGCGAGCTCGGGTCGACCGCCGCCCTCTATCACCCGGTGCAGACCGATGGCCAGGTAACCGACGGCTCGAGCGAGCACGCCCGCAATTCGATTTGGCCGTCGATGTACCCAGAGCTGCTCGCGCTCGTCGAGGCCCACCGCTCGACGATCGTCTTCGTCAACAACCGACGTCTGGCCGAGCGCCTTGCGCTGCGCCTGAACGAGCTGGCGGAGCGTGAGATTGCGCGGGCCCACCATGGTTCGCTGGCCCGCGAGCAGCGGGTGCTCGTCGAGGAGGAGCTGAAGGCCGGCCGGATCCCGTGTCTTGTTGCGACCTCGTCGCTCGAGCTCGGGATCGACATGGGCGCCGTCGACCTCGTGATCCAGGTCGAGTCGCCCAAGTCGGTCGCACGCGGCCTCCAGCGGATCGGGCGTGCCGGGCACGAGCTCGGCGCCGTCTCGAAAGGCCGGATCTTCCCGAAGTTCCGCGCCGATCTGCTCGAGTCGGCGGTCGTCGCGAAGGCGATGCGGGCGGGCGAGATCGAGGAGACGCAGATCCCGCGCAACCCGCTCGACGTTCTCGCCCAGCAGATCGTTGCGATCTCGGCTGACGAGGAGATCGAGGTCGCGGAGCTCCACGAGCTCGTCCGGCGCGCCTATCCCTTCGCCGACCTCTCGCGGACGCAGCTCGAGAACGTCCTCGACATGCTCGCCGGTCGCTATCCCTCGGACGAGTTCGCAGAGCTGCGCCCGCGGATCGTCTGGGATCGCACGGGCGGCACGATCCGCGCCCGGGAGGGCGCGCGCCGGCTCGCGGTCACGAACGCGGGCACGATTCCCGACCGCGGCCTCTTCGGCGTGTTCCTCGTGGATGGAGGAGGCCGCGTCGGCGAGCTCGACGAGGAGATGGTCTACGAGGCGCGCACGGGCGACACGTTCCTGCTCGGCGCCTCGACGTGGCGGATCGAGGAGATCACGCGAGATCGCGTGCTCGTCTCGCCGGCCCCCGGGCTGCCGGGCGCTGTGCCGTTCTGGAAGGGCGAGGGGATCGGTAGACCGTACGAGCTCGGGCAGAAGATCGGCGCTGCCTCGCGTGAACTCGGGGCGCTCGGCGACGATGCGGCCCTCGCCCGCCTGCGCGAGGAGTACTCACTCGACCCGCGCGCTGCGGCGAACCTCGTTTCATTCCTGCGCGACCAGGGCGACGCCACGGGCGCGGTCCCGTCCGATCGCACGATCGTCGTCGAGCGGTTCCGGGACGAGATCGGCGACTGGCGCGTCTGCATCCTCTCGCCGTTCGGCGGGCGCGTGCACGCACCGTGGGCTATGGCGATCACCGCGCGGCTGCGTGAATCGGCCGGGCTGCACGTCCAGTCGATCTGGTCGGACGACGGGATCGCGCTGCACTTTCCCGATGCCGATACCCCTCCACCGAGGGACGAGCTGCTACTCGATCCGGCGGAAGTGGAGGAGCTGGTGGTGGCCGAGCTCGGCGACACGGCGTTGTTCGGCGCGCGCTTCCGCGAGAACGCAGCGCGATCACTTCTGATCCCGCGCAGGCGCCCCGGCGAGCGCACGCCGCTCTGGCAGCAGCGGCTGAAGGCACAGGCGCTGCTCCAGGTCGCGCGCAAGTACGGCTCGTTCCCGGTCGTCCTCGAGACCTACCGCGAATGCCTCCAGGACGTCTTCGACCTCCCGGCGCTGCGCCAACTGCTCCACGGCCTCCAGACGCGCGAGATCGACCTCGTCGAGGTCGAGACGCAGAGCGCGTCGCCGTACAGCTCCTCGCTTCTCTTCGACTACATCGCGACCTACATGTACGAGGACGACACGCCGCCTGCCGAGCGGCGTGCACAGGCGCTCTCGCTCGACCGCGATCTGCTGCGCGAACTGCTCGGTCAGGAGGAGTTGCGCGACCTGCTGGATGCGGATGCCGTCGCGGCGGTCGAGCGCCAGCTCGAGGGCGACCCGTTGACGCCCGATCACCTGCACGACAAGTTGCGACTCCGCGGTGATCTTCGTGCCGGAGAGTACGAGATGGCGCTCGCCGACGCGCTCGTTGCCGAACGGAGGGCGGTGCGTGTGCGTGTGGCGGGTGAGGAGCGGCTGATCGCCGCCGAGGACGCCGGCCGCTACCGGGACGCGCTCGGTGTGATGCCCCCGGCCGGGTTGCCGGACGCCTACCTCGAAGGTGGCCCCGAGTCGCTGCGCCAGCTCGTCCTGCGCTACGCGAAGGGACGCGGCCCGTTCACCACAGCGCAGGCCGGCGAGCGGTTTGGTCGCGACGTGGCCGCGATCCTCCTCGAGCTCGAGCGCGGCGACCAGCTCGTCCGGGGCGAGCTTCGGCCGGGCGGGAGCGAACGCGAATGGTGCGATCCCGATGTGTTGAGGCGGCTGCGGCGTGCATCGCTTGCGGCGCTTCGGCGTGAGGTCGAGCCTGTCGAGCGGGAGGCGCTTGCCCGGTTCCTGCCCTCCTGGCACGGGATCGACCGTCGCGCGTCGCTGCGGGAGGCTCTCGTCCCGCTCCAGGCGCTTGCGCTCCAGGTCGCCCTCTGGGAGAGTGATCTGCTTCCCCGCCGCGTTCCGGGCTACCGTCCCGAGCATCTCGACGCCTTGTGCGCGACGGGGGAGGTGGTGTGGGTGGGAGCGGGCGCCGACCGCGTCGCCCTCTACTTCCGTGAGGACGCCACGGCGCTCGGCCAGGTCGGAGCGGCGGCGCGACCAGAGGGCGAACTGCACGATCGGATCCGCGCAGCGCTCGCGAAGAGTGCGGTCTTCTGGTTTGACCTGCTCGAGGAAACCGGCGTCGCCGCGGACGAGGCGTTGCCCGCGCTCTGGGATCTCGTCTGGGCCGGCGAGGTGACGAACGACGCCTGGACGCCGCTGCGCGCCGGGCGTCGCTACGGCGTTCCGAAGCCGGAGAGACGGCCGCGGCGGTTCTCCCGCGCAAGGTCGTCCGCGGTGACCGCGACGCAGGGGCGGTGGTCGCCCACCGAGAGGCTCTTCGCGGGAGCTGCGGACCGGCGTGCGCTTGCCGAGTTGCTGCTCGAGCGGCAGGGGATCGTCACTCGCGACGGGGTGCGCGCGGAGGGGATCCCCGGCGGGTACGGCGCGGTCTACGCAGAGTTCCGCGCCCTCGAGACGCTCGGCCTCTGCCGTAGGGGGTATTTCGTGGAGGGCCTCGGTGGCGCCCAGTTCGCCCTTGGTGGCGCGGTCGAACGGCTGCGCGAGGTGCGCGACGCCGGGGAGGAGGCGGTCCCGCTTGTCCTAGCCGCGGCCGACCCGTCCCAGCCGTACGGTGCAGCGCTCCCGTGGCCGAAGCGCGCCGGTTCGCGGGCGGCGCGGGTCGCGGGCGCATACGTTGTGCTACTCGGGGGCGAGGCCGCGCTGTACGTCGAGCGCGGCGGTCGCTCGCTCGTTCCGCTCCGCGACCCGGACGAGGCGTGGCTTCGGCCAGCGCTCGCGGCACTCGTCGGTCACGTACGGAGGGGAGGGGCGAAGCGGCTCGCGGTCGAGCGGTTCGACGGCGGGCCAGTCACCGAGAGCGACGCAATGCCGCTCCTCGTCGAGGCCGGCTTCCTCGCGGGGCCGCGCCGCGCCGTGCTCCGACCGTGACGCTCGCGCTCTAGCGGCCGATGTCTGGAGAGGTCTCCGGAGCGCCGGTCTCTGGGCTCTGGGGCGGGGGCGGCTCACCAGGAACGTCGGAATCGGGCGCCGTCGAGTCAGGGGTGGCGGTCGCGGCCGAAGCGGACGCGGCCCAGTAACGGTTGAGGGCTCCCTGGACCTTCACGAACCAGACGATCGCCGGAATCACCAGGATCGCGCCCGGGAAGAGCCAGAGCCCGGTCCACCCGCTCATCGGCGGGGTCATGCCGTCTTTCGCGTACATCTTTCCCAGCTCGGACGGAATCACGAACGCACTGACCGGCGTGATCAGGATCCAGACCACCAGACCAAGCACTCCGCCGAGTCCGTCGCCCGTACGCTGCTTCATCTCGTCCTGGGTCTTGAAGGCCCAGTACAAGCCGTAAAGACCGAACGTGACGACGAAGAGGAGGATCCCGAAACCGATGCCCCGCGGGTTTCCTCGGGGGCCCATGCTTCCCACCGCCATGTTCATGAGGTGACTCAATCACGTGGCGGCGCCGAGTGTCAATCGGAGACTCTCCCAATCGCGCACGTTCCGGCGGCGAGGAGGCGCGAGGATGCGCGCTGTGGCCAACGAGGAGGCCGAGGTATCCTCGTGGGACCCCCGCTGAACAGGAGGCCCGGACGATGGGATTTCTCGACAAAGCGAAGGCGGCGGCGGAACAGGCCGCTGCGAAGGCGAAGGAGGGCGTCGAAGACGTCCAGGTCAAGCGCGAGCTCGGCCAAGCGTACGGCGAGCTCGGCAAGACGGCGTTCGAGTTGATCGAGAGCGGCGACATCAGCCACCCGAGCCTCGATGAGACAGCGGCAAAGATCCGCGACCTGAACGCCCGTGCGGCGGCTGAAGAAACGCCGGTGGCGGCGAGCTCGGAGACGGTCGAGAAGACCCAGTAACCGAGGGCCAAACCCCGAGCGTCGAGAATGGGCGCTCGACGAAGCGGAGGGGCCAGGTAGGAGACGACCCGCCCGCCGCGTACTGACTCGGTGTGGCACTCCGGGCGCCTCACCTCTATCAACGCCTGCGTGCGTTCTGTCTCGCGGCGTTCGCGGTCGAGCGCGGCGCGGAACTGCCGTTCGCCTTCGAGGAGCACGCGACGCGCGGTGGGCCGTCGCTCTACGAGTATAAGCCGCTCGTGAGGGGGTTCGTCGAGGAGCAGTCGCCGACACTGCGTCGCTTGCCCGACGCGCGGAACGCGATCGACGACCTGCGCCGTGAGCCGGCTGCGGAGATCTTCGCGCGTGCGCACTCGGGCGTCGGCTCGACAGAAGACGACGCACTCTTCCGCACGATCTTGCTGCCACTCCTCTCGGCCGTCGCCGAGCGCTGCGGCGGCTTCGACTGGCACGACGACGCCTTCGACACGGCGTACGACGAGTTCGAGTTGTCGCTCTTTGGGTCGGCGCGCTCGTATGCCGCGATCGCACCGCTGGTCGGCCTTTCTGCAGGCGCGACCGTCGAGCTCGGTGGAGATATCCGGGTGCGCGCCGCCATCAGCGGCGAGGTGGCCTCGCTCTGGCCTGAGGCGCGCGGGCTGATGCCACCGGAGTTCGGCCGCGACGTCGACCGCCTCTGTGTTCTCGAGCTGTCGCGCGAGCTGGACTCGACCGAGGCGGAGCCACCCGACGCCGCCGGCGAACTGGCGGATGCGGTCACCGCGATCAGGCTTGCGACCGCGGGGGCCGTCGCGGCGGGGCCCGTCGTCTTCGAGCGCCTCGACTACAGGCCGCTGCGTATCGCACCATTGCTCCCGATCGCGGCGACGCAGCCGCGCGGCGAGGCGACACGACTCGACTCGCTCCGCGGCCGACTGGCGGCTGACCTGCGGCAGCGGTTAGGGCTCGCCGACTCCGACCGCGAGCTCGGCGAGGCGCTCGACCGCTGGGAGCTTTCGTTGTTCTCGGAAGAGCCGTTCCGTTCGGGGCAGCTGCGCGACGCCCTGACCGCACTGCTCGGGGCAGGAGACGGCTCCTGGGCGGCGGCCGTCCGGGCTGCATTGCTGCTCGGGGAGAAGACGAAGGACCGTGCGGAGTTGTTCTCCGACCTGCGGGCCGAGCACGTGGGCCGCACCGCGCGTGACGCGGTTCGCCGGTCGCTCGTCGAGGTGCTCCTGCACGGAAACCGATCCGACCTCGTCCACGCGCTCGACGAGACGCTGCTCGGCCTGCGGCCACGGCCGGCGCTGTTCCTCGCCGCCGCCTGACCTAGCCGGGGCGCGGCCGGAACGGAATTGGCACAGAGTCGGCACAGACACGTGACGGGCTCGCAGCTACCGTCGATTCATGGACGAAGCGGCGAAGGTTCTGGAGCGGCTCGAGCGGATCGACGCCCTCGGCCGCGAGCGGGCGCGACCCGACGAGTTGCTCGGCGAACTGCGGGCGCTCGTGCGCGAGGCGGAGGCGTGGGCTCGCCTCGAAGGTGACGCACGAGCCGAATCCGCGGTGAAGAAACTTCGAGAGGGGGCGGAAGGAATGAGCTGACCCGACCCGAATCAGCGCTCTACATGGCCCTTGCGCGCCTCATGCATCGTCCGGCTGCTCGCGCGGATGCGAACAGCAAGGCCGCCGAAGGCCCTCAGATCATCGCGCTCGCGAATCAGAAGGGCGGCGTGGCCAAGACCACGACCACGTTGAACCTCGGCGTCGCGCTCCACGAGCGCGGCAAGAGGGTCTTGCTCATCGACCTGGACCCGCAGGGGAACCTGACGATGTCGCAAGGGCTCAACCCCGACGTTATCGAGCGGTCGATGTTCGACGTCCTCGTGCATCGCTTGCCCATCGAGCAGGTGATCGAGCGCAGGGAGATCGACATCGCGGTCGCTTCGATCGACCTTGCCGGAGCCGAGCTCGCGTTGTCGAGCCAGATCGGCCGCGAGCGTGCGCTGGAGAAGGCGCTCACACTGATCAAGGATCGCTACGACTTCATCCTGATCGACACACCACCGTCGCTCGGTCTGCTGACGATCAACGCGTTTGTTGCGGCGACCGGAGTGATCGTGCCGGTCCAGACCGAGTATCTTTCGCTTCGAGGGCTCGTCCAGTTGCAGAACACGCTCCAGATGGTGCGAGAGAACCTGAACGCTGGTGTCGACATCGTCGGGATACTTCCGACCATGTACGACAAGCGGCTGACACACTCGCGCGAGGCTGAGGAGATCCTGCGGGAGAACTTCGGCGACCTCGTCTACAACACACGGATCCGAAAGACGGTGAGGTTCGCCGAGGCGCCAGTGAAGGGATCATCCGTTCTCGCCTACGAGCCGGGGGGCGAAGCCGCGGAGCTCTACCGCGACCTGGCGAAGGAGGTTCTCGATGGCCAGAAATAGAGCGAGCATGCGCGAGGGCCCGTTGGCGGAGCTCTTCCGCGCCACCGAAGCGGCACAGCGCGGAGGCCAGCCTCCGGAGTCGACCCTGCCTGAGCTGGGGGCGAACGAAACGAACGTGGTCGCGATGGCGCCGCCACCGGCGCCTGCTGTCGAGCCCGAGCCGGAGCCACCGGTTGCCCGCTGGCTCGAGCCGCTGCCCGACAGACCGGCCCAACTCGAACGCTCCGCCGAGAGCCTCTCCTACATGGCCGTGATCCGCGTCGTCGGTGTCGGCGGCGCCGGGCTGAACGCGCTCGACCGGATGATCGACGGCGGCATTACCCAGGTCGATTTCGTCGCGGTGAACACGGATATCCAGCAGCTGCAGACGAGCGACGCGCCGACCAAGATCCATATCGGCAGTGAGCTCACGGAAGGACTCGGCTCGGGGGCCGACCCTGAGATCGGTCGGCGCGCAGCTGAGGAGAGCTACGACCAGATCAAGCGCACGCTCCGGGGCTCGGACATGGTGTTCGTCACGGCCGGCGAGGGCGGAGGCACAGGTTCCGGCGCGGCTCCGGTTGTCGCGCGGATCGCCCGGGAGCTTGGCGCGCTGACCGTCGGGATCGTGACGCTCCCGTTCAAGTTCGAGGGCAGTCGCCGTAAGAAGCAGGCGGATGTAGGGGTCGAGGCGTTGCGCGAGGCGTGCGACACCGTGATCGTGATCCCGAACGACCGGCTGCTCGAGGTGCTCGACAAGTCGACCTCGATGCTCGACGCGTTCCGGATCGCCGATGACGTGCTCCGCCAGGGCGTTCAGGGGATCACCGACTTGATCACGAACCCAGGCATGATCAACCTCGACTTCGCCGACGTTCGCACGATCATGAAGGACGCCGGCTCGGCTCTGATGGGTATCGGCTTCGCGACCGGTGAGAACCGAGCCAAGGAAGCGGCCGAGCGGGCGCTTCGGAGCCCGCTCATCGACACCGAGCTGATCGGCGCCCGCGGCATTCTGCTCTCGATCGCCGGGGGCGACGACCTCTCGCTCTACGAGGTGAACGAGGCAGCCGAGGTCGTGCGTTCCGCAGCCACCGACGACACGAACATCATCTTCGGCGCGACGATCGACGAACGGCTGACCGGCCAGATCTGGATCACCGTGGTGGCAACCGGGCTCGGCCCGGCGCGTCGCAGGATGGCGGGCGGCCAGTCGGGAGCGGAGACCGTGTGGTCGGTTGCGGACGACATGCCGATCCCGCCGTCGCTTCTCTCCGAATAGCCTCCGAGGGCCCGCTAGAACACGTTGAGGACGAACGTGCCCAGGACGGCGGCGACCGCTGCCGTCCCGGATAGTGCTGCCGCGCGGAGCGCCCATCGTGGGACGAAGCGGCCGGGTCGGGCGAAGTAAACCGCGCCCGCTGCGCCTGCGGCGAGCGAGACGAGCGTCTCGAGTGCCTGGATCCCGATCCCGACTCCGAGCGCATGGGAGACGCCGATCCCACGGCTCTGGAGAGCGACTGCGACGGCACCGCTTGCGATCCCGACGTTTCCCGGCGTGAGCGGAACCGATCCGGCGAGGTCGAGAGCCGGACAGATCACGAGCGCCGCGAGCAGTGGGTGCGGCAGGTGGAGGGCCATGGCGAGCGCTGCGACAGCTCCGAGCCGTGTAAGCGCGGTGGCCGCCGACCAGGCGAGAAGTTTTGCAGCGAGCCGCGGGGTGCGTTCGAGCGCTGCGAACCCGTCGAGCAGGTGGGCGATCCGGTGGTCGCGGCGCAGGCGTGTCGAGGAGAGAGCGAGAGCGCCGACGGCGATGACGCCGCCGCAGAGCGCGAACACGGGCCAGAGCGGCAGCGCTCCAACGACCGACGCTGCCACGACCAGAGCGGCGATCGACAAGCAGCGCGCAGCCGAAACGGCGGCGTATGTTCCACCTGCCGTCCAGACCCTGTCCGGTCCGTCGATCGCCCGTGAAAAGAGGGCGACCTTGACCACATCGCCGATCCGCGCGGGCGTAAACGTGTTGACGAGCGCCCCGACGCCGAGGCTCGCAGCCCCACCGACGAGCGAGATGCGTCCGCCGGACGCGGCAAGGGCCACGCGCCATGCGCACACGCAACTGATGAATCCGGCGGCGAAGCCAAGCGTGGCGAGAAGGAGCCAGCCGCGATCTGCGCTGTGGAGAATGGCAAGTGCGTGTGCGACCTGGGTGCCGAGCACCTGCGGCACGGAGGCGGCCACGATCACGGCTGCGAGCACGAGCCCAGAGAGGATCACCCGAGATGTCGAAAGTTTCATGCGGTTTCGTTCTCGTCTCAGGATGCCCAACCCTTGAGCCCGTTTCATGAAAAGAGGGTGAAGATTCAGCGACGAAACGGGCCCCTTGCTTCTCCGTCTAGGCTCTGTCCATGGACGGCGCCGTCGCCGCGGGGCACCCCCTTACCGCGCGGGTAGGGGCGCAGGTGCTCGAAGGCGGTGGGAACGCCGTCGACGCGTGCGTTGCGGCAGCGTTCGCCTCAGGGGTGACCGAGAGCCCGTTGACGGGCCCCGGCTCGGGCGGGTTCATGCTCATTCATCGTGCGAGCAACCGCTCGACACGGGTCGCGGACTTCTTCGTCTGTGCTCCGGGTCTCGGGTCGATCCGTCCAAGAGGGGGGGCGATGCAGGACGTCGATCTCTCGTTCGGCGACAGCGAGATGACCCAGATCTTCCGGATCGGCCCGGCCTCGTGCGCGGTTCCGGGAACCGTTGCCGGGCTGCAGGCCGTGCACCAAGCGTACGGACGCCTTCCGTGGGGTGAACTGCTCGCGCCCGCGGTGGAGCTTGCCAGGGCCGGGGTGGAGCTGACCCGGGCGCAGGCGCACATGCATGCGGTGCTCGACCCGATTCTTCGCTTCGGCGAGGCAGGTCGGAGCGTGTACGGCGAGAAGGGAGCGAGGCTCGTCGCCGGCGATCGCCTGCGCTTCCCCGATCTTGCGGACACGCTCGAGAGTGTCGGCCGGGACGGGGCTTCCGCGTTCTACGTCGGTGAGCGGGCACGGGCGATCGTGTCGACGGTGAGCGGCGGAGGCGGGGCGATGACGCTCGAAGACCTTTCCTCCTACAGGGTCGTCTGGCGGCGGCCGGTGCGAACGCGGTTCGACGAGCACGAGTTCGTCTCAAATCCGCCTCCGTCTTCGGGCGGGCTGCTCATCGCCTACGGCCTGGCACTGCTCGAACGCCTCAACGGTGGCGAGGCGGGGACCGTCGAGGCGCTCTCGGCTCTCGTCGAGGTGATGCGCGAGCAGACGCGAGCTCGCGGAGCCGGCTTCTCACGTGGCTTGCAGCGAGGCGGGATTGCACGGAAGCTGCTCGGCGAGGCGGAGCTCGGCGCCGCCCTCGAGAGGATTCACGCACGTACGAGCAGGACGCAGTCATCGCAGCTCGCGCCCGTGGGTGGGACGACGCACGTTTCGGTGGTCGACAGCGAGCGAAATGCCGCCTCCCTCTCCACGTCGACCGGGTCCGGTTCGGGTGTGATCGTGCCCGGTACCGGGATTTACCTCAACAACATGCTCGGAGAATCGGATCTCGCCTCCGGCGGCCCGATAACGGCAGGACGGCGGCTGACGAGCATGATGGCTCCGTCGATCGCCCTCGGGGCGAACGGGTCGCCGCGGCTGGTCGTCGGCAGTGCAGGGTCGACGAGGCTGCGCGGTGCGATCATGCAGATCGTGGTCAACGTCCTCGAGCACGGGATGACCGTCGGGGAGGCGATTGACGCGCCGCGGGTCCACGTCGACGAGCCGAACGTCCACTGCGAGGGCGGCTTCAACCCGGCAGTGCTCGACGCGCTCGAGGCGCGTGACTGCGACGTCGTCCGCTGGCGGCGCCGGAACCTCTTCTTCGGCGGCGTCGCTGCGGTCGAGGTCCTTGACGACGGTTCGCTCGCCGCCGCCGGCGACCCGCGACGTGGCGGCGCAGGTGTCGTCGTATGACCGCGACCGTCCGGGTGGCGGAGCTCGCCGATGCGCAGGCTCTGGTTGAGCTTGCGTCCGCGGTGGGTGGCGAGCCTGAGGGCTGGCTGCTCTCCGATCGTGCCTGGAGGAGCGCGTCCGAAGAGCGGCGGTACCTGCGGGCCCTGCGCAAGAATCCCAATGGAGCGGTTCTCGTCGCGGCGGTGGGCGGCGAAGTCGTCGGCCGAGTCTCGATCACGCGAGACCCCCATCCCGCGAGCCCACATGTCGCCGACTTCGGCCTGATGGTTGCCTCGACCCACCGCATGCGGGGGATCGGCACCGCGTTGCTTGCCGCCGCCGAGGAATGGGCCCGCGGTGCTGCGGTGACAAAGCTCGAGCTGCACGTCTTCCCACACAACGAGGGCGCGATTGCGCTCTACGAGAAGGCCGGTTACGAGCGCGAGGGATACCGTCGCGCCCACTACCGACTTCCTGACGGCCGTTTCGTCGACGCGATCCTGATGGCGAAGCTCCTGACCTCCTAGGATTGACGAGGATGCGGCAGTTCTTCCGCCCGGCCGTCGAGGCCCTGACCCCCTACGTGCCCGGGAAGCCCGTCGAGGAGCTGCAGCGCGAGCTTGGGCTCGAGCGCGTTGTCAAGCTGGCATCGAACGAAGGGCCCTTCCCTCCGTTCCCGTCCGCGCTCGAGGCGATGGCACGGTCGGCTCAGGATCTGAATCGATACCCGGATGGTGGCGTCTACAGCCTGCAGGCAGCGCTCGCAGCGCGTCACGGGGTGGCGTTCGACCAGGTTTGTGCGGGAGCGGGTGCCGACGGGTGCATCGACATGCTCTGCCAGGCCGTCCTCGATCCGGGTGACGAAATCGTGTGCTGCTGGCCGTCTTTCCCGAGCTATGTGATCTACGCCCGCAAGCAGGGGGCAGTGCCGGTAACCGTGCCGCTCCGCAACGACCGCTACGACCTGGGTGCGATGCTCGACGCCATCTCGCCGCGCACGAAGATCGTCTACGTGTGCCACCCGAACAACCCGACCGGAACGATGAACACGACAGATGAGCTCGCCGCGTTCTTCGATCGGGTGCCCGAGCACGTGCTCGTCGTCCTCGACCAGGCGTACTTCGAGTACGTCGACCGGCCCGACTACACAGATGCCGTGGAGACGACCGTGAAGCGCGGCCGGCGCGCGCTCGTTCTGCGAACCTTCTCGAAGATCTACGGACTCGCAGGCCTTCGGGTCGGCTATGCGGTCGGGCCGCGTGACGTGTGCGCCGCTATGACGAAGACCCGCCGGCCGTTTGACGTGACGACAACGGCGCAGGTCGCGGCGCTGGCCAGTCTCGACGACGCCGGTGAGATCGCCCGGCGCCGCGCGCTGAACGTCGAGGGCCTCGGCCGGCTCGCCGTGACACTGCGCGAGCACGGCCTCGAGCCGGCTGACGGGGCAGTCGGGAACTTCCTCTACGTCGATGTTGGCGAGGACGCCGGTGCCCTGTACGAGCGCTTGCTCCGCGAGGGCGTGATCGTGCGACCGCTCCATGGCTTCGGCGCTCCGACCGCGATTCGCGTCTCCGTCGGGACTCCTGAGGAGAACGAGGTCTTCGCGGTGGCCCTCGGCCGGGTCATGGCCCGTGCGTAACGTCCCGCGCCTCGACTTCCGCCGCTATGCCGCCTTGCTCCGGGAGAGGCGGTTCAGGCTGCTCTTCTTCGCCACCTTCGGCTCCAGTATTGGCACCTGGCTCGCCGTCGTTGCCCTTCAGATCGACATCTACGACCGCACCCACTCCGGCTGGTGGGTCGGGGCGCTCCTCGTCGCGAACATCCTGCCCGCGGTGTTCATCGGCGTCTTGCTCGGACCGCTGGTGGATGAGCTCTCGCGGAAGAAGCTGATGATCGCCTCCGACCTCGGGCGGCTCGCAGTCTTCGCGGCGCTGCCATTTGTCAACTCGTCGGCCGGGATCGTCGCGCTTGCCGGCGTCGCGGGCATCGGCAACGCCTTTTTTCGGCCGGCCGTGCTCGCCGGGCTTCCCAATCTCGTCGCTGACGAGGATCTCGCCAGCGCGAACGGGCTGCTCCAGCTCGTCGAGTGGACGGCGATCGCCGTCGGACCGCTCGCGGGCGGCGTGCTGACGGCGGTCTCGGGCCCCGACCTCGCCTACTGGGTGAACGCGGCGACCTTCGCGTTGTCTGCACTGCTCGTCTTGGGCATCCCGGGCCGGCTCCTGCAGTCCGACCGTCCGATCGGCCGCGGCCATTGGAGCGAGCTGGCGGAGGGCTTCCGGGTCGTTCGTGGGTCGCGGGCGCTGCTGTGCGTCCTGATCGCCTGGTCGATCGTCATGCTCGCGAACGGGGCGGTGAACGTCGCTGAAGTCTTCCTTGCGAAAAGCAGCTACGACGCGGGGGATTTCGGCTTCGGCCTCCTCTGGGCTGGATCCGGAGTCGGTCTCGTGATCGGCGGGCTCGCGGCTGCGACCCTCATCGAGCAGGGGCTCGCGTCGGCCTATATCCGCCTTCTCGTCATCTTCGCGATCGGCATCGGCTGCGCCGCGGCTGCCCCGAACGTGTGGGTCGGCGCGGCCGCGATGACGCTGGCCGGGATCGGCAACGGCGGCGCGGTCGTCGCGAACATCACGCTCGTGCAGCGGGGCGCTCCGGATCACGTGCGTGGCCGTGCGTTCACGCTGCTGATGAGCGCGAACTTTGCGGTGCTCGGTATCGCATTCGTGGTTGCGGGCCCGATCACCGACGCCTTCGGTGCACGATGGGTCTACGCTGGCGCGTCTGCCACGATCTTCATCGGCGCCGTCACTGCCTGGCGGCTCACCCGCGGCGTCGAGCCGTCGGCGGCGAGCGTCGCGGATCCGGCATGAGCCGCGGCGAATGGACGCCCGATGCGCTCGCCGACGGGGTTCGGGCCGGCGAGTCGCGGGCGCTGGCCCGCGCGATCTCGCTCGTCGAGGACGCCGATCCTGCCGCTGACGAGCTCGTGCGCGCCGTCTACCCGCACACAGGCCACGCGTACGCGGTGGGGCTCACAGGGCCGCCAGGAGTAGGAAAGTCCAGCCTCGCCGCCGCCCTCATCGCCAACGTTCGCTCGGCGGGAAGGACGGTCGGGATGATCTCTGTCGACCCGTCGAGCCCGTTCACCCAGGGCGCGCTTCTCGGTGATCGGATCCGTCTCTCGGAGCACTTTCTCGACCCGGGTGTGTTTATCCGCTCGATGGGCACGAGAGGTCATCCAGGCGGCCTCGCCGAGGCGACACTGCAAGCGTTGCTCGTGCTCGACGCGGCCGGGAAGGACCTCGTGTTCCTCGAGACGGTAGGGGCCGGCCAGAGCGAGGTCGGGGTGATCTCGATCGCGGACACCGTCGTACTCGTCCTGATGCCCGGCTCGGGCGATTCGATCCAGGCGCTGAAGGCCGGGATCATGGAAATCCCCGACGTCATCGTCGTCAACAAGCTCGACCACCCTCTTGCCGAGACGATGCGGAACGAGGTGCGGCAGGTGCTGCGGCTCGGCCCACACAAGGCGTGGGAGCCGCCGGTGATCCTCACGGAGGCTCTTCGCGGCGAAGGCGTCGGAGTGCTCTGGGAGAAGATCGAGGAGCACCGGGCGCACCTCGAGTCCGAGGGCGTTCTGGAGGAGCGACGGCGTCGCAACCTGGCCGGCGAGGTCTTCGCCGTCGCCTCCGCGCGCGCGCGACGGCATCTCGAGGGCGCGGTGACCGCCGATCCGGAGTTACGGCGGCTCCTCGACGCGGTCGAACGCCGAGAGCTCGACCCGCTTACCGCCGTCCATGAGATTCTTCGAGTTGTGTTCCACATCTCCGGCGAAACCAACGATGGCGACGACGACCACACCCACACTCGCTGACGTCCAGGCCGCGCGCGAGCGGATCGGCTCGCACGTACGCGTGACGCCGGTGTACAGCTCGGACAACCTGAAGGCTCGCACGGGTCGACCTGTCGTCCTGAAGGCCGAGAACCTCCAGCGGACGGGCTCGTTCAAGATTCGCGGTGCGGTCAACATCCTGGCGACGCTGTCGTCGGAGGAGCGCGCAGCGGGCGTTGTCGCCGCGAGCGCTGGAAACCATGGACAGGCGGTGGCTGCGGCCGCCCGCGATCTTGGCATCCGCGCGACGATCTTCATGCCACAGGACGCACCGATGGCGAAGGTCGAGCCGACCGTGAGCTACGGCGGCGAGGTGGTTCTCGTCGGCGTCGGGTTCGAGGAGGCGCTCGCCGAATCCCTTCGTCGCGCCGACGAGACCGGCGCGACCTTCGTGCACGCGTTCGACGACGAGCGTGTGGTCGCCGGCCAGGGGACGATCGGCCTCGAGCTCGCCGAACAGTTGCCGGAGCTCGAGACTGTGCTCATTCCCGTTGGCGGCGGGGGTCTTGCCGCAGGGATCGCGATTGCGTTGCGCGGCCTACGGCCGGACGTGAGGCTCGTCGGGGTCGAGGCTCGCCGCAACGGTTACACGATCGCAGATGGGATCGCCGTCAAACGTCCGGGGGACTTCACGGGACGAATCCTCGACGAGCTGCTCGACGACCGCGTCGCCGTCACCGACGAGGAGATCAGCGAGGCGATCACCCTGCTCCTCGACCGCTCGAAGCTCATCGTCGAGGGAGCCGGCGCAGTCGGGGTGGCAGCGCTCCTTGCGGGCAAGGTCGGCGGGACCGGGACCGTGTGCCCCCTGCTCTCCGGCGGCAACATCGACCCGACGCTCCTGATCTCGGTTCTCCAGCACGGCCTCACGCGGGCGGGCCGCTACCTCGTCATCCGCAGCCGGCTCCCCGACCGGCCGGGCGAGCTGATCAAGCTGCTCTCCCTGATCGCGGAGGAGCGGGGAAACCTCGTGTCCGTCTTGCACCACCGCCAGGGGGTCACGCTCGACCTCGGCGACACGGGTGTCGAGTTGACCATCGTGATGCGCAACGAGGAGCACTGCCAGACGATGCTCGCGGCGCTGGAAGCGAACGGCTTCCCCGTCGAGCGCCTCCGGTAGGAACGGTGGCTCCTCGAGCATGAACTGGATCGACACGGAGCTCGTGCTGATCGCCCTGGCGGCCATGCTCTCGCCCACGACGCTCTCCTTCTCGGTGCTCGCGCTCGTGCTCGGCGACCGACCGCGGCGCACAGGGTTTCTCTTCTACCTCGGCGCGCTCGGAGCGACCTTGGCGGTCGGCGTCGCGGCCGCGTTCGTGCTCGGCGACGCCGCAGCGTCCCAGACGCCGTCGAGCCCGAAGACGTGGGTTGCAGTGATCGACGTAGTCGCGGGCGTGCTCCTTATCGTCTGGGTGGTACGGGTCCTCCGGCGTCCGGCCGACCCGGCAAAGACCGCGAGCATGATCGAGCGCATGAGCAAGGTCGCCTCGTCGCCCGCGATTGCGATCGTCGGTGCCGGCGCCGCGCTCGCGAACCCGGGAGCGTTCATCCCGCTGGCCCTCAAGGCGATCTCGGAGATGGATCCGAGCGCGACGCAGTACATCGTCGACTGGGTGTTCTTCGCGCTCGTCTCGCTGCTGCCTCTGGCCCTGGCAATCCTGCTGTTGGTGGTCGCTCCCCGCCGCGCCGAGGGGATCCTCGCTGCTGCACGGGGTTGGCTGGAGCGCAACGCACGGGCAGTCGCCGCGGTCCTGGTCATCCTGCTCGCGGCGGCTCTGCTGCGGAACGGCATCGCGGGACTGACGAGCAGCTGACGGCACGTTCGCCGGCTCGGCCCCACTCACCCGACGAGCTGGGCGTTTCGTTCGACGAGGTCTTCGACTCCGCCACCGATAACGGGCCTCGGGTCGTAGCCCCGTCGCTCGAGCAGGCTTGCGGCGAGCGTCGCGCGTGCGCCGCTCGCGCAGATCGTGAACACGGGCCGGGCGGGGTCGAGCTCGTTCAGCTGCGCAGTCCCGACCAGGCGGTACGGGACAAAGATCGCGCCGGGGACGACACCCACCGCGCGCTCGTGTTCCTCGCGGACGTCGAGCACCTGGACGTCGCCCTGCTCGAGGAGGCGCGCGAAATCGGGAACCGTCAGGGTGACGGTCGATTCAGTCGTCACCGCCTCCGTGAGGTAACCGCGCTCCTCGAAGAGCCCGACCGACCAGAGGCGGCGTGCAGCCTCCTGCGCGTCGGCTTCCGAACGCGCGTGCACGACCAGCGGCTCGGCAGGATCGAGGACGAATGCGGAGCGGGTCGCGAACGACCCACCGTCGAGGGCGACGCTGATCGCACCCGGAACGTGTCCGGCCGCGTAGTCCGCGACAGGGCGCACGTCGAGCACCCCAGCGCCGCCTGGTTCGACGGGCTCGAGCGACGGCCGCACGGCGACCCACGGCCCGCGATTGAGCGCCACCACGCGCTCGGTCGTCGGCGGCTTCGGCATCGTGACCGACGCCGACAAGTCGACGAACGACCGCTCGTCGACCCGCAGGGCGACGTTCGTCTCCTTCTCGCGGCCGATCGACGTCGAGCGCTCGTCGCTCATGTTCGTTCCGCAGAGCGACCCCGCGACGTGTCCTGGGAAGACGGCCGTCGCATCGGGCAACTCGGCGAGGCGGTGCAGCGAATGGAAGAGGTCGGCGGCGCCCTGTCTTGCCTCGATCGCGAGGTCAGGTCGTGCCGCCTCGCCCACAAAGAGCGAGTCACCGGTCAACACGAGCTCGTCGCCGATCACGAAGGCGCAGTGCTCGGGCCGGTGACCGGGGGTATGCACAACGCGGATCCTCACCGAGCCCACCCGCACGATCTGGCCGTCCGCGAGCGGATCGAAGGGGTACGCAGGCTCCGCGAGCGGGTGGATGGATACCGGCACGCCGTGCTCGAGTGCGAAGCGCCCGTGGCCCGAAACGTGATCGGCGTGCGTATGCGTCTCGAGCACGCGCACGATCCGCACTCCTTCGGCCTGCGCCGCCTCGAGGTACTGCTCGATCGCGAAGGCCGGGTCGATCACGGTGGCCTCGGCGAAGGAGGTGTCGCCGACGAGGTAGGAGGCGCACCCGAGATCGCCGTCGACGAACTGCCGGAAAAGCACCCCATGACCTTACTACCCGGAGTTAACTCGGCGGAATGCCGGCTGCCCTCATCCCGGGTGCTCGCCTCGGCTACGGTTGAAGCCCGCCGGTGAATAGGAGCGAGAGTGATCGCACGGGAGTTCTTTGAGATGCTCGAGGTCCGCGCCGACGAGACGAAGATCGAAGGCATCGACCACTCCTACCTCTTCGTGATCCACGGTGAGGGCGAGTGGCTCGTCGAGGTCAGAAACCGCACCGTTCGGGTTACCGAGGGGCCGGGGGACGCCGACGTGACGATCTCCGTCTCCAGCGAGGTCTTCGCTCGGATCGCCTCGAGGGCGCAGAGCCCGATGACCGCCTACATGATGGGCAAGCTGAAGATCAGTGGCGACACAGGCGCGGCGCTCAAGCTCCAGAAGCTCTTCTGATCGCCGCAAGGGTTAGGAGGGCGAGGGCTGCCAGCGTCAGGTACGGCACCGTGTCCGAAGTGCGCTCTGCGACAGCACCGCCAAGCGCGGCGCCGGCGGCCTGGCCGGGTGCCCACGCAAGGTTGACGAGAGCAAACGCGTACCCGTAGGCGAGCCCGCGGTGCTCCGCCGCGTGCGTGAGCAGGGTCATTCCCGGCGTGTAGAAGGCGCCGAACGCGACCCCGGCGCAGACGACCACCGCCGCAAGAACGAACCGCTTCTCGGGCCAGGGGAGCACGACCGCCACGACGGCGGACGCGACGAGGGCGACCCGGATCGGGGTGAGCGGGCCCACGCGGTCGGAGACGCGGCCGAGGAAGATGTTATTTCCCGTCTCTAGCCCGCCCGCGATCAGCCACACCGCGCCGATCGCCACGGCTCCGAAGCCGAGTTCTGCGAGGCGAAGCGGCGCGAGGACAGACAGCGTCCCGAACATCAACGCCGGCAATGTGACGAACCACACCCCGAGCGCGATTCTCGTGTCCCGGACGGCGTCCAACAGCGTCCAGAGGCGCTGCGGTTCCGCCGGGCGGGCGGCCGGGGTGAGTGCCGCCCACACCGCGACACCGAGAGAGGCGGCCGCGACAGCTCCGAACGCCCGGCTCGGTCCCGTGATGGATGCGATGCCGCCCAGCACGGGCCCGAGCAACGCCCCGCCGACGGCGGCGGCGAATGCCTGGCCGATCAACCTCCCTCGCCGCCCGGATGGAGCCGCGGCGACGAGCCATGTCAACGCGCCTGTCCAGGAGAAGGCGCTCGCAACGCCTTGGAGAAAGCGCGCCACGTCGAGCTCCCAGGCGGTGTCGGCTAGGCCGAACAGCGCAGTGGTGATGGCGACGCCTGTCATCCCGGCGAGCACGGTGGGCTTGACACCGAGCCGCGCCGCGACCATGCCGCTCGGGATCGCGCCGACGAAGGCACCTGCGGGATAGGCTGCCCCGAGCACCCCGGCTCCGGTCTTCCCAAGGCCTAGTGAGTTCGCGTAGTGCGGCAGCAGCGGCGTCAGAGCCGCGAAGAAGAGCGTGTCCACGAAGATGATCGCCCCGGTGAGGAAGAGCAGCCGCCGCACGCCGCGGTCGAGCCTACATGCCGACGCCGTTGCCACTGGTCTGCGCATTTCCGCAGACGAGTGGGGTGGCGAAAGCGGCTAGGTCGCCGGGTCGAGGACGATCGCCGCGCCGCCGGTCTGCAGCGCGGTCAGCGAGTAGCTGAACACGCTTTCGAGCGTCAGGTTGTCGATCGTAGAGGCCTCGGACAGGTCGTCTTCTGTCGGAAGCGGAGGAGTGGTGCGCTCGAGGGTCGTCTTCAGCGGCCGCCCGAGCTCTTGGCTGAAGTTCTCTCTGCGCAGGAAGAGGACGGAGGCCGTTGTTGCGTTCGGGGGCGGCGGCATGAACGCGATCACCGAGTCGATCGAGGGAACGAACTTGAACGTGTAGAGCGCAACCTCGAGCGCCTCGCGGCGCACGAGCCGGCCGCGGAGCGCCGTTGCCGTCCCGCTCGCGATCGAGCAGTGCTCGCCCAGACCGCAGAACGTGTACATCTCGCTCTTGTTCGAGTTCAGCACCTCGATGCCCGTATTGCTCTGGGGCGTCTTCCGGATCGCGATGGCCTTGATCGCGATGTTCGTTGTGCCGCTCGTGACGGTGGGCTTGCTCGGGACGACCGCGACGAGCTGCGGGCCGCCGGCCGACACGCGGTAATTGTGGGAGACGTGGTCCGCGATCTCGTTCGTCATCTGCGCGACGGTTCCGGGTGCCGGCCGCCAGGCCGACCACGGCAGAGATGGCTTGTGTCCAGGCTTGGCGACGATCACGACGAACCCGGCCATCGCTGCGAGAAAGACCACGCCGAGGGACGCATACACCGCGCCGAACCGGACCCGGTAGCGCCCGCTGTCGGCCGAATCGGTCAGGCCGGGCGCCGCCAGCGGAACAGGCAGGGTCTCGGGCGCCGAAGCAGGCGTTCCGTCCGCAGGGGCGCTGGGAGGCTTGGGGTTCTCGCTCATGCCGGCTCCTCGAACACGGCTGGCTCCTGGGTCGCCGCCGGCTTGGCTCGGCGGCTTCTCGACGTGCGCGCAGGAGCGTGGTCGTCGAGCCTCGACCAGTTCATCAGTTTCGGCCATGCGTTCTCATCCGTCCAGTCGATCTCAGGCGCCTTGAAGCGCTGGTCGTCGAGGAGCCGTACGAGGTCGTCGCCGTAGATCTCCTTCTTTGCGATCACCACGTTCGCGACGTTCTCGATCTGCGACTTGTTCTGCTCGATCAGGTTGTACGCGGTGACGAACGCCTGGCCGATGAACTGCGCCGCGTACATCCGCTTGCGCATGTCGTTGAGCACGGACGCGGCCGGATCCCCTGTCGCGGGCGTTCCGGTGCGGTTGAGCAGGCGCGAGCCGATGTCCTCGAAGCGCTTCATGATGCGCTCGCGGCTCTGCTCCTCGGTCTCGTCGGCGAACGTCTTGCCGTTCAGGTCGAGCGGCAGCGGGGACATTCCCGCGGCGCCGGCCATCATCGACGCTGTCCACGTCACCGACTGGAGGTCCCCGCCGACGCCGACCGAGTTCTCGCCGTAGAACGCGAACTCCGCTGCCATCGCCCCGATCGTGTGGATCAGCGCGCCGAACATCTTGCTCTGGAAGGCTCCGAACCGCTCTTCCTTCTCGAAGGCCTGGTGGTGGCCGAGTGTCCCGGCTCGCATCTTGATCGAGAGCCGGCTCGACTCCAGATCGGGGCGGTAGACGTGCGCGGCAGCTGCGTGCCCGGCTTCGTGGATCGCGACGGCGCGGGCGTCCTCCTCGGTGTACTTGACGTTGATCGCCGACCCGGACTCGATCACGGTCATGGCGTCGACGAGGTGAATCCAGCCGAACGAGGGCTTCCCCTCGTGGTGGGCGTTTGTCAGCGCCATCGAGCAGATCTGGTCGATCATCGCCGGCGAGTAGCCGTTGGTGATGCGCGCGATCTCGTCGCGGCGCGCCGGCGTGTCGAGCTCGGGGTCGTGCGAGACCTTGTCGAGGTACAGGTCGAAGATGTCCTTGCGGTCTTCCTTGGTCGGCGTCCGGAATTGCACGTGGCGGCCCATGCGCCCCGGCCGGGTGAGCGCGGGGTCGAGGTTCTCCATCGGAACGTTGGTCGCTCCGATGAAGTAGATCTGCGCTCCCGGTGGCCGGGGCGGCGGCAGGCGAAGCGAAGCAGTCCCCGTCGACGAGGCCGCGCGCCAGAGCTGGGTGCCGATTACGGCGAGGAGCGCACCGATCGCGGTGGTGAAGATCGCAGCGAGTGTGCTGATATCGATCGGCTGGAGCAGCCCCTCGACGACGCACCAGGCGCCGACGACCATCAGCACGGCCGCAGAACACGCGACCCCAGGTCTTGCCGAGGCGGCGCGGCACGACGTAGATCGCGTCGAGGAACGAGTTGATCTTCGTCGTGTACATGCGCTTCGTGAACGGCGGGTTGTCGATTCCGTCCATCGTCACGAGCAGCTGGTTGAGGGCGAGCCCGCCGCCCATGCCGCCCATCATTCCCGGGAACGCGCCCTGGCCGACGAGGTTACCCACCTTGTGGAACCAGGCCGGGTATGGCGACCGGCGCTCAGGCGCGCGCTGCTCGAACATCCAGTTGCGCCACTGCTCGTTCTCCACGATCAGGTCGCCACTCGGGTTCATCGCGCCCCACGAGCCGTAGAAGTTCGGCTGCCACTCGATGTTCTGGGTCATGCGCCCGCCCCCGCCAAGCGCCTGGCGACGCATGCCCACAGCGTCGATCTCGTCGATGAAGACGATGCACTGGCCGCCCCACTTGCGGGCGAGCTTCTTGGCCTTGCGCGCGAGGAAGCGCACGATGATGGCGTCGATTCCGATGAAGGTCTGTGCGAACCCGGAGCCCGGAATCGAGACGAAGGGCGAGTTGAAGCCGGTCGCGATCGCCTTCGCCATCATGGTCTTGCCGGTCCCCGGGGCGCCGAGGAAGAGCAGGCCTCGTTCGCGCTTGCCGCCGGCCTGCTCGAAGACCTCGCCTGACTGCCAGAGCGTCACGACGCGGCGGATCTCTTCCTTCGCCTCGGCCTGGCCGCGGACGTGGTCGAGCTTGACGCCCCACTCGGCGTCGCCCGGCTCGTAGCCGCGAATCTGGGACACGCCCATCATCAGCATGGGGCCGAGGAAGATCAGGAAGTTCGCGCCGAAGAGGAAGAAGATCACGACGATCTGCATCCAGAAGGCCTGGGATTGGATGAGCGTCCCGAAGGTGCTCAACATGTGGCTGATCGTCCCGAAGAAGCTGACGCTCTCGCCCGGATCGGCCTTGGCGAGCTTGAAGAGGTAGACGATCGTCAGGAACACGAAGATCCGGATCACCCAGCGGAAGAACCAGTTCCACGTCCACGCGCGCCGGCGGTTCACGATGTCGTCCTCGCGCAGGCGCATGTCGTCCGTGCCGAAGAGGCTCGGCCAGGGGATGATCCGGCGGACGATCACGTCGACGAGCCCCCGGAACACCACGATCGTGAAGAACGTCGCCACGATCGACTCGAGGACGCTCCAGCCGTTGTGGTGGTGGTACCAGTAGTAGACCGAGGGGCTCGTCAGGATCGCGATCGCCGTCGCGACGCGCGTCAGCCGTCTCCACTCTTGTGAGAGCGCGCTCTGGGATTCCGAAACGAGCGTCGGAGGCAGCTGTTCTGCGACGGCCAAGGCCCCCACACAGTAGCGTCAGAATTGGCAATCCCGCCACCGCGCGACGACGAACTGCGCCGCCAGGAGTCCGTTTCCCAGCATTTCTTAGGAAAGACTTAATTGCGGGCGGGGCAAGAGGCTGTTGCGCACAGCCGTGGTCGGGGCGCCTCGTACACATCAAGCCACTAGCATCGCGGCGTGAGCGGTGCACAGCTGATTCCGGGCACGAGCGAGATCGACCGGCTTGTCGCGCGTTCCCGGCTGATCGGGTCCGACCGCTCGCTCGTCCTGCACGGCGGCGGGAACACCTCGACGAAGCTGCTCGAGACCGATCACCTCGGCCGGGAGCGCCGCGTGATCCGGATCAAGGGGAGCGGGGCGGACCTCGCGACCGCCGACAGTCGCCATTTCCCGGGACTTTGGCTGGACGAGGTCTTGCCCCTCCGCGCGCGCGAGGCGATGAACGACGAGGAGATGCTCGCGTACCTCTCGCGCTGCGTGGTTGATCCGGCTGCGCCACGGCCTTCGGTCGAGACACTCCTCCATGCGTTCCTGCCCGCCGCGCATGTCGACCATGTCCATGCCGACGCCATCTGCGCCCTCGCGAACGCCCCCGACCCGGAACAGGCGGTCCACGAGGCGCTCGGGGACGACATTGGTGTTGTCGAGTACATCCGTCCGGGTTTCGAGCTCTCGTGCCGGGTCGCCGACCTCTCAGACCGCCGTGCGGTTGTTCTCGCTCATCACGGGCTCGTCACGTGGGGCGAAACGCACGAGGAGTCGTACGGCCTCTCGCTCGAGCTCGTCGCTCGTGCCCGAGATTTCCTGGCAGCGCGAGGCGCTGATCCGTCGGTGACGATGCGCCCTGCCGAAGCCGATGCGGCAGAGACCTTCCTCGTGCGGCTTCGAGGTCGGCTCTCTCGAGTGCAGCGCCAGGTACTGGCGATCGACGCGGGCCAGCTCGATCTCGCGAGCCGGCCCGATGCTGACGCAATCGCCGCCGCACGCGGGACGCCCGACCACATGCTCCGGATCGGCTCCAGGTCGTGTGTCCTCGCGGTCGAAGGCGATGTGGAAGCGCCGGTCGGGGCTTTCGAGGACGCGAGTCGCGCTGTCTACGAGCGACAGGCCGGGACGGACGCGCCGCCGATGCAGAGCCCGGAGCCGCGCGTGTTCCTCGTGAGCGGACTCGGCTGCGTCGCTGCCGCGCCGAGCGCGGCCGGCGCGCGGATGCGGCTCGAGCTCGCCGCGCATTCGCACCGGACGACGGCCGCCACGCTGGACGCATTCGGGGGCTCGAGCTGGCTTGACGAGCGCGAGGTGTTCGAGTTCGATTACTGGCCGCTCGAGCTCTACAAGTTGACGCTTGCTCCACCCCCTCCGGAACTGGCCGGCTCCATCGTCGTCGTCACCGGTGCCGCGTCGGGGATCGGACGCGCGGTCGCGCTCGACCTCGCAGCCCGCGGGGCGCACCTCGTGCTTGCGGACATCGACGGCGCGAAGCTGGCCGAGACACACGCCGAGCTGCCCGGGGAACAAACGGTCAGCGTTGCAGGGGACCTTACGGACGCCGCCGTCGTCGACGAGGTCGTGGGCTGTGCGGTCGCGGTCTTCGGCGGGATCGACGGCGTCGTTCTCAACGCCGGCGTTGCTTCCACCGGCATGCTCGGCGAGCTTGCCGAGGCCGAGTGGCGCCGGAGCCTCGAGATCAACCTGACCGCCCACTTCGCTCTCACACAGCGCGTTTGGCCGGTGCTCCGGGAGCAGGGGATCGGCGGCAGCCTCGTCTACGTGGCCTCCAAGAATGCGTTTGCGCCCGGAGCCGGTTTCGGCCCGTACTCGGTGGCCAAGGCCGGGGTTCTCCAGCTTGCGCGGATCGCGGCGATCGAGGGCGGTTCGATGGGCGTGCGCGCGAACGTCGTGAACCCCGATGCGATCTTTGGCGACTCGAGGCTCTTCTCGGACGACGTGCGCCACCAGCGGGCCGCGGCCCACGGCGTCCCGCCCGAGGAGCTCGAAGCGTTCTACGCCTCGCGCAGCCTTCTCGGTCGCGAGGTGAAGGCGGCGGACGTGGCCGAATCGGTCGCGTTCCTGCTCTCGGATCGCTCACGCGCAACCACCGGCTGCGTCATCACTGTGGACGGCGGTGTTGCTGCGGCCTTCCCCCGCTGAGCGCAGGGCTCTGGACGGCCGGGGCCGCGCCACGCCGGTTCTCCCGCCCCGAGAGCACAGGGCACAATGAGGGCTCGGATGCAGCGCCACGTCCCTGCTCTGACCACGATCGCCGCCCTCGCGAGTCTCGCCTTGGCGGGCGTAGCCGCGGCGGGCGATCTGCGCCCGGTGACGTTGGTTCTTCAGCTGCGTGACGTGCCGCGGGGATTCGTTCTGCAAGAGGGCCGCGTCGTCACGAATGCCGAACTGACCCAGAACCCTTCGAACACGAAGAACTACCGCAAGCTCGGGCGGCTCACTGGCTACGACGTGTCCTACAGCGCGCTCGCCATCTCCGGCATGACCGAGCTCGACGCGTTCGCAAGCATCTACCGGACGACCTCGGGCGCGCACGACTCGCTGCGGCTCGTCCTCGCTCAGGCGCAGACGCAGGACGGCGTGCACATTGAACCGCTCCCCGCAGTGGGGATGCCAGGGAACGAGGCGCTCGCCTACCGGACGACCGCGACGAACGGGAACATGAAGGTCGACTACTACACCGTGGCCTGGCGCCGTGGCTCGGTGTTCTCCGAGGTGATCGGCGGCGGCCGCGCCGGAACGATCGATTGGGCCGACGTCCTGCCGCTCGCGAAAAAGCAGGACGCGCGCATTGTGAAGTCGCTGCGCGGCTAGTGGCTGCTCCCCACCGGGTTGACAACCACTAGGGCGTCGCTCGGTGTGTGAGCTCGGCGCGGATCGCGTCGAGCGCGGCTTTCGCTTCGCGGAGGAGTGACGACGCCCGCTCGGAGACATGCGCCGCGAGGAGCAGAGAGCGCGGATCCGAGCGGGTCATCGCGGTCGTGAAGAACCGAGAGGCCTGCTGGAGCAGGCGGCAGGCTGATACGAGAGTCGTCTTGATGTCTTCGAGGCGATCGCTCGCGACGCCGACGTTGCGTACAGACTCCGCGCAGCTTCCGAAGGCGACGTTCGCCATCACCATCGCCAAGAGGTCGGACTGGTCGTCAAGGGCGAGTCTCGCGGTTGCGAGATCCGAGCCGCCGCTCGCGGTCACGACGACCGCGTCGCCGAGCTGGCTGACCAGACCCGTGGCGTTGTCGATCCAGGCGAGCTCGGACCGGGTCGCGGCCGAACGAGGTTCCGGGGGAGAATGACCGCAGCCAGTGACGAACAAGGCTGCGCCACACGTGAGCGTCGTGAAGGTGGTGGGACGACAAAAGCGCGAGCAGCGGCCGGGCACAACAGGGGCGGAGGGACTCGAACCCCCAACCCCCGGTTTTGGAGACCGGTGCTCTGCCAGTTGAGCTACGCCCCTCGGTTCGGCCTACCGGAGTGTATCGGCGCTTTCCGGCATGATCCCCCTCGTGGGCAGTCGTGGCCTCGGTGTGCTCTTCGCTGTTCTCACGTGCGCGTTCGCCTTGATTTCAGTGAACGCAGCGCTCGCGGGACGGTGGGTGATCGCCTTCGCGGCAGCCGCCCTCGCCGGCTGGATGGGCACGTTCGTGCTCCAGGTACTGAGGAAAACGCGCCGCTAGCTCGTATTGTCTGGTTGTGGCGGCGGACACGGACACGCAGGGGCTCTGGCTTGAGTACCGGCGCACGAACGACCAGGCTCTCCGCGACCGTCTGATCGTCACGTACGCCCCGCTCGTCAAGTACGTGGCAGGCCGCCTCGGCTCGGGGCTTCCGGCGCACGTCGAAGAGGGAGACCTCGTCTCGTACGGTCTCCTCGGCCTGATCGGCGCGATCGAGCGCTTCGACCCGCACCGAGAGGTCAAGTTCGAGACCTACGCGATCGCGCGGATCCGGGGCGCGATCATTGACGAGCTTCGCGCGCTCGACTGGGTGCCGCGTTCGGTGCGCGCCAGGGCGCGCGAGATCGAGCGCGCGATCGGTGAGCTGGAAGCGAAGACGGGGCAGGTCCCGACCGACGAGCAGATCGCGGCGAAGATCGGCATCTCGACCGACGAGCTCGAACAATCGCTGAGCGACATCTCGCGTTCGTCGATCGCCGCTCTCGATGAGCTCTGGTCGATCTCGGGAGACGGCGACGAAGTGTCGCTGCTCGACACGATCGAGGATCCCACCGGTGCGCGACCGGCCGACGCGCTCGACGAGCGCGAGACGAAGGAGCTTGTCGCCGACGCGATTGCGCGCCTGCCCGAACGGGAGAAGCTCGTCGTGACGCTGTACTACTACGAGGAGCTCACCCTTCGCGAGATCGGTGACGTGCTCGGCGTGACCGAGTCGCGCGTCTCTCAGCTGCACACAAAGGCGATCCTCCGCCTGAAGTCGCGCCTCGCAGGCGCAGCCGGTCCGAGCGCAACGCATTAGGATTCTCCCGACTCGAAGTCCGCTCGAGACGGTCGGGAGGCCAGATGCCCCAGGAACCCGGGAAGATCCGCAACGTTGCCGTGGTCGGCCACCGCGGGACGGGCAAGACATCCCTCGTCGAGGCCATGCTCTTCCAGGCCGTGGCGACGAACCGGCTCGGCACCGTCGAGGCCGGGACGACGGTCTCCGACTGGGACGAGGAGGAGCAGCGGCGACAGATGTCACTCGCCGCGTCGCTTTGCCACGCTGAGTGGCAGGGACGCAAGATCAACCTCCTCGACACACCCGGCGACACAGGCTTTCAGGCGGACACGATCGCCGGGCTGCACGTCGTCGAGGGCGTGTTGGTGGTCGTCTCGGGCGTGATGGGCGTTGAGGTGAACACCGTACGTGTCTGGAACCGTGCCGAGGGCCTCCAGCTGTCCCGCGTTGTCTTCGTGAACATGCTCGACCGCGAGCGCGCGGACTTCTACCGCACACTCGCCGCGCTTCAGGGCCAGCTCTCCACCCGCTGCGTCGCGATCCAGCTGCCGATCGGCGCCGAGCACGAGCTGACCGGCATCGTCGACCTGCTGCACAACTGCGCCTACATGGACCCATCGGGCGCACGTGAGGGCGATCCCGTTCCCATTCCTGCCGAAATGGCCGCGACCGCAGCCTCCTACCGCGAGAAACTCCTCGACGCCGTGGTCGAGACCGACGAGGCGCTGATGGAGCGCTACCTCGCGGGCGAGGAGCTCGACCCCCACGACGTCGCGGCCGCGCTCAAGACCGCGGTGACGAACGACGAGCTCTATCCCGTCTCTTGCGGCGTCGCGACCAGGAATCTCGGTACCCACTCGCTGCTCGACCTGCTCGTCGAGGGTGTGCCGTCCCCGGCGCGCAAGCCGTCGCCGATCGAGACCGACGCCACCGTCGCCGCCTTCGTCTTCAAGACGGTCGCCGACGCGTTCGCCGGCCGCATCTCGTGCTTCCGCGTCTTCGCGGGGACGCTCTCCTCCGACTCGAACGTCGTCAACCACCGCGACCATTCGAAGGAGCGGATCGGGAGCCTGATGGTGATGCAGGGCAAGGAGCACGAGAAGGCGGACGGTTTCGGCCCGGGCGACATCGGCGCCGTTGCGAAGCTGAAGGATGTGCAGACCGGCGACGTGCTCGTGGACGCCGAGCACGACCTCGAGCCCCCGACGCTCGACTTCCCGGCCCCGGTGATGAGCTTTGCCGTCACGCCGAAGACCAAGGGCGATGACGACAAGGTCGCCCAGGCGCTTCGGCGGCTGCACGAGGAGGATCCGACCCTGTCTCTTCGCCGCGATCCCCAGACCGGCGAACAGCTGCTTTCAGGGATGAGCCAGGTCCATGTCGAAGTCGCCGTCGGCCGCCTCAAGAGCCGTTTCGGTGTCGAGGTCGAGTTGCACCAGCCACGCGTCCCGTACGTCGAGACGATCAAGTCCTCGGCTCGAGCCCAGGGGCGTTACAAGAAGCAAACCGGCGGGCGGGGGCAATTCGGCGACTGCGTGATCGAGATCGAACCGCTCGATGGGCGCGTCGGCTACGAGTTCGTCGACAAGATCGTCGGCGGCGTGATCCCGCAGGGCTTCCGGCCCGCCGTGGACAAGGGAATCCAGGAATCGATGGCGCGCGGCGAGCTCGCCGGCGCTCCGGTCCAAGGCGTCCGCGTCAAGCTCGTCGACGGCTCCTACCACACGGTCGACTCGTCGGAAATGGCGTTCAAGGTCGCCGGCTCGATGGCGTTCAAGTCGGCCTACGAGAAGGCGCAGCCGATCCTGCTCGAGCCGATCATGCAGCTCGACGTGACGGTGCCCGACGAAGCGGTCGGAGGGGTGAACGGCGATCTCAACTCGCGTCGCGGTCGGTTGCTGGGGATGGAGCCGGCCGGCGGGATGACGACGATCCGGGCTGAGGTGCCGATGGCCGAGGTGCTCACGTACTCGCAGTCGCTGACCTCGCTCACCGGCGGACGCGGCGACTACCACATGGAGTTCCTCCGGTACGAGGAGGTCCCGGCCCACATCGCCCAGAAGCTGATCGCGGCCGCGAAGAAGGATCAGGAGGCCATCCCGGCCTGAGTTTGATTCGGCCGCGTCGGCCGCTAGGCTCGATGAATGCGCGTCACCCGATCGAGCGTCGAACGCAGCTGTGCGATCTGCGGGCGGACGCTGCTCATGGGTGAACGGACCGTGCGGTTCTCGCCGAACGGCGGGGACCACTTCGTGGACGTTTGCCCTCTGTGCCAAGCGATCGCGATCGAAAGCGGTTGGCGCAGGGAAGGGGCGCCGACCACGCCGACGATCCCTGCGGAGCAACGGCGCCGGAGAGTCTCGCTTCGGGCAATGCTCGGCCTGCCTGGGGTGCCTGCCGAGGAGCCGGTCGCGAGCGAGCCGATCCTGCGGCGCCTCTCCGAGCCCGAGCTCGCGATTGTCGAGGCCGCCGACATCTTCAACTCCTCGCAGTTCCGGCGTACCGTCGACGGCATCGCGAAGAGTCTGGGGATTCCGAATGTCTCCATTGTCCCGCTCTCGGGTGTCGCCTCCGATGTCGTCGTGACGATTGCGTGGGAGATCTCCTGGTACCAGTACCGGATCCACGCCGACTCGCCACAGCCCGTGCGTCTCGCCGAGCGCGGGCACGAGCTCGACGAGCTCGAAGGGTCATTTACAGAATGGAACGCCCACATGGTCGAAGACGGCCGCATCATCCCCGACATCGCTCGGCTCTAGCGCGGGCGGCCTGGCCTCGTAGACTGAACGGATGATCTACTGCGTCGTCCCGCCCGAGCTCGAGGAGGAGCTGTACGCAAAGCTCGTCGAGTACTACAAGGACAACCCGGACGTGACGGTCATCATGGACCGGAGGACCGGCCCCGACCCCCGCCAAGGCAAGGCGACGGGCGAGTTCACGGAAAAACGCGTCACCCGCGATCGTCGTCGCCCGCGAGTGCCGGGGACGTTCCCGGACACCGACGTCCCAGAGGCGTAGGTGTCACTCGCGCGGGCGCCCGCCTCCGGGAACTTCGTCGGCGGGTCATGGGTGGACGCCGCGAGCGGAGAGACGTTCGAGTCGTCGTCGCCCGCGACCGGAGAGTCACTGGGATCGGTCCCGCGTTCCGCCGCTGCCGACGTCGACCGGGCCGTCGCAGCCGCGAAAGCCGCGTTCGAGGATTGGCGGCTCGTTCCGGCGCCGGAACGTGGCGCGATCCTCTTTCGCTTCGCCGAGCTCCTCCGCGCTCACAAAGCCGAGCTGACCGATCTGATGACGCGCGAGATGGGGAAGGTCAAGGCCGAGGCGGGCGGGGACGTCCAGGAGGCAATCGACATGAGCACGTTCATGGGCGGCGAAGGTCGCCGTCTGTACGGCCAGACCACACCGAGCGAGCTTCGGGACAAGTTCATGATGAGTGTGCGGATGCCGGTTGGCGTCATCGGCGCGATCACGCCGTGGAACTTCCCGGTCGCGATCCCTTCTTGGAAGCTCTGCCCCGCCCTCGTGTGTGGCAACACGATCGTTCTCAAGCCGGCCGAGGACACTCCGCTCCTCGCAGGGCGCTTCGTCGCGTTGCTCGACGAGGCGGGGCTTCCGCCGGGGGTTGTCAACCTCGTCAACGGCTACGGCGAGGAGGCCGGCGACGCGCTCGTCCGGCATCCGGACGTACCGGTGATCACCTTCACCGGGTCGCGTGAAACCGGGGTGGCTGTGACCAAAGCCGCGGCCGACAACCTCAAGCACGTCCACCTGGAGCTTGGCGGGAAGAACGCGATCGTGGTCATGGACGACGCAGATGTCGAGCTCGCGGTCGAGGGCATCGTCTGGTCAGCTTTCGGGACGAGCGGCCAGCGCTGCACGGCTGCGTCGCGCGTGATCGTTCACGAAGCCGTCTATGCCGAGCTTCAGCGCAAGCTCGTTGCGGCTGCCGAGCGTCTCCGCCTGGGCCCCGGCTGGGAGGACGAGAGCGACGTTGGGCCATTGATCAACGGTGCGGCGCTCGAGAAGGTGCACAGCTACACGAGGATCGGGATCGACGAAGGCGCGAAGCTTCTGACTGGCGGTGAACCGGCCGGGGGCGACGGGTGCTACTACCCGCCGACCGTCTTTGCCGACGTCGATCCGCGGATGCGCATCGCGCAGGAGGAAATCTTCGGCCCGACGACGGCCCTGATCCCGGTCGCGAGCTTCGACGAGGCAGTCGCCGCCGCAAACTCGGTGCAGTTCGGGCTCTCCTCGTCGATCTACACCCGCGACGTGAACCGGGCGTTCAGGGCGATGCGCGACCTCGAGGCCGGCATCACGTACGTGAACGCCGGAACGACGGGCGCCGAGGTGCATCTTCCGTTCGGTGGCGTGAAGGCGACCGGGAACGGGCACCGGGAGGCGGGGCTTGCGGCGCTCGATCTCTTCACCGAATGGAAGTCGATCTACGTCGACTACTCGGGCCGGCTCCAACGCGCTCAGATCGACAACGCATAGCGCGGTGGCCGACTCGTGAACCGAAAGCTCGTCGTGTTCGTGCCGCCCGAGGCGCTGGAGGCCGTGCGCGACGCGCTCTTTGCGGCCGGCGCCGGCCGGATCGGAGAGTACGAGCGCTGCTCGTGGTACACGCAGGGAACAGGCACGTTTCTCGGCGGAGCCGGGACGGAGCCGGCGGTGGGCGAGCGAGGGGTGGAGGAGCACGTCCCCGAGCTGCGGCTCGAAACGGTGTTCCCGGAGGAGCGGCAGGACGAGATCGTGGCCGCGCTCCGCCGCGCACACCCCTACGAAGAGCCCGCCTTCGACATCTATCTCTTGGCGTGAAAGCCCGTTTGTACACAGACGGCGGCGCGCGCGGCAACCCCGGCCCGGCCGCATACGCCTACGTGCTCGAGACAGACGACGGCACTGTGCTTGCATCCGAGGGCAAGACGATCGGCGTCGCTACGAACAACGTCGCCGAGTACCGCGGGCTCATCGCGGGGCTCGAGAAGGCCGTCGAGCTAGCCGTCCCGGAGGTCGTCGTGATGTCCGACTCCGAGCTGATGGTCAAGCAGATGCGGGGCGAATACCGCATCAAGAACGCCGCACTGCGCGATCTTTCGATCGAGGCCGCTCGTCTAGCGCGACAACTCGCGAAGGTTGAGTACCGCCACGTGTTTCGCGAGCACAACGAGCTGGCCGACCGTCTCGTCAACGAGGCGCTGGACGGGCCGTCGGCGTCGTGACGGCGCTCGTGCTCGGCCTGGCGCTCGCCTCTGCGGCGTTCGCGGCGGCGAGCCTGCGCCTGCCGAGCCTCGTCTCGACCTTTCTCGCCGGGTACCTGGCGCTCGTCGCCAACGCTGCCGCAGTGACGTGGGCATTGTCTCCCCTCCACGGGGTGACGCGCACGGGGCTGACCGTTGCCGAGGCAGCGCTCGCCACGGCCGCTTTCGGGGTGTGGTGGTTGCGCGGGCGGCCCGGCGTGGAGCTCGCCGGCACCCGCGAGGCGCTTCGGGTCGTTGCCCGGGACCCGGTGACGCTCGTCTTCCTCGGCGGACTGTGTGTCGTCCTGGGCTACGAGCTGGTGCTCGCGCTGACGGTTCCACCCAACAACTACGACTCCCTCACATATCACCTGTCGCGCGCCGCGGCCTGGAATCAGGAGGGTGGGATCCACTGGATCGCCAACGCGCCGACGGGGCGCATGAACGAGTTCCAGCCGCTGGCCGAGCAGGAGCTCCTGTTCCTCTTCGCCGCCGCCGGAAGCGGCGCACTCTTCGCGCTTCCGCAGTACATCGCTCAACTCGCGATCCTCGCGGCGGTTTACGGAGCCTCGAGGCGGCTCGGCTTCGACCAGCGCGCCTCCGCGTGTGGCGCGGCGCTGCTCGCCACGTTCAGCGCGGTTGCGCTTCAGGCAACGACAGCGCAGAACGACCTGGTTGCGGCGTCGTTTCCAGTCGTGGCTGCATGCCTGTTGCTCGGCGGCGGGGAAGTCGAAGCGGTGCTCGCCGGGATCGCTCTTGGGATGGGCCTCGGCGCCAAGCTCACGACCGCCCTCACCTGGCCGGTGCTCGCGTGGCTCTGCTGGATGGGAGGCCGACGGATGGTCAAACGCACCGCCTGGGGCGCCGCGGGCGGCTTCCTCGTGGTCGGGGTCTGGGGATTCGCGCTGAACGTGGCCCACACCGGGCACATCCTCGGACACGGCGACGGCCGCGTCGATCAGTCGGTCTCGCCGTCTGTCGTCGGGACGCTTCACACGTCCGCGCGTCTCGTCTACCGCACGCTCGACCTCGGCCTCCTGTCGAACGTTCAGATCTGGGGGCTCGCCGCAGCCGGGGTCGTGGCCGGCGTCGCCTGCGCCGTTGTCGCCCGTCGCAGGTCAGGGAAGCGGGAGGCCGCGTTCGTGGCCGCCGCGGTCGCGGTCCCGCTCCTTGCGCCTCTGCTCGTGCTCGGCCTCGCACCTCTGATGGCCTGGTTCACGCGCATCGTGCACATCCCGGTTCACGACCCGATCTACGGCTTCGGCCTCAACCGTGACGCGAACGAGGACTCTTCGGCTTTCGGAGCGATCGGCGCGCTCGCGCTGATCGGGGCCCCGATTCTCGCCATCCGAGCGCGCCGGTCCGACAGGCGGCTCCTCGCGTTCGCGATCGCCGGCCCGACCTACCTGCTCCTGCTCGGCCTCTATGCGAAATACAACATCTGGCTCACACGCTTCCTGCTCGTCCCGGTTGTGCTGACGGCGCCGCTCTATGCACTCTTCGTCACCCGCCGCGCGGCTGCCATGGCTGTCCTCGTCGTGGCCGGGTGGACTGTCTTCTACACGCTCGAGTTCGACACCTCGAAGCCGCTGTCCGGCGCGTGGTGGCCCGGCCGTGGCACCTCAGCCGGGCGGACGCCCTCGCGGAGAGCCCGGCTCAACCTATGGGCCGGAGGGCCGCAGCCGGATTGCGCGCCTACGACCGGATCGTGCCCGCCCAGGCCTGCGTCGGGGCAGTTCTCGACCCGGACGAATGGTCGTATCCGCTCTGGGGGCCGAGGCTCCAGCACCGCGTCCTGTTCCTGCCGTCGCTCACTGCCCTCGCGACCGCGTACCGCGAGAATCTCCGCTACGTGGTGGTCAGCACCGGCGCCAATGCGCCCGTATCGACACGGTTCAGCGCCGCGGGGTGGAAGCTGATCCCGCTCGCCACCCACTGGACGCTGGCCGTCGCTCCGCACGCCAGGCCCGGCGGCTGCCGCGCCTGATTGCGGGCTATACTTCTGGGTCCCTGCGGATGTAGCTCAGTTGGTAGAGCGCGACCTTGCCAAGGTCGAGGTCGTGGGTTCGAGCCCCATCATCCGCTCTCGGAGGGAAACCCTGATGACGGCGTTCAGGTCATGAAAGCGCGAATGCTCGCCATCTCGATCGTGGCTCCACTGGCGTTCGCCGCTCCGGCGCTCGCCGGTCCCAAGACCACGGAGCCGTCGAAGCGGATCCTCGCGCTCGTCCAGATCAAGGACACGGGAATCAGCCTCACGAACTACTCGTCGTTCGGGACCAAGTACTCGCCGATCCTGGAGCCGCACCCGAGCGGGATTCCACGCGGGAACTTCGTCAGCTTCACGATCATCAACATGGGCAAGAAGACCCACAACTTCAAGATCTTCGGCAAGACAACGAAGAATCTCGCCCCGGGGAAGCGCGCCCACATGTTCTTCGCAGTCAATAAGCGCGGGAACTTCAAGTACTCGAGCACCCTGGACAAGGGCAAAGGGTTCACCGGCTACCTCCAGGTCGTGTAGGGGTCACGTTCGCCGTGCGGCGGGTCTCGCTGATCGTGCTCCCCCTCGTCGTTCTCGGATTCGTCGCCGCGAACGCGTCAGCTGTGCGGGGAGCCCGGGCCGCGACTCACGTCGCCTGCAAGGTCGGTTATAAGCGCGCCGTCGTCGCAGGCGCCTCGACGTGTCTCAAGGCCGGTCAGACGTGCTCGGCGAAGCGCCGGGCCGACTACACCCGCGCAGGGTTCACGTGCACGAACGGGCGGCTGAAAGTGAGTGCGGCCGCTTTGGGAACCACGCGGCTCGCCTCGTCGCCGGGTGGCAGCCGCGCGACGGCGGTGCCCCTCGGTAAGCCAGGGGTCCTGGGCAACGGCTGGACCGTTACGGTGACGGGCGTCAACACCGACGCCGCGAACGCAATCCTCGCTGCCGATCCCGCAAACAACGCGCCTCTTCCGGGCACCCAGTACGTCCTCGTCGCGGTCAGTGCGACATACGTCGGAGAGGGGAGCTCGCACCTCACTCCCGGAACGAGCTTCCACGCGGTCGGAGCGTCGGGGGTCGCGCATTCGACGTCCAACAGCTTCTGCGGGAAGCTCCCGTCGCCAAACCTCGACATCGACAACCCGCTCACCCTCAAGGGCAAGACGATCACCGGTTACGCCGCCTGCTGGATGGTCTCGGCGGCCGATGTCCCCACGCTTGCGATGTACTGGCAGCCGCTGCTCTCGACCGACCAGGTCTGGTTCGCCCTCCGCTAGCAGGTCGGAGTAAGACGGTCGGGCCGTGATAGTCGGACGGCCACAACGTTCATCTGACGTCGTCCGGCGGGCGCGCCTCGCCGCGGAGCAGATCAGAGGTGGCGGAGTCGTCCCTAAACAGACAGCCGCTGATGGCGGGAAAGCGGGCGGCTCCGCGCCCAGCGCTCCGGTCGTGCCAGTGCGGCAGTCACGGCCTCTGGGGTGATTTGTCGCCCGGTGATCGTGGTCGCCAGCGCATGCAGGTGGGTGCGACCCGAGCGCGCCGCGTAGCGGAGGAGCTGGAAGGCCTCGTCGAGGTCGAGGTCGTAGCGTTCGGCCAGAATGCCCTTGGCCTGCTCGATCGCGATCCGTGACTCGAGTGCGGCGAGGAGCTGGTGGTTGACGGCGCGTAGGCCGGCAAGCGCGTCGTCGAGCTCCGCACGGTCGACGAGATCGGCGAACCCGGACCCGCTCGGCGAAGCGGCAGTGGTGGTGATTGTCTGCTGAGTCGAGGTCGTTTCCATCGGGTGCCGCCTTCCTGAGAAATGTCCCCGGGGGACGCGACGCGTCCCCCCGGGGTTTGTTTCCGACTGCGCTTGCTACTGCTTCTTGACTAGTGCGATCTGGAGAGCGAGTTTCGCGTTGCTCTTCTTGAGCGAGGCGATCTGCTTCGCCAGGTAGTGCTTGGTGGCAAGCTGCTTGGCGGTCGCGTGCTTTGCGACGAGCCACTTCAGCGTTGCCTTGTTCGTGGCGAGCTGCTTGTTGAGCTTCAACAGCTTCGCCGCCTTCAGCACGGCCGCCTTCGTCGAACCGGACGTGCTTGCGGTGTTCGTCGTGATCAGCGAGACGCCGCTCCCGACAACCGCCGCAGCGACTGCTGCCGGCACGCTCGCCGTGGAGCCGCCGGAGCTGCTGCCGCCGGACGAGCTGCCGCCGGAGGTGCTACCGCCGGTCGTGCCGCCGCCGGTCGTGCCGCCGCCGGTCGTGCCGCCGCCGCGTGTTACCCGGGTCGACGGTGATGAACGGCGGATCGATGTTGACGTAGGTCACCTCGGTGATGTTGCCTTCACCGATCGTCACCGACGTCGAACGAGTCGCCAGGACCGTGTTCGAGAGCACGGGCTGGTTCGTGTTGGCCCCGCCGACGATCACGAAGCTCGGGACCGCGGTGATCGACTGCACCGTCATGTTCGGTACAGCCGCTTCGACGATCGACAAGGTCGTGTTGAACGCGAAGGTTCCAACGACCGACACGCCCCCGGCACAAGCGAGAGGTTGATTGCCGATCCTGCCGGATTGGTCGGAGTGACCGTGAACGGGAACGACGTTCCCGGTGGAACCGGTGGTGTCGAGTTACCCGCCACCTTGCAGAGCTTGAGCGTTCCCGGCGTCGCCGGAACGTTCTGGTAGGTCACAACCGTCTCGCCCGCACCCAGCTGCACGGTGACCGTCCGGTTCGGCAGGCTCAGCGAGCCTGGCACGACCGTCGGGCTGCCGTCATAGCTGTCCGTGGTCGGATTGACCGTGATCGACCCCACCTTGGTGCCGGGGAGGATGTCCTCCGTGATCGGCACCGTGGTGCCGGCGCGGAACGTGCCGACAACGGTGCAGATCGGGTTCGCGGCCGTCCCCGCCGTGAGCGTCACCGGCGAGATCGGACCAGTCGGCCCCGGGTTCCCCGTGACCGTCCCGAACGTGAACCGTACGGCCCAGTCGTGATCGGCGTCACCGGTGACGTACTTGCAGAGCTTCAACCGGACGCTGTTATTCGTAAACGTCACGATCGTCTGCACCGACGCGTCGCCGGCCTGGACTGCCACCACGACGGTGGCGGTGTCGAGATTCGGCGCCGGGCCCGCGAGCGGTCCGAGGATCGCATTCGTCCCGGGCAGAGCGCCCTGCGTTGCGGTGATCGCAGTCACGTTCTCGGATGCGTCACCGGTCTCCCGCACGATCACCTTCCCTGCAGGCACCGTAATCGGCGGACTGCAGTTCCCCGGCGCCGCGCTCGTGGTTGTGCTGAACCCATTGCCGCCGGTGATCGTGAACTGCCACGAGCCGGTCAGGCCCGAATCCGTCACGATCGCCTTGCAGGCCTCAACCACACCCGTCTTCAGCGTGTTGGCATACGTCACCGTCACCACGCCTGAGGTGCCATTCGTGCTCTCCGGCACCGTCACCGTCCTGCTGAAGCCCGTCGCGCTGTTCGGCCCCGGATTCGTGGCCGAGACCCACGTCGTCGTTGGATCGTTCAGGAACTCCTTCGTCGGATCCAAGCTGGCGCCGGTGTTCGTCAGCCCCAGCGAGCTTCCCAGTTCGTTGACCGTGACGCTCCCGACCCTGACAGCGATCGGCTGGGTGCACGTCCCCGGACTGAGTACAACGTTCGGAATCGCAGGTGTGGTCGAGTCGGTGATGCTGAAGGTGAACTGCCCCTTCAGATCGGCATTCGCCGACTTGCAGACCTGGATGTAACCAAGCCGTGGGAGGTCAACGGCGAGCGCTGAGCTCGCGAATACCCCCGTGGCGACTATCCCAAGAACAATGATGCAGAACCTCTTCATCTAGCCCTCCTGACCCCCTATTGAATGTCTGTTGCTCACGCATCTGGAACGAGAAACTCGAAGCGGGAGCAACTCATGAGCTTGTGCCCTGAAAACACGAGTCGTCCGGAAACGCAAACCACCTCCTTCGAGGTCGATTCCTGGAACGACCGCACGGGGTCTGGGGGCGGCCTCCCTGGCACAACTGCCCGAGCCAGGTGGAGACCGGATCGTGTCACGCCCCTCGACTCTCGTCAAGGGAGACTTCATCCCTCGTTCGGGGGATTCGATTTTCCCGACTCGAGGGTGAGAGCCGCCACCGCGTAGTTGTCCGCAGCCTTGCGCTGGTGGTCTTGCGCAACCGACGAGCGCCGGCTCGATGTGGGGACGGTGACCGCTGTCCCGGAGCGCGGCGTACGGGGCATCTCGACCTGCGCTGCGGTACCGGACGATGTGCCGGCCAAGACTTGTATCAGAGCCGATTGGCAAGGGTTGCCGGTTTCGCCTCACCCTGCCAGGTCTTCAAAATGCATCGCGACGGAGACGAATCAGAATATCCGCACCAGAAACCCCAAAATGCAATCTCTAAACGGCAAGCTAATCACCGCACGCACAAAAAGATCACAAATTACACACAACAAGGTCACAAATTGGGCCAAGTGCCAGAAAGATCACAAATTGCGGCAAGTGCATTGCCGCCCGTCGGCATGACGACCCTCTACGTCAGATCGGAACCACCTCGATGCCGAATCGTTTGGACGGGCATGACCCTGGGTAGAGCCCTGGCGCAGCCGTCTCGATCCGGTCCACCCTCCAGGAGCCCGTTGTGGGTGAGACGATCGGGACGTGATCGTCGATGGACACAACGATCTCGTGCTGCGGCTCTGGCGTGGGGAGGCGCCGAAGCACATCGACCTCGCGACCGCGGCGGAGAGCGGCTTCGCCGGCGGGTTCTTCGCGCTCTTCGTTCCGGGCCAGCCCGCGGGGCGGGAGATGGACACGCCGTACTCGCTCCCGCTCGACGAGCCGCTCCCGTACGAGGACGCGGTGCGTGTCGCCGACGAGCTCGCCGCAACGCTCGAGGGGCTTGACGTCACGATCGCGCGCGGGGTCGGCGACTTCCGGCCGGGGAGGGTGACCGCGATCATGCACCTCGAGGGCGCCGAGCCGATTGCGCCCGACCTGTCGAATCTCCACCGCTGGTACGACCGCGGGCTCCGGTCGATCGGGCTCGTCTGGTCGAGGCGGAACGCGTTCGCCGAAGGCGTTCCGTTCGCTTTCCCGTCGTCGCCGGACACCGGTCCCGGGCTGACAGCGGCGGGTCGACGGCTTGTCCGGGCCTGCAACCGGACAGGCATCCTGGTCGACTGCTCGCACCTGAACGAGGCGGGCTTCTGGGACGTCGCCGGTGCATCGGACGCGCCGCTCGTCGCGACGCACTCGAACGCCCACGCGTTGTGCCCGTCCTCGCGCAACCTCACCGACCCCCAGCTCGACGCCATCGGTGCATCGGGCGGCGTGGTCGGTGTCAACTTCGGAAATTCGTTCCTGCGCGCCGACGGCACCCGTGACCCGTCGACGCCGCTCTCAGAGATCGTGCGCCATGTCGAGCACATCGCCCGACGGATCGGCGTCGACCATGTCGCATTCGGCTCCGACTTCGAGGGAGCGGACGTCCCCGACGAGCTCGGCGGCGTCGCGGGGCTGCCGAGACTCGTGGACGCCCTGCGCGCCGCCGGCTTCGGCGAGGACGATGTGGCGAAGATCACGCACGGGAACTGGCTGCGAGTGCTCGAGGAAACGTGGCAGCCGTGGCGGCGGTACTTCGACCACGCGGGAGACGACCCCCGCGAAACGTTGCGTGAGGCGATCAGGCGCTTCGACACGCCCGGGCTCGCGGTCGATCTTGGATGCGGGACGGGCCGCGACACCGCCGAGCTGCTGCGGGCCGGGTGGAACGTGGTTGCGATCGACGGCGAACATGAGGCGATCGACCGGCTGCGCGCCCTTGTCGGTGAGGCCGGCGCCCGGCTCGTCACCCAGGTCGCGCGTTACGAGGACGCGACCTGGCCCGTCTGCGATCTCCTCAACGCGAGCTTCTCGCTTCCGTTCTGCCCGCCCGACCGCTTCGACCTCATCTGGCAGCGCATCGTCGGCTCGATCAGGCCCGGCGGCCGGTTCAGCGGCCAGCTCTTCGGCGATCGCGACGCGTGGGCGGGCACTGGGATCACCGTGCAGAGCCGCGCCGAGATCGATGAGCTTCTCCGTCCGTTCGACGTGGAGCGTCTCGACGAAGTCGACGAAGACGGCTCGACGCTGCTCGGGACGCCCAAGCATTGGCATCTCTACCACGTGGTAGCCCGCAAGCTCGCGGTGCCCTGCGCATGCCGGCGTCCTCAGTCGGGCCAATAGCCACCACTATTGGCCCTTCCTGCGTCCTGGCCTGCTTGTTCGCTCGGCCATAGGGCACCGGACTCACCGGAGCAACCACTAGCCGCGGATACGATGCACGACTCTCCGGCGCCTTGGCCGAGTGGTTAGGCAGAGGCCTGCAAAGCCTCGTACAGCAGTTCGAATCTGCTAGGCGCCTTGCTGTGATCAAGACCGTCTGGATCGACAACCCGCCGGTCAACGTGATCAACCGCGAGGTGATCGCGAGCCTCACAGGCGAGCTTCGCGAGCCGGGGGCGGGGACCCGCGTCGTCGTATTACGGGGTAAGGGCGAGCGCGCGTTCTCGGCCGGGGCGGACATTGCGGGCCTCAAGAGCTCCGGCGGCGAGGCCCGGGCAATTCAGGCGACAGCCGACCTGATCGAGTCTGTCTCCGTCCCGGTTGTGGCCGCCATTCACGGCTACTGCCTCGGCGGCGGGCTCGAGCTCGCGCTGGCCTGCGACATCCGGGTCGCCCAAACGGACTCCTGGCTCGGCTTCCCCGAGATTGGCCTCGGCCTGCTCCCGGGCGGCGGTGGCACTCAGCGCCTGCCGCGGTTCGTCGGGCCGGGTCGCGCGGCCTGGTTACTCATGTCGGGCGGGCGAGTTCCGGCGCGCCAGGCCGAGTCGTGGGGCCTCGTCGAATTCGTCGTGGACGATCTCGACGCCGGGATCGAGCAGGTCGCTGGCACCCTCGCCCAGCGGAGCCCGAGCGCGCTGCGCGAGATCAAGCGGCTGCTGCGCGCGACCCGGGACGCAAGGAGCGACGAGGAGGAGCACGAGGCGTTCCTTCGCTGCCTGCGGTCAGAAGACGGACAGGAGGGTGTTGCGGCGTTCCTCGAGAAGCGCGAGCCGCGCTGGGTCGACCTCTAGTTGAGGCTCGGGTCGAACGGCATCCCCGCGAGCAGCGCGAAGCGGCCGCCCTTCCGTTCAACCGCGGTCCGCCAGAGCTCGTCCGGGTCGCTCGCGAATGCGTCATCTGGCTCCGCCGGGACCACGATCCACGACGGCTCCTCGATCTCGGCCTCGAGCTGGCCCGCGCCCCACCCCGCGTAGCCCGCGAAGACGCGCAGGCGCAGGATCGTGACGTCCTCGACGGTCGAATCGGCCGCCACGAATCCGACCCGGCCGACGACCGGCGCGGCCGCGTCGTCGACGTCCTCGAACTCCGCGAGCGCCATGATCGCGTCGGCCTGGACGGGCCCACCGACGTGAACGACGTCGTCGGCCCACGGCAGGTCGGCGAGGTCGGGTATCGCGTCCGCAACACGTACGTCCGAGGGCCTGGTGAGCACGAGGCCCATCGCGCCTTCGTCGTCGTGGTGAGTGACGAGGATGACCGTCCTGCGGAAGTTCGGGTCGACGAGCGCCGGCGAGGAGATGAGGAGCTTGCCCTGGAGCGACATCGAGCGGGATGGTACGCGGGGAGCTCAGCCTGCGCTGAGCGCAGCGACGCCGGCAAGCGCGACGGCGACGCCGGCGACCTGGGGCTTCGTGAGGCGCTCGCCGAGCACGAGGTAGGCGAGCATGACTGTCGTCACCGGGTACAGCGAGCCGAGCACCGATACGAGGGCGAGCAGGCCGCGGCCGCTTGCGAGCGCGAACAGCACGTTGGCCGCGACGTCGCACAGGCCGATCGCGGCCACGGGAAGGAGCCAGTGCCGTCCCACCCGAAGCGGCGCTCCTCGTCCGAGCGCGAGCGTGACGAGAAGCGCGAGCGAGCCGACACGGGCGCCGACGAGCGTCGAGAGCGCGTCTCCCTCGCGGCTACCGAGGCCGAGGAAGTACATGAAGAGGCCAAAAGACCCGGCGGCGACGAGCGCCAGCATGATGGCGCGCGCGCGGGCGGGCGTGGAATCGCGGCGCTCTTCCGACGACGCAAGCACGGCCCCGCCCAGCGCTGCGGTGGCGCCGACGATCGCGATCGTCGATGGGCGTTCTCCTGTTGCGATCGAGAGCACGAACGGAACGATGGCGCCGCAGGCGGCGATCGGCGAGACGATGCTCATCGTTCCGAGTGCGAGTCCCTTGTAGAGCGCGGCGAGTCCGGCGCCGCCACCGATCCCTGCGATGAGTCCGAGCGAGAAGGACCGGCTGTCGAGCCCGCCGCCGCGCACGGCGAAGACAGCGAGCAGTGCGACGAACCCGGCCGCCTGCGAGACCACGGTGACCGGCAGCGCCGGCACGCGGCGCGAGACGAGCCCACCCGCAAAGTCGGCGGCGCCCCATGCCGCCGAGGACGCGAGCGCGAGCATGACCGCAACGACCGGCACGGAGTCAGCTTCGCACCGGGGCTAACATTCCGCGGATGGAGCCGCTTCGGATCGGCGTCCTTGCACTGCAAGGAAACTTCCGCGAGCACGCGGCGATGTTGCGCCGCCTCGGCGCGGACGTCGTCGAGGTGCGCAAGCCGGAGCAGCTCGAGGGTCTCGACGGCCTCGTCATTCCGGGCGGCGAGTCGACGACGTTCACGCGCCTGATGCGGCTGTACGGCCTCGACGAGGCGATACGCGACTTCGACGGCGCTGTCTTCGGGACGTGCGCCGGGATGATCGTGCTCGACCGCGACCACCTCGGGCTCGTGGATATCGGCGTGCGCCGGAACGCCTTCGGCCGCCAGGCGGCATCGTTCGAGACCGACCTCGAGGTGGCTGGGTGGGCCAAGCCGCTGCGCGCGGTCTTTATTCGGGCGCCCTGGGTCGAGGATGTCGGCGCCGGGGTCGAGGTGCTCGCCGAGGTGGATGGGCACCCCGTCCTTGCACGAGAGGGGCGCTACCTCGTTTCGTCCTTCCATCCGGAGCTGACCGGCGACACGCGGCTCCACGAGCTTTTTCTGGAGGAGGCCAGTCTTGTCCGGGCATAGCAAGTGGTCGTCGATCAAGCACAAGAAGGGCGCCGCGGACGCGAAGCGCGGCAAGCTCTTCACCAAGCTCACGCGCTCGATCATCGTCGCGGCCAAGGAGGGAGGCGGCGACCCGTCGGGGAACTCGGCGCTCCAGAACGCGATCGAGAAGGCCAAGTCGTACTCGATGCCGAAGGACAACATCGAGCGCGCGATCGCGAAAGGCGCCGGCTCGAGTGCCGAGAGCGACAACTTCGAGGCGATCGTGTACGAGGGGTACGGCCCGGAGGGCGTCGCCGTCATCGTCGAGGCGTTGACCGACAATCGCAACCGCACCGCTGCCGAGGTGCGTCATGCATTCACCCATCACGGCGGCACGCTCGGCACGACCGGCGCGGTCCTCTGGCAGTTCGACCGCCGCGGGGTCGTCGTCGTCAGCGGCGCGGGAGTCGACGAGGAGGAGCTCTTCATGGCAGCGGTCGACGCTGGCGCCGAGGACATCGACGCCGACGGGAGCGTGTTCCAGGTGACGAGCGCGCCGGAGAGCCTCTCGGCTGTACGCGCGGCGGTCGAGGCCGCGGGTTTCACGGTCGAGTCGGCAGAGCTGTCACTGCTGCCGAAGACGACGGTCGCAATCGAGGACGAGTCGACGGCGAAGAGAGTGATGCGCCTGATCGACGAGCTCGAGGACTCGGACGACGTGCAGGAGGTCTACGCGAACTTCGACATCCCCGAGCAGGTGCTCGAGGCGTCGTGTCGTGACATTCGAGGTTCAGACGTAAGCCCGCTGGCGCACTCGTGCGTGCCACCTGGCAGCTGTGTTGTGAGAGTTCTCGCCCGCAACCCCAGCACGCGCCCGTTCGCGAGGTCAGCGACGTCTTCCGCGAGCCGCTCGAGGTCTCCGCCTCGATGTCTCGCTCCGCCGCTCCGCTATCCACCCGCACTGCAGGGCGGGGCGTCCCTGTCATCCCATGTCGTCGGCTTTCATCTGGTCCCGAGCCGCGTGCCCTGCCGCAGTGCGAGCTCGGGCATGCTGGGCCTGGCGCCTGGAGTCGGCACGAGCGAACGCGAGGCATGGCGCTCGCCAACCCGACCGGGCCGGCGGCCGCGAACCGGGCGATGGCCGACCCGTGTTCGAGACGTACGACAAGTCGACGTGGCCCGTCTGAACGGCCCGCGGGTCGCGCCGCCCTACCCTACGCGATCGTGATCGCGAGCTTCCCCTGCGTATGCGTGCTCGCGAGTGCCTCGAGGGCGGCGCCGGCCTGGTCGAGGGGATAGCTGTGTTGGATCGGGACGCGCAGCGCTCCGGAGTCGAGCAGGGCTGCGAGCCGGTCGAGGTTCGGCGTCGTGCTGGATGCAATCAGGTTGAAACGGCCGGGCCCTTCGCCTGCGGCGCCGACCGGTGAGGCGAGGTGGCCTCCGGGTTTGAGAAGGGATGCGTCGGGCTGATAGGTGACGAGGTCGAAAAGCGCGTCGACACCGTCGGGGTAGGCCTCGCGGACGGCAGCAGCAACATCCGTGTTGCGGTCGACGATCTGCTCGCGCCGAGGCCGAGCAGGAACTCGTGGTCTTCCGGAAGACCCGTGGCCAGGACGTTCACGCCGTCCGCCGCCGCGAGCTGGACGAACAGGCTCCCCACGCCGCCGCTCGCTCCAACGACGAGAACGGTGGTTCCGGTCCCGAGCTCGAGAGCGTCAACGGCAGCGATTGCCGTCAGAGCTGCAACGGGCGCCGCACCAGCGGTCACGAAGTCGACACCGCTCGGCTTGAGACCCACCGACGTCTCCTCTCTGACGACGGCGTAGTCGGCCCAGCTTCCGTCGTGCGCGGCAGGGTTGGCGAGGGGGAGGAACCCATAGACCTCGTCGCCCGGCTGGTACCGGGTGACCGACGAGCCGACCGCTTCGACGACACCCGCGAAGTCACGGCCGAGCGTCACCGGGAAGTCGTACTCGACCATCCCCTTCAGCGTCGCGGAGGCGTGGTGAGGTTTCGAAGCTGTCCAGGGTGAATGAGCGCATCTCGTCCTTATCAGTGTCCGGGAGGATGGACGCTAGCCAGAGCCTCGAGCCGACTGGCGGCCTACCGAGTTGGCATAGTCGCGTCATGAAGCCCGACCGCATGAACGCCTTCACGGATGGCGTGGTCGCGATTCTGATCACGATCCTCGTCCTCGAGCTGCGGCCGCCCGCGGGGCATCACCTCGCCGACATCCTCGACGAGAAAGGCAAGCTCCTCGTCTACCTGCTGAGCTTCGTCTTCCTCGCGATCTACTGGGTGAACCACCACCACCTGATGCAGGTCGTCCACCGAATCGATGGCCGGACGCTCTGGGCGAACATCCTTCTGCTCCTCTGGCTCTCGCTGACACCGATCGCGACCGCCTGGCTCGGCGAGGCGGGCGTCCAGCAAGGACCGGTCGCTGCGTATGTGATCGTGCTGCTCGGGTGCGCGCTCGCGTACACGCTCCTGACGCGGAGCCTGCTCGCCCTGCACGAGGACGATTCGAAGCTCGTGCAGGCGATCGGCAGTGACCGCAAGGGCAAGCTGTCGCTTGCGCTCTACACGGCCGCGCTTGGGTTCTCCTTCATCGTCCCATGGGTCTCGGTCGCGCTCTTCGTCTCGCGTCGCGATCATCTGGTTCGTCCCTGACAGCAGGGTCGAGCGCATGATCGTCGACAAGTCGTAGTGCCGCGCTCAGCCGCAGCCTGAAGCGATCTTCTTCGCGAGCGCGTTGCCGGGCGTGACCTTCGCGCCGGCGACCTTCCATGTCGACCACCCCTTTGCCTTGCCGCCGGTGGCCTTGATCGACACCAGCCAGGCCGAGCCCGACGGCTTCACGGAAAAGGCAGCGGTCCGTGGCAGGACGAGGGCGCACGGGCCGTTGTTCGCTGCGACTTTCGCCATCACGAGGTCGTGCGCCTTGACGCTGTTGATCCCTCCGATCGCGCCCGCCTTTCCGGTCGCGGCCAGTGGGCTGATCGCCGTCGGCGTGACCTGGACCTCCTTGCCGGCTGCCACATTCACGGTCTTCAGCCCGGGTTTAGCTGGGTCCACCTCGACGACTCCGCGCTTCACCGACGTGATCGACGCCTTCGACACGGGGTCGTAGAAGACGCTGAAGATGGTCCCGCGCACGCTGGCGGTTGCTGTCGGTTGCTTGATCCGGAAGTCCGACTTGGTCGCCTCCGACTTGTTGATCGTGGCTGCGACCTCGCCCATCTTGAGCAGGATCTCCAACCTGACCACTCCGCCCTCGGCGAAGAACGACGCGATCGTGAGCATCGTCGTGTGCTTGAGGGTGAAGGTCGAGTTGTCGGCGAAGGCGACCACCGCGATCCCGTCCGGGTCGCAGCTGATCTCGTCGCCCTGCTTGAGGACGGTGCCGACCTCGACCGGGTCCCACGACTCGTCCGCCGACCCCTGCCTGTGCACTGCGACATCGGGCTCGACGCAGACGACGCGCAGCTCGTTGATCGCCTGGGCGCGATGCGCGCTGCGGAGCATTCGCGCCTTGTACTTCTTCGCGCAGTCGCCCGGGCTCGCGGTCGCCTGGCCCGAGACGTACGAGTACGTGATGTTCGGGCCGTCCTGGATCCCGACGGTGACGTCCGCCGCGGACCCTCGCAGCTTGAACTCCTGGGTGAACGTCTTCGACTCGCCCTTCTCGGCGACGCCACCCACCTGGACTCGTCCGCCGGTCGAGCAGGACCCGCCGGTGCCCACCTTGATGCCGGTGCAGTCGAGCATCGCGCTGTCGAGCGCCATCGCCGGTGCATATCGCTCGCTGTCGGCGGGGACGTTCACCGAGATGGTGAGCGAGCCCTTGGCGCCGTCGGCCGGGATCTCCTTCGGCAGGTCCCACTTGAACGTGGCCGTGCTCGGCGTCGTGCCGAACTTCTGGGTCACCGACGCGGTGCCGCCCTCCGGGCTCAGGCCCGAGAACGCAGCCTGCGGGTAGGCCCCGCCCTCTCGGTTGACCTTGAACGACGTCTGCTTGACGACCGTGGCCGTCGACCTCGGCGTCGCCGCAGAGACGAGGAGTGCCGCTCAGCGCGACCGCTGTGGTCAGGGCTCCGGCGCTCACCAGCAGCCGCGTGATCGTGGGGGAGCCCACACGACGATCATCCCCGATCAGCTTCCTGCTCGTCAATCACTCGCTGGGAGGAACGTCCGGAGGCGTCCATAACCTTTCGACGTGAAAGTCCTCGGCATCGATCCAGGGACGGCTGCGTGCGGGTACGGGATCGTCCACGAAAGCGACGGGCGCCTCAGGGAAACCTGCCACGGGTTGTGGCGAACCAAGGCGCGGGAGCGCGTGGAGCTGCGGTTGCTCACGATCTTCGAAGGGGTGGAGGAGCTGATTGCGGAGCACGCCCCGGATGCCGTCGCCCTGGAGGAGTCGTTCGTCGGCGCCGACGCCCGCATCGCGCTCTCCGTCGGGCAAGCGCGGGGCGCCGTCCTCGTCGCCGCGTCGTCCGCCGGCATTGAGTGTGTCGAGTACGCACCGAACCGCGTCAAGCAGGCGGTGTGCGGCTACGGCCACGCCGACAAGGAGCAGATGCAGCGTATGGTGAAGGCGATCCTCGGCCTCGACGAGGTGCCGCATCCGCACCACGCTGCGGATGCGCTCGCGGTCGCGATCTGCCACGCGCTCGCCCCGCCCCTGCTGAGGGCCGTCTCGTGATCGCCCGCCTCCGCGGCACCGTTGCCGCCGCGACGCCCGCCGGTCTCGTGATCGACGTCGGCGGCGTCGGCTATCTCGTTGCCGCCACTCCACGCGTCGAGTCCCGCGTCGGCCACGAGACGACCGTCGAGACGTACCTCCACATCCGCGCCGACGTCCTCCAGCTCTACGGCTTCGCGTCCGCGGAGGAGCGCGATCTCTTCGAGCTGCTGCTCGGTGTGAGCGGCGTCGGGCCGAAGGTGGCGCTGGCGATCGTGTCGGGATCGACACCGGCGGAGCTCCGCCGCGCGATCGTTCGCGACGACACGGCCCGCTTCGAGGCGATCCCCGGCATCGGCCGCAAGACGGCGCAACGGGTGATCCTCGAACTGAAAGAGAAGCTGGGCGGGGTCGGTGCCGTCAGCGGAGATGTTGTGGACGCCGCGCCGTCGCTGACGGCCCGGGACGCGCTCGTCGAGCTCGGCTGGTCGATGCTCGACGCCGAGCGCGCGCTCGCCGCGGTGGACGAGGGGCTCCCGGTGGAGGAGCAGGTGCGCGCGGCCCTGAAGAAAGCAGCATGAGCGAGCACGTCCTCACGACGAGCCTCCACGACAGGGGCGAGGAGGAGCTCGAGCTCTCGCTTCGGCCGGCGTCGCTCGCCGATTTCGTCGGCCAAGAGCGGGTCAAGGAGCAGCTCGCGATCGCACTCGACGCTGCCAAGGGCCGCGGCGAGGCGCTCGACCATGTCCTGCTCGCCGGCCCGCCGGGCCTGGGCAAGACCTCGCTCGCACAGATCGTCCGCCACGAGCTCGGAGTCGGGATCCGGCAGGTCGCCGGGCCCGGGCTCGAACGGAAGGGCGACATCGCCGCGATCCTGACCGCGCTCGAGCCGAACGACGTGCTCTTCATCGACGAGATCCACCGGCTGAACCGGACGATCGAGGAGATCCTCTACCCGGCGCTCGAGGACTTCCGGCTCGACATCATCGTTGGCCAGGGGCCCGCCGCCCGGACGCTCACGCTCGATCTGCCGCCGTTCACGCTCATCGGCGCGACAACTCGGACCGGCCTGCTGACGACACCGCTGCGCGACCGGTTCGGCCTCACCTTCCGCCTCGACCTCTACACGCCCGAGGAGCTCGGGCTGATCGTGAGACGGAGCGCCCGGATCCTTGGCGTCGAGATCGAAGGGGAGGCGGCCGAGGAGATCGCGCGGCGCGCACGCGGCACGCCGCGGATAGCGAACAGGATTCTCCGGAGGGTGCGTGACGTCGCCGAGGTGCGGCATGCGGGCGCGATCACGATGGAGATCGCCGATGAGGCGCTCACGCTGCTCGAGGTGGATGGAGCGGGGCTCGAGAAGTTCGACCGCGACCTCCTGCGAGCGGTCGTCGAGCGGTTCGGCGGCGGCCCCGTCGGCGTGACCACGCTCGCCGTCGCTCTGGGTGAGGAGGCAGAGACGATCGAGGATGTCTACGAGCCCTACCTGCTCCAGCTCGGGTTTCTCCAGCGTACGTCGCGAGGCAGGATCGTCACCGAACTGGGCCGCGCGCACGTCGGCGCGCCACTCGAGACGACCTCGCTCTTCTAGAGCGAGGAGGTGGGGTCACGCGGGAGTGGAGCCCGGCAAAGACTGCTCGGCTGCAGTTCGTCTGCGCAGTCCTCGAGAGCGGATCAACGTCACCAGCCAGGGCGCGATGAGCAGCGCCATCACGTCGAACCACACGTAGCCCGACGCGACACCTGAGGGCGGGTTCCCATCGGGGATCCCCAAACCGGGAAGCGTCGGCTCCCAGCGCCACGTCCCGATCGCCGTCCCGTACAGCTCGAGCGCAGCGACGACGAGGAACACTCCGGCGTAGACCGTGCGATTGCGCGAGCGCCACAGGAAGAGCAGGAGCAGTGGCACGCCGAGGGCGCCGGCGACGTCGCGCGTCGGCAGCACCGTCAGACCGAGCAACGCCCAGGCCGAAGCCGCCGTCGCGGCCACCGCCACGAGAAGGCGCCCGCGCTCGTGGAGCGCGAGCGCGAGCGACAGGCCGGTGAGGTAGACGAGCCCGTGCGCGGGTGGCACGAACATCGGCAGGTTGTGCAGTCGGTAGTGGTAGACGCCCCAGAGGATCGATCCGGTGAACTCCCCGATCGTGGCGAAGCACACGACTCCGAGTGCCTGCGCGCGCCGCTCGAGCGGGAAGCGTCGCAGCGCGAGGAGGAACACGCACCACGTGAGCGCGCCCAGGCCGAGCTGCATGTGGAAGGACGCGAAGCGGTCCGCGGCGAGCAGCGCCGCGAGGCACGCGGCGCCCGCGGCGGCCCACATCAGTTGAAGAGGCGCTTCCGGTTGCCGCCGGAGCCGGGCTTCGCCCGGCGGGAGGCGCGTCACGATTGACGATTCCACGAACCCGAAGAAGGGGGCTCGTGGGGGAGACATGGTTTCCCCCACGTTCCTAGCGTCGGAACTGCAGTTCGTGCCACGACGGGACCGGTGCGAGCTCGAGCAGCGGCCGCCCACCGCCAGGATGCTGGTACGCGAACTCCGCCTCGTTGTCGTCCCAGACGACCTCGAGCGCGCCGCGCTTCACTTGATGGTCGAGCCAGGCGCCGCGAAAGACCAGCTTGCGCAGCCAGTAGACGAGCGACTCACCCTCGACGAGCGAGACGCGCTCCCAGTTGCGAGCGAGATAGCGCCCGAGGTGCGACTGAGGTTCGTCGACCACCCCTTGCGCCACGAGTGCGACCAGGTCGCTCGACTCTTCCTCGTCGAGCTCATTGATCTCGACGAGACCGAGCTTCACCGCAGCCGCGGTGACGCGCTGCTCGAAGTCCTCCGCGTTCAGCGAGAAGCGGTAGCCGAGGAACTCCACGACGTAGTCGTCTCCGGAGGTGTAGTTGGTCTCAGACACGGACGCCTCGGCGTTCCTGCACGGTTCGGAGGATAGCCGCGGGCCGCACGGTCCTTCCGGCTACGGTTCGGATCGTGATTGCGTCGACGAACTGGGGGCAGCTCCTCATCCTCGCTCCGGCCTTCGTGATCGGGGGCGGGATCGTCCTCGCGACGATGATTCTGCTGGGCCGCGCGTTCGTGGAGAACTTTCGGGAGAGCACGCACAAACGCCTCATCTACGCTGGGCTCGTGGTCGTGCTGATCGCCGGGTTGATCCTGACCTATCTCGGCATCGAGCTGCCGCGATCCGCGTAGAAGCGGCATTCGACTACGACGATCACGACTGGCGTGCCGACAGCGACGCGTCCGAAGAGCCACTCCGCGTCGGGCACGTGCATTCTGATGCATCCGTGCGAGACCGAGTAGCCGATCGACGTGTCGGCGTCGGTGCCGTGGATCCCGACACCCGCCGCCGAGAGCCCCATCCACCGTGTCCCGAGCGGATTCGCGGGCCCCGGTGGGACCGGCTTCAGGCCCCTCGCCCAATCGCTGTACACCGGCGGATACCACCAGGGGTTTCGCTGCTTCTTGACGATGCGGAAAACGCCCTGCGGTGTCGGGTAGACCGCTTGGCCCGTCGCGACCGGAAACGCGCGCACGAGCCGGCGTGAGTCGAACAGCTTCAGCGTGTTCGTGGCGCGGTCGATGATGACCACCGAGCCGATGTCCGCGACGGTGACCTTCGCGGGGACAGGCGCCGTGACGAGTCGTAGCGGCAATCGGGAGCCGGAGATGAGTTGTTGCGCGATCGCGGCGCGCATCGTCACCTTCAGCACCGCGACTCCGGGGCGGTCGGGGGTGATCAGAGGCCGTCTGGTCGTCCCGGCGCCGATCACTGCCGCGTCGCGTGGGGCGCGGTAGGCGGTTCGGGCGAGCCGGTCAACCAGGTCGGCGACCGCTGCCTCCGAGAACGAAACCGGTAGGCCGATCTGGCTCCGGGGCGTCGCGGCGAGCGCTGCGCGAACGGCCGCGTGAACGCGGGCGTGTGCTCCGAGCGCAAGCGGCGTGACGGAATACCGGTGAGAGCCGGCGGCGATCACGATCGGCCGGGAGAACCGTGTTGCAACGGACCTGTCGGCGCGCTGTACCGTCAGTCCTCCCACCGGAACCCCGAGCACAGAGACGCCGGGCGAAATCGCCTGGAGCTGCTCGGCTGCGGGTGCCCCTGCGCAGGCCAGGCCGGCGGCTGCGAGGAGCGCGGCGATCGTCATGCGCACGGGGGCGGAATTGAACCACATGAGCAGCGGAAATCACAATCTCGGATCCGTCCGATCGCGGCCGTACCCTCGATCGTCCCATGCGTGAAGGAACGTGGACGATCGCCGAGTGCCCCGCCGATCGGGTGAGCGCGCTCGTCGACGGCCTGGGCCTCAGCGAGACGACCGCCTCGGTTCTCGTTCGGCGCGGATACGACGACGTGGAGTCCGCACGGGTCTTTCTCGACGGCGCGATGCCTGGGCACGACCCGTTCCTGCTCGGGGACATGATCGCCGCCGTCGAGACGATCAGAGCCGCGGTGGCAGGCGGCGCCCGGATCTGCGTTCACGGCGACTACGACGCGGACGGGATTTGCGCGACGGCGCTTGCCGTGCTCCTGCTGCGGGAGCTCGGCGCGGATCCGGTGTCACACCTCCCGTCGCGTTTCGAGGAGGGCTATGGGCTGCACGCGGACACGGTTGCCAGGCTGGCCGCCGAAGGCGTCGGCTGTCTGGTCACCGTCGACTGCGGGATCACTGCCGTCGAGGAGATCGCGGAGGCGAGGCGCCTCGGGCTCGATGTGGTGGTCACCGACCACCATCGCCCCGGTGAGACCTTTCCCGACTGTCCCGTGGTCGCGCCGCTCAAGGGCGAGTATCCCTTCGCCGGTCTCTGCGGAACCGGCGTCGTGTGGAAGCTGGCCGAGGCGCTCCTCGGCGCCGAACACCCATTTCTCGAGCGGCACCTCGACATCGTGGCCCTCGCCACTGTGGCCGACGTCGTCCCGCTCGTCGACGAGAACCGGGCGCTCGCACTCGTTGGGCTTCGGCGGCTCGCGCAGACTCAGAAGCCGGGCCTGCGCGCGCTGATGCGGGTCGCGCACGTCGACCCGGCGACCTGCGACGAGAGTGCGATCGGGTTCCGGCTCGCACCGCGCATCAACGCGTCGGGCCGCCTCGGCCGGCCCGCGGCCGCGCTCGCGTTGCTCCTGGTCGAGGACGAGAACGAGGCCGCCCGCCTTGCCGACGAGCTCGAGGGGCTCAACCGTGAGCGGCAGGCCGTCGAGGAGCGAATCCTCCGGGCGGCCACCGACGAAGTGGAGTCGTGGCCGGCGGCCAAGCGTGCCCGCCGCGGCTATGTCGTGGCGGGGGCGGACTGGCACGAGGGCGTGATCGGGATCGTCGCCTCGAGGCTCGTGGAACGCTACGGGAGGCCCGTGGTGCTGATCGCCGGCGCGGACGGCGCCTGGAAGGGGTCAGGGCGCGCACCGGGGGCGTTCGACCTGCACGGAGCGCTCAAGGTGTGCTCCGGGCATTTGGAACGCTTCGGCGGGCACCGCGCGGCCGCCGGGCTCGCGGTCAGACCGGAGGCGCTCGACGCATTCGCGGAGGCGTTCATGGCGCACGCCGATGCGGTGCTTACCGACGACGACCTCCGCCCACGGACCGTGGTGGACGCGGTCGTCGCCGGCTCGGAGCTTGGACTTCCGCTCTGCGAGGAGCTCGCTCGGCTCGCGCCGTTCGGTCTGGGAAACCCGGGCGTGACGCTGCTGATAGACGGCTGCGAACTGACCGAGCTTTCGACGGTGGGTGACGGGAAGCACCTTCGCTTCCGCGTGCGCCAGCGCGGCAGGGACGCCGGAACGGCGATCGCTTTCGGGAGCGGTGCCCAGCTCGACCGCCTCCGGCGGATCGGCCGGTACGACGTCGCATTTCGCCTTCAGGAGAACCGGTGGAACGGGACGGTCTCCCCGCAACTCGTGGTGCGCAGGATCTTCGACGCACCCGCGCAGTACGAGGAGCTTCGCGCGTGGCTTGCCGCGCAGTGGCGGGACGGCGAGGAAGCCTGGACGCCGGCGGCGCGCGAGATCTTCGGGGAGCTCGAGCTCGCAGGAGGCACCCGTCGGAGCCTGCTCGAGTCGCCTGCGTTCCGAAGGCTGCTCGAGGAGCGGCCGGTTCTCGAGGAGGCCGCCTAGGCAGAGAGTTCTACGCTGCGCGGCCGAGAGCCAGGCGGCTGCGGCGGCGCGCGGGCCGCTGCGTCGCGCCGGCGGCCTCGAGCTCACACAGCACCCGGGCGATCGCGCGGAGTTTTTTGGCCTGTCGCCGTCGTCGCAGCATCGCCCGACGACGTTCCCCGACGACGGCTCGTTTCCTGCCGAGCGCGCCGGGGAAGTCGGCGGAAAGCAGGGCTACACTACGTTCGTGGTGACGCGCTAGATGGCGGTGCTCGAACGGCATCACGATCTCGTGGACGAGTTGATCGCCGAGGTCGAGGCCTATAAGCCCGATGCGGACCGGGATCTGCTGACGCGCGCCTTCCAGTTTGCGGCGAAAGCACACGAGGGTCAGCTGCGCCGCTCGGGCCAGGAGTTCATCTACCACCCGTGGGGTGCGGCGAAGATCCTCGCGGGCCTGCGCATGGACGAGGCGAGTCTCGCCGCGGCGCTTCTCCACGACACCGTCGAGGACACCGGCGTCGAGGCCGACGACATCCGCGCCGAGTTCGGGGAGGAGATCGCGAAGCTCGTCGAGGGCGTGACGAAGCTGACGCGCGTCCAGTTCCAAAGCCGAGAGCACGCCGAGGCGGAGAACTACCGCAAGCTGATCGTCGCCATGGCCGAGGACGTCCGCGTGATTCTGATCAAGCTGGCCGACCGGCTCCACAACCTCCGCACGATCGAGTACATGGGCAAGCAGACTCAGGTTCGAAAGGCGAAAGAAACGCTCGAGGTCTACGCGCCGCTCGCACACCGCCTGGGCATCCACGCTCTCAAGTGGGAGCTCGAGGATCTCGCGTTTCAGACACTGCATCCTCGGAAGTACGAGGAGATCAAGCAGATGGTTGCCGAGCGGCGCACCGACCGCGAAGAGCACGTGCGGGAGGCGGCGATGGTCCTTCAGCACGAGCTCGACAAGGTCGACGTGCCGGCGGAGATCTCCGGGCGGGCGAAGCACTTCTATTCGATCTACGACAAGATGGCCAAGAAGGGCCGCGAGTTCAACGAGATCTACGACCTGACCGCGATGCGCGTGATCGCCGAGCGGGACGGCGATGAGGGGACTCGTGATTGCTACGGCGCTTTGGGCTTGATCCACTCGCTCTGGAAGCCGATGCCCGGCAGGTTCAAGGACTACATCGCGATGCCGAAGTTGAACGGCTATCGCGCCCTGCACACGACCGTGATCGGGCCTCAGGGCCGTCCGCTCGAGATCCAGGTGCGGACTCGCGGGATGCATGCGACGGCTGAGTACGGGATCGCAGCGCACTGGCTCTACAAGGGCGGCCGGAAGGCGGCGGACGCCGAGTGGATGCAGTGGGTCGAGCAGCTGATGGACGTCGGCAGCGATGAGGCCGACCCGCGAGAGTTCATGAAGAGCTTCCGCACCGACCTGTTCGAGGAAGAGGTGCACGTGTTCACCCCGAAGGGGCAGGTCAAGACCCTGCCCGCCGGCTCGACGCCGATCGACTTCGCGTACGCCGTACACACCGACGTGGGCCACCGCACGGTCGGTGCCAAAATCAACGGGCGGATCGTCCCTCTCCACTACCAGCTCAAGAACGGCGACTTCGTCGAAATCCTCACCTCCAAGAAGGGGCGAGGCCCTTCGCGCGACTGGATGTCGCTCGCGAAGAGCTCCCGCGCGCGGAGCAAGATTCGGCAGTGGTTCTCGCGCGAGACGCGCGAGGACCAAGAGCACAAGGGGCGCGAGGCGCTCGAGCATGCGCTAAAGGGACAGAACCTGCCGTACGCGAAGCTGCGCGCCTCCTCGGTGCTCGCGCAGGTGATCCGCGACTCCGGCTTCAAGAAGGCGGAGGACTTCTATGTCGCTCTCGGCTCCGGGAAGCTCCAGTCCGGCGCGATCGTCAACAAGGTGATCCAGCGCCTGAAGACGGAGGAGGTGGCCGAGGAAGCGCCTGTTGTCAAGGCGCCGAAGGCCCGCAGCGCGGTGTCGAGCACCGAGATGGGTGTCGTCGTGCAGGGCGTCGACGACGTGCTCGTTCGGCTCGCGAAATGCTGCACGCCGGTTCCGGGCGACGAGATCGTCGGTTACATCTCGCTTGGCAAGGGGATCACGATCCACCGCGGCGACTGTCCGAACGTGAAGGCGCTGCAGCGGAACGAGGAGCGGTTCACGCCGGTCGAATGGGACGGCGACGTAACGAAGTCGTTCCGCGTCCAGATCGCCGTCGACTCGTGGGACAGGCCGCGTCTGCTGGAGGACGTGGCGCGCACATTCGCCGAGCACGGGGCGAACATCGTGAGCTACGGCGGTGTGGTCGAGGACCAGCTCGCAAAGAACTGGTACACGGCCGAGGTGGGGGACGTGAAGTCGCTCCGGTCTCTCATGAACGCGCTGCGGTCGATCGAGGCTGTCTTCGACGCCTACCGCATCACGCCTAGCTGACGGCGTCCCACGGGAGGCCGCCGGTGTCCCACCCCACGAGGCAGTGCGGCGAGATCGCGAGTGCAACGCGTTCCAGGAAGGCCGGGTCGTCGCACCCGTCGCCGACGAGATCTGCGACGTGATCGGCGTTGAACAGCACCGGCACCCGCGTTCGTTCAGCAGGGTCGGGCGCTCCGGCCTGGGGTCCGGGCACGAGGTCGCCCTCCTCACTGAAGAGAATCCAGGCGAACGAGCAGGCGCCCGTCGCGACGAGCGTTTCGACGACCGCACGCAGCACATCGTCCGCCTCGCCGCCCTCGGCGAGAATGCGGTCGACTGCCTCGATGGCGGCGGCGCTCATGGGGCAACCTCTGCCCCATGAGCGTGGGGCGTGGGGGAACGTTCCCCCACGGGAGCGGGCCGGAGGCGCGCGACGCTCAGCTGCCGGTCTCCTCGAACTCGTTGACCCGTTTGCGGAATGAGTCCGGGACCGGAACGGGTTTTCGGTCGGCGAGGTCGATCAGCACGATCGTCTGCTTCGCGGTTGCCATCAGCACGTCGGGACTGTCGTCGCGGAGCCGGTAGGCCGCATGGTCGTATGTGACGCTTGTCGTCCCGATCCGCTCGACGCGAACGAAGACCTCCAGGAGGTCGTCGAAGCGCGCCGGGGCGTGGTACTCGACCGTCGAGGCCCGCATCGCGAACTCGCCGCGGATGTCGATTGCGCCGAGATGACGGTGGTACTCGGTGCGAGCGAGGTCGAAGTACGGCAAGTAGCGCCCGTAGTAGACGACGGCCTGCGCGTCCGTGTCGGAGAAGCCGACGCGTGTGTAGGCGGCGTAGCGGTAGGGCGGCTTGCGGTCCGTTACATGGCCGAGCTCGATCACGTTCCGATCCTAGCCACGCTTCAGTCAAGCTCGAAGCGGCGGCGCTGGAAGGGCAACGGGTTCCGCGGGCGAATCACGACATCGTGGGCACACTGCATGTCCCCGCCCTCACGAGCGACGCGAGAGACGTCAGGCTTTCCTTCCGCCGGCACTACCGCTCCCTGATCGTCAACTCGCTGCTCGAGTCCGCCGAGGAGGAACTCGCGCGGCACCGGGCGGAGAAGCATCGCCTGCGGGCGTGGCGGGCAGAGCGGACGGCCCGGCGCGCGCGGATGATCGCCGATCACGTCGACGACCTCGCTGCGCCGCGCGGATTCGGCATCGAGGTCAGGCTGCTTGCGACGGCGGCGCTTCCGATTTGCGCGACGCTGCTGATCGCGAACGTCGTGGCCTTCGGAATAAGGTCATGGACAAACACTGCGGCTGAGATAGCGATGATCACGTTGACCCTGATCTGGTTCGTCGTAAAGAGTTTCTCGAGTAACGCTCAGGGCGCTCAAACGGAAGCCGTCACGGAGGACGTGCCAGAGTCGGCTTCGGAGTCGGCTTCGGCTGCCGAACCCGAAAAGCACCACTTCTCGGATGAAGTGTGACGGCTTACGAGCGGATGAGTGCCAGCACCTCGTCGCGCTTCGTCTCCATGAGCTCCTCGGAGCGGGCCTCGAGGTTGAGACGGAGGAGCGGCTCGGTGTTGGAGGGGCGGACGTTCATGTGCCAATCGGCTGCGTCGACCGAGAGCCCGTCGAGATGGGAGACCTTCCCCTCGGTGCCAAACCGCTCCTTCAGCTCCTGCAGCTTCACGGCCACGTCTCCGACCGGCTGGTTGATCTCGCCCGTCAAGAAATAGCGGGAGCGGAATGGCGCCAGAAGCTCGCTGAGCTTCTGGCCACGTGTCGAGAGCAGCTCGAGCATGAGCAGGAACGGGACGACGCCCGAGTCGGCTTGGCAGAAGTCGCGGAAGTAATAGTGCGCCGAGACCTCGCCGGCGAACACCGCGTCGACATCGCGCATGCGCTGCTTGATGAATGCGTGGCCGACACGATTCGTGAGCGGGACTCCGCCCGCACGTTCGATTGCCTCCGGCACCGCCCACGAGGCACGGACGTCGTAGATGACCGTGCCGCCCGGCTCCTTGCCGAGGATGGACTCCGCGAACAGTGCAGTCGTGAAGTCTCCGGGCACGAACTCGCCGGTGTCGTCGACGAAGAAGCAACGGTCGGCGTCCCCGTCGTAGGCGACGCCGAAGTCGGCGCCCGCCTCACGGGTCGCGCGGACGATAAATTCGCGGTTCTCCGGTAGCAGCGGGTTCGGCTCGTGGTTTGGGAACGAGCCGTCCGGTTCGAAGTGGCAGCGAATCGCATCCACTTGCGGGATCCGGGCGAGGACGGGAGGAAGCATCGCTCCCGCCATGCCGTTCGCCGCGTCGATGACCACGTGGAGCGGGGCGATCCCGTCGGCGTCCACGAACGAGAGCACACGGGAGACGAATCCGTCCCAGACGTTCTCGGCCGCAACGGCCCCACGGTTCGCGTGACGCCAGCCTGCGTACAGCGCGCGCTCGCGGACGTCGTAGAGACCGGACTCGCTTCCGACCGGGAGCGCACCGCGGCGCACAATCTTCATCCCGGTGTAGTCCTTGGGGTTGTGCGAGGCGGTGACCATGATCCCGCCGTCGAGGCCGAGCTCGCCGACGGCGAAGTAGACCATCTCGGTTCCGACCATTCCTAGATCGATGACGTCGGCGCCGCCATCGGCGGCGCCCTCGATCAGCGCTGCGGCCATCGACGGCGCCGACAGTCGCATATCGCGCCCGACCGCGACTCGCTGCGGTTCGAATTGATCCACGTAGGCGCGGCCGATTGCGTATGCGCCCTCCTCGTCGAGTTCCGACGGGTAGAGCCCGCGAATGTCGTACGCCTTGAAGACGGCGGGGTTGAGCATCTTCCCCGATGCTACGGAACCGGGAGCGCCCGTGAGAAGACCTGTTGCGCCTTCTCGCTCCAGGCGTCGATGCCGCCCGGCTCGAGGAAGTTGCACCCGCCGTCCTGAACGCTCTCCGGCATCGTTTCGTAGAACGAGTCGGCGACGAGGCGGAGCTCCCGGTCGCCCTCCTCCGTCTCTGCTGTCGGGACCGCAAGCGCGAACGCGACGGAGAGCACTTCGCGGGGCTTATGGAAGTCCTGCGTCAGCTCGGTCAACCCGACAAACGCCGAATTGATGACCTCGATCGGCTCACAGAAGGCCGCGACAGCCGCGGCGAGCTCCGGCGGCACGCGGTCGGTCGGGGTGTCGAGGAGACGCTGACGCATGCCTCGATCCTATCCGGCGAGAATTTCCATGATCGCCTGCGTCGAGGCCTCGTCGGGTGATTCGGAGATCACCGTCGCCGGACGCTCGAAGCGTGCAAGCGCCTCGGCGAGGGGCTCGGCACGCAACGTTCCCTGCCCGTATGGCAGGTGCTTCGTCTCGTTGCGGTTCGCGTACTGGATGTCGGAGAAGTGGATGTGGAACGGCGCATCCGGCTCGAGGACGGCGTCCACCTTCGCTAGCGCCTCGGCGAAAGGCGCGACGGTGAGGAAGGCCCCGTCGGAGGTGGCGTGCATGTGCGCGAAGTCGAGGACAGGCCGCACCCAGCCGAGGCGGCGCGAGATTTCGACCACGTCGTCTGCCGACCCGAGGTCGCGCACACGCCCCATCACCTCGACTCCGAACGGCACGGCGCGATCCTTCGCCGCGAGCCGCTCCCGCAACTCGGCGAGTTGCTCGCACACCGAGCCGATCGCCTGCTCGCGTGTCCGTCCGAGCAGGAAGCCGGGGTGGAAGACGACGACCTCGGCGCCGGCGGCCTTCGCGATCCCTGCCGAGTGGTCGAGCATTCCGACGGCCATGTTGAGCTTCTTGCCTCGTTCGGCATGGCCCATGAAGCCTGCGAGAGGGGCATGGACGGAGAGCGCGATGTCGTGCTCGCTGGCGATCCGGCCGAAGGTCGCCGCGAAGTCGTAGTCCATCCAGAAGCCACCTTCGAAGTCGATCTCGCACGCGGTGTAACCGGCCGAGACCAGAGCCTCGACTGCGGCCTCGGGGCTGGCGCGCGACGGCACGCGCGCCGGGCCGAAGTGGTGCCGGCGGGGCATCAGACTTGAAGCCTAGACGGGCAGTGGTCGATGGCCCCGGCGGTTCGCGCCCCACCCACCCGGGAGACCACCCATCCCATCTTCACCCTAGCGGGGAAACCGTCATGGGATCGTGCCAATTGCGCAAAAAGAGTGCGCACCTTTGAGCAGGGCTTTTCCGTCCGGTCGGTCATTTACCCTCGTTGCCATGGTCACTCGCCCGTCCCGCATCGACCTCCTCGAGCTCGACATCGACCTTCGTCTCGCCGACCTCTGGCGCGAAGCCGCAGGCATCGGCGAATGGTCGCTTGACGTCGTCGCCGCCTTTATGCGCGCCGCGTACGGAAAGGGCTACTGCGACGCGCTGACGGAGGAGCTCCCCGGCTCGCTTTGCGCCGACCACGGCTACCGCGTTCCCGAGCGCCGGTTCTCGGCCCCGGTCGACGCGACGTCCTCCTCGTAGAGGAGAGGTCAGCCTCCACCCCGAGGCTAGACTGGGGACGTGGCCCGCCGCACGCGCAGTCCTGCCAGGCTCGTTGTCGCTCTCGCCGTCGCGGGGGTGCTCGCGGTCTTTCTGCTCTACACCGCGATGGGCGGAAACTCGACGCCGCTGCTTCAGCCGAGCAACCTCGCAGGCCATACCGGCACGGTCTCTCTCACGGGGAAGGTTCTCGGGCCGATCACCGGCGATGCCCACGCGGCCGGCGGGCTTCGGTTCTCAATCCGCAATATTCAGGGCGCGAGCCCGAAGGTCCCGATCGTGTTCCACGGATCCGTTCCTGACCTGTTCAAAGCGGGCCGTGACGTCAACCTGACCGGACATCTCGAGAACGGCTCCTTCGTCGCGAACGACATGACGACGAAGTGTCCGAGCAAGTACACCGCGACGACCTCGAACGCATAAGGTGGTCACTCCGACAGACCGCGACACCCTTCGGCCGGCTGCAAACCCGCGCACGCATTTGCATGATCGGTCTTTCGCTCGGAGTAGCGCACCGGACTTACCGGAGCAATCACTAGTGCCCCGCTCACGTGGCTGATCTGGGTCGCGCGGCACTCGTGGTCAGCTTGGGGCTGGCGCTGTACGCGCTCGTCGCAGGAACGGTCGCCGCGATCACCAACCGCCGCCGGCTCGCGGACTCCGCCCGGAACGCGCTCCTAGCCTGTTTCGGTTCGACGCTCATCGCCTCCGTCGTCCTCGCCGCCGCGCTCGTCCGCCACGACTTCTCGTTTGCGTACGTCGCGGCACACACGAGTCGCACGCTCCCGACGATGTACGCGCTGAGTGCGTTCTGGGGAGGGCAGGAAGGCTCGTTGCTCCTCTGGCTCCTCGTGCTCACTGGGTACGGCGCGCTCGCTGTCGCGATCAACCGTCGCCTTCTGCGAGACATGATCGCGTGGGTCGTCCCCGTGATCGGCGGCATCGCCACGTTCTTCGCCTTCATGCTGGTCGTCGTCTCGAGCCCGTTCGTCACACAGCCGCGCACGATCGACGGAGCGGGCCTCGTGCCGAGCCTCCAGAACCCGTACATGGTCGCGCACCCGCCGATGCTGTACCTCGGGTACGTCGGGCTCACGATCCCGTTCGCATTCGCGGCGGGCGCGATGCTTTCGGGTCGCACCGACGAGCGCTGGATCATCGCGACGCGCCGGTGGACGCTCGCGGCGTGGATGTTCCTCGGCTTCGGGCAGCTGCTTGGCTCGCACTGGGCCTATGTCGAGGTGGGTTGGGGCGGGTACTACGCCTGGGACCCGGTCGAGAACGCCGCATTGATGCCCTGGCTCGTCGCGACAGCGTTCCTGCACTCGGTGATGATCCAAGAGCGCAAGGGGATGCTCAAGGTCTGGAACATGGTGCTCGTCGCGCTCGCGTTCGAGCTCTCGGTGTTCGGGACGTTTCTCACCCGGTCCGGCGTCGTGAACTCGATCCACTCGTTCGCGAAGAGCTCGATCGGCGCCTGGTTCTTGATGTTCGTCGTCGTCACCACGCTGTTCTCGGTCGGGCTGATCCTCTGGCGGCTCCCGCTTCTCCGCGCGAAGACGAAGCTTGAGTCGGCGCTCTCACGCGAGGCGGCGTTCCTCTACAACAACCTGCTGCTCGTCGCGCTCAGCCTGACGATCCTCTGGGGCGTGATCTTCCCGATCCTGACGCAGCTCTACAACGGCCAGTCGCAGACGATCGGGCGGCCGTACTACGATTTCTTCCTCCGCGCCTTCGGCCTGCCGCTCCTGCTGCTGATGGGAATCGGCCCGCTGATTGCGTGGCGCCGGACAACCGTCAAGGCGCTCCTTCGGACTCTGCGCTGGCCGGTCGGCGTCGCACTCGCCGTGGGCGTCGCGCTCGTGCTCGTCGGCGGCGGCTCATCCCGGCCCGGTCTGATCGCATACACGTTCTCGGCGTTCGTGCTCACGACAATCGTGGTCGAGCTCGTCCGCGGCACGCGTGCGACCGGCTCATTGTTCGAGCTCGTCTCGCGCAACCGTCGGCGGTACGGCGGCTACATCGTCCATGCATCGATTGTTCTGCTCGCGATTGGGATCGCCGGGTCGAGCGCGTACGGAGCGACGCGGGAGGGGAGGCTCTCGCCGGGCCAGTCGATGACCGTCGACCACTACAAACTCACCTATCAGGGGCTCGAGCACAGCACGAGCGCGACGGCCAACGAGACGAGGGCGGTGCTCGCGATTTCAGGCCGGGCAAACGGCACGCTGCGCACGGGGATCAACGACTACTTCACCGGTGACAACTCGCGTGAGGTTGGGATCCACACGAACTGGCTTCGGGCCGAGGACCTGTACGTCATCTTCGACCAGGGCAACGGCAACACCGTCTTCTTCAAGGTGCTCGTGAAGCCGCTCGTGAACCTGATCTGGGTCGCCGGGATCGTGTTCGTGCTCGGGTCGGCGGTGGCGCTGTGGCCCGACGCCCGCGAGCAGCGGCGACTCGTTGCTCGGTTCGCCCTCGCGAAGGCATGACCGCGCTCGTCGTCGGCGCAGTCATCGCGGTCGCCGCGGTTGTCGTTGTGGCATTGCCGTACCTTCGCTCCGGTGGAGATGCGGCGGGTGACGCGCTCGACGCTCCGACCGACGCGCAAGAAAAGCAGCTCGAGCTGATCGAGACGCGCGACCACGCGCTTGCCGCGTTGAAGGAGCTCGAGTTCGATCACCGCACGGGGAAGGTCGGTGACGAGGACTACCGCGAGCTCGTCGGCCCGCTCCGTCGCAGCGCGGCGGATGCGTTGCGTGCGCTCGATCGCTCGCGCGAAACGGAGGAGTAGAGGCCTGTCCCGGCGAATCACGGCTGGATGACGCGGCCGATTGTCCTCGTGCTCCTGCTTGCGCTCGCAGTCGTGACGCCGGCGCTCGGCGACGACATCGGGCTCCAGAAGCAGCAGGTGGACTCGAAGATTGCGACGCTACACAATGCGCTCGCCGCGCAGCAGCAGAAGGAAGCGGCGCTTCGAAACCAGATAGCCGGTGTTTCGTCCCGGATTCAGGAGCTCGAGACGCAGGTCGGCGACGTCTCGCTGCGCCTGTCCTCGCTCCAGGAGGACCTCGCCCTTCGCCGGACGCGGCTGGCGACCCTGAATCAGCTCTTCCGTGTCCAGACGCAACGGTTCAAGCTGCTCACGCGGCAGTACAAGCTTTCGGTCGACCGCCTGAACCAGCGCCTCGTCGACATCTATGAGTCGCCGGATATCTCCACGCTCGACGTCGTCCTCGGCTCGACGTCGATCCAGGAGGCGCTCGAGAAGACGAACTATCTGACCCGGATCGGCGAGCAGGACAAGATTGTCGCCGACGAGGTCGCGCGCACGAAGCAGGCGGTGCAGCACGCCCGGACTAGGACGGCGACGCTTCGCCTGAAGATCGAGGGTGAGGCCCGGGCGCTCGCCGCTCGGGCGGAGCAGGCGGTCGAAGCTCGCAACGCGCTCCTCGGTGCCAAGAGCTCGCTCTCCTCGACGAAGCAGCAGAAGCTCGTCGCGCTCTCGGACTTGAGCGCGAAGGAGCGTGCCGAGGCCAGCGAGATCGACGCGCTTCAGCAGGCCAGCGCCGCGCTCGCATTGCAGATTCGCGCCGCACAGGCCGAGAGCGAGGGCCCCACAGCGACGCCGTCCTCCGCGGGGCTCATCTGGCCCGTGTCGGGGCCGGTCACGAGCCCGTTCGGGTGGCGCTGGGGCCGCATGCATCAGGGGATCGACATCGGCGCGTCGACCGGAACGCCGATCTACGCCTCAGCGGCCGGCAGGGTGATCTACTGCGGCTGGGAGAGCGGGTACGGCAACCTTGTCGTCCTCGACAACGGCGGCAACCTCGCGACCGCGTACGCCCACCAGTCGGCGATCGCGGTCACGTGCGGGCAGGACGTGGGCCAGGGCCAGGTAGTCGGCTACGTCGGCTGCACAGGCCACTGCACTGGACCGCATCTCCATTTCGAAGTCCGGATCAACGGCGATCCCGTCGATCCGCTCGGCTACCTCTAGTAGCACGGGGGAACCCCCATGTTTCCCCCGTGAGCCCCCTTCTTCCTCGAGGCGGCGAGCAGCTGGAATCGACGGTTCACCTGCGCGTCGACAGTTTCCGACGCCGCTGACGCGGACGCACGGGGCAAAGCCCGCACGCCCGCCCCGCCGAGCTGGGAGGCTCAGAGGTAACGACGCTCGCGCAGGCAACGGTCGTGGCCTTCGGGCGCGTCGAAACCAGCGGACCCCGATGCAGAGTGGCGACTTCTGATGAGCATGACTTGGGGGATGCAGTGAGCTTTGAGAAATCAGAAGCCGACGACGTCCACCGGGGTTGGACTCTTGGTCAGCGAGCCGTTGCCGAGCTGTCCGTTCGAGTTGTCGCCCCAACATTTCAGCCGTTGTGCTGTTGTGATCGCACATGTGTGCGAGCCCCCGACGGCGATGGCAGTGATCCCGCTGGTGAGGCCCGAGACCTCGACCGGCCGGCTGCTGTCCGTCGTGGAGCCGTTTCCGAGCTGGCCATCGCCGTTGGGACCCCAGCACTTCACGCCGCCTGCGCTTGTGAGCGCACAGGTATGGGTAGGGATGAAAATCGTATGTTGAGCCAACGGCCAGAGCGGTCACCCCTTTGGTAAGGCCCGAGACCTCGACCGGGCTCTCGCTGTCGGTCCTGGAGCCGTTACCGAGCTCGCCCTCGCCGTTGCTGCCCCAGCACTTGACACCGCCACCGCCGGTGATCGCGCAGGCGTGGAGGCCCCCGGCGGTGATTGCGGTAACGCCGCTTCCGAGGCCCGAGACGTCGACGGGGACCTCGCTGTCGGTCGTTTTCGGAGGGGCCTGGTCGGCCGTGGTCGAGCCCCAGCACTTGACCTGGCCCGCGGTCGTGAGCGCGCAGGCGTGGAGGCCGTTCGCGCTGATCGCCGTGACGCCGCTGGTGAGACCTGAGACGTCAACCGGCGTGCTGGTGTTGCTCGCCTGTGCCGTTCCCGAGCTGGCCATAGTGGTTCCAGCCCCAGCACTTGACACCGCCCGCGCTCGTCAGCGCGCAGACCGACCCCGCCCCCGCGGCAATGGCGGTGACCCCGCTCGTAAGGCCCGCGACGTCAACCGGGGTGCTGCTGTCGGTCGTTCGTACCGTTGCCGAGCTGGCCGCCATCGTTGAGGCCCCAGCACTTGACACCGCCGGCGCCCGTGACCGCGCAGGTGTGGTGCCCGCCCGCGGCGATCGCGACGACCCCGCTCGTGAGGCCGACCACGTCGACCGGCCTGGCTGCTATCGGTCGTTGTCCCGTTCCCGAGTTGGCCACTCTCATTGGCACCCCAACACTTCACCCCGCCAGCGCCGGTCACAGCGCACGTGTGGTGGTAGCCGGCGGCGACGGCCATCACCTTGCCGCCTTTCGGCTGAGCGGCTCCGCATGCTGAAAGCATCAGGCTGACTACGAGGACGCCGATCAAGAGCCGGGGTGAGCTCGGGGCGGCGCGGCATTCACATCGCGGGCGAAGGCCTTGGGGTCGGCAATAAGTCCCCGGTTGAACCTCAGATCTGTAGGACTCTTGAACTGAGCCATCATCGCAACGTACCGGCTCTTGGCTCAGGCGTCATTGCGGAGCACTGGCGCAGCCGAGAGCTCTGGCCACCGTCCACGTTCAGGAGCTGCGAGCTTGGGGAGCACCACCCCCTCCGGGACGAGCTGTTCGAGCGACGAGATCTCGTTCACCATGTACGGCGGGGATAATCCTCGCGGACGGCGATTCCGCAGAGTGGGCAGTAGTAGACGAATTCACCGCCCTGCTCGGGCTTAAGGCAGATGAACGTGGCGTGACCTCCTTCGCGGCGACAACGAAGCGGCCGCTACAAGTACAGGAACACAAGCGACGGCTCTTGCACGCCCCCGCCGATCGGCCCCGTAGACGATCAACGCTACGCAAAGAGCGGGCGAAGGTGGTCGTTCAGGAACGTGCCGGCCGGATCGAGCGCACGCCGCGCGTCGATGAACGCCCGGGCCTTCGGGTAGCGCAGGAGCAGCTGTTCCTGCGTCAGGAAATGGAGCTTGCCCCAATGCACTCGCGCGTCGAAGTTGCCTAGCAGCTCGTCGACCTGGCGAAGGTAGGGCCAGTAGTCGGTTCCGGGTACTCCGGACACCGAGATCGCGACCGTGTCGCGACCGTAACTGTGCGAGAGAAACGCGTCGTCGTGGCAAACCGTGCGAACCTCCATCGGGAAAACCGAAGCAGGCAGCCTCGCTAGCATCAGCTCGCGCATCGCCGCCATCGCATCGCGGCCGCGATCGAGCGGGACGAAGTACTCAAGCTCGTGGAAGTTCGGATCGAACACGTTTGGATAGATGACGTGCGCCGGACCGACGCGGCGGCGCGGCTCGTCGGAATCGGGCACCGACTCATCGACCTCGTCATAGATCTTCACGTGGCAGCGGTCCGCTAGCGCGACGCCGGGCTCAGCGAGCCCGTAGAGCGCGGCAGAGTCCTCCGACGGCATCCAGAAGAACGAGTAATGGCGATGCTCCGTGCCAGTTCGTCAAAGCTTTCCCACGCCTCCTGCCAGCTCCAGTGCTCGACCCGCTCGCGAAGACGGTACGCGGCGGCCACCTCGAGCTCGAGTTCGAGAACGACACCGAGCATGCCGACGGCGACCTGCAATGCGCGCAGGAGCTCGGGATCGTCCTCCCCAACGCTGAGAATGTCGCCGGCAGCCGTCACGAGGCGCAGGCGGCGAACCGACGATGAGAAGCAACCGAGCCGCAGCCCCGAACCATGTGTCGCGGTCGCGACAGCGCCCGCGATCTGCTGCGCGACAATATCGCCCTGGTTCGGGAGCGCCAACCCCGACTTCCAGAGCGGCTCGCCGAACTCGGCGATCGTCGTCGCGGGCCCAACAACGACCCGACGGCGCCCGGCGTCTATTGACCGAATGCGCGGCAGACGCCGCAGGTCGAGGAGTAGCCCGTCGGTCGCAACAATCGGCGTGAACGAGTGTCCGGCGCCTGCGACACGCACCTGGAGCCCTCGCTCGGCGGCTCCGGCGACGAGCTCAGCGACCGCCTCGTCGCTAGTGGGCGCCGCGATCTCCTCGGGGTGACAGCTCTGGTTCCCAACCCAGTTCGTCCAGGCCCGATCAGATCGTCTCAAGCGGATCGTCGGGCTCCTTCTCGTTCATGCGATCAGCGCGCTCGTCTAAAGCACTCACACTCGCGATGACACCCACCCACGCCGGGGGTTAGCTTGACCACGTAACCCCTCTCGCCGAAACGGCCTCAAGCATCGCACCTCGTGACTGCTCGTGACAAGGCGGCCGCGAGCCTCTCCGTGGGAGCCGGACGGTACCCCCCGCTCAGGGTGTATTCCGGGGAACGCTGGCGCAGTCCGAGGTGATCTCGCCAGACCGCGGATGTGTTGACACGTTCCATTCAGCGTCTGATAATCGCTCGCATTCGGCAGAGAAGGGAGGTCGCTGTGTCCTGGAAGCTAAAGGGGAGCTACGTGGAGACATGCTCGTGCGAGCTGATGTGCCCGTGCAACCTCTCCCTCGACCATGGCGCGACGTATGACTTCTGTCGCGTCACGCTCGTCTTCAACATTCGCGAAGGTGAGATCGAAGGCACGGACGTAAGCGGGCTCAAGGTCGCCGCGATTGCGGACACGCCCAAGGTCATGACCGAGGGCAACTGGCGCATCGGCATGTTCATCGACGATCGGGCGAGCGACGAGCAGGCCGACAAGCTGACGGCCGTCTTCGGCGGGCAGCTCGGCGGCCCGATGGCCGCGCTCGGTCCGCTCGTTGGCGAAATGCTCGGCGTCGACCGCGTGCCGATCGAGGTCGTCGACGACGGGCTGCGCCACAGTGTGCGCATCGGCGACGCTATCGACTTCGAGATCGAGGACATCGTTCCGTTCGGGGTCGAGACCGGCAAGCCGGTTCGCTTCGACGGCATGTTCCACCCCGTCGGCTCGAACCTCACGATGGCCGAGGCGAAGCGCTCGCGGATCAGCGCGTTCGGCATCGAGTACGAGGGCAAGACGGGGCTCTCGACGTCCGAGTTCTCCTGGGCCGCCTAAGCGGTTGATCGTCTCGGTCGAGGAACGGGCGCCGGCCGGCGGTCTCGCTCCGGCCTTCGCTGCAGCACGGGCCCGAGTCGGACTCGTCGCGCTGCTCTTCCTTCTCGCCGGCCTCGCCTGGTGGTGGACCGCCGACCAGATGCAAGGCATGGACGGCGGGCCGTGGACAGCCCTCGGCACGCTCGGCTGGTTCCTCGGCGTATGGGTCGTGATGATGGCGGCGATGATGTTCCCATCGATAGCGCCGACCGTCGCCCTCTACTCGCGCATGATCAGGGGCAGAAACCCGGCCGCGCCGTTTCTCTTGACGTCGGGGTATCTCGGCTCGTGGGCGAGCGTCGGACTCCTGGCCTTCGTGGCAGCGACCGCCGGGGGACGCCTCACGGGTGACGTGCTCGCCTGGAACCGTGCCGGCCGCTGGGTTGCGGGGGCGACGCTTCTCGTTGCCGCCGTGTATGAGCTGACGCCGCTGAAGGATGTCTGTCTGGGCAAGTGTCGAAGCCCGCTCGGTTTTCTGCTCGGCTCATGGCGAGACGGGGCAGCCGGTGCGCTGCGGATGGGCGTGATGCTCGGCGGCTGGTGCGTCGGCTGCTGCTGGGCGCTGATGCTCTCGCTGTTCGCGCTCGGGGTGATGAGCATCGCCTGGATGGCCTTGGTCGCCGGACTCATCGCCTTCGAGAAGCTGATCCCGTGGCGTCGTGCCGCGACCTTCGGGACCGCCTTCGTTCTGCTTGTCCTCGGCACAGTCGTAATCGCGGCTCCGGACGTTCTCCCTGCCCTCACGATCCCGGGGAGCGACCCGATGTCGCAGATGGGACAGATGGGCGACACGAGCGGGATGAATCCGTAAGGACGGGGTATGCGCGACTCGGAAGCCACGTGTGCAGCCTGCGCTCAGCCACCTGCGCCCGAACGCGCACCTCAACCCTCTGAGTGTCTTCCGGGACACTCGCGCAGGCCAGCGGGTGCCAGCGTGGGAGTCCCAGACCGTGTCTCAGCCCCGTAGGCGGAGCGGCAACGATAACACGCCGGGTGAACAAGCCGTCAGGGCCTTCCGCTATAAGAATGGTGTGAACTGCGTTCGCTGCAATGAGTGCGCAGCGCCTGAGCCCCTCTGGCTCTGCGCACCGTGCTCGATGCACGTTCGCGTCGAAACCGGAGACGGTATGAGGCGTCTCGCGGGGTATCTCAAGGCCTGGGCTGAATTCGACGCTTGGCTCTTAGCGCGGGGACTGAGCTCAGCGCTTGCCTGAGGACGTTTGGTGGCGCTACCGCCACCTGAACGGCACTGCACAGAGACGCGAAATCTTCACTCGTCATTGCCCCTCCCCGTCAGGGTGAATTCGCGAACACTGGCGCAGGCGAGCGTGCTTCCCCATCGAGGCTTCAGAGGCCGAACGTCTGCGCGAGCAGGAACACGTTCAGAGAGATGATCACAGCTGCGACGAGTGACGCGACGACGGTCGTGGCCCTGCGATTCACCAGCTGACCCATCAGCTTCCGTTTCGAGGTGAAGATGATCAGGGGCACCAGCGCGAACGGGATCCCGAAGGACAGCACGACCTGGGAGATCACCAGCGTTCGCGACGGGTTGACGCCGATCGCGACAACGACGAAGGCAGGCACCATCGTCACCGTTCGCCGCACGAGCACCGGGATCTGGCGTCGAATGAAGCCCTGCATGACCACCTGCCCGGCGAGCGTCCCCACCGCCGACGAGGAAAGCCCGGAGGCGATGAGCGCGATCGCGAACAGCGCCGCCGCCGCGGGGCCGAGGAGCGGGTCGAGCGTCTGGTGGGCGGTCTCGAGCGAGGCGACGTTCTGGAGGCCGCTCTCGTAGAACGTGCTGGCTGCCATCACGAGCATCGACAGGTTGATCAGGCCGGCGAGGCTCATCGCGATGATGACGTCGACCCGCGTGTAGCGCATGAGCTTCTGCGCGTCCTCGTCCGTCTCGGGGACGATCCGATCCTGCGTCAGCGCTGAGTGGAGGTAGATCACGTGCGGCATCACAGTGGCGCCGAGAATTCCCACCGCCAGCACGATCGATGTCGTGCCCTCGAACCCGGGAACGACGGCGTGGTGTCCTACCGCGGCAAAGTCAGGGTTGGAGAAGATGAGCTCGACGAGGTAGCAGCCTCCGATCACCCCGACGAACGAGGCGACCACGGCCTCGAACGGCCGGAATCCGAACCGCTGCAGCGACAGAATCGTGAACGCGGCGATCGCGGTGATCACGGTCGACACCATCAGGCTTGTGCCCAGCAGCAAGTTGAATCCGATCGCCGCCCCGAGGAACTCGGCAAGATCGGTAGCCATGGCGATCCCCTCCGCCTGAATCCAGAGGAAGATCGTCGTGCGGCGTGAGAATTGCTCGCGGCAGACTTCCGGCAGGTTCTGGCCCGTTGCGATACCGAGCTTGGCGGACAGCGTCTGGATCAAGACCGCCATCAGGTTCGAGGCGACGATCACCCAGACCAGCGTGTAGCCAAACTGGGAGCCGCCGGCGATGTTCGTCGCGAAGTTCCCCGGGTCGATGTAGGCGATGCAGGCGATGAACGCCGGGCCGAGGAACGGCAGGATGCGAAAGCGGGTCCTGTGAAGCGCCTCGTCGACTGTGCGCAGCCCCTCGGGCAGCGGTTCCCGCGTGATCACGAGAAAAGTTTAGCCTCGCCTAAAAGATGAGGCCTAATCGCCTGTTCAATCCGTCGGGCGCGACACGCCGGGAGACGGTCTCCCTCTTACCTTGGCGGCGGTGAGCTCCGGGCGTACGCGGGAGGCAACAGGTCGACGGTGAAGGCGCTCGCGCTGCCTGCCGGATTCACGTCGAGCTTGTCGGAGCTGAGCGCGGCCGACATCGTCAGCGGACCGCCCTCCATGACCTGCACCCCGTAGCGGAAGAGGGTGAAGCTCTTCTTGGGGAGGAATCCGATATCGCAGACGATCGTCGAGGAGCCGGTGCAGCCAGAGCCGCGGTCGTGGGACGGCTCGCCGGCGAGGCGCATCCCCGCGGGAAGCTTGATGGTGAGCACGACATGGTCGGCGTGCCGCGCGCCATTGTTGTCCACTTCGACGAGGAACTGGAGTGGGCTGCCGACTGGGAGGAGCGGCGAGTTGAGTTGGAAGCTCGTGCGCAAGGCTCCGGGTGGAGCGGGCTTGTACCGGTACGCGGCGTAGACGCCTTTCTGGTCGAGAAGCGTGCACTGCGGGCAGTCGCCGGCCACCCCGACGAGGAGCGCCCCGGACGGGGGCCTGTCGAAGGGGTCGAGGACGACGGTCGATGCACTGCTCCTTCCCCTGGCAATGCCGTCGAACAGGAAGTCGATGTACAGCCCGTGGGCGTGGGACGCGTAGACGGTCCCACTGCGCCGGAAGGTCGCGTTGATGAGCGAGTGGGCGTTGATGTCGAAGACGCCTCCCCGTCCGGGCCCGTTGTCCCGGAAGACGAGCTGCCAGTGGATGGTCTCGACCGCCAGGATCGCGATCGCGGCCGAGACGAGCGCCGCCCGTGCTCTCTGGCGCGGGAGCGAGGCGATCAGCTCGAGCGCCGGGAGCGCGAGCAGCGGGAGGAAGATCGGCAGTGCGATCATCCGCAGGCTGTTCCGATCGATGGTCAACGCCGCCGCCACCGGGCAGGTGAGCAGGCCGAAGAGCACGAACCGCCACCAGGGGTCGGAACGCCGGCGCGCGACGACGATCGCCGTTCCCACGAGTGCGAGCGCGACTTCGACGAAGAAGAGCATCCCCGCGCCGTGGACGTGATGTCTCGCGTTCGTGTCGCCGTGAACGAGCCATGCCCACAGGTTCATGTCCTTCGCGTAGTGCACGATGAACTGTCGGCAGATCTCCCACCACGCCATCCCGCTGTGGATGTAGGTCGTGGCACGGAAGCGCTGGTCGAGCGCTCCAGGGTGAACGAATGCCCACGCCGCGATCGGTGCAGCGGTGACCAGAAACACGGCCCAGGCCACCGCGACCTCGCGCCGCTTCTCCCGGAACCAGCAGAGCGCGAGCCCGATTGCGAACAACGGGGCCAGGACGCGCCCGGCCTGATACGTGTAGGCGATCGCGGCGAGCAGCAGGCCGATCCAGGCCGACTGGCGCCACCGCCAGGTTCCGGCCGACGCGCGGTACACGACGAGCAGGAAGAGCGCGATCATGAGCGGGAGCAACGCGACCTCGAACACGAGGCGCGTCGTTTCGAAGAGCCAGGGGCTCAGCCCCGCCAGCGCCGCAACCCCGAGCGACGGCAGCATGCGGCGCGAGATCGAGAGCGCGAGGGCGAAGAGAACGAAGACGGCGGCGAGCCCCAGAACGGCGCTGAACATGCGGGCGACCTCAGCGCTTGGGCCTGTCACACGGAAGACGGCGGCCAGGAGGTAGACGTAGAGCGGGCTCTTGTAGTCACCGAACGAACTGATGAATAACGGGAAACGCGCTCCGTACTCGTCCTTCCCCGTCGTCCCGAGCGTGTAGGCGTTGTACGCGATCGCGCTCTCGTCCTTGTAGAAACCCGGCGGATTCGTCGCGGACACGCGGAGGAACACAACCGAGATCAGACCCAGGACGACGATCGCGACGACCGTCTCGGCGCGCGGGCGAACGCGCCTCGTCAGCGTCGGAACTCGAATCGCCACCGGCCCACTTTACGGCCGATTCCGGCCGGGTCTCGGCGTAGACTCGCGATGGCGTGCCGGGGCCGAGTCGCGCGACGCATGGGTCGTACTCGGCCGCGATCTCGTGCGGGTCATGCTGTTCGTGGTTCTCGCCTGGCCTGCCGGTCGCCTTCCGTGGGCCAGACGGGATGCCGTGATCGAGCCGGCACCGTAGGTCCCGGGGAGTGACCGGGCCCGGCTACCGGGCTCGCAGGAGGTGCAGGTCTGGCAGGTTGCGCCAGTGTTCATCGAGACCGAAGCCATAGCCGACGAAGAACTCGTCTGGGACGGTGAAGCCGACGTAGCGAATGGGCAGGTCGTCGACGAGACGGCGGTACGGCCGGTCGAACAGCGTTGCGACCGCAAGCGACGCGGGCTGGCGGAGCGCAAGCGTTCGGCAGACGTAGTGCATCGTCAGTCCGGTGTCGACGACCTCGTCCACGATGACGACGTCCCGGTTCCCGATCCGAAGGTCGAGGTCCTTGAGGAGTCGTATCTGCTCGTGCCCGCCCATCTCCGCGCCGCCGTAGGCGGCGAGCTCGACGAAGTCGACCGAGTGCGCGAATGGGATCGCCCGCGAGAGGTCGGTGAGGAACGGCACGCATGCCTTGAGCAGGCCTACGAGGATCGGCTCGCGCCCGTCGTAGTCGCGCGCGATCTCAACTGCGAGCCCTTCGACGCGCGCAGCGATCTCGGCTGCGCCGAGGTAGACGTCCCCGATGCGGTCGTCGTGGGCGGCCTGTGCTGTCAGCTCGCCTTGCGCAGCCCGTAGCGGGATGCGATCCGCTCGAAGTCCCGCTCGTAGAAGAGCTTGATCTTGATCCCCGGGTAGAGCTCCCTGACCTTGCGCAGCTTGCGATTCTTGCGCGTGACGAGTGACTGCTTCATCACGGTCACCTCGAGATACAGCTCCTGCTCGGGCAGGTAGAAGTCCGGCGTGAACGCCTCGACGACGCGCCCTTCCGCGTCGCGTTCGAGGACGAACGTGTGCGGCTCGTACATCCAGGGGATGCCGTAGTAGTCGAGGATCTTGGCGTACTCGAGTTCCGCCTCGTTTACGAAGCGAGGCACGTCGTTCCCTCGATATGCCTGGAAAATGGGTGTTTCCAGAGCCACCTCAACTCAAGGTAGCAGCGGAGTCGGATGCTGCCGCCATGCGGAATCTAGACTCCTCGGGATGGAAGCGCCGCGGACGATCGCGCATCTCTCGGACCTCCACTGTGGTGACCCGCATTTCGTGCCAGATCTGATGGAGCGCGCCATTGCCGAGATCAACGAGCTCGCTCCCGACATTGTCGTCTGTTCCGGGGACCTCACGACGTACGGATTCAAGGAGGAGTACGCCCAGGCGAAGCGCTACCTCGACCGGATCGAGTGCGAGGCCTTCGTCGTCATCCCCGGCAACCACGACTCGCGCAACGTCGGCTACGCACACTTCGAGGAGCTCTTCGGGAACAGGAACTCGGTGCTGCGGAAGGGCGGGATCACGGTCGTTGCGGTCGACTCGACCGAGCCGGACCTCGATCATGGGCAGATCGGGCGCGGTCGCTACGGCTGGATCGAGGACGAGTGTGCCGCTCCCGCTGACCTCCGGGTCTTCGTCCTGCACCACCACCTGCTGCCAGTGCCCGGCACCGGGCGGGAGCGCAACATCGTGTACGACGCGGGCGACGCGATCGAGTGCCTCCAGCGAGCCGGCGTGAATCTCGTCCTCTCAGGACACAAGCACGTCCCGTATGCCTGGCGTCTCGAGAACCTCTTCGTCGTGAACACCGGCACCGTCTCGACCTTGCGCCTGCGTGGCAACACGCGGCCCTGTTACAACGTGATCGAGGTCAACGGCACGCACGTTGCCGTATGGCGCCGTTACCCGTTCCACGGACAGGAGCGGATCATCCAGTTCGACCTCGCGACGCTCGAGTACGAGAAATACACAGGGCGGATCGAGAACGAGGTGAGTGCGAAGCGATGAGAGCCATCGCGCTCATCGATGGGGAGCATTCGCCGGGGGTGGTTCGCGATGCGCTTACGGAGCTTCCATACCAATGGGTCGGCGCGATTATCGTCGGCGGCAGCGAGAAGCTCCGAGGTGGGTTCGACTACGGCGTGCCTCTCGTGCAGGGGTTCGAAGGGGCCGAGGTGGTCGTCGACCTCTCGGACGAGCCCGTCCTCGGGCCTGCGGAGAGGATGCGCTGGGCGTCGCGTGCGCTTGCCGCCGGTCTCCCGTACGTCGGTGCCGACTTCCGCTTCGATCCTCCGCAGTACGCCGCCTGGGAGTGCCCGGCGCTCACGCTCGCCGTGATCGGCACGGGGAAGCGTGTCGGTAAGACCGCGGTTGCGGGCCATGCCGCGCGCCTGCTCGCTCGCGACCGCTCGGTCGTCGTCGTTGCGATGGGTCGCGGCGGGCCATCCGAGCCGGAGCTCGTCGAGTCGCCCCCGTCTCTGGCCGACCTTGTGGCGCTTTCGCGGACCGGAAGGCACGCGGCGTCCGACCATTTCGAGACCGCCGCGCTCTGCGGCGTCCCGACGGTGGGCTGCCGCAGGGCGGGCGGAGGGCTGGCTGGGCAGGTCTTCGTCTCGAACGTGCTCGAAGGCGCGTGGCTGGCCGCCGAGCAGGGGCCCGATGCGATCGTGTTCGACTCGAGCGGCACCGCGATCCCGCCGGTCGAAGTCGACCGTCGCGTGCTTGTCGTCGGGCCCGGCCACGACCTCGACGCGCACTTCAATCTCTACCGGCGTCTCGTCTCGGATCTCGTCGTTTCGGTGGGCGGCGAGCTCGAGGGCGCGTTCTCCGCGACGCTGCGGTTGCGACCGCTCGAGCCGCTCGAGGGTCGCGTCGCAGTGTTCACGGCCGGTGGGGTGGACATCACTCGGCTCGAGGCCGAGGTCGTACAGGTCTCCCGCAACCTTGGCAACCGCGAGGCGCTCGTCGCGGATCTGTCACGCGCGGAGGCGGACACGTATCTGGTCGAGCTGAAGGGGGCCGCGATCGACATCGTTGCGGAGCACGCTCTGGCGCTGGGTCGGAAGGTCGTGCTCGCTGCAAACGACGTCGATGCGCCCGAATTCGACGAGGCGCTTCTCGCTCTGGCTCCGGTGGCGGCGCTGCGATGAGCGAACAGCGATACGGCGATCCGTTGCCGCTCGGCGCGTTGCTTCACTCCAGAGGGCTGATTCCGCAGGCGCTGAACACACCGATCGTGCTGCTCATCGGGGGTGCCACGGGCACCGGTAAGTCCGGGGTTGCGACAGAGATCGCACACCGGCTTGGAATCACGCGCGTGACGTCGACGGACTTCATCCGGCAGACGATGCGCGCCTTCTTCCCTCCCGAGGCCATGCCGTCCATCCACTACTCGAGTTTCGAGGCCGGCGCTGCCGACGTCGTCCCGGAGACCGGCGACCCGTCGCTCGACGGGTTCCTCGATCAGGCACGCAAGGTGCTCGTCGGGGTGGAGGCGTCTGTCGCGCGGGCGCTCGCGGAGGGCTGGTCGATGGTCATCGAGGGCGTTCACCTGGTACCTGGTCTCACTGCGGCACAGATCGACGGAGCCCTGGTCGTCCACGTGGTGCTCCACATCGAGAGCGAGGAGGTCCACCGGATGCACTTCCACGTCAGGGACTCGGCCACCGGCGGGGTGCGCGCGATGGACAAGTACCTGTCGCACCTGGAAGGGATCCGTGCCGTTCAGGACGCTCTCCTCAACGCCGCGGAGCGGAACGGTACGCCCGTGGTCGAAAGCACGAATCCGGTGCGCGCGACCGCCGAGGTGATGGACCTTGTGCTCGCATCAGCCAAGCTCACGGCGCGCGTCCCGTAACGCTCCTCGGACGAGTCTCGGCTACCCTCGCATCATGCTTACGACAGAAGAAGTGGTCGAGGCGCTCCGCCAGGTCGAGGATCCTGAGCTGGGGATGGACATCGTGGAGCTCGGCCTGCTCGGTGAGGTCGAGGTGGAGGGCGCGAAGGTGAGGGTGACCTACACGCTCACGTCGATGGCCTGCCCCGTCGGGCCGATGATTCAGGAGGACATTGACCGGGTCGTTCGACTGGTGCCCGGGGTCGAGGACGTGGAGACGGAGCTGACGTTCGATCCGCCGTGGACGCCGGAGCGGATGTCCGAGGACGCGAAGTTCATTCTCGGCATCGGCTAGCGCGACCGGCGAGAATGCGCCGATGACGACCGCCGAGGTGCAGCGGTTGGGCGAGCAGCTCGGGCTCGACGCCGTCGGGGTGGCTGTCGCGGAGCCGTACGCTGAGACCGAGTCGCAGATCCGGGAGCGCAGCGAACGCGGCTTGTTCGGCCGGATGCGGTTCACGATGGCCCAGCCGGAAGTCTCGTGCCACCCGGAGAAGCTGTTCGACGGCGCGAGGACGGTCGTCTCGGCGGCGCTCTGCTACTACGCGCCCGAACCGGAGCGCCCGGAGGGGAGCGGGCGTCTGCCGCGGTACACCTGGCACGACCGATACGCCGACCTGCGCGAGCGGCTCGACAAGCTGGGCCGCGAGCTCGGCGGCGACTACCGGGTTCTCGTCGACTCGAACCAGCACGTCGACCGCGAGGCGGCCGCGCGGTCAGGCGTCGGCTTTTACGGCAAGAACACGATGGTGATCACGCGTCGCCACGGCTCCTGGGTTGTGCTGGGAACGCTTGTGACCAGTGCGGAGCTGGAGCCCACGGCTCCGCTCTCCGCCGCTTGCGGCTCATGCACGCTCTGCGTCGACGCGTGCCCGACAGGAGCGCTCGACGGGCACGGCGTCCTCGACGCCACGAGATGCCTCTCGTACTGGACGCAGGCGCCCGAGACGATTCCGGAGGGCTACCGAGCCCCTCTCGGCGCCCAGGTCTACGGCTGCGACATCTGCCAGGACGTGTGTCCCTGGAACCGCGGGATCGAGCAGCGGCGCGCAGGGCTCGAGCCCGACCCCGCCGCGCACGTCGACCTCGTCGACTGGCTCTCGGAGAGCGGGGACGCGCTCGTCGGCGGTCTCGACCGCCTGTACGTCCCGCGCAACGAACCGCGGTGGCTTCGCCGCAACGCACTCGTGGCGCTCGGAAACGTGGGGCAGGCGGAGGCGCGCACGGTTGAGGTGCTACGCCGGTTTGCCCAGCACGAGGACGCGATGCTCGCCGACCACGCTGCGTGGGCGCTCGCGCGTCTGGAGGAGCGGTGCGGGTGAGAGGTCTTCGGCGTCGGATCTCGCGCCCCGCGGGCACGAGATCCGAGGGTGGCGACGAGTCGGCCGCTCGGGCCGATTTCGTTTCTCTGGTCTCGCACGAGCTGCGGAGCCCGCTGGCGGCCGTCGTCGGCGGAGCACGGACGCTGCAGCAGCGATGGCCCGAGTTGTCAGCCGATCAGCGCGACACGTTGCTCGCGCTGATCGTCGATGAGGCGAACCGCCTCGCGAGTTTGGTAAGCGACGTGTTCGACACCTCGAGCATCGAATCCGGGTCTTTCACCTACACATTCTCGGACGTCGACATGGCCGCGCTCGTGCGGGAGGCGGTTGCGACGGCGACTGCCGCGCAGCGAGAGATAGCGGTTGTCGCGCGCGTCCCCGAGGGATTGCCGGCGGTTCGAGGCGACAGTGGACGACTGCGCCAGGCGCTCGCGAACCTGATCGACAACGCAGTCAAGTACTCGCCGGAGGGGGGAGCCGTCGACGTCGCCGCCTCGCTGCTCGACGGTCACGTCGTGATCGACGTGACCGATCATGGGAGCGGGATCGCCCTCGAGAACCAGACGGTGATCTTCGAGAAGTTCGGGCGCGTACCGTCGCCGGATGCGAAGCCGGGCACGGGCCTTGGTCTCTACATCGCGCGGTCGATCGCCGAGGCGCACGGCGGCTCACTCGTCGTGTCGTCGTCGCCCGGCCACGGCGCGACGTTCACCCTGACGCTACCGGCCGCGTGGCCCGTCGCGAGCGGACCGGTGAGGGTCTGGGACCAGAGGCTCCCCCTATCTCGCCCTAGGCCCGCTTTTCGCCGGCGCGCGCCGGAACAGACGCTCGAGCTCGCGAGCCCGATCCGCGACCCGCATCCGGAGATCCGGCGGTGCGAGCACGACGGCTTCACCGCGATACGAGACCACTTCGCCGACGAGCCATTCCGGGCTCCCGACCGCGCGTTCCGAGAGCGCGGCGCCGTCGACGAGGAGCGTCGCGCCTTTCTCGACTTCCCAGCGCGCGACGTCCTGCGAATACCAGACCCGGGCGCTCGTTGCGTGGTGGAGCTCGGACGGGTCGAAACCGTCGCGTGGCATGAAGTGCTTGCGCGTCTGCTTTGCTCGCCGCATCCGGTCGAGCCGGTAGCTCCGGGGCCCGTCGCGGTCGAGATCCCATGTGTGGACATACCAGTGCGGCAGTCTTCGCTCGATCGAGTATGGCTCGACCGTCCGCGTCGTGACCTCGCTCGACTCCGGCTTGAGATATTCGAGCTCGACGACGAGGTGTGCGTCGATCGCCTGTGTGAGCGTCGCGACCAGGTCTTCTTCCGCGCCGCCCTGCGGTGCCGGGGTCTGCGTCAGGTCGAACGCGCCGAAGGTTTCCTCGAGCTTGGCACGGACGCGGTCGAGAGGCGAGTGTGTTCCGGCTGCGATCATGGGCCCGACGAACTCGAGCGCAAGGCGGATGGCGCGCGCCTCGAGTGGCGTCAGGCGCGGCGCCCGGCGGAACGTGTCGCCGAAGAGCTCCTTGTCGACATGTACCTCGTCGCCGCGGAGCTCGGCGTACACCGCGTAGCAGCCGCCGCCGAAGTTGACCAGGTTCAGGAGGGAAAGGTGCTCCTCGAGCGCCGCCTCCGGGATCGAGAATCCCTCGATCAGTTCGCGGGCCGGGATCACGGCCTCGCGTTCCTCGCCGCAAGCGGTCAGAAGGTAGGCGAGCAGCGACTGGAGGACGCCGAACCGCTCCGGGGCCACCGGGCCCGAGGCGCGGTCGCTCACGATCTCATGCTCGATCTCGAGCGCGGGAGCGGACGGGACAAGCACGGGGCCGTCGTGGGCGTTGCGCGCCGCTCGCGCCCCCTCGACGACGATCCTGCGGAGCGAGGACGGCTCGAGTGGGACCGCTCGCCCGTCCTGCCGGAGGATCCAGCGCGACAACAGCGGGAGCGACGCGTACTCGGTCACGAACACGTCGCCCTCGATGCGGTTGCGCCGGTCGTCGTACACGCGCTGGAGCCACCAGGCCGTGTCAGGGGCGACCTCGATCCGGGCTTCGCCGACGACCTCGCCGAACTGCCAGTCGGCGCGGCCGCGGTACTCCTCGATGTCGAAGGTCTCCGGCATCCGGAAGTCGCGCTCGCGACGTGACGCGTAGCGGATGTCCGAGCGAATCCGGGAGACCCGGAAGTTCTTGACGATCTTGTCTTCTTGGTCCTCGCCGATCACATACCAGGTGCCGTTCTCGGGCAGGAGCGCGTACGGGTTCAGCTCGCGCTCGCGGAGCTCGTCGCGCGAGATCGACCAATAACGGAACTTGACCGTCCGCTGCTTCGAGATCGCCCCCTCGAGTTTGCCCAGGCGGCCCTGCAGCTCGGGCGAGTAGTCGGGATCGCGCACCTCGACGCGCACGGCGTTCGCCGTCGGCGCATCGTCGCGGGCGCCCGAGGCGCGGCCGAGCGCCAGGTTCTGAAGGGCGAGGCGCAGCGGCTCGGCGTAGGCGAAGCGTCCTTCCAGGAGGTACAGGCACGTCTGGAGCGCTGCGAGCTCGTCGTCCTCGAGCTCGAGCGGCGGAAGGAAGTACCGCTCGGACCGCAGCGTGTAGAGCTCTTCGCCGGTGTATTCGTCCCGCTGTGAATCGAGCGGGACGCCGAGCGCGACGAGCTCGGCACGATCCGAGTAGAAGCGCCGCGCGAACGCCTCGTCGCTCATCTCCTGGTAGCCCTCGACGTTCGACTTGATGTCCCGGGCCGTGAGAGGACGGCGCTCGGCCATCAGGAAGGCCACGAGAGAGAGCTGACGAATCAGCTTGTCGGTGTCGTGGCTCATCGCGCTTTACGAGCTTACAGCTCGCAAAGCGCAAAACGTTCCACGGCTCGTCAGTTGCGTCAGGCTGCGGCGCGAGCGCGCTCGAGATGCTGGTGCGAAGGACAGTAGTCCCGTTCCGGGAGTGGCGTCCGCTGGCACGGCTTGCCCTTGCGCGTCGACGCGTGGCAGCGGGCGATGCCGCCCTCGAATGTTCCGGCTTCGATCTGCTCTTCGATGAAGCCGACCGCGGCGCCGACTCCCTGGTTCACGGCCCACGCCACTTGGGCCTGTACGGTGATCGGGAAGTACCGGCGGATGTCCTGGAAGAGGGTACGGTCCGGTTTTGCGAAATAGTGCGGGTCGGCGGCGAGTCTCTCCATCGTCCCTTCGCACGCGGCGAGCACATCACGGCGGTAGACGAGTCGTGTCGCACCGTCGGCGTACGGGTCGACCAAGTCCTTGATAGAGCGGTAAATCGCCCGCGAGTATTGGTACATGCAGTGCTGTATGTGCAACATGCGCTCGTCCATGTTCGTGCTTGCTCTCCTCCCAGAGGCTCCGGAAACACGTGCGAAGAAGCTGTATGGCGTCGTTGCTGACCCGCCGCGAGGTAGAGATTACACAGTCACGAAGTGTGTTACAAGTGTGTCACAAATGTTTTCTTTATGGACAACAAACGGGCCGAAGCCGGGCGGAGCGTCGTCCGGGTCGCCTCGTAGGGTTCGTCCGTGGCGATGTGCCAGATCTGCCGTCGGAATCTGCTGGCCGGAGAGCGGTTCCGCCGTTGGCAGTGGGCCGGCCGGAACTTCAACGTCTGTGTGGTGTGCGAGCCCGGAGCCCGCAAGGCGGGCTGGGTGCCGCTCGCGGAGCGCTACGACCGCGTCAGTGTGAACGGGCTCAGCGGGACCGTTCGGCGCGTGGCGTAGCGGTGATGCGCGTCATCCGGACGCCGAGGCGGCGGGCGACGAGCGGCACCGACGATCCCTGCACCACCACCGACGCGAGCACGACGACGAACACGATCTCGTAGATGCGATCGGCGTCGTCGACGCCGGCGTCGAGCGCCAGCGACGCGAGCAAGATCGGGACGGCACCCTTGAGCCCGCCCCAGACGATGAACGCCTTCTCACCCGGCCGGAGCCGCGCCGGGACGAGGAGCGTCCCGACGACGAGCGGTCGGATCACGAGCGCAACAACACCGGCGAGCAGCAATCCCTCACCCCACTGCTCCGGGCCCAGTGTGGTGATGGCGATCGTCAGCCCGAGCGCCACGAACACCACGATCTCCGCCAGCGAGGAGAGTGCGTCGTTGAAGATCTCCGTTTCGATCTTGAACGGGGCCCGGACGTCGCCGACGAGCAGGCCGGCGACGAAGACGGCGAGGAAGCCGGAGCCGTGCAGGACTGTCGCCGTTCCAAACACGAGGCCCGCGCCGGCGAGGGTGCGCAGCGTGTAGAGCCCGGGGCTCGGGAGGGAGAGCCGCCTCATCACGGCACCGAGAGCGAGGCCGCCCGCGATCCCCACCGCGAGCCCGACGGTCATCTGGAGGGCGAACTCGCGGACGACGATCCAGAACGTGGCGTGGGCGTGCGTTGCGAGCTCGATCATCCCGAGCATCAGTGCGATCCCGACCGGGTCGTTCGCGCCCGACTCGCCGAGCAGGATCGTTCCGGTCCGCCCCGAGATCTCCCGGTCGCCGAGCACGGAGAACATCACCGCCGGATCCGTGGGGGCGATCGCCGCGCCGAGGAGGCCGCTCGCGACCCAGCTGAACCCGAATGCCCAGTGTCCGACGAGGGCAATCCCGCCCGCCGTTGCGAATGTTCCGACGAGCCCGAGCGCGACGATTGGGCTGCTCGCCGCCCGGAACCGCTTCCAGCCGATTGACAGCCCGCCGTCGAAGAGGATCACGATCAGTGCGACCGAGGCGACGCGCCCGACGGTCTGGGTCGAGAGGACGAGGGACGGAAACAGGTCGGACGCGATCGCCGCTGCGACGAGGAATGGCGCTGCGGCCGGAATCAGGACGCGCTCGCTCAGCTTGGAGGCGAGGAGGGCCGCCGACAGCCCCGCGGAGATCACGAGGATGGCGGTGCCGAAGACGACCAGTTCGTGCACCCTGGTGACGCTATCCGCCCGCGCCTTCGGGAGTCAGACGGTCTCGACGAAAATTCCTTACTTCTCCGTCACTCACGGCATACTTCGGTGGGAAACACTTCCCTTGCTGATGCGTCGCATCTCCATTCTCCTGCTTGTGTCGCTGCTGGCATCCTCTGCGGCGGTGGCGGCTGTCGCCGCGGTCGACGGCTTCGCTGCGTCCGGCGACGGCTCTCTCGTCGTCTCCGGTGCGAACGCGCGTCTCGTCACCGTTCAGGGCAACGGGTTGATCTTCGGCCATATCACTCAGGGCACGCTCACGATCGTCGAGTACACGCCTTCGAGTGGCAGCACCGTGCAGGTGAGCGGCTCGATGATGAAGCTGCCTTTCGGCTCGACGCTCCGGTACGCGGGCTCGGATGTGCGCTTCGCCTTCCCGAACGGGCGCTACACGTTGCGGCTCGACGGCTTCGGCATCGACGTCTCTGCCGTCGGAAGAGGCCAGGTGTCCGCGACGGGGATCGGCACGAGCGACAACGGGACATTGGCCACGAACGGTGGCAAGCCGCTCCCGCTCGGGCCCGCATCGATCACCCTTACGTTCGGCAACAACAAGGGGTCGAACGCTGCGTCGGCGACCGGCGGCAAAGGGCAGTCGCGCTAGTGGTCACCCCGGCAAGTCTCGCGACAGTCTTGCCGGCTGAAACCCTTCGCTCGGCCGCAGGGCGGCGGGGTCACCGGAGCAACGACTAGTGGCGGCCCCCGTCCCGACAATTCTGGTCGTCGAGGACGAGAGCTCGATCGCCTCGTTCGTTGCGCTCTATTTGAAGAACGCGGGTTACGCGGTCAAGACCGCAGCGACCGGGGGAGATGCGCTCGCGCAGGTCACGCTCGCGAAGCCCGCCCTCGTGGTCCTCGACCTGATGCTTCCGGACATGGACGGGATCGAGGTGTGCAAGCGGATCCGCCAGACGTCGGACCTGCCGATCTTGATGCTGACCGCGCGCGACGAGGACATCGACAAGATCATTGGGCTCGAGGTCGGAGCCGACGATTACCTGACCAAGCCGTTCAACCCGCGCGAGCTCGTCGCTCGGATCAAGTCGATCCTTCGTCGCGCGACGGCGTCGCGGCACGACCAAGAGGTCGAGGTACTCCAGCACGGCGACCTCACCGTGGACGCGGGGCGCCACGAGGTCCGAGTCGGCGACCAAGAGATCCAGCTCGCGCCGAAGGAGTTCGACCTCCTCTGGGAGCTGCTCGACCACCGCGGTCTCGTCCTGACTCGCGATCAGCTGCTCGAACGGGTGTGGGGGTATACGTTCGCCGGCGACACCCGCACGGTCGACGTGCACGTCCGCCAGGTTCGGCGCAAGCTCGGCGACGCCTCTCCGATCGTTACCGTGTGGGGCGTGGGCTACAAGGTCTCGCCGGCGAAGGAAACGGCGCGTCTCTAGGCGCGCGAACGTGTTCTCGTCCCTCCGGGTCCGCCTTCCGCTCATCTTCATCGGCGGGATTCTGGTGGCCGCGCTTGTCACGACTGCGATTGCAGTGCAGCTGTTCCAGTCGTTCGCGCGCGACCAGGCCGTAAGTCAGCTCCGGCACGAGGCGAACGGGATCGCGCAGCTCTACTCGAACGCGGTTGCCGCGACGTTCGACACGTCGAGTCGCCAGGAGTCGAGACGTGCCCCGTCGTTCGCCCGAGCCGACCTCGAGCTGGCGACCGGCGACCGGATCTACTACGACGGTGTGACGCCGTTTCCAGGCGAGCCGTCCGGCCTGCGGCAGTTGAACCTGAAGACGATCGACTGGGCCTCGGGGAAGGCGCTGACGTTCGAGTTCGTCCCTCCCGGCCTCCACCAGACGTACCTCGCGGTCGCGCATCCGGTCAGCTTCGGGAACAACCGGCCGATCGGCGCGATCATCGTCGCGAAGCAGAAGACCGACGTGAGCAAACGTGTGCTGGCGTTGATCGAGCGGCTCGCGCTGGCCGGCGCGCTGGGGCTGCTCGTCGCGGGAGCGCTCGGCTGGTATCTCTCGTGGCGAGTCGTGACGCCTTTGCTCGTCCTCTCCGCTGCAGCCGACAAGGTCGCCGAGGGAACCTACGACGTCGAACTGCCAGTGGGCGCGCCCGGCGAGATCGGACACCTCACGGAGCGCTTCGGGGAGATGGCCGAGCGGCTGGCCGAGGCGGAGTTGCGCGAACGCGATTTCCTGATGTCGGTGTCGCACGAGTTGCGTACCCCGCTGACCGCGATCCGCGGCCACATCTCCGCTCTGCGAGAGGGGGTCGTCGTCGATCCTGACCTGCGCGAACACTCGCTCGAGGTTGTGGAGGCGGAGGCGCGGCGCCTCGAGCGGCTCGTCAACGACATTCTCGATCTCGCGAAGCTCGAGGCGCATCGGTTCACAGTCCTGCATGAAGAGGTGGACATGGAGGGGTTGCTCCATCACGCACACGAGACATTCGCCGACGAGGCGCGGCGTCGATCGATCGACTACCGGGTCGAGTTGAGCGCCCGGCCGGTGATCGTCTCGGACGGAGACCGGCTGCTTCAGATCGTGGGCAACCTGCTCTCGAACGCTTTTCACGCGACTCCCGACGGCGGGCGGATCGTGCTCGGGATGGGGCAGGAAGACGGGACGATAACCGTGTCGGTGGAAGACAGCGGGCCGGGGATCCCGGAGGACAAGCGAGAGCGCCTCTTCCGGCCGTTCGTCTCGGAGGCGGCAGGCGGTACGGGACTTGGGCTCACGATCGCCCAGGAGCTCTCGGGAGCCCTTGGCGGGCGGATCGCGCTCGAGTCGAAGCCGGGTCACGGCGCCCGGTTCGAGCTACTGCTGCCGGCCGCGTAGCGGCCCGTCCGCGAAGCGGACCTGGGGAAGGGGTCTGGGGGAACCGGGAGGTTCCCCCTGCTGATCTCGGCTACCCGCGGAGCGGACCTGGGGAAGGGGTCTGGGGGAACCGGGAGGTTCCCCCAGCTGACCTCAGCTACCTCGTTGCGCAGCTACCCGGCGTCGGCCGGTCGTCGGAGCTCGACGACCTGGGCGTGGGGCTGCAGCGACTGCTCGATCCGGTCGAGCCGCTCGCCAATGGCGCGCCACTGTCCTGTGATCAGGTCGACCAAGAGGGCAAGGTCATCGACGCGAGCGTGCCGTTCGGCGAGCATGTCGGTCTCGAGTCGCTCGAGCCTGCGGATCGTCTGGTTCGCGAGCCCCTTGACCTCGGCCAGCCGCCGGGAGACCGGGGCTGCTTCCTCGCGCAGTCCATCTCGCAGGGCGCGTCCCACGGCATCCGGCAGCACGACCTGCAGCTCGTCGGCCGTCAGTGCGAGAGCCTCCACTTGAAAGCGGGCGCGATCGAGCGCTGCTGAGATCTCGGGTGGAAGGGAATAGCGGTCATCCATAGCCTCGACGGTACCGCGGTCGAGGGCTGGAATCAACTGTTTCCCGCCCGTTCCGCCCGCACATTGCGACCACTCGGGCGGAATGCCCGCCCCGCTGCAGCGTGCACGCGCCTCGTTTCATGCGAGCTTCCTTGTGAAGATAGGACGGTGCATACCGACGAGCTCGACTACGACCTGCCTCAGCACCTGATCGCGCAGGAACCGGCGAAGCGTCGAGACGATTCGCGTCTCCTCGTGTACTCCCGCGCGACTGGCGAGGCCCGGCATTGCGTGTTCCGAGATCTTCCGGACGAGCTCACGCACGGGACACTCGCTGTCGTGAACGACTCGCGTGTCGTCCCGGCGCGGATCCCGATCGAGCGTCCGAGCGGCGAGGTGCTTCTGCTCGAGCGGGTCGACGGCGACCTGTGGGAGGGGCTTGCCCGCCCGACGCGGCGGTTGCGAGCGGGTGCGCGCTACGGGCCCGTCGAGCTCCTCGAGCATCTCGGCGACGGACGCTGGCGGCTCCGACTCACCGGCGAGCCGGCCGGCAACACGCCGCTTCCCCCGTACATCACCCGGCCGCTCGACGATCCCGCCCGCTACCAGACTGTCTATGCGGATCCTGCCGGTTCGGCGGCTGCTCCGACTGCCGGTCTCCACTTCACTCCCGCACTGCTTTCGCGGCTCGACATCGAGCGCGTGACGCTCCATGTCGGGCTCGACACGTTCCGGCCGGTCTCGGAGCAGACGCTCGAGGAGCACGCCATCCACGGCGAGCGCTATGAAGTGCGCGCGCAGGCATGGGAGCGGATTCGGAGCGCGGAGCGCGTGCTCGCCGTGGGGACGACGAGCGTTCGGGTGCTCGAAACGCTCGTCCGGGGCGGGCCACTCGCCGGACGCACGGAGCTCTTTGTCACACCCGGGTTCGAGTTCCGGAGAGTCGACTGCCTGCTGACGAACTTCCATCTGCCGCGGTCGACGCTTCTTGCGCTTGTGATGGCATTCGCCGGGATCGAAGAGACGCGCCGTCTCTACCGGCTGGCGATCGACGAGCGCTACCGCTTCTACTCCTTCGGCGATGCAATGCTGATCCTGTGACATTCCGTCTCGAGGCGACCGACGGAGCCGCCCGGGCCGGGGTGCTCACCACCGCGCACGGCGAGGTGAGCACGCCCGCCTTCATGCCGGTCGGGACCAAGGCGACGGTGAAGAGCCTCGATCCCGACGAGGTCCGCGGCCTCGGCGCGCAGATCGTGCTCGGCAACTCCTACCACCTGCATTTCCGTCCGGGCGATGGAGTCATCGCCGAGCTCGGGGGGTTGCGCCGCTTCATGGGCTGGGACGGACCGATCCTCACCGACTCGGGTGGGTTCCAGGTCTTCTCGCTGCGCGACACGCTGTCCGCCGTCGACGATGACGGCGTCACGTTCCGGAACGTGTACGACGGCGCGGAGGCGCGCTTCACACCGGAGCTTGCGGCGGAAATCCAGCGGAACCTCGGCAGCGACGTGGCAATGTGCCTCGACCAGGTTCCTCCCCCCGGCGTGTCCGGGCGCGAGCTCGAAGAGGCGGTGCGGCGAACGACCAACTGGGCGCGTCGGCAACGGCACGCGCCGCGGGCCGACGGGCAGCTGCGTTTCGGCATCAGCCAGGGTGGCGTCGACGAGGAGCTCCGCCGGCGCTCGACAGTCGAGATCGCCGAACTGGATTTCGACGGCAACGCGATCGGTGGGCTCGCGATCGGCGAGGAGCGCGGGGCGATGTTCGAGACCACCGACCGGGCCGCGCAGTTGATGCCGCCCGAGAAGCCGCGCTACTTCATGGGGATCGGAGACGCCGAGGGAGTGCTCGAGGTGATCGAGGCGGGAATCGACATGTTCGACTGCGTGCTGCCAACGCGAACGGCGCGTACAGGCAGCGCGACGACGTGGGAAGGCCGCCTCAATCTGCGCAACGCCCGCTACGCGCGCGACCCCCGGCCCCTCGACGAGGACTGCGACTGCCCGGCCTGCAGACGCTTCTCCCGGGCATACCTCCGGCATCTCGTCAACCAGAACGAGCTGCTCGGTCTGCGCCTACTCTCCCTCCACAATCTACGCTTCCTTGTAGAGCTGACCCGCGGCGCGCGAGAAGCGATCGAGCGCCACGAGTTCGCGTCGTTCAAACGCAACGCATTGGAGCGTCTCGCCGCATGGAACCGCTGATCATCATCCTTGTCCTGGTCGGCCTGGCCTGGGTTCTGATCGTTGTGCCCCAGCGGCGCCGTTCTCGCGCCCACGAGGCGATGCAGGATGAGCTCGCGGTAGGCGACGAGATCATCACGGCCGGCGGCCTGCATGCGTTCGTTCGGGAGCTCGGGGGCGACGAGCTCCTCGTCGAGATCGCACCTGACGTGCTCGTCAAGCTCGACCGCCGAGCGGTGGCAGCCGTCGCGCACGAGGAACCGGAGCCGGAACTCACCCCCGAGGCGAGCTAACCTTCTCCCGCTTTGGCGACGCGCCGCTCCCATCTCACGCTGATCCTCCTGCTGCTCGCGGCTCTCGCCGGGGTGGCGCTGCTCGCGGTTCCCGGCTCACCGTTCCACAAATCGCTCCGCAAAGGCCTCGACCTCCAGGGCGGCCTCGAGGTTGTGCTCCAGGCACAGCCTCCGCGCGGCCACGCGCTGACCTCCGACGACATGAGCCGCTCCATCGACATCATGCGGAACCGCGTCGACAGGCTCGGCGTGTCGCAGCCGGAGATCCGTAAGCAGGGCGCAAACCAGATCGTGATCCAGCTGCCCGCTGTCCATGACGTGAACGATGCGGCTCAGATCATCGGCAAGACGGCAGTGCTCGAGTTGTACGACCTGACGCCTTCGCTCGTTCCGCCGTCGATCGGCGCAGCCCAGCAACCGGTCCCGTTCACGAGCCTCTACCTGCTTCTCTCGCGCGTCCAGTCGGGCCAGAAGGGCGAGCCGAGCGCCTACTACCTCTTCCGCACAAAAGGCCAGAAGCTCGTCGCGGGCCCGTTCGACACACGCGCGAAGCTTCTCAAGGCGCGCAAGGGAAAGGTGCCGCCGGGGATGGAGGTGCTGACCGTTCCGGCGCGGACAGTGGTGATCAGCTGCGATTCGAAGACCGCCGTCGCCTGCCCGGGCCTCCAGTCTGATCCGGCCGTGGGCGTGACCTACTACTACCTGTTCAAGCACGGCATCTACCCGCTGGAAAGCGAGAGCCCGTACCCGCAGATGACGGGCAAGGATCTGAAGCTCTCGGGCACGCGGCAGGACTTCGACCCGACGAGCGGTCTGCCGATTGTGACGATGCAGTTCACCGGCCACGGCAACAAGGTCTTCCGCGACATCACCCGGGCCGAGGCCGTTCGCGGGCAGACGCTGGGCTACCTCCAAAGCTTCGCGATCGTCCTCGACAACCAGCTCTACTCGTTCCCGACGATCGACTACAAGCAGTACCCGGGCGGGATCGACCCGACGGCGGGCGGGGCCCAGATCACGGGCATGGCGGGCCTGAAGGAAGCGAAGGACCTCGCGCTCGTGCTCCAGACCGGGGCGCTGCCGGTCAGGTTCGACACCGTCGAGCGCTCCGACGTCTCCGCGACGCTCGGCAAGGACTCGCTGAAGGAGGCGCGCAACGCGGCGATCGGCGGGCTCATCGCCGTCGTGATCTTCCTGCTGCTCCTCTACCGCTTCCTCGGCCTCGTCGCCGTGATCGGGCTCGCCATCTACTCGGCGTTCATGTACGGGGCGATCCTGATCTTCGGCGTCACGCTCACGCTGCCCGGCTTCGCCGGCCTGATCCTGACGATCGGCGTCGCCGCAGACGCGAACGTGGTCGTGTTCGAACGCATCAAGGAAGAAGTGCGCGGCGGCAAGTCCGTCAAGGCTGCGATCTCGGCCGGCTACGCGAAGGGTTTCCACACGATCGTCGACGCGAATGTCGTCACGTGCATCACCGCGCTCGTCTTGTTCGGGTTCGCGACAGCGGAGGTGAAGGGCTTCGCGCTGATGCTGCTGATCGGCACCGTCATCTCGCTGATCACGGCCGTCGCGGCGACGCGCGCTCTGCTCGGTCTGCTCGCCGGCTTCCGCTGGTTCAGCGACCCGCGGTTCATGGGAGCCACCGCGGCCGAGATCCCGCGCTGGCAGCGCATCGACGTCACCGGCCGGCGGAGGCTCTGGTTCATCATCTCGACCACGGCCATCGTGGTCAGCATCATCGCGATCGCGGTACAGGGGCTGAATCTCGGCATCGACTTCAAGGGCGGCGTCCAGGTGAAGTTCACCACGCCCACGCCGACCTCGCTCTCGGCGGTCCGGCAGCAGATCGACCAGAAGGGAGCGGTCGTTCAGGGCCGCGGCAAGGTGACAGGCGCCGACAAGTACACAAGCTTTGAGATCCGAATCAAGTCGCTGAATCCCGCCCAACAGGCGAGCCTCACAAACGGCCTGGAGAGCAGCGTTCACGCGGGGAAGCTCGGCGTCAAGAACGTGTCCGCGAGCTTCAGCAAGCAGATCCTGCAGGGAGCGCTCTGGGCGATCTTGGCCTCGTTCGTGCTCATCGCGCTGTACGTGACGATCCGCTACCAGTGGCGCTTCGCCGTCCCGATCCTGCGCACCCTGCTCAACGACATCCCGATCGCCCTTGGCGTGTACGCGATCTCGGGACGCGAGGTGACGGCGTCGACGGTCGCGGCCATGCTGACGATCCTCGGCTACTCGATCTACGACACGATCATCGTCTTCGACCGGGTACGCGAGAACATGCGCCTCATGCCGCGCGCCAGCATCGCGACGATCGCCAACGTCTCCGTGTGGGAGGTGCTGCGGCGGTCGATCGTCACCTCGGTGATCACGCTCCTCCCGATCGTCGCGCTGTTCTTCCTCGGCGGTGCGACGCTGAAGGACTTCGCCTTCGCGCATCATCGTCGGCATCAGCGTCGGCGCGGTTTCGACGATCTTCATCGCCACGCCGCTGCTCACGAGCCTGATGGAGCGCGATCCCGAGTACGCACGCCGCAAGGACCAGGTCATGGACGAGGCGACCAGCCGTCGCGTTCTCCGTCAGGCCGAGCAGGCCGCCACCGACGCGCCGACGCCAGACCCGCCGCTGGAGGGATTCGAGCACGCGATCGAGCACACACTCGACAGCGCCCACGACGTGGTCGACGAAGTCGTCGACGCGGTAGCCGGGCGTGATGCGAAGCGCGAACGCCGCCGGCAGCGCCGGCGCACGAGGCCGCATGGCCGACGATGACGAGCGCGATCCGCTGGAGCGAGTGCTCTCGACGATCGGTCTGCGCGTCGACGAGGCTCGGTCGCTGCTCGACGAAGTGACGGCAAGGTGGCGCGGCGACGCGCTTCGGATCAACGAGACCACGCGCCATCGCCTGCGGGACCTCTTCCGCGAGCTCGGTCTCGTGACCAGAGATGACTGGGAGGAGCTCGAGCTCCGGGTCGCACAGCTCGAGCACCGCCTGCGGCTGCTCGAAGACCGCCCGGACTGACTGCCCGAGCGGCTACCGTGGGGTCACACACGGAAGGAGACGCCATCGCTGTCAAGGAAGAGAAGATCGAGCTCGAGGGCGAGATCGTCGAGGCGCTTCGGGACGGCAAGTTCCGGATTGCGCTCGACAACGGCCACGAGACGCTGGGGTACACGGCCGGCAAGATGCGCCGGTTCCGCATCCGTATCAATCCCGGCGACCGGATCAGGGTCGAGCTGTCGCCGTACGACCTCCAGCGCGGCCGCATCGTCTACCGCTACCGGTAGTCGTCGGGTCGATCCGTCGGGTGCCCGTGCTACCGTGATTTTCACGGAGGGCAATTCGGTCCTCCTGTGAGGTCACGTTTCCTTCATCGGTAACGGGATCTCGACCGACCGAAGGAGTAGAAACATGACCGATTCTTTTCGCGCGCTCGGCGTCTCGGACGCCGTCTGCGCGGCGCTTGCCAACCACGGCATCGAGACGCCATTCGAGATCCAGTCGATGGCGATCCCGGAGGCGCTCGCGGGAGGCGACGTGCTCGCCAAGAGCCCGACCGGCTCTGGCAAGACGCTTGCGTTCGCGATCCCGATCGTCGAGAGACTCGACGTCGAGGGCCCGACGCCGTCCGCGCTCATTCTCGTGCCGACCCGTGAGCTCGCGTCGCAGGTGACCGACGAGATCGAGCTCGTCGGCCGCCCGCTCGGCGTCCGCGTCGCCTCCGTCTACGGCGGTGTGCCGCTGAAAAGCCAGGCCGACCGTGCCCGAGGCGCCCACGTCGTCGTCGCAACGCCGGGCCGCCTCCAGGACCTCGTCGACCGCAGGATGCTCTCGATCGACGCGGTCTCCGGTCCTCGTGCTCGACGAGGCCGACCGGATGCTCGACATGGGCTTCAAGCCGCAGGTCGACCAGATCGTGCGACGCCTGCGGGACGACCGCCAGACGATGTTCTTCTCGGCGACGCTCGACGGCGAGGTCGGCGAGCTGGCGCGCCGCTACACGCACTTGCCGGCCCGCTTCGAAGGAGAGCTGCCGGAGGAGCGCCGCAGCGGCGAGGTCGACCACCGCTTCGTTCCGGTCACGACCGACAACAAGGTGCAGACCCTCGTCGAGCTCCTGCCGGACGGACGACGGGCTCGCGCTCGTCTTCGTGCGGACGAAGGCCGGCGCCGACCGGCTCGTCGAGAAGCTGCGCCGGCACGACGTCGACGCGGTCGCCATCCACGGCGACAAGGCGCAGGTCCCAGCGCGAGCGCGCGCTGGAGCGATTCGACTCCGGCAAGGTGCGCACGCTCGTCGCGACCGACGTCGCGGCGCGCGGGCTCGACGTCGACGGATCACCCACGTGATCAACTTCGATCCACCCGACGAGCCGGACGCGTACACGCACCGCGTCGGCCGCACCGGCCGTGCCGGCCGCGGCGGCACCGGCATCACCCTCGTCCTGCCGGAGCAGCAGGCCGACGTCAGTCGCGTCGCCCGGATCAAGGGTCACACCGAGCAGTTCGAGGCGGCGGGCATGACGCTCGCGCGGCCGAAACTCGTGTACACGTCACGCCGTGGTCGCCGTTCGAAGTGGTAGACGAGCGGCTAACCGCAAAACAGGCTGAGGCCCTGCGCGATCGAGCTCGCCGAGCTCGAAGGCCCTCGCCGCACGGAGATCATCGCGGCGATCAAGAAGGCCCGCGAGTTCGGTGACCTCTCCGAGAACTTCGAGTACCACGCGGCGAAGAACGAGCAGGGCCTTCTCGAAGCCCGCATCCGGACGCTCCGCGCCCGGCTCGACCACGCCGAGATCGTCGAGGAGTCGTCCGGCGACGAGGTGGGCGTCGGCTCGGTTGTCGAGGTCGAGGACGAGAGCGGCGAGACGATGACCGTCGAGATCAGCGGCGCTCGGCGGTACGGGAACCGTGTCACCGACCTCTCCGCTCGGCTCGGCGCTGCTCGGGCGAGCCGTCGGCGAGATCGTCGAAGTGCCGGCGCCACGCGGCGCCTGGCAGGCCACGATCCGCGCGATCCGCTAGCCGGCTAGCCGCGAGGCAGCACGTAGAAAGCGATCGCCCAGTAGAAGCAGCCGGCGGCGACGAGCGTCAGCACGTGGAAGAGCTCGTGGTAGCCGAACACCGTCGGGAGCGGATCCGGTCGACGAAGCGCGTAGACCACCCCGCCGACTGTGTACATCAGCCCGCCCGCGACGACGAGCGCGAACCCGGGCGTGTCGAGCTTTAGCAGCTCCGAAATGGCGGCGAGCGCGACCCACCCCAGTGAGAGGCCGATCGCGGCCGAGAGCCACTTCGGCTTCTCCAGCCAGAAGAGCTTGAGCAGGATCGCCGCGAGCGAGCCTGCCCAGACGATCGTGAGCACCGGAATAGCCCAGTTCTTCGACAGGACGAGTAGGCCGAACGGGGTGTAGGTGCCGGCGATCAGGAGGTACACACCGGCATGGTCGAGTCGGGCCAGCCGCCCCCGGACATCTGGTTTCCACGTCGGCCGGTGATAGAGGGCGCTTGCGCCGAAACACGCGGCGACGCAGACCGCGAAGATGACCGCGGCGATCCGGGCTCGGCCAGGGTGCGCGCTGAGCACGAGCGGGATCCCAAGGCCGACAGCAGCGAAGAACCCGAGCTCGTGGAACACTCCCCTTAGCCTCGGTTTGACGCGCGGCGCGGCGGTAACCACGCATGAAGTGTACGGGGTCGCGCGGCGAGGGTTACGGCGGGTTCGCGTGCAACACTGCAACGTGGCCACAAGCTCGAAGCAGCGCGAACATCGGGCGGCTGGGCGAAATCGCCCAGGTCGCGGTGCGGCACGGCTTCGGCTACGTCTTCGAGGGCCGTCGCAGCCGCCCCGCCGACGAGGGCGCGCCGACTGCGCGCGGGCGTCACCTGCGCGAGATGCTCGACGAGCTCGGCCCGACGTTCGTCAAGTTCGGCCAGCTGCTCTCGACGCGCCCCGACGTCGTGCCGCCGGACATCATCGCCGAGCTGCGCGGGCTCCAGGACGACGTGCGGCCGGTTCCGTACGCGGAGGTCGAGCGGGTGATCCAGGAGGAGCTCGGGCAGCCGATCGAGCGCCTCTTCCTCGAGTTCGAGAGCGCGCCGGTCGCAGCGGCCTCGATCGGCCAGGTGCACCGCGCGGTGCTGCCGAACGGCCGCCGAGTCGCCGTCAAGGTGCAGCGACCGAACGCGCCGCGCCAGATCGAGGCCGACCTCCAGCTGATGTACCAGGCGGCGCGGCTCGCGAAGGAGCGCGTGCGGGCCCTCGACTTCGTCGACACCCGCGAGATCGTCGACGAGTTCGCCCGCTCGATCCGGCAGGAGCTCGACTACCGGCACGAGGCGCGCAACGCCGACACGTTTCACCGCAACTTCGCGGGGCACCCGCACGTCGCAGTGCCGCGCGACCTACTGGAGCTACACGCGCAGCCGGGTGCTCACGCTCGAGTACCTCGACGGCGTGCAGCTCGCCGATCTCGAGCTCGACCAATGGTCCGCTCGAGCAGCGCCGCCGGCTCGCCTATCTGATCGCCGAGACGTGGATGACGATGATCTTCCGGCACGGGTTCTTCCACGGCGACCCGCACCCGGCGAACATCCTCGTGCTCTCGCCGGAGCGGATCGGGCTCGTCGACTTCGGGCTGGCCGGGAAGCTGACCGAGCGGGACATGTCGCGGCTGACGCGGCTCTTCATCGACGCGGCGAACGAGAACATCGAGGTGCTTCCGCGCCGGCTTGCAGACCTCGGCGTCAGCTACCCGCAAGGAGCGCGAAGAGGAGTTCGTCGCGAGCTTGCACGAGCTCTACTCGCGCTACTACGGGGCGAGCCTGACGGAGATCGACCCGCTCCAGATAGTCCGTGAGGCGTTCTCGCTGATCTACGCGATGAACCTGAAGCTGCCGACGAGGTTCGTGCTCCTCGACAAGGCGATCGCCACCGTCGGGTCGGTCGGCGTCGATCTCTATCCGGACTTCAACGTCTTCGAGGTGGCGAAGCCGTACGCGCGCTCGCTCATGGTCGAGCGCTTCACGCCGCGGCGCGTCCTCGGCCGCGCGCGGCGCGAGGGCTGGGAGCTCGCCAACATCGCGGCCGAGCTTCCGTACCAGGTGTCCGACACGCTCGAACAGGTGCGGCGCGGCCAGATCGAGGTCGGCTTCGTGCACAAGGGCCTCGACGAGCTCATGCACAAACTCGACGCGGTGACGAACCGCCTCGTGATCGCGCTCATCGTCACCGGTGGGCTGATCGGGTCGAGCCTGATCGGAATCTTCGCGACGAGCGGCCCGCACCTCCTCGGTGTGCACTTCCTCTCGGTACTCGGCTTCCTGCTCTCCGGTGTGCTCGGCGTCTGGCTGCTCTGGGGCGTCATTCGCTCCGGCCGGCTCTAGCCCGCTCGACCCCGCGCAGCGGGCCGTGGCCGCGGCGGGCGGCTGAGGATTCTTTGTCGCAGAGTTGCCGCAAAGGACATCTTGGCGCCGGAGCCGTGCGGGGCTAGTCTCGACCTCATGTCCACCACGCTGCTGCTTGCGGATGGCGATCCCGCCGCAGTGCCTCACCTCGAACGTCATCTCCGTCACGACGGCTTCGAGATCTTGAGCGCGGGCGCGCCGTCTGCCGGCGACCGCCGCCCGGATCTGGTGCTCGCCGCCGACGACTCCGCGTTGGAGCGCTGGCGCGGCGAGGCACCCGTAATCGTGCTCGGGCGTGCGGAGGCAGATCCCCTCGATCGCGTGCAGGCGTTTCGGCGCGGGTGCGACGACTATCTCGCTCGGCCGTTCCACTATGACGAGCTCGTGGAGCGGATCCGGGCGGTGCTCCGCCGCGCGCAACCGTCGGTGGGTGAGCGGCTCGAGGCCGGTCCGCTCGAGATCGATCTCACGACGCGCGTCGTGCGCGCCGCGGGCTGTGCCGTGTCGCTCTCGCAGAAGGAGTACGCGCTGCTCGTCCGCCTCGCCGGGGAGCCGCGGCGGGTCTTTACGAAAGACGAGCTTCTTCGCGACGTCTGGGGCTACCTGGCCCACGCCCGCACCCGCACGCTCGACTCGCACGCGTCGCGTCTCCGTCGCAAGCTCCGGGACGCCGATCCGGCTACCTCCTACATCGAGAACGTGTGGGGGGTGGGATACCGGCTACTCGGCCTCCATCCATAACCCGAGGCCGGACAGTGGCAGGCGCAGTTCGAGTAGCGGCGTCGGGACTCGGAGTGCGGGCAGCGGCGTGAGCAAGGCGAGTCATCAGGGCTGAAGCATGACGCCTTCGAGCTCGAGCAGCGCCCGTTTGACGTGCAGACCGCCTGCGTACCCGGTGAGCGAACCGTTTGCGCCCACAATCCTGTGGCAGGGCAGGACGATCGGAATCGGATTCCGGTTCATCACCGTGCCGACCGCTCGTGCAGCGCGAGGCCGTCCGACCTTGGCGGCGAGATGGCCGTACGTGTCCGTGCGACCGTACGGAACACGGGCGAGCTCGCGGAGCACCGCCTCATGGAACTCGCCGACGCGCAGGTCGAGCGCGAGGTCGAATGCGTGCCGCCGCCCCTCGAAGTACTCGTCGAGCTCGCGCCGAACGTCATCGAGCGGCGCCCTGAGCACACGGACGCCGAACGTGCGGGCGAGCGACTCGTCCTGCCCCTCGACCGTGTACGAAATGCGGCAGAGCCCGCGATCGGTCGCCGCGATGAGCAGATCCCCGACCGGCGACCCGATGACGTCGTAGCGGATGTCGACGAGTCCTGCGCGAATCGCCGCCTCGCGGAACCGTCGGTCGAGCTCAGGCGTGATTGCCATGTGTCCTCCTCAGTCTGCGGACCCCGGACGATGCGGCGGCGCGGGCCGCCTCTTCGGACGAGTTGAGCGCGGCGCCGATCTCGGCGTACGGAAGGTCGTAACCGAAGCGAAGGACAACCGCCGCGCGCTCGGTCGGAGGCAGGCCGTCGGTGAGATGCTCCAGCTCGAGGTACGCCGAGCGTTGCAGCTCGCCTCCCTCACCATCCGCGAGCTCCCCTGTCGAGCGGTGCCACGGGCTTCGCGCGCAGCTCGTCCATCGCGACCCGTGTGGCGATCGTGAACGCCCACGCCCGAAGATGGCGGCCGTGCTCGAGGCGGTCGTACGCGCGTAGCGCGCGCAGGAACGTCTCCTGCCAAGCATCCTCGGCCCGCTGGCCGAGGAGTCGGCGCAGGTAGCGGAACACCTCGTCCCGGTACTCGAGATAGAAGCGCTCGAAGGGCGGGATCGCCACGGTCCCCATCATGAGGTGAAACGTGCGACTCTGCCCGGCTGTGAGATGCGCAGTCGCCGGTCACGTCGAGTGGACCGAGTTCGCCCTTGTCGACCACGTCCCCGGACCGGGGGAGATCGCCCACGCGACCGAGCATTGGTCGGGCCCGGCCGGAGGGGGCGCCGTAGTCGCAGCCCAGCTCGCCAGGCTGGCCGGATCCTGCGACTTCTTCACGGCGCTCGGCGACGACGAGCTCGGACACGCCTCCGTGCGGCGGCTCGACGAGCTCGGCATCACCCTCCACACGGAGTGGTTCGGCTCGACCCGACGCGCCGTGACGCTCGTCGACGAGCGCGGAGAGCGGACGATTACGACAATCGGGCCGAAACTCCGACCGCGCGACCCGATCCCGGGTGACACCTACGACGCGGTCTTCTTCGTCGCCGGAGAGGTCTCGGTACTGCGCTCGGCCCGGGGAGCACGCTTCCTCGCCGCGACGCCGCGCGAGCTCGCGACCCTCGTCGATGGCGCTGTCCCGCTCGACCTGCTCGTCGGCAGCGCGACCGACCCCAGCGAAAGGTACGACGGAGGGCTCGACGTCGGTCTCGTCGTGCGGACGGAGGGGGCTCTCGGAGGCACGGCCGGCGACGGGCGGTACGCCGCCTCACCTCCCCCGGGGCCCGTGGCCGACACCTACGGTGCGGGGGACTCGTTCGCCGCAGCGCTCTGCTTCGCGCTCGCGCGCGGTGACACGCATGAGGAGGCGCTCGAGCTCGCCGCCCGGGCAGGCGCGGCGGTCATCACCGGAAGGGGGCCCTACACGGCGCAGATACCGTCATAAGAACAGTGGACATGTGGAGCATGGTGGGGTAAAGTGGGGCGAAGTGGACCATGCTGCTCGGTGAACATGACCATTCCCTCGACGACAAGAACCGTCTCACGCTCCCGGCCAGGCTGCGCGAGCATCTTGGCGATCGAGTCGTCGTCACGTCCGGATTCGACGGCTGTCTCTACGCGTACGCCCAGGGCGAATGGGAACGGTACGCGGCACGAATCAGCAGCCTCGACGGGCTCAGCCGGGAGTCGCGCATGATGCACCGGCACTTCTTTTCCCGCGCCGTGACCGCCGAGCTCGACAAACAAGGGCGGATGGTTCTGCCGGCAAGTCTGCTCCAGACGGCCGGGATCCAGCGCGAGGTCACCGTCGCGGGCGTCTACGACCACCTCGAGATCTGGGATCGCGCCGCTTGGCGCGAACACCTGCACGAAGTCGAAGGGAGCGCGGAGCATGTTGCCGAACGCCTTGCCAACCGCGACTGACCACGTTCCCGTCCTCGCGGACGAGGTCGTCGCCGCGCTCGCGCCGCGCCCGGGCGAGACCGTCATCGACTGCACGTTCGGTGCCGGCGGGCATTCCCAGCTGCTCGCGAGCTGTCTGCGCGGGGAGGGGAAGTTGATCGCGATCGATCGCGACCCGACCGTCGCACCGTACTTCGAGCGTCTGCGCCGCGGGACCGCTGCGAAGGCTCGATTGCTTCACGGCGAGTTCTCGATGGTTCTCACCCAGCTCGCCGAGAACGGGGTGCACGCCGACGCAATCCTGCTCGATCTCGGAGTCTCGTCGATGCAGCTCGACCGTCCCGAGCGCGGCTTCTCCTACGCGGCCGACGCGCCGCTCGACATGCGCATGGATCCGTCGGCCGACCTCACGGCCGCCGACGTCGTGAACGAATCAGACGAGCGCGATCTGGCGGAGATCTTCCTCCGGTACGGCGAGGAGCGCTACGCGCGGCCGATCGCGCGCGCGATCGTGAAGCGCCGGCGCCAGCAGCCGTTCGAGCGGACGAGCGACCTCGTCGAGACGATCAAGCACTCGATTCCGGCGCCCGCACGGTTTGGCGAGGGCCATCCGGCCAAACGCGTGTTCCAGGCGCTGCGCATCGAGGTGAACGACGAGCTCGGCTCCCTCGAGCGCGCTCTCCCCGCGGCGCTCGAGATCCTGCGCCCGCACGGACGGCTCGCGGTGATCTCCTTCCATTCGCTCGAGGACAGGATCGTCAAGCGTTTTCTGCGCGCGGAGGAGCACGGTTGCACGTGCCCGCCTGACTTCCCACTGTGCGCGTGTGGTGCGAAGCCAGCGCTGCGAGCGACTCCGCGCCGTGCAATCCGCCCGTCGGCCGCCGAGATCGCGCGCAACCCGCGTTCGCAGTCAGCGCGGTTGCGGGCGGCGGTGAAGATTGACTAGTTGGTTCGTCGACGCGGCGGTTGCCGAGCCGCTTGCCCCGTCCCGCCATCGTGCGACGCCGAAGAGCAGCCCGGCGGGTGGGCGGCGGAAGGCGAAGCCGAAGACGAAGCCGGCGGCAAGGCGGCCGAAGCCACAGGGCAAGTCCCGCGCGCGTGCACGTTCGGGAATCGCGTGGATCGTTGTGAGCGGGATCTTGCTCGCCGGCGTCGTATTCGTGAACGTCGCGGTGCTCCGCCTCAACCTCCAGCTTGACAAGGCGACCCAACAGCGGTCGAACCTTCGCGCCGAGAACGCGGCGCTTCAGTCTGAGCTCTCGAGCCAGCTCGCGTCGCCGCGGATCCAGGCGATAGCGCGACGGCAGGACGGCCTCGTCGACGCAGACCCGTCCACGATCGGGTACATCAAGCTCGGTCGCTAGCGGTGCGCCAGAAGCAGGCCAATCACCGGATCCATCTGCTCCTGGCGCTCCTTGTCCTCGTCTTCGCAGGAACGCTCGCCCGGGCCGTCTGGTTGCAGGTCGTGATCGGTGGAGAGCTTTCGGCACGAGCAAAGACCCAGCACCGCGAGCTCATCACAATCCCTGCGGGTCGCGGGACAATCTTCGACCGGACTGGGGTTCAGCTCGCGATCGGCGAGCAGACGACGACCGTCTACGCCGATCCAAGCCAGGTCCGGCACGCGCGCGCAGTCGCTCTCGCCGCGCACGACATTCTCGGCGTGAGCGCGAACACGCTCTACCCTCAGCTCCTCGACAAGCGTTCACAGTTCGTCTACGTGCAGCGGTTCGCCGACCCGGTGAAGGCTCTCAAGCTGAAAAAGAAGAACCTCTCCGGCCTCGGGTTCTACTCGGAGGAGCGGCGGGCTTACCCCCAGAGCACGGTCGCGTCGCAGGTGATCGGGTACGCGGGCGTCGACAACAAAGGACTTGGGGGGCTCGAAATCGCCTATGACAAGAAGCTCGCCGGCCGGCCCGGGACCGAGACGATCGTGCGCGACCCGTTCGGCCGCGCCATCGACGTCGTGAGCGCGACTCCCGAGGCCCAGGGGAAGGACATGTTCACGACGCTCGATCACACGATCCAGGCCAACGCCGAGGCTGTGCTCAGGCAGACCGTGGCCAAGTGGCACGCAAAGGACGCAGTCGCGATCGTTCTCGATCCGAAGACCGGTGGCGTGCTCGCGATGGCGCAGGCGCCGGGCTACGACGCGAACAACTCCAACGCCGTTCCGCTCGACCTGCAGCGCAACCGTGCCGTGACCGACACGTATGAGCCGGGCTCGACCTTCAAGCTGGTGACGGTGACGGGCGCGCTCTCGGAGGGGCTTGTCAGTCCGTCGACGACGTTCACGCTCCCGTACTCGATCAACGTTGCCGACCGCGTCGTTCACGACGCCGAGCGGCGTGGCACGGAGACCTTTACGGTGGCGCAGATCCTCTCCCGGTCGTCGAATGTCGGTGCGATCACCCTTGCTGAGAAGCTCGGGGAGTCCAGGCTGATGAAGTGGATTCAGCGGTTCGGCTTCGGCACAGCCACCGGGATCGACTTCCCGGGTGAAAGCGCGGGGCTGCTGTTACCACTTGACCAGTGGTCGGGCTCGACGATCGGCAACTTCCCGATCGGTCAGGGGATCGCCGTCACGCCGATCCAGATGGCCTCTGCGTATGCCGCGGTGGCGAACGGGGGAGTCCTGGTGCGTCCGCATCTCGTCGACCGTGTCGGGGGCCACTCGGCAGGCCCGTGGCGGCGGCAGCGGATACTCTCCCCGGCGGTCAACGAGAAGGTAAAGGCGATGCTGACCGGAGTGGTCGCGGACGTCGGGGCGACCGGTGGTGCAGCGGCGATCCCTGGCTACAGCGTCGCCGGCAAGACTGGCACCGCCCAGAAGCCGGACGGGCGCGGCGGCTACTCGAGCTACAACTTCGATGCATCGTTCGTCGGCATGGTGCCCGCCTCAAACCCGCGTCTCGTAGTGCTCGTGATGGTCGACGAGCCCCGCGGGTCGATTTTCGGTGGCGTCGTTGCCGCCCCGGCCTTCGCTTCGATTGCCAAGTTCGACCTGCAGTACCTCGAAATCCCGCCGGACTTGAACGCCGCAGCCTCACGCACGACGCTCTCGGCGTCCAACCCCTGACCCAACCTGAGCTCAGGGGTACCCCGCCGGACATCGCCTGAACCAAGGCCGCGAGCCAAGCCGTGGACCAAGCCGTTGACCAAGCCCTGAACCTCCCCCAAGGGGGCGCGAGCCCCCTGCCATGAGGTTACCCAGGGTCGGGTGTCGTGTCCGTGCCAACTTCGTGTCGACTTCGCGCCGAGCGCGCGGCGGCTAGACTCGGCCCGCGATGAACCTGGAGCGCTTCATGGCGGCGCTCGGTCCGGCAGAGGTCGTGCACGGCGCTCCGGTCGACGTTTCTGACCTCGCCTACGACACTCGAACAGTGACACCCGGTGCGCTCTTCTTCTGCGTGCGCGGGACCCGCTCGGACGGCCACGCCTTCGCGTCGGCCGCTGCCGGCGCCGGCGCAGTCGCTCTGGTCGTCGAGCGGACGGTCGCGGTCGGACTTCCGCAGCTCGTCGTACCGGACGTGAGGGCTGCAATGCCGGTCGCCGCATCGCTCTTCTTCGCCGATCCGACGAGCGAGCTCGAGGTGGCTGGAGTCACGGGGACGAACGGGAAGACGACGACGGCCTTCCTGCTTCACGCGATCCTCGGCGCTGCGGACCGCCGGCCGGGTCTCCTAACCAACATCGAGCGTCGGGTGGGCGGGGTGAGTCTCCCAACCGGCCTGAACACCCCTGAGGCGATCGACCTTCAGCGTCTCTTCCGCCAGATGCTGGACGCCGGCGACCGCTCCTGTGTGATGGAGGCGACCTCGATCGCCCAGGCGCAGGGCCGCCTTGTTGGGACGCACTTTGCCGCCCTCGTCTTCACGAACCTCACTCAGGACCACCTCGACTTCCACGGGACGATGGAGCAGTACTTCGCAAGCAAGGAGCGCCTCTTCGAGCAGACGGAGCGTGCCGTCGTGAACACTCGCGACGAATACGGCCGGCGACTCGCGGCCTGTCTGCCTGATGCGATCACCTTCGACGCGCACTCGAACGCGATCGACGGGATCGACCTCAAGCTTCTCGGCCGCTTCAACCGGGAGAACGCGATCGGAGCCGCGCTCGCGGCACGGGCGCTCAGGGTTGGCGACGACGCGATCCGGCGCGGGCTCGAGTCGGTCACCGGCGTGCCGGGCCGGTTCGAGGCCGTCGACGAGGGCCAGAGCTTCACCGTGATCGTCGACTACGCGCACACACCGGACTCGCTCGAGAACGTCCTGCGCGCCGCGCGCGATCTGGGTGAAGGGCGGCTGGTCGCTGTCTTTGGCGCCGGTGGCGACCGTGACCGCGCGAAGCGGCCTTTGATGGGAAAAGTTGTCTCCGAGCTGGCGGACGTGGCGGTCCTCACGTCGGACAACCCGCGTTCCGAGGAGCCGGCTGCGATCGCTGCGGAGGTGATGGCCGGCGCCCTGGGCCCCGTCGAGGTGGAGCTCGACCGGCGTACGGCAATCGAGCTAGCCATCAGCGAAGCGCGCCCCGGTGACGTCGTCGTGATTGCCGGGCGCGGCGCCGAGCCTGAGCAAGAGCTCGAAAGCGGCAAGGTTCCGTTCGATGACCGGGAGGTGACGCGAGAGGTGCTGCGCGCCGTCGCAACGAGCTCATGATCCCGATCGAGCTTTCGCTCGTCGAGCCCCTCGGCGAGCTTCACGCTCGCCCGTGGGCGACTGAGGTGACCGGCCTCGCGATCGATTCGCGCCGTATCGACGAGGGCGACCTGTTCGTTGCGGTTGGGGCCGGCGTCGACTTCGTCCAGCACGCGCTCGCGCGCGGTGCCGCTGCGGCTCTCGTACCAACGGACCCCCACGGCGCGCTCGCAGCGATCGCCGGGGCCGTCCGTGATAGGTCGCACGCTCGCGTTGTGGCAATCACCGGGGCAACCGGGAAGACCACCACCAAGGACATTCTCGCTGCGCTCTGCATGCCGCTTGCCCGCACGGTCGCGTCCGAGGGCAACTACAACAACGAGCTCGGGGTGCCGCTCACGCTCTGTCGTCTCGAGCCGGACACCGCGATTTGCATCACCGAGATGGGGATGCGCGGCCTCGGGCAGATCGCGTGGCTTGCGTCGTTTACGCGCCCGGACGTCGCTCTGATCACGAACGTCGGCCCGGTGCACCTCGAGCTCGTCGAGACGGTCGAAAACGTCGCACGGGCCAAGGCCGAGCTGATCGAGGCGCTGCGGGCGGGCGGGTTCGCAGTTGTGCCCGACGGCGAACCGCTGCTCGACCCGTATCTCACTCGTTCGGACATCGAGATTCGGCGTTTCGGTGACGTCGAGGAGCCGGGCATCTTCAACGTCGGCGACCGAACCATTCGCCTCGCGACGAACTACTCGTCCCGCCACCAGCTCAGGAACACGCTCGCTGCGTTGACGGTTTGCGACGCGCTCGGGCTCGAGATCGCAGACGGGAGCCTCGACGTCGAGTTCTCGCCGTTGCGGGAGGAGGAGATAGAGCTCGCCGGCGGCGCCCTGCTGATCAACGACTGTTACAACGCCAACCCCCTGTCGATGCGCGCTGCGCTCGACCACCTTGCCGAGCGGGCCGGCACACGGCGGAGAGTCGCTGTCCTCGGGGAGATGGCTGAGCTCGGGGAAAACGCGACGGCGTATCACCGCGAGGTCGGCGAGGCAGCGGTCGGGGCCGGAGTCGACGAGCTGGTGGCGGTCGGTGAGCTCGCGCGCGGTTACGGCCAGACGGCGAAGTGGTTTGCGACTGCAGACGAGGCCGCGGGCGCCGTTCGCGACCTCGTCCGGCCCGGCGACGTCGTGCTCGTCAAGGGCTCGCGCGCAGTGGGACTCGAGGCGGTCACGGCGAAACTACGCGAGTAATGGCAGGCGTTCTCGTTGCCGGGCTCGTTGCGATGATCATCGCGATCCTTGCCGGGCCCGCGTTCATCGACTTTCTCCGTCGGCACGAGTTCGGTCAGCACATCCGCGAGGAAGGGCCGCAGCACCACGCCGCGAAACAGGGCACCCCGACGATGGGCGGGCTGCTGATCGTGCTCGCGGCGTCGATCGCGTTTCTCGCGACGAGCGACTACACGCCACCCGCGCTCGCGGTGTTCGGCACGGCGCTCGCATGTGGCGCGATTGGCTTTCTCGACGACTTCGTCAAGCTCCGTCACCGCCGCTCGCTCGGCTTGAGCGGTCGCTGGAAGATGCTGCTGCTCTTGGCGACCGCGGTCGCCGTTTGCATCGCGGCTCACCACCAGCACCTGCCTACCTCGGTGTTCGTGCCGATTGTCGACTGGTCGATTCAACTCGGCTGGGGCTGGTACGTGCTCGTGTTCATCATCATCGCCGGGGCGGCAAACAGCGTGAATCTCACGGACGGTCTCGACGGGCTCGCTGCGGGCACCGCGATCATCGCCCTCTTGACCCTGACCGCAATGGCGGTGACGATCTACATACGCTCGCGCGGCCCTGACGGCTACCGGATCGAGAATCGACTCGACCTCGCGTTCATCGGCGCGGCGTTGATCGGCGCGGCGATCGGCTTCCTCTGGTTCAACGCGTTTCCGGCCGAAGTGTTCATGGGCGACACGGGCGCGATGGCCCTCGGCGGCGCGATCGGTGCGATGGCGATCTTCCTGAAAGTCGAGTTCCTGCTTCTGCTCGTCGGCGGGATCTTCGTGATCGAGGCGCTGTCAGTGATGCTCCAGGTCTTTTCGTTCAAGTACTGGGGACGCCGAGTGTTCCTGATGGCGCCGCTCCACCACCATTTCGAGATGAAGGCGTGGTCGGAGACGAAGATCATGGTCCGTTTCTGGATCGTGACCGCAATCTTCTGTGCTGCCGGTTTTGCTCTTTTCTATAAGTACTACCCGCAGATCAGACCGCCCCGGTGAAGGCTCTCGTCTACGGCCTGGCACGCTCCGGAGAGGCCGCGGCCGAGCGGCTCGTCGAGCGTGGCGACGAGGTCGTCCGGGTCGACCGGTCGCTTGGGAACGAGAACGACCTCGAGTTGCTCGAGGACGTTTCGTTGCTCGTGAAGAGCCCGGGCGTGCCCGGCGACTCGCCGCTCGTCCGCGCCGCCCGCGAGCGGGGAATACCGGTGTGGTCAGAGGTCGAGCTCGGCTTTCGACTGCTGCCGGCGGGCACCCGGCTGGTGGGGGTCACGGGGACGAACGGCAAGACGACGACGTCGGAGCTCCTCGGCGCGATCTTCCGGACAGCGGGGCGCGACGTGGCCGTTGCGGGCAACGTCGGCACGCCGCTTGCGTCGATCCGAGGAGCCGACTGGGTCGTTTGCGAGCTCTCGTCGTTCCAGCTGGAGGACGTCGAGACGCTCGAGTGCGACGTCGCGGTGCTGCTCAATGTCGAGCCGGATCACCTCGACCGTCATGGCACGTTCGGGGCGTACCGCGACGCGAAGCTCCGGATCTTCGAGCGGGCGCGGGCGAAGGTCGTGCCCCGCGGGCTTGGTCTCGAGGGAATCGAGTTCGCCGCCACCGACCCTCTACCGGCCGAACCGTTGATTCGAGGGGAACACAATCGCGAGAACGCGGCAGCGGCGACGGCCGCGGCGCGCGCGGCGGGCATCGGCGATGCCGCGATCGCGGAAGGACTGCGAACGTTCCCCGGCGTTCCGCATCGCCTCGAGCTGGTCGGGGACGTCGGGGGAGTGCAATTCGTCAACGACTCAAAGGCGACGAACGTCGCGGCCGCCCGGCGTGGGCTCGCGGCGTACGCGGACCTGCGAGTGCACCTGATCCTCGGCGGATCGCTCAAGGGTGAGGACTTCGAGCCGCTTGCGGAGGCGATCGGGCCTAACGTCGCGACGGTGCATTTGATCGGAGAAGCCGCACCGACGCTCGGTGTGGCTCTGCGCGGGCGGCCCGCACACGACGATCGGACGCTCGAGGAGGCTGTCGGGCACGCCTTTGGAGGCGCGCGGGCGGGCGAGGTCGTGCTCCTCAGCCCCGCGTGCGCGAGCTACGACCAGTTCGAGAACTTCGAGGAGCGGGGCGACGAGTTCCGCCGCCTTGTCGCGGAGCTCCGGCCGGAGACGGGCTGACGGCCGCCCGTGCGGGTTGCCTTCTCGGTGGTGCAGCCATAGGCTCATCATTCCAGCGACGGAGGTGATGGGTGATGTTCGTTCGTGTTGCGAGATTCGAGGGTGGTGATCCCAGCGGGATCGATGCCGAGCTGGGGCGGTTGCGCGAGCAGCTCGCGGCGGCCAAGCGCGGAGAAACCGAGGGCATGCCGCCCGGGTTGATGGGAATCAAGCGCGTGGTGACGCTCGTCGATCGTTCGAGCGGCACTGCGATCGACCTGAACTTCTGTGCCACGGAGGACGACCTGCGTGCTGCAGACGAGGCGCTCAACAGTATGTCCCCGCTCTCCGACTCGAGCGGGCACCGGGTGTCCGTGGAGATGTTCGAGGTCGGAATCGACGAGACGCTCGGCTAGGGCTGGCGCGAAGCGCCGGACCCTCGACTGGTAGGTGGGAGCGGGTCAACGGTGGAAAAACCGTGAAGCCGGCGCCCGTTCGCCGGTTCCGGTGAAGCTCTATCTGGACGTCCCCGCCAAGCGCAGATCGACGATTCTGCGTGATCTCGCGCTGCTGGCGCTCGTCGTGCTCTTCGCATGCGCGCCGCGTTCGGGCTCTCGTACCTGACGCTGCTCGGCTATACACGCGACCCGTTCGGCGATCTCGCAGCCGGACGCTTCGACGCGCTTGTCAATGCGGCGCTCGACGATGTGGGGATCCGCCGGCCGCCAGTCGGCACCCGACCCGCAACACCCGTGCCGCGGGTCTGACCCGCCAGGAATTCACCTCTTCCGCGCGAATCCAGTCCGGATGGCCCGCGGAGAGCTCGAGTCGAGAGTCCTGATCCTCGTCACGCTCGCGCTTGTCGCGTTCGGTCTCGTGATGGTGTACTCGGCGACGTCGGCGGCCGCCGAGGTCGGCGGCCAGAACCCGACCTACTATCTCGAGCGCCAGGGGCTCTACGCGGCGCTCGGGATCGTTCTGATGATGGTCGCTCAGCGCTGGGACTACCGGCGGCTGCGCATGTTCGCGCCGTCGCTCGTCTTGGTCGCGCTGTTCCTGCTCGTTGTCGTGCTCGCGATCGGGCCGGCGATCAACGGCGCCCGTCGCTGGATCTCGGTCGGCCCGGCGGTGTTTCAGCCGTCCGAGTTCGCCAAGCTTGCGCTCGCGATCTGGGCTGCCGCGTATCTCTCCCGGCGGCCCGCACCACGCAACCTGCGAGAGCTCGCGCGCCCCGTAGGGGCACTCGCGGGGGTCTTCGCAGTTCTGCTCGTGCTGGAGCCGGATCTCGGGACTGCGATCGCCCTTCTGATCATGCTCGCGGGGATGTTGCTCGTGGCGGGTACGCGGTTCCCAGCGCTCCTCGGCGGTCTCGGCATCGCCGCGGCGCTCGGGACTGCGGCGATCTGGATCGAGCCGTACCGGCGCGCCCGCTTCTTCGCGTTCCTGCACCCGTGGCATGACGCCCAGGGCACGGGCTTCCAGATCGTGCAGGCGCTGATCGGGATGGGCTCGGGCGAGATCTTCGGCGTCGGGCTCGGCCAGGGCGTGCAGAAGATCTTCTACCTTCCCGAGGCTCACACGGACATGATGCTGGCGAACATCGGCGAAGAGCTCGGGCTGGTCGGTATCGGGGCCGTCATCTCCGCGTACGCCCTCTTCGCCTGGGCAGGGCTCAAGGTCGCGGGTTCATGCGCGGACCCCTTCGGGAAGCTTCTCGCAACCGGGATCACGGTGCTTGTCTGTGGGCAGGCGGCGATCAACATCGCGGCCGTGATGGCAATCGCGCCGCTGACCGGGATTCCCCTTCCGTTTCTCTCCTACGGCGGCTCGAGTTTGGTGATCTTGCTCGCGTCGGTCGGAATCCTCCTTAACATCGCTCATCGTGGCATCGCGCAGACAGCTTCGAGCCGTGATCGCGGCAGGCGGGACGGCCGGACACGTGCTGTCGGCGCTGGCGGTCGCGGAAGCGCTGACGGCCCGCGGCGTGTTCGTGACGTTCGCCGGGTCGCCGGATCGCGCTGAGGCGCAGCTCGTCCCTGACGCGGGGTACGAGCTCGACATGTTCCGCGTCAGCGGGTTCCCGCGCACCGTGAGCGTGACGCTCGCGCGAGCCTTGCTGGAGGCCGCTGCTGCGCCACGCGCCTGCCGCGCGATCCTGAAGCAGCGACGGCCGGACGTCGTCTTCGGCGGCGGCGGTTACGTGGCAGGGCCGATGGTGCTCGCCGCGGGCTCGATGCGGATCCCAGTCGCGCTCTCCGAGTCCGACGCTCACCTCGGGCTTGCCAACCGCCTCGCCCTCCCGTTCGCAAAGCGCGTCTTCCTCGCCTACCCGATCCCGGCCCTGACCGGGCGCAGGTATCGCGTCACCGGCCGGGCGATCCCGGCGCGTGCGCGACCCGTCCCGAAGGCCGACGCGCGCGCGTCGTTCGAGTTGCCTGTGGACGGCCCCGTCCTGCTTGTCGCAGGGGCTCTCGCAGGCGCTCGCTCGCTCAACGAGCTCGCGCTCGAGGCGTTCGGGGCGGTCGGGCCGGCGATCCTCCACATCTCGGGTCGGCGCGACTACGAGTCGCTTCATCCCCGCGTGGAGCGCCCGGACTACCGGCTGATTCCGGAGACCGACCGGATCGGCGCCGCGTACTCGGCCGCCGACCTCGTCCTCGCTCGCGCCGGCAGCTCGGTGTGGGAGATCGCTGCCGCTGGTCGGCCGGCGGTGCTCGTGCCGTACCCGTTCGCAACTGGTGACCACCAGGCGAAGAACGCCGAGCACTTCGTGCGGGCGGGCGGAGCGGTGATGATTCGCGAGGCCGACATCGACGATGTCCCCGACGTCGTTCGCTCGTTGCTCGGCGACCAGGCTCGTCTCGAGCGCATGGGCGAGGCGATGCTCCGAGCAGCTCGGCCGGATGCCGCGGACGAGATCGCGGAGGAGTTGATCGCGCTTGCAGCCGCTGATCGGTAGGCGTATCTGGTTCGTCGGCATCGGGGGCGCGGGCCTGTCGGCCTACGCGCAGCTCGCGCGCGCATGGGGCGCCGAGGTCGGCGGCTGGGACGGCGTCGACACGCCATATCTGGAGCCGTTGCGGGGCGCTCGACTCGAAATCGGATCGGAGCCGCTGGTTCCCGACGGGTGGGAGGTCGTCGTCTCGAGCGCATACCCGAGGGTGGAAGGGCGTCCTCGGGGGGAGTTTCTGGCCGAGCTCGTCGGCCTGCGGCGGTCGATTGTCGTTGCGGGGTCGCACGGGAAGGGCACGACGGCGGCGATGATCGCGTTCGTCCTTCACGAGACCGGCCGCGATCCGGCCTGGCTGATCGGCTCACCCGTCCCGCAGCTCGGAGCGAATGCGGGCGCAGGGGAGGGGTGGCTCGTCGCCGAGGGAGACGAATCGGACCGGTCGGTGTTCGGCCTTCCCGCCGAGATCGCCGTGGTGACGAACGTCGAGCTCGACCATCACACCGAGTTCGCGTCGCTCGACGAGCTCGAGCGCGAGTTCGCGCGCTGGACGGCGTCGGCGACCCACGTTGTCCGAGACGCCCCCGCGTACCGTGGCGCGCTCGGAGTCCCTGGCGAGCACAACCGGCTCAACGCCGGCACGGCGCTGCGGGCCCTCGAGCTTGCCGGCGTGCCTCGCGACGAGGCCGCCCCGGCGCTCGCCCGCTTCGCCGGGACGGGTCGCCGCTTTGAGGTTGCCGAGGTTGGCGGCGTGACGATCGTCGACGACTACGGCCACCATCCCACAGAGCTGGCGGCCACGATCGCAGCGGCCCATGGCCTTTATCCGGGCCGGCGGCTTCGCGTGCTCTTCCAACCCCACCTGTACTCGCGCACGCGCCATCTCGCGGGCGAGCTGGCGGCGGCGCTCGACGCTGCGGACGACATCACGGTGACCGATGTCTACGCCGCACGCGAAGCAGCGGGTGCCGGGTGTGACCGGCAAGCTGATCGTCGACGCGCTCTCGGATCGCGGGCGCCTCTCCGCCTGGATGCCTTCGGTCGAACAAGGCGTCGACTACCTGTCCGGACGGGTCGAAAGCGGCGACGTGGTGCTCATGATCGGAGCCGGAGACATCGACAGGGCGCCGGGTCTCCTGCGTGAACGGCTTGCCGGGCGGACGGGCGCCCGATGAAGATCGACGAGTACGTCTCGCTCAGCCGATTCACGACGCTGGGCACCGGAGGGCCGGCCCGGTGGTTTGCGAAACCGGAGACCATTGGTGAGCTCGAGGAACTCTTGTCGTGGGCTCGCGACGAGCACCACGACGTCGAGACGATCGGACTCGGCTCGAATGTCCTCGTTCACGATGACGGCGTCGACGCTCTGGTGCTGCGACTTGGTGGGGAGCTCGCGGCGGTGCATGTCGAGGGCTCGACGCTCGTCGCGGGCGGCGGCGCTACGAATGCGGTGTGCCTCCACCGAGCGCGCGACGCCGGACTCGGCGGGTTCGAGTTCGCGGCGTCGATACCCGGCACGATCGGGGGAGGGGTGCGGATGAACGCCGGCGCGTGGGGGCTGGAATTCCGCGACGTCCTCGTCGAGGCCCTCGTCGTCGACGAGGACGGCACGTCGACGCTGACGGCCACTGATCTGGATCTCACCTACCGGCACTCAGCGCTGCGCTCCGGCCAAGTGGTGGCGCAAGCGCGGCTCGCACTCGAGTCGCGCGACCCGGTGGCCATCAGGGCGACAGTTGCAGATCAGCTCGCGCGGCGGCGCTCGACGCAGCCGACCAACAAGAGGACGTTCGGCAGTGTGTTCAAGAACCCGAGCCCGGATCTCGGTGCCGGGTGGGCCATCGACCAGTGCGGGTTGAAAGGCCACGCGATCGGGGGTGCTCGCATCTCGCCCGTCCACGCGAACTTCATCGAGAACGCCGGCGGTGCGACGTCCGCCGACGCTCTGGCATTGATGACGGAGGCGAGGAGACGCGTTCGCGAGCGTTTCGGCGTCGAGCTCGATCACGAGGTGCGGTTCCTCGGCCCACTCGTGCTGCCCGCGTCGTAGGGGAACGTGCGGGCGCGGCGAATCCGGCAGCGTGGCCGCCCGCAAGAGAGCGACCGGGACCGCCGCGGTCCTGCCCACTCCGTCCGGATCACCGGGGTTGACGCGGCTCGCCCCCTCGGGTCGCTCGGTCGCCGTCGGGATCGCGCTCCTCGCTCTCGCGGGTGGAGCGTACGCAGTCGCTCGTGAAACGTCGGTTTTCGCGGTGACGCGCGTCGAGGTTGTCGGGGGTACGCCGCGCGCGCGGGCCGAGGCGCGCGCAGCGCTCGCCGGCGAGATCGGCCGAAGCCTCGTGAAGGTCAGCCGCGGCGAGATCGACCGCCGGATCGCCACGTCGCCCGACGTCATGTCCGTCTCGCTCGACCGCGCGTTTCCGCACACGCTCCGTGTCGCCGTTCGTCCGGAACGGCCGGTGCTCCTCCTCCGCCGTGGAAGTGCCTCATGGGTCGTGTCCGCGCGCGGGCGAGTTCTGCGCGAGGTGAAGAACCCACGTCTCAGTTCTCTCCCGCGGATCTGGGTTTCTCGCGAGACCTCGGTCGCGGTCAACACGATCCTGGTGCCGGAGAGCGGCGGGACGGCAGCGGCGGCCCTGGCACCAGTGTCGCGCAGCCTGCTCGGGCGGATCCGTGTCGTCCGCTCGAACGCCAAAGAGTTGACCCTCGTCCTTCGAACCGGCCTCGAGATACGACTCGGCGACATCCAGGACGTTCGGCTCAAGCTGGCGATTGCGCGCCGTGTTCTCGGCGTCGTGGGGCCGTATACAACACAGGGTTACGTCGACGTGAGCGTGCCGGAGCGGCCTGTTGTGCGCGACACCAAACTCTAAAGTATAAGGTAGAGATTGATAGTGAGATTGATCGAGAGTTGCGTTTTCTGCATTGACAAGCCGTGCGATCCAGCGTACCCTTGCGGCGGAAGGAGGAGCTCGACGACCCCAGCCTCCACTACAGCTTTAGGTCGAGCGACATCCAGATGAGCGAACGGTCCGGGAACTATCTCGCAGTGATCAAGGTCGTGGGTGTCGGCGGCGGCGGCACGAACGCCGTCAACCGCATGGTCGACGCAGGGCTCACCGGCGTCGAGTTCGTCGCGGTGAACACGGATGCGCAGGCACTCGTCATGTGCGACGCGGACGTGAAGATCCACATCGGCGCAAAGGCGACCCGCGGTCTTGGGGCAGGCGCGGACCCGGCGGTCGGGCACGCCGCCGCGATGGAGAGCCGGGACGAGCTGAAGGAGGCGCTCAAGGGCGCTGACATGATTTTCGTGACCGCAGGTGAGGGTGGGGGTACCGGCACCGGCGGCGCGCCCGTGGTGGCCGAGCTCGCGCGCGAGCTCGAGGCCCTCACCGTCGGAGTTGTGACACGACCGTTCAGCTTCGAGGGACGGCGCCGCGCCCACCAGGCAGAGCAGGGAATCGGTGCGCTTGCCGAGAAGGTCGACACGCTGATCGTGATCGAGAACGACCGGCTTCTGCAGGTGGTCGAGAAGAAGACGCCGCTGTCGGACGCGTTCAAGATGGCGGACGACATCCTCCGCCAGGGTGTCCAGGGCATCACCGACCTGATCACGGTCCCCGGCATCGTGAACCTCGACTTCGCCGACGTGCGGACGATCATGCGTGACGCAGGATCGGCGCTCATGGGCATCGGCATCGGCCAGGGCGAGAACCGCGCCGGCGAAGCGGCACGCAACGCTGTCAGCTCGCCGCTCCTCGAGTCTTCGATCGAGGGCGCGACTGGCATTCTCCTCAACATCACGGGCCCCAAGGAGCTCGGACTGTTCGAGGTGAACGAGGCGGCCGAGGTCGTGACGAGCGCTGCCGATCAGAACGCAAACGTGATCTTCGGCGCCGTGATCGACGAGCAGCAGGGAGACGAGGTTCGGGTCACCGTCATCGCGACCGGCTTCGGTCAGCAGCGGCGCCGGCGTGCGCGGGCGACTCTGGAGGCGAGCCCCGAGGCGGGCCAGCCGAGCACGGCGTTCGACGCGCCGCGTGATTCGCTCGATGTACCGTCCTTCCTCCGCGAATAGCAGGCGGTTGAACACGCACCGCGGGCGGAACGGGCCGCGTCGCCGACCGTAAGCCCGAACGCGGTCGGAGGTCGTTAGCATCGGCTGAGTGCAGGAGCTCCGGCGGACGCCGCTCTACGCCCAGCACGTTGCCGCCGGTGCGCGCATCGTGCCGTTCGCGGGTTGGGAGATGCCCGTTCAGTACGAGGGAGTGCTCGCCGAGCACCGGGCCGTCCGCACAGATGCCGGTGTGTTCGACGTCTCGCACATGGGCGAGATCGAGGTTGAAGGACCGCGCGCGGGCGATCTTCTCCAGCGCGTGCTTTCCAACGACCTCGAAAGGATCGCGCCCGGCCAGGCGCAGTACACGCTGCTCACGAACGAAGCTGGCGGGATCATCGACGATGTGATCGTCTACCGCACAGGCGGGCACCGCTATCTCCTGGTGGTGAACGCGTCGAACAGGGAAACCGATCTCGAATGGCTCAGCGAGCACGAGATCCGCGGCTCCGACATCCGCGATGTCTCCGACGAGTACGGGCTCCTCGCCGTGCAAGGGCCGCGCGCCCTCGAGCGGCTCGGTCTTCCGCCGGCACCGGCGTTCACCTGGGAGCAGGGCGAGGTCGACGGCGTCGAAGTGATGATCAACCGCACCGGGTACACGGGCGAAAACGGGGTTGAGCTTGCGTGCATGGCCGAGGAGGCGCCTGCGCTCTGGGATGCGATTCGTGCCCGTAGCGTCACGCCGTGCGGACTCGGCGCTCGCGACACGTTGCGGCTCGAGGTCTGCTACCCGCTTCACGGCAACGACATCGGGCCGCAGTGGGACGCGATCTCGAGTGGCCTGGGCTGGGTGTGCGCCCTCGAAACGGGCTTTCTAGGCGCCGAGCGCTTGCGCGACATCAAGTCGCGCGGGCCGGAGCGGAAGCTCGTCGCGTTCCGAATGACGGAGCAGGCGATTCCGCGCCAGGGGATGGCGATCGAGGGCGGCGGCGAGGTCACGTCCGGCTCGCTGTCGCCAATGCTCGAGGTCGGGATCGGCCTCGGCTATGTTCCAGCGGCCGCGAGTGAGCCCGGAGCCGAGCTCACGATCGACGTCCGCGGACGGCCGCGCACGGCGCAGGTCGTCACGAAACCGATCTACAAGAGAGAGGAGTAGCCGTGCCCGCCGACGAGTCGTATCCGGATGACATTCGCTACCACCCCGAGCACGACTGGGCGCGAATCGAGGGTGACGAGGCGGTTCTCGGCGTCACGTGGTGGGCCGCCGACTCGCTCGGCGAGCTCGTTCACTTCGAGCCGCCGGCCGAGGGCGCGACCGTGGTGAAGGACCAGAGCTACGGCGAGGTCGAATCGGTAAAGGCGGTATCCGACCTGATCGCGCCGCTCTCGGGCGAGGTGCTCGACGTGAATCAGAAGGTCGTCGACGCGCCGGAGACGGTGAACGACGACCCGTACGGAGAGGGGTGGCTGATCCGGATCCGGCTTCAGGACCCGAGTGAGCTCGACTCCCTGCTGAGCGCAGACGCGTACCGCGAGATGCTCGCGGCGCAGTGAGCTACCTCTCGCTCACTGACGCCGATCGCGAAGCGATGCTCGCCGCGATCGGCGTCGCGTCCGTTGACGAGCTGTTCCGCGACATCCCCGCCGGGGTCCGATTCGATCGGTCGCTCGACGTGCCGCCGTCGCTTTCCGAGGCCGAGCTCTCGCGTCACATCGAGGAGCTCGCCGCGAAGAACGTGATCGACGAGGTGTCGTTCCTCGGCGGCGGTGTCTACGACCACTACGTCCCGGCAGTCGTCGACGCGGTGCTTGCGCGCGGTGAGTTCCTCACCGCCTACACGCCGTACCAGCCGGAGATGAGCCAGGGCGTGCTCCAGGCGATCTTCGAGTACCAGACGGCGATCTGCGAGCTCACGGGGATGGACGTCTCCAACGCTTCGGGGTACGACGGCACGACGGTCGCGGCCGACGCGTGTTTCGTGGCAAAGCAGACGACCGGCCGCACGAAGATCGTCGTCACCGAGGCGACCAACCCGCAGGTGCGGCAGGTCGTGAAGACCTACGCGCGCGGCTTCGGGCTGGAGATCGTCGAGGTGCCCCACGACGGTGGCACGACCGATCCGGAACGGGTGCGCGACGCTGCTGTCGGCGCGGCGGCCCTGATCTTCCAGCAGCCCAATTTCTTCGGCTGCCTCGAGCCGGCTCCCGACCTCGCCGCCGCGGCGAACGACGCAGGGGCGCTGCCGATCGCCCACGTCGACCTGATGAGCCTCGGCGTGCTCGAGGCGCCTGGGAACTACGGCTGTGCGCTCGCAATCGGCGAGGGCCAGTCCGCCGGCAACTTCATGAGCTACGGCGGCCCGCACTACGGATTCCTCGCCGCGCGCAACGACTACATCCGCAAGCTACCCGGCCGTATCGTCGGCGAGACGCTGGACGCCGCAGGCAAGCGCGGCTATGTCCTCACCCTGCAGACGCGCGAGCAGCACATCAGGCGCGAGAAGGCGACTTCGAACATCACCACCAACCAGACCTTGCTCGCCCTGGCGGGCCTGGTGTACCTGTCGCTGCTCGGTCCGCAGGGGCTGCGCGAGACGGGGGAGACCTGCTTGGCGCTCGCGCAGTATGCGAAGGACCGCCTTGGGGAACGTGGTTTCGAGCTCGCGTTTCCGAATAAGGCAACATTCAAGGAGTTTGCCGTGCGCACCGGACGCGACGCCGGCGACGCGATTCGCGCCGCGCGCCGGCACAGCGTGCACCCTGGCTACGCGCTGGGGCGCGACTACCCGGGCCTCGACGACGCCGTCCTCGTCGCCGTCACCGAGAAGCGCACGACGTCCGATATCGATCGTCTCGTCGAGGCGCTGGCATGAGCCGTAGGCTCGACGGACGCTTAGAGAGAGCGGAGGTGCCGGCTTTGCCGGCGCGGGAGCGGGAACCGTGAAGCTGATCTACGAGAAGTCGCAAGCAGGTCGCCGCGGGCTCGACATCCCGCGGCTTGACCTGCCTGCTCCGGAGATCCCGGACGCGCTGGCCCGCAAGAGCCCCCCGCGGCTGCCCGAGCTCGCCGAGCCGGAGGTGCTGCGGCACTTCACTGCACTGTCCGAGCGCAACTTCGGCATCGACAACGGCTTTTACCCGCTCGGGTCCTGCACGATGAAGTACAACCCGCGCGTCAACGAGCGGCTTGTCGGTCTACCGGGGTTCCGTGACCTGCATCCGCTCGCCGACGAGGACGCGATCCAGGGCGCGCTCGAGCTCGAGTGGCGCCTTGAGGAGATCCTGCTCGAGGTGACCGGGCTCGACGCGGTCAGCCTCCAACCTGCCGCCGGAAGCCAGGGCGAGCTCACCGGCCTTCTGCTCATGCGCGCGTACTTCGACGATCGCGGCGAGGGAGAGCAGCGCCGGAAAGTCGTCATCCCGGACACCGCTCACGGGACGAATCCGGCGAGCGTGACGATGGCCGGGTACGAGGTCACGCCGGTCGCCACCGACGCGCGGGGAAACGTCGACGTCGACGACCTGCGCGCGAAGGTCGACGAGCACACAGCGGGGCTCATGCTCACGAATCCGTCGACTCTCGGTCTCTTCGACGAGAACATCGAGGAGATCAGGGACATCTTCCACGCCGCCGGCGCGCTGATGTACTACGACGGGGCGAACCTGAACGCGGTCTGCGGGATCTCGCGGCCCGGCGACATGGGCTTCGACATCGTCCACATCAACCTGCACAAGACCTTCTCTCAGCCGCATGGCGGCGGCGGCCCCGGCGGAGGGCCGATCGCCGTTCGGGCGAGTCTCGAGCCGTACCTGCCGGTACCGGTCGTCGTGCGAGACGGCGAGCGGTTTCGGCTCGACCACGACCGGCCGAAGTCGATCGGCAAGGTGCGTGGGTTCACTGGCCCCTTCGGCGTGTTCGTGCGTTCGTACGCGTTCATGCGCGCCTGGGGGCCGGGTCTGCGGGAGATGAGCGAGGTCGCCGTGCTGAACGCGAACTACCTGCTCGCACGCCTGCGGGGTGCGTACGACCTTCCGTACGATCGCCTCTGCATGCACGAGTTCGTACTCAGCGCGCGCAGCCTCAAGCGAGAGCACGGGATCTCGGCGCTCGATGTCGCCAAACGGCTCATGGACTTCGGCTTCCACCCGCCCACGGTGTACTTCCCGCTCGTCGTTCCCGAGGCGCTGATGATCGAGCCGACCGAGACGGAGGCCAAGGAGACCCTCGACGCCTTCGTGCACGCGATGCTCGAGATCGCGCGGGAGGCAGCCGACGACCCCGAGACCGTCAGGTCGGCGCCGCACGGCCGCCCGGTCCAGCGTCTCGACGAGGTGCGCGCAGCGAAGGCACCGGTGGTTCGATACGCATTCGAGGAGCTCTGATGGAGACCCGGCGGCTCGGCAGTCAGGGCCTCGAGACGTCTGCCCAGGGACTCGGCTGCATGGGCATGTCGGAGTTCTACGGCGCCCGCGACGACACCGAGGCGATCGCCACGATCCACCGCGCGATCGAGCTCGGTGTCACCTTCCTAGACACGGCCGACATGTACGGGCCGTTCACGAACGAGCGGCTCGTCGGGCGAGCGCTTGCTGGTCGTCGCGAAGAGGTCGTGATCGCGACCAAGTTCGGCAACGAGCGGCACGAGGATGGCTCCTGGATCGGTACCAACGGCCGGCCCGAGTACGTGCGGGCCGCCTGCGACGCGTCTCTCGAGCGGCTCGGCGTGGATGTGATCGATCTCTACTACCAGCATCGGGTCGACCGCGAGACGCCCGTCGAGGAGACATGGGGCGCGATGGCCGAGCTCGTCGAGGCCGGCAAGGTGCTCTATCTGGGCATCTCCGAGGCGGCGCTGGCCACGATTCGCCGTGCGCACGCCGTGCACCCGATCAGCGCCCTCCAGTACGAATACTCGCTCTGGACGCGGGACCCGGAGGATGGGGTGCTGCCGCTCGCGCGTGAGCTCGATATCGGGTTCGTCCCGTACAGCCCGCTCGGGCGCGGCGCGCTCACCGGAGCGATCAAGACCACTGACGACCTCGCCGAGGACGACTTCCGTCGGCGCAACCCACGCTTCCAGGACGAGAATCTGCGCCAGAACGTTCTCCGTATCGAGCGCGTCGAGGAGATTGCCTCCGAGAAGGGTGTGACATCCGCGCAACTTGTGCTTGCCTGGGTGCTGGCGCAAGGAGACGACGTCGTGCCGATTCCGGGGACGAAGCGCGTCCGCTACCTCGAGGAGAACGCCGCAGCGGGAGCGATCCAGCTGTCCTCGGACGATCTCACGCGTCTTGACGAGGCGTTCCCGAAAGGCGCGACCGCCGGCGACCGCTACCCGGACATGACCCGCGTCAACATCGAGGCCCCGCCTCCCTGAGGTCGGGAACGCAGAGGAGCGTCGCATCGTTTCTCTCCGTGAAAGCGACAAGAGGAGTTCATTGACCAAGATCGTCAAGACCGAGGCAGAGTGGCGCGCGCAGCTCGACCCCGAGCAGTACCGCGTGCTGCGCGAGAGGGGAACGGAGGCGGCGTTCACCGGTGAGTACGACCATGTCTTCGAAGCCGGGACCTACCACTGCGCCGGCTGCGGTGCTGAGCTGTTCAGCTCGGATGCGAAGTACGACTCCGGGTGCGGTTGGCCGGCGTTCTTCGCCCCTGCCAGTGAGAACGCGATCGAGGAGGAGACCGACACGAGCTACGGCATGGTCCGCACCGAGGTCATGTGCGCCGAATGCGGCGGTCACCTCGGACATCTGTTCCCAGACGGGCCCGCGCCGACTGGTGTTCGCTACTGCATCAACTCGGCCGCTCTGAAGCTGGACGAGGAGTAGATGGAGAACAAGGCGAGGTTCCAGCGCTACCTCGAGAAGCGCGGCCTCGCGCACTGCCACGTCTCGCTCGCTGGCTAGTCAGTGGTCGAGGGATCGCTTCTGAGGAACTGGTAGAGCGCAGCGCCGACCGCCGCACCGACCACCGGGGCTGTGAGGTAGATCCAGAGGTCGTGGAGGTTCCCACTCGCGAGCGCGGGCCCGAGCGAGCGCGCGGGGTTCATCGAGGCACCCGACACGGGCCCTCCGAAGATCGCGTCGAAGGCAACCGTGCCGCCGACCGCGACCGCCGCCGCCTCCCCGACGGCGCGTGTGTCGGTGGCGACGGCCATCACGACCAGCATCAGGAATGCGCTCAGCACGATTTCCCAGAGGAACGACTGTCGGTCCGATCCGGACGGCAGAGTCGCGCCGACGTCGGCCACGTCGCCGAGCGAGGCACGGAGAAGGAACGCCGCCGCGATCGCGCCGGCGAACTGAGCCAGCCAATAGCCGGCTGCGCGCGGCCACGGGAAGTGGCGGGTCAAAGCGAACGCGAAGGTGACGGCGGGGTTGAAATGCGCTCCCGAAACATGCCCGACCGCATAGATCATCGCCATGATCACGAGACCGAATGTGATTGCGACGCCGAGGTGCCCGATCGTGTGCGTCTTTGCGTCGACCATGATCGCGCCCGCCCCGGCGAAGACGAGCGCGAAGGCCCCGGTCGCCTCGGCGACCAGCGCCCGTGGAAGAGCAACCGGCACTACCCGAGCAGCTCGGCGACGAGCCTTTGGACGCGTGCGTCGATCTCGTCCCGGATCACGCGGACGGACTCGACGCCCTGGCCGGCGGGATCGTCGAGCGCCCAGTCCTCGTAGCGCTTACCCGGGTAGATCGGGCAGGCATCGCCGCAGCCCATCGTGATCACGACGTCCGCGGCGCGCACGACCTCGTCGGTCAGCGGCTTGGGAAATGCCTCGCCCAGATCGACGCCGATCTCGGCCATTGCCTCGACGACCGCGGGGTTGAGCTCGTCGGCGGGCGCGCTGCCGGCCGAGCGCACGTGGATGCGGCCCTCGGAGCGAAGCGTCACGAGCCCGGCCGCCATCTGGCTTCGCCCGGCGTTGTGCACGCAGACGAACAGCACCTCCGGCTGCTCCTTGGTCATGAGCTGGTCGGCCTGAGCGAGCGCCTTGAGGCGCTCACGGGCGAAGCGGTGTGCGAGGACGGGGACGAAGACATTGACCTTGGAGCCGCCGAGCAGGTCGACGGATTCGCCAATGTAGCGCTCGATTGTCTCCTCGGAGAAGACTCCCTCGAACTCGTCCTTCAGCCTCGAAGCCGCCTGCCGGACGTGGTGCTGGGTGACTGGATCGAGCGCCTGGCTCATCTCGGCTCCTCCTGTTTCATATCGACGGTGATCTATCTGCCGAGTGTGCCGATGACATCGATGTATGTCAATATGTCGGCGTGAAGGCAATTGCGACCCTGCCTGTTATGTGTCCGCCGCTGCTCGCGGGCCCGCTTGAGGCGAGCGAGGCCGAAAGTCTCGCCGCGGCTCTGAAAGCGCTTGCGGACCCAGCCCGGTTGCGGCTCCTCAGCTTGATTCAGTCCCAGCCTGCGGGCGAGGCCTGCGTGTGTCATCTCACCGAACCCCTCGGGCTCACGCAGCCGACGGTGAGTCACCACCTCAAGGTGTTGCTCGGCGCAGGACTCGTCGAGCGGGAGCAGCGCGGCAGCTGGGCCTACTTCCGGGTCGTTCCGCAGCGCCTCCAGGCCCTGCGCGAGCTGCTCGGCTAGACCGTGGCGGACTGGCGTTCGCGCTTGGCGCGCGAGGCCGACGTCTGCCGCTTCGATGCGGATAGCTCCACTTTTCGCAACCGTATGGACTTCGGCGTCACCTCGACGGCCTCGTCGTCGCGGATGAACTCGAGCGCCTGCTCGAGTGACAGTGGTCGCGGCGGGATCAGGCGGATCAGCTCGTCGGCGGCTGCGGCGCGCATGTTCGTCAGCTTCTTCGGCTTCGACGCGTTCACGTCGAGGTCGTTCTCGCGTGAGTTCTCGCCCACGACCATCCCCTCGTACAGATCGTCACCAGGCGAGATGAAGAGGGAGCCGCGTTCCTGGAGCGCCTGGATCGCGAAGCCGGTTGCGTTGCCGCGCCGGTCGGCGACGAGGCTGCCGGTCGGCCGGGTGCGCAGCTCGCCGTGCCAAGGCTCCCAGGCTTCGAAGACGTGGTGGAGGATGCCCGTGCCGCGCGTCTCGGTGAGGAACTCCGTGCGGAAGCCGATCAACCCGCGGGCCGGGACCAGGTACTCCATCCGCGCCCAGCCGGTGCCGTGGTTGACCATCTGTTGAAGGCGCCCCTTGCGGAGTGCGACAAGCTGGGTGGTGACGCCGATGTACTCCTCCGGGATGTCGATCGCCACGCGCTCGACCGGCTCGTGGCGTTTGCCGTCGACCAGCTTTGTGAGCACCTCTGGCTTGCCGACCGTGAGCTCGAACCCCTCGCGCCGCATGAGCTCGACGAGAACCGCGAGCTGAAGCTCGCCGCGTCCCTGCACCTCCCAGGCGTCCGGTCGCGACGTGGGGAGGACCCGGAGCGAGACGTTTCCGACCAGCTCGGCGTCGAGCCGCTCCTTCACCTGGCTCGCGGTCAGTCGCGTGCCCTCGGTGCCTGCGAGCGGGCTCGTGTTGATTCCGATCGTGACCGAAAGCGACGGCTCGTCAACGGCGGTGACGGGCAGCGGCCTGGGATCGTTCGGGTCGGCGATCGTCTCTCCGATCGTCACGTCCGGCAGCCCGGCCAGTGCGACGATCTCGCCCGGGCCGGCCTCGTCGGCGGGAACCCGGTCGAGCGCCTCGGTGATGAAGAGCTCGGTGACGCGCGCGGTCTCGATCGTGCCGTTCGCGCGGCACCAGGCGATCTGCGCGCCCTTGCGCAGTGTCCCTTGGTGGATGCGGAGGAGGGCGAGCCGGCCGACGTACGGGCTCGCGTCGAGGTTCGTCACGAGCGCCTGGAGCGGGTGGGCCGGATCGAAGCTCGGCGGCGGAATCGTCTCGAGGATCGTGGCGAAGAGGGGCGCCAGGTCGTCGGCGAGGTCGTCTGGCGAGGCACCTGCCCGGCCGGCTCTGGCGTTTGCGTAGACGATCGGGAACTCGATCTGGTCCTCCGTCGCGTCGAGGTCGAGGAAGAGCCCGTACACCTCGTCGACGACCTCTTGTACCCGCGCGTCGGGACGGTCGACCTTGTTCACGACGAGCACGACCGGCAACTTCCTCTCGAGTGCCTTCCTGAGCACGAACCTGGTCTGCGGAAGCGGCCCTTCCGACGCATCGACGAGCAGGAGGATGCCGTCGACCATCGTCAGCCCGCGCTCCACCTCTCCGCCGAAGTCGGCATGACCGGGTGTGTCGACGATGTTGATCTTCGTGTCGCCGAGCTGGATGGCGGTGTTCTTGGCGAGGATCGTGATCCCCTTTTCGCGCTCGAGATCCATCGAATCCATGACGCGCTCGTTCACGTCCTGGTTCTCGCGGAACGAGCCCGCCTGCCAGAGCATCGCGTCGACGAGGGTCGTCTTCCCGTGGTCGACGTGCGCGACGATCGCCACGTTGCGGAGGTCGTTACGGAATGCGAGCAGTCGGCTCGGGCACGGCCGGCCAGGGTAGCGGGGTCTCTAGGTCGTCGCGGCGAGCTGACCGCAGGCGGCCGCGATGTCGCGGCCGCGGGTGAGCCGCACCGTCGCGGGAACGCGCGCCTTGTCGAGCACGGCCTTGAAGCGCGCGATCGTGTCGCGGGACGACCCGTCGTACATCCCAGTCGGGTTGTACGGGATCAGATTGACCTTGAACGCCTTTGCATCGAGGAGCTGCGCCAGCTCGCGCGCGTGCTCGGTCGAGTCGTTGACGCCGGCCAGCATGACGTACTCGACGAACACCTTCCGGCCGCGCAGCTCGACGTAGCGGCGGCACTCGGCGAGGACGTCTTCGAGCGGGTAGCGGTCGTTGACCGGCATGAGCGTGCTTCGCAACGCGTCGGTGGGCGCATGCAGCGAGAGCGCGAGGCGAATCGGCTGCTCGACCTCGTCGACGAATCGTGTGAGGCCCGGCATCCAGCCGACGGTCGAGATCGTCGTCCGGCGGGGGGTGACGCCGAGATCGGGGAGGCGCCGCGCTGCCTCGAGCACGGCGTCGAGGTTCAGCATCGGCTCGCCCATGCCCATGAAGACGACGTGGTCGATCGGCTCGATCCGGCGGAAGTGCAGCGCCTGGTCGAGGATCTCTCCGGCGGTGAGGTTTCGGCCGAACTTCATCTGGCCGGTTGCGCAGAACGTGCAGGTGAGCGGGCAGCCCGACTGCGACGAGACGCAAACCGACCGCCGCCCGTCGCGGTAGCGCATCAACACCGCCTCGACCGGATGGCCGTCGGCCGTGTGGAACAAGACCTTGAGCGTCCTGTCCCTCGCGAGCGTCTCGGCGACGACGTCGAGCGACGAAAAAGGCACGTGCTCGCCGAGCGCGTCGCGGAGCCCAACTGGAAGGCTGGTCATCGCCGCGTACGACGGGAGCGCCTTTGGCAGTCCACTCCCAGACCTGGCGGGCGCGGTAGGCGGGCTCGCCGGCGAGCGCCTTCCCGAGCAGCTCGAGATCCACGGATCCGGCTAGCGCATCGGCGCGATGGAGGCGGCCACACGCACGAGCTCCGTCTGCCCCGCCTTGGCGCTCACGGCGGAGACCCCGATGAGCCGACCGCCGGGGGCTTTCACGCATTGCCACGCGGCGTCGCGGCCGTTCCAGTAGACGGTCTTGCCGTTGACCTTGACCGTGGCTCTCGCGCTCTTGGAGCATGTTCCGGCCGATCCCTTGACGGCCTTGGCCTTGTAGAAGATCGCGTACGCCGTGTAGCCGGGTGACTTCGGCCCGTGCTTCGAGCTGGTGAAGGTCACCCCAAACTCGTCCGGTGACTCATGTGTCGTCTCGGCGGAGTACGTGCGTGGGACGTAGGTGGGCACGTAGGCGAGGTCGCCGTTGTCCATCGCCTCCAGGACCATCTTGATCTGCTGTTGGGTCGCGGTGTCGACCGGCGCGGCCGACGCTGATGCCACCAGCGCCAGGGTGAAAAAGGCTGCGACGAGAGGCTTCAGCACCTCTTCGAGTGTAGCCCCATCTCGTAGGCTGACCGGGTGATCGATCTTCGTTCCGACACGCAGACCACGCCCTCGGCGGGCATGCGCGCTGCGATGGCGGCGGCCGAGGTGGGGGACGAGCAGCGCCGGGAGGATCCCACCGTTCTCGAGCTCGAGCGGCGCGCCGCCGCGTTCCTCGGGCACGAGGAGGCGGTCTACCTCCCGACCGCGACGATGGCGAACCAGATCGCCCTCGTCGATCCTCGGCACGCGCGGCACCGAGCTGATCGTCGAGGAGACGGCGCACATCATGGTGGCCGAGCTGGGCGGGGCCGCGATGCACTTCGGGGCTTCAGACGCGCGGGCTGCCCGGGAATCCGCGGCCGGATCACGCCCGAGCAGATTCGCGCTGCCGTCAGGGTGTCCGACGGGTTCCACATCCCGCGCGCCTCGGTCGTCGCGATCGAGAACACGCACGCGAGCGCCGGCGGCACGGTGTGGCCGCTCGACGAGCTGCGCGCGGTCGCGCAGACCGCCCGCGAGCTCGGCGTCGCAGTCGCATCTCGACGGCGCACGGCTCGCGAACGCGGCGGTCGCGCTCGGGGTTCCCGCGGCCGAGATGGGGCAGCACTTCGACACCGTCACCCTCTGCCTCTCGAAGGGGCTCGGCTGCCCGCTCGGCGCGCTGATCGCCGGTTCGGTCGAGCTGATGGCGAAGGCGCGGGTCGAGAAGCACCGCTTCGGTGGCGCGATGCGCCAGGCGGGGATCGTCGCTGCGGCCGGGTCTGTACGCGCTCGACCACAACGTCGAGCGGCTCGCGACGATCACGCGCGCGCGCGGCGGCTCGCCGAAGGCTGGCGCGAGCGCGGTGTGCCGATCGACCCCGATCGTCGTCGAGACGAACTTCGTCCTCGTCGACGTCGGCGCGCTCGGTTTCGAGAAGGCCGAGGCAATCGCGCGGCTCGCCGCCGCAGGTGTCGGCCTCAGCGGGACGGTCGGGCCCGGACTGCTGCGGGCCGTGACGCACCTCGACGTCGCGGACGACGACGTCGAGACGCGCGCTCGAGCTCGTCCCGCGCGCTCTCGTGGCTGGACGCTAGGGGTCGCCGGCGAGGAAGTACAGACCACGACGAGCAGGTACACGCCGATGAGGCCGAAGCCGCGCTCGCGCGTCGAGCGGCCCGTGACGCTCGCGGCTGCCACCGCGACGCGTCGCGATCACGATCGTCGCGAGCTCGACAGGTCGGAACGCGAGCGGGAGGCCCGGGCCGACGAGGACGGAGAGGAGGGCGACCGCGGGCGCGACGAAGACCATCACCTGGGCCGACGACGAGACCGCGATCTCCGAGGCGAGGCGCATGTTCCCGCGCCGCGCGACCACGATCGCCCCTCCGTGCTCGGCGGCGTTGCCGACGATCGCGACGATCACCGCCGGCGACGAAGAACTGCGACAGGCCGAGCGCCTCGCCCGAACGCGTCGAGCGAGTGGACGAGCAGCTCCGAGACGAGCGCCGTGGCGACGGTCGCCGCCGCGAGCACGAGGAGCCCTGTCCGCATGCGTCCACGCGTCGTGCGCCGGCGGCGCCGAATGCGCCGCGCGATGGCGGCGGAGGCTGAAGACGTGGTCCCGACGTAGAGCCCGAGCAGGCAGATCGCGACCGGAATCGTCAGGACGTACAGCGCCTCCGTGCTCGAGGTTCCCGCGCCAGCCGGGGATCGACGGGATGAGGAACAGCCCGACCGCGGCGAGCAGGATTCCGAGGCTGAGGGCGGTCGAGCGCCGGTCGAGCTTCCCCGCCGCGGCGGGCGAGCATCGCCGCTCCGAGCACGAGCAGGAGGTTCGAGACGACCGAGCCGGCGATCGAGCCGCGGACCACGTTCGGCAGGCCGTCGGCGATCGCGAGCAGCGCGATGATCAGCTCCGGCGCGTTGCCGAAGCTCGCGTTGACGAACCCGCCGACGCCGGGCCCGGTGTGCTCGGCGACGTGCTCGGTCGCCTCGCCGATCGAGCCACGCGAGCGGCACCAGAGCGCGCTGCCGCCAGCACGAAGAGCGAGCGTCTCGCTGACGTCGAAGACGTAGTGAGCGGCGAGAGCGATGGGGGTGAGCACGAGCGATCCCCACAAGAGCTTCGCGGCCACCGGGCTAGCCTAGACGGTCGTGCTCGACGCGGTTCTCTTCGACTGGGGCGGGACCCTGATGCGTTTCCAGTGGGACGACGAGCTGCTCTCAGCCGGGCACCGCGCCGGCCTCGAGGCGATCGGCCGCGTCGATGAGGCGGCCGGGTTCACGTCCAGGTTCACGACCGAGAAGCTGCCGGCCCTGCTCGAGCACGGCGCTCCGGGGCGGCTCGACTACGGCGCGGTGCTGCGCGAATTGCTCGGCCCGGTCGACGACGACGAGCTCGACCGCTTTCTCGACGCCGAGCACGCGGCCTGGCGGCCTGCCCGCTCGCTCGTGGACAGCGGGCACGCGTTGCTCGAGTCGCTGCGGGACCGTGGGCTCCGGCTCGCTGTCGTCGCAAACACCTGGCCTGAGCCCGCGCGTCTCGTGCGCGAAGAGCTCGCGGAGCTCGGCGTCACCGGCCGCGTCGACGCGATCGCGCTCTCCGGCGAGGTCGGTGTGCGGAAGCCCGCACCCGAGCTGTTCCGACGTGCACTGGACGAGCTCGGTGTCGAGCCTGCCAACGCGCTGTTCGTCGGCGACCGTCTCGTTGACGACGTCGAGGGTGCGGCAGCGGTGGGGATGACGACCGTGCAGGCACTCTGGTTCCGGGCCGACGAGCACGTCTCCGCCGTCACGCCCGATTTCCAGGCGTTTGTTCCGATGGACGTGCTGACCGTCGTGCGCCGGCTCGTTGCCAGCAACTAGCGCTCAGCGACGGGAAAGTCAAGTCTTGCGGCGAGGCGGAGGGCGACGGACAATCCAACTGATGCAGCAAGAGCACCTCGCCCCTGCGCTTCCGCTTCGCCCCCAGGACGAGATGGAGTGCCGTCGCTGCGGCGTTCATTGCGACAAGGTCGTCTATCCCGGCGCATGCCTCTCTCGGGGTTGCCCCTTCGTATATTCCTACGAGGCCTGGGGGAGTACGTACGTCGGCTGCATGCAGAAGGTGTTCGGGGTCGAGATCGACCTCGACATGCTTCGTGCGGCGGAGCGGCGCCAGTCCGGGTTCGGCGCGATCCGCGCCGTGCGTCACCCGCTGCCGATGTGTCATGCCGAGATCGAGCAGACCTACGCGTCGCGCTCCGAGGACACGGGCTGCATCAACCCTGAGTTCGGCGAGCTACCGGTCGGCGAGCCGACCTTCCGCATCTTCGCCCAGATCAAGATCCGTCTGAGGAGCGTTTCCTCGCGCCTGCGCCGGATCGCGCGGGCGAGGAACCACGCGGCGGCCAGGAGCGCTGCGAGCGGGGCGCCGAGTGCGACCGCGTAGACGGCGCCAATCCCGATCCAGCGGAAGGCGACGCCGAGCCCGTGCAGCGGACCGGGGTTGTGCTGAATCGGGATTGCCGCTGCCGGCGTGGTCGAGCTGAAGCTCGACGGTGGCGTAGCGCGCCGCGCGGACGGTGGCGGCCGCGAGCGCGCTGGAGGCGCTGGATCTGCGCGGTCGAGGGCTGCGATTCGACGCTCGGTCTCCGTGGTCTGCGGCTCTGCCGGAGCGCTGCGAGCTGGGTCTGGAGGCGTGCGATCCGCTGGTCGGTCGTGTTCACCTGAACCTGGAGATCTTGGATCGAGACGTTCTCCGCCGTGATCGTCCCGAGGGCTGAGAGACGGCGGATCGCCTCGCGCACGTTTCCGGTCGGGATGCGGAGCACGATGTGCGCGTACCCGGTCTTGCTCGCGGTGCGCACGACGACGGTCTGCTGGTAGCCGCTGAGTGACGCCGCGATCGCGACTGCCCGCCTGGAAGCAGCCGAGACGGCGGTGGGCGTTGGGGAGCTCGAGATCCAGCGAGGCCGAGTAGCGTTGGAGGCGCGTTGTGCTCGGGGCAGGGGCCAGGGGACTTGCCTTCGCCGTGTCCGAAGCGCCGGCGCCGGCGGCATACGGGATCGCGCCCGTTTTGGCTTGGCGGAGAGCGGACTGCTCCGCTGTCGGCGCCGCATTGTTCTCGCCGCGCGGCACCAGGACGACCGCGGCGACGATCGCGGCCGCCACCGGGACGAGCACGACGGCCGCGCGGCGCCACGTAATTCGTCGGCGAGGCGGAACGTTCGCCTCGACCGCGATCAGCCGTACTCGCTCGCGCAACTCGGGCGGCGCGGCGGGACGTGCCTCGCGCAGTTGGGCGATCAGGTCAGGCTGCGACATCGAGTGCCTCCTCGAGCTTCTTGAGCGCGCGGTTCAGGCGCGTCGTGCAGTTGGTGGGGGAGATGCCGAGCACCTGGGCGGCGCTTCCGGCGTCGAGGTCGAGCACGACGCGCAGCACGATCACCTCGCGCTCGCCGGCGGTCAGGCCTTGCATGGCCGATTCGAGCTCGGGTGAGAGGCCTTCGACAAGCCGTTCCTCGTATCGCTCCGAGCCCGCAACGAGCTCCTCACGCCGAACCCGCCTCCGCTCCGACCGGAAGTGGTCGAGCGCCACGGTGCGCGCAACCTGGCACAGCCACGTGCGCGTGGAGCCGCGAGCAGGGTCGTACCGGTGCCAGAGCCGCAGTGCGCGCTCGAACGTCTCACCGGCGAGGTCCTCTGCGACGAAGCGGTCGCCCGTGAACCACGTCAGGTATCCGAAGACGTCGTCCAGGTGGTTCTCGGCGGCCTGCGCGAAGCTCGTCACGCTCTCCATACGCCGCCGGATGACTCTCACGTCACACCCAGCGAGCGTGGATCCCGCGCACCTTGTCGAGTTCGTTCGCGTCCGGGCCGTCGCCGAGCCCGCGACCTCGAGGTAGGCGGCGAGCTCCTGGAACGCGGGGTGGGCGAGGAACGCGCCGAGCCCTTCGCCGAGCTCGCCCTCGAGGATGTTCGCGTGCCGGTCGCGGTTCGACCCGAGCGGAGTCGCGCTGTCGTTCACGTGCAGGGCGCAGAGACGGTCGAGGCCGATCGTCGCGTCGACCTCATCGACGACTGCGGCGACGACCGCGGGGTCAGTGACGTCATAACCCGACGCGTAGAGATGGCACGAGTCGAGGCAGATACCGAGCCGTGGGTGACGGCCGAGCGCGTCCAGCAGGCGAGGCGAGCTCCCCGATGGTGCGCCCGATCGTGTCGCCGGCGCCGGCGGTGTTCTCCATCGCGAGCCACGTGTCGCCTGTCGCCCGCTCGAGGATCTGCTCCAGCGCGGGGACGATGCGGCCGAGAGCGGCTTCGAAGCCGGTGCCGAGGTGCGAGCCGACGTGGAAGATGACCGCGTCCGCCTCGATTGCGTTCGCGACGTCCACCGTCGCGCACATCGCCGCTATCGAGCGCTCGTAGGTCTGGTCGATTGCCCCGAGGTTGCAGAGGTAGAGGGCGTGGCAGACCACCCCGCCGATTCCGGCCTCGGCCCGCCGGGCCTTGAAGCGCTCGACCGCCTCGGCGCTTGTGAGCCGTCGGTCGCCACATGCGCGGGCTCTGCGTGAAGACCTGCACGCAGTCGCCGCCGATCGCCTCGATCCGGTCGATTGCCGTGTCGATCCCGCCGGAGGAGGAGACGTGAGCCCCGAACTGCATTGCGTAAGCGTGCCCGCTGCCGTCGCCCGGTGCCCGACGCTGCCCTCGAAACGGCGGGACCCGCCTCGGCGGGCCCCGGTCTGCCAGTGCTTCGAACTCGATTTGTCAGAGCGCCGGCACGCTGTAGGCCATGGTCATCGCTCCCTGGTTCAGCGCAACGTGGTAGGTGGTGTGTGGACTGCGCAGAGGAGTCGGGAATGTGTACGTGAGCGTCAGGGTTTGTGCTCCTTTCAGGTACGAGCTGCTCACATAGGCGTGCCCGTATGCCTGGTAGCCCACGCCGCCCGAGTTCTCCGGGTCGATCGGCCGGAACGGGTTCGTCAGTGGGACGACGATCGTGCCGGTCCTAATACCGTTCGACACGGCGAGCTTGAGCATCGTTGAGTAGCCACTCCCGCCGTTGACTCCATTGGTGACGAGAGCGCTGACGTTCAGGTTTACACTCCCCGACTTCGCGGCCTGAAGTGCCGACGTGCTGAAGGTGTATGTCGCGCTCTGGCCGCTCGAGCGAAGCCAGTACCAGCCGCTGATCAGATCGCCGCTGGACTGGAAGCTCGTCGCGCCAAGCGGAACCGCTTTCGACGCGGCACCGCCTGCGAGGACCATGCTCACGCCGACACCGAGCGTCACGAGAAGCGTGACCGCAGTGCGGAACTTCATCGCCTTCATCGCTTTCACCTCCCTTCAGCTCCCAAGGTAAGGGAGGCCTGCGCGATCCGCATCGGTGCGCACTGGGATTTCCCGTACCTCGAACTACGTATCGCGAAGGACGCTCACACCACACCAGCGGAGAGTCCCCCGACGCGCGGGCGCCACGCCTACGATGCGAACGTGTCCGTCCGAGTCCGCATGGCCCCGAGCCCGACAGGTTTCCTGCACATCGGGGGCGTGCGCACGTTCCTCTTCAACTGGCTCTTCGCGCGTCAGCACGGCGGTGAGTGCCGCCTGCGGATCGAGAACACCGACACGAGCCGTGAGGTCGCCGAGTCCGTCGAGCAGATCCAGGAGTCGCTGCGCTGGCTCGGGATCGACTGGGACGGACCCGTCACCTTCCAGCTGGACAGGATGGACGTTGTCCGCGAGCTCGGCGACACGCTCGTCGCGGAGGGGAAGGCGTACGTCGACGAGGGTGCAATCCGGTTCCGCCAGCCGGCGGGGACGGTCGGCTGGGACGACGCCGTGCGCGGCAGGATCGAGTTCGAGGGCGAGAACCTCGCCGACCCGATCATCGTCCGCTCCGACGGGCGTCCGACGTACAACTTCGCCTCGCCCGCAGAGGACTGGCTCGACGAGATCACACACGTGATCCGGGGCAACGACCATGTCTCGAACACCCCGACGCAGATCAACATCCTGCGTGCGCTGGGCGCCGAGCTGCCCGTTTACGCGCACGTCCCCGATGTGAACGGGAACGACGGCAAGAAGCTCTCGAAGCGCCACGGGGCCGTCTCAATCGACGTCTTCCGCGCGCAGGGCTACCTCCCGGCGGCGCTGATGAACTTCCTCGCGCTGCTCGGTTGGAGTTACGACGACAAGACCACCGTGATGAGCCCCGCCGAGCTCGTCGAGCGGTTCTCGCTCGACCGCGTCGGCCCGAGCCCGGCGACGTTCGACTACGAGAAGCTCGACTGGCTGAACGGCGTCCACCTGCGCGCGCTGTCGGTGGACGAGTACCAGGGGTTTGTCCTCGACTGGCTTCACGAGCAGGGGATCGAATGGCCGCAGGCGCGGGTGCGGGAGACGGTCCCGCTCGTGCAGGGGAAGATCGAGAAGCTCTCTCAGTACCCGGGCTTCGTTCGCTTCCTCTTCGAGCCGGTGAGCCCTGACGGCGCGGACCCGGAGACGTGCCGGGCCGCGCACGATGCGCTCGCGGCCGTCGAGCCGTGGGACGCCGCTGGGATCGAGGCGGCCCTTCGCGCGCTGGCTGACCGACTCGGCCAGAAGCCGCGGCAGGCGTTCGAGCCGGTCAGGATCGCGGTCACCGGCTCGAAGGTCTCGCCGGGTCTCTTCGAGAGCCTGGAGCTGCTCGGCAAAGACGAGTCGTTGACGCGTCTTGCGGCCGTCTCGCTGTAGAGGTCGTCAGACTTCTACGGTCGGTACGTCAGTGACGAGCCACACACCGCGAGCATTCCCGCCGCCCAGAGCGGCCAGTGCCCGGTGGTGGCGCCGAGGGTGAACGCGGCCGCGCCTGCGACGACGAGCAGGAACGCGATCGCGGGGCGTCGCAGTTCGCGGCGCATCTCGCTCGCTGTAGCGGGAGGTGGGTCCGGGGGCGAGAGGCGGATGCGGGCGAGGCGCACGCGGAAAAGCGCTCCGCGCCATTCGTGGACGAGCGGTTCGACTGCCTCCGAGCCGTCGTCCTCGAGTGCCTCCGCGACCTCGCCGGTCGCGTCTCGTGCACCTGCGAGCGCAGCCCAGAGCTCGTCGTGCGCCGGCTCGCCTCCGGCCGGCGGCGCGAGACCATAGATGCGCTCTCCGGCGGTGTGAAGGGCGTACTGGAGCCGGCGTAGGTCGTCCGGCGAGTCGTCCGCATCGAGGTGCTCGGGATCGGCCGCGAGCCGGTCGAGGCTCGCGAGGGTGCGCGTGAGGACGCTCCAGAGCTCACCCATCTCTGTTGTGTACCGCTCCTCGGTGCCGGTTCTCGCCGCCACCTGGCCATCCTATCGCCGGACTCCTCCCGAGACGCAACGGTCGGCTAAGGTCTCGCCCCGTGGGAGCGGTGACCGTCAGGATGCCGAACGAGTTCGAGGCTCGGCTCCAGCGTTATCTCTTCGAGCGCTCGGAGGAGGCACGAGCGGTGCGGGTGGGAGAGAAGGAGATCTCCGAGCAGGCTGCGATCGTCCGTCGCTACGAGGATCTCTTCACCCCGGCCCAACTCGATGCCCTCCGCTCAGCCGAGAGGGACGCGTCCGGCGACGAGCGTGAGCTCCTCTTCCGGCTGCGCAAGACGTGTGAGGGAGGCCTCATCGCGTCGGAGCTCGCCGAGCGTGAAGACGAGCTCGAGAACCGAGTGCTCGCGGAGCGCGTGGAGTTCAAGGGCGAGGAACTACCGTTGCGCGCCGCGCAGGCCCGTCTTGCCGTCCTGCCGGCGTACGCCGACCGGGAGGAGCTCGGGAAGATCCAGGCGGACGCGGTCTCGGGATTCAACGAAGACACACTCGGGCTGATCCGTTCGAGCGAAGATCTCTCTGCCGAGTACTCGGGCATCGTCGACCCGGTCGAGCGGAACGAGAATGAGAAGGGGATCTCGCTCCGCGACCTCGCGGTGGCGCTCCAGGCGGCCAGCGACGAGTCCACGGCCGCGTTCGCGTCCCTCCGCGAGCGGTGGTTCGAGAAGCTGCTCGGCGAGGAGCGCGAAGCGGTGCCGTCGAGCTTTCACACCTCGTACATGCGACGGCTCTCGCCCCTCGAGGGGACGTACACGAAGGAGCGCGCGACCGAGGTCTGCCTCGAGACGCTCACCGAGATCGGGTTCGACCTGGCTGCGTCGGAGAACATCAAGCTCGATCTCGACGACCGTCCGCAGAAAGCGCCGCGCGCCTGCGTGATCGCAAGCGACCCGCCTCGAGTCGTGCACCTGATCACCCGCGCGCAAGGTGGGCTGCACGACTACCAGGCATTTCTCCACGAAGCCGGGCACGCGCTGCATTACGGCGGCTGCGACCCGAACCTGCCCTACACCTTCCGCCGCATTGCCCGTGACCACGCGCTCACGGAGATCTACTCGTACATCTGCGAAGCGGTCACGAGGGAGCCCGGCTGGCACGCTCGCTACTTCGGCCTCTCGGAGGCTGAGGCCGCCGAGAACGCCGAGGCGACCGTCTTCCTCGAGGCCCTGCTCTTCAGGCGCTACGTCGCCAAGCTGCGATTCGAGCTCGAGTTCTGGTCGCGCTTCGCGGAAGATGGCGGCACGCCAGGCCGGTACGAGGAGTACCTCACCGGCGCCACCGGTATTCGCTATCGGAGCGACGGCTACTTGAGCGACATGGACGCCGGGTTCTACTCGGCCGACTACCTGCGCGCGTGGATCCGCTCGGCGCAGCTACGCCGCCATCTGATCGAAACGGTCGGCGACGAGTGGTGGCGGAGCCCGGAGACCGGCCGGATCCTCGCGGGGCTCTTCAGCGAAGGGACGAAGCCGACGAGCGAGGAGATCGCTGCCCGGATCGGCTTCGACCCGCTCGACATGACACCCCTGCTTGCCGAGATCATGGTCTGAGCAAGCGACCGGGGCGGGATTCGACCCCGCCCCGGTCGTCACAGGCGGATCAGGGCTTTGCGCCCCGCCCGCGCAGGAACGTGGCGCCTGCCCCGATCAACCCTCCGAGTGCGAGGCCCACGATTGCAACAGTGCTTGTCGGGTAGATGACACCCGCCTGCTGGAGCAGCACGAGTATCCCGAGCGCCGCGACGACCCCGGCGAGCCCGGTCAACACTGTCCGCAAGAGCGAGAACCCGCCTCCGGCACCAAGTGCGCCGATGATGACCCCGATTACCCCGAGGATCGTCGCGACGAGCGCCGAGATGCCGGCGACGCTCGTCACCGGGTTGCCCTCCACCTTGATGAGCGCGGTCCCACTGCATGAGAACCCGGAGCCGCTTCCCGAGCCGTTCACCTTGTAGAGCCCGACCCCGTACTTCGCGTACTTCTTCACCGGGATCGTGTCGCTGTACGTGGGGTCGCTCACGTCCTTGTCCTTCACCGTCCACGAAAATCCCGGGAACTCCATCGTGAAGTGGATGTGCGAGAGTTGCTCCTGCGCGGTCAAGACGACCGGGACGGAGGCGTCGTGCTTGACCACGATCGCTTTGGCAGTCGGGCCGGTTCCCTGGTTTGCGACGCTGACTCCCGCGATGCTTGCCGTGCACGGGCCGGTGATGCCCGCCACAGCGGTGGTCGCCGTCAGGCTCAGCGCGGCCAGACCGGCCACCAGTGCCGCACCGAGGACATGCTGAAGAGACCGTCTCATTGCTCAACACCTCCTATTCGTGGCCGGAGTCTCGCACGCGCGCGGCCGCCGTGCCATCGGTGCAATGCCGAGGAGCGACGCCGGATTTCCCGCAGGAGCCGTTCGCTACACTGCCCGGCGCCACGCGGCCCATTCGTCTAGTGGCCTAGGACACCGCCCTCTCACGGCGGCGGCACGGGTTCGAATCCCGTATGGGCCTCTCTCCTCGAATCTGACCCACGCGTTTGGCCTTGCTTCAGGTAGGTCAGCCGTGCCAGTTGACCTTGGCAGGGCCAGCTCTCGAGGGATAGGGTAGGCGACTCGGAGCTCCGTCGAGTCTGAAGCGCCTGCTGCTCATCCTCGCGGTCTCGATGGCCGCCACGGCGTCCGGCCTGCTGCCGGCCGACTCCTCGGCCGCGCCTCGCCTCTACATCGGTTTCTTCGACGACGCCGCGTTTCGCTGGCACGCGAACCGGCACGCGGATCTCGACCTCGCGCATCGCAAAGGCGCGACCGTCTTCCGCACGCTCGTCAACTGGTCCGAGATCGCGCCGCGCCGGCCGCGCAGGCCTGCTGATCCGTTCGCGCCCGAGTACCGTCTGGACGACCTCGACGAGCTCGTGCGCAATGCCGACCAGCGCGGGATCAGGGTGCTGCTCACGATCTGGGGAACGCCCGCCTGGGCGAACGGCGGTGCCGGGGTACGGGTCGCGCCGAACAACCCGCGCGACCTGCAGCAGTTCGCGCACGCGTTGGCAGCTCGCTACTCGGACAGTTACCCGGGTTTCCCGCTCGTCCGCTTCTTCTCCGTCTGGAACGAGCCGAACTCGGCTCTGTTCCTGAGGCCGCAGTTCGACTCGGCGGGGCGGCCGGTCGCCCCCCGGGTCTACGCCGGGCTGGTGGCATCTGCGTACGCCGGGATCAAGAGCGCGAGCCCGGACGCGCTCGTGGCGGCCGGCGAGACTGCGGCTCGTGGTTTTGATCACCACGTGCGCGGCTTCCACGACAGCGAGTCGCCCGCCCTCTTCGCCCGCCTCGTCGCCGCGGCTGCGCCCCGACTGCCATTTGATGCCTGGGCGCACCACCCCTACCCCCGGGGCAACCTCGACCGGCCCGACGCACCCCAGCGTTGGCCCGCGGTCGGCCTGTCGAACCTGGGTCTCTTCGAGTCGGATCTCGCTCGTTCGTTCGGGCGCCGCAGTGTGCGCCTGTGGGTCACCGAGTTCGCCTACCGGACGGGCCCGCAGACACTCGGCGCGACTGCGCAGGCGGTGTACCTCCAGCAGGCAATCACGCTGGCCCGTGCACAGCCCGAGGTCGACATGTTCGTCTGGTTCGGTTTTCGCGACCAGATTGGCCAGAGCTGGACGAGTGGCCTTGTCGACCGGAGCGGCCGGGCGAAGCCGGCGCTCGTGAGCTTTGCCGTTGCGGCCTCCTGCTACCGGCCCACGATTGACCCGTGCATCCAGCGAGGTGCCAAGCTGACCGCAAGCGGAGAGAGCGGCGCCGGTTCCTTCGGCTACAGCGTCGCGCTGTCTTCCGACGGCAACACCGCTTTGATCGGCGGCCGCTCCGACAACGGCGGGATAGGTGCGGCCTGGGTGTTCGTCCGCGTCGGCTCGAGTTGGACGCAGCAAGGCTCGAAGCTGATCGCAAATGACGAGAGCGGCGCCGGTTCCTTCGGCGACAGCGTCGCGCTGTCTTCCGACGGCAACACCGCTCTGATCGGCGGCCGCACCGACAACGGCAGCACAGGTGCGGCCTGGGTGTTCGTCCGCGTCGGCTCGAGTTGGACGCAGCAAGGCTCGAAGCTGACCGCATGACGCGAGCGGCGCCGGTTCCTTCGGCTACAGCGTGGCGCTCACTGCGAACGGCAACATCGCTCTGATCGGCGGCGGCGCCGACAACGGCAGCACGGGTGCGGCCTGGGTGTTCGCCCGCTCCGGCTCGAGTTGGACGCAGCAAGGCTCGAAGCTGACCGCAAACGACGAGAGCGGCGCCGGCTTCTTCGGCTACAGCGTCGCGCTGTCTTCCGATGGCAACATCGCCCTGATCGGCGGCCGCACCGACAACGGGGGCGTCGGTGCGGCTTGGGTGTTTGCCCGTTCCGGCTCGGGCTGGACACAGCAAGGCTCGAAGCTGACCGCGAGCGACGAGAGCGGCGCGGGCTTCTTCGGCGCCAAGGTGACACTGTCTTCGGACGGCAATACCGCTCTGGTCGGCGGCCGCTCCGACAACGGCGGGATAGGGGCGGCCTGGGTGTTTGCCCGGTCCGGCTCGAGTTGGATACAGCAAGGCTCGAAGCTGACCGCCAACGACGGGAGCGGCGCCGGCTCCTTTGGCTACAGCCTCGCGCTTGCCGGGAGCGGCAACACCGCTCTGATCGGCGGCAGCACCGACAACGGCGGCGTCGGTGCGGCTTGGGTGTTTGCCCGTTCCGGCTCGAGCTGGACACAACAAGGCTCGAAGCTGACCGCGAGCGACGAGACTGGCGCCGGCTCCTTCGGCTTCAGCGTCGCGCTTGCCGCGAGCGGCAACACCGCTCTTGTTGGCGGCAGCACCGACAACGGCAGTCTCGGTGCCTCTTGGGTCTTCGCGAGTCAGCCGCCCGGGTCACAGGTGAACGACGCGACCAGAACGCCAACCTAGCTCTGTGACTTCACTCATCCAGTGCAACGAAGGTGCTCCGTGAGGATATTCTCGCCGGCCGTGGGTTCGAATCCCGTGGGGCCCGTCCGCACCTTCGTCCCTGGTCTCGCGGCTATTCGGGTTGTCCTCGCGCGCCGCCGTGGTATTTTCAGTCGTGGTAGGGTTGGCTCACTCGACAGGGGAGAGTTGGGTGTCGGAAGAGCGGGTGTTGGAAAATGGGAGGGTGTCATCAAATGCCAAAAACCGGACCTGTCATCGACAGTTCCAACGATTCAGGAGGACGTGACTTGATGCGTGGACATTTTGCTGGGGTCCGGGCAGCGGTGTTCTGCGCCGCCGTCCTGACGGGCTTGATTGCCGTCGGTTCTGCTCTTGCGGTTACGGTCACGAGCTTCACCCCGACGTCGGGTCTGCCGAACAAGGCCGGCGCGTGCCCGGGCGGCACGATCGTGATCACCGGTACCGGGTTCGTGTCAGCGACGGCGCGGCGTCTGCAGTTGTCGTCAAGTTCGACGGCACGAGCACGCAGCCGGGTGGCATTCAGATCGGGTCCAACACGACGCTCTATGCGGTCGTGCCCGACGGAGCGGTCACCGGGCCGATCAGCGTCACAACGGCAGCCGGGACGGTTACGTCCACCGGCACCTTCTACGTCAACCCGTGCCCGCAGGTGGCGCTCGGGGGCGTCGGCGTGACAGGCGGATATCAGTACGGCTCGACCCCGTCGATCTACGGGATCAGCCCGGGCAAGGCTAAGGTCGGCACGCACGTGAAGATCACGGGCACGTCGGTCAACATGGCGAGGAACGTGTACATCGGCGCCTTGACCGCGAAGGCGAAGTTCCTGATTACCTCGCCGACCTCGCTCGACGTGATCGTGCCGAAGGGTGCGAAGTCCGGCCCGATCGGGATCGAATATGCGATCTCGGCCAGCACGACGCAAGGCGGGACCACACCGAACAACTCGGCCGGAAACAGCAAGGCTGCGGTCGCCCTGACGTGGAGCAATAAGAAGATCAAGATCACCACGTAACCACCGGCACTACGTACGTCGGAACTGTCGAGGGGAGGGCGGAAGCCCTCCCCTCGACGTTTCGAGACCGGATGCGACCCGGGGCGTCGTGCGCAGCGGCCGCTCCGCGGTCTATCCTCCTCGCATGGGTCCGGCGCCGACGGCCAACAGCCGGGACCTGACTCGAGATCGATGAGCGATGGGCTCTAAGCCGTCGAGGCGGATCACTCAGCTGGCCGTCGGCGGCGCCGGCATCGCGATCGTCGTCGCGACCTTCGTCTTCGTTCTGCCCAGGATCGCCGACTACCGGGACGTGTGGGACGTCGTCAAGGAGCTGTCGTGGCAATGGATCGTTGCGCTCGCGGCGGTCACAGCTCTCAACATCGTGACGTTTGCACCGCCGTGGATGGTCGCGCTACCGGGACTGCGGTTCCGGCCCGCGTTGACGATGACGCAGGCGTCGACCGCCCTGTCCATCGTCACACCGGGGGGTGCTGCGGTCGGAATCGCCGGCTCCTACGGCATCCTCCGTGCGTGGGACTTCCCGGGTAAGGCCGTCGGACGTGCGGTGACGCTGACCGGGATCTGGAACCAGTTCGCCAATCTCGCATTTCCGATCGTCGCCGTCTTCGCCCTTGCGGTCACCGGCGCCCAAACGGCCTTTCTCGCGACCGCGGCGTTTGTCGGAGCGGCGATCCTCGGAGTGGCGATCGGAGCACTCGTCCTCGTCCTCTACAGCGACAGGCTCGCCGAGGACATCGGCGACGCGGCGGCGCGAGCGGCGAGCTGGGTGCTCGTGAAGGTGCGCCGGAACCGGGTCGGTTGGAACGGCCAGAGTTTCGAGCGGTTCCGCCGAGACGCGGTCGACTTGCTCAAGCGCCGCTGGCACATGCTTACCCTGACCACGCTTCTCGGGAGCCTGACCGTCTTCCTCGTCCTCGTCGTCTCGCTGCGTGCGCTCGATGTTCCGCCGTCCGAGGTCTCGGTGATCGAAGCGTTCGCGGCGTGGTCACTCGCCCGGCTGCTCGGGAGCATTCCGATCACCCCGGGAGGGATCGGTGTCATCGAGTTGAGCCTCACCGGGACACTCGTTGCGTTCGGCGGCAACAACGCCGGGGTCGTCGCGGCGGTGCTGGTGTACCGCTTCCTGACGCTGGTGCCGACACTCATCCTCGGGATGGTTGCGGCAAGTACGTTGCGGCGACATCGACCGGCGGCCGCGACACCGTCCACGTAGCTCGCTGTCGACACAGCTCTTGTGCTCCGTGGGCTGCTGCGCTCCGACAGCGTCATCGACGCACTCGGGCCGGAAGACGTCTTCCCCACGGTCCACGACGCAGTCGCAGCGGTTGGCGGCTGATCCAGCTAGGCCCGTGGCAAATCACTTCGAGCGTGGCGCTCCCAGCGGCCTCGCGCTCGCGCAGGGGGTCGTCCGTGATTCCGCGCGCGCGGAAAAACGCGGACGTCGCGTTGAGGTATTCGCGGATAGCGTGAAGGAAAGCGACGGGAAGGATCTTGGTGAGCCCGCCTCCGGAAAACCCAGACATGCCGGAACCGATGTCGACAGCGACACCAACCCAGGAGCCATCCGGTGCTTCCCCGCCTCGGCGAGCCGCTGGCGCGACCGGCGATTCGCCGTCGGCGAGCCGCGAACCGGACAGCCAACCGGGCCGGATCAAGCGGGCGACGGCCTGGGGGAAGCGCAGTGCAGGGAAGGCAGGCGAGGCGGCGGATCGGGCGCGCCGGGGGCACGCGTCGGTCGAGGTTGGCTTCCGGACGGCCGAGCGGCAGCGGCGCGTCGCCGCGATGGTGCTCGCCGGGGGGATCGCCTATCGCATCTTCTTCTGGATGCTCGCGGTGTCGGTGGTCGTCGGCGGAGTGCTCGGCTTCTTCGATCCGGATGCCGTCCAGACGACGCTCGAGAAGCACGGCGTCGCGGGCTGGACGGCCGCGGCGGTCGCCCAGATCACCGGTTCGTCGGACGGCAACGAGTGGTGGCTGCTCCTCGTAGGGGGCTGGCTGGTGCTCTGGACGGGCTACACGTGCAGCAAGGCGCTCTCGCTCGCCCATGCGACCATCTGGGGAGTCGTCCCGCCGAGGCTCGACAGGCCGCTCCACTCCTCGCTGCTTTTTAGCGGCTACACGTTCGGCTTTATCGCAGCGATGGCGGCTGCGCGGTATGTCCGGGAGGAGAGCCAGATCGGCGGGTTCGTCGCAACCATGATCGTGCTCGGAGTCGCGTTCGGCTTCTGGTTGCTCGTGTCCCACAGCCTGCCGAATGCGACCACGGGCTGGCTCGAGCTCATGCCGGGAGCGGCAGTCGTTGCCGTGGGGCTCCAGGCGATGCACCTGTTCACGGTCTACTTCCTCGGCCCGAAGATCGAGAGCGCCACACAGCTCTACGGCGTCGTGGGCATCGTGACGACCCTCCTCTTTTGGTTGTACCTCGGTGGTCGCCTGATCGTGGCCGGGGCGACGCTCAACATCGAGTTCACCGAGATGCGCGCAGCGAAGCGCCTCGCCGCGAGGGGATGAGCTGCGCCGTCGGGCGAGGAGGTTAGGGCGCGCAGGGTGAGCGGATTTCGAGCGCGGAGTAGGGTTGGCGAGCGCGGGTGCCGCCCGTAAGCGCGGAGCGGGCCTCGCCGGGGCTTGAAGGCCAGCTTGAGACGTTGTTCGCGGCGCCGCGTTGGCTCCGCGACCCCACCCATCCGCCTCCCATTGCTAGTTCCCTTGCTTAATCCCTTCCTGCTCGGCGCCTGCCCTCTCGGCGATCGCGTCGAGCACTCGGTTGAGGGTGTGTTTCGACGCGAGCGAGACGGCCCAGCCGGTGCCCGGAACGAGCGGGCGGAACCGAGCATCCCAGGAGACGAGCGTGCCGCCGCGGGGTGACTCCTCGAGCGCGACGCCGCTCGTGTAGTCGCGCACCGGCGCGCCTTTGATCATGCGGTAGCGGATGACGTGGCCGGGGCCGACCTCGGTGATCTCCTCGGGACCGTCGCCAGGCCGACCTTCACGACCCGGACCAGCCCCGTACCGTCGGCTGATCCGGGTCGCTCCACGCGCACGTCCACTCCGCGGCCGGGCGAAGTGCCGGGATTGCCGATGATCTCCCAGACGCGATCGGGGGACGCGTCCAGTGACCTCGTGATCGTGAAGTGGTTCAAGGCATCCCCTCGCTCCTATGCGCCCACTCCGTGCGCGACGGCGTGGATGCTCTCGTGCTCGTGCAGCGCCTTCTCGTCGTCGTGCGTCGTCGGCGGGCTTCAGGTCGAAGACGACCTTCTTGACCGTTCCCGTGAACGGGTACGGCGCCTTGTCCTCGTAGGCCAGGTCGACGACGAGGCCGTTGTCACGGCTCACGTCCATGCCGGCGTACGACGTGAGCATCATCGGCGCTGTCTTCTCGACGCGGCCTTCGCCGATCTGCTCGCCGTTGGCCCAGAGCGTGACGTTGCCGCCGCTGCCCGGCTTCGGCTCGTCGGCCTCGAACAGCATCTTCACCGTGACGTCGCCGGTCGGAAGCGGCTTGGTCGACGTCTGCCTGTAGCTCTCGACGCCCAGGAACGAGTAGGTGTGGTTGAGCTTGCCCTCCTCGTCCACCCAGAGCCCGAATCCGCCGATGAAGTCGGCGTTGGCGAGGATGACGCCCTCGGCGCCGCCCTCGGGGATCTCGAGCTCCGCCTCGATCGCGTACGACCGCCCGGCGATCCGGGGCACGAGCCCCTTCTGGATGTTCTGGACGTCGCCCGCGAACGTGTAGCGGGTCACGGTCGGCAGCGGCGGGAGGATGCCGAAGAAGACGCAGATCGAGCCGAGCAGCGGCAGCGCACGGTTGCGCTCCGCCTCCGCCCAGAACAGCTCCTTCAACTCGGCGAGCTTCTCCGGGTTCTCGGCCGCCAGGTCCTTCGCCTGCGTGAAGTCGTCCGGCAGGTAGTACAGCTCCCACGTGTCCTGCTCGGGGTCCCACTTGCCGGGGGCGAACGGCGCGAGCGCCGCCGGCGAGAACTCCCACGGCTTCTTGTCGAGGCGGGCGCACGCCCACCAGCCGTCCTTGTAGATCGCCCGCGAGCCGATCACCTCGAAGTACTGCACCGTGTGCCGCTCCTCGGCGTTCGGGTCGTCGAACGTGTACAGGAAGCTCGTGCCGTCCATCGGCTCCTGCTCGATCCCGTCGACCACCTTCGGCTCCGGGATGCCCGGCCGCTTCGAGGATCGTCGGGCCGATGTCGATGCAGTGCGTGAACTGCGAGCGCAGGTCGCCGCCCGCCTTGATCCTCGTGGGCCAGGCGACGACCATCGGGTTGCGCGTCCCGCCCAGGTGACTCGCCATCTGCTTGCCCCACTGGAACGGCGTGTTGCCGGCCCACGCCCAGGCGGCCGCGATGTGCGGTGCCGTGTGGTCGTTGCCCCAGGCGTCGATGCCGCCGTAGCGGTCGATCAGCTCGAGCTGCTGCTTGGGGTCGATGTCGACGCCGTTGAGGAACGTCATCTCGTTGAACGAGCCCGTCGTCGTCCCCTCGAGGCTGGCGCCGTTGTCGCCCCAGATGTAGAAGATCAGCGTGTTGTCGAGGTCGCCCATCTCCTCGATCTCGTCGAGCAGGCGGCCGACGTTCCAGTCGGCGTTGTCCATGAACCCGGCGTAGACCTCCATCTGCCGCGTGTAGAGCTTCTTCGAGGCGTCGTCGAGCGAGTCCCACGCGTCGAAGAGATCGGGCCGCTCGGTGAGCACCGCGTCCTGCGGGATGACCCCGAGCTTCTTCTGCCGCTCGAAGACCTCCTCGCGGATCGCGTCCCAGCCCTGGTCGAACTTGCCCTTGTACTTGTCGGCCCACTCCTTCGCGACGTGGTGCGGCGCGTGGGCGCAGCCGGTCGAGTAGTAGAGGAACCACGGCTTCTCGGGATCCTGCGCGCGGACCGCGTGCAGCCACTCGACGGACTTGTCCGTGAGGTCGTCCGGGAAGTAGTACGGCTTGCCGTCGGTGCCCTCGGGCACGCCGATGTTCGTGTTGTCCTGCGTGAGGAGCGGATCCCACTGGCCCGCGGCGCCGCTGAGGAAGCCCCAGAAGTGGTTGAAGCCCCAGTTCTGCGGCCAGTGCTCGAACGGGCCCGCGGCGCCCTGCTCCCGGTCCGGCGTCATGTGCCACTTGCCGAACCCGCCGGTGACGTAGCCGTTCTCCTTGAGGATGCGCGGAACGGCGGCGCAGCTCTTCGGCACGGCGCCCGTGTAGCCGGGGAACGGGCCGGGGAACTCCGCGACCGAGCCCATGCCGACGCGATGCTGGTTGCGCCCCGTGAGCATCGCCGCCCTGGTCGGCGAGCACAGCGCGACCACGTGGAACCGGTTGTAGGTGAGGCCCATCTGCCCGACGCGGGTCAGGTTCGGCGTGGCGACCGGGCCCGCCGAACGTGTCGGGCTGCCCGAAACCGGCGTCGTCGATCAGGATGAGCAGGACGTTCGGAGCGTCCTGCGGCGCCTTCGGGCCGGGAATGATCGTCCAGTCGGCGACCGACTGGTCGATCGTGCGCCCGATCGTGCCGCCGAAGTTCTTGTCGGGGATCGGCAGCACGGTGCGGTCGGGCACGAACTTGCCCATCGCCTCCGCGAGACCGTCCTTGAGCGCCTTCAGGCCCTTCTTGTCCGTCTGCACGATCGACTTCGCGAGCGCGCCCGGCAGCGCCTGCTCGACGGCGAGCCGCTGCGAGTCGTCGAACGCCGCGATGATCCCGGCCGTCCCCGCCGGCAGGTTCTCGCCGATCTTGTCGTGCATCTCGGTCTCGAGCCGCTTGTCGACGAACTTCCCGACCAGGCCGCCCGCGACCGCGCCCGCGGCCGTGACCGCGAGCAGCGGCGGCGCGGCCAGGCCGACGAGAACACCCACGCCGCCGCCCCACTCGACGCCCTTGCGACCGCGATGGTCGGCCGTCTGCGCCACGGTCACCGAGCCGTCCTCGGCGTGCGTGATCAGGATCGCGGCCTCCATCTCGACCTTCTTGTCCTCGACGAGCTTCGACGAGCGCGTCGAAGTCCTTGATCGCCGTCGTCGATGTCCGGGTAGCGCGCCCACCAGGACATCGGTCGGTGTGTCAGCCATCACTCCTCTCCTTTCGGTCAATTCCGTGTAGCGGGCGCGTGGTCACAGCCCGGTTTGCACCTCGATCCGGCCCGAGTCGGCGGCCGCCTTCAGCGCGGCGTAGTCGCGCTCGTTCTGGTCGGCGTACGCCTCGGCGAAGACCGCGAGCGCCCGGTCGAACGCGTCGCTCGTGCCGAGGTAGCTCGAGATCGCGACCGCGTCGCCGGAGCGGGCGTGAGCGCGCGCGAGCGTCTGCCCGCAGAGCTTCGCGTACGCCTCCATCGTCTTGGGCTCCATCACGTCGATCAGCGCGGATCCCTTCGAGTCCCAGAGCTGGCGGAGGTAGAAGTCGCGCTCGACGCCGTCGATGCCCGTGGCGTGGATCCAGCCGAGCATCGTGTCGCTCGCGGCCTGCATCAGCCGCTGCCCCTCGACCACCCGCTGGCCGTGGTTGGCGAACTCGCTCCTGCCGAGGAACGGCTCGAGCACCGACGCCTGCGCCTCCTTCATCTGGAGGAACAGCGGATCCTCGTCGTCGCGGCCGAGGAAGAGCAGGATGAACGCCCTCGTCCCCACGCTCCCGACGCCCACGACCTTCCGAGCCGCGTCGACGAGCCGGAAGCGCTCGAGCAGGTGACGGCGGTCGCCGAGCAGCGTCCGCCGGTACTCGCGGATCACGAGGCGCTGCGCCCTCGATCGCCTGCTCGCCGGTGAAGAGCTCCGAGATCGGGACGATCAGCGGCGGGTCGCTGACGATCCGCGGCTCGCCGTCGACGACGCGCGTGAGCTTCTTGAACGCGGCCAGGCTGTCCTTCGTGCGGGCCTTCGCGACGTTGCGCTCCGCCCGCTTGACCGCCTTCGCGCTCACCTCCGACGACAAGCGCGCGAAGATGTCCTCGATGTCGATGCGCGAATACCAGAGGTCGAACGTCCGCATCGAGGCGAACGTCGGCCATCGCCTCGCGGTAGGAGCGGCTGACCGCGAGGTTGATCGCCCGCGCGCCGGTCCTCGTCGAAGCCGCGGTCCCGGCCGGCCACCGCGAAGCTGGCGACGAGCCGCTTGACATCCCACTCGAACGGCCCCGGCAGCGTCTCGTCGAAGTCGTTCGTGTCGAACACGAGGCGCCGGTCCGGGGCCGCGTAGACACCGAAGTTCGAGAGGTGCGCGTCGCCGCACAGCTGCACGTGCAGCCCCGTCCGCGGCATGCCCGCGAGATCCGCGGCCATGATGTACGCCGCGCCGCGGTAGAACGTGAACGGCGAGACGAGCATCCGCCCGTACCGGATCGGCACGAGCTCCTCCACCCGCGTCTTCGCCTGCTCCTCGAGCAGCTCGACCGGGTCGGCGCGAACAGACGACGGCTCCCACGAGGCGTGGGCGCTCCGCGGCACCTCGCCCCGGGCGGCCTTGCCCCTCGCAGCACGCTCGGCGACCGTGAAGTGCGCGACCGGCTCGAGCGGCGGTCTGGTCGCACCTTTACCCGTCGAAGCCTTGGTGTCCGTCTTCGTCGAACTCAAGCCTTGGCTCCTCGCTTTCGGCCTTCCGCTCCAGAGCGCAATCAAAGCAGTTTCGGCGACACGTGCCGTGAAAGGGAACGGGCGACGATGAGACGACGGCTTCTTCCCTCCGTTCCTTGCCGGGCACCGGCCTGGGTCGGGCTAGGCTGAGGCTCCCCGACTCGGTCAGGAGAGAGTGTTTTTTTCGCTCAACAGCTGGCAGTTGGCGGTCATGCTCGCGGGCATCTTGTTCGGAGCGACGATTCTCGGACTGGTCGCGGGGCGGGCGTTGCGACATCAGTCGGAGACGTTGCGTGAGCCGTTCGGCGTCGTCCAGGGTGCGCTCCTCACGCTCGTTGCACTGATTCTCGCGTTCGGGCTGGCGATGGCCGTCACCCGCTACGAGGCCAGGCGGGCTGCGCTCGTGGACGACGCCAACTCGATCGGAACCGCCTATCTCCGAGCGCAGACCTTGCGCGAGCCGGTGCGGAGCGAGTCTCTGCCCCTCTACGTGCGCTACGCGGATGCGAGCCTTCGGCTGTCACGGTCTGTCCCCGGGAGCACCGCAGGGAAGAGCGCGGTCGCGGACGAGTCTGTGCTGCAACGCCGACTCTGGCGTCTGGCGGGCGAGGCGCTAGACGCCCAGCCGACTGAGTCCGCGCCCCGCCTCTACGTCGAGAGCCTGAACGACATGATCGACATGCAGACGACCCGGGTGTCCGCGCTGAACAACCGCGTCCCGGCCCCGATCCTCTTGACCCAGATCATAGGCGCTGCGACAGCCCTTTTCCTCTTGGCGCTCTACTTGGCCGTTCTCTCCCGCGGCGTCGTGGCCGTGCTACTGGCCGCTGGTCTTCTCACCCTGCTTCTCTTCGTCACGTTCGACCTTGACCGGCCCGCGCGCGGACTCATCACGATCCCGGATGCCCCTCTTGTGCAGTTGCGCGCATCGATGGAGCTGCCTCCCGCCGCCAACGCGCCGCATCCGTGAGCGACGGCCCAGCCTGGGCCCGCCGAGGACGTCGAACACGCTGCAAGTCGGCCGGGGCTGCAACCGATTTGCACCCAGTTGTGTACCCGCGCGCGTACCTTGAGCACACGGCCGAGGACAAAGGAAAAGCCCGATTTACGGGGCTTTTGTGAGGCTGCGGGACTAGGATTCGAACCTAGACTACCGGATTCAGAGTCCGGCGTCCTACCGTTAGACGATCCCGCAGGGCGCGAATAGTGTAGCCCTCGACCGGCTCAGATCTCGAGGCGATAGAGCGGGACGAGGCTCTTCTCGGCCTCCGTGTCGATGTGCGCGACGACCTCGACGTACGGCTCCAGGCCCGACCCGCGCAGCTTCGCCTTCAGCAGTCCGTCCACTTGGTAGAGGCCTGACGAGTTGTTCATCGTGATCTCGATCCGGATCGGCTTCTCCTCCCCGTCCGTAATCGAGACATCCTCGATCGCGGCCGCCGACAGTGAGTGGATGCCGACGTGACCGCGCTGGAACGGGATGCGCGAGCGGCCTTGCTCCATGTCGAGGGCGTCGGCGACGCGGAGGATCCCGGCCTCGAGCGTCAGCGGCTCGCCGCCCGAGCGGTGGCTGATGATCCCCTGCAGCACCTCCGAGACGACCACTGTAAGGTCCGGCTCCTCGTAGATCCCCTCGAGCAGCTCACGGAGCTTCGGCGCTGCGAGGAAGAGGCTGAACTCCTCGTGTCCTTCCCGGTGCACCGACATGCCGATGTCGTGGGTGAGCGCCGAGAGGGCGACGATCACTTCGGCGTCCTCCGGAGCCATCCCGTAGTCCGCGACGACCGACGGTGAGACCCCGTGCTGCCCGAGCTCGCGGAGGAGCTTCAGGGCGATGTTCGTGACGATCTGGATGTGAACCCAGGAGTGGTCGTTGATCTCCAGCCGGGCGACGGCGTTCACGTTCGCGACGTGCCACCAGCTCTTGAGCTGGTTGTCGCGGTTCACCCGCTCGATCACCTGCCGGAGCTTGCGGTTGCCGCGCACCGGGAGGCGGATCCGCATCTGGGCCACGGCCTCGGAGGGCGTCAGCCGCGTCTCGCGCGTCGCCTCCTCCGACACCGGGTTGTCGATTCGATTCTGGGTCTTCTTGTCGAGTGCCACCGTGAGACTCTACGCCGCGAGCGCGTTCAGGCTACGTCGGCGGCCCAGCTTCCGTACAGCGAGGCGTAGCGGCCGCGGCCGCGGAGCAGGTCGTCGTGCGTTCCCTGCTCGACGACGAGACCGTGCTCGAGGACGACGATCAGGTCCGCGTCGCGGATCGTCGAGAGCCGGTGGGCGATCACGAACGCCGTGCGGCCCTGAAGCAGACGGCGCAGCGCGTGCTCGATCTTCCTCTCGGTGCCGATGTCGACGGAGCTCGTCGCTTCGTCCAGGATCAGGATGCGCGGGTCGGCGAGTAGTGCCCGGGCGAACGCGACGAGCTGCCGCTGCCCGAGCGAGAGCCGGAAGCCGCGCTCGCCGAGCTCGGTGTCATAGCCGTTCTCGAGCCGGGCGATGAACTCGTCCGCGCCGACGGCCGTCGCGGCCGCGGCGACCTCGCTGTGAGTGGCACCCGGGCGTCCGAAGGTGATGTTCTGCGCGATCGTGCCCGCGAACAAGAAACCCTCCTGCGGCACGATCCCGAGCTGGCGGCGCAGCGCCTCTTGCCGGACGCTGCGCAGGTCGATGCCGTCGATCGTGATCGTCCCTGCAGTCGGATCGTAGAAGCGCGCGATCAGCTTCGCGATCGTCGACTTTCCGGCGCCGGTGTGGCCGACGAGGGCGACGGTGGTCCCGACGGGCACGTCGAGGTCGATTCCGTGCAACACCTCGGCTCCGGTGCCGTACGAGAAGTGCACGCCGTCGAGCCGGACATGGCCCTGTATCGAGCCGAGCTCGATGGCGGAGTCCGCGTCCGCCACCTCGGGCTCCTCGACGAGGACGTCCATGATCTTGTCGAGTGCGGCGACCGCCGACATGAACGTGCTGTAGAGCTGCGAGAGCTGCTGGACGGGGTCGAAGAAGTTCGTCAAGTACCCGAGAAATGCGGTCAGGACACCGATCGTCATGTTTCCGTCGAAGACGAGGTAGCCGCCGTAGCCGAGGACGATCGCCGTTGCGATCGAGGACAGCAGGTCGACGAACGGGAAGTAGAGAGCGTTCTGGACGACGGTCTCCTGGTTTCTGGCGCGGTAGTTCTCGCTGACGACGCGGAAGTTGTCGCGTGCCGCAGCCTCGCGGGTGAACGCCTGGAGGACGCGCATGCCCGAGATGTCCTCGGCGAGCGTTGCCGTCACCGCGCCGAGCGTCTCGCGAACGCGCCGGTACGAGCGCCCCGAGCGCTTGCGGAAGATCGCGGTGGCGATCGCGAGCGCGGGCATGACCGTCAACACCGCGAGCGCGAGGCGCCAGTCGAGAAGGAAGAGGATGATCGCCGAGCCGACGAGCGTGAGCGTGTTCTGAACGAGTGACGTGAGACCGTCGGTGACGAGCTGGTCGAGTGCCTCGACGTCGTTCGTGATCCGGCTGATCAGCACACCTGCACGGTTGCGCTCGTAGAAGCCGAGCGACAGGCGCTGGAAGTGACGAAACAGGTGGTCGCGCAGGTCGGCAAGCATCCGCTCGCCCGTCCAGCCCGTGAAGTAGGTCTGTCCGTAGGAGCAGACGAGTCCGAGAGCTGCGGCGCCGACGAACGCGACGACGATCAGGCCGAGCCCGTCGATGTCTCCGCTCGCGACCTCGTCGACTGCGGCGCCGACGAGAAGCGGCGGCGCGAGCGAGGCGGCGGTTGCGCCGAGGAGCGCGAGGATCGCGAGCGCGGTGCGGAGCTTGTAGGGCTTCGCGAGGCGGTAGAGCGTCGTCAGCCGCCGCTTCGTCTGCGCCCAGGACCAGTCCTCGACCTTCGCCCCGCGCTGGCTCGTCAGGTGCGTGCCCGGTTGCCAGACCTTCATCTCACGCGACTTCCTGCTCGGCGATCACGCGCTCGAGCTGACCGTGCTCGTAGATCTCCCGGTAGACGTCGTTCGTCGCGATGAGGTCGTCGTGCCGCCCCCGGGCGACGAGCCGGCCGTCGTCGAGCACGACGATCTCATCGGCGAGGGCGATCGTCGTCAGGCGGTGGGCGATGATGATCGTCGTCCGCCCTTTCATCGCCTCGCGCAGCCCGATCCGGATTTTGGCCTCCGTCGTCGCGTCGACTGACGCGGTCGCGTCGTCGAGGATCAGGAGTCGCGGGTCGACGACGAGAGCGCGGGCGATCGCGATGCGTTGGCGCTGGCCGCCGGAAAGCGTGATGCCGCGCTCCCCGATCACCGTGTCGTATCCGTTCGGGAGCGCGGCGATGAACTCGTGCGCCTGCGCATGCCTCGCGGCGTCCTCAATGGCCTCTGCGGTGGCATCGGGTCGGCCGAATGCGATGTTCTCGCTGACCGTCGCCGAGAAGAGGAAGGGATCCTGCGCGATCACCCCGATCTCGCGGCGAAGGGAGTTGAGGGTCACCTCGCGCACATCGGCGCCGTCGACCGTCACGCGCCCGCCCTGGACGTCGTAGAAGCGCGGGACCAGTCCCGCGAGCGTCGTCTTGCCCGAACCCGTGTGGCCGATCAGCGCCACCACCTTGCCCGGCTCGAGCTCGAGCTCGACGTCGTGCAGGACGGGTCGCGCGGGGTCGTAGCCGAAGGTGACGTGCTCGAACCGGATGCGGCCCGGTCCCTCCGGGAGCTCACGGGCGTCCGGGGTGTCGCGGATCTCCTCGGGCTCGTCGATCACCTGGAAGATGCGTTCGCCGGAGGCCGTCGCACGCTGGCCCTCGCCGATCCACATCCCGAGCATCCTCAGTGGGAAGATGAGCAGCGCCAGAAAGGCGTTGAAACGCACGAAGTCGGCCAGTGAAAGGGAGCCGTCCGCGACCATCCTGCCTCCCACGAGCAGGACCGCCGCCTGGCCGAGCAACGGCAGAAACGACAGCACCGGCACGTAGAAGGCCCGCTGCCGGGTTGCCCGGACGCTCTGGGTGAAAACAGCCTCGGAGCGCTGCTCGAACTTGTCCTGCTCGGCCTGCTCTTGCGCGAACGACTTGACCACATGGACGCCGACGATGTTTTCCTCGGCGACCGTCGCCACGTCTGCAAGGCGCTGCTGGACGTCTCGCAGCACGGGGTGCGAGATCTGGCTGTAGCGGTAGGCCACTGCCACGAGCGCAGGGCTGATCGCGAGCGTGATCAGCGCGAGCTGCCACGAGATGACGAACAGAAAGATCCCGACGCCGACGATCGTGAACACGTGCTGGGTGAAGAAGATCAGGCCGTAGCCGAGGAAGAACCGCACCGACTGGAGGTCGACCGTGGCACGCGACATCAGCTGCCCGGTCTGGTGCCGGTCGAAGAAGCGGAAGGAGAGCCGCACGAGCTTCGCGTAGACCGCGCTGCGCATATCGAGCTCGACCCCGAGTGCCTGGCGTCCGGAGATCAGGCGGCGTCCGGCCATCATCGCCGTCCGGGCGAGGCCAACGGCGAGCACGGCGCCGACCAGCCACGGCAGCAATGTCTGCTCGTCGTCCTCGATCGCCGCAACGACGCTCCCCAACAGCCACGGAATCGCGAGCGCCGCGGCCTGCGATCCGATCGCGAGGATGACGGAGAACGCGAGCGAGACGCGGTAGGGCCACAGGAATCGCATCAGGCGCGCGAACGTCACCCGGTAGCGGGGGGTCTGGACAGCCTCGCCGATCATCGTGTCCAGACTACGCGCGAGACCGGTGCCAGGAGGGCCGCGGCCTAGAGTACGAGCCATGTTGCCGCTCGAGTCGGTGCCGAACTTCTCGGAAGGACGCGACTCGGACACGATCGCCGCGATCGGCGACGCGCTGGCCGCGCACTCGCGCCTTCTCGACGTCCACACCGACACCGATCACAACCGGTCGGTGTTCACTCTCGTCGGCGGGGATGAAGAGCTTGTCGAGGCGCTTCTGGCAGGCGTTGCGGTTGCACGGGACCGGATCGATCTCCGTCGACACGAGGGCGTGCACCCGCGGATCGGCGCGGCCGACGTGGTGCCGGTCGTCCCGCTCGAGCCCGGTGATATGGAGCGTGCGCGGCGTGTCGCGCTCGCACTGGCGGAACGCGTAGGTGAGCTCGGCCTCCCGGTCTTTCTCTATGCGCCGCCCGAGCGGGGCGCTGCGTTCTACCGAAGAGGCGGTCCGGATGAGCTCCAGCGCCGCATCGACGCGGGGGAGCTGGCTCCAGACTTCGGCCCGCTACGACTTCATCCCACGGCCGGCGGCGTCATCGTCGGGGCGCGCCGCCCGCTGATCGCGTTCAACGTCAACCTTCGCGCGAGCCTCGAAACGGCTCGCGAGGTTGCAGCAGTCGTCCGCGAAGGTGGGACGGACGGCTTCCCGGGCGTCCGGGCGCTCGGATTTGCGCTGCCCGAGGCCGGAGTCGTCCAGGTGTCGATGAACGTCGAGGACTGGGAGGCAGCGCCGCTGCCTGACATCGTCGCGCGTGTGGAGCGCGAGGCGCGCCGGCGCGGCGCCGAGGTCGCAGGGTGCGAGCTCGTGGGTCTCATGCCGGCCGGGGCGGCCGCTGCGGCGGAGAGTGCCGGACTCCACATCGACGGCTTCGACGACTCGCGCATCCTGGAACTGCGCGCCCTCTCGGCTGGATAGGCTGATTCGGTGCCGAGCCGGAAGCAGCGCCGCCGCCGCGAGAAGACGTTTCGCCACGAGTACGACCTCGTCATGTACGACGAGGAGGGCAACGAGGTCGCCGTCGACTCGAGTGAGCTACGTGCCGCAAAGGAGAAGGACGCGGCGAAGGGGAAGGGGCCGCAGCGCGGCTCGAGTGGCAGGCCGGCCCGGGAGGTGCCACCTCCGTCATGGGAGCGCGCACTCAAGCGCGGCGGGCTGATGGGCGTCATCCTCGTCGTCGTCATGACGACCCTCGTCCACGGCCCGCTGATCCTCGGGATCGTCTATGGAATCGTGCTCATCCCGTTCACGTACTGGGTCGACCGCGTCGCATATCGGAAGTACCTGCGGCGCACCGGCAAGTCATAGACTCGGACACGCCGATGCAGCTTGCCATCGATCGCTTCGTGCTGAGTGCGTACCAGTCCAACTGCTACGTGCTGCGAGCAGAGCGAGGGGCCGCCGAGGCCGTCGTGATCGACCCGGGCGACGATCCCTCGTCGCTTCGGATCGAGCTTGCGCGGATGGGCGCGCGGACCGCGGGGATCCTCGTCACCCACTGTGACGTCGACCACATCGGGGGTGTCGCCGCCCTCGCGGAGGGGACCGGGGCGGAGGTGTGGGCGCCAGCCGGGGAGATCAGACGTGCTCCGGAACGGTGAGACGCGCGGCGGCTCTCGTGTCGCCCCGTACGAACCCGAGCACGCGGTCTCGGGCGGGGACGAGATCCAGGTGGCTGGGCTGACGATCGAGGTCGTCGACGTTCCGGGCCACTCGGCCGGTCACGTGGCGTTCGTCGTCGGCAGCGCGATCTTCTCGGGTGACCTCCTGTTCGCCGGGTCGGTGGGCCGCGTCGACCTCATCGGCGGCGACTGGGAGACGCTGCTCGACTCGGTGCGCACGCTCGTCGACCGCTTCGGCCGCGACGCCGTCGTCTACCCGGGCCACGGCCCCGAGACGACGCTCGGGCGGGAGCTCGACACGAACCCGTTCCTCGCGCGAGCTCCGCGTCGGCGCCAGGTGACCGCCCGGTTCCAGGCGCCGCGCGGGACGCACGACGTCCTGCCGTCCGAGCAGCCGCTCTGGCAGCGGGTCACCGGGACCCTGGCCGAGGTGGCCGAGCTGTACGGCTACCGGCGGATCCAGACGCCGAACTTCGAGGACACCGACCTGTTTCTCCGCGCACGTCCGGGCTCGGCTCGGACATCGTCCAGAAGGAGATGTACTCGTTCTCCGACCAAGCCGACCGCTCCCTCACTCTGCGGCCGGAGGGGACGGCGCCGATCGCCCGCGCCTACGTCGAGCACGGCATGCATCGCGACCCACAGCCGGTGAAGCTCTTCACCGTTGCGCCGATGTATCGCTACGCGGCGCCGCAGAAGGGCCGCTTTCGCGAGCACTGGCAATGCTCGGTCGAGGCCATCGGCTCCGCCGACCCGGCGCTCGACGCCGAGGTGATCCAGCTCTACGCCGAGTTCGCCCGCCGGGTCGGGAATCACGCAGTACGAGCTGCAGCTGAACTCGATCGGCGACGAGAACTGCCGTCCGGCCTACCTCGAGCGGCTCACAGCCTGGCTGGACGAGCATGAGGCGGCGCTCGACGACGACGCGAGGGCAAAGCGCGCGACCAACCCGCTGCGCGTCTTCGACGTGAAGAACCCGGCCGTCCGCGAGGCGCTGCGCGGCGCTCCGAAGATCGGCGAGTCGCTCTGTGCCGAGTGCGAGGGGCACTTCGCCGGGGTGCGGCGCGTACTCGACGCGTATGGGGTCCGCGTACACGCTCGAGCCGACCCTGGTGCGTGGAATCGACTACTACACGCGGACCGTATTCGAGTTCGTGGGGCCCGAGGAGAAGGCACAGTCGGCGATCTGCTCGGGCGGCCGCTATGACGGCCTCGTGGCGGAGATCGGCGGCCCACCGACGCCGGGGATCGGTTTCGGGGCCGGGATCGAGCGCGCGCTCCTCGCGCTCGAGAACGAAGGGGTGACGGCGGAGCCGAGACCGCTCGACGTCTTCTTCGTCACCGACGGCGCTCCGCGCGAGCCGATCCTTGTGTTGATGGCGGAGCTTCGGCGGGCCGGGCTCGCTTGCGATGCCGACTACGCAGGCCGCTCGGTGAAGGGACAGCTGACCCAGGCTGGACGCACCGGCGCGCACACCGTCGTGATCGCGAGGGCGAACGATGCCACGGTTCGGCGTGCCGGCGAGGCGGAGGTTGTGGTCCCGCTCGGCGGGCTCGCGGCTACGCTCAGACCGTGACCGGCTGGCGCGACGTCAGAGGCAGTGAGCTTGGTCCCGATCGACGAGGGTCGTGAAGTTACGCTCGCCGGCTGGGTCGCCACCCGTCGCGACCATGGCGGCTTGATCTTCGTCGACCTCCGTGACGAGAGCGGTCTCGTCCAGGTCGTGATCAATCCCGAGCACGCGCCCGCGGCGGCCGAGGTTGCGCACGCGCTCCGCAACGAATTCGTGATCCGGGCTCGAGGCAGCGTCGTCCGCCGCACGCCCGAGACCGTCAACCCGGCAATGCCGACGGGGGAGATCGAGGTGCAGACGACCGAGCTGGAGATCCTCTCTCGCTCGACTCCGCTTCCGTTCCAGCTCGACGAGGAGGGCGTCGATGAGACGCTGCGGATCCGGTACCGCTGGCTCGACCTGCGGCGGGAGCGGATGCAGCGCAACATCAGGACCCGGTCGAAGCTCATGTCGATCATCCGGTCCGAGATGGAGGCGGCCGGCTTCGTCGACATCGAGACGCCGATCATGGGGAAGCCGACCCCTGAAGGAGCTCGTGACTTCCTCGTCCCGACGCGTCTTCAGCCCGGCCGGTTCTTCGCGCTCCCGCAAAGCCCGCAGATCTACAAGCAGCTGCTCGTCATCGCAGGCTTCGAGCGCTACTACCAGATCGCACGCTGCTTTCGGGACGAAGACCTTCGCGCCGACCGCCTCCAGGAGCTGACCCAGCTCGACGTCGAGATGGCGTTTCCTGACCAGGAGCTCCTGTTCGGCCTGATGGAGCGAATGATCCAGCGGATCTGGCGCGAGCTGCGCGGCGTGGAGCTCGAGACCCCGTTCCCGAGGCTCACCTGGCGCGAGGCCGACCTTCGCTACGGCTCGGACAAGCCGGATCTCCGTTTTGGGCTCGAGATCGAGGACGCGACGGAGGTCACGCGCTCATCGGAGTTCGGTGTCTTCGCCGGGGCGTCGGCAGTGCGGTTCCTGAGGGTGCCCGCCGAGCTGTCCCGCGGTGACCTTGCGAAGCTCGAGGACGTCGCGAAGGAGTGGGGCGCAAAAGGGCTCGCGTACCTCGTGTACGACGAGGAGGGCGAGGTGCGTTCGCCGATCGCAAAATTCCTCTCCGAAGCCGAGCTCGAGCGCTTTCGCGGCGATCCGGCGACCACGGTGCTCTTCGCCGCCGACGAGCCGGCGATGGTCTCGCGCGTGCTCGGGGCGCTCCGGCTTCACCTCGGCCGCGAGCTCGGTTTGATCGACCCGGATGCATGGCGCTTCCTTTGGGTGACCGACTTTCCGATGTTCGAATGGGACGAGGAAGGTGGTCGCTGGGACGCCGTCCACCACCCGTTCACGCGGCCGACCGAGGAGGGGAGAGCGCTCCTGGACACCGATCCGGGCGCCGCGAACGCGATCGCCTACGACCTCGTCGGCAACGGCATCGAGCTCGCAGGCGGATCCTTCCGGATCCACGAGCCGGACCTCCAGGCGAAGGTCTTCGGCCTGCTGAATATCTCTCCTGACGACCAGCGCGAGAAGTTCGGCTTCCTGCTCGAAGCGCTTGCGATGGGCGCGCCGCCGCACGGCGGGATCGCGTCGGGCATCGACCGTCTGTCGATGGCGCTCCTCGACGAGGCGTTCATCCGAGACACCGTGGCCTTCCCCAAGAACCAGGCCGGTGTCGATCCGATGTCGGGCGCGCCGACGAGCGTCGAGGCAGGCCAACTGGCCGAGCTCGGAATCGCCGTCACCCTCGACGAGTCGAAGCGCGCCTGAACCCCGGACGGACGGCGGCGGCCTCAGTTAGAGTGCGCGGCCGAGTGCTCGACCCCGTTCGCGAGGCCGCGAACCATGTAGAACCAACGCTACGTGAAAGGGAGCTCGTGTCGGGTCTGCGGCAGTTCTGCCGTAGCCCGCGCAGCACCCACCTGGCTTGCCAGGTTCACACGGACGCGGCGGGCCGGCGGGGTCGGGGCACTCGTATTCCACCGCTACGCTGGGCGCGGGATGGAGCTCTTTGGTGACTCGTCGAGGAACGGCGAGTGGGCAGCGGTTCGGCTCTCGATTGAGGACGGGCGCATCGAGCGCGCGGATGCCCCTGGACTCGATCGTGACCTGACCGGGCTGACATTGCTCGAGGCCGCCGCCGTCGGCGGCGAGACACTCGCCACGGACGCGCTCGCCAACGCGATCGGGCCGCATGTCCGCGCCGCCGCCGCTGCTCGCCGGGTTGCGGTTGCGATGAGCGGCGGGGTCGACAGCGCGGTGGCGCTGCTCAAGGCCGGTCCTGACGCGGTCGGCGTGACGTTGCGACTCTGGCTGGATTGGAACGGTCCCGATGCGGAGCGCGCATGCTGCTCTCCCTCCGCCGTGATCGCCGCGCGCGAGCTGTGTCATTCCCGCAGCATTCCGCACGTCACGCTCGACCTGCGCGAAGAGTTCCGCGAGACGGTCGTCGAACCGTTCATCGGCGGATACGCTCGCGGTGAGACGCCGAATCCGTGCGTTCGCTGCAACGGCAGCTTCCGGTTCGGCGAGCTGCTCGCGTTCGCGGAGCGTGTCGGCGCAACGCGCCTCGCGACCGGCCATTACGCCCAGGTCGTCGAGCGCGATGGGAGGATGCTGCTTGCTCGCGCTGCGGACGACGAGAAGGACCAGAGCTACATGCTCGCCGAGGTCGATCCGGGCGTCCTCGATCGCCTGTGGTTTCCGCTCGGAAGGCAGACGAAGGAGGAGACCCGCGCAGAGGCCGAGGCAGCGGGTCTCGCCGCTGCAGGCCGCGCCGAGAGTCAGGAGGCATGCTTCCTCGCCGGTGCCGACTACCGCGATTTTCTCGAGCGCAACGGGCTCGAGCCGAAGCGCGGGCGCGTCGTCGACGAGTCGGGGCGAGAGGTGGGCGTGCACGACGGGTATTGGCGCTACACGCCCGGCCAGCGGCGGGGGCTGGGAGTGGCGGCGCCTGAGCCCGTATACGCCATCTCCGCCGACGCGGGCACGAACACGGTCGTTGTCGGCCCGCTCGCGTCGCTTGCGCGTTCGCGCGTGTCGGTTGACGGCCGCATGTACGCGGGCGCTACGCGGGTCGAGGCCAAGCTTCGCTATCGGTCTCCCGCCGTCGCTGCGACTGTCGAGCTGACCGCGTCGGGCTTTGACCTCAGCCTCGACGAGCCCGCCTACGGCGTGGCTCCCGGGCAGACGGCTGTTCTCTACGCGGACGGGGCGGTCGTCGGCTCAGGACGTATCACGTCGTCGTCGGACGTCTAAGATCGACGCATGCCCCTCGCGTATACCGCCAGCGACGCCGCTTGGATCGGGCTTGCGATCTTCTTCGTCGCGACGGGGCTCGCGCTCGGCTGGGCGTTCTTGCGTCTCGGGACGACGTTCGACCGTCTGTCGTCGTTCATCCGCGGAACAGAGCGCGAGTTGCTGCCCGTGATCACCAAGGCAGGGGGGACAGTCGATCGCGTCAACGCCGAGCTGGACAAGCTCGGTCAGGCAAGCGACAGCGCCGTCGACGCCGTCGAGAGCGCCGACCAGGCGGTTCGCGCAGTGAGCTTCGCGATCAAGAGGCCGGTCCAGAAGCTGACGGGGCTCTCCGCCGGGGTTTCACACGGCTTCGCGTCCCTGCGCGCGCACAGGAGCTGGCGGCAGGCCGTCGCGACGGGCAAAGAAGCCGCCTCGCGCCGCGAGGCGGATTTCGAGGACGAGCTCCGGCGAGTCCACGAATGACGCGTCGCTGACCTTCCATCCGGTGCCGGGCTCGGTGACGGAGGTGTGACGGCTGCCGCCGTACACTGTTCCGGTGTGGACGACCGCTGAGCTGCGGGAGGGCTTTCAGCGCTTCTACGAGGAGCGCGAGCATCTCCGCGTGCCCTCGCATTCGCTGATCCCGCCTGCCGAGGATCCGTCGACGCTGTTCGTGATCGCCGGCATGCAGCCGTTCAAGCCGTACTTCGTCGGCGCGAAGCAGCCGCCGTCGAAACGGGTGGTGAGCGTTCAGAAGGTGTTGCGCGCGGGCGGCAAGAACACCGATCTGGAGGACGTCGGTCGCACCGATCGCCATTGCTCCTTCTTCGAGATGCTCGGCAACTTCTCGTTCGGCGACTACTTCAAAGACGAGGCGGTTGAGTTCGCATGGGACTTCGTGACCCGCGAGATGGGGTTCGCGCCCGACAGGCTTTGGGCCACGGTCCATGAAGGAGACCCGAGTCTCGAGCTGGATGAGGACACCGTCGCGATCGAGGCCTGGAAGCGTGTCGGGGTTGCGCCGGAGCGGATCGTCAGGCTCGGCAAGGACAACTTCTGGCAGGCGGCCGATACAGGGCCCTGCGGCCCGTGCTCCGAGCTCTTCTTCGACCGCGGCGCAGATCACGGCTGCGGTCGCGACGACTGCCGCCCCGGCTGCGAATGCGACCGCTACATGGAGTTCTACAACCTCGTCTTCATGGAGTACGAGTTGCGGCCCGACCAGACACTGGTGCCGCTCCCGACCCAGAACGTGGACACCGGCCTTGGCCTCGAGCGCGGGGCAATGTGCCTCCAGGATGCTGCGTCGAACTTCGACACGGACGGCTTCCGGGCGATCATGGACTGGGTCGCGGCCGAGTCGGGGGTCGCGTCCGGTGAGAGCGACGTCGCGACGAAGGCACACCGCGTGCTCGCCGACCACAGCCGCGCCATGGCGTTCCTGATCGCCGACGGGGTGACTCCCTCGAACGAGGGACGCGGCTACATCTGTCGCCGCATCATCAGGCGCGCCGTGCAGCACGGCCAGCGGATCGGGCTCGACCGCGTCTACCGCGTGCCCGCCCTCGTCGTGGAGGCGATGGGGGAGGCGTATCCCGAGCTCACGGAGCACGCCGAGGAGATCGAGCGCGTGGTCAGGCTCGAGGAGGAGCGGTTCACCGAGACGCTGGCGCGCGGCCTGAAGGTCTTCGACGAGCTTGCGGGCCAGGACGCGATCTCCGGCGAGGACGCATTCACGCTTGCCGCCACGTTCGGGTTCCCCGTCGAGTTGACGCAGGAGCTCGCCGAGGAGCGCGGGCAACCTGTCGACATCGACGCATTCCGGGAGCTGATGGAAGGCCACCGCGAGGTGTCGCGGGCGGGCGGCGAAAAGAGCGACCTCCAGCGCGCCGCCGATTTCGCGCGAGAAGCCGGCTTCCGCAGCGAGTTCGTCGGATACGAGAAGACCGACGTTCTGACCGAGCTGGCGGCAGTCGAGGAGCTCGAGGACGGGCTCTTCCTGGCGAAGCTGCGCGAGTCGCCGTTCTATCCAGACGGTGGCGGGCAGGTGACAGATGCCGGTGAGCTGGTGCACGAGGGCACCGGCGCCGTGGCAACGCTCCGTGCCGCCTACCGGATCGGCGACGATCAGGCGCTCGTCTTCGAAGGATCCGGGTTTGCGGCCAGGCGACCGTGTGCGCGCGATCGTCCCGTGGCAGACGCGCTTCCCGACGACGGCGAACCACACCGCGACGCACCTCCTCCAGGCCGCGCTGCGCGAGGTGCTCGGCGACCACGTCAAGCAGGCCGGCTCGGCCGTCCGGCCCGACAAGCTCCGCTTCGACTTCACGCATCCCACGGCGCTTACCCCCGACGGAGCGGGAGCAGGTCGAGCGAATCGTCAACGAGAAGGTGTTCGAGTCGATCCCGGTGCGCACGTTTGTGACGACGATCGACGAGGCACGGACGCTCGGCGCGATGATGCTCTTCGGCGAGAAGTACGGCGAGTACGTGCGCGTCGTCGAGATCGACGGGTTTTCCCGCGAGTTGTGCGGCGGCACCCACGTGCGCTCGACAGCCGAGATCGGACCGTTCGTGATCACGGGCGAAAGCTCGGTCGGCTCGGGAGCGAGGCGAATCGAGGCCGTCACCGCAGGAGAGGCATGGGCGGTGCTCCATGGCCGTTCGCGGGAGCTCGACGAGGTGCGGGCCGAGCTCGTCGAGGCTCGCAAGGAGGCGAAGAAGCCGAAGGCGGTGCGGCCTGGGCGTCGAGGTCGAGCCCGAGGTCGAGGTAGTCAACGGGACGAACGTGATCGTCCAGGTCGTCGAGGGCGTCGACTCCGACGCGCTGCTCGACCTCTCCGACCGGTTCAAGCAGCAGCCAGGCTCCCGGCGGCGGTCGTGCTCGGGTCGCGCGAAAACGGAAACGTGCACCTCGTCGCGAATTTCGACCAAGCGGTCGCCCAACGTCTCTCTGCAGGGGACGTCGTGAGGGAGATCGCGCCGATCGTCGGTGGCGGCGGAGGCGGACGACCTACGATGGCGAGGGCCGGTGGCAAGGACCCGGAGAAGCTTCCGGAGGCGCTCGATCGCGCGCGCGAGCTCATCGCGGCCGCGTTGGCGTGATGAAGGTCATGGCGCTCGACTACGGGTCGGCTCGAACTGGCGTTGCCGTGTCCGACCCCACCGGGACCGTCGCCCGGCCGCTCACGATTGTCGAGAGCGCTTCGACTCCGAACGGATTCCGGAAGCTGCTCGAAGTGATTCGCGAGGAGGAGCCGGAGCGCGTGGTGGTTGGCCTGCCGCTGACGCTCAGGGGCGAGCACGGCGCCCAGGCCGACGAAACCGCACTGTTCGTCGATTCACTTCGCGGCGCGCTCACGGTTCCGGTCGACACCTACGACGAGCGGTTCACGTCGGTGCTTGCCGGGGGCGACGATGCGCGCGCCGCGGCGCACCTGCTGTCGAGCTACCTCGAGTGGCGCGCCGCGACCCACTGATCGTGCGGCGGAGGCGGCTCGCCGCGGTCGCCGTGCTCCTGCTCGGCGTCGTCGCCGCGGGCGGAATCTTCGCGGCCGTCCAGTCGCGCGGCAACCACGCGACCCCGCCGCCGCCCCCTCCGCCGCCGAAGCCGTTCCGGATCGTCTTCCCCGAGGGGTTCACGCGGGCGCAGATGGCTGACAGGGTGAAGACGGTCGCGAAGATCGCAGCGCGCAAGCGGGGAGGGCCGGTGCGGCTCGCCGAGGGCGCCCTACTTGACCGCAAGCCGGAGTGCGGTCGTCCCCTGCCTCGGCAAGAAGCGGTGGACGAACCTCGAAGGCCTTCTGTTCCCGGCGACCTACGACTTTCTCTCCGGCACCACCTCGCGAGCGCTCGTTCAGAATCAGATCAAAGCGTTCTGTGCCATGTGGAGGAAGGTCGACCTCACGTACGCGCGTTCGAAGAACCTGACGCCGTACGACGTGCTCACGATCGCGTCGATGGTCGAAAAGGAGACGGTTGCTCCCGCCGAGAGGCGGCTCGTTGCCGCGGTGATCTACAACCGCCTCCACGCGCGGATGCCGCTCGGGATCGACGCGACGCTTCGCTACGGGCTCGGGATCCCGCCCACGGACTCGATCACCCGCTCGGACCTGGCGAGCGACACGGTTTACAACACACGCAAGCTCCTCGGCCTGCCTCCGACGCCGATCGCGAACCCCGGGCTCGCCTCGATCCAGGCGGCCGCGCACCCTGCGAAGGTGGACTACCTCTACTTCGCGCGCGAGTCGGACAAAGTCCATCATTTCTTCACCGCGAGCAGCGCGGCGTTCGATCAGTACCTGGCGACGCATGGATACGGGGCACACTGACCATGGAGGTCACGTCGGGACGAACCGCCCGCGTCGCCCTTCTCGGCCACCCGGTCGCGCACTCGCTGTCGCCACGGATGCAGAACGCGGCGTTCGAGGCTCTCGGGCTCGACTGGCACTACGAGGCGCGAGACGTCGACGACCCCGTCGCCGCCGTGGCCGAGTTGCGCAGGCTCGGCTTCGCTGGCGCAAACGTGACGATTCCGCACAAGCAGGCGGTTGTCGCAGCCTGCGACAAGGCGGAGGGCGACTCGGTCAACACGCTCGTCTTCCGTGGCGGGCGCGTCCTCGGCTTCAACACCGACAAGGAGATTCTGGTGGGAATTCATGCGACCCGCGCGTGCGTGATCGGGGCCGGCGGAGCTGCACTCGCGCTGGCGCCCGCGCTTCCCGCTGACACCAGAGTCTTTTCCCGAAGCGGAGACTGGCCACCCGACGCCGAGGGATGCGACCTGATCGTAAACGCGACGCCGGTTCGCGACGAGTTGCTCGTCGAACCTCGTGCCGGACAGACCGTCGTCGAGCTCGCCTACGCGCAGGACGCGGGGGACACCGTGCTCGTCGCCGCTGCGCGCGCCGCCGGCTGTGTCGTGATCGACGGTCGCGAGGCGCTCGTGCGCCAGGGGGCGAAGAGCTTCGAGCTGTGGACCGGGCTGCGCGCGCCCGTGGACGCGATGCGCGCCGCCGTCGGCCTCTAGTGGTTGGAGCGACCACTAGTCTTGAAGAGATGACGCTTCGCATCGCCACCGCCGGGGAGTCGCACGGGCCTGCCCTGGTCGCGGTCATCACCGGGCTCCCTGCCGGGCTGCTGCTCGACCGCGGCGCGATCGACGCCGACTTGAGGCGCAGGCAGGAAGGCTACGGCCGCAGCCCGCGCCAGCAGATCGAAACGGACGAGGTCGAGGTGCTCGCAGGTCTTCGGCACGGGAGCACGCTCGGCACGCCCCTCGCGCTCGTCGTGCGCAACCGCGACCACAAGAACTGGACGTGGGGGATGAACCCCTGGCCGCCGGATGGCGAGCCGCAGGGCAAGGGCACCAAGCCGGTGACGCTGCCCCGGCCTGGACATGCCGACCTGCCGGGTGTCCTCAAGTATGAGCTCGACGACGTCCGGAACGCTCTCGAGCGTGCCTCGGCACGGCACACGGCCGTCCATGTCGCCGCAGGGGCGGTCGCGAAGGCGCTGCTCGGCACGATCGGCGTCAGCGTCACGGGCTCCACCGTCGACGAGCCAGGCCTTCGCGCCCGCATCGACGAGGCGCGCGCAGAACGCGACACCGTCGGCGGCGTCGTCGAGGTTCGCGCCCAGGGCGTCCCGCCCGGTCTCGGCACCTACGCGGCGAAGGAGGACCGGCTCGATGCCCGTCTGGCCGCTGCAGTGATGGGTATTCAGGCCGTGAAAGGCGTCGAGATCGGCGAGGGCTTTGCTCTGGCGCTGAAGAAGGGCTCCGAAGCGCACGATGAGATCGAAGTCGACCGGCGCCGGAAGACAAACCATGCCGGCGGTATCGAAGCCGGCATCTCGAATGGCGAGGAGATCGTCGTCCGTGCCGCGATGAAGCCGCTGCCGACGCTGATGAAGCCGCTCCGGTCGGTCGATCTCGTCACAGGCGAGCCGGCCGAGGCGCTCGTCGAGAGGTCCGACGTAGCCGCAGTCGAGGCCCTCGCAGTGGTCGCCGAATCGGCGGTCGCATGGGAGCTCGCGGTGGCGGCGAGGGAGAAGTTCGGGGGCGACGCGATCGGCGACTTCATCGCCGCGTGGCAGGCGTATCTCGGGCGCATCGGGTGGCATTGAACGCACTCAACAGGCACCTCGCGCTGGTCGGATTCATGGGTGCGGGGAAGACGACGCTCGGGCGCGAGGTCGCCGGCAGGCTGAGGCGAGGGTTCGTCGATGTCGACCGGACGATCGAGGAACGGTCCGAGGTCTCGATCCCGGAGCTCTTCGCGACGCAGGGGGAGGCGGAGTTCCGCCGCGCGGAGCTGGCTGCCGTGCGCGATCTGCTCGCGGTCGCCGAGCCGTCGGTGCTCGCGCTGGGCGGAGGCGCTGTGACACATCCGGAGACCCGCGCCCTCCTGCAAGGCGCCCGAACAGTGTTGATCGACGTGGAGGTCGAAACCGCATGGGAACGGGTGCGCGGGACGAACCGTCCGTTGGCGCAGGACGAGGTGCAATTCCGCAGGCTCTACGAGGAGCGGCAGCCGTTCTACCGTGAAGTTGCCGACGCGGTCGCGTCCGACGCCGATGGGGTCGTTCTTGCGGCCGGGGGGATCCGGCACGAGCCTGGTGCCCTGGACAGGCTCGGCGAGCTCGTGCCCGGTGAGGGGCCCGTCGCGCTTGTCGCCGACGCCGTGGTGATGGGCATCTACGGCCCCCGCGCGCAGGAAGGGCTCGGAAGACGGCTCACCACGATGCACGACCTCCCGCCCGGCGAGGACGCGAAGCAGGCGGCAGTTGCGGAGCGGGTCTGGAGCGAGCTCCGGCTGGACCGCGCCGGCACGATCGTCGCGCTCGGCGGAGGCTGCGCCACGGACGTCGCAGGCTTCGTCGCCGCGACCTATCTGCGCGGGGTGCCGTGGGTCGCCGTCCCGACGACGCTCGTTGGCCAGGTCGACGCGGCGATCGGCGGCAAGACGGCGATCGACATCCCGCAAGGCAAGAACCTCGTTGGGTCGTTCCACTGGCCTGCGCTCGTCGTGATTGACGAGACGCTTCTCGGCACGCTTCCCGAGCGGGAGCGCCGGCAGGGCCTCGCCGAGCTCGTGAAGACGCGTTTGCTCGCCGGCCACGACGTCGATGTTCGGGGTGCCGCGGCCTACAAGACGGCGCTGTGCCTCCAGGATCCGCACGATCGCGGCGTTAGGGCCCACCTGAATCTCGGGCACACGTTTGGGCATGCGCTGGAGGCGGCGGCCGACTTTGACCTCCCGCACGGCGAGGCGGTCGCACTCGGGCTCCTTGCCGCACTTCGCCTCTCGGGCCGCGACACCGCAGAGGTCGAGAGCGAGCTTGCTCCGCAACCGGTGGCAGTCGATCCGGAGCGGGCCTGGCAGGCGCTCCTGCGTGACAAGAAGCGCACAGGTGATTCGATCAACCTCGTCTTGCTCGGGGACGACGGCCCGTTCGTCGAGGAGCGGCCCGCCGCCGAGGTGCGCCGCGAGCTCGAGCGGCTGATCGCGTAGATTCCGGCGGTGCAGGTCCTCGTGTTGAACGGCGTCAATCTGGATGTGGTCGGCCGCCGCGACCCGTCGGTCTACGGCGGGATCAGCCTGAACGAGCTCGAGACCCGAATCTACGAGTGGGCGGGCGAGCTCCGGATCAGCGTCCGCTGCCGGCAGTCGAACAGCGAGGGCGAGTTCATCGAATGGATCCACGACGCGTATGACCACGCAGACGCGATCGTGGTCAACCCGGGCGCGTGGACGCACTACAGCTACGCGATCCACGACGCACTCGAGTCGTTCGGGAAGCCGATCGTCGAGGTGCACCTGTCCAACATCGATGACCGCGAGGACTGGCGGCGGGTCTCGGTGATCGCCGACGTCGTCTCGCACCGCGTCATCGGGAAGGGGCCCGACGGCTACCGTGAGGCGCTCGCCTATCTCGCCGGGAGCACCGCGTGAACGCCCGCATCGAGGCGCTGCGTGCACGGCTGGAGGAACCGCTGCTCGTCACGAACCTCGTGAACATCCTCTACCTGACCGGGTTCGACAGCTCGAATGCGGCGCTCCTCGTCGATTCGGACGGGCCCACCAGCCTGTTCACCGACTTTCGCTACATCGAGGCGGCGGAAGAGGTGGAGGGCGTCGAGGCGGTCATGTCGAGGCGGTCGCTCGTGCACGACCTCTCCGAACGGCTCGAGGGGCGGGTCGGCTTCGAGGCTGACGCGCTCCCGTTCTCCCAACACGCGCTGCTTGCAGCGGGCGGGGCCGAGCTGGTGCCGACGACCGGGATCGTCGAGGCCCTGCGCGCGGTCAAGGACGCGGCCGAGATCGAGAAGATCAGGCATGCGGCGCTCGTCGCGGAGCGGGCGTTCGAGGCGCTCACCGCCGAAACGTGGATCGGCCGGAGCGAGAAAGAGATCGCGTGGCGGCTTCATCAGCTCCTGCACGCTCACGGCGCCGACGAGCTCGCCTTCGACATGGCGATCGCCTGCGGGCCGAATGGGGCACGGCCGCACGCTGCGCCGACCGACGCTCTCGTCGAGGACGGCACGCTCGTCGTTGCCGACTGGGGAGCACGCGTCGACGGCTACTGCTCGGACTGCACGCGGACGCTCTCGACCGGAGACCCGCCGAGGAAGCTGCGCCACGCCTACGACGTCTGCCTCGAGGCCCAGCTCGCGGCGGTCGAGGGGATCCGGCCCGGCATGACCGGGGTAGAGGCCGACCGTGTCGCTCGCGACGTGATCGAGCGTGAGGGGTTCGGGTCGAACTTCGGGCACGGGCTCGGCCACGGCGTCGGTCTGGCCGTCCACGAGGCGCCCCGGCTTTCGACGGAGTCGTCGGACACGCTCGAGGTCGGGCAGGTCGTCACGATCGAGCCGGGGATCTACCTGCCCGGGGTCGGCGGTGTTCGCATCGAGGACCTCGCTGTCGTCCGCGATGACGGCGCTCGAGGTACTGACGGCCTTCCCGAAGGAGCTGACGCTCGTCAGCTAACCTGCCCGGCCGTGGCCGAGGTCGTCTCCACAGCCCAGTTCCGGACCGGTATGCACATCCAGCTCGATGGGCAGACCTGGCGCATCGTCGATTTCCAGCACGTCAAGCCGGGCAAGGGTGGGGCGTTCGTGCGCACGAAGCTGAAGGCGTTCGACACCGGCGCGGTCGTCGACCGGACGTTCCGGGCCGGCGAGAAGTTCGAGCGCATCCGCACCGAGACCAAGGAGATGCAGTACCTCTACGACGCCGGCGACGACGTCGTCTTCATGGACACCGAGACGTACGAGCAGCTGTCGCTGCCGCGCGCCACGGTCGAGGATGCGCTCCCGTTCATGCAGCCATCGTCGTCTTGGCAGGTGGTGTTCGTGGACGGCCGGGCGGCCGGGATCGACCTACCCTCGTCGGTGGTACTCGAGGTCACAGACACCGAGCCGGGGGTGAAGGGAGACACCGTTTCGAACGTGACAAAGCCTGCGACTCTCGAGACCGGAGCCGTCGTCCAGGTTCCTCTCTTCGTCAACGTGGGCGACAGGCTCAAGGTCGACCCGCGCGAAAGCCGCTACATCTCGAGGGCCTGACCAGAAGCGGCGCGGGCGCCCCGGTAAGGTCCACTCGATGCCCAGACTCGTCGATACGACGATCCGCATTCTCGGCCAGGAGCCGCTCGCCGGCGCCTTGCCGACGTCGGCCCTGCTCGACCTCGCGGAGGTTCTCGACCGCGCGGGCTTCGCCTACCTCGAGATCTCCGGTGGCGGTGCCTTCGACAGCGCGGTGCACCGTGCCGTTGAGAGCCCCTGGGAGCGGATCCGCGCGCTCAAGGCGCGCACGAAGACCCCGCTTGCGCTCGCCGTGCGCGGTCGGTTCCTCGTCAGCTCGCGGCCTGTTGGCAGCGAGCTCGTGCGCCGGTTCGTCGAGACGGCAGCCGGGAACGGTATCGACGTCTTCCGCCTGCACGACCCGCTGAACGACCCCGGCAACCTCCGAGACGCCGCCGACGCGATCCTTGCGGCGGGGCGGGTGTTCGACGTGGGGATCATCTACGGCTCGAGTCGGCGAGAGGCCGTGATCGATGCAGCGAAGCGGTTGCCTGAGATCGGCGCCTCTCGCATCCTCCTGCACGATCCGGCCGGCGTGCTCCAGCCCCACCGGGCGGGCGAGCTCGTCGCCGAGCTGCGGGAGCTGTCGGGGCTCCCCGTCGGCATCTACTCCCAAGGCGCCGGGCGTAACGCGCTGTCGTCGGCGCTCGAGGCTGTCCGCGCCGGCGCCGACCTTGTTGCGTGCGCGGTCTACCCGGTGGCGCTCGCCGGCCACCGAATCTCTGCGGAATCGGCGGCAGAGGCGCTGACGGGACTGGGGCACGACCCGGGAGTCGACCTCGACGTCCTCTGGGAGGCTGCGGATCTCGTCGACGCGCACATGGGCGACATGCCGGTGGCGCCGCTCGTGCCGAGGATCGCCACACGGGCCGCGAGGCGGAAGATGCCGGTCGGAATCGTCGCCGCGGTTGACGCCCAGCTGCGTGCGCGCGGCGCGGGAGGCCGCCTCGACGAGGTCCTCGAGGAGATCGACCGCGTCCGCCAGGAAGCCGGGTCGCCCCCGCTCGCCGCGCCGATCGGCCAGATCGTTGCCTCGCAGGCGCTCGTGAACGTGCTCGGCGCGAACCGGTATGGGGCGTTCGTGGACGAGCTTCGCGATCTCGTGCAGGGGCGCTACGGCCACACTCCCGGGCCGATCGACCCGGCGCTCGCGCGCGCGGTTGAGCTGCTCGGGAAGGGCGACGGGGAGGGAGCGCCCGTTGATCTCGAGGCGCTCCGCGAGGAGGCGAAAGGCCTCGCGGCGAGCGACGAGGAGCTTCTCCTGCTCGCGTTGTTCGGGAGCGAGGCAGAGCCGCTCCTGCGGTCGATTCGCCGGCGCGCGGGCGGCGACGAGCTGCTCGCAGCGGGAGCGGCAAGTCAGGAACGGGAGGAGAAGATTCGCGAAGTCGTCCGGATCGTCGAGGAGTCCGGGGTAGACGAGATCACGATCGAGGAGGATGGCATGCGCGTCCGCGTGCGCCGCTCGGTCCAGTTGCCTGCAGGGTCCGAGTCGGCGGGCGAAGAGGTCGCAACCGGCCGCGATGCTGCCCTGGTGCCTGCTCGCCACGGCATCGTCCGGATCGAGAGCCCGATGGTCGGCACCTTCTATCGTGGCGCCCAGCCGGGCTCGCCGCCCTTCGTCGAGGAGGGCGACCCCGTTGTCCCCGGCCAGACGCTCTGCATCCTCGAGGCGATGAAGCTGCTGAACGAGGTGAAGGCGGAGGTCGAGGGCATCGTCGTGAAGTTCCACGTCGGGAATGCCGAACCCGTCGAATACGGCCAGCTGCTGCTCGAGATCGAGCTGCTGAACGGCCGTCCACTCGATGTTTAGGCGCGTTCTCGTCGCGAACCGCGGCGAGATCGCCGTACGCGTCATCCGTGCGCTGCACGAGCTCGGTGCCGAGGCTGTCGCGGTGTACTCGACCGCCGACGAGCATTCCCTCCACGTGCGGATGGCCGACCACGCCGTCTGCGTCGGGCCCGCTTCGGCGTCCGAGAGCTACCTCCGGATTCCATCGGTCGTCGCGGCCGCGGTCACGACCGGCTGCGAGGCCGTCCACCCGGGCTACGGGTTCCTCGCGGAGAACCCCGCCTTCGTCGAGGCGTGTGCCGACAACGACCTCGTCTTCGTCGGGCCTCCTGCAGGCGTGATGCTCACGATGGGCGACAAGATCTCCGCACGTCACGCGATGCGCGCAGCCGACGTGCCCGTCGTGCCCGGGACGGACGGGGCGACCACGATCTCGGACGCGCGCGCGGCGGCCGACGAGATCGGCTACCCGATTCTCCTCAAGGCGGCGTCCGGCGGCGGAGGCAAGGGGATGAGGCTTGTCGCTTCCCCCGACGAGATCGAGGATGCGTTCGGGGCCGCGGCGGGCGAGGCGGACGCCGCGTTCGGCGACGCGACGCTCTACGTCGAGAAGGTGCTCGAGCGCGCGCGCCACGTCGAGATCCAGGTGCTGGCCGACGGGCAGGGCAATGTCCTGACACTCGGCGAGCGCGAGTGCTCGATCCAGCGTCGCCACCAGAAGCTGATCGAGGAGGCGCCCTCGCCCGCGCTGACACCCGAACTGCGCGAGGAGATGGAGGCGGCGGCGGAGCGGGCGTGCCACGCCGTTGGCTACGTCAACGCCGGCACGCTCGAGTTCCTCCTCGGTGCAGACGGGTCGTTTTCCTTCATCGAGTTGAATGCCCGTCTCCAGGTCGAGCACCCGGTGACCGAGATGTGCACTGGGATCGACATCGTCCGCGCCCAGCTGCAGATTGCCGCGGGGGAACCGCTCGAGCGCGGTGGCCGCGCGCCACGCCAAGGCCACGCGATCGAGATTCGCCTGAACGCCGAGGATCCGGAGCGAGACTTCATGCCCGCGCCCGGGGTAGTGACGCGCTTTCGCCCGCCGCACGGTCCTGGCGTGCGTGTCGACACCTTTGTCGAGGACGGGACGACCATCGCGCCGTACTACGACTCACTGATCGCGAAGCTCGTGGTGTGGGACATCGACCGTCCGTCCGCGATCGCACGCGCGGAGCGCGCCCTCGGAGAAACGGTGATCGACGGAGTGCCGACGACGCGCGATTTCTCACTCACTGTGTTGCGGAGCGCCGAGTTCGGGAGTGGCAACTACTCGATCGCCACGCTTGCGGAGCTCGGGGCGGTCGTGGCATGAACCTCGTCGTGCGGGAAACCGGTGGCACGGTGACGGTTCCAGAAGCTGTGCTCGAGGAGATCGCGTCGAGGGCGGCCGAGAGCGTGGATGGGGTGCGCGTGCGCCGCCGCCGGACGGTCGACGTGGAGGCCGGGACTGTGACGCTCGGGATCGCGGCAGGGCGAGGAGACGCGCTGACCTCGGTCGGGGAGCGGGTTCAGGAGCAGGTGGCGACGGCGATTCGCGGCATGTGCGGCCTGGACGTGACCGTGGACGTTGCGATCGAGGAGCTCAGGTGATCTCCCGCCGCCAGGCGCGCCGCCAGGCGCTGATGCTCCTCTTCCAGTGGGATATCTCCGGCGCCGAGCTCGGCTCGCAGTACGCGGGCGAGATCGACCCGTGGGCGAGAAGCCTCGCGGAGGAGGTGATCGCGCACGCGGCGGAGCTCGACGCGCGGATCACCGCGGCATCGCGCAGCTGGACGGCGGACCGCCTCGGTGCGGTAGAACGAAGCGCGCTGCGCGTCGCGATCCACGAGCTAGACCGCAGCGAGGTTCCGGCCGAAGTCGCGATCGACGAAGCCGTGACCTTTGCGAAGCGGTACTCATCCGACGAGGCCGGAAAGCTCGTCAACGGCATCCTCGGCAAGATCCAGCGTGAGGAGGCGATCGCGCATGAGCGCTGAGGATCCCCTCGACAAGGCGGAGCTCCTGCTGGAACGTCTCGAGGCCGCGCGGGCGAAGCTCGAGGCGACCGATGACCCCGACGAGGCGATCGAGGTGCTGCAGGAGCTCGCGACGCTCGCCAAGGAGATCGAGGCCGAGCTCCAGCGCGCCCGTGGTGAAGGCGACGCCAGGAACGATGCTGGGAACGCAGTTCAAGATGAACCTTGAGTTGCTGGAGCACGCTGTCCGGCGCGATCCGGCGTTCTCAGTCGCGTCAATAGCTCTGGTATTGCCAATCCCTGTGTCCTTGGCTCGCGCTCGGCCACCACACTCCCTCGACGAAGGGCCCTCTTGAAACGAGTTCTGCGGCCGCCTGACGAGCTCCGCGGGCTCGTCGAGGGCTACCTCTCGGAGCTCGTGCTTTCTCCCGAACTCGGGACGCTCGCCGCGCCGATGCGGCACGCGCTGGGGGGGAAGCGCGTCCGGCCGGTGCTTTCCCTCGCCGCGGCCGAGGCGGTGGGCGCGGACGTCACCGGGATTCTGCCGGCGGCGGCGGCCGTCGAGCTCGTGCACTCGTTCTCGCTCGTGCACGACGATCTGCCGGCGCTCGACGATGACGCGGAGCGGCGCGGGCGGCCGAGCGTCTGGGCGGGGTACGGAGAGGCAACCGCAATCCTGGCCGGCGACGCGCTGCTCGCTGAGGCTTTTCGTCTCGCCCTCTCCTACCCGGGGCCGGAAGTGGCCCGGGAGCTCGCGACGGCGACCCTCGGTATGATCGGCGGCCAGCAGCTCGACCTCGAAGGAGGGCACGATCTCGCTCGGCTTCACGCGCTGAAGACCGGGGCGCTCTTTACGGCCTCGGTCATGTGCGGTCTGTGGGCAGCCGGCCTACCGGAGGCCCAGCATGCGCCGTGGCGGGCGTTCGCCTCCGAGCTCGGGCTTCTCTTCCAGATCGTCGACGACCTCCTGGACGCCGACGGCTACGTCCTCGAAGTCGGCGCGGAGCAAGCGCGCCGCCTCGCCGATGAGGCGGGGGAGCGTGCACAGGCGCGGCTCGCGGCGATCCCCGCCGACACGCAGGTGCTGCACGAGATCGTCGCCCTCCTCGTCGCCCGCACGGTATGAAGTCGTTCGCCTCCGGCTCACTCCCGTGGGGGAAACCATCTTTCCCCCACGCACCCCCTGCTCTTGGAATGGTGGGGGAACCTCCCGGTTCCCCCACACCCCCCTCCACACTTCATAGGCCGGTCCCCGGCCTATGAAGAAGCGGCTCGACGTCCTGCTTGTCGAACGTGGCCTCGCCGAGAGCCGCTCGCAGGCGCAGGCCCTCGTGATGGCGGGGCTCGTCCGCGGTCACACGAAAGCCGGCGAGCAGGTTGACGAGGCGGCGCCACTCGATGTCGCGCAGCTCCCGCCGTACGTCTCGCGAGCAGGCCACAAGCTTGCGAACGCGATCGACGCATTCCACGTCGACCCACGCGGACGCGACTGCGTGGACGTTGGGGCATCGACCGGGGGCTTCACCGATGTCTTGCTGCAGCGGGGTGCAGCGCGGGTGATCGCTCTCGACGTCGGTTACGGACAGCTGCACGCGCGGATGCGGAGCGATCCGCGCGTCGTCGTGCTCGAGCGGACAAACGCCCGTCTTGTGAACGAGCTTCCGTTCGCGCCGGGGCTCGTCGTCTGCGACGTGTCGTTCATCTCCGTGCGACTCGCGCTGCCGCCGGTGTTGCGCCTCGCCGCTCGAGGGTGGGAGGCGCTCGTGCTCGTGAAGCCGCAGTTCGAGGCCGGTCGCGCCGACGTTCCGAAGGGGGTGGTGCGGGACCCGGACGTGCAGCGCCGCGTCGTGCGCGAGATCGCTGAGGCGGCGCGGGAGTGGGGTGGGCGGACAGCCGGCGTCGTAGACTCGGGGCTGCCAGGTCCTAAGGGAAACCGTGAATTCGTCCTCCATCTTGTCCACGACGATCGTCCCGAGCTTCCGGCTGAGCTCGACGGGTGGATAGCCGATGCCGTCGGTTGAGCGCGCGGCCGTCGTCACGCACGGAGCGACTCGCAATGTCGGCGACGCCGTCGCGCGCCTGCGGGCGGTCGCGGATGCCGCCGCGGTCGAGCTGCTCTTCGACGCCGAGGAGGCCGAGAAGCACGGAGTCGAGCCCTCCGGCGACGGTGCGGCCGATATCGCGATCGTGCTGGGCGGCGACGGGACCATGCTGCGTGCGCTCACACGATTCCTCGGCAGCGGCGTGCCGGTGTTCGGCGTCAACTTCGGGCGGGTCGGGTTCCTGACAGCGATCCCGGCGGACGAGCTCGAAGCCGGCATCGGGAGGGTCTTCGGCGGCGAGTACCGCGTTATCGAGCTGCCGACTCTAACGGTCGAGCTCGACGGCGAACGCCGGGTGGCCCTCAACGACACCGTCGTTGCGAGCGGAACACTCGGCCGGATGATCGAGCTCGGCTACGCGATCGGCAGTGAGGAGCTCGGCACGCAGCCATGCGACGGGCTGATCTGCGCGACTCCGTCGGGGTCGACTGCGTACAACCTCTCGAACGGCGGCCCGGTGCTCGTCTGGGGCCTGGAGGCGATGGTGATCACCTTCGTGGCGCCGCATTCGCTGCACTCCCGTCCCCTCGTCGTCGGCCCCGACACGGATCTCGTCGTCACGAACCGCTCGGCGGCGGTCGCGGCCACCGTACTCGTCGACGGGCACCCGATCGGCGAGCTCTCGCCGGGCGAGCGAGTCGTCGTCCACCTCGGGCCGGAGCGGAGTCTGCTCGCGACACTTCCCGAGCGGAGCTTCTTCCAACGGTACGGCGACGTCTTCGGCACTGCCTAGAACGGCCACTCGAAACAGTCGGGTGCGGGCCGTACGATGGGAGTAGTGCTGCGCCGCCTTCGCATCGAGAACCTCGTCCTCATCCGCGAGGCGGAGCTCGACCTCGACGCAGGCCTGAACGCGATCACCGGCGAGACCGGGGCCGGAAAGACGATCCTCTCGAACGCGATCGGGCTGCTGCTCGGAACGAAGGGCGACGCGGCGGCGATCGGTGCGACCGCCGACGAGGCTTACGTCGAAGCCGAGTTCGACCTGCCCGACGAGGATGCGCTCGGCGTGCTCGCGGAGCTGCTTCCCGAGGGAGAGGACACGCTGGTCGTCGCGCGCCGGATCTTCGCCGACGGCCGCACTCGCGCCTACGCGTGGGGGCGGAGCGCTGCGCGCGAGGACGTGGCGGGGGTCGTTGAAAGCCTGCTTGCGATGAGCGGGCAGTTCGAGCAGCGCCGCCTCGCGCGCCCGAGCTATCAGCTCGCCGTGCTCGACTCCTTCGCCGAGAGCGCCGACATGGCACGGGAGGCGCGCCGTGCCTGGCGGGAGCTCGCCGCGGCTCGGCGGGTGCATGCCGACCTCACGCGCGACGTCGCGTCGGCGCAGGCGCGGCTCGATGAGCTTCGGGTCCCTCGTCGCCGACACGGAAGGTCTCGAGGGCGGGCGCGAGGACGAGCTTCGGGCAGAACGCGAGCGGCTCCGTCACGTCACTGAGCTGGCGGGTGGGGCAGCCGCCGCCGCGGCGGCTCTCTCGGGGGACGACGATGCCGGCGCCGCAGATCTCGTTTCGGCGGCTGAGCGGGAGGTTGCGCCGCTCGAGCGGCTCGCCCCGGAGCTGGCCGCTGCGGGCGATGTCCTCCGCTCGGCGCAGCTGGCGCTTCGCGAGACAGCGTCCGACCTCCGCGCGTTTCTCGACTCGCTCGATGCGGAGCCCGGGCGGCTGGAGCAGGTCGAGGCGGACCTCGACAAGTTTGCCGACCTCCGCCGCCGCTACCGGGTGCAGACGTACTCCGAGCTGGTCGAACGCGCCGCTGTGGCGAGGCAGGAGCTCGACGAGCTCGCTGAAGGTCACGATCCCGTACGGGCCGCGGCCGACGCGGTTGCGGCTGCGCAGGCTGAGGTAGATCGGCTTCATGCCGGGTTGCGGGCCGCCCGGCGCGAGGCTGCTCCCCGCTTTGCAGAGGCTGTTGCACGGGAGCTCGCCGGCGTCGGTCTCGGAGAGGGCGAGTTCCGGGCCGAGCTACGCGATGTCGACCCGGGCCCGTCGGGCGCCGACGAGGTGGCGTTTCTCGTTCGCCCGAACGCCGGCCTGCCGTTCGGACCAGTCGCCGAGACGGCGTCGGGGGGCGAGCTGTCGCGGATTGCGCTCGCGATCGCAGCAGTCGGCGGCGGCGAAACGATGGTGTTCGACGAGATCGATGCGGGGATCGGCGGCCAAACCGCGCATGCGGTGGGCGAGACGCTCAAACGCCTTGCCGGGCGGGCGCAGGTGCTGACGATCACCCATCTGCCGCAGATCGCGAGCCTCGCCGACCGGCATTTCCGCGTCGAAAAGATCCCCGGCGACCCGACCCACACGCGGATCGAGCGGCTCGACGGCGACGACCGGCGCATCGAGCTCGAGCGGATGCTGGGCGGCGCCGACTTCCTGGCCACGCTCCGCGACTGACCGTCGCGACCGGGGTGGGCAAGAAGCAGAGCCGTTCGCGCCGCGCCCGACCGTAGGGTTCCCCAAGCCCACCCCACCAGCCGTCACGCTAACGGCGTTTTCGTGTCGTGTCCGTCACGGAAACGCGCCGAAATTGCGATTTCTCGTGCCGTCCTCCGGCGGCCGTACGATCGTTTGATGGGTCAGGCGGGGTCTGTTGCGCTACGCTGGATTTCCGTGGATTCCGTCACGGCGAGGCCGTCCCGATGAGCACGAAGTACGTGTTCGTCACAGGAGGCGTCGTCTCGTCCCTCGGGAAGGGCATCACCGCAGCCTCGCTCGGGCGCCTGCTGAAGGCGCGTGGGCTGAAGGTGCAGATGCAGAAGTTCGACCCGTACATCAACGTCGATCCCGGCACGATGAGCCCGTTCCAGCACGGCGAAGTGTTCGTCACCGAGGACGGCGCCGAGACCGACCTCGACATCGGCCACTACGAGCGCTTCATCGACGAGAACCTCTCGCGTGCCGCGAACCACACCGCCGGCGGCGTCTGGGACCGCGTGCTCCGCAAGGAGCGGAAGGGTGAGTACCTCGGCTCGACGGTCCAGGTGATCCCGCACATCACGAACGAGATCAAAGCGCGGATCCGATCGGTGGCGGAGGCGAGCGACACCGACGTCGTCATCTCGGAGATCGGCGGGACGGTCGGCGACATCGAGTCGCAGCCGTTCCTCGAGGCGATCAGGCAGTTTCGCCGTGAGGTCGGTCCCGACAACGTCCTCTACATCCACGTCACGCTCGTGCCGTTCATCGCGAACGCGGGAGAGCTGAAGACGAAGCCGACGCAGCACTCGGTGAACGAGCTGCGCCGCATCGGCATCGCGCCGGACGTGCTGGTCTGTCGCTCGACCGAGCCGCTGACGCAAGACATTCGAGACAAGATCGCTCTCTTCGCCGACGTGGACGCCGCCGCGGTCGTGTCCGCGATGGACATGGCTGACGTCTATCTCGTACCGATGGCGCTGCAGAAGCAGGGTCTTGACCGGCTCGTGTGCGAGAAGCTCGGGCTCGCGTCGGCTGAGCCCGACCTCGGCGAGTGGAACGAACTCGTCGAGCGTCTTGGGCAGCGTGACGAAACCGTCGAGATAGCGCTTGTCGGGAAGTACGTGAAGCTCCATGACGCGTATCTCTCCGTGCACGAGGCGCTCAAGCACGCCGGGATCGCGAACGGATGCCATGTCAACGTCCGGTGGGTGGACGCGGAGAACATGGCGCTCGAAGAGGCGCGGTCCGAGCTCGCGGGCGTCGATGGGGTGCTCGTTCCGGGCGGCTTCGGGTCGCGCGGATGGGAGGGGAAGATCCTCGCCTGCCGCGTAGCGCGTGAGGACGCGATTCCGTACCTCGGCATCTGCCTCGGGATGCATGTGGCGGTTTCGGAATTCGCCCGGCACGTCTGCGGCCTCGACGGCGCGAACTCGACCGAGATGGATCCGGAAACGCCGTATCCGGTGATCGACCTTCTGCCCGAGCAGAAGGAGGTAGAAGATCTCGGCGGGACGATGCGGCTCGGCGCGCAGGCGGTCGAGCTCGCGGACGGGACGCGCACCCGCGATGTCTATTCCGACGAGCCGGTGATCACCGAGCGCCACCGTCACCGTTACGAGGTCAACAACGCGTACCGGCAGTCGCTTGTCGACGGTGGTCTCGTGGTGAGCGGGACGTTTCAGGAGGGGCGCCTCGTCGAGGTCATCGAGCTTTCCGGCCACCCGTGGTTCGTCGCGGCGCAGTTTCACCCCGAGTTCAAGTCGCGGCCAACGCGGCCCGCACCGCTCTTTCGCGAGTTCGTCGATGCGGCCCTGAACCGCTCCCGTGAGCGTCAGGTGGACCGGGTCGGGGTCGCCCGCACGTAGGATCCGGCTCCGTGGCCGCGGAGGTGCTGGATCTGTTCCTGGAGCTCGCGGCGGTCGCGAGCCCGTCCGGCGAGGAACGCGATGTCGCCGACCTCGTGCTGGGCTATCTGCGCGACTGCGGGCTTGTGGTCGACGAGGACGACGCGGGGCCGAAGGTCGGCTCGTCGATGGGAAACCTGTACGTGCGGGTCGAGCCGACGGCTCCAGGCGAGGCGGTCTTCCTGTGCGCGCATCTCGACACGGTGCCGCCGACCGACGCGATCGAGCCGGTCGTGGACGAGGGCGTCGTCCGTAACGCTCGACCGACAATCCTCGGCGGCGACAACAAGGCCGCCGTCGCGGTCATGCTCGAAGCGACTCGGCGAGTGCTTGTCGAGGGCCGCCCTCACGCCGGGATCGAGCTCGTCTTTACGCCGATGGAGGAGGTCGGGCTGCTCGGTGCGTACGCGTTCGATCACAGCCGGCTGCACGCGCGGGTCGGCTATGTGTACGACCAGGCCGCGCCAATCGGCGACATCGTGCTCGGCGCGCCGTCAGCGCAGCAGCTCGAGATCACGTTCCACGGCCGGGCAGCGCACGCGGGGATGTATCCCGGAGGAGGGACGATCGGCAATCGCGGCGGCGGCGAAGGCGGTTAGCGAGATGCGACTTGGCCGGATCGACGATGAGTCGACCGCCAATGTGGGGCAGATCACCGGCGGGATAGCGGCGAACGTCGTTCCCGAGTGGTGCACGCTGGTGGCCGACGTGCGCTCCCACGACGAAGGGAAACTCGCCGAAATCGTGCAGTCGATGCAGGACGCGGTGAGCTTCGCGGCCGGGGTGGCCGAGTGTGAGGTCGAGACGAAGGCGCGCCGCGGCTACCGCGCGTACCGTTTCTCGCGCGACGATCTGGTCGTGCGCCTTGCCGCCGAGGCGCTTTCCCGATGCGGTTCGGAGCCGCGGTACGGACTGTCGGGCGGCGCGGCGGACGCCAACGTCTTCAACGCGCGGGGTCTCCAGTGCCTCAACCTCGCGAATGGGATGGCGGCTATTCACACACCCGAGGAGTACATCGCGGTCGCTGACCTCGAAGCGATGGTCGAGGTGACTCTCGCACTGCTCGACGCTGCGATCGCGTAGCGCCGCGTTGGGTTCCAGCCCGGCCATTGCTATGACTTGACACAGAGGTCTCTGCAGAAAACGCCGCCTGGAGCGCGAACTTCCGCGCGAAATCCCCACCTTCAACAGGAAGGCTGTCGGGGATTTCGCCATCCCGGAGAGATCCCAGGGGCCTGGGGGTCTGCGCGAGGAGGGCCGAGTGCGGCACTCAACCCGTCGCGCGCAGTTGCTTTATCTCCGAACGATGGCCTGCCGGTCAAGAGGCGCGAGCGTGAATTTTTCGCTCGGAGCGCGACTTCTACTGAACGGCCTATTGCCACCCAAGGGTGGGGAGCCGTCCAGCCGCCCTCAACGGTGAGCCTACCTCCGCACCTCGATGTGGGCGGCAAGCGTGAAAAGAGCGCAACGATCTTCCCCAGGTTCTCGCCCCCTACGCCGTGACCGGGTCGCAACCGGACCACGGGATATGGTTGCCGGGCCTTGAGAATCGCAGTCGCAAAGGAGATCAAGCCCGACGAGTACCGCGTCGCTCTGACCCCGGCCGGCGCGCTCGAGCTCACTCGGCTCGGCCACGACGTGGTCGTCGAGGCCGATGCGGGGACCGGCAGCTCCTTCGCCGATGATGCCTACACGCGGGTCGGAGCCCGGATCGGCTCGACCGATGAGGTCTGGGGAGAGAGTGAGCTTCTGCTCAAGGTGAAGGAGCCGATCGCGTCCGAATACGCGCGCCTGCGGGAGGGGCTCACGCTCTTCACCTACCTGCATATCGCTGCGGACGGGCCGCTCACGCGGGCTCTCGTGGACTCGGGGGTTACCGCGGTCGCGTACGAGACGGTCGAGACCGAGAACGGCGCGCTGCCATTGCTCGCGCCGATGTCGGAGGTGGCTGGCAAGCTCGCTTCGCAGGCAGGCGCCTACTTCCTCGAGAAGCCGTTTGGTGGGCGTGGGCTCTTACTGGGTGGCGTTCCCGGTGTTGCGCCGGGCCGGGTCGTGATTATCGGCGGTGGCATCGTCGGGTACAACGCCGCCATCATCGCCCTTGGCCTCGGCGCGCACGTGACGATCCTCGAGCGCTCGCTTGACCGTATGCGCCACCTGGAGCAGGTGCTGTCGGGACGGGTGACGCTTCTGATGTCCTCGACGCTCCAGATCGGGACCTCCATCGAGGACGCCGATCTCGTGATCGGTTCGATTCTCATCCCCGGCGCGCTCGCGCCGAAGCTCGTCACACGCGAGATGGTTGCGGGGATGAAATCGGGGGCGGTAGTCGTCGACGTTGCGATCGACCAGGGCGGCTGCGTCGAGACCTCGCACCCGACGACGCACTCGGATCCCGTGTTCGTCGTCGACAACGTGATCCACTACTGCGTCGCGAACATGCCGGGCGGTGTGCCGATCACTTCCACGAAAGCACTGACGAATGCGACCCTCCCGTACGTGCAGGCGATCGCAGATCGCGGTCTGGCGGACGCGGTCGCGTCCGACGCGGCGCTTGCGAAGGGCGTCAACGTCCTGGGCGGGAAGATCACCTACGAGGCGGTCGCCGAGGCCCACGGCCTCGCATACACGCCCCTCGCGGACGCAGTGCGCGTCGCGGGCTAGGACTCCTGGTTCTTGGTCGCGGGGTTCGGGCTGATCTTCACGACGAGCCAGGTTACGCCCGCCGCCAGCGAGACAACTGCGGCGATGAAGACGACGACGCCGACCAGGCCGAATACCGTAGCCACCGGATTAGGATAGCCGGATGGCCCGCGCCTGCGTGATCGTCCTCGATGCCGTCGGTGCAGGCGAGCTCCCCGACGCGTCCGAGTTCGGCGACGAGGGCTCGGACACGCTCGGCAACGTCGCGCGCGCCGTGGGCGGCCTGGACCTCCCGACGCTCGAGGCGCTCGGGCTCGGCAACGTCGAGCCGCTGGACGGATGTCCGCCGCAGCCGGGCGCGCCCGCGGTCGCAGGCCGTCTCCTCGAACGGTCGCGCGGCAAGGACACGACGACCGGACACTGGGAGCTGGTGGGGATCGTGACCCCCCAGGCGATGCCGACCTACCCTCACGGCTTCCCCGACGACGTCATCGACCCCTTCATGAACCGGACAGGTCGCGGCGTCCTTGGCAACTATCCGGCGAGCGGGACGGAGATCATCCAGGAGCTCGGCGAGGAGCATCAGAAGACGGGCAAGTGGATCGTCTACACCAGCGCGGACTCCGTGTTCCAGATCGCCGCACACGAGGAGACAATCCCGCTCGACGAGCTCTATGAAGGCTGCCGCGTGGCGCGTGAGATCCTGACCGGCAAGCATGCCGTCGGGCGCGTGATCGCGCGGCCGTTTCTGGGCGCGCCGGGGAACTACGTGCGCACTGCGAACCGCCACGACTTCTCGCTCGAGCCGACGCGGCCCAACTACCTCTCGCTCGTCCGCGAGGCCGGGAACAAGGTGTACGGGGTCGGGAAGATCCCCGACATCTTCGCGGGGTGCGACATCGACGAGGGGTTCCCGACGAAGTCGAACGTCGAGGGGATCCAGCGGACGGAAGAGCTGCTGCGGACGATCGACGGCGGTCTCGTGTTCGTGAACCTGGTGGAGACGGACATGCTGTGGGGGCACCGAAACGACCCCGAGAACTTCCACCGTTGCCTCCAGGACTTCGACCGCCGGCTCCCCGATCTGCTCGATGCGCTCCGCGAAGGACGACCTGTTGATCCTGCACCGCGACCACGGCTGCGACCCGACGACGCCGTCGACCGACCACTCCCGCGAGCACGCGCTGCTCCTCGCATACGTGGAGGGTAGAAACGCGGCTGGTCGCATGCATGAGGGCGGCGAGTTCGCAGACGTTGGGGCTACCGTGAACGCCTGGCTCGGCGGGACCGTCGCGAGGCTTGCCAGGGAGGCGGATCGCCGACCCGTGAGCGGCGCGTGATTCGTCCCGCGGAGCTGATCCACCGCAAGCGCGACGGCCAGGAGCTCTCGTCCGAGGAGATCTCCGAGCTCGTGCTGGGGTACGCGCGCGGCGAGATCCCGGACTACCAGCTTGCGGCATGGTGCATGGCCGTCTACTTCCGCGGGTTGACGCCGCGGGAGACGTTCGCATTGACCGACGCGATGATTCGGAGCGGCGAGGTGATCGACCTCGGCGCCGCACTCGGGCGGAAGTGCGTCGACAAGCACTCGACCGGCGGCGTCGGCGACAAGACGTCCCTGTCGGTCGGCCCGATCGTGGCGGCGTGCGGGGTGCCCTTCGGGAAGATGAGCGGCCGTGGTCTCGGCCACACCGGCGGGACGCTCGACAAGCTCGAGTCGATCCCCGGCTTCCGCGTCGAGCTCTCGATCGACGAGTTTGTCGAGCAGGTGCGCGACACCGGGCTTGCGATCGTCGGCCAGACCGCGGACCTCGTGCCGGCCGACCGGCTCCTCTACGCCTTGCGTGACGTGACGGCCACGGTCGACCAGCTCTCACTGATCTCGGCTTCGATCATGTCGAAGAAGCTCGCCGGCGGCGCCGCAGGCGATCGTGCTCGACGTCAAGGTGGGAGATGGCGCATTCATGAGGACGATCGAGGACGCGCGGAGCCTCGCGGAGATGATGCTGTCGCTCGGCGACCACGCGGGCCGTGAGGTGGTGTGCCTGCTGACCGACATGGACCAGCCGCTCGGCGCCGCGGTCGGGAACGCGCTCGAGGTGCTTGAGGCACGTGCGACGCTGCGCGGGCAAGGGCCGCCAGACTTTGTCGAGCTCGTCCTTGACGCCTGCGCGTGGCTGCTCGCACTGTCCGATCTCGGCATCGACCTGGCCGAAGGGCGGCGTCGCGCGGAGGGTGCGATCGCGGATGGCTCCGCCGAAGCGATGTGGTGCCGCTGGATCGAGGCACAGGGTGGTACGGCCGACGAGTCGGCGATCGAGCGTGCCCCGGTCGTTCGCGAGGTTACGGCCCCTCGGGCCGGCACGGTCGTACGGCTCAGTGCGGACAGAGTTGGCAACGCCGCGCTTCACCTCGGCGCAGGGCGGATGAGCAAGGCCGACCCGGTGGACCACGCGGTCGGCGTTGTCTTCCTGCGGAAGCGCGGTGACCAGGTGGAGCAAGGCGAGCCGCTCGCCGAGGTGCACGCCCGCGACCAGAGGGCAGCGGACGAGGCGGCCCTCGAGGTCGCAGACGCGTATGAGTTCGGCGACGAGCCAGTGCCGAAGAGAGCGGTCCTGCTCGAGGTCGTCAGCTAGCGCGTGCCCGAGCTGCCGGAGGTCGAGAGCTTACGCTTGCGCCTCGCACCCGTCCTCAGCGGGCGCCGCTTCGACCGGGTGGTGATCGACGACGAGAGGCTGACACGGCCGGTTGACCCGCTGCAGGTCGCACGAGAACTCGAGGGCGAACGAGTCTCGGCGGTCGAACGGCGCGGCAAGTACTTGATTGTTCGGTTCGATTCCGGTCGGGCTCTCCTGATCCACCTCCGGATGACGGGGTCGTTGCGTCACACGGCGGGCGGGACGCTTCCGGATGATCCCCACCGCCGCGCAGTTGTCAGGTTAGACGACGGATCGGATGTCACCTACCGTGACGTGCGCAGATTCGGCACGTGGCTCCTGCTCGAGGCGGGCGACCTTGGCGCGTACCTCGGCGACCGGGTTGGTCCCGAGCCGCTCTCGCCCGGGTTCCGGTCCAAGGATCTCGCGGCTCGGTTGGTCACCCGCCGCGCGCCGGTCAAGGCCGTGCTTCTCGACCAGCGAGCGGTTGCGGGTCTCGGAAACATCTATGCCGACGAGGCCCTCTGGCATTCACGGATCCATCCGCTCCGCGAGGCTCGCGAGGTCACTTCAGACGAGACCCGAGCGCTTCATCGTTCGATCCGCCGAACCCTCCAACGCGGGATCACACTCCAAGGCGCGACTCTTCGGGACTACGCGCTCCCGGATGGGGCCGCCGGGACGATGCAGACCGAGTTCAACGTATACGGACGTGCGGGCGAGCCATGTCCGCGCTGCGGCACGCCGATCGAGAAGATCCGGGTTGGCGGCCGCGGGACGTGGTACTGCCCGCGCTGCCAGCGCTCCCCGTCGGCGGTTGCGCCTTACGCCGCGAGGAGCTCGTCCAGGCGTCCGTCTCGGTCGAGCTCGCGGAGCTCGGCGTAACCGCCGATCGGGCGTCCGTCGACGAGGATCTGCGGAACCGTCCACCGGCCGGTCAGCTCGAGCAGATGGGCCCGGAACGCCGGGTCGTCATCGAGGTGAACTTCCTCGTACTCGATGCCTTTCGAGTCGAGCAGCGTTCTTGCGCGGATGCAGAAGCCGCACCAGTCGGTCGTATACATCCGGATGCGCGCCATCACATTGTCAAACTCGTTAAGCGTGGTTCGTGCTTCCCGACGGCCTCTCTAGACTTGGCCGCAATGGCCGGTGGCACGTACAAGACCGAGGCGGTGGTGTTGCGGTCAATCCGCTTCTCCGAGGCCGATCGGATTCTTCACTTGTACACGCTCGAGCGGGGCAGGGTCGGCGCGATCGCAAAAGGGATCCGGAAGACGAAGTCGCGGTTCGGGGCGCGACTCGAGCCGCTCTCGCATGTCGAGGTCATGCTCCACGAGGGCTCGGGCGAGCTCCAGACGGTCACTGGAGCCGCCCTCATCCACTCGCACCACGAGGTGCGCGGGGAGACCTACCGGCTCGAGATCGGCCTGATCGGGGCCGAGGCGATGTTGCGGCTCTTCGTCGAGCCGGAGGCGAACCGGAAGGCGTTCACGGCGCTGACGCGGTTTCTCGAAGCTCTCGACGAAATTCCGGTGCCGGAATCCGGTCGGCCTTCCCTGGATCCGCTGGCGCTTTCGTTCCAGCTCAAGCTCCTCTGGGTGTCCGGCTACTTGCCGCATGTGACGAGCTGCGTCGAGTGCGGCGCGGGAGCGCTCGTCGGCTTCTCTCCGCGTGCGGGCGGCGCTGTCTGCGCTGAGCACGCCCAAGGCTCGCTCGGACTTTCGCCGGAGGGGCTCGCGGGCATCGAGGCGTTGCTCTCGGCGCCGCTGGCCGACGCCCATCTCGTCGAACTGACCGAACGCGGCCGGCGCGAGGCTCTGCGCGTCGTCACCTCTTCATATGAAGAGCATGGCGGCTTCCGGCTGCGAACCCTGTCGGCGTGAAGCGGGATCTCGGCGACGGCTTCGAGCTCGACGACGACGTGGAGCGGGTCGACATCGAGGCGGTCGGCCGGTTCCTCGCCGAGGAGTCGTACTGGGCGCGCGGCCGCTCGATCGCCGTCCAGGCGGAGCTCCTACGCGAAGCCGCCCGCGTGGTCGGGCTCTACCACGAGGGGAGCCAGATCGGGTTCTGTCGCGCCGCACGGCTTTCGCCGAGGCTCTTCTATCTCGCCGACGTGTACGTCCTTCCCGCCTACCGCGGACGAGGTCTCGGCGTCGAGCTCGTGCGTGAGATGCTCGAACGCGGCCCGCACCTCGATGCAAAGTGGCTCCTGCACACCGAGGACGCGCACGATCTCTACCGCCGGTTCGGTTTCGGGGATCCCGACCGCAAGCTGATGGAGCGACAAAGTGTGATCTAGAGGGTCGCTGCGAGTCTGGGACGCAGGTCGGGCGCGCTCGCTCGCGCCGTCACGGCGCGTAGTACCGGTACGTGTCCGCGGGCACGCTCATGTCCGGGGTTGCGAAGCCGCGGTACTTGTAGCCGGCCGGCGGCGCAGCGCACGTGAGGCCCTGGCCCGCGACGACGATTGCGCGCTTCGCCCCCGCGAGGGGGCCGGCGGGCTCGAGGCCCTGCGGGAGCAGATTGAAGTTGAGCCCGATGCAGTAGCCGATGTTCGGCGGCGAGTGGAGCTGCGCGCTGACGCTCCTTCTCGACGTAGCTTCCGAGGTCGCGTTCGGTCAGCGATTTCTCCCCGCACGCCGGTGCGACGAGGACTCCGCCTACCTCCTGTACTGGCCCGAACTTGGCCATCTGCGCTCGGCTCGGGTAGCCGTTTCCCACCACCGAGATCACGCGGTCCACATGATGGAGCGCGGCGAAGGCGAGTAGCCGGTCGATGGTCGGCCGACCGATGTCGGATAACCCCAGGTCGAAGACGACAGAGTCCGCGTCGAAGCTCGTCCACGGTTTCCACTTCTTGTTGGTGGGCTGCAGGCCGTTCGAGGCGAGCCGGAACCGAAAGCCGGCCTCGGCCTGCCAGAGGATCGAGTCGCCTGCGAACGGGAAGATCGCGAGGGTCTCGTTCCGTGGGACACACGTCTTGTAGAGGCCGTCGGCGAAGAAAGCCGGACGTGGAGGATGTGACGGCTCGAAGGACGGATAGGACGACTGCCAGACGGCGGGGACCAGCGCGGCTACCGCGAGTGCAGGGAGCACGTATGGCCGGGAAAAGATCCTGCCCTTGGTGGTGGCGATCCAGAGCGCAACGATCACCGCCGCGAGAAGCGACACGTACATGCCGTAGCGAAACGGGTACGAGTTTTCGAGCAAGGGCAGGTGGGCTGCGGCGTTCCACCACGGGAGCGCGACCAGCCTGTGGCCGTCGACGCGCAGCTCGGTGCCGAGGGTGATCACAGCTGCGATGGCGAGCGCGACGATGAGGAGCCTGCCGCCGGCCGGTGCGCCGCCTCCGAACGGCAAACGCAGCGACGATGATCAGCGTCGGGAGCCCGAGGTAGGAGCCGGCGCCGCCCGGAATGAACCGGTCGGACACGGAGGTGAAGGTCGAGCCTCCGATCCCGATCAGCGGCGTCGGGACCACGAAGTTCAAGAGCTCGACGGAGTTGCGCGCCTGGACGAGCGATCCCGAGCCGAAGCCGAGCAGTGCGTACACGAGAAGCGGGGCCGCAAGGAGCGCCCCGAGCGCGTAGCTCGCCGCGATCGGGACCAGGGACGAGACGAGGCGGGGGCGGAGGTCGCGGACGAGCCAGTACGAGAGCACGAGCCCGAGCGCCAGGACGAGTGTCATGGTCAAGGCGAGCTCGGTCGAGATCCAGAACTGGCAGGCGAGGATGGGCCCAAGGCGCCAAACGAGGCCACGCGCCGTCAGGTCGGCTTCCAAGTACCTGATCAGGACAAGAGCGACGAGCGGGACGAGAAACACCCCGGTGACGTGCAGATGGCCCATGAGCTGCTGGTTGAGGACGAATGCAGAGAATCCGAAGAGATATCCGCCGACAGCCGAGGCCCAGAGCGAGCCGGTGAGATGCCGACAGAGGAGAAACGCGGTCCACGCGCCGAGTGCCGGCAGGAGCACGGCGACGATGTTGAAGGCGATCACCGGCCCGAACAGCAGCGTGATCGGCGAGACGAGAATCGCGAGCCCCGGGGTCGATGCGGTCCAGACCACGTTGATTCCGCTCGGGGCGTAGAGCGCGTGTGTCACGAACGGGTTCGTGCCCGTCGCGAACGCGTGGGCCCACCAGGCAAACGACCAGATGAAGATCTGCGGGTCGTGTCCGGCCCCGGCGACTGAGGCGCCCCGGATGCGGCACCAGTCTCCAGCCGAAGTACGCGAACGAGACGGCTGTGTAACCGCAGAGGGCGATCAGATTCGCCTTCGAGCGGCTCAGCACGACCGAGGATGGTACCCGCGCGCTCATTTCGCTCTCATCCGCGAGGCGCACCATATGACCGTTGAACTCGAGGGAAAGGTGGGTGTACGGATGAGGAGACTGCACGAGATCGTCGGTCGCGAGCACCCGAACATGAGTGTTGCTGCACGGGTGATCGCAGGGGTTTCGGTGCTCATCGTCTCTACGACGTTCGTCGGTACCGCCCTGGCGGCACGCACCGGGACACGTGCCACGCCGACCTCGTCGTTCACCGGCTCACCGGCGGGGGGTGGCAGTTCGACGTCGTCCTTTACCGGCTCGGGCACGCTCGGCGGCTCGGGTGAGGATGACGATGGCTTCGGTTCCGACGACTCGGGGTCGTTTGGGCATGAGGGTGGCGAGGATGTCGGGATGCTCGCCGTTCCGTCGTCCGGGCCGGGCGGAGCGCTCGCAGGGATGACAGCCGCCGAGGTGAGGCGTTTGCAGACGAGCCTCGCGCGGCTCGGGTACTTCCACCACGCGGTCACCGGCTACTACGGCGCCGTTACCACCGCGGCCGTGAAGCGGTTCCAGCGCTCGGCCGGCTTGAAGGCCGACGGAGTTTGGGGCCGGCGCAGCGCCGTCGTGCTCGCAAAGCGGCTGTCACGCTAAGCCGCGAGCCGTTCGGCCAGAAACGCGAGACTGAGCGGTAGGCGCCAGTTCGTACCCCGATGTGTGCCCTCGTGGAGCTCGAAGCGGAGCACGTCCTCTAAAACACCGGTCGTGCGGACGGCGTCCGCGAATGCGGTTGCGCCGAGATCGAGGCGGTACTCGTCGTCCCGCCCCGCGTCGATCCAGATTGCCTTGGCGGTGCGCAGCGCCTCGACGTGCTGCGGGGCCAGGCGCACCGGATCCCAGGCAAGCCACCGCTCCCACACGTCCGGGACGAGCTCACCGGTGTCGATCCTGAACGGCAACTCGCCGGGCGAGTATGCAGCCGCCGCGGCGCACACATTCTGGAGCAGCGGGTCGGTGCGGTTCTCGAACACCGGCCGGCCGGAGCGCAGATCCTCCCAGAAGCGGTCGACCGACCCGTCGTAGAGGTTCCGCAGCGCCTGGGCGGCGGCCGCGAACTCGGCTGGGTACATCACCTCGAACAGCGCGTCGCCCGCGTGGCTCGCGAATCCGCTGAAGAGATCGGGTCGCAGCATCGTCCAGGTCGCCGCGCCGATCCCGCCCGACGAACGGCCCGCGAGCGCCCGGCTCGAAACGGAGAAGTTCGCATCGACGAACCCGACGACGTCCTCGCAGAGGTACGTCCCGTAGTTCCCGATCGCGGGCGAGTCGATCCATTGCGAGCCGCCGAGCGCCGTCCAACCGTCGACGAGCACGACGATCGCGTCGAGGTCGAGCGCGTCGACCAGCTCGGGGACGTTCTTCGCGAACGGGGAGACGTTGAACCAGCCGCGGCCCTGGCTGGTCATTCCGTGCAGCACGTAGAGCGCCGGCAGAGGTCGTTCCTGGTCGGCCGGCGCCCAAACCCAGAGCGGGCGCAGCGCCGGGTCGCCGAGCGGGTTCCCGCGCAGCGCCTCGCTCTCGAGCGCGAGCTCTTGCCAGCTCACCTCTAGCCCCGCGGGCGCCAGGGCTGCTCGAGCCGGTCGAGCAGCAGTTCGCGCGCGCCCTCTATCGGAATCCGCTCCTGCGCGAGCGTGTCGCGGTCGCGAATCGTGATCGTGCCGTCCTCGAGCGTCTGGTGGTCGATCGTGAGCGCCCAGGGCGTGCCGATCTCGTCCTGGCGCCGGTAGCGCTTGCCGATCGACGCCGAGTCGTCGTACTCGGCGGGAAGCACCCTGCGAAGCTCTTCGTACAGCGGCCGTGCCTTTCCCACAAGCCCCTCGTCCTTGCCGACAAGCGGCAGCACCGCCACCTTCACGGGTGCCATGCGCGGGTGGAACCGGAGCACGACGCGCTGCTCGCCGGCCACCTCCTCCTCGTCGTAGGCGTCGACGAGGAACGAGAGCGCGGCTCGGTCGGCTCCGGCGGCAGGCTCGATCACATGCGGGACGTAACGCTCGTCCTGGCCGATCCACTCGAGCTTCGTGCCGGAATGCTCGGCGTGCTGGCGCAGGTCGAAGTCGCCGCGGTTCGCGATCCCCTCGAGCTCCGACCAGCCGATCGGGAAGAGGTACTCGAGGTCACTCGTGCCGCTCGAGTAGTGGGAGAGCTCGTCTGCGTCGTGCGGGCGCACGCGGAGGTGGCTCTCGCGCAGGCCAAGGTCGAGGTACCACCGCCGCCGCGCCTCGACCCAGTAGCGAAACCACTCCTCCGCATCAGTGGGTGGCACGAAGAATTCCATCTCCATCTGCTCGAACTCGCGCGTGCGGAAGATGAAGTTGCCGGGCGTGATCTCGTTGCGGAAGCTCTTGCCGATCTGCGCGATGCCGAATGGGGGCTTGACGCGCAGCGACGAGGTGACGTTCTTGAAGTTGACGAAGATGCCCTGCGCGGTCTCCGGGCGCAGGTAAACGGTCGAGCCTTCATCGCGGACCGGGCCGACGGAGGTCTCGAACATCAGGTTGAACTCGCGCGCCTCCGTGAGGTCGCAGTCCGGGGTTCCGCCGGGTGCCTTCGACGGTCGCTTGCCGCAGTGGCTCTGTTCGATGTGGTCGGCGCGGAAGCGGAGCTTGCAGGTTCGGCAGTCGACCAGCGGGTCGGAAAAGCCGCCGACGTGACCGGAGGCAACCCAGATCTGCGGGTGCAGGATGATCGCCGAGTCGAGCAGGACGACGTCGTCGCGCTCCTGCACGAGCGCGCGCTGCCATGCGGCCTTCACGTTCTGCTTCAGGAGGACGCCGTAGTGGCCGTAGTCGTACGAGCTGCCGAGGCCACCGTAGATGTCAGACGACGGGTAGACGAACCCGCGCCGGCGGCAGAGCGACGCGACCTTCTCGATCGTCGCCGCGCCTTCGTAGGACTGGAGCTCACCCGACATCGCCCCGGAAAGTACCCGAGCGGCCGTAGAGTCCGTGCGCGTGAAACCGAAGCCCCCGGTGCCGCTGTGGCGATGGGCCCTCTGGATGGGCACGCTCGGTGTCGCCCTCTTTGTGTTCTACGTTCTCTTCACGCCGTTCTGGTTCGGCCTACGATCGCTCGCCTGGCTCGCCGAGTTCCGCTCTCGGCGGCGCCCCCCTCAGACCACCGAATAGGAGAGGGCAATCGCCGCCAGCGCGACACCCATCGCTGCCGCGATCGAAAGAGCCGGCTCGCTGCGGAAGCGGATGAACGCGAGCACGAGAATCGCGCCGGCGACGAGTCCGCCGAGGTGGCCACCGATCGAGATGCCCGGGACGGCGAAGGTGATCACGAGGTTGAGGATGATCAGCCCCAGCACCTGCCCGCCGGTTCCAAGATGGCCGCGGCGTTCGAGGACCAGCAATCCGCCCAGCACGCCGAAGATCGCCCCCGACGCGCCCGCGGTGGCGGCGTTCGGGCTCAAGTAGATCGCGCCGGCAGAGCCCGCGATCCCGGAGACGAAGTAGAGCAAGGCGAAGCGCCAGTGCCCGATGACCTGCTCGAGAATCGAGCCGGCGAAATAGAGGCTGTACATGTTGACCGCGAGGTGGAACGGTCCGTAATGGAGGAACGCCGCGCTGCCGAGCCGCCACCACTCGCCGTGAGCGACACCTGCAGGGGAGCCATCCGAATAGAAAGCGTTGCGGACGAGGACGCCGTGGTCGTAGATCCAGTTGCCCGTTCCGTTGATCGAGCTGCCGATCGCGAGCTCCAGCCCGTAGACGGCGAGGTTGATCCCGATCAGCGTCATCGTCACGAGGTTGACCCGCCGCGCACCGATTCCGGTGGCGGCCGAGGTCACCTTGTGGATCCCTTGCGGCTTGCCGGAATGCTCGGGGCAGCGAAGCCCGACCGGCGCCGGAGTCATGCACTCGTAACAAATCGGCCGGTCGCACTCGGAGCAGGAAAGCCCCGTCTCGCGGTCCGGATGGCGATAGCAGTAGCGCGGGGCCGTGGCCATCGGACTAGTGGTCACTCCGGCGAGTCACGGCACCCTCTGGCCGGCTGCAAACCTGCGCATGCCGGCGTCCTCGGTCGCGCCCATACCTTCGGGTATGGGCGCTCCCTGCGTCCTTGTCCTGCTTGGTTTTCGCTCGGCCATAGGGCACCGGACTCACCGGAGCAACCACTAGCGTATCGGCGTGCGCGTCCACGTCGTCTTCACACCCGCCGAGCAGGGCGCGGCCCGCGTGGGAATCGTCGTCGACGTCGTCCGGGCCACCTCATCGATCGCGCAAGCACTCACGTCGGGCTACGAGCGTGTCCTCTGCTGCCGCGAGATCGACGAGGCGAGCCGGCTGCGTGCCGAGCTCGGCGACGAGGCGGTGGTCGGCGGGGAGCGGGAGGGAGTGGTGGTGCCGAGCTTCGACGTCGGCGCCTCTCCGCGTGAGTTCGCAGAGACGCCGCGTGCGCCGACGTTGATCCTCTCGACGACGAACGGGACAGCCGCGATCCTGACGGCAGCGGATCGCTGCGAGACGGTCCTGCTCGGCTCGCTATTGAACCTACGCGCGGTCGCCGACGCGGCGCGCGTCGCCGGCGACGATGTCGCGGTGTTCTGCGCCGGGTTCAAAGGCGGCTTCGCGCTCGACGACGCGTACTGCGCCGGGCGCTTCGTCGAGGAGCTCGGCGGCGTGCGCAGCGATGCGGCGATCGCAGCCGCTCTCGTCGCTCGGTCGTTCCCGACGGCCCTCGAGGGTCTGAACGCTCGCACGTACGGCCCGCCCGGGCTCGAGGCGGACATCGAGTTCTGCGCGCGCGTGAATATGCTGGACACCGTGCCGCGCTTCTCACGCATGGTCGGGTCCGCCGCGGAGATCGTGGCGTGACGATCTCGTACCGAAAGCTGGGACGCACGGGGCTCGATGTGTCGGTGCTCGGCTATGGCGCATGGGGGATCGGCCGGTCGCTTTGGGTCGGCGCGAACGACGACGAGTCGCTGCTCGCGCTGGAGCGGGCGATCGGGCACGGCGTGAACTTCATCGACACCGCCCTTGCGTACGGCGACGGCCACAGCGAGCGGCTGGTGGGCGAGGCGGTTCGCTCGTCGCCCGGAACGGTCCACGTCGCGACGAAGGTGCCGCCGAAGAACGGTCAGTGGCCGGCTCGGGCGGGCGTGGCGGCGAACGAGGTGTTCCCCGGCGAGTGGGTCGTTGAGTGCACCGAGCGGAGCCTGCGTCACCTTGGGCTCGACGCGATCGACGTGCAGCAATTTCACACCTGGTCGGACGAATGGGTCGGCCAGGGAGATTGGCTCGAAGCGATCGAGCGGTTGAAGGCGGACGGGAAGATCCGCTTCTTCGGCGTCTCGATCAACGACCGCCAGCCCGCGAACGCGATCCGCCTGATCGAAACCGGGGTCGTCGACACGGTGCAGGTGATCTACAACATCTTCGAGCAGGCCCCCGAGGACGAGCTCTTCGCGGCGGTGGAGAAGGCGAACGTGGGTGTCATCGTCCGGGTTCCCTTCGACGAGGGAGGGCTCACGGGGAAGGTGACTCCAGACACGGAGTTTCCGGAGGGCGATTTCCGGAACCGGTATTTCTCCGGCGGCCGCAAGCAGGAGACGTGGGACCGCGTCCAAGCAATTGCCGCCGATCTCGGCATCCCGATCGAGCGGCTCCCCGAGATCGCGCTGCGCTTCTGTTTCACGCACCCGGCGGTGTCGACGGTGATCGCCGGCATGCGGGCGCTGCGCAACGTCGACGCGAATGCGGCGGCAGCCGATCTGGGGCCGCTGTCGGAGAGTGAGCTCGACCTCCTGCGCGGGCATCGCTGGGAGCACGGCACCGAGATTTGAGGTGACCGGCGAGTCGCGCCGCTAGGAGGAGGGGTCGGGTCGGAGGATCAGCGTCTCGCTGGGCGCATGGGTGAGCATCCAGGCGAGGTCTTTGGGCGTGAAGCCCGGGTTTCTTCCGATCGGAGCCGGGACGACGATGCGGTCGAAGTGCTCGGCATTCCAGAGTCGCTGGAGCGCGTGGATCGGCGTGCGGCCGCTCTCGATCCGCGCGTCGACCGGCACCCCGCTCCGAAGCGCGGCGTGCTCGATCGCCTCGAGCAACGGCATCGCGACAGTCACCTGCCGCTGCATCGCTGCGTCGGGCGCGTACTCGAGCGGCACGAGGATCAAGTAGGCGGGAACGAGCTTCGCGTCCTCGGCACGGGCGATTCGGATAGCGGCGTCGAGCACGGTCGGGTCGAGCGCTCCGCCTGTGAACGGGACGAGGATTCGCCGGACCCGGGGCCGCCGGTCGAGACGCTGCCGCCGGAGCCGAACGGCGATGACGGCGAGGCCGACCGCGACGGCGACGAGCGCGGCGAGGAGCGCGACGTCACTCGTCCTCCTCGCGGAGCGCTCGGTCCGCGACGACGCGGATGTCGATTCCGTGGAGCTCGCGCACGAGCGCCGACACGAGCGAGCCACGGAGGATCTCCCTCCGGCGCGACTCGTCGGGAGTGCCGACGAACACGTAAGTCGAACCGCGCTCGCGCGCGACTTGCTTCACGGCTGCGACGAGGTCGTCGCCCTCGACCTCGATGAAGTGGGTCCCGAGAATGCTCGCCAGCCGGCGGAGGGCGGCGAGCGAGACCTGCTGCTGCCTCGCTCAGCTCGCGGCCCGGCCGCCGCACCCACAGCGCGTCGACCTCCGAGTTGAGGCGCTGGCCCGAGCGGAACGCACGACGGAGAAGGCGCTGCGAGCGCGGCTCGGGCGTGACGAGCGCGAGCAATTCGCTCGGCGACCGCCTGGTGCCCGAGCGGGTCGACGACCGACAAGTTGCGCCGGGCCTCGACGTCCTCGGCGAGCTCACGCAGGACGAGCTCGCGGAGCGCCGCCAGGTTGTCGAGCCGGAAGAAGTTCTGGAGCGCCGTCTCGGCCTGCGCTGGCGCGTACACCTTCCCGGCCCTTAGCCGCTCCTGGAGCGCTTCCGGCGTGAGGTCGACGAGCACGACCTCGTCGGCCTCGTCGAGGATCCGGTCGGGAAACGTCTCGCGGACACGCACGCCGGTCAGCTCGAAGATCGAGTCGTTGAGGCTCTCCAGGTGCTGGACGTTGACGGTCGAGGTGACGTCGATACCCGCAGCGAGGATCTCGTCGATGTCCTCGTAGCGCTTGCGGTTGCGCGCCTCGGGCAGGTTCGTGTGGGCGAGCTCGTCGACGAGCGCGATCTCGGGGCTGCGTCGGATGACCGCGTCGACGTCCATCTCCGCGAGGTCGAGCCCCCCGAGAGCGCTCCGCAGATGCGGCACCTGTTCGAGCCCCTCGGCAAGCGCCGCGGTCTCCGGGCGGTCGTGCGGCTCGAGGTAGCCGATCACGACGTCGTGCCCTTCCTGCCGGGCCTGGCGGCCCTCCTGGAGCATCCGGTACGTCTTGCCGACTCCTGCGGCCATGCCGAGCAGGATCCGGTACCGGCCCCGCAAGTCTAGGCGCCGAAGACGTTGTGCACCACGCAGGTCGATCAGCTTAATGCCGACGAACGGCAGGATCATCCCGCCGAGCCCGTAGATGAGCAGGTTGCGGCGGAGCAGCGCCGTCGCGCCGATCGCGCGGTACCTGACGCCCTTGAGGGCGAGCGGGACGAGCGCGAGGATGATCAGGGCGTTGAAGATGATCGCCGAGATGATCGCGCTCTCGGGCGTTCCGAGGTGCATGATGTTCAGGGCGTTCAGAGGCCCGCGTCTCGCCCGGCTGCGTCGCGTACGTGTAGGCGAACATCGCCGGCAGGATCGCGAAGTACTTGGCCACGTCGTTCGCGATCGAGAACGTGGTCAGCGCGCCGCGGGTGATCAGCAGCTGCTTGCCGACCTCGACGATCTCGATCAGCTTCGTCGGGTTCGAGTCGAGGTCGACCATGTTCCCGGCCTCCTTGGCGGCCGACGTGCCGGTGTTCATCGCCACGCCGACGTCGGCCTGCGCGAGCGCCGGCGCGTCGTTCGTGCCGTCGCCGGTCATCGCGACCATGCGTCCCTTCGCCTGCTCGTCCTTGATCAGCGCCATCTTCGTCTCGGGCGTCGCCTCGGCGAGGAAGTCGTCGACGCCCGCCTCCTCGGCGATCACGGCGGCGGTGACGCGGTTGTCGCCGGTGATCATCACGGTGCGGATGCCCATGCGGCGGAGCTCGTCGAAGCGCTCGCGCATGCCGCCCTTGACGATGTCCTTGAGGTGGATCACGCCGAGGACGAAGTTGTCCTGGGCGACGACGAGCGGCGTGCCGCCGGCCCGCGCGACGCGGTCGACCTCCTCGTCGAGCCGTGCCGGCATCCGGCCGCCCTGCTCCTCGACCCAGCGCTTGACGGCGTCGGCGGCGCCCTTGCGGTACTGCTTGCCGTCGAAGTCGACTCCGCTCATCCGCGTCGTCGCGGAGAAGGGGATGAACGTCGCCTCGTGCTCGGAGAGCTCGCGGCCGCGGAGGCCGTACTGCTCCTTCGCGAGCACGACGATCGAGCGTCCCTCGGGCGTCTCGTCGGCGAGCGACGAGAGCTGAGCGGCCTCGGCGAGCTCGCTCGCGGAGACGCCGTCGACCGGCAATGAACTCCGAGGCCTGCCGGTTGCCGAGCGTGATCGTGCCGGTCTTGTCGAGCAGGAGCACGTCGACGTCGCCTGAGGCCTCGACCGCGCGTCCCGACATCGCGAGCACGTTGCGCTGCACGAGCCGGTCCATGCCGGCGATGCCGATCGCGGAGAGCAGGGCGCCGATCGTGGTCGGGATCAGCGCGACGAGCAGCGCGATCAGGACGGTCTGCGAGAGGGTGTCCCCGCGTAGAGCGCGTACGGCCGCAGCGTCACGACGGCGGCGAGGAACGTGATCGTGAGCCCGGCGAGCAGGATGTTGAGCGCGATCTCGTTCGGCGTCTTGCGGCGCTCTGCGCCCTCGACGAGCGCGATCATCCGGTCGAGGAACGACTTGCCCGGCTCCTGCGTGACCTGGATCACGAGGCGGTCCGAAAGCAGCCGCGTGCCGCCGGTGACGGCCGAGCGGTCGCCGCCGGCCTCCCGGATCACGGGCGCCGACTCGCCTGTGATCGCCGACTCGTCGACCGAGCCGACGCCCTCGACGATCTCACCGTCGGCGGGGATGACCTCGCCGGCGCTGACGACGACGATGTCTCCGCGCTGGAGCTCGGGAGCGGGCACGTCCTCGAGTACGCCGCTTTCGAGCTGCCTGTGCGCGGTCGTCGTCGTGCGCGTCGCGCGGAGGGCGTTGGCCTGCGCCTTCCCGCGTCCCTCGGCGATCGCCTCGGCGAAGTTCGCGAACAGGACGGTCAGCCACAGCCAGACGGTGATCACGCCGACGAACCAGAGCGACGACGTGTCGCCTCGGACGAGGTCGAGGACGAAGATCCCGGTCGTGATCACGCTGCCGAGCTCGACGATGAACATCACCGGGTTCTTGTACTGAAGGCGCGGATCGAGCTTCGGGAACGAGTCTCGAACGGCTGCGACCGTGAGCTCGCGCGAGAAGATGCTTGCGGACTGGCGGGCCATCTAGCTGCTGCGCTCCTTGTCGAGTGCGAGGTTGAGCTCGAGCACGTTCACGCCCGGCTCGCCGAAGAAGCCCCACGAGCGGCCATCGGTGTTCTTCTTGATCAGCTGCTTGACGGTGGCGAGCGGCAGATGCCGGACGGCTGCGACGCGCGCCGCCTGGAGCTGCGCGTAGGCGGGCGAGATGTGGGGGTCGATTCCCGAGCCCGACGTCGTGACGGCGTCGACGGGGATGTCGTGGATCGTGAGGCCGGGGTTGTAGGGGCCCTCCAGCTTGAGGATCGCCTGTGCTGCCGCCTGGACGTTCTTGGCGAGATCGGGGTTCGTCGGCCCGAGGTTGGCGAAGCTCGTCCCCATCGCGTTGTACGACACCGCCGACGGCCGCTCGTGGAAGTACTTCGGGCTCTTGAACTCCTGCGCGGCGAGCTTCGAGCCGACGACCTTGCCGTTGACGGTGATCAGGCTGCCGTTCGCCTTGCTCTTGGAAGGCGACCTGCGCGAAGCCCGTCATCAGGAGCGCCGTAGCCGAAGCCGAGGACGGCGGTGAGGACGACGATCGCGATGACGGAGCTGACGACGTTGCGCATCAGTGCATCAACCCTTCGACGATCGGGCCGAGGGTCAGGGCGGGGAAGATCATCAGGCCGGCGGTCAGGGCGATCACGCCGACGAGCAGCACGACGAACGTCGGCCCGTCGGTGCGGAACGTTCCGGCCGAGGCCGGCGCGATCTTCTTCTTCGCCAGCGCGCCGGCCGAGCGCGAGCGCCGCGAACATCGGCACGAAGCGGCCGAGCAGCATCGCGATCGCGCCGAAGTCGGCGCTGAAGTTGGTCAGCCCGAAGCCGGCGAAGGCGCTGCCGTTGTTGTTCCCCTGGGAGTCGTAGGCGTACAGCGTCTCGGTGAACCCGTGGACGCCGCTGTTGTAGATCGAGGCGAGCCCGCTCTTCGTGGCGATCGAGAGCGCAGTCAGCGTCGAGCACCATGGTCGGGACGAAGAGCGCCCCGACCGCCGCGTACTTGATCTCGCGCGCCTCGATCTTCTTGCCGAGCCATTCCGGCGTCCGCCCGACCATCAGGCCCGCCACGAAGACGGCGATGACGATGTAGAAGAACATCCCGTAGAGGCCGGAGCCGACGCCGCCGAAGATCACCTCGCCGAGGAACAGGTTGACCAGGGGCACAGCTCCGCCGGCGGGCGTCATCGCGTCGAAGCCGCCGTTCACCGAGCCGTTCGAGGCGTCGCTCGTCGCGACCGTCCAGTTGGTCGGTCACGGCTTGCCCGAAGCGGACCTCCTTGTCGGACATGTTGCCGCCCGACTGGCCGCTCCCCTGCGTGATGTTCACGCCCGAGTTGCGCAGCACGGCCGAGCCGTGCTGCTCGGCCGGCAGGTTCACGCCGATGCCGATCGCGAAGACGACGAACATCGCCGCGAACACCGCCCACGCGTGGCGTCGCGCGAGCACCATCCTCCCGAACATGAACACCTGCCCCGCCGGGATCAGCAGGATCGCGAGCATCTCGATGAAGTTCGAGAGGCCCGGTCGGGTTCTCGAACGGGACGGACGAGTTCGAGTTGTAGAAGCCGCCGCCGTTCGTCCCGAGCTGCTTGATCGCGATCTGCGACGCGACCGGGCCGCGCGCGATCGACTGCTGCGCGCCCTGGAGCGTCGTCGCGGTCGCGTGGCCATGGAAGGTCTGCGGCACGCCCTGCCAGATCAGGAGCGCCGAGACGACGATCGCGAGCGGAAGCAGGATGTAGACGAGCGTGCGATAGAGGTCGACCCAGAAGTTGCCGATCGTGTCGGCGTTGCGGCGCGCGAGCCCGCGCACGACCGCTGCGAGCACGGCGATCCCGACGGCGGCGGAGACGAAGTTCTGCACCGCCAGTCCGGCCATCTGGGTGAAGTACGACATCGTGTACTCGCCCCCGTAGAACTGCCAGTTCGTGTTCGTGATGAAGCTCGCGGCCGTGTTCAGCGACAGGTGCGACGGCACGGCCTTCATGTGGTCGGGGTTCAGGAACAGGTGCGCCTGGAGGCGCTGGATCCCGTAGAGGACGAACCAGAAGAGGACGCTGAAGACGAGCACCGTCGTTCCGTAGCTCTTCCAATCCTGCTCACGCGTCGGGTCGGTGCGAACGACGCGGCAGAAGCCGCGCTCGAGCGACGCGAAGAAGCGGCCCGCGGCGCGCGGTGTGGTGTAGACGCGCGCCATCCAGAGCCCGAGCGGGTAGCCGAGCGCGACGAGAGCGACCGCGTAGAAGACGATCTGGGAAATGCCCTGGCCGGTCATGCTAGAAGCGCTCTCCCCGGAACAGCGCGTAAACGAGGTAGGCCAGGACGGCCACCGCCATGATGAGCCCGAATGCGTCCGCGGCCGACATCAGACGCGGTCCAGGACTCGGAGGATCAGGTAGACGAACGCAAAGCATGCGACAGCGATACCGATGGCCGCCAGGTCGTACATCAGACGAGCGCTCCGGTGCGCGAGGACTTGCACGACGCTCACCGTACGAACCCGGACTGAAGGTGGCCTGAAGATCGCGGCGACCGACCTGAAGAAACTCTGAAGAGAGCGCGCAGCCGAACATTGCGCGATGCTCACGCGGACAACATCACACCCTCGGGTGGCAGACCAGCGCGAAGTGTTCCTCGAGGCTCGCCGAGCGGATCAGCCTGGAGCCTGGTGCGGTCGAGGATGTCCTACGCAGTCGAGCGCATCGTCCGCTCGAACCCTATAGCGTCTTGATCGGAGTGCCGGGAAGTCTGGTCGGCGTCTATTGCCATGACCGAGATCACCGACTTCGGCACCATCGTCCTGATCGTGGCAGCGGGCTTCGCACTCGCGACGCTTTCGACGACGCTGACGGGACGCGTTCCGGTGCCGGCACCGGCGATCTTCCTGCTCGCTGCGGCAGCGGTGTCCAACATCTGGCCAGGCGTGTACGAGGCGGTGCCGATCGAGACCGTCGAGCGGATCGCGGTGGTCGCCCTGATCGTCATCCTCTTCAACGGCGGCATCGACATCGGCTGGCGACGGTTTCGTGCCTCCGCTGCGCCGATCCTCTCCATCGGACTGCTGGGCACCTTCGCGACTGCCGGCGTTGTCGCCGTGGTCGCCCACTACGCGCTGGGCTTCGACTGGATCCTGGCTGGGATCGTCGGAGCGGCTATCGCGCCCACCGATCCGGCTGTCATGTTCTCCGTGCTCGGCCGGCGCGAGGTCGGGGGCCGCTCGGGGACGATCCTGGCGGGCGAGGCGGGCGTCAACGATCCGGCCGGGATCGCGCTCATGCTGGGCATGATCGAGCTCGCCACGCACGAGGATGCCTCGTTCCTTGTCGTCGTGCGCGAGTTCGCGGTCGAGATGTCGATCGGTCTCGTGCTCGGGCTATGCGGGGCAATTGTTCTGATACGTGTGCTTCGCCGTGTTCGGCTTGCGACCGAGGGGCTTTACCCGGTGCTCGCTCTCGTCCTTGCCGGTGCGGTCTACGGAGCGACCTCTCTCGCCCACGGCTCCGGATTTCTCGCGGTCTTCATCGCGGGCCTGGCTCTGGGTGATGCACGCACGCCGTACAAGGGCGAGATCGAGCGATTCTCGGGGTCACTCGCGAGTCTCGCCGAGCTCGCGGTCTTCGTCGCACTTGGCCTGACGATCGACGTCAGCGCGCTCTCCGGCGAAGTCTGGCTCGATGGCCTCGTGCTTGCGCTCGTGCTGGCGCTGCTCGCCCGGCCACTCGTCGTTCTCGTGACACTCGGCGTCGCACGGTTGAGCTGGGCCGAGCGGGCGTTCATCACCTGGAGCGGCCTGAAGGGGGCCGTACCGATCCTGCTGGCCGCGTTCGCGCTTCTCGGCAATCTCGCAGGGGCGGAGCGTGTGTACGGGGTCGTGTTCGTCGTCGTGCTCGTCTCGGTCGTCGGGCAGGGGACACTCGTGCCGTTCGTCGCTCGAGCGCTGGCGATCCCGATACGCGAACGGCCCGTCCTACCGTGGGAGTTGTCGGTCAGACTTGGCGAAGAACCGCCGGCCGCGTACGAGTTCGAGGTGGGCGCCGGCTCGCGAGCGGCCGGCCGGGTGATTCGGGATCTCCCGCTCGGCGAGCATGCGTGGGTCACTCTCGTCGTCCGGGAGGGGGCGGCAACCAGGCCCGGAGGCTCGCTCGAACTGCGGGCCGGTGATCGCGTCCTGCTCCTGGCCGACGCCGACGATCTCGAACCGCTCGTACGGCTCTTCGCCGACGTATCCGTGCTAGCGACCTGAACAGGGTCAGTTTTCGGCGCGGTGTACGACGCGAGGCCGGCTCATGCAAGCTCGAGAGCGGTGAGGGCCTGACCGAGTGCCGCGGCCAAGCCGCCCGCGCGCTCCGGGGCGTAAAGGGGACTGAACTCGTCTGTGGCCAGTTCCTGCACGCTGAGCATCCCGAGTGGCGAGACGGGAGCGGTAAGGGTCTCGAGGCGGCACTCCAGACGCCGCAGGAGGACGAGGCTCTCATCGAGCACGGCGCTGTCGACCGGGAGAGCGCCCGAACGGATACACGATTGGGTCTCGCGCCTGAGCTGCCGCATGTGACCCGCGAGCCAACGACGATGGCGGGAGGAGGTCAGCTCAATCGACCTCCAGGCCGCCAGCTCCGAGACCGGCGGGAGTCCCGGGTAGGCACGGAGCAATGCGTCCCCAAGGCGGCGATTCCGGTGCAGGTCAAACGTCCCGAGACCGCCTTGGATGAGCGCGAGGACGACGAGAAAGACACCAAAGCCGAGGGCGGCCGGTGTTGGCAAGACCCCCGCAGCCCAGAGGACGACAGGGAGCGGCAAGGGTGCCAGCAGAAGCGCCGCTGAGCGCAGCGGATGAGGGGGCCGGAAGCGTGCGTTTGGCGCAGCCGGCTCGGAGTCGACCGACCATGGGCCCACCCCACACCACACGCGAAGTGTGCTCAAGGAGGGAGGCTCCGCGATCGCCGGCTCGGGCATCAGCGCGCGACGGTTACGCAGCCGCTGCCAGGGGGACTGGATCGAGCGCCCAGAGAGCCTCGAGCACCGCCTCGGCGAGCACGTCGTCCGGGACGGGAGATGAGTAGAGCGGGCTCCCGGGCTCGGTGAGCAGCCGATCGACGAGCACCATCCCGCGCGCGGAGACCGGGAGGGCGCGATCTTCGAGGCGTTCCTGTAGCGCACCGACGAGGCTGAGGTGGCGGCGCAGCGCGCGCGTGTTCAGCGGTACCGGGCCCGGAGGCGTCCCACCGCGCACCTCGCGCTGGATGCTCCCCAGGCTGTGCGCCAGTGTCGATCGCAGTCGCGGCGAGGTGAGCTCGGCGGCACGCCAGCTGAGCAGCGCCGACGACGGACGTGCCGTGGCGCCCCAGAGCAGCCACTCGTCTGCGGCGCGGCGCCGGCGCCCGAGCTCGACCCCCGCCCGAGCTGCCTGCAGCAGACCGACGAGGACGAGCGAGCACGCGACCGCCGCGACCCACGGCCAGTCGATCGAGACCGCGAATCCGACCGCGAGCACGACGAGTGAAAGGCCGAGCGGGGGCAGCGCGGCGAGGAGCGGACGCGTCGGAGCCGGAAGGTCGGAGATGAGATTCCTCATGGCTCCCACGGTAGGAAGGCCCGGCTGAAAGCGGCGTGAAGATCGTGCGGCCCGGCCTGAAGAAACTCTGAAGGCGCTAGGACCGGACGCACGAGCCGGTAGCCGGCTCCGGGCTCGGTCAGCAGGTACCGAGGACGGGCACGATCGGGCTCGATCTTCCGCCGGAGCTGAGAGACGTTCACGTGCAGGAGGTTCGACTCACTGCCGTACCCTGGGCCCCAGACCTCGCGGAGAAGAGCCCGGTGCGTCATCAACTTCCCCTCGTTCACGGCGAGGACGCGCAACAGCTCGAACTGGTGCGGTGTCAGATGAACCGCCTCGCCGGCCATGGTGACCGATCGCTTCTCGAGGTCGACGACGAGGTCGCCGAGCTCGATCACCGGCTCCCCGGCGGGCACCGTCCGGCGCAACACTGCGCGGAGCCTGCGCGAGAAGCTCGTCGATCCCGACCGGCTTCTGCACGTAGTCATCGGCCCCGGCGTCGAGCGCCGCCACCTTCTCACGCTCCTCGCCGATCGCCGAAAGGAGGATCACGGGCACGGAGTCCACTTCCGCAGCTCGCGGCAGACGTCGATCCCGGTCCCGTCCGGAAGCACGAGGTCGAGGATCACGGCCTCCGGTGGACGCATCGCGGCCGCGGCGAGCGCGCCCTCGGCGGTGTCGGCCGTCTCGACGTCGTACCCCGCTCCGCGCAGGCTCGTCCGTAGCGCGCGCAGTATCTGCTGCTCGTCGTCGACGACGAGGACACGCGGGCCGCTCATGCCGGGACCTTGACGCGGGCGGCGGGAAGTGAGAGCACGAAGGTCGCGCCCTGCCCGGAGCGCGACTCGACGGTCAGACGGCCGCCGTTCGCCTCCGCGAACCCGCGTGCGATCGCGAGGCCGAGGCCTGCACCCGGAGCGTTCGCACCGCGCGATCCCCGCTGGAACGGTTCGAAGATGCGCTCGCGCTCCTCATCCGGCACTCCGGGGCCGTGGTCGATCACACGGACGACCGCCTCTGAAGGGGTCGCCGAGACTTGGATGCGAATCTCCTCGTCCGCCGGGGAGTACTTGAGCGCGTTTTCGATCAGGTTGACGAGCACGCGTTGGATCTGATGCGGGTCGACGAGCACGGTCGGTGAGCCTTCTCCGAAGGTCACCTCTGACCCGGGCGGCTTCGTCGCCGAGCTCGCCAAGGGCTGCGATCACGAGCTCCTCGAGCTCGACGAGCCCCTGGTCGGGCTGCGCTGCGCCGGCCTGAAGTCGCGAAAGGTCGAGGAGGTTGTCAACGAGGTGGTCGAGCTGTTCGGATGCCGTCAGCACGGTTGCGAGCAGCTCTGCGCGGTCGGCGTCGTCGAGCGAGAGGTCATGCCGCGCGAGCGCGCCTGCCGAGGTCGAGATCGCCATCAGCGGTGTGCGCAGGTCGTGGCTCACGGCTCGCAGCAGCGCAGTCTTCATCACGTCAGCGCGGCGCAGTGCCTCAGCCTCGAGCGCCTCGCCGGCGAGGCGCTCACGGTCGATCGCGACGCCGAGGAGGGACGCGAGCGCGGGGAGAAGACGCCCGCGTGCGGTAGTCGCCCCGCGCCGCAGTCCCTCCAGCCGGATCGTGCCGACGCGCCGCCCGCCGGCGGTCAGCGCGTAGCCGTCCGACGAGTCGTCGCCGAGCACGATCTCGCGCATGCTCGACCTGAAGCGCCTGCGCGGCTTCGGCCGAGATCCGCTCGAGCTCCGAGCTCACGGTGCCGTGCTCGAGGAGCGACGTCGCGATCTCCGCCAGGAGCGACGCCTCCTGCGTCCTCCGTCTCGAACGGGCGGCGAGCTCGGAGACGACGACGGCGATCACGAGGTAGACGAGGAGCGCGACCCAGTTCTGGCTGTCGCTCAACGCGAGGCTGTGCACCGGCGGCAGGAAGAGGAAGTTGAAGACGAGCTCGCTCGCGATCGCGACGCCGATCGCGTACGGCAGGCCGAAGAGGACGGCGACCGGCAGCACCGCAAAGACGTAGAGGGCGCCCAGGCTGAGATCGGGCGCAACGGGGCGGAGAGCGTAGACCGCCCCCGTGACCAGGGCGACCGCCCCGATGCTGAAGAGCGTGGCGCGCACGTGCCTCATGCCGCCAGGGTACGTCGCCGCCGTGTTCGTGGAAGGGTCGCCGCTACGCGCCGTGGCGGACGGAGACGAGCTCGGCCAGTTCGTTGCCGCCTTTGACGCTCTTCTCGAGCACGACGCCGATGCCGCGAACGTAGAGCTTGTGGTCCAGTGCACCCGGCTCGAGTGGCGTCCACTCCTCCGTCAGCAGGGCCGCGTTCGACTTCGTGTACGGCGTCGTGACCGAAGCCTGGAGGTCGAGCACGCGGTAGTGGTCCTCCGCGTGGCCCTTGTAGAACTCCTGTCGGCCTGAGTTGCCAACGGCGGGGTTCGCAGGCATGTAGATCCCGGCCACAGCGCCGTCCCGGCCCGCCTGCCAGGTCCCTTCGGTGCTCGTGACATGACCCTTCGAGTCGAGCTCGGCGGTCGACTCGCCGAAGTACCAGACGTTGCCGGCCTTGTCCTGGGAGTACCAGTCGGTCGTCCGCTCCCCGAGGCGCCCGTCGAGGAAGAGGCGATCGTCGACGACGACGCAGGGAACGCCCTGGATCCGCTTCGTCGTGTTCAGGACCGTCACGACATCGCGGGAGGAGTGTCCATCCTTCATCGCCTCGATAGACGAAGACGGTGCCCGGCTTCAGCGAAAACCAGGGGTTATCGACGCGGGCCGTGAAATTCGAGGGAACCGGCGCCGCTCCTGCTGGGACAGCGGCTGCCAGCCCCGCCAGCGCGAGCGCGATCACGCATCTGCCTGGTCTCATGCCTTGAATGGTAGGACGCCGGCGGCCTGATCAAGATTGATCAGGTAACCCACCGCCTCGTGCTTGAGACTTCTGCTTCGAGTATCCGCAGTCGAGGGGAGCCGACCGTTGGCATCGACATCGCCGTCCGAGGACGCCGCCCGGGCTCTGGGCGGGACGGGCGCGGGCATTCGCTCGAGGGTTACTGAGGCGTTGTTCGACAACCTGATGCTGTGGACGCTGCTCGCAGCGGCGATCGCACTGCTGTACCTGGTCTGGGTGACAGTCGACATCGTCTCGCACTACGTCCGCGGCATCCCTTCGGTCGGACCCTAGGCCGGTGGCGTCCGCGCCCGAGACCTCCTCTCTCGCGCCTGCTGCCCCCGGCTGGGCGACGCGCTTTGCGCCCGACGAGAAGTGGTTCATGTGGCTCGTCGTCGCCTCCGTCGTCGCCATGACCGCGATCTCGGCGCTCTGGGTCGTGCTTGCGCACCACAACGTGCCGACGCAGTACCGCACCGTGACGCCCGCTGCGTTCGCGACACAGGTGAAGGCCTTCGTGGACAAGTACAAGGGGGCGGACGGGCGTGTGTACGTCCCGCCCGGAACGGATGCCTACTTCCTCGGAAGCCGCTACACGTGGTACCCGGAGCTCGTTCTTCAGAAGGGCGTCGAATACCGCATCTGGATCTCCTCCCTCGACGTGCTGCACGGCTTCTCGCTCGTCGGCGGCACCCAGGACCTCAACTTCGAGATCATCCCCGGCCACGCAACCGGGCTCAAGATCACGCCGACTTCGACTGGACGGTTCCTGGTCGTCTGCAACGAGTACTGCGGGCTCCAGCATCACCTGATGAAAGGCTGGCTCGACGTCGAGCAGGCGTCCGTCTTCCAGAGCCACCTGAAGACCGTCGCCGCCGCGGCCGCTCCGGCTTCCTCCGCAGGATCGGCCGCAGCCGCTGTCCCGGAAGGTGCGCTCCAGATCTCGGCCGCGGCTGACAACGCCCTGGCCTACGACACGTCGTCCCTGAGCGCGAAGGCCGGCAAGGTGACGATCGCGATGGAGAACCCGTCGGTCCTCGACCACAACGTGGCGGTCAAGACCGAGTCCGGCCGTGTGCTCGCGACGGGTGCGGTCGTCGGCCAGGGGGGCACCTCCGTCGCCACGGCGACTCTCGCGCCCGGCACGTACGTCTTCTACTGCTCCGTCCCCGGCCACGAGGCTGCGGGAATGAAGGGAACGCTCGCCGTTACCGGCTGAGAGGAGGTCTGATGGCTTACGCCGAACCACTGCCGCGCACCGCCGCCGCATCCCGGACCGAGGTATCCGGATCTGCACTGTCACCGGGCTGCGCGTGTACGCGGGCCCCCAGGCATTGACGATCGCGAACGCCGTTGCCGCAGTCCTGGCGCTCGCCGCGGGCGGACTGTTCGGGATGCTGATCGGGCTCACCCGGGCGCCGGACATCGAGCTCATGCACGGCCCGGGCGCCTACTACGCGGCTCTGACCGCGCACGGGGTCGTGGCGCTCGTCCTCTGGCCGGTCTTCTTCGAGGTCGCGGCGATGGTTTTCGCGTCGAGCATCCTCCTCAGCGCGCGGGTCTGGAGCATGAAGCTCGGCTGGGCCGCGTTCGCGCTCATGTGCGCCGGCTCGTTCACGTTGCTCGCGGTCATCCTGTCCGGGAGCGCGACCGTGGCGTTCACGGCGTACCCGCCGCTGGTCGCGGACCAGGCCTTCTACCTCGGCTACCTCGTGTTCGCCGTCGGCGCTCTGCTCGCGATCGTGAACTTCGCGATGTCGATCGTGGCCGCGCGCGCCGAGGGTGCGCTCACCGGGTCGCTGCCCCTGATCACCTTCGGCGTCGGCGCCGCGGCGATCCTGGCGCTGCTCTCGATCCTCTCCGGCCTCGTCGCGCTCATCCCCGCGTGGCTCTACTCGAACGGCTGGATCGGGTCGGTGGAGCCGATCGTCTACCGCGGCTGGTTCTGGGGCCTCGGCCACACCCTCCAGTACGTCAACGTCGTCGCGATGGTGGTCGCGTGGTACGGGATCATCGCGCTGACGCTGAATGCCGGGCCCGTGAACCAGAAGTTCTCGCGCCTCGCCTTCATCCTCTACATCCTCATCGCCTTCCCCGTGCTCGGGCACCACATCCTCGTCGACCCGACGGTCGACACACGGCGCCAAGTTCGTCGGCGGGACGGTGATGGGATTCGGGCTCGGCGTCCCGAGCCTCATGCACGGCCTGGCGATCATGGGCGGCACGGAGGTCAAGCTTCGACGGGAGGGTGCCGTCGGGCTCTTCGGGTGGCTCAAGCGGATTCGCTTCGGCCACGCCGCGATCGGTGCGCTCACCTGCTCGCTGCTCCTGTTCGCGATCGGCGGCTGGAGCGGCACGGTCGAGACGACGCTCCCGCTCAATGCCGTGAGCCACAACACGATGGGCGTTCCGGCCCATCTCCACGAGACGGTCGTCGGGGGGATGACGTTGGCATTCATGGGCTTCGCGTACCTGCTCGTCCCGTTGCTCACCCGGCGACAGCTCTGGACACACAGGCTGGCAAGCGTCCAGGCCTGGCTGTACGGCGCGGGGATGCTGGTGATGGTGCTCGGCCAGACGTGGGCCGGTGCACTCGGAGCCCCGCGGCGCACGTTCGAGACCTCGTACGGAGGCGACGGACTGTCGAGCTGGAACCTGCCGATGAACATCGCCGGCGTCGGGGCGGCGCTTGCCGCCGCGGCGGCGCCCTGTTCGTCGTGATCATGGTGATGACGCTTCTCTTCGGGAAGCGGACGGACGATCCCGAGCTGCTGCTTCCGTCGGCCCTCAAGTAGGAAGGAGTGCGATGTCGGCCAAACCGAGATTCGAGACCCCCGGCTCGTTCGTGATCATGACCGTCTACCTCGCGGTGTTCTTCGTCGCGTGGGCGCTGTGGTTCGTGTATCTCGGCCTGCGCTGGGCGATCGCGTAGCGGGCCCGGGCGGTCGTGCGCAAGGGGGGCCGATCTAGGTGGTCGCCGCCGCGATGACGTGGCAGCAGCCACCCGCGCTCGTCCTACTCCGGCGACGGCAGCCGGGATGCTCTATGCCCGTGCGTTCGTCGAGTTGCGCCGCCGCGGGCGTCCGGATTATGCCTCGGTGGGTCGTGCAATTGCCTTCGCCGCGGCCCTCGCGCTCGGCTTGGCAGCCGTTGTTTCGCCGCTCGACTCGCTCGCGGAGACGAGCCTGCTCTCGGCGCACATGGCCCAGCACCTGCTCATCGTGGACGTCGTGCCGGCGCTGCTCGTGCTCGCCGTGCGCGGCCCGCTTGTCTTCCATCTGCTTCCGCCGGAGCTGCTTCGTTCCCTGGCTGCGCGACGTAGTCTGCGGGCGACGCTCTCGTTTCTGCTCCGGCCGGCGGTAGCGCTCTGCCTGTGGGCGACTGCGGTTGCGGCATGGCACGTCCCACGGCGTACGAGTGGGCGCTCGCGCGCCCCGCGCCCACGAGCTCGAGCACGCATCGTTCTTCCTGGTCGGCCTGTCTCGTGTGGGTTCAGCTCGTCGATCCGGCGCGTCGGCGCCGGCTCACCCTGAACGGACGGATGGCATACGCGCTGATCCTGTTCACGGCCGGTGCGGCGCTCGTCAACGTGCTCTTCTTCAGCGCCCGGCCGCTCTACCCGGCCTACGCCTCGCCGCACGACGGTCTCGGGCTTTCCCCGCTCACCGACCAGCGAGCCGCGGGAATGGTCATGATGCTGGAGCAGCTGCTCGTCCTTGGCACGCTTGTCACCGTGCTGCTGCGGGCTCGCGTTCGAGAGCTGGTCTCACTCCCCGTCGAGGTTCCGGCTCCCGCCGCGCGGCACCCGATCACCTACTGACGCTCGGCGTCGCTCGCGAGCGGACGCGTAGTTCTCCGCAAGGACGATCGGTCTCGGCACGGATTCCGGGCGCGCGGCGTCCTACTGATATTCCCGTTATGGACGTGGACACGGATCTTGCGTTCGCCTCGGGTTCGGCGTTCTTCGTCGCCGACGAAGAACTGGAGATCATCTTGTGGAGCGAAGCGGCCGAACGCTTGACCGGCCTCCCGTCTGAGGAAGTCGTCGGGAGGCGCTGCTGGGAGGTGATCGCAGGGAAAGACGACGCAGGCGGGCTCGCCTGTCACCAGGGCTGCTCCCGCGGGCGCCATCTGCGCGAAGGGAGGCGCGTGCCCGCGGTGGCGCTCCATGCCCGCACCGTGCAGGGCCGTCGCCGGATCATGCTGGACACGATCACCGTGACGACCGGATCGGGTTCTTTCTTCGTCAACGTCATGCACGACGCTCCCAAGTCGGCCGTCGACGATCCCGGTCTTCTCCGGGCCGAGGGTCGGCCGCATCTGACTGCGCGTCAGGATGAGATTCTCCGCATCCTCTCCGAGGGCCAGCCGGCAAAGAGCGTGGCCCGCCGGCTGGGGCTTTCCGAGACGACCGTCCGCAACCACATCCGCGCGATCCTGGTCGAGCTCGGTGCTCATTCTCAGCTCGAGGCGGTCGCGCGGGCGCGCACCCTGAAGTTGATCTGAGGTCGCTGCTATCGGATTGACACCGAACGTCTGTTCGTATAGAACATACGTTCCCATGGTCGCTGCAGTCGTCATTCCGGGCTTCGATTTGCGGGCGACGCTGCGGCTCCGTCCGGGGCTGCGAGACGGCTCCGGCCGCACTCGCGCCGCTGCCCGGGAAGGAGCCGCTGCTCGGGTCGGTCACGGCTGCGGCGGCGGCGAAGGGCGTGCGGCCGGGGATGCGCCTCGGCGAGGCGCTCGCGACCTGCCCCGAGCTCGTGCTCGTCGACCAGGATCCGGCGGGGGTGGAGCAGGCGTGGGAGGAGAGTCCTGCGCCGGCTCGAGGACGCAGGCTTCGCCGTCGAGCCCGCCGAGGCGGGAACCGTCTACTTCGAGACGCAGGGCGTCGAGCGGCTCTACGGCGGGCTCGAGCCGGCGCTCAAGCGGGCGCTCGCGGCGGTCGGGCCGGCGTGGGAGCCGCGCGCGGGAGCGGCGGAGCGGCGGTTCGCCGCGCTCGCCGCGGCCGGTGTCGCGCGGCCGGGGCAGGCGCTGATCGTCTCCGACGACCGCACGCGGATCGTTCCTCGCGCCGCTGCCGCTGACGCTGCTGCCGCTCGAGCGCGACCGCTACGAGGAGCTCGAAGAGCTCGGGATTCGCACGATCGGACAGCTTGCCGGGCTGCCGGGCGACGCCGTCGCCGAACGACTGGGGCCGGACGGCCGGCGCGCCTGGAGCCTGGCGAGAGGTGAGCAGGACGCGGAGGATCGCGCCGAGACGCCCGGCCGAGGTCCTCCACGAGACGCTCGAGTTCCCGGAAGCGGTCGGCAACGAGCTGACGCTCCGGCGAGGGCTCGCGGTGCTCGTCGAACGCCTGCTCGCACGGCCGGAACGCGCGGGGCGCCCGCCGCGGAAGCTCGCCCTCTGGGCGCGACTCGTCGGCGGCGCCTCGTGGCGCCGGACGGTGACGCTGCGCGAGCCGACGGCCGACCCGGCGCGGCTGCGGCTGCGCTCGGGCCGAAGCTCGCGGAGCTGCCGGCGCCGGCGCTCAAGCTCCGGCTCGAGGTCGTCGAGCTCGCCGAGCACACCGGCGAGCAGCTCGAGCTCGTCCGCGCCGAGGGCGAAGTGCTCCAGGGGCGGCTCAGGGAAGGCCTGCGCCAGGTGCGGGCGGCCGTCGGCGCGGGCGGAGTCTCGACGGTGGTGGAGGTGGCGCCGTGGTCGCGCATTCCGGAAGCGCGCGCGCTGCTCGTTCCGCGCGACGACTGAACGCAGCCGCGGCCGGCGCTCGTCGAAGGCCACGCCGACGGCACGCCGCGCCGCGTCAACCGGCAGGACGTCGCGGTCGTGCGCGAGGAGTGGCGCGTCGTCGACCGCTGGTGGACGGAGGAGCCGGTCGACCGCCGCTACTTCGACGTCGTGCTCGAGACGGGCGAGAACGCCGTCGTCTACCACGACGGCGAGACCGGCTCGTGGTTCACCCAGCGCGCCTGATGCAGTGACCGCGTACGTCGAACTGCACGCGCACTCGGCCTATTCGTTCCTCGACGGCGCGTCGCTGCCGGAGGAGCTCGCTGCGCGCGCCGCCGAGCTCGGCTACGACGCGCTCGCGCTGACCGACCACGACGGCGTCTACGGGTCGCTCGAGTTCGCGCACGCGTGCAAGGGCTTCGGTGTGCGCGCGATCACCGGCGCGGAGGTGACGCTCGCGGGCGGCGCTCACGTCACGCTGCTCTGCGAGAGCCAACGCGGGTACGCGAACCTCTGCCGCATCCTCACCGACGCGCACGCGCGGCACGCGGGTCGAAGGACGTGAGCGCGAGCTGCTGCCGGCCGAGACGACGGCGGACGCTTGTCGCAGATCACGCCGAAGGGCTCGTCTGCCTCTCAGGCTGCGCGCGGCACGGGCTCGGCAGTCGTCGACCCGAAGGCGGCGGCACGGCTCGCACACGCGTTTCCCGGCGCGTTCTACGTCGAGCTCCAGCGGCCGTTCGAGCGCGGCGACGCGCGGCGGAACGCGCGCTCGACGGCGCTCGCGGCGACGCTCGGCGTGCCGACGGTCGCGACCGGCGACGTCCATGCGCACCACCTGCGGCGGGCGCGGCTCCAGGACGCGCTCGTCGCGATCGCGCAACCGCACCTCGCTCGACGGCTCCGAGCGCGAGCGGCGCGGCAACCACGAAGCCGTGCTGCGCTCGCCCGGGGAGATGCTCGAGCGGCTGCCGCGCGACGCCGCCGCAGCGCACGCGCGAGGTCGCCGACCGCTGCACGTTCGACCTGACGCAGGAGCTCGGCTACCGCTACCCGGACTTCTCCGACGGCGCCGACCCTGCAGACGCGCAGCTGCGCGACGATCTGCGAGCGCGCCTTTCACGCCGCGCTACGACGGTGCGGCACGGTGGCAGAGGAGCGCGGGCGCGGGAGCGGCTCGACGAGGAGCTGGCGCTGATCGTGCGGCTCGGGCTTGGCGGCTTCTTCCTGCTGCACTGGGAGGTGCTCGAGCTCGCGCGCGAGTGCGCGCTCGAGGTGCGCGGCCCCGGCTCGCCGCGGCACGTGCTGCCGCCGGGCAGAGGACGCGGCTCGAGCGTCGGCTCGCTCGTCTGCTACCTGACCGGCCTCTCGCACGTCGACCCGGTCGCCGCGAACCTCTCGCTCGGACGGTTCCTGAACGACGAGATGGTCATCGGTCCCGGACATCGACCTCGACTTCCCGCGCGACATCCGCGAGAAGCTGATCGTCGCGGTCACCGAGCGCTACGGCCGCGAGCACGCTGCGCTCGTCGCGACGCTTCGCGACCTACCGCAGCCGCGGCGCGATCCGCGACGTCGGCAAGGCGCTCGGCCTGCCGTTCGCGCAGCTGGAACGGCTCGCGCGCGTCACCGACGGCTGGGACGCGCCTCGCGTGGCCGAGGAGCTCGATCGCGTGCCCGGGGCGCACGACGGGCCCGCGCTGGGCGGCGTTCCGCGAGCTGACCCGGGAGATCGCGCGGCTGCCGCGCCACATCTCCCAGCACCCGGGTGGCATGGTGATCTCGACGCGGCCGCTCGTCGACCTCGTGCCGGTGCAGCCGGCGGCGATGGCCGGCCGGCAGATCTGCCAGTGGGACAAGGACTCCTGCGCCGACGCGGGCTTCCTGAAGATCGACCTGCTCGGCCTCGGGATGCTCTCGGCGGTCGAGGACGCCGTCGACCAGATCGCGCGGCTGCGCGGCGAGACGATCGACCTCTCGCGGATCCCGCTCGACGACCCGCAGGTCTACGCTGAGATCCAGGCGGCGGACACCGTCGGGCGTCTTCCAGATCGAGAGCCGCGCGCAGATGCAGAGCCTGCTCCGGACGCGGCCTGAGAACCTCGACGACCTGACGGTGCAGGTCGCGCTCGTCCGCCCGGGGCCGATCCAGGGAAAGGCGGTTCATCCGTACATCGAGCGGCGGCGCAGGCTGCGCGAAGATCCGTCGTTCGAATACCCCGTGGAACACGAGTCGCTGCGCGAGCCGCTGCGGGAGTCGCTCGGCGTCGTCGTCTTCCAGGATCAGGTGCTGTCGGTCTCGATGGCGGCTGCAGGCTTCAGCGTGGGGGAGGCCGAGGGGCTGCGCCGCGCGATGAGCCGCAAGCGGAGCGAGGAGGCGATCGAGGCGTTTCGCCCGCGCTTCGTCGAGGGCTGCCTCGGCAACGGGATCGCCGACGGAACGGCCCACGCGATCTACGACAAGCTCGTCGGCTTCTCGGGCTTCGGCTTCCCGAAGTCGCACGCCGCGGCGTTCGCCCTGCTCGCCTACCAGTCGGCGTGGCTGCGCCACTACTACCCTGCCGAGTTCCTTTGCTCGCTTCTGAACGCCCAGCCGATGGGCTTCTACCCGCCGGCGTCGCTCGTGCGCGACGGCCAGCGGCGCGGGGTGGAGGTGCGGCCGCCGCACGTGAACCGGAGCTCCGCCGTATGCATCGTCGAGGACGGGGCGGTGCGGGTCGGGCTCGGCTACGTCCGTTCGGTCGGCGCAGAGGAGGCGAAGGCGGTCGTCGCCGGGCAGCCGTACGAAGACGTCGGCGATCTTGCACGTCGCGCGCCGGCCGGGATCGACGCGCTCGAAGCGGTCGTCGCCTGCGGGGCCTGCGACGACTGGGGCCCGAGGCGCGACCTGCTCTGGAAGCTGGGCGCGACGCCGCGCGGGGCTTCAGGCCAGCTCGTGCTCCCGCTCGAACCGACGGCGGAGACGCCCGAGCTTCCCGCTCAGACCGACTGGGAGCAGATGCTCGCCGACTACCGCCATACGTCGATGTCGGTCGGTGTCCACCCGCTCGAGCTCCTGCGCTCGCACCTGCCCGGCATCGTCACGAGCGCAGAGCTTTCCGGCGTTCCGCACGGCGCGCAGGTGGCGGTTGCGGGCTTGACCGTCGCCCGGCAGCGGCCCTCGACGGCCAACGGCATCGTCTTCATGCTGCTCGAGGACGAGCATGGCCAGATGAACCTGATCATCCGCCCGCCGGTCTACGACGCCCACCGCGCGGTGATCCGCGGCGAGCCGCTGATCCTCGCCCGCGGCCGCTTCGAGCGCGTCGACCGCAACGAGAACGTGATCGTCGCGAGCATCGAGACGCTCGGTCCTCTTGCGCGCCGCGTTGCGAATGAGGCCGAGGTGGGGAGGGCGCTTCCGGCCGCCCACCACTTCGGGCATCGCTAGCGACCGTTAACCGCGGGTCAGGCTGATGTCGCTGATCGCTGGCGAACCGTCGGCGAGCTTGATGTTCACCTTGGCGGTGAACGTCTTGCCGGAGAACTTGCCCGACACTGTCCACGAGAGACCGGTGGCGCACATCGGGTTGGCGCCGCTGCCGGTGAGAGTCCCCGTGGCAGCCTTGTACGAGAGGGTGAGCTGTCCGAAGTCCTTCGAGGGGCCCTTGATCGCAAACCCCGAGTCGTTCCAGTGGTTCGCTCCGGTGCCCTTGGTGAGCGGCTTTGCGGACTCCACCGGTGGATCGGCGCAGCCGAAGACATTGCCGCCGAGGTCGGCGGTGAAGAGGAGCTGCTTGTTGCCGGAGGTGGACTTCGCGACGATCTTGGCCGGCCCCGTCGAGCCGAAGCGCTCGTTCTTCCACGTCCCGCTCCACGTGCCTGCAAGGGTGGCCGGGGTGAACGGCGCGGCGGCGCCTGCGCTCGCGACGAGGGAGCCGGCGGCGACCCCGATCAGGACGAGCCATCGCACACGCAGATGGTCTCGCCCCGCTCGGCCCGAGTCAAGTCAACGATTCTCGATCTCGAGAGCGAACGGAGGCAGGCGCTTTGCCACGGCGAGGTTGAACTCCCGCTCGTACTCCTCGTCGACACCCTCTTCGAGCGTGCGTGCGAAGAAGTCGCGGATGTCGGCAAGGATTTCGGTTCCCGTCTCGACGGCGTCCACGTAGTCACCATAGAGCTCCTCCGCCTCGTCGCGACCGGCGCGGTTGTAGGCATCGAGCCGCTCGGCCACTTCGTCGATGACGTCGCGATGTTCGCGTTCGAAGAGGTCGAGCTGACGCGAGATCAGGTCTGCGAAGCGCGGCCCGCGGGGCATCAGGCGAGCTCCTCGTAGAGCGCGAGGTGCGCGGCAGCAGCCGCGTCCCAGGTCAGCTCGGCCCGTGCGCGCTCGGCCCCGGCCCGCGCCGCTGCGAGCGCGCCCTCGTCCGCCAACAACTCGCGCACCGCATCCGTCATCGCCTCGACATCCCCGGCGGCGACGACGCGGCCGGCCCCGTAGTGGCGAATCGGCTCGCCGAGGCCCGCGACGTCGTAGACGACGGCGGGCACGCCGGCGCCGAGGGCCTGGAGCAGCGCGCCGGACTGGTCGAGCTCGGCTCTGTAGGGGAACAGCGCCAGCGTTGCTCGGACAGCGCGCGGTCGAGCTCAGCCTGCGGCAGGTATCCGAGACGCCACTCCGTCCGCGGCGCGTTGCGCAGGTCGTCGAGCGGCATCGCCGGGTCGCCCGCGACGAGCAGCCGAGTATCGGGGAGGCGCGTCGTAACCTCGATCGCGTCGGCAAGCCCTTTGTAAGGGCGGATGGCGCAACACAACCATGTGCGCGACCACTTCCTCGGGCGAAGTGACCGTCTGCAGCTCGTCGAGCCGCGCGTCCAACTCGACCTGCGTGCTGTGCATGCTCCAGGACGTCGGCCTCTTCCTCGTCGGCGACGGATAGTTGATCACCAGCTTGAACATGAAGCGGTCGAGCTGGGCCTCGGGCAGGTTGTACGTGCCTTCCGACTCGATCGGGTTCTGCGTGGCCAGCACCAGAAACGGCCGCTCGAGCTTGTGGCTGGTGCCGCTCGACCGTCACGCGATACTCCTGCATGATCTCCAGCAGCGCGGCGTGCGTCTTGGCCGGCGAGCGGTTGATCTCGTCGGCCAGCAGCAACTGCGTGAAGACCGGGCCGGGCCGAAAGCGAAACTCCTGCGTCTTCATGTCGAAGATCGGCGCGCCGGTGATGTCCGAGGGCATCAGGTCGGCGGTGAACTGGATGCGGCCGAACTGGCAGCCCAGCACGCGGCCCAGCGTGCGCACGAAGAGCGTCTTGCCCAGGCCCGGCACGCTCTCGATCAGCACGTGCCCGCTGGAGAACAGCGCCACCAGCGTGCCCAGCACCAGCTCGTCCTGGCCGACGTAGATCTTGCGGATCTCGGCGGTGATGCGGTCGAACAGCTGCTTGAGTCGGCGAGGCGGCGCGGCTGGTCGCGGCGGCGAGCCGGCGGAAGTGCACGCCAGCGGTTCGCGGCATCGATCGGCATGGCAGCTGGTTGTCAGTGGTCAGTGACGAGTGGTCAGTGTCATCGTGCGGATATCGGCTTTGTCATTGGAGCGTGATGCTGGACATTCGGTGTGGCCCGTGCTTTCCGCTGTTTGGCTCGTCAGGCCTTCCTTCCGCCTTCGCCGTGGCGTCCATCGTGCCGGTAGTGCGGCAGTCGCGTCGTGGCGTAAGCGCGGTCGCGCGATCCGCGCGCAGCAGCTCGGCCACGGCCTCGACGTGCTTGCCGAAGTCCGACGGTCGTGCGGCTGGGCAGCTTCGCGCGGCGGCCGAAAATCGGCCACCGCAGAGACAGAAGATGATGCCCACGCACCGCCAAATGCAAGAGGATCCAGTTGGTCGGCCAGACATCGCAAGATCTCGGCACGCCGGGCGAGCGCCGCTTGGGTCTTCGCCGGATGATCGGCGGCCCGCCCGCCGCTTTCCAGAAACACGACCGTTCTGGCGGGCGGCCCGATCTCGTCGATCAGCTTGCCCGCCAGCTTGCGATGCTCGTGGTTCACCAGCGGCAGGTTCAGCAGGAACGAGCCGTTGGCGACGACGATCAGCTGGCTGTCGTCCCAGGGCGCGCTGCGCGGCTGACCAGCACGTCGCCTTCGGAGCCCAACAGCACTTCGGCGGCCGCCGCGCGGAACCAGCCGCCCGTCGAGCTCGATTTCACTCTTGGCATCGACGCCGTCGAGCCAGGCTCGGGACGCCCGAGAGCGTGCCGACCTTGGCGGCCGGCGAGTCGCTCGACGCGTGAACCACTCGCAGTCCGATTCGGGCTTACCGCGTTGCGCTTGAACGGCCGCTGCGGGCAGCCTGCCAAGCGGCGGCTCAGCTCGCGCCGGCGATCTTCGCCTTGCTGCTCGCGCGAGGCCCGGAGCGGACCATCCCCCAATAGCGCGCGGCGCGGCGTCGAAATCGCGGCCCACGTAGATCAGCGTGCGGCCCGGCCTGCCCGCCAGCCATCTCCAGCCAGTGCGGACCTCGCGCGATGGGCGCGGCAATCGTCGGGAAACCAGACGATGCGTCGGCCCGCTTCCGTAGCCGCGGCGAGCAGCAGCGCCCGGCTGGAGACCGTGTGCCCGGCCTGCTCGAACATCTCGGCCAGCACCGCCGTGCCGTTGACGCTCGCGCTCGCGCGCGGACGCTGCCGCGGCCGTAGTCGGTCTCGATGCCCGATGCAGCCCGAGGCCGCCGCGCGGCGTTGCCAAGAGCCAAGAACGCGGCCTCGCGCCGCGATCGAGAACGCCCTGGAGGCGCCGCCGGCGTCAAGGCACCTCGTCCACGAGCGACTCGAAATCACGCGGCTGTCCAACAGGCCTCGAACCGCACGCTCAACAATGCCCGGTCGCCGAAAAACACGTCCTCGAAGCGACCATCGTCATTCCAGCAGCGGGCCAGCGAGCGGCCCCCGCGAGGCCGCCTCGCGGAGGTACTGGCGGTTGGTCTTTCCTTTGGCCAGGCGAATCAGCGAATGAACCTGGTCCAACTGACCAGTTGGTAGCTGAACAGAATAGATGATGGCGCTCGCGTAGTTGCCTCCGCCGTAACAGCCGCCGGGCGCTCCCAACAAGTCCGCTATCTCCGCGTACCGCCAGGAAACGGAGAGCTTCGATGCCGACCCTGCCGTTCGGGATGTCGCCTCGCGGCGGCTCCGGCACCGGAAGCGATCCTGCCCTGACAATTCGCGCGACGTATACGAGAAGCACCAGCAGGATCAGCAACAACAGCCCGGCCAATAGCCCCATGCCACAGGCGTCCATACCATACCGCTCCACCGTACGCGACGGGTAAGAATAATCGAACCAGAAGGGATCAGCTCCGCACGCGGCCGACTGCGTCATTCCTCGGCGTCGTACCACGGGAAGCGGCCAGCCGTTTCCCAGGGCATTTCGCGGCCAGCGACAACAGCTTTTTCCGCCTCGGCCGCGATGCACAGGTGCATTCGCGTGCCGCCGCCACCGACACACCGCATGCCCATAACAACAGCCATCCTCCACGACACGGCGATCATGCGACCGGCCTGACGAGCGGGCGCGCCTCGCGCCCGTAGAAAAAGTTCTACCTCCCACCCTTCGCTGCGAATGCGTTATCCAAATAGCTCAAGAACCGAACCACCGCAAAGTACATCATCACGAGCCACAGGCCAGCCTGCAAATAGACCGTGAAACTGGCCGCGGTAAACGACCGGCTCCTCGAAGCCAACAGAGTTCCGAGCGCAATACCCCATGGGTCAGCTACATCGCCACAACCAACAGCGGGGCCGAACGCGGCTGACCAACCAGCGGCCCAGACAGATTCGCCGCCGTTGCCGCCAGTGCAGCGTGCCGTTGCGCGTTCGAGCGTCGCGATTTCGCCGCGGCCAGTCGGACTGCAGCAAGGCGTCCGCTCTAACAAGATCACTCTCGCTCAAATACGGACAACAGCCGTACGGAACGAACCACGTCAACACCCCAAGAATCAACAACCCCGGAGCAGCACCTGCAGCAAAACAAGAATTGCAGCAGACATTTAACGAACGACACGAGCAATCTCGCGGCGATTCGGCCGCTCGACGAACAGGGCCTGGCCCAAGTACAGCGTCACCAGGCACGCTGCAGGGGGGCCTCGATGGCAGTCAACACCACGTAGGCCAGGCCGACACCGGAAATCGACATGGCCAAGTCTACTCCGGAGACTTCCTCGGCCACGATCGTCGATATTCCGACACCTAAGAGCCAGGCGTTGAACCACGAGGCCAGCAGCGCCAACATGGCGGTCAACGGCAGAATCGCCCGCCCGTGACCGCGGAGCACAGTGGGGGCCAGGTCGAATTGGTCCATCAGCGTGCGTTCGCGGATGGTCGCCCGTGTTTTATCGAGCTCCACGATCGTCTCCCGGCGTCTGCCCGAGCAGGACCAGATAGAAGACCAACAGCCCGCTGGAGACGACGGCCACCAGCACCTTGGCCCAATAGGGGATTGCGGAAGGAGAGATGAGCCCTTCGACGGCTGCGGCCAGCGCGAATAGGATCATCGCCAGGCAGACGGTGGGCACGACGTGGATCGCGGCGCGAATCAGCCAGTCGCCACGTGTGTACCCCTGGGTGTCGATCAAGGCGAAACCCAATCGCACGGCCGCCGTAGCCACGACGATGGCCGTCAGCTCGAACGGCACGTGGGCCGTGACGAATTGAAAGAAGCTCTCCCGCTGCGGTGCCGTGGCCATGTGGCCAAAGACGGTCCCCAGAATGACAGCGTTGGCAATGGTGACCAGCAGGCCGCCGATGCCCGCCAGCAACCCCAACGCAAAGCACTGCAATCCGATGCTTGTATTGTGCTGGATGTACATTCCGACCGACATCGTGCCTTGGTTGATTGTGTTGCCGGAGACCGACGTCGAGTGCATCTCTTCCATCGAACTGAGGAAGTCCTTGCCCACAATGTGGTGGCGAAGTTGGGCAATAAGTAGGCCATGAGCAGCGAGGCAATAAAGAAGCCCCAAAAGATTGCGAACGCCAGCCGCAGGCAATTGTCGCGATACAACCGTCGAGGGAGCCGAACCAACAGTTCCTCGCCCCACCCGGCCGCCCGCAGCGGGCGGGCGATTAGAGCTGGTTGTGCCGCCGCCCGACGAGTTGATGCAGAAAACTGACGGTGTTGGCGGGCAGTTGATACGCGTCGGCCAGGGCCAGGTCGGCGCAGGTGGGCACGGTATAGCCTCGCCGCGAACTGGGCCACGGTGCCTGCGGGCATGCCGCGGCCCTCGAATTGCAGGCACAACAGCTCGAGCTGGCGCCAGTTCCGCCGCCGCTCGTCGAGCAAGGCCGCGACCTTCATCACTACCCCTTACGCCGCCACGTCCGGCATCACGACCGCGGAAAGCCCTAGGCCGCGGTCATCCGTCACTGCCGGCTCGGCAAAAAACGTCCGTTGATAAAGCACATAGCAGCAAGTCATGGCTCGTCCCCGCGGGCAAACCAAAGCGAACACGCAACGGTTCTCCGATGTGCCGCGCGATTTGTCCGCGGCGGCTCCAAGGCAAGGCGCAGCGTCGCAGCACGTAGTTCGACAACGCCGCCGCCAGACTCGGCGAGACCCGAAAACCAACGGGCAACGTCGCGGCCAGCGCAGGGCCTCGGGCTCGTCCACCCGCAACACGCCGTAACGGAACTGTGGCTCCTCGACGATGACCATCGTCCCTGCGACCAGGTCGCCCAACCGGGCGAATCGCCGATTGAGCAGGGCCACGGTCAGCCCGAGTTGCCAGAAAATCACGGGCTGGCAGTCGACCGCCCGCATGAGGTTCCGCAGCAGAGCCTGCGTCGGATTGATCGGGCCCCCGTCGGCCGAGCACGCGCAGATGCAGCAGGCGTTTGCCGGTGTCGGCCATTCCGCGGCACCTCGAAAAGCACGGCGTAAAACCAGCTCACAATGAACAACAACACCAGCACCAGACCCTGTCCCAGTCCAGGCAACGCGGCCAAGCCGAAAATGGCCGACAGCGAGATCGTCCCCGTCAAGAAAATCAATGCCTGAAACAACACATCCAACAGATAGGCGGGCAGGCGCTGGAACGGTCCGGCTACGCGATAACTGAAGGCAATGTTCTCGGGCGTGACGATCTCGATCTGCGTGTCGAACTGGTCGGCCGGATCTTGCATTCCGGCCATTATTCGGCAATCCGCTCCGTGTCGCAAGCCGCGGGGCAATGCCAGGTCGCGAGGTGCTTTGCCGCGAGTTGAGGACCGTGTACAAACTATGGCTCTGCCGACCGACAACACGAATCCAGAATGCGGAGTCGACTCGAATGAAGCTCGCAAGTAAGACCGCCTTGGTCACTGGTGGCGGCAGCGGCATTGGCCAGGCCATCGCCGAATCGCTAGCTCGCGAGGGTTGCCGCGTGGCCATCTGCGGACGTCGGCCCGAACTGCTGGAGGCAGTCGTGGCGGGCTATCAGGGGCCAGCCGCCGCTTCTGGCAACCGCGCCGACGTGGCCGATCGCCACAGCGTCGAAGATCTGTTCGCCTGGGCCGACAAAGTGCTGGGGCCGATCGACATTCTGGTCAACAGCGCCGGCATCAACGTCGCCCGGCGGGCCGTGGCCGAGCTCGATCCGGCCGACTGGGACCGGATGATGGCCATCAACGCCAACGGGGCCTTTTACACGACTCCACGCCGCTGCTGCCGCGGCATGCGCCACCGCGACGATCGGGCCTGATCGTGAACATCTGCTCGATCGCCGGCCTGCGGGCCTGGAAGCTGGGGGGCGTGGCGTACAACGCCTCGAAGTTCGCCATGACGGCGCTGGGCGCCGGCGTGAACCTCGAAGAGCGACGAAACGCATCCGCGTCACCACGATCTATCCCGGCGAGGTGAACACGCCGATCCTCGCCCAGCGACCGGTGCCCGTGCCGCCGGAACGAAAGGCCGAGATGCTCCAGCCGGAGGACGTGGCGGCGGCGGCGTTGATGATCGCCTGTCTACCGGCGCAGAGCCCACGTGGCGGAATTGGTCATCAAGCCCACCGTGCAGGACTTTGTCTGAATGGTCTTTGCTTAGACCTGCTCGGCGGCCATCAGCCGCTCGGCCAGGTAGCCGAGAATGTCGCGGACCGAGACCAGGCCCGTCAGGCGACCTTCACTCAATACCGGCAAATGCCGATAGCCGCCGTGGTCCATTTTGTGCAGCGCAGAAGACGATGGGATCGGTTGCGTCAATCGTCTCGGGCGTGGCGGTCATGAACTCCGAGACCGGCCGCGTGGCGACCTTTGCCAGATCGGTGCCGATGCGAAACAAGGCGTCGCGCTCGGTGAAGATGCCGGCCAACTGCTCGAATTCGTCGACCACCATCGCGCAGCCGACCCGACGCTCGACCATTCTGCGGAGCGCTTCGGCCACGGGCAGATCGGCTGGCACGACGAACGGCGTGTGACCGCCCAATCCGCCGATGCGGTCAGCGGCGGATGCTCTTTTCCAACGGCGTGTTGGCCTTGGGCTTGCTCAGAAACGTGAGCGGCTGCTGGCACTCGACGCAGTCGTCTTCGCCCGCGATGTTCTCGTGGCCGCAGTAGGGACACTGGCTCATTGTTTTCACCTTCGTCCGCAGGCGACAGTTCGCCCAAGCGGAGTCCGGGACTCCCGGCACCTGCCGGAGAGTCATGCCACCACGGCGTCTCGGCGGGATCGGAAGGGGCGACCGAACTCGAACGTCGCGACCTAGTCGATGACCCAGGTCTCGCCCGCGTTGAACAAGGCCTGCAGGTCGCCTTCTCCCTTGGCCTTGCGGGCCTGCGCGATCTGCTTGTTCAGCTCTTCGTCGTAGCGCGGGCGATCGACGGCGCGGAACACGCCGATCGGCTCGGGGAACTCGGGATGCGCATGCGGCTCAGCAGGTAGGCCAGGCTCGGCTCGGGCGCCTTCTCGTCGTGGAACAGCAGGTCGTCTTCGGTGATGCCCTTGCCCAGCTCGACGATCTTCGGGCTCCATGCCGTTCAGGCGAATGCCCTTGTCGCGGTTCTTGCCGAAGATCAGCGGCTTGCCGTGCTCCAGCTCGAGCGTGGTGTCGGCCTTGGTGTCGCGGTCGGTGGCATAGTCGAACGCGCCGTCGTTGAACACGTTGCAGTTCTGATAGACCTCGACGAACGACGTGCCGCGTGCTCGGCCGCCCGCTTGCAGCACCATCGCCAGGTGCTTGATGTTCACGTCGATCGAGCGGGCCACGAACGTGGCCTCGCAGCCGATGGCGATCGACAGCGGATGCAGCGGATTGTCGATCGACGCCCATCGGGCGTGCTCTTGGTCACCTTGCCCAGCGGCGACGTGGGCGAGTACTGCCCCTTGGTCAGGCCGTAGATGCGGTTGTTGAACAGCACGATGTTGAGGTCGAGATTGCGGCGGATGGCAGTGCATCAGGTGATTGCCGCCGATCGACAGCGCGTCGCCGTCGCCGGTGATGACCCACACCGACAGGTCGGGCCGGGCGGTCTTCAGCCCGGTGGCCACGGCCGGCGCGCGGCCGTGGATGCGAGTGGATGCCGTAGGTGTTCATGTAGTACGGGAAACCGGCTGGAGCAGCCGATGCCCGAGACGAACACGGTCTTCTCCGGCGGCATGCCCAGCGTGGGCAGCACCTTCTTCATCTGGGCGAGAATCGAATAGTCGCCGCAGCCGGGGCACCAGCGGACGTCCTGGTCGCTGGCGAAGTCGTTGGGAGTCAGGACCGGTAACGCAGCTTCAGTGCTCATGATGACCTTGAAAGAGAAAATCCCTCGCTCAACGCAACAGTTCGCGAATCTTGTCTTCCACTTCGCCGAC
>CAWAFJ010000009.1:0-127803 GCA_963781315.1 uncultured Actinomycetes bacterium | reverse complement strand
AGACTCGACGGATTGGTCTGTCTGGGATCGTTGCCAGCCTGGTTGTCGCCGTGGCGCGTGTGACTCGTCAAGTGACTCGGCCGCCGTGTGCGTGCCTTGGGAATGATCTGTCCGCGCGTGCGCGGCGGCGCCGGTCTGGCGCCCGCTGCTGGCTTGATCAGGAGCTTGTCCGCCTTGTCGGCGTGACTCATTACCGTCCTGCCGCCGCGGTTTCCCGCAGCTCAGACCGGCACCACCAGACCCTACGAGCGAAGCCGGAGGATCGACGGGATGCTTGCAGATGAGCTGGACTACGTCGTCGGTGTCGACACGCACCTGGACGAGCACGTGTTGGCGGTGCTGGGCGCGCCCGCCGGTGCTGTGCTTGCCAAGCTGGCGGTGCGGGCGAACGCGCGCGGCTACCGGGAGGCGTTCGCTTTGTCGAGCAGCACGCAGACGGTGAGCGGGCGTGGGCGGTCGAGGGTGCCGGCCACTACGGGGCCGGGCTATCCCGCTTTCTCGCCGGCCGCGGCGAGCCGGTGCTCGAGATCAGCCGCCAGCCACGAGCCGAGCGGCGACTGCGGGGCAAAGACGATTCGCTCGACGCGATCCGTGCAGCGCGGGCGCTGCTTTCGAGCGAGACGCTCGCGCTGCCGCGCGCAGGGCAGCGGCGCGAAGCGTTGCGACTGCTGCTGATCGCGCGGCGCAGTGCGGTCGACGTCCGGCGCGAGGCGCTCGTGCAGCTGCGCAGCGTAATCGTCACCGCTCCCGACAGGCTCCGCGACGACCTGCGCGGCCTGCCTGTGGGGCGGCTGCTCGAGCGCTGCAGCCGTCTTCGCCGCTCACGCTGCGCAAGCGCCGACGAGCTCGCGACACGGCTCGTGCTGCGCTCGCTCGCCCGACGCATCGAAGCGGCAACAGCGGAGGCCGGCGAGCTCGAAGCCGAGATCCTCGGCCATGTGCGCGCGCTCGCACCCAAGCTGCTCGACGAGTCCGGCATCGGCCCGATCGTCGCCGCCCAGGTGATCATCGCCTGGTCACACCCAGGCCGCGTCCGCTCCGAGGCTGCCTTCGCGCGGCTGGCCGGTGTCGCCCCGATCCCCGCCTCGAGCGGCCAGACGACCCGGCATCGGCTCAGCCGTGGCGGCGACCGCCAGCTCAACCGCGCCCTGCATACCGTCATCCTCCACCGCCGCCTGCACGACCCGGCGACCAAGGCCTACATCGAGCGCCGGGTCGCGGAAGGGAAAAGCCGCCGCGACGCCACCCGCCTGCTCAAGCGCTACCTCGCCCGCCACCTCTACCGATTACTGCAAGACCGGGAACCCCTGATGGCTTGACAAGTCATAGGAGCATCATTCCCGCACATGAGCGTCCTGTCGCGTGCCACCGCTCGCACCTCGAGGGACGTAAGGTTCTGCGGCAGGAGGATCGTTGCGGCTCGAGCCCCTTTATCGGATCCGTTTCACGTATCCCGAGAGCTGGATGATCGGGCTCGAGGGCGGGTGGGAACAGCACCTGTTTCTCGCCGAAGGCCGATGCGAGGGCTCGATCACCGGCCGCTTCCGAGGTGCGAACTTCCCGCGTCGGCGCACTGAGACGGGTCCGTTTCGGCCTGACTTCCGCGCTGTGATCGAGGCCGACGACGGAGCGACGATCATGTTCGAGTTGCAGGGGTACGGGCGCCCGCACCCGCCGGGAAGGCGGCAGATCGTCGGTGCGATCTTCCATCTCAGCGACGCCGAGCAGTACCGGCGACTCAACGACACCGTCTGCGTCTGTATCGGCGAGGTGCGCACGCATGCAGATCCGGACCAGCCCGAGCCCGATCTCGTCCTCGACGTCGCCGAGCTGATCTGGGAACCAATCGCCGACTAACAGTCGGGCCGACATACTCGCCACCACATGCGAGCAGCGAGCACGGAGACTGCCTCAAGGGACATTCCCGCACACTCGCGCACAGCGGCGACCTATCCCCAGTTGCAGGACGAATCAGTCGCGCTCGAGAACGTGTGAAAGCCACTCCAGCGCGACCTGGTAGCGCTCGTTCGCGCGACCGCCGTGGTTGCCGGGGTTCTCTCTGTGCTCGTGGGCGATGCCCGCTTCGTCGAGGTAGTGGCTGAGCAGCCGGTGACCCCAGTGCAGGTTGTAGTCGTCAGCGGAGCCTGCATCGAGCAGGATGCCGGACAGCTGTCGGAGATTGTCGAGTCGCTCGTGCACGTTGACGACCGGGTCGAAGGCGAGCCAGCGGTCCCAGACCTCCTGGATCAGCTCGCCGCTGGGCCAGGCCACAGGCAGGTCGACGTAGAAGGGCGGGCGATCCGGATTGGGTGAATACGTCGCCGAGTAGTCGTAGACGAGCTGCGACCAGACGTTCCCCTCTATCGGGCCGTTGGGCTCCTCTGGCCAAATGCTGTCGAAGTACTTGTACGGCATGAACTTGTGGGTCATGTCGAGGAACGAGTCGCCCGAGAGCATGGCCAGCGCTCCGAAGACATCCGGGTTGCGCGAGGCGACGTTCCAGGCGCCGAAGCCTCCGGACGAGAACCCGAACACGCCTCGGCTTCGCGCATCGGGGATCGTCCGATACGTGGCGTCGACAGCAGGGACGACGTCGTGCAGCACGTACTGCTCGAAGTTGCCGGTCACCGGTGAGTCCACCCACTGTCCGCAGCCGTAGCGCGAGTTGCCGTCAGGGATGGCCACGATCATCGGCGGCACCCCCAAGCGGCCGAACACCGGGTCGAGCACGTCTTCGATTGGCGGGTGCCACCGCTGTCCATCCGTGTCCGGTGTCAGCACTTGCGCGGCGGTCTCGCCGAACGCATGTAACAGGTAGGCCGTCGGATACGGTCGATCCGACTCCTCGTAGCCCGGTGGCAGATAGACGAACAGATCCCGTTCGCTCGGATCACCCAGCAGGTTTGCTGCTAGATGCGAGCTGTCGAGCCTCGAGTGCACGATCACGAGTCCTCCTCGCCGCGGTTTGCGAGGATCCTAAGGCGCTCGACCTCTAGACACCGGTCGGGGCGCGCTCAAGAGACATTCCCGCACACTCGGGCACGCGAGTGACTCTCCGCCGCCTGATCGTCACATCGGCTCGAACCAGCGAGCACGCTCAGGGGCAGGTTTCTCGTAGCGCTCCTCGACCCAGTATTCACGGCCACGCGTCAGCTGGCCGCCCTCGACTTCGAGGAATGACAGTGCGTAGTGGGGGCCAACCGTGGGGTGCGGCACCCGCACTTCCGAGACCGCTGTGTTTCCCTCGGCAACGATCCGGAGCACCTCGATCGACCAGCCTTCCGGATAGTTGCGGTTGAACTCGACGAAGTTCGTGCGGCCGCGGATACGGATCTGCGCGTTCGGCCATTCGAGGACGAAGTCCTCGGCCAGCAGCTCACCGACTGCATCCCAGTCCCTCGCCTGAATCCGGCGCCACAGCTCGGCGACGATGTCGCTCGACTCCACGATCCGATTATGAGCGGTAGCACACAGCCGCAGCCCTTGGAGCCGGCGAGGGTGGGGCGCTCACCTCGCGAAATCATCGCGCCAGCGGTATCGGCTGCTGCGGGCTAATGCCTAGGGCGCCATAGACGCTCAAGGAACATTCCCGCACACTCGGCACGGAGCCGGACTCTCATTCGATGAGGTCGCCTCGCGGCGTCGGCGGCGCCTCAGACGAGGAAGCAGGCCCGGTCGATGAGGCCGTCGCTGTCGAGGTGGTAGATGGCGATCGCGCGGACCTCACCGCGCGGCCCGCCCGTGACGCGCTCCTCGTCGACCACCCACGAGCCCACCCGGATACGCGTCGGGATCTCGTACTCCCGGTCGGGCTGCTCGGCGAGAAGCTGGCCGTAGGTCGCCCGCAGAGCGTCGCGGCCGGTCGACACCACGTTTCCATCCTCGTCCTCGACGACGACGTCCTCCGAGAAGCAGAGAAGGAAGCCCTCCAGGTCGCCAGCGTTGTACGTGCTGACCATAGTCTCGACCGCATCTGAAGTCCGCTCTGGCACCGTTCGGTCGATCCTGCCACACCAAACAGGCGAGAATCGTCAAGCGACATTCCCGCACACTGGCGCATGCGGCGGTCTTGTCGCTTGCGTTTAGGCTGAGCCGACTTGCCCTACGTACCTGTCAACGGTTTGAGCATGTACTACGAGGTCCACGGGGAAGGGCCGCCGCTGCTGTTGCTTCATGGCGGGAGCGGGTCGATTCCCGAGAAGTGGATCCCGCTCTTCACCCCGCAATTCCGGGTGATCGCGCCGGAGCAGATGGGACATGGGCGCACCGCCGATCTCGTCGATCGCCCGTTCCACTACCACGACATGGCCGAGGACACGATCCAGCTGATGGGTCAGCTCGGGATCGAGAACGCGGTCGTCGTCGGCTACAGCGACGGGGGCATCATCGGCCTCGACATGTCGATTCATCATCCCGAGCGGGTGACCAAGCTCGCGGTCACCGGCACGAACGCCCGCTTCGAAGGCTACACCGCAGAGAATCAGGAGTTTGCGCGCAGCTTCGATCCCTTGAGCGAGCCCATTTCCGAGAAATACGCGCGAACTCTCACCGGACGGTGCTGAGCACTGGCCCGTCGTTCTCGGGCGTCTGAAAACCATGTGGGCCGCCGAGCCGAGCTTCACGAACGAGGAGTTGCAGAGCATCAGCGCACCGACACTCCTCGTCATCGGCGACCGCGACATCGTCACGCCGGAGCATGCCGTCCAAATGTTCAGGACGATCCCGGGTGCGCAGCTCTGCGTGGTTCCGAACGCCGGTCACGGGACGATGCCACCGGAGGCAGTCCTGAGGTTCCTGCGAGAAGACGGCATCGACGCGAAGTAGCGGCCGAGTTCGTCAAGCGACATTCCCGCACACTCGGGCAGCTGAGGTACCTCTCGCTCGCGAGCGAAGACTTCGCGCCGCGACGCGCACTTCGCGTCGGCAAGTTGCCGAGCCGCTCTAGGAAAGGTCGACGGCGAAGAGCCGGTGGGAACCCTCGATCCCCTTCAGCTCCACGTCGCGACTCTCGAGGAACTCGATGTCCGAGTCCGACACGAGTTCGTGCACGACGTTGGACACGAGCACCTCTCCTCCCAGCGCGTGGCTGGCGACCCGAGCAGCGTAGTTCACGGTCGTTCCGAAGAACCGGTCCGCCTCGTGCAACGCGTCGCCGGTGTGGATGCCGATCCTCACCCGGATCGGGGGCGACGCATCTGCGAAGTCACGCCGAACCGCCGCTTGGATGTCCTTCGCACAAGAAACCGCCCGCCGAGCGCTCCCAAACGCGAGCAGTGCTCCGTCGCCCTGTGTCTCGACGACCGTGCCTCCATGTGCTTCGGCGCACTCTCGGACCGCTTCGTGATGTCGACGCACCGTCTCCATCCACGCTTTGTCACCCAGACGTGCAGTGAGCACGGTGGAGTCCACGACATCCGTGAAAACGAGGGTCACGGTGCCGTCCGCGGCGGTGCTCTCCGAAAGATCGGGTCGTTCGAGCTGGAGCGTCTTCTCGAGCTGCTCGAGGGTGAGAGTGAGCTGCATGCCGAGTATCTCCACGTTTGCGTTCCCCGGCAGCGACCAGTGGACTTGGACGATCTTCCACTCGCCGTGCTCGAGGTGGAGGACGTACGTCGCGCGCAGCTCGGAAAGCATTCCGTCGCCCTCGGGCCTCCCGAGCGTGATCATCATCCCGGCCCAACCGACCGTGCCCTCCTCCCAGGCCTCGATCTCGCCCCAGTCGAGCGGGAAACCGCCGGACTCTTCGACCTGGCGCCTCCAGACAGCCCGCTCCGGGGTGTGCCACCACTCGCCAGGGTCGGTTCCGATTGCGAGCAGTCCGGGCCGCTCCGAGACCCGCGCTATCACCGCATCGGCGTCTCCGTCCCTATTGGCGACGAGCCATCGGTGGACGACGCGCCGGATCTCCTCAGAGGGCTCCACGCGGCGGAGTGTCTCAGACGAGGTCTGGGCGCCGCACTCGCCGCGGGCGCCAGGTCTGGCCCCTCCGCGTCGGCCTGACCGTCAAGAGACATTCCCGCACGCTGGGGCACCGCAGGTTGCCATCACCCGCGAGAGCAAGAAATGCTGGGCCTGCGGTGAGACGCAGCAGTCGAGGACGGGCTAGCCTACGTCCCCTTGGCGGGAGTGACCACGTGAAGACCACCACCGTCGCAAACGGCGGAGTGCGGCCGATCGCCCCTGGGAGCTCGTATCCGTTTCCTCATGGACTGGACCGCACGGCAACATGATCCACTCGACCGTGCCGCCGGGGATGGTTGGCCGCGCCTGCCAATTCCGGACAATCGACGAGTATTGGTACGTCCTCTCGGCGCGGGAGAGATCTGGCGCAGCGCGCCGGACGGCCATGAGAGCATCACGCGGCTCATCCCCGGCGTGTGCGTCGACATCCCGCTCGGCACGGCCTTTCAGTACCGCTGCACCGGGACGATGCCTCTTGTCTTCACCTGCACGGCCCTGCCGCCGTGGTCCGGCGACGACGAGGCCGTGATCGTGGACGGGCCTTGGGTACCCCGGGTGGACGCGAAGCCCGGGGGCCAGCGCTCGGATTAGCCTTCGGCCTTACCGGCCGCCCCCGACGCTCAAGGGACATTCCCGCACACTGGCGCATGCGAGTGACTTCGAGGTCGAGACTCTTGGCGAGCCGTCGCGTTGCGCGGCGGGATGCTTCGGAGGAGACTTGGCGGCGTGAAGCCCTCTGAGGAGATCCGGCGGATCGTCGAACGATGGATGCAAGCGATATCGGAGCGCGATTCCGAGTCGAGCCTCGAACGGGTTTCGGACCTTCCGGGCGCGCTGATGATCGGAACCGACCCGGAGGAGTGGTTCCATGGGGCGGAGGCTCGTGCGATCTGGGCGCGCCAGCTCGAAGAGTTGGACTCGTTCTCCGTCGTCGGTACCGAGATCGACGCTTGGGAAGAAGGAACCGTCGGCTGGGCGAGCGTCAAAGAGAAGATCAGCTGGGACGATCAGGAGGCGGAGGCGCGCGCCACATATGTCTTTCATCTCGAGCGCGGCGAATGGAAAGCGGTGCAGATCCACTGGTCAATGCCGAGAGGGAACATCGATCTCTTCGGCAGGGAACTCACGGTCAGCCTCGACGCACTTGAGCGAGCGATCGAGCGCGAGCGACCAGATCTCTTTGCGACGCTTGCGGTCGACGGGACGGTCACGATCGTCTTCACAGACATCGTCGACTCAACCGTTCTTACCTCGCGCCTTGGGGACCATGCTTGGCGCGATGTCCTCAGACGCCACGACACGGTCATTCGTGACGTGACGGGACACCACGGCGGCACGGTCGTCGAGACGCAGGGTGACGGCTCGATGCTTGCGTTTTCGAGCGCGCGACGCGCAGTCGCATGTGCGCAGGTGATCCAGCGGGACATGTCGACGGCGTTTCCCGATGACTCTCCCCCGATACGGATCAGGATCGGCGTTCACACGGGCGATGCGATCCAGGAGGCGGACCGCTTCTTCGGCACCACCGTCCACTACGCAGCGCGCGTGGCAAGTCAGGCGCTCGGCGGTGAGGTTCTCGTCTCGAACCTGGTTCGAGAGCTCGTCGCTAACTCAGGAGTCCAGTTCACTGAGAGTCGTGACGTGGAGCTCAAGGGTCTCGATGGCGCGCACCGGCTCTTCGCCGTCGACCTCACAGATCGTTAGCCGAAGGGCATCACTCTTCAAGCGACATTCCCGCACACTCGCGCAGGCGAGCGGCTCGTCTCCAGCTGCTACGGAGACCCTGCTTTGGCGCTTCCGTCGAACGCCTTGCGGTTCATTGCACCTTGTGCTTCTATGCATAGCAGTTCGAGCCGTGGAGGCGATATGCACATCGACAAGGACCTTGTCGCGGCCTCGGCGACGCCGCTCGTGCTCGCCATCCTGGCAGAGGGTGAAAGCTACGGCTACGCCATCCTGAAGCGGGTACGTGCGCTGTCAGGGGGCGAGCTCGAGTGGACCGACGGGATGCTCTACCCGCTGCTCCATCGCCTTCGTCGGCTCGGGTACGTGACGACGGAGTGGCGAACGCCACCGGAAGGGCGTCGCCGCAAGTACTACGCGATCACCGACGAGGGACGAGCAGCACTCGCAGACCAGCAGCAGCAATGGGTGGCCGTCACGCGGGCACTGAATGACGTCTGGCCGGGCTCAGGCGCCTTGTTGACGGCTCTCGGCGAGGCGTGAGGATGGAGAGCGTCGAGTCACAGATCGCGGAATGGCGGGCCTACGTCTCCAACGCCCCTGGAGTCAACGGCCACGACGTCGATGAGCTGGAGGATCACCTTCGTCACCAGATCGCCGAGCTGACCGCGGCCGGCCTCACGGCCGATGAGGGCTTCCTCATCGCCGTGAAACGGCTGGGGGACGTCGACGGCCTGTCCCGGGAGTTCGCACGCGAGCACAGCGGCCGACTCTGGAAGCAGCTTCTTCTCAGCGATGACGACGAGCCGGCGCGCTTGCTCAACGGCTTGCTCGAGCCACTCGTCTTCGCCGTCGCCGCGGCCGTCGCGATCCAGGTCGCACGCCTCGCTGCCGGCTTCCCCGACGAGGAGCCGACCTGGCTGGCGCGGAACGCCAGCCTGTTCGTGTTGCCGTTTCTTGCCGCGTACTTCGCTCGCCAACGGCAGCTCGACACCCGGCACTGGGTGCTGGCGGCGGCGCCTTTCGTACTCGCCGCGCTCGTGGTCAACCTCTACCCGTGGGGTGCTGACTCGGACACCGAGGCCCTGGTCATCGTCACTCTGCCCGTCGTGCTCTGGTTCGTGGTCGCCTTCCCGTACATGGGCGGCACGCTTCGATCGCACGAGCGGCGCATGGACTTCGTCCGCTTCACGGGCGAATGGCTCATCTACTACGTGCTGATCGCGCTCGGCGGTGGCGTGCTCATGGGTTTGACTGCCGCGATCCTCGAACCCACGGAGGTCGACGTCGACCAGATTGCTGCGTGGGTGCTTCCCTCCGGAGCGGCGGGTGCCGTGATCGTGGCCGCGTGGCTCGTCGAGTCGAAACAACGCGTCGTGGAGAACATGGCGCCGGTGCTCGCGATGCTCTTCACGCCGTTGTTCGCGGTGATGCTGGCCGGGGCTGCCGTCGTCTACGCCGTCACCGGGTTCGGCGAGGCGTTCGATCGCGAGCTGGTCAGTGTCTTCGACGCGCTCCTGGTGGTCATCCTCGGGCTCGTCCTGTACGGGATGTCCGCGCGGGACCCGTCCACGTCGTCGCCCGGATGGATGGACGGCATCCAGTTGGTCGCCGTCGTCAGCGCCCTCGTGCTCGACCTGATGGTGCTCGGCGCGATGATCGCTCGGATCGGCGAGCTTGGGTTCACCCCGAACCGAACGGCAGCGCTCGGCCTCAACCTCGTCCTCCTCGCGAACCTGGCCGGGGCCGCCTGGCTATCCGCCCGATTCCTCACACGACGCAGCAGTCTCCACCGGCTCGGGCGCTGGCAGACCACCTACCTTCCCGTCTTCGTCCTATGGGCCGCCACGGTCGTGGTCATCCTCCCGCCGGTGTTCGCTTTCGACTGATCGCATCGACTGACCACACCGTCCCGATCGAGGATCGCCCGCTCGCCGCGCACTCTGTCGAGGTCGCCGGCCTGTATTCGCAGCGCAGCGCATCTTGCACGGCGCCGTCGAGCGCGACTCAGCGCGCAAGGGACATTCTCGAACCCTGGCCCAAGCGAACGCACTTACTCCTCCCCGATGAAAGCTGGCCCTGATAGCCGAACTCTGTTTGCCTAAGTCCCTGCATCTCGCGCGCGATGCGCGTTGACATCATTCGGGCCTCGGCCGGGGTCCTGGCACACAGGGCCAGTCGAACCATCTTACTCCCTTGGAGGCCAGCCCGCCCAAAACGTGAACAAGCAAACGATCGCACGGGGGAAACGAGCAACATCGGGACCTCCACCGAACCTCGATCAGGGCTTTCACCGATCATTGGCTCGGGGGTCATTCCGGAACACTGGCGCAGTTGAGCGCGACTACGCCCGGCGGCTCTTGCGAGGCGAACGGTTGGCCGCGGAGTGACTACTACGCGGCGCCGCCGAAGCGCGCCACCGCGCGTGCGCGACCGCGAGCTGCTTCAATCTCGCGGTCGCGAGGCTGCGCAACCGTTACGAGTGCTCTGTTGCGGCTCAGGAACAGTCCTGAAAGCTGGTCCGGGCGAGGTGCCCACGCCCACCTCAAGGCGCGCCTACGGTTGCGATGAAGGAGGCACCGCACCCACTTGCAGCATCATCCCGAGGTCATCCCGCACCACCCAATGCTCTGCGATCCGATCCTCGGTAACGCGGTAGATGTGGATGTGCTCGACCGAGAAGCGCTTGCCCTGCGGAGTGGGGACGCCTCGGAAGATCGTTCCCCCGTACGTGCCGTCCCAGGTGTTGTGGCAGACGACCAGGTCGCCCTCGGCGATCAGCCTGAGGATCGTCCAGCGCGAGTCAGGGACGAAGGCCATGACGCCTTCGATTGAGCGTCGAAACTTGTCCAGCCCGGTCTCCGGATCTCGATCCGGCTGGTGATTGGTGACGTCCACGTGAACCAACCGCTCGAAGTCGATAGTTCCCGATGTCCACTGGTCGTAGAACTCCCGAACGATGGACTTGTTGTCTGGCGGAGCCATCAGCGCGCGCCCTTTCGGTCTTTTCTTGAATCGTACGGCTAGGCCAGCTCACTTCCTTGACGGCGCGCGCAGCGGTTGCTACTAGCCGTCGCGCTCGCTCACGTGACATTCCCGGGCGACGCTCGGAGAACATTCCTGAACACTGGGGCAGGCGGGCGTACTTACTCTCGGTCACGAGGCCGAAAGCCCGAACAGAGCAGATCAGCGCGTTCGATGAGGCCGCCGGCCAGGATGCAGTAGAGGTGCTGCTCAACGACGTAGGGCTCGCCGTCTTCGACGCCTTCGACCCTGTACGCGACGTGAAGGCGGTCGCCGACCTCCTCCGTCCGCGACTCGACGAGATCGAGCTCTGTCGAGTCGGCGAACCAGCCGGCGATCAGCGCCGCGGCGTCCTCGGCCCCGGCGCGCTCGCGGAGGCCCGGCGGGAGCAGCGCCCGAAACTCAACCCCGGGCGTGAAGCACGCCGCGATCGCCGACTCGTCCTGAGCGGCGACCGCCTCCACGAACCGTGCCCCGATCGAAGGCGCCACGTGGCGAGTGTAGGGCTCACCAGGACTGGCTCGGCGCGGCTCATTTCTCGGGCGCCCATACGCGGAGTCGGAGTGTCTTTACTAACACTGGCGCACTCGAACCCCACCACGCCTGGCGGAGGGCATGATTCGGATCGTGCCCGACTGCGATGAAGTGATCGAGAGCTTTCTGGCTTCGCTTCGCCGCTTTGATCCGCGGTCCAGTCGAATCAAATGACGACAAAAACCCAGCGAGAAGGGAGCTGCGACCATGAGACTGACCACCATGACGCAAGTCACCGTCGATGGAGTGATGCAGGGAAACGGCGGCGCGTCGGATGAGGACCGCAGGAACGGATTCGAGCGCGGCGGATGGGCCATGGGGGCGGGCGACGACGAGACCATGACGTTCATCAACGAGACCTACCAGCGCGCCGACGCGTTCCTGTTCGGCCGGCGGACCTACGAGCTCTTCGCCGGCTACTGGGGCGCAGAGGAGCGGGCTCGCGCCGCGGCGGAAGATCCGGGCAACCACCCGATCACAGATGCCTTGAATACAAAGCCCAAGTACCTCGCATCGAACACACTCACCGAACCGCGCTGGGCGAACACGACCGTCCTCTCCGGCGACGTCGCGACGGCCATCGGCGAGCTGAAAGCGAAGCCGGGGGGTGAGCTGCAGGTGCACGGCAGCGGCGCTCTGATCCGGTGGCTGCTCGATAACGACCTCGTCGACGAGATGAACCTGCTCATCGTCCCCGTGGTCCTCGGCCAGGGCACGCGGCTGTTCCCCGACGCCGGCCCGGACATTGCTCTTGACCTGGTCGACTCGCGAGCCGACTCGAAGGGCGTAACGATCCAGGTCTACCGGCCCAACGGGCGCCCGCACTATGCACCGCCACCGCCGACCACGACGACGAATGACCCCGGCAGCGGCCTCGGGTGATAGGTTCTGCCTCCCTCGGGCGTCTTGGCTTGCTGAGCCACGGGGCGATAAGCTCCCCGCGATGCTTGGTCTAGCGGCACGTACACGCGCCGTAAGTCGGCGCTTGAAATCGCTCGTCGAGCTGAACATCGAGCTGGCGAAGCTTGAGGGAAAGCAAAAGGCGACGGCGCTCGGGATGGCAGCGGGGTTCGCCGTTGGCGCTGTAGCCCTCGTCTTCTACGCCATCGGGTTCGGTTTCGCCGCAGCCGCAGCCGGATTGAACGAGAGCCTCTCGCTCTGGCTGTCGCTGCTCATCGTCACGGGCGTGCTCCTGATCGTCGCGGCGGTCCTCGGGCTACTTGCAAAACGATCAGCGGGGAAGCTCTCGACCCCGCTGCCGTCAGCGGCGATCGAGGAGGCGGAACGCACGCTCAAGACCCTCGAAGAGCATGTCTGAACGCGGAGCCGAAGAGATCCGGAAGGAAATCGCCGAGGAGCGGGGTCGCCTGGGCGAGGACCTGGACGCATTGCACGGCGACCTGCGGTGGCTCGTGCTCGTTCCATTCCTCGTCGCAGGCGCCGTTGCGATCGCGATCGTCTTGAAGCGTAAGCGGGACAAGCCGGTCAGAACCGGCCTCAAACTAATCCTCCGGTTCATCTGAGCCCCTGGCACGCCGCCAGGCCATTCGCGAACACTCGCGCATAGGACAGGGCTCACGCCCGGTCGCTTGGCGCATCATCGGCTGCGTGTAATCGTTTAGGGAATGGCGGTGCACATCGATAGCTCGTTCGAAGGTATCGACTGGGCACAGGCGAAGGCCGACCTCGCAGCGGACGATTTCGACAATGGGCGTACACCCGATGCTCTTCGCCGATCGTTCGAGCAGTCCCAACACGTCGCGTTTGCGCGCGACGGAGGTCGTCTCGTTGGCATGGCGCGCCTGCTCTCGGACGGTGTCTGCAATGCATATCTGGTCGATGTCTGGACCGCTTCGAGGTATCGCAGGCGGGGAATCGGCTCGGCCATGGTGCGTGAGTTACTCGAACGGGTCCCAGGACAGCACGTCGGACTTCAGACCGAGGAAGCACATGCGTTCTATGAGCCGCTCGGCTTTCACAAGCAGCCTGAGTTCTTGTCGATCGTCGTTGGGTCGTGGCTCGACAACGACGCCAACCGCTGATCACTCGACGCACGCGATTTCGCTCAGGGAACATTCGCGAACACTGGCGCAACCGACAGTCCCACCGCGTGACGATTTGCGCTTCGACCGAGAGGCATTACGATCGCAGCATGCCGCTCTGGCGAGTCGCATCTACGAGCGTGATGGGCGTGGCGTTGACGATCGCGGCCCCCGTTTTTGCAGGGGCTTTCTCGGGGCCGGCCCCACGACCCCCAACCGGGGCGGCGCCGTGGCCGGCTCCGGCACATCCTCTGCCGCTCGCCGTCGCTGCTGGTCTTACACCTGAGCGCAAAGAGACCCTCATCCATCACGTCCATTCGCACCTCGACATTTTCCTCAACGGCAAGCCCGTCCGCGTGCCCGCCGGAATCGGGATCGACATCCATAACCCCGGGGTCCACGCCTTCGATTCACCGGACGGATCGAAAGCGTACGGCGGAATCAGCCTGTGCAACGTGGCGTGCATCTCACCACTTCACACACACGATGACACCGGCATCCTCCACACCGAGTCAGCCTCTCCAGTTCCGAACCGCCTGGGACAGTTCTTCACCGAGTGGGGCGTCGCGCTCACGCCCACCTGCGTCGGAGGTTATTGCCACCTTACGACCACCCATGTCTACGTTGACGGCAAACCCTCTGTCGGCGACCCACGCGCCATCCTCTTGACCGATCACAAGGAGATCGCGATCGTGATCGGAACGCCGCCGAAGAAGATCCCCGCCGCGGCTGACTTCTCCTCGGCGTAGATCGGCGCCGAGTGGGGGCGTGGCGCTCGTGCGCCGGGCGGAATCCCAGTGGCTAAAGGCCTATTTGCAGCTCTTTCTGTGAGTGGGCCGGGCAGGGATCGAACCTGCGACCTTGGGATTAAAAGTCCCCTGCTCTACCAACTGAGCTACCGGCCCCGGCGCTAAGGGTACGCCCGCCCGGGCCTTCCGTCAGCGGGTGTGCGGTGGTGTGCGCCGCCGGCGCTCCCACGCTGCGATCAGCGACTCGACGTGCCGTCTCTGAGCCTCGGAGAACGAGAAGCGTTCGACGATGCGCCGGGCCTCGGCCGGGTCGTCGTTCTCGATCGCCGCCTCGAGGTGCTCGCGGAGCGGCTCAGGCTGGCGGAGCTGGCGGCGCAGCCAGCGAAGCAGGCTCACTCGCGCGGCCCGGCTCACAGGCACAACGTCTGCACCTCCTCGCGGCGGTCGACCGCGAGCGCTCGGGATCCGGATCGGCGCCGTCGAGCGTCTTCCACTCGCGCAGTATCTCCGTTTCGAGCTGGAAGCCGGGGCGCTCGGCAATGCGCGGCGGCGCTCCTGCCCTCGTCGAGGTTTTCCCCGCTTGCCTCGCAAATCTTCATCCCTGGATTTTCGCCGCCCGCGGCTACTCTGCGCTCAGGCCCCCATCGTCTAGCGGCCTAGGACTCCGGCCTTTCACGCCGGCAGCACGGGTTCGAATCCCGTTGGGGGTATTCAGCGATTAGCAGCGATGCGGAAACCCGCATGGCTCCGTGATTCAGGTGTGTCAGCGATGCCAGGTTTGCGCATGTGGTGTCCCCCCGGGTGCCCCCTCGAGATTTCGCCGAAGGCGGTGGGGCTAGGCCCGCACGCGACGGTTCGCCCACCGGGATTGTGCGATCCCCGCTGCGCGCCCGGCCGAAGCATCCACCGCCGCGCCCCGGGTGTTCCAGTTCCTGGTCGTGGAGAACCTGCCCCTCCTCAGCGCACCCAACGGGTCGCCTCCGTCGGGAGGATCGAGGTCACGCAGCACCGTGCCGAAGTCGCGCTCGACGGCCAGCGCAAGCCGCCAGCCGCCACCGCGGCACCGAACCACCTGCCTGTCGGCGCGCATCGCGTCGAGCAGCACAACCACGTCGTGCTCAGGCAACCCGAGCCGCTCAGCGAGGTCCTCGCTCGAAAGCCCTGTCGCCATCGCAGGCAACGGTACGAAAAGCTACGGACGGTCGAGCTCAGCGCGCCAGTCCCACCATGCCCGCGACCATCGTTGGCGCGGACGATGGCGCTTGCGTCTCACCCACTGCGTTCCATCCTGCCGAATACTCCCTGTAGGGTTGCCAACGCGGTGCGAGGATCGACCACCGGGCGAAACTCGACGTCCGAGTAGGGGGTGAACGGGTTCTCGGCGGTGATACGAAGCAGTTCGGTTGAGTCGTCGCTCTCGATCACGGCGAACCCACCACCTGCGGCGAAGAACTCGAGCGTTGACATGCGACCGGAGTACTTATCGACCCACGCCTCCAGAGCCTGCATGAACTGCGGGATCGCCTCCATTGGCGCGGGGCTCTTGGGCCTGTAGATGATTGCGACTCGCATTGGAGACACCTCCGTGGTCGGGGGGTTTCGGTCGGCGCAAGACGCGACGAAAACGACCCTACGCCTATCGCCAGAACTACGTCAATCGAACGGGACGGGGTGATCTCGGCGCCAGTCGAACCACGCTCGCGACCACGGACGAACTCGGGGCTAGGAACCCCTCGCAGCCGCCGTGAGCTGCCGCGCCTCACGTCGCAGACGCAACTCATCGATCGCGTCCGGCTCCCGTTTGTCAGTCGGGGCCGTCGTCAAACGACCGGTTCAACCACGAGCACGGTGAACTCCTCGGCGTCGTCCGCCTCGATGCGTGCGACGACGCGGAAGCTGGGCCTGTGGTCGCGATCGAACACGGAGCCATCCGGAAAGTCGCTTCGGTCTAGCTCGACGGCCCCCAAAGCGTCGCCGTCGACGGTAACGAGTTGGAAGTGTGGCATCGCGCCAGTCGGACCCTAAGTGATGGTCGGGTCCATGCCTATCCCTCCCATGAGGGACAGGCAAAGCGGGCGATCTCGGTTCCGCTCGCTACTCGACTAAGGCTCGACCACGTCGACGCGGGCTCGTCGATCCGCACGATCTACCTCCCGACAGGACCAAGAACCCCACCCTCCGGGGGGTGCGCGCAGTACGGAAGGCCATTCTCTTCGCGAAGGCTCAGGAGTAGGTTTTGGCGATCAGGATGGCTCCGACCTCAAGTGTCCGTTCTGCCAGGAAGTCCGGCGCGCGCGCCGATGCGACCGTCTAAGGAAATGGGTACCTGCGCGGCCCGAGCGCGCTGAAAAGAGGCGCGCTCGATGGCGCGCTGTTGACCCCACCCCGGCCGGGGCGCACCCCCACCCCGGCCGGGAACGGGGAATCTTCGCCGAATCTTTCGCGTCGGCAGCTGCTCCGACCTTCTCGCGACGCGGATTCTCGTGCGCCTATCTGGCGACGGCAGCGGGCCGGCGGGGCAGCACCCAGTCCGGGCGTGGGAAGTGGCAGGTGTATCCGTTCGGGTAGCGCTCGAGATAGTCCTGATGCTCGGGCTCGGCCTCCCAGAACGGCCCCGCCGGCGTCACCTCCGTGACGACCTGGCCGGGCCAGAGCCCGGAAGCCTCGACGTCGGCGATCGTGTCCTCGGCGACACGACGCTGCTCGTCGTCGAGGTAGAAGATCGCCGAGCGATAGCTCGTACCGACGTCGTTTCCCTGGCGGTTCACCGTCGTCGGGTCGTGGATCTGGAAGAAGAACTCGAGCAGCTCCCTGTAGGAGGTCTGCTCGGGATCGAACGTGATCTCGATCGCCTCAGCGTGTGTTCCGTGGTTCCGGTAGGTCGCGTTCGCGACGTCGCCTCCCGTGTAGCCCACCCGCGTCGAGAGGACGCCCGGGCGCTTGCGGATCAGGTCCTGCATTCCCCAGAAGCACCCACCGGCGAGGATCGCCTTCTCTACTGCTTCGCTCATTGCGTCACTCCCTCCTCTGTCAAAGCTAGGCGAAAGAACCTCCGGTCGTCACGGTACCCCTTCTCGAGGCCCCAGCATCGCGACATGGGCACTCACGGGCGCGGAGCGAAACACTAAGTGGACGAAGCTCGTAGACGAACTCGTCAAAGCTCCAACGGTCACGCTCGGGACACCCACGACTGGGCTCAGGGCGACGAGGCCTAGCAACGGCCGGCAACGAGCGAGAAACGTCAACCACAACGGGGGCCCTGCGACTCGAGCCGGGCGAGCCGATGCCGTCTTTCCGGGCACCGAGGGGGAATGATCTGTTGACCTCCGGGTTCGGTTCGATCAGAATCCGTTCGTCATGATGCGCTGGTCGCTGTCGGTGGCGGTGATTGCCACCTTCTTGGTGGCGACGGGCGTAGCTCTCGCATCGGCGATGCCGCTGCCACAGCGCGTCCTCCATGCCGGCGACTTCTTGGGGCTGAAGCCGGTCGGCTCGGCGCACGTGAACTCGAACGCGACCGACTGGGCCAGCACGTTCGCGTCCCCGGCCACTACCACGATGCTGAAGCAGGACGGCTTCGTCGCAGGCCTCCCAGAGCGCCTGCGCTGGGAGGCGAACGACATCGACGGTCTCAGCGTCACGGCCCAGCTCGACTCGGCCTCGCACGCGCGCGCCTACATGAAGAGCGTCTACTCGGGCGACCCGTCCACCCGGCCGCGCTTCCCCGTATCCGGCATCCCCGGGGCGATCGGCTTCGGCTCGATCGTCGGCGGCCAGGGCGGCATCAACGTCGTCTTCGCGGACGGAGACTTCGTCTACCTCGTCGGCGCGGGCTGGGGCCCGAGCTCCCAGGACCCGCCGACGAAGGCGCAGCTAGTCGCGGCGGCGGCGTTGTTGTACCACCGCGTCCACGGCCACCCGGCCGGGTAGGAAGCGGTTGCGGACTACGGCTAGGCCATCGCCCTCCACCCGTCGCTCGCGTGTCATTGGGGAACGCTCGCCCAATCAGGCGTCCTGATGCCACTGGCTTGGTCGGGGTCGCCCGTGGCGTCGCCGGCAGCGCTACTTCAGGTCTCGGCGTGCCGTACCGATTTGAGTGCTAGGTAACCGAGTCGCGGAAACCGACCGCCTCGCCGGCGATCGCACTCGACTCCTCGACCGGGAGAATCGGGGTCACCGTGAGTCGCAACCACGGCACCCAGGGCGCTGTTGTCCGGGCAAGCGCGGCGGCGCTGTCGGCTTCGACGATCGCAACACCACCACTACCGTCTGCGAACCCATAGAAACCCTTGAACTCCGCGCCTGCGGGCGGCTGCCATTGAGCGAAGACTGCAAGCGACCGTCGCTGGCCCTCCTCGCTTGTATCGATGAAGTCCCAGGTCACGTGGAATAGCACCGGCACACCCCCCTTCGAGTCGACGGTCGAACCCTAACCAGGCCGCCCCGGCCGAGCAAGCGTCCTTCCACGGAAACGCCGAGAGCCGGCGGACACTCCGGCGAGGTGGGCGCTCGGGGAACATTCCCGAACGCTGGCGCAATTGAGCGTCGCTACGCCCGGCGGCGTTTGCGAGCCGATACGGTGCCGCGGAGTGACTAGGCGGTGCCGCCGAAGCGCGCGACCGCGCGAGCGCGACGGCGAGCTGCCTCAATCTCGCGGTCGCGGGGCTGCGCAACGGTCACAAGCTCTTCGAGCAGGTGCTCCGTCGCGTGTGCGACGGCGTCGACGGCCCGCTCGAAGGTAGCTGCGTTCGCCTGCGAGGGGTTGTGCATCCCGCTCACCTTGCGCACATACTGCAGCGCTGCAGCGTGGATCTCCTCGCGCGTCGTCGCCGGCTCGAAGTTGTAGAGCGTCTGGATGTTCCGGCACATTCGGCCGAAGATACCCGAGCCGGCCCGACTTGTGCCACCTCGCTCTGGCGTCATTCGCAAACACTGGCGCAGTCGACCGTTGCTCCCCCGCAACCACCTACTGCGAGAACCCTGGGGTGAGGTCTTACCGCTGACCGGTCGCGAGGGCTTCGTAGTTCTCGAACAACTGGGCGACGCCGGCCTTTTCTCGCGCTCGCTTCGCGGCAGGGGCGACCCGCTCCCATGTCCCGGCGACCCACAGCCAGTCGTAGACCAAGTCGCGATTCAGAAGACCGTTCTTGACGAGCGTTCCGATCGTCTCGTGGAACATCAGGAGCGGCTGAATCGAGGGATCGCTCGCCTCGACGGCGTTGGGATCGAAGTCGTCGGCGAAGATCGCTCTTGAGGCTTCATCGAGCCGGATCATCGCTCCCCACTTGGCGAGCTCGACGAGCAGGACGGCGTCGTTGTGGCTTCCTGGCATTGGTTCCTCCTGTTCCGCGAGTTGCGGGTGACGCTCTCAAGTCTGAGCGACCGTGTCAAACGAACGCGGCCGCGGCACTCTGGCGCATTCCGGAACACTGGCGCAGACGGCGGCCCTTGTCCCAGACGATTGGTTGACCGCAGTTCCACTGCCCCTTAGGATCGCGACGATCCCGGGCGGGATGTTCGGGAAGAAAGGCAGGCCATTCTCTGTACGCGCACCGGGTCCGCTCACTTCAACCCGGCAGAGCCGCGCGATCCTGAACTCGGAGGGGCGCGCCGACCACATCCCACCCATCCCCACCGAAAGGAGACTCAATGCCGAAGGCATCGCGGGAGACGGCATCCGAGACGGTCGAGGTCGAGGGCTACGAGGGGCACTTCGAGCATTTCAACGGCGGCTACACGGTCGGGTTCGAGACCTACACCGCGGATGCAGACATCGCAGCGCTCTTCAGAGGGCTTCCGGACGACCGCTGCCAGTGTCCGCACTGGGGATACGTCGTGAGGGGCAAGGTCACGTTCACGTTCGCAGACGGACACGAGGAGACATACGAGACGGGTGACGCGTACTACGCGCCGCCGGGCCACACACCGCACCTGTTTGCCGGCTCGGAAGTGGTCGAGTTCTCTCCCACGACCGAACTCGCGCAGACGATGGAGGTCGTCGAGAGAAACATGGAGGCGATCGGCGCGTAATCCGCGCATTTTCCCGAACTCGCACCAACTCTACGAGGTGACCCGGAGGCGGCCGGCGTGGTCGGTCTCCGCGCGTCCGTCGCCCCCGCTCAGGGTGCATTCGCGCACGCCGGCGCAGCCAACCAACACGAGATCAGCGCGCGGAGAAGCCCGTGCTCGGGCAGAAACGCGAGAGGGGTGCGTTGAGGACTCGAACGCACCCCTCTCGTTGCTTCCAGCGCGCTCCAGCCGAACTTCGTGTTCCGCGCCTAGCGCCGGGACAGGAAGAAGCTAGGCGAGCGCGTTCGGTGCTATTGAGACCGGCAGGTCAAGCTCTCGAGTGACTCAACCGACCGGCTGGCGGGACACTTCCCGCCCGCTTACGTTGTCCGGTGGAATCAGCTCCAACTTGGACCTCCTGCGTCGGTGTCCGGAAACCAAAGACTAGCCGGTTGCGGACGGCAGCGGTGGCTTCGGCGGGTGGATTGTCCGGTTCTGGACGGAGTGTCGGTCGAACGTCAGGCGTCATTCCCGCACGCTGGCGCAGGTCAGCTACCTCGCTCCGATCAGTTGCAGGCTCCCGGTCATGTCGCCTGAAGCACGGCTCAGGGAGCTCGGCATCGAGTTGCCCGTTCCGCCGTCGCTGCCCTTTACGCCACGGCTCAAGCCGGTGGCGGTCCACGCTGGTCTTGGGTATCTCTCCGGCAACGGCGACCTCGGCTGCCTCGGTCGGGTCGGAGACGACGTCGACCTCGAGCGGGCGGCGCTCGCGGCGCGGACGACCGCCCACCTGATGTGCCGCAGCCTGCGTGACGATCTCGGCTCGCTCGACCGCGTCGATCGCTGGCTCAAGGTACTCGTCCTCGTGCGCTCCGCGCCAGGCTTCGGCGACCAGCCCGCCGTCGCAAACGGGTTCACGAACGCGATCGCGGAGCTGTGGGGCGAGGATCGCGGCGTGTGCGCCCGAAGCGCGATCGGCGTCGCCGAGCTGCCAAGCGGTCTCGCTGTCGAGGTCGAGGCGCTCGTCGCGCTCGCAGGCTGACCGCTGCCAAGGACCGTCGGGGTGTATTCGCGAACACCGTCATACGAGGCCCTCGCGGTTGGGCGCCAGAGTCAGACAAGCAAGAAGACCGACCGAAAGGGTGGGATCGTCCACTCCGAAGACCGTCGTCGCAGCGAGCCCGCAATGTGACGATCAGACTCGTGCTGAGGGGCTTGGCGATCGCTGGAACGGCTCCCGTGCATCTGTGCGGTGGTGGTGGCCGCAACGTTCGCGGTCGGCGGAACCGCCGTGCCATGTCTGTCGTCGTGGTTGCAGCGTGTGCGCTTGCCGGGAGCGGCGCGACGGGCGCGGTGCCGAGCAGCGGCGTAATCGTCTTTACCGGGACCGCCTCGCGGCAGATCTACACGGTCAGCCCGGCCGGCCGCGGCCTGAAGCAGCTCACCTCATCGAGTAAATTCGCGTCGGCGGAGTCGCCCGCACTCTCGCCCGACGGAAGGAAGATCGCGTTCGTCGCCAACTTCCTCGGTCAGCCAACGGAGGCTCAGCCTTCAGCAAGAGGCCTGCAACAGCTTTGGATGATGAACGCCGATGGCAGCAACGCGCACGTGCTTCCCATGTCGGCGGCTCCGGTCTCGGTCGGAGACCCGACCTGGTCGCCAAACGGGAAGATGATCGCGTTCGACGGGCAGATGTCAGACAGTGACCCGTTCCTGCTCTTCGTCGTCAGCGCCGACGGTACGGATCTCCATCCGGTTTCGGAGCAGTTCGCAGCAAACCCGTCATGGTCACCAAATGGGAAGCTAATCGCGTTCGACGGACCCGGTGAACTGACGGGACCGGGGCCTACGCCGCCGAGCGCTATCTACGTCGTGCAGCCGAGCGGGGCCGGCCTTCGCCGTCTCACCGCTGCCGACGAAGGCAACGAGGGGTATCCCATCTGGTCGACCGACGGTAAGTCGCTCGTCTACGCTCGACGGTTGGGTAGTTCGCAGTCGCTCTTCACGGTGCATGCCGACGGCAGCGGGACTCGCCAGCTGACGAACGGTTCGTCACTTGATTACCCCGGCGGCTTTTCTCCCGACAGCAAACAGATCGTGTTCTCCCGGCAGCGACATCCCGGTGACCCCTCATATCTGCTCTACATCGTCGACAGCGACGGGGCTCACCTACACAAGCTTCAGACCCTCGGCGGGATCACACCCTCCTGGGGGAAATAGCCGCCGGGAAGAGCTTTCCTGGCGTCATTTCCGAACGCTGGCGCAGGCGAGGTCCTCCGGCCTAGATCTAAACGAGACGCTGCCAGCGGATGAGCACGTCTTCAAGATCGGCGTGTAGCCGGCGTGGCACGAGGACGACGAGTTGGTCACCCGCCTGGAGGAGGGTGCTTCCTTGCGGCGGGATCGTGTTCCCATCGCGGTTGATCGCGGCGATCATGACATCGCGAGGAAGGCCGAGCTCGCGGACGGTCGAGCCGTTGACGGCATGATTCTCGGCGACGACGAAGTTGACAAGATCGGCTTTGTTGAGCTCGGCTTCGAGGGGAGCATCAGTGGCGGGCAGTCGCGAGAGGAGCCCGAGCCGAGCCGCGAGCCGCTCCAAAGTGGTTCCCTGAATCGTCGCCGAGGCAAGGACGACGAAGAAGACTGCGTTGAAGATGGTCGATTTGTGCGGCACGTCGGATGAGAGAACGAAGGTTGCGAGCACGATCGGCACCGCGCCGCGCAGCCCGGCCCAGCCGAGCAGAAGCCGCTCGCGATGCGTGAAATCGATGGTGGCTGTCGACACCCAGACGGCGGCCGGACGGGCCGCAAGCGTCAGGAAAATCGCAAGGGCGAGCCCAGGCAGCAGAACAGGTGGGAGATCCCGCGGGAACACAAGTAGGCCAAGGACGATGAAGAGCACGACCTGGGCAACAAACGCCACCCCTTCGTGAAAGGCAGCGAGGTGGTGGCGGTATCGAGATGGCGTGCTGCCGACGGCAAGACCGGTCAAGTAGACGGCGAGAAAGCCGCTGCCCCCGATCACATCTGCGGCCCCGAACGAGATTGCAGCGGCGGCAACGGACGCGACGGGCACGAAGGAGCCGATTGACTCGGGAATCCGGGCGAACACCCAGACGGCGAGTGCGCCCAGCACGACACCGACGAGCAGACCAAGGCCGATCTGCCTGACAACGAGCATCACGAGGTCGCCGAACCCGTACGTGTCCGGATGCTCGATCCAAGCGATCAGGCCAAGCGTGAGTGCGATCGCCATCGGGTCGTTACCGCCCGACTCAGCTTCGAGGGTGCGTGCGAGTCGGCGCCGGATATGTGTGAAGCGAAGCGTCGAAAACACCGCAGCTGCGTCCGTGGACGCGACAACTGCGCCGAGGAGGATGCTCTCGAGCCACGAGAGGTTGAACAATGCGTGCGCGGCCCAACCTGTCAGAAGCGCGCTGACGACCACGCCGACCGTACTGAGCAGCGCTGCGGGCACCGCCACCTCGCGCAGCCGCCGCCACGATGTCTGCAGCCCGCCCTCGTACAGGATCAATGCCAACCCGACGATGCCGACCTCGCGCGCCAGCTTCGCATCGTCGAACTCGATCCCGCCCGGCCCGTCCGAGCCGAGCAGCATCCCGAGCCCCAGGAACGCAACGAGCACCGGCAGACCAGTCCGCGCAGCGCCGAGCGCCAGAACGACGCTTGTCGCAAGAATCGCACCTACAAGGAGAAGCAGAAGCCCTTCGTCCATCCATCCATCTTTGCTGCTTCGGACGAGAAGGTTGCCCGTGGAGGCGCGCTGTGCGCCCGAACCGAGGTAGCCCTTGGCGTACAATCGGCTCGCGCGTCCACCCTACGCCCGACGGCACGGCCTCGCCGCGAGCGACGGTCGATTCGGAGGTATTGCGACATGCAGCAATGGGATCTGACAGCAGCCAACGCCGGAGGCAGAACAGGCCCACAGGTCCTCTTCTCGACCTCGGAGGCGCGCGGCGTCGTGATCGCCCTCGCCCAGGGCGAGGAGATGGGCGACCACCAGGTGCGCGAGCGGGCGCTCATACATGTCCTGCGCGGGAGCGTCGCGTGCACGAGTGGAACGGACACCGCGGCCTGCGCGGAGGGCACGCTCATCGTGTTCGAGCCGGGCGAGCCTCATTCCGTGCGCGCGCTGCAGCCGACGCGACTGCTCGTCGTGCTTGCCCCGTGGCCGGCACCGGGGCACTATCACGCCGCAGAGGGCGAAGACCCGCACGAGTTGCCCATTCACGCGACGCAGCCGCCGCGAAGCGCCCGCCCCTCGTAGTCGACGCCACTGCCTCAGACGTTGTCGAGCGGTGGATTGGCCAGCACGACTGAATCCTCGATCTGCGCATCCGAAACCGTCCAATAGGTCTTGAGCATGGCTGTCGACCTATCTCGCGAGACCAGCTCGAAGCCGTGCCGGCGATAGAAACGGACGGCCCAGTCGGCGGCGGCCCAGGTGCCGACCAGCATTCGTCCCCTGCCCTGGCTGCGGAGGTGCTCGATAAGGGCGCCGCCAACCCCGCGCCCTTGGCTCATGGGTAGGACATACGCGTGACGGATCAGATCGAAGTCGCCGACCGGCTGGATGCCCATTACGCCGATCAGTCTGCCCTCGAGCTCGTATCCCCAGAATGCGACCCCAGCAGCGATGTCGCTGTCGAGCTGGCGTGAGTCCATGTACGGCTCGTGCCAGTGATGGGCTGGAATCACGCCCCGGTAGGCCTCAGCCGCAAGGTTGACGATTTCCAGGATGGTCGCGCGCTCGTTTTCGCGACAGTAACGGACATCTCCCATCAAGACGGATGCTAGGGCAACCCTGACCGTGCACTCGCGCACGCTGGCGCAGCTCAGCGCCGAGTCGCCAGTCGCGACGAACCAGGCTGCTCGGAGCGCGAACTTCCGCGCGAAATCCCCACCTTCGACAGGAAGGCTGTCGGGGATCTCGCGATGTCGGAAAATCCCAGGGGCCTGGGGGTCTGCGCGAGGAGGGCCGAGTGCGGCACTCAACCCGTCGCGCGCGACTCGGTTTATCTCCGAACGATGGCCTGCCGGTCAAGAGGCGCGAGGATGAAACTTTCGCTCGGAGCGCACTTCTACGTGGAAACCATGGCGGCTGCCGTCAGGCCCCAGGACAGGAGCGCGTAACGCGCGTGACCGCCATGTTGGTTGTGACTCGGAACCAGGCATGATGGTCTTCGGTGGACGACTGGGATGAACTGAGCGCGGCGCTGCTCGAGTTGATTGGTCAACGCGTGGCGATCGACGTCTATCTCACGCCATCACCGGCTGCAATCGCGGGGATCGAAGGCATTCTCGTGAACGCCACGACCGAAATCGAGGAAGGGCGATCAGAAGAGCAGGTTACGCTTGTCCTCCGGGTGCAGTCCGAGGGCTCGACGGATACCTCGTACGTCCACATCTTCAGGCCGACGTTTCGAGAAGCCAAATGGATGGAGATCGGCGGCGAGCGCACCCTGACGATCGACTATCGCCCGTGGCTCGCTACGGTTGTTCCAGGCAAGCAGCAAGACTCGTAGGTCCAGCGAGTCGCGACGATCGAAACCGTACGTGCTCGCGGCGTGCAGACCCCGTCGGGGGTATTCACGTCATCGGGTCACGCGGCGGGCGCCTACACCTCGAGGCGTGAGCCCATGATCACCGTGCGATCGCGGGGCAGGTGAAAGTACTCGGCAGCGTCGGCGGTGATCTGCGCGGTCGCGAGGAACAGCCGCTTCCGCCAGCGGCTCATCCCCGGCGCGTCGCCGCGGTGAAGCTCGATCGTCGAGAGAAAGTACGAGATCTCGGCGTCGATCGGCATCTCGATCTCCGCCTCCCGGACGAGCTGAACGATCGCCGGGACGTTGGGCTCGTCCATGTAACCCAGCCGGGCCGCGACGTGCACGATCGCATCGTCCTTGAAGCCGAGGTCGTCGATGACGAGCCCCTCGGCTGGCGGGACGTGCGGGACCGGGACCGTCTCGAGAGAAAGGATCAAGACGTGCTCGTGGAGGATGTGGTTGTGCTCGACGTTCGCGCGCATCGCGAGCGGGGCGGTGGTCTTGCCGCGGTTCAGAAAGACCGCGGTGCCGGGGACCCGCTGCAGCGGCGGGGACATCGCGTGGAGCTGCTCGACGAACGCGCGGAGGGAGCCCTCGTCGAGCTCGCGGCGGCGCGTCACGAGCTCACGGCCGCGCTGCCAAGTCGTCAGCACGGTGAACGCGACGACGCCGACCAGCAGAGGGAGCCACCCTCCGTGCCTGAACTTGGTCAGGTTCGCCGCGAAGAACAGCCCGTCGACGGTGAGCAAGGCGCCCCCGCCGATCGCAACCATCCAGAGCGGCTTGCCCCACCGGTGCCGCACGACGTAGAAGAAGAGCAGTGTCGTGATCGTGATCGTTCCCGTCACCGCCATCCCGTATGCATAGGCGAGCGCCGCAGACGTCTTGAACGTGACGACGAGGGCGAGCACCGAGATCAGAAGCAGCCAGTTGATCCATGGGACATAGATCTGCCCCATCCGTTCCTCGGAGGTGTACGCGATTCGAACGCGTGGGAGGTAGCCGAGCTTGGATGCCTGTTGCACAACCGAGAACGTGCCGGTGATCACCGACTGCGAGGCGATCACCGTGGCCGCGGCGGCCAGGAAGACCATGGGAAGCTGCCCCCAGCCAGGGACGAGCAGGAAGAACGGGCTGCCGATGCTCCCCGCGGGGTCGCCGAGGATCAGCGCGCCCTGCCCCAGGTAGTTCAGGATGCAGGCGGGGAACACGAGGATCAGCCACACGCGGGTGATCGGTACGCGGCCGAAGTGCCCCATGTCGGCGTAGAGGGCTTCGGCTCCCGTGACGGCGAGGACGACGGCGGCCAGCGCGAAGAAAGCGATCGTGAAATGGTTCACCAGGAACCCGAGGGCGTACGTCGGCGAAAGAGCCTTGAGGATCTCCGGTTCGCGGGCGATTCCGCGCACTCCGCATGCGCCGATGGTCAGGAACCAGACGCCCATCACCGGCCCGAAGAGGCGGCCGACGGCTGCCGTTCCGAACCGTTGGAGCAGGAAGAGGACGATGATGATCGCGGCCGTGATCGGCACGACCAGGTCATGCAGGGACGGAGCCGCGACCTTGAGCCCCTCGACTGCCGAGAGCACCGAGATCGCGGGGGTGATCATGCTGTCGCCGAAGAAGAGCGACGCACCAAAGACGCCGGCCGCGGCCAGCACCAGCTTCGTGCGTCGACCCCCGGTGACGCGCCGCCGCCGGATCAGCGCGATCAGCGACATGATGCCGCCCTCGCCGTCGTTGTCGGCACGCATTACGAGGAACACGTAGGTGACGGTGACGACGATCACCACCGACCAGAAGATCAGCGAGATGATCCCGAACACGCTCTCGCTCGACGCGACAACCGGGTGCGGATCGCCCGGGTTGAAGACCGTCTGGACGGCGTAGAGGGGGCTCGTGCCGATGTCGCCGAAGACGACTCCAAGAGCCCCGACGGCCAATGCCGCCTGCGCGGTTCGGGGTCCGGTGCCGTCCCGGGTGTGCATGGGCCGCCGAGCCGACACTCCGTGAGTCACACTATCTCACTCGATTCCCGGCCGACCTCGGGCCGGTGGGGAACGCGAACTGGAAGAATCACGCGCATGAGCTATGGGACACGGACATCGGCGCGGCGGTCGCTCGGGCGATGAAGCTGACCGTCGTCGGGTCGTCGCCGGCTTGGCCGAACCCGGGGAGTGCCCACTCCGGCTATCTCGTCGAAGGGCCCGGCCGGCTCTTGCTCGACTGCGGGCCTGGGGTGCTCGGCCGCCTGCGCGAGCACGAGGGCTGGCCTCGGCTCGACGCCATCGCGATCACGCACTTCCATCTCGATCACTTCGGCGACCTTGTTCCGTGGGCTCTTGGGAGGCTCTTCGGCCCGGGTGAGCGACTGCCCAAGCCTCAGCTGTTCGTCCCGCCGGGCGGCGTCTCGGTCCTGGATGAGGCCGCCGACCGGTTTGGAACGCGGGACATGTTCGAGAACACGTTCGCGATCTCCGAATACACGGGCGGCGCGACGTTTCGCGCTGCCGGCTTCGATGTCACACCCATCCGCGTGCCGCACTACACGATCGAGGCATATGCGTTTCGAGTGACCGACGGTGCGGTCGTGCTCGCCTACTCGGGAGACTGCGGGCCGAGCGACGCGCTCGTCGAGGTGGCGCGGGACGCGGATCTCTTCCTCTGCGAGGCGACGCTGCTCGACGGCGAGTCCGAGCCACGGGGACATCTCTCGTTCGGCGAAGCGGTCGCAACGTACGACGCAGCGGGAGCCCGCAGGTTGCTCGTCACCCACCGACCCGCCGAACATGCCCTCGGCGATGGCGCCGAGGTCGCCCACGACGGCCTCGTTCTCGAGATCGTCCAGACGCCCCACGACGCGGTTCGCGCGGCGCCCGGCTCCGAGCGATAGCCGGAGTTCAGTGTGGCGCGGCGCCCGGCATGCGGGGACCGCTCGCCCTGCGCAACGCCCGCCCGAACTCCGGGATCTTCTTGTCGAGCTGGCGGACGTCGCGAGTCGAACACGACGAGCAGCCGCACCGGCGTGCGCGCGACCACGTCCGCTGTGCGCTGCCCGGTCACCATCAGTGCGACCTCGCCGAAGTGCTCGCCGGGGCCGAGGGTGGCGACGATCTCTCCGCTCCGGATGACGTCGACCTCGCCCTCCTCGATGAAGTACAGGTGATAGCCGAAGTCTCCCGAGTGGGTGATCTCGGTTCCTGCCTCGGCGGTCTGTTCCGTGGTGACCGCGGCGACGTCGGCCCGCTGCTCGTCATCGAGAGTCGAGAGCACGTCGAAGGGTGCGAGCCGGGCTGGATCCACCTCGCGGAGCATAACCCGTTGCTACGTGAGCGATTGTTTCGGGTTGGAGAACATTCGGTGAACGACGTTCGGCGACTTGATTTCCGCTTGGCTTGTCCGTTAGCTTGTCGCGCACGGAGAAGGTCAGGCTGTTGCGATCACTCGAGGAAGGGATGCGGACATGAGTAAAGGTCGTCGGCGCGCTTTCGGGGCGCTCTGTGTAATTGTCGCGGCAGGTGCAGCGGCGGTGGTCGCATCCGGTGCGCCTCCGTCGGCGACGGCGGTGAAGGCTCTTGTCAACCCTCCAACCACCATCGCGTGTGATGGTTACGTCGATGCGCAGGTCCAGGTCACCGGTCACGCCGGGACGTCGGGCCAGGCCACCGACGTGATGCTCGTGCTCGACCTTTCGGGCAGCATGAGCTCACCTTCCACGGACTTCACGCAGGAAAAGCAGGCTGCGAAGGACGCCTTGGCTGCTCTTGACGCAGCCGACGGTGCCACGGACTCGTCGATCGCCAACAATCGCGTCGGGCTCGTCACGTACAGCGGCTCGACGGGAGTGTTGAGGAAGGCGGTGGGCACGTCGTATGGTGAGCTTTACTCCTACATCGACACCGGCTTGCCGGCACCGAACGGCGGGAGCCCGCACAACGCCGGAATCAGCACGGCGAGCACGAATCTCCCTGCCGGCGGCAACGCCCGGGCGATGGTGCTCGTCACCGACGGCCAGGCAACCGGGAACGACTTGACGAACGCCACGACCGCAGCCACGAACGCGAAGGCGAGCGGCGTTCGCATCGTCCCCATCGGGATCGCGTCGGACGTGAGCCAGACGAACCTTCAGACCTGGGCGTCGAATGCCGCCTACTACCAGAACGGGACGACCGCGGCGATCGACAAGACCAAGCTGATCACGGATCTCGGTGCGTCGGTCGTGATTCCCGCAGGCTTCACGCTCACCGAGACGCTCGGCACGAAGTTCACCGCCACTTCGAATAGCGCGACGGCCGGGACCGTCACCGGCGGAGGGACGGGCACCCTCACGTGGACCGGAACCGGAACGTTCACGTCGCTCACAGACCAGACGGTGACGCTCAACTACCGAGCCACGCGCAACGTAGGCGACCTGAACCTGTTCTCCGTCACGAACGAGCTCGTGAGCACGACCGGGCCCCTCACCGTCACGGGCGGTGGAGGCGGCGGATCGGGAACGGTCACTTCGCCGGACAAGGCGTACATCGACGTCCTCCCGTGCGGCACCTCGCTGCTCGACAAGGACGACGTGCACCGGCGCGTCGTGCACGTCGGCGGGTCGAACGGCGGTGTTCAGTACACGTTGCTGAACGCGAGGCACGCCCACCACGCCGGACGACGGTCTTCGCCCTTGGGCTGTCAGGCCGCGCCGCCCGCCGGCGCCTGCCCGGGCTTCGACACGCAACACGAACGGCGTTCAGTTCGACATCCGGCCGCTCACGACTCCCGGCCAGTTCGAGGTCGTGATCCCGAAGACGGCGCTCGGCAGCAAGAAATGGTGGCAGACCGACGTGTGTGTCGGCACGAACATGAAGTTCACCACCGCGATCGGTTCACTCGCGAACCTGCGTCCCGGAGCGACGCCCTCCGGCGGCCGCTACTGGGGGCTGCTGCCCAGCTTGCCGCGACTCGTGTTCATCCCGGATCTCGGTTGGGTGTGGGGACCCTGGATCACCAGCCGGTCGCAGGACGCCGAACGGCAACGCGGTGATCGACTTCACGATGCCGTATCGTCGCCGGGTCCGGAGCGGCGGGCTTCACGACCGACGGCAAGGCCGCGTTCGACCCGATGTGCTACGGCGGCTAGCCGCCGCGACTGGCTCGACGATTGCCTGAGAGGGGGCCGACACGGCCCCCTCTCAGCGTTTCATCGCGTCCGCCCAACCCGGCGGGGAGGGCGATGATCCCGAGCTGATCGAAGAGGCCGTCCCGGCGCGCCGCCACCTCGCTCGGGAGGCCCTCCAGCCGGTCGACGCGAACGAGGGCGTCGAGTGCGAGCGCCTCCTCGTACCGGTACCGGACACGGGTGGCTTCGACAACCGCCAGTTCGAGCGCCTCGCGTGCAGCAGCGAACTGCCCCGTGAGCACGAGAGCCTGCCCGAGCACACGGTGAAGCACCGGCAGGACGAGCGCGCCGCCGTCGGCGCCCGCTGGCCTGGCCGAGTGTCGAGCGCGCCAGCTCGGCGGCCCGGTCGTACTCGCCGCCCAGGAGGAGCGTCTCCGCGATCCGGGCATCGACGAGCAGGGTTCCTGCGACTCCGCCGCTCGTCAGGACTCCGGCGAGGCCGGCGCGGATCTCGTCGAGCTGCGCCAGCGCCTGGGCGATGTTTCCTTGCCGGGCCTCGAGCAGCGCCGTCTCCATCCTCATCTCGGCAACCTCCGTGGCGCCTCCTGAAGCGCGGGCTCGCGCGCTCGGCACGGCGGAGCAAGGGCTCCGCCTCCGACGAGATTGCCCTGCGCCGAAAGGATCTCGCCGATGTTGAAGGACGCCATGGACACGCTCCGCGTGTCGCCTGCCTGCTCCCATGCTTCGAGCGCCCGCGCGGTAGAGATCGAGCGCCTCGTTCCACCGCCCCTCGTAGTACGCGTCCGCTCCGAGGTTGTTGAGCACCCCGCCCTTGCTCACGAGGTCGCCGAGCTCGTCGTGGAGCGCGAGCGCCCGCGGGCCGTACCTGGTCCGCGCGCCGGACTCCCCGAGGGCGTTGAACGCGCGGTGAAGGCCCAGCAGCGCGTGGGCGACGGCCTCCTTCGCGCCGACCGCCTCGCCGTCGGCGACCGCCCGCTGCAGCCACTCCACCGCGTCGCGCGGCCGGCCGCGCCAGAGCGTGATGATGCCGAGCCAGGCCTCGATCCGGGCGCGCTGGCCGGTCGCAGGAACGCTGCTCACCGCCTCGATCAGCGCGAGCGCGCGCGTGAGAATCCGCTGCGCCTCCGGGTAGGCGCCGAGCCGGTAGGCGACCGTCGCCTCCTTGCGGAGCAGTCGCGCGCGCTCGACCGCGTCGCCGTGGACGCGCCGCCTGGCCGCCGCGAACGCCGACCGAGCGCGCTCGAACTCCCCAAGCCCCAGCCGCACGTCGCCGAGTGCCTCCTCCGCGCGGGCGACGGCCTCGGGCCGAGCGCCTCGCCACCTCCGACCGGCCGCGACCGCCTGGTCGAGCAGGGCCGCGGCGTCGACGTTCGCGTACACGGCGTGGGCGGCGGAGCCTGCGACGAAGCCGTAGCGAAGCGCCTTCTCCCACACGCCCGCCTCGAAGAAATGGTGCGTGAGCTGATCGGCGACTGCAGCCACGTCGGCGCCCGCGTCGCGCTCGAAGGCTTCGGCCACCCGACGGTGCAGCTGGCGCCGGCTGCGGAACGACAGTCCGTGGTAGGCGGCGTCCCGCACCAGCCCGTGGCGGAAGCGCAGGCCTCCTTCGCCGTCGGCCACGATGAAGCGTTCGAGACGCCGGATCACCGCCTCCGTACGAGCCTCGTCGAGCTCGAGCGCGGCCACGAGGCTGTCGCGCGTGAAGCGGGAGCCCAGCACCGACGCCCGCCGCAGCACTGTGCGATCGGCGCTCGGAGCTCGTCGATCTGCACGGCCATCAGTGCCTCGACCGACTCCGGGAGCGCGTCGAGCGCGGCCCCGGCTCGCACTGCGGCGACCATCTCCCACACGAACAGCGGGCTGCCCCCGGATCGCTGCGACGATCGCGTCGGCCACGTGCCGCGGGAGCGGCGCATCCTCGGTCAGTTGCTCGGTCAGCAACAGCGCGGCGGACGGGTCGAGTGGCGCCAGTGGGACATCGATCGCGTCGACGCCCTCCGCGACGTGGTAGCCGCCCTCGTCGTCGCGCCGCGCGACGACGAGCAGCCCGCGCCGGCTGTGAATGCCGCTCGCGACCCGATCGATCAGCTCCGCCGATGCCTGGTCCATCCAGTGGGCGTCGTCCACGACGACGAGGGCCGCGTCCGGGACGATCCCGTCGAGTAGCGCCTCGAAGCTCGTCGCGATGCGCTCGCCGACGAACCGCTCATCGAGGGCCGCTGTTTCCGGTGTTGGCGCCAGATCCAGACCGACGACGAGACCGAGCAGCGGGAGCCAGGGCTCGAGCTCGGGTGCGGCCGCACCGACGGCATCGCGCAGCCGCCGCTCCACCTCCGGTTCCGGAGCATGCGAGCCAAGCTGGAGGGCGCCACGAACGATCGCGCCGGCCGCGAGATACGGCCGATTGGCGCCGGCCTGGGAGCACTGCACACGGATCGACGGCACCCCCGACGCCTGGGCGCGAAGCTCGCCGAGCAGTCGCGTCTTGCCGAGGCCAGGATCGCCGGTCACGATCGCAAGCGCGCCGTTACCCTCGCGCGCCCGGGCGAGCGCACCCAGGAGCACGTCGAGCTCGTGCTCCCGTCCGACGAAGGGCCCGATGACGTCGGGCTCGCGTTCCCCGACCGCAGGCCCGATGTCCGAGGCGTGGACGAGCTCGGCCTTGCCTTTCGCCGCAAACGGCTCGACAGGAGTCGCGGCGTACGTCGTTCGCGCCCGCTCCAGGACGTCCACGTGTGCCAGAAGCTGCCCGTCTGTTGCGCGCGCCATGATTCGCGCGGCTGTGTTGATCGCGTCGCCGTAGAAGGTGTAGGTGCGCCGCGTCGGCGGGCCGACGATCCCCGCGAACACGCGTCCGGCGTTCACGCCGACGCGCACCGGCAGAATCCCCGGCCGCTCGACGATAGCCCGTGCCGCGCGGAGCACCAGCTCCTCCTCGTCGCCACCCGCGCTCCGCGGCGCGCCGGCGATCAGGATCGCCTTCACCGCTTCCTTGCTCACGTCCGTCTGAGCGAACGTGACGTCGAAACTGAGGCAGCTCTCCTGGATCGTCGAGATCCGCTCGTCGAGCGCGTCGGCAAGAGCCTCCGGTCCTTCCCGCTCGAGCAGCTCGTCCGTTGCTCTGATCTCGACGAAGGCGACGGCGACGTGGCGGTGCTCCGGATCCGCCGGCTCGCCGCGCAACTCGCGTGTGTAGGCAGCCGGGAGTAGCCGGGAGAGGTCGACTCCCGAGGGGTCGAAGAACGGCGGCACCATCGTGGGGGTGTCGGGGCGGCCGGTCAGCAGCACCACGCCGTCGCGCGTCTCGCCGAGGAGGTGAGGGGGGAAATGTCGCGCGGTCGCGGCGCTGAGCGCGACCTCGCCGGCATTCGCGATCGCCTCGGTCTGGACGCAGACGGTCGCGTCGGCGCCGGCGACGATGAGCTCCCGATGCACCCCACCGACGAGGAAGAACTGGAACGTGCCCGAATGGACGCCGATCGACACCCGCAGGCGGACGGGCCCGACAGACGTGGAGAGCCGCCTCATTCCGGTCAAGGCGTCCTGCATGCCCAGCGCGGCTGACGCTGCGCGCTGCTCGTGTCCCTCGCCGCGGCAGAGCAGCAGGACGGCGTCGCCACCGAACTTCAAGAGGTCGGCGTGGTACGCGTACGCTGCGCCGATCAGCTCCGCAAAGGCGGCGTCGAGCACGACCGCGATCTCCTCCGCACCTTCTCGGCCGCGTCTCGCGAGCTTCTCCGTCAACTCGGTGAAGCCCGAGACGTCGGCGAAGACGAGCGTCCCCTCGAACGACCTGGCGTGTGTGGCGGGCATGTCGCGGAGCCAGTCGGCCGCGATCCGAGGCACGAACGGCTGGAGCGGATCGGTCGCCGCGCGGGGTCGTGTCGCTCTAATCGTCCCACTCACCGTCTCGCCAGCCTAGCCCGCCCGCGCGTCGCGAGCAGCCTCGCGCTCAGGCGAACAGCTGATCCGCGACGATGCCGGCCGCGCCTGCGAGGAACGCGAACATGAACCAGAGATAGCTGTGCCGGAGGTAGCGGTACTTCTCCTTCACGAGGAACACGGAGTGGTCGTGCAGGTTGTCGACCATCGCTCGGTAGAGGCTCCCGTCGTTCGTCAGAAGCTCGGCCATGCGCACCTGGTACTCCCGCAGCGACAGGTTCGCGATGTCTCCGAAGAACAAGAGGTCGGTCTGGGGGCGAGGAGCACCCTTGCGAGGAACGATCGCGAGCACCGACCACAGGAGGGTCACCGCGAGAGCGATCGAGAAGGGGACTATTCCCCACAGCGTCACGTCCTTGTCGGCCCCTGTCGCCGCGGCCCCCATCAGAAGCGCGGAAACCGTCATGACGACGCTCGCTTTCAGATCCGCCTGCGCCGAGAGCGACACGAGGTGCTGCTGCACGTTGCGCAGCATGTAGTCGGCGGCATGGCTGTCCTCGATCGCCGCGAATGGATCTTCGGGCTGTGTGGTCTCGGTGGTCTCGGTCACGCCGCGGAGTCTAAACGTCTGCCGAACCACGGCTACCTGGGAGAGCACGAAAAACACCTGCAGGAGGGCGCCGCTTGTTCTACCGCGCCGCCTTACCGCCGGGATCGTCCTTTGCGGGCAGGATCGCGAGCAATGTCCTCACCAAGCGGAACCCGTATGGCGAGATCCGCGGGCAGATCGTCCGCGTGAACTAACCGGAGCTCAATCAGGTCTCGGGGTTCCGATCCCGAGACCTGATTGCTTCCGTTGGCTAGACGTCGGCCGTGGCCGGCGCGACCTGGTAGGCATGTAGCGGATGAAACTTGACCATCGGCTCCCCGTGGAACCCCTGGACCTGAAGCGCGGCGGGCATCAGGCGCTCGTCTGCGAAATGCTCGAAATCCTCCTGCGACCGCCACACGTCGACGACCCGGAGCCCGCTTTCCGTGAACCAAGCAGTGTGCGACACGGCGCCCTCGGGGGGATCTTCGTCGTAGCGAACGAGGTCGTGCAGCAAGTCGTACTGATCCGGAGTGACGTGCGGCCAGCTCAACGACACGACAATCGACATCTCTCGATCGGCTGTGCGGGCGAGTCGACCGCAAATCGACTTCTCGGTCCTTCGAGTGGGACACGAGAAGTGTCCCGCGCCGCTCGCCGACTCGGGGTTACCGGGCGGCCGCATTCGGGTGACACGGTCGTGACCGTGCCTGGCGTGCGAGTCGTTGCAATCGGGGATCGGTCCGGTGAACGCCCTTGCGGGCGATCAGCCGATCACAGACACTGGCCACCGGTCACTCGACCGGCCGACAGGAGTCACGTCCTCCGAGTTGAGCGGCCACCCCGCCGAAAGACCGTGTGTGTCGCGGCGATTCAGGAAACACGAGGAGGGACGCGACGATGCGTCCCTCCTCTTGCGGTTGTCCTTCGGCAGCGGGCGGCGAGAGGAGATGCCGCCGCCGGCGCGAACAATCGACACCGATGGCTGCACCACCGATCGAAAAGCGTTTGCTCGCCGAGGTCGTCGGCACGTTCGGGTTCTTCTTCATGGGGTTCAGCGGCATCGCTGCGTCGGTGAACCTGCCCGGTAGCATCGCCCCCGCCGGCGTCGCGGCAGGGTTCGGTCTCGGGCTCGGCCTCATGATCGCGGCGTTCGGCCAGATCTCAGGCGGTCACTTCAACCCCGCGGTGAGCTTCGGCCTTGCGATGGGGCGGAAGTTTCCGATCGCCGAGGTTGTCCCATACTGGGTCGCGCAGCTGATCGGCGGCTTTGTCGCTGCGGTCGTCGCCGTGTTTCTCTATACGAGCGACGTCAAGGACTCCCTCGTCACCGCGCCGGGCGCCGGCGTGCCCGATTGGCGCGCGCTCCTGATCGAAGCGGTTGCCGTGTTCCTGTTTGTGTCCGTCATCATCACCGTCGCGACAGACGATTCTGCCGCCTGGAAGGGCGTGCAGGCGCCGGTCGTGATCGGAGGCTTCATCTTCGCGGCCGCGCTCACGATGGGGCCCTCGTCAGGCGGCTCGTTCAACCCGGCTCGCTCCATCGATCCCGCGATCCTCGCCCTCGAGTTCGGGAACCTGTGGATCTACATCGTCGGGCCGCTCCTCGGTGCCGCCTTCGCGGGCGCCGTGTCGATGGTGCTGCGCGGCGAGGCAGCCCCCGAGACGAACTGACCGACTGGCTCAGACGCCGGCTTCGGCCTCGATCGCCCCGGATTTGACGGCCTCCGTGAGCGTTTCGAAGTCGCGTTCGTTCTGGTCGGCGTAGGCCTCGGCGAACTGCGCCACAGCGCGGTCGAAGGTGTCGTTGTTGCCGAGGTAGGCGGAGATCGCGATCGCGTCGCCGGCGCGGGCGTGTGCGCGGGCGAGCTCGGTGCCGCATAACTTGGCGTACACGGTCATGACGTTGGGCGCCATCAGCTCGACGATCGCCGAGCCCTTCGCGTCCCACAGCTGGCGCACGTAGAAGTCGCGCTTGACGCCGTCGAGCCCCTCGGTGCGGATCCACCCGAGCATGATGTCGCTCGCCGCCTGCGTCAGACGCTGGCCCTCGACCACCCGCTGCCCGTGATTGGCGAACTCGCTCTTGCCGAGGAAGGGCTCGAGCACCGACGCCTCCGCCTCCTTGAACTGGAGAAACAGCGGGTCGTCACCGTCGCGGCCGAGCATCAGCATGATGTACGCACGTGTGCCGACACTGCCGACCCCGACGACCTTGCGGGCGGCATCGACGTAGCGGTACCGCTCGAGGAGCTTCCGCCGGTCGCCGGCGAGCGTTCGCCTGTACGAGCGGATCACGCCGTGCATGAACTCGTGCAGCCTTGTGGGCGTTCTCGGCTCCGAAGAGCTCCTCCATCGGTACGACCACCGGCGGGTCACTGATGATGTGCGGCTCGCCGTTCACGACCTCGGTCAGTTTCCCGAACGCTTTCAGGCTTGTCTTCGTCTTCGTCTTCGCGAGGTTGCCCTCGTAGCGCTTGATCTGCTCGCGTGTGAAGCCTTGGGTCAATTGCATGGCAACCTTCTCGACGTCCAGACGCGAGTACCAGAGATCGAGGTTGTTCCTGCCCGCGTAGCCTGCGATCGCCTCCCGGTAGGCGCGCCCAACCGTCAGGTTGACGGCGGCTCGCTCCTTGTCGCTGAAGCCGCGGTCGCGGCCCGCAACGGCGAAGCTCGCGACGAGACGCTTCACGTCCCACTCGAACGGTCCCGGCAGCGTTTCGTCGAAGTCGTTGATGCTGAAAACCAGTTGCCGGTCCGGAGCGGCGAAGGCGCCGAAGTTCGACAGATGAGCGTCACCGCAGAGCTGCGTGTGCAGGCCTGTCCTCGGCATCCCTGCCAGGTCCGAGGCCATGATGTAGGCAGCGCCGCGGTAGAACGTGAACGGGGAGACCAGCATTCGGCCGTAACGGATCGGGACGAGCTCCGGCACTCGTGTCTTTGCCTGCTCCTCCAACAGATCGAGAGGGGAGCGCCGCAGGGGCGGCGGCTCCCAGGCCGCATGGGCCGTGCGGGGCACATCCGCGCGCGCCGCCTTTCCGCGCGCCGCGCGCTCGCCCACCGAGAAGTGCTCGACACGGGCGGCTTTTGCCGCGATAGGGCTGACCTCGTGCGCCTCCGGAGAGACCTCGGTGCTCATCGCCCGGAGCCCCCTCGATCAATGCGCCCGGTCATGCGGCTGATCAAGCTCCTACCCGGCGATCTCGAACCATGTACGCGACGATCAGCGCGGCCGGGAAGAAGACCAGGCTGAAGAGGAAGTAGAGGAAGAAGCTGTGCCCTTTGCGGGCGGCAACGCGAGCCGGCCAGAAGGCGATAGCGATCCAGATGAGGAGGAAAATGATCGATCCGAACCACCAGCCATTTGCAGCGACGAGCATCTCGGCCTCCGTCTATTGGGTCGGTCGCGAGTGGCCGCGGCCGTTCGTGCTGTGAGCATAGTCAGCACGAGAGCGACATGCCTCGTTTAGCTTGAGTCCTCTTGCCGTTTGAGCCTGAGGCGGCCGACGAGCATGGCGACCACCGTCACCAAGTAGAGCTGGCCGAGCAACCCCTCGAGAACGGCCAGTGTCCTGCCAAGATCCCCCGAGACGCTGTAGTCGCCATAGCCGACTGTGGCCATCGTGATGTAGCTGAAGTAGAGACGGATTGCCGGCGTGCCGTCCGTTCCCTGTGCGAAGAAAAAGCCCGATCCGAGCCCGGCGGCAGCTCCATACGCGAACGAGAAGAGCTGGCCCAACAGAAGGTAGACGCAGATCGCACCGACGACGGATTGGCCGTTCACCGCACCCTGATCGACCACGCCGAGGGCGATGACACCAATGGTCGCCGCTGCGAACACGAACCCGAAGAGCCACACCACACCGGCGACGTCGTTGCCGTTCAGGGTCGCGGCCAGGACCGCGATCACAACGCCAACGGCGATGAGACCCGATGTCCTGGAGCGGCCCCAGCCGAGCCCGGACGTCCAGATGGCCATGGCGAGCGTTCCGCAGAGGAGCAACACGACCACGCTGAGCGCCCAGGTCTTGTTCGGCGAGGCCATGACGAACAGAAACGTGGCCAGGATGAGGAGCAGCACGAAGCGGTAGCTGTGGCTCGAGCGCAGACGGCGCACGCGCGATCCCGGAAGCCACGAACGCTCGCTGGAGGAGGGAGAGGCCGTCAACCCAAGAGAGCGTTCGGCCTTGGGTGACCCGGTCCTGCCGCACGGTGATCTGAGACGATGCGACCGGCAGCCCAATCACTGCTGCCGGTCGCGATTTCGCCCACTCGGGCTATGCGTCGTCTTCGGGCTCGGCGACCTCGATCGCGAGCGCGAGCGCGCGCACGATGTGGCCGGTTGCCGAAGCGACACGTGCGGTGCCCACGATCGGGGCGACCGCAGTCAGAACGCCTCGAACCTGCTCCGCGGTGATGCCCATGTCCGCGGCGGTGCCGAGGTTCAAGAGGTACGAGGCGGGGGGTGCGTCGACCGCAACAAGGGCGGCGATCCGCACGAGCATCAGCGTCTCGGTATCGAGGGTCGAAGCCTCAATCGAGTCCGCCGTCATGCTCGCGAGCAAGTCGAGAACAGGGGTTTCACTGGTTTGCATCGACATGATTCCTCCTTCTTTGGTGGTGCTTTCGACCATCCTCGTTTCAAACAAAGGCTCGCCCACCTAGGTAGCGGGGGCATCGGTGTAAACGCTGACAGCTCGCCCGGAGAACTACAGAACCGCCAGTGGTGGTACCCGTCCGGCGTGAGCGGAGTGCTGAGAGCCGTCTCGAAAGCGATGCGTGGCAGTCGGCCGATGCGGCGAAGGCCTGGAAGCCCGGAAGCGAACCGCCGCCCCGGCTCCGGCCGTGAGGCTCGTCGCTAGATCGCGCGGTGTTCGTTGGGTTATGGTCGGCCGCATGGGCAACTCCGAGACAACGGCGCGTAGCGGTCGGTTGAAGACGGTGCAGGATTGGCTCATTGGCCGGTCCGATTCGCGTCTCGGACGGCTCGCGTTGCAGTGGTTTCGCGGCTACTTCGAGGCGAGCCGCAACTCAGGTTGCGCGGTGACGGTTTACTCGTCGCTGTCGGTCTTGCCAGCTGCACTCGTGGCCGTGGCGTACTTCCACCCGTCGAGTGGGGACGCAAATGTCTTCGCGGAGCGTCTGATCACGCATCTGAAGCTGGACGGCGACACGGCTAGCCTCGTCCACGATACGTTCGGCAGCGCCTCTGCGAACCGGCTCGCAGCGACCATCACGGTCGTCGTCGGGTTTCTTCTGTGGGGAATCGGAATCGGGCAGATCTACCAGGACGTCTACGCACGCGCCTGGCGGATAAAGGTCGGATCGATAGCCGACCAGGGGCTGTTTGCAATCTTCTTCTTTGTCTTCACCGGAGCCATTGCGCTCGCCGTCGTGGCGGCCGCGCAGTTTCGCGACCGAGGCTGGCTCGTTCTCGTTCCCGTCTGGCTCATAGCCTCCACGGTCTTCTGGCTCTGGGCGCCGCGCTTCCTGTTGCACCGAAGGATCGGGCTCCGCGCGCTGCTGCCCGGCGCGCTGCTCGCCTCGATCGCCCTCGGCGGCACCGCCGCGACCTCGCCTTTCTTCTTGGCTGCCCCCCTTAATCAGAACGGGAGGGCGTTCGGCGCCTTCGGTGTCGTCATGACGGTGATCAGCTACGTGTTCATCATGATCACCCTGTCGCTGGTCTGCGCGGTCTTTTCACCCGTCTGGGCCAGCTGGCGCGAGACCGAAGAGCAACGCCATGACTCGGGCTCGGACGGGGCAGCCGAGGCGAACGTCCGCGGCAGCCAAACAGCCGGATCCTGATCCCCGGCTCCGGCCTGTTCACTGCGCGGGAGCGACCGCCTCTGTTCGTGAGCGATGTCTCAGGCGGTGTCGTCGCCGGACTGCGACCCCGCTTCTTTGCGCCTCCGCTTCTCGGCCTTCTTGCTCTTTCGCGACTCCTGCTGTTCAGCCACCTTGGTCTTCGCGTCGGTGTAGCTCGTCGAGACGAGTAGCTTTCCCCCAGTCCAGCCGAAGATCAGCACGACGAGAATCAGGGCGTACACGAGGTTGACCAGGGTGGTGACCAGCTGCTGGGAGAGCGAGTACGCTGTCGCGGTGTCGGCGGTGGTGTAATCCTGCAGCGCGACGACGTTGGCGGCCTGCGTGACCCCAACCGCTCCAGGTGTGACCGAGGCCATGTTCGCAGCAGAGCTCGAGCCGATGACGCTCATTACCGAGTCGAAGGTGACCGGGATCGAGTACGCGGCCAGGAACACCATGATCACGCCCACCTTCGCCGCGTAGCTGCCGAGTTGGGGTAGGAACACGCGCTTCGTGTATGCACCGGGCGAGGAGAGGATCTTGCCGCCCTGCTTGGCCTGCTCCCAGAGCTTCTTCAGCCAGCGCCAGCAGATGCGAACGACGATCACGACCAGGAACACGCCACCGGCGATCAGCCCGAGCAGAAGCAGCGGATGGTCGCGGAACCAGCCCAGTTCGACGTCGAATGCTTCCCCGGCCTCGAGGAACAGGTAGAGGTAGACGAAACCGCCGACGATCGTGAAGAAGATCTTGTTCACGAGGTACGCGGCGAAAACGCCGGGGAAGTTCGAGCCGGGGATGATCGCGACGAACATCAAGAGCGTCACGAAGGTGCCGATGTTCGCCGGCAGGAAGTTGTTCATCGAGACGCCCACCGCGTACGCCGTGATGATCGGCCAGAGCTGAACGCGCCCCGGGTAGGCGTATGCCAGGATCCCGTAGTAGGCAAGCCCGTTAAGCGATGTCTGCAGTATCTGCAGGATCGAGGCGAGCACCAGGTATTTGAGCGGGATGGCCTTGATCTGATCCCAGACATCCTTGAGCCAGCCGATGACATCGACGCCGAGCAGGCGCAGGATGACCGCGAGCACAAGCAGGCCCACGATCCAATAGGCGATCTTCTTCAGGCGACGCCGGCGCGAGGGATCGTGGAACGGGGTGACCGTCGCGGCCGCGCTAGTCACACAGTCTCCTCGGTCGAAGCATCATCGGCGCAGCATAAAGCGGCGGGGTGATCGGGGAACGTCCGAAGAATGCGGACGCAGGACGCCGCCGCCGACGGGGTCGTAGCTCCTCGGCCCTGGTCGTGTCTTCGGGCGTTACGCCGAGCCGAGCGCGGCCTCCGATTGCAGTTGCTGCGAGAAGAACTGCAGTGCCTTCTTCGTTTTCGTCTCCTGCTCGCCCGAGAGGTCGACCCCGTGTTGCGTCACGAAGGCTCTCGTCTCGGCGGCGATTTGGAACGCCTCGGACGGGCGCGCACTTGGTCGACAGCTCGAGGAGCATCGAGTTGTCCGGGTAGAGCCACAGCTCCGCGACGAGCCGCCGGCCATAGCCTTCCGGCGCGAACTTCACCTTGAGCACGAGGACCGGGCCCAGGATCGCGAGGTCGTCAAGCGTGAGCCCCTCTGGGGCATGCGCTGCGTACAACGACCGCTGCTCCTTCGAGAAGAGCTTCGAGACCGGCAGTCTTCCTGCCACCGCGTCCTTGACGTCCATCGTCCCCATCATGTGCTTCATCGATCCCGAGCAGACGAACCCGCCCGGCATCGCATCGACCTCGACCCCGAAGTTCGGCGAGACGCGCACCTCTGCCGGTAGCTCGTCCGGCACCACCGGCCGCAGCTTCACGACCGAGTCGTCTCCCCGCTGCTGCACGCGACGGGCTCGAACGACCACGCCACTCCGGTTGAGTGCGAGGTCAGGGGTATCGAAGAAGTAGACCTGCCGGATCTCGCCGTCGAGGGGATCCACCCCGAATGCGGCTCCTGCCCGGCTCCGGTCGGACAACGGCACGGTCAGTTTGAGCTCCACGCTGTCCGCACCCTTGGTCAGCGCAAGCAGCTCGGCCAGGTCCTGATCCGAGAGCGAGGAAGCCACGATGTTGGAAGCCATCTTCCCTCCGTGCTGTTTGCTCAGCGCCATAGCCTACGTTGCGAGATCAGGGCGTGTCGACGGCGTCGCCGATATCGGCGATCGCGTTCAGAGCCTGTCCGAGGGCGATCCCCCACGTCGAGATGAACAGCGCGACCGGCGCACCGATGAAGATGACACCCAGCGTCTGCCAGAAGCCCTCCACCTCAAATGCCCAGACGATCACCCCGAACAGGGTGAAGACCACCATGAAGAATCCTGCGACCTTGAGTACCAACGCCCATGAACGCAGTGTCGCGTAACGGGTCATCTCCCACCTCCTCGACCGGATGCTCGGCCGCCGAACGGCAGCTGTTGTGATCCTATTCCCGGCGGCGGCCGGACGTCATCTGCGAGAGCGCATCGCGGACTCTGGGCAGGCGACGCCGTTGTCTCCGCACCCTCGATCGTCTAGGCTCTTTGTGTCTCGCCGTCCCTGCTACCCGAACGGGCCAGGTCAGACGCGAGCCCGATCACGTGAGCCATCCGAGCATGAGCCGCCACACCGCATGAGCTCCCGGCATCCGACGCCCATGCATAACGACGACCTCGCTACCCACGCGCGGCGATTCGTGACGGGGCCGGTCGAGCGCTCCGCGCTGGCGCTCGCATTCGAGGAGAGTGCGGCGGCGTCGGTGGAGGTTCACGTCGAGGGCCGGAACTTCTACCCCCCGATGCTCGAAGACATCGCGTCGGCAAAGTCCTCCATACACATCAACCAGTTCGGCTTTCGGCCGGGGAAGATCGGCGACATCTTCGCCGAGGCGTTGATCGGGAGGGCGGCGGAAGGTGTTTCGGTCAGGCTGGTCGTCGACCAGCAGGGATCTCACCCCGACGACGCGAGTCGAGAGTTCTACGAGCGGCTCGTCGCCGGCGGTATCGACGTGTGCGTGGTGCGCGCGACGAAGGCCCGAGTGACCCACGGGCCGCTCGGCGCCGGCGGCGAGATGCGCTGGAACCTCGGAGGGCTGGGGCACATCGACCACCGCAAGTTTGTCATCGTCGACGGCCGCGTCGGCTGGCTCGGCGGCGCAGGGATCGAGGATCACTTCGAGGATGGGCGCTTCCACGACCTGTTCCTGCGGGCGACCGGCCCGGTGGTGGCGCAACTCCAGCTCGTTTTCGTCGCAGGCTTCCGCTGGCTCGGTGGTGGGATTCCCGAGGGCGCCGTGGAGGCCCTCTTCCCTGCTCTCGAGACGCCGGCCGACCCCGTGCCGGCCGTGGTTCTCCACAATGCGCCGGGTCGATACCGGCCGATCACCGAAGCGATCGCGACGATCCTCGACGGTGCTCGCGAGACGCTCGACGTGGTGAACCCCTACGTGACCGACCGAGGCATGATCCGCCGGATCGAGCTGGCGGCCCGACGCGGCGTCCGCGTCCGCCTCTTCGTGCCGGCGAACGCGAACAACTGGGCTTGTTCGGCCGCGCAGCAGCATCACCACGCAAGCCTGATCGACGCTGGCGTGCGCATCCTCGACTACCCGACGATGCTGCACGCGAAGGCATTCGTCCGCGACGGGGAGGAGGTGCTGGCCGGCACCTGCAACCTCGAAGCGTGGAGCCTCAGAAGGTTCTTCGAGATCGACCTGCGCGTCCGCTCGCGCGACCTCGCGGCGCAGTTCGACGAGCGGTTCTCCGTCCCGGCCGAGACCATTTCGGCGCCCGGCCGCGTGGTCATGGGGACGAAGAACCGGCTCAGGTCGGCCGCGTTCGCCGCCGCCTCTCCGCTTCTTTAGAATCTAGCCCTCGGGCGGACGGGCCCACGTGGACGGCACGTCGCCGCCTCCTTCGGGTGTGACCCGTCCCCCGATCCGAAGGTGCAGCGGCGCGGGGACCAGTGCGCCCGCGACGAGCGCCTCGCCGCGAGCGAACCCGGGCGCGAGGCGAAGGAGTCCCTCCGGGACGTGGGAGAACGCGGTTTCGAGCTCCGCGACGTCACGAAGCGAGTTCATGCGCAGGAGCACGAGGCTTTCACAGCCCGCAACCACACTTGGGTGGACCTTCTGTGGGCGCTGGGTGGCGACCAGGAGGAAGATGCCGTACTTGCGCCCTTCGCCCGCGATCAGGACGGCGTGGTCGGTGGCGACGGCCTGGATCGGGTCGGTGGTCTCCGCCGGGCAGATGTGGTGAGCCTCGTCGAGCACGACGAGGGTGGGTATCCGCTCGGCGCGCTGCGCCCAGACGCCCTGGAGCACCGCAGCCGCGAGCGCTGAGCGCTCGGCCGGATCGGCGATGCTCCCGGTGTCGACGATCATCCCCTTGCCGGCACGAATGAGGTCGCCCAGCACGGGCAGCGCCGGATCGCGCTGCCAGAGCTGCCATTCGTCTACTCCGAGGGCGCGGATTCGGACCGCGAGACGGTGACCCGCCGGGGTGCCCAATCCGATGGCGGCAGCGGCGACGTCGGCCGGATCGTAGGGAACCGGCAGCGCCGCAGTGACGTCGAGCAGCGCCTCGGCCTCCTCGGAGTCGGCGACGGGATCGAGGCGGAGCAAGAGAAGTTGAGCCCGGCCGGGGAAGTTGGAGAACCGCATTCCGATCCGAGCGGTTGCGAACGGCAGGGCGTCATCTGCGCGCGCGACGTGGAGAGTGGTAGCGCGCCTGCGGTGCGCCTCGGCGATTTCGGGATCCGCGTCGTCCCGTGTCTCGCGCAGACCGACGTGATCCGAGTTCGGGTCGAGCACAACGAGCCGGAGATCCGTTTGACGCAGGATCTGCTCGAGCAGAACACCGGTCGTGTAGGTCTTGCCCGAGCCCGACTGGCCGCAGAGGAACGTGTGCCGTGCGAGCCCGCTGGCATCGAGTCGGGCGCGGACCGCAGGCGCGTCCTCGAGCACCCCGACATCGAGCCCGTCTGCGTCGAGCCGCTCGGCCGCCCAGGCGGCCACGGCGTCGGCTGGCGCCGGCGCGATGGGTTTGTCGCCGAACCCGCCGAGCGCGTCGCCGAGCGCGGTCGCGGCGCCCTCGAGGACGTTGGTCCGGCGCCCGTCGACCGTGCGGACGGCGATCCGGCTTTCGGTCACTTGCACGAGGAGAGGGGGCTCAGTCGCCACGACGGCGAACCCGCCGGGCGCGAGCGGCATGCCGAGGGCCGCCTCGAAAAGGATGCTCCGGCCGTCGGCCGATGCGGCGACGGCCTGCATGCCGGGGAGCCTATCGGCTTCGCGGCGTGGAGTGTTTCGGCCGTGCCGCCGAGGCTAGTGGTCGTCGTCGGAGACAGGCGCGACGAGGAGTGTCAGCTCTTCGCGGCCGACGACCTGCACGGAATCCCCGACCGCAGCGTCCGTCTCAGCTCGGGCCGCCCAGATCTCTCCGTCGATGCGCACCTGGCCGTCCGGCCGGCACGGCGTGATCACCACCGCGTTCTTGCCGATGAGCGTTCCGGCACCCACCTGCTTTCGACGGTGCCGTACGCTCTCGTTGGTTGCGACCACTCCGCCGATGCCGAGCAGGAGGCCGATCCCGGCGCCGATCAGATTCCACGGCGACGGCAGGACGAGAAGCGGGACGATCACCAGGACGAGCAGGATCAGGATCGGCAACGGCAGCCTTCCGTCGTGCGGGTTGTGGCGGTGGAATCAAACTGACTCAGGTGTCGTCGTCCGCTGACCGCCGGCTGTCGCGAGTGTACTGCGGTGCAGGGCTTGGGGGCGCATCGCTCCTTTCGGGAGGCGGGTCCTGCCTGACGAAGAGTCCGAGTGCGAAACGCTTCAACTGGATGGGGATCGGCGTCGAGTCTTCTACCCGGGGCCGCGACCAGGCGGCGGCGATCTCGGCGCCGAGGAGCAACGCCGACGAGTAGAGGTAGATGGAGTAGAGGAAGACGAACGCCGTGGTGAGCGAGCCGTAGACGACGCTGAGCCGTGTCGCGCGGTCGTAGATCAGGCCAGATGCAAACGAGATCGCCTGGAGCAACACCGCCGTGACGACCGCTCCCACAAGTCCGGCCCGAAAGTGCAGGCCGCGGGACGGGACGAATCGGTAGAGCAGCATCACGACGACGACGCACAACACGAACGACTCTCCGTGAAGGAGGGTGCCCGCGAGCGTGTTGGCTCCGAGACCTGTCGCCTTGGCGAGAGGCACCAACGCCCTCTCCACGAGATCTCCCATCAAGGTGAGCCCGGCGGTGAGCAGCACCAGGGCCGCCGTGCCGACGATCAGAATCAAGTCGACGATCTTCCCGCGGGCCACCGGCCGGGACTCCACGACGCCCATCGAGGCCTCGAGCCCCTGCCGGATCGCCGCCATCATCCCGGTCGCCGCCCAGGCGAAGACGAACAGGCTCAGCAACCCGACCGCGCTCACCGGTGTTGCGATCGCCGTGATCGCGTCCTCGACGTCTTTCGTGCCGGACGCGGAGACCGGAAGCGCCTCGACGATCGTGTCCACGACGTCCTGGCGGACGCTCTCATTCGTAAGAACCAGCCCGAAGATGGAGACCAGGACGATCGCCAGCGGCGCGATCGAGAACAGCACGCGATACGCGATTCCTGCCGCGTGCTGCTGGCAGTGGTCGGCAAAGAAGCGCTGGATGGCCTCCAGGCTGACCCCGGCGAGCTTTCCGAGGAACGCCACGGGGGCTCGCAATGCCCGAGAGACTGGGGAGCGCGCGTCCTCGGCGGGACGATTCAAGCCTCTACCTCGCTCGACTCCCTCGAACTCGGCGGAGTCGGCCTCAGCCGGCTGCCGGGTGCTTGCGCAGCATGTTGCCGACGGTGGCGTCCAGCAGGACAGCAACGACCGCGATGATGATCGCCGCCCAGATCGCGGTCCAGAAGAAGTCGTCGATCGTCAGGTAGCTCGTAAGCCAGTCGGTGATCTCCAGCAGCGCCGCATTGACGATCACGGCGAACAACCCGAGCGTCAAGAGGATGAAAGGGAGCGTGAGGATCCGCAGGATCGTCCCGATGATCGCGTTGACGATTCCGAAGAGCGCTGAAACCCACACGTAGCCCCAGAATCCTCCTGTCACCTCCATTCCGGAGAGAAGCCACGCCGTCAGGGCAAAAGCGACGGCGAGGACGAACCAAGTGACCAGCAGGGAGCGAAGCACCGAGGGCGGACGATACAACACCCGCTTCCGGGAACGCGTTGCCAGGGGATCGACCCGAGTGTTGGTCCAGTTAGGGTTGCTCCCAGATCAAAGAGGAGGTTTCGCGCGTTGCCCATGCTGCTTGCCCTGCTGACGGTCTTTGCCGGACTCGCGCTCGGCATCGTGATGATCGTCGGAGGTCATCTCTTCCTCGGCGTTGTCGTGTGCCTTACCGCGTTTCCTGCGTCGCTCGCCGTGTGGCTCGCGGCGAACGCCCGGACGGGCCGGTAGCGGGCACCGCTCGCGGCTGTCGCTGATCCCCATGGCAATGGACACCACATTCGGCGATCTTCCGGCTTGGAGCCCCGAGCGCCCGCGGTTCAAACTCGGGCGCGTGCTGCTCTCGTGGCTCGTCGCGTCGGCCTCGCTGCTCGTTGCGGCAGAAATCGTGCCCGGTGTGAGTGTGCCGAACTTCGGTGGTGCGTTGGTCACCGCGGCAATCATCGGCGTTCTGAACGCGCTGCTGCCGCCGCTGGTGGCGGCGTTGCGGCTCCCGTTCATGCTGCTGCTCGGCTTTGTTCTCATCCTCGTCCTCGATGCGGCGATGCTGCTGCTGGCGTCGGAGATCGACAGTCGTGCGATCCAGGTGGACTCGTTCGGATGGGCACTGCTGGCCGCTCTCGTCGCGTCCGCGGTGAGCGTCGTGCTCGAGATCGTCTTCGGGACGAACGACGACGATACGTACTCGCTCCGCGTGATCCGGCGCGTCGCGCGGCGCTCGGGTGAGCGTGTCGAGACCGATGTACCGGGGATCGTGTTTCTCGAGATCGACGGGCTCGCCCTGCCGGTGCTCCAGCGTGCGATGCGCGACGGGAACGCGCCCGCGATGGCCCGGTGGCTGGAGAAGGACAGCCATCGGCTCGTGGAGTGGGAGACGGATCTTTCGTCGCAGACGGGCGCCTCGCAGGCGGGGATCCTGCTCGGGTCGAACGAGGACATCCCGGCCTTCCGCTGGGTTGAGAAGGAAACGGGGACGGTCATGACATGCTCGGCCCCCCCCGACTGCGCCGAGATCGAGCGACGGCACGCGGTCGGGCGGGGGCTGCTGGTCGACGGCGGGGCCAGTCGAGGCAACCTTCTCTCAGGGGAAGCCGACCACGTGATCCTGACCGTGAGTCGCATCGACGAGGAGAAGAGGGCGAACCCCGGCTACAGGGCGTTCTTCGCGAACGGGTTCAACGTCACCCGCGTGCTCGTTCTCTTCTTCTGGGAGGTCGTGCTCGAATGGTCGGCCGCAACGAAGGCGAGGCGGCGTGGGGTCGTGCCGCGGGGCCACCGGGGCGGCAAGTACCCGTTCCTGCGGGCGGCGATGTGCGTTGTCGTCCGCGACATGATCGTGTACGGCGTGCTGACCGACATGATGAAAGGGCGCCCCGCCGTGTACGCCACCTTCTCGAGCTACGACGAAGTGGCGCACCATTCCGGGCTCGAGCGGGCGGACACGCTCGAGGCTCTCCGTAAGCTCGATCAGCAGTTCAGCCGGATCGAGAGGGCTCGCCGCTACGCCCCACGGCCATACGAGATCGTGGTGCTGTCGGATCACGGGCAGACGCAGGGGGCGACGTTCAAGCAACGCAACGGCTACACGCTCGAAGAGCTTGTCGAGCGCTCGCTCGAAGGCGCCAGCGTCACGGGATTTGCGGGTGGAGACGAGCAGCAGGCGATGGTGGGGAACGCGGCCGGGGAAGCCACCGGTCGCAAAGCGAAAAAGCGTCCCAAGAACGACGTCAGCGACAAGCAAGTCGTTGTGCTCGGCTCGGGCAACCTCGGTCTCGTCTACCTGATGGAAGAGAAGCGGAGACTCACGCTCGAGGAGATACAGGAGCGCCATCCGCGGCTGATCCCGGCCCTGCGCGCGCATCCGCACGTCGGCTGGCTGCTCGTCCACTCAGCCGCTGACGGCCCGCTCGCGCTCGGCCCGCGCGGGGTCCGCCACCTCGCAGACGGGCGTGTCGTGGGCGAGGATCCGCTCGCAGCGTTCTCGCCCACCGCCGCGCAGCATCTTCTGCGTACCGACGGGTTCGCGCACGTCGCCGACATCATGGTCGGGAGCTTCTACGACCCGGAGCTCGACCAGGGCTGCGCCTTCGAGGAGCTGATCAGCTTCCACGGCGGCCTCGGCGGGCCCCAGACGCGCCCCTTCATCTTGCATCCTGGGACGTTGCCGGTCCCCGACGAGCCGATCATCGGCGCCGCTCGGGTCAACCAGTTGCTGAGAGGGTGGCGCGCCATGCTGCAGAACCGGGCGACCGCGCAGCAAGCACCGTGAGGTTGCTGGCTTACGGGTTCGATGGCTGACGCCGCCAGCGGTTCCAGGGCCACATGCCTTCCATCTCGACCTCGAGCGCGAAGCTCAGCAGAATCCGGACGACGACGATCACGCCCAATACGACAACGCTTTCGTAGGTCGGGTCGACGATGATCGTTCGCACGATGTCAGCCACGATCAGCACTTCCAGGCCGAGCAGGATCGAGCGACCGAGGTTGCGGCGCAGCTCCTCGTACGAGCCGGGCCGACGTTCGGGGAGGGACACTCGCACGAGGAAGATGAGAAACGCCGCGAATCCGCCGAAGAGCATGATCCCCGCCCCAACTGCCTCGACGACGCGAACGATGTGGGAAACCGTGCTCTCGTAATCCATCGCGACGCAACCCTACGCAACAGATGATCGGCCGCGCACGGACCCCACCAGGTGAATCGGTGCCGCTGCTCGACTTCGCGCCGGGGAACGTCGACGGAGTCGGGCGGCTAGGGTGATCCCCTCACCGCCGCGCTATCTCGGATGGCGCTGACTGGTCGCCATGCACGCGCAACACCGCGACGATCGCAATCACGAGGTAGCCGAACGCGGCCGCCTTTGGGGCGAAGATCGCGAGCACGATGACCCCGACGTAGAAGGCAAGGCTTGGCGTCGTGGCGATCAGGATCGCGTTGATCTCCCGCTCGCTCACCTCCGGTTTGAGCAACTCGGGGTCGCGCGTGATCGCTCCCCACAGCGCGCTGAGCAGCAGTGAAATCACCAGCAACGTGGCGCCGTAGAAGATTACGGCGGCGCGCTCGGCGTCCGTGTCGCGGATCGCCTCGGCCAGGAGCTTGGTCGGGAAGGGCAGGAACGAGACGGCCATCAGCAGCGCGAGGTTGATTCGCATGATTCCGGTGTTGGCGTACTGCAGGCGCCGGAAGATGCCGTGGTGAACCATCCAGAGCCCTCCGATCGTGATGAAGCTCGTCGCAAATGCCAGGTAGGAGGGCCACTGGTCAATGATGCCCCGCCACAAGTTGCCGAACGCGGCCTCGGGCACGCTGACTTCGAGGATCAGCAGCGTGATCGCGATCGCGAACACGCCGTCGCTAAACGCTTCGATCCGGCCGGTGCCCCACCGTTCACCCACGACGAGTCTCTTCGCCAGCGTCACCGTCGGCCCTGCCATGCAGGCCAAAGCCGCATGCTTCGCGTCTTGCGTCTGAGGGTGAGGAAGGGGCGCGCGGGCACCGGCCCCTTTCCACCGGAGTGCGTCAGCTTCCAGCGTTCGCTATGTCGAGCCGCGTCAAACGCGGGCTGCGGGAAGGCGGCTACCTGGGTCTTCGGTGCTCCATATCAACGACTGGGAGACGTATTAGGGTGTCGTCTGTGGCGAGCGAGGGTCCAAGCAGCAGCGGCGCCGAGTCGGCGCCTGTGGGGGTGAAGGTCGGCTGGGGTGTCGCCGGGGTACTGGCGACGGCCCAGTTCGTCATGGTGTTGGACACGACCGTGATGAACGTGTCGATCACGCAGGTCGTGGAGGACCTGAACACGACGGTCGTGGGTCTTCAGACCGCGATCACGATGTACACGCTGGTGATGGCCGCGTTCATGCTGATCGGCGGCAAGATCGGCGACCGCTGGGGTGCGAAGCGGGCGTTCTGGATCGGGGGGCTCGTCTACGGGGCCGGGTCGCTGACGACGGCGCTCTCGCCCAATCTGGCCGTGCTGCTCGTGGGCTGGTCGCTGGTGGAGGGCCTCGGCGCGGTTCTCGTGATCCCCGCGATCGCCGCGCTGACGGCAAAGACCTATCAGGGGAAGCAGCGTGCGATCGCCTACGGGATCCTCGGCGGTGTCAGCGGCGCGTCGATGGCGGCCGGGCCGCTGATCGGGGGCTGGGTGACGGCGAATCTCTCCTGGCGCTACGTGTTCGCCGGCGAGACGGTCGTGATGCTGATCCTGATGCTGTTCCTGAAGCTGATCCCGGCGACGGTCGGCCGCAAGAGCAAGCTCGATCTGGGTGGCGCGGTGCTGTCGGCCGCCGGCCTCGGCGCGGTCGTGTTCGGAGTCCTGAAGACGAGCCAGTGGGGATGGGTGAGGGCGAAGGACGCGGCCCCCGTTTCCCCGCTCGGCCTGTCGCCGAGCTTGTGGCTGATCGCGATCGGCTCCGTCGTGCTGTGGCTGTTCATCCGGCAGGAGCAACGGGTCAAAGAAGCCGGAAAGGAGCCGCTGCTCGACCTCGCGCTCCCGCAGATCCCGAGGATGCGGGCAGGGCTGGTGGTGCAGTGGTGCCAGGCGTTCATCATCCAGGGCACCTTTTTCGTGATACCGCTGTACCTGCAGACGGTGCTCGGCTTCGACGCGCTGAAGACCGGCAAGACGATCCTGCCGATGTCGGTCGCGATGTTTGTGTTCGCGCTCGGCGGCAGTGCGATCACGGGCCGGTACTCGCCGAAGCTGATCGTCCAGTGCGGTATCACGATGATGGTCGTGGGTGATCGGTGGGGCACCGGCCGGATCGAGGCGTTTAGCGACGGCGTGTTCGCGATCGCGATCACGCTACTGATCCTCGAAGTGAGTGTGCCCGAGGCCGCGTTCGGCAACTTGTGGCGGGGCATCGCCGATCAGTCGGCCGTCCTATCTGGCGTACGCGACGAGCTTCATCACGATCGGCGGGCTCTGGATGGTTCACCACGGCATCTTCCGGCGCTTGCAGTACGCCAACCCCGGAATCATGCGAATCAACCTCGCGCTCCTGATGGTCGTCTCGTTCCTGCCCTTTCCGACCAAGCTTCTGGCCGAGGCGATCCGCGACACGGACGCCGAGCGCGCCGCCGTCATCTTCTACGGCGCCACGTTGCTCGTGATCTCACTCCTGCTCAGCGCCCTGTGGGGAGCAATCACGCGCGACCCCGACTTGCTCAAACCGGAGGTGAGCGAGCAGGAGATCAACGCGATCCTGATCGCCACGACGCCGAGCCTTGCCTTCTACGTCGGGGTCATCGTGCTCGCGATCTTCGCCCCAAAGGTGGCCGCGTTCGGCTACCTCGTGATTGCGATCGTCGCCGTGCTGCGCGTGCATGGCGACCAGTCAGCGCCACCGGAGATACCCGAGTCCCCATAACCGGAACACGACGCGGGCACCGCTCACCGAGTGCCGCTCCAGTTTCTGGGCGTGGGCGATACTTTGTAGCGATGGCAGCGAACGACCACGAGCACCGCTCCGGGCTGGCCGACGCAGCCGCACGCGCCGCGTTCTTCCCGGCGCGGAAAGCTGCCCGCGCTTGGCGCGGGCAGCTGGAAGAGGCTGCGGACGAGGTCATGTCCGCGCCGGAGATCGCCCGCGTCGTCGACCGGGCGCTGGCGGGCTCGCTCCCGGAGGACATCGCCCGCTCGATCGTCCGGCACCGCGTGCTCGAGAGGATCGTCGCCGAGCTCGCCGCAAGCGGTGAGCTCGAGCGCTTGGTGACTGCCGCGCTGGCGAGCCCGCAAGCCACCGAGCTGACCGACCGCGTCCTCGCGAGCGACGAGACTCAGCGCATCCTCCACCACGTCGCCTCGAGCCCCGAGCTTCGGCGAGGCGATCACCCGTCAGACGACCGGGCTCGGCGAGGAGATGGTCGGCGGCGCCCGTGCGGCCGCGGCACGGGGCGACGACCGTGCAGAGCGTGTCCTCCGGCGCCCTGTGCGAGCCGTGCGCCCACCCTATGCCGGGGTGGCGACCCGGGCGATCGCGCTAGCGACCGACGCAGTCGTGACGATCGTTCTCTACACGTCGGTCATAGGAATCGCTGCGCTCGTCGCGTCGCTGGTCGGGGGCCTCCGCCCGGAGTGGCTCGTGGGCGTTCTCCTTGCCTGCGGCTGGGCACTGACCGTCGGCGCGTACTTCACGCTTTCCTGGAGCGTCGCCGGGCAGACGCCGGGGATGAGGCTGCTGCGGATTCGCGTGAGCGACCCGAAGGGCGGTAGACCGTCGGTCGGTCGAGCGTTCGTGCGCGTCGTCGGGCTCGTGCTCGCGATCATTCCGATGTTCGCCGGCTTCGTGCCGGTGCTGTTCACGAAGCGGCGGCGCGGGCTCCCGGACTTCCTCGCGGGAACCGTCGTCCTCTACGACGACGTGCGCCCGCCCACGGCGTAAGAAGCGCCCCTTGCGACCGGTGCCGGGTCGATGCTGGTCGGCACCGGTCGCGAGAGCGACAGGGTCGACCGCGATCAGGCGATCTCCCTCGGTTTGCTGATCATGTAGGCGAGCACGCCGAAAACCGGCAAGAAGACGATGAAGACCGTCCACATCGCCTTGGCGAAACCGCTGTGATCCGTGCGCCGGAAGTTGTCCATGAACACCATGATCACGATCGAGATCCACATCACCCAGACGAAGAAGATGAACATCCACCAAACCACGTCCCAGAAGCTGGGATTCGACGTATATGCGAGCACCTACTCCTCCTCCATCGCGCCGGAAGCATGCCGCCTCCGAACTCTCGTCAGGACTCTATTCGCAACGGCGCGCGGGTGCATCAACCCTCGCTGTGGCGAGGTGGTGGAGAGGTGGAGAACGATCCCGTAGGCGGCGCGGCGGACAGTAGACTCGCGGGGCTGACTGCTACTCGTGTCGCGCGAAGCCCCAGGAGAGTGAGGAACCGATGAGCAAGCCGTTCAAGGGCACCGTCAACGTCGACATCCGGGACTCGGTGCCCGACTGGGAGCCGTTCGAGCCGCCGAAGGCGCCCGACGGTGCCCCGAGCGTCGTCTACATCGTGCTCGACGACGTCGGCTTCTCGGCCATGAGTTGCTACGGCGGCCCGATCGCCACGCCGAACATCGACAAGATCGCGGCCGACGGGGTGCGCTACACGCAGTGGCACACGACGGCGCTCTGCTCACCGACGCGTTCGTGCCTGCTGACAGGGCGCAACCACACCCGCAACAGCATGGCCTGCATCACCGAGGCTGCGATCGGGTTCCCGAATGCCAGCGGGACGATTCCGCCCGAGAACGGGATGCTGTCGGAGATCCTCGGTGAGCTCGGCTGGAACACCTACATGGTGGGCAAGTGGCACCTCTGTCCCGAGGACGAGATGAACCTCGCCTCGACGCGGCGCAACTGGCCGAGCGGCCGCGGCTTCGAGCGCTGGTACGGATTCCTCGGCGCCGAGACGAGCCAGTGGTTCCCGGACCTCGTCTATGACAACCACCTCGTCGACCAGCCGAAGTCGCCGGAGGAGGGCTACCACCTCACCGTCGACCTGACCGACAAGGCGATCGAGTTCATCATGGACGCGAAGGCCGTGGCGCCCGAGAAGCCCTTCTTCCTCTACTACGCTCCGGGCGCCTGCCACGCCCCGCACCACGCTCCCAAGGAGTGGATCGACAAGTTCAAGGGTCAGTTCGACATGGGCTACGAGGCGATGCGCGAGGAAACTCTGGCGCGGCAGAAGAAGCTCGGGCTCGTGCCGGAGAACACGGAGCTGCCGCCGATCAACCCGATCGGCACGACCGAGACGCGCACCGGGCCCGACGGCAAGGCGTTCCCGCCGGTCGACGTCACCCGGCCGTGGGACTCGCTCGCGGACGACGAGAAGAAGATGTTCTGCCGGATGGCTGAGGTCTACGCCGGATTCCTCGCCCACGCCGACGACCAGATCGGACGCCTGCTCGGCTTCCTCGAGGAGTACGGCTGGCGCGAGAACACGCTGGTGATCCTCGTGTCCGACAATGGCGCCTCGGGTGAGGGCGGCCCGAACGGGTCGGTCAACGAAATGAAGTTCATGCAGGGCATCCCCGACACCGTCGAGGACAACATGCCGCTGCTTGACGATCTCGGCAGCCCGAAGACCTACAACCACTATCCAAACGGCTGGGCAATGGCCTTCAACACGCCGTTCAAGATGTGGAAGCGCTACGAGTTCAACGGCGGCACGAGTGATCCGTGCATCGTGTCGTGGCCAGCAGGGTTGAAGGCCAAGGGCGAGGTCCGCGAGCAGTACCACCACGCGATCGACCTGGTACCGACCGTCCTCGACGTGCTTGGGGTCGAGTCGCCCCGTTCGATCAAGGGACACGTGCAGAGCTCCCTGGACGGGGTCAGCATGCGCTCGAGTTTCGACGATGCAAAGGCGCCTTCGACGCGGACGACGCAGTTCTACTCGATGCTCGGCTCGAGGGCGATCTGGCACGACGGTTGGAAGGCCGTCACCAACCACCCGACGGTCGCCGGCTGGAGCAACTTCAACGACGACGAGTGGGAGCTCTACCACACCGACACCGACCGCTCGGAGTTGCACAACCTCGCCGCCGAGATACCGGACAAGGTGCGCGAGTTCCAGAACCTCTGGTACGCGGAGGCCGGGGCCAACGAGGCGTTCCCGCTCGACGACCGCGGGCCGCTGGAGATCCTGATGACACCGCGGCCGGTGCTCTCGCCGCCGCGCGACCGGTACGTCTACTTCCCGGACACGGCTGAAGTGCCGGAGTCCCAGGCCGTGAACATTCGCAATCGCTCATACGCAATCGGCGCGCTCGTCGACGTTCCCGCGCCTGGCGCCGAGGGCGTGCTCTTCGCGCACGGCTCGCTGTTCGGCGGCCACGCCCTGTACGTGAAGGACAACCGGCTGCACTACGTCTACAACTGGGTCGGCATGTTCGAACAGAAGATCGTCGCGACCGAAGACCTGCCCATCGGCGAGAACCTGATCCTCTCCGCGTCGTTCGACAAGGCCGGCGAGGAGCCGCCCGGCGTCGCGAACGGGACGCTGTCGCTCTGGCACGGCGACAAGAAGGTCGGCGAGGCGCAGATCAAGACCCAGCCGGGCAAGTTCATGATCGCCGGCGAGGGCCTCTGCGTTGGGCGAGACGGAGGCTCGGGCGTGACGGCCGACTACCCGGGGACGGAGCCCTTCCGCTTCACGGGCGGGGCGATCCGTCGGGTAGCGGTTGACGTCAGCGGCGAGCCGTACATCGACCTCGAGCGCGAGGCGCAGGCGATGCTGATGCGGGAATAACGAGGCGGAGGAAGCGGGTGGTGCTGGTTCCGGGGTCGTTTCGACCCCGGAACCATCCGAACCGCTGCTACGAAGCGAGGGCCTTCGCCTTGATCGCCTCGAACTCCTGCTGTGTGATCGCACCGCTGTCGAGCAGGCCTTTTGCCTTTTCGATCTCCGCGGCGGAGCCGCCCGAGACACTCTTGACGTACTCGTCGAACTGCTGCTGCGACTGCTGAGCCTCGGCCATCGAGCGCTGGCCCATCGAGTCGCCGTTCGAGATCATGTAGATGAGCAGTCCGAGAAGCGGGAGGACGAGTATGAAGATCAGCCAGAGCGCCTTCTTCCCACCCGATGCGTCATGACGGCGGAAGATGTCGACGATGACGTAGAACAACATCATGAAGTAACAGACCATGAAGAAGATGACGAGCAGTGACCACATGAAGTCGGCCAGGTTCCCTGCAATGAGCATGCGCTCTCTCCTATCGACGATGTATTGAGGCTTTGTTGCCGCGCACGATAGTCCGTCCGCTTCGGGAATGTGGCGTCATCCTCCCGAGTACGTGACGACGCGACGGGGCTGTGTGTTCGAGGAGGGCGCTATCCTCCCGCGCAGTGCGCGTCCGAGAGACTCGACGCAGGTGGCGCAGCGGTCTCCGGATGAACGTTCTGCATGCCTGAGCTCCTGCTCCTGGCGGTCGCCTCTGCCTTCTGGCCTGCACTTATCGCCGTCGTAATCGTCTCTCTGCGGGCTCCGCATCCGGGCCGGCTGATGGCGAGCTTCCTCGCCGCCGGCCTGCTGACCACTGTGACCATCGGGCTCGCCATCATCTACACGCTCCGACGTTCGCCGGCCACGTCGACGAGCTCCGAGCATTCGTTCGGCCCGGCGGTGCTGATCGTCGCCGGCGTACTGGCCGTTGTCGGAGCGCTCGTTCTTGCCCACCGGCATGCTCGGGCCCAGCCGAAGACCGACGGCGGACCGGGGCGGATCGAGCAGATGCTCGATCGCGGCGTGCCGCTCGCATTCGTCGCCGGCATCCTGTTAAACATCATTCCCGGCGTGTTGCCATTTGTCGCGTTGAAGGACATTGCCGCGATGGACACGGGAGTCCCCGAGACGGTCGCTCTCCTGCTCTGCTTCTACCTGATCATGTTCGCATTCGTCGAGGTTCCGCTCCTCGGCTACGCCGTGACGCCGGCACGGACGGCGCTCTTGACCAAACGCTTCAACGCGTGGCTCGACCGCAACGCCAACCGGCTCGCGGTCTGGGCGCTCGGCATCGCCGGCGTTTATCTGATCGTTCGCGGCATCCTGCAGCTGGCTACGTAACCCCGCTTCAGCCGGATACGTGATAGTTGTTGGTCCTTCCCGCAATGCGGGGATATTCCAAAGAAGCAGGAAGGAGAAAAAGCTATGGACGAGATCGGTCCCGTCGATTACGCGGTGATCGTCTTTCCGGGGAACAGGTTCACGGGGGAGATCGCGCCCGCGCTCGCCGACCTCGTCGAGGACGGCACGATCCGAATCATCGACGCCGCGTTCGTCGGCAAGGACGCGGACGGCGAAGCGGTTGCGATGGAGATGACTGAGCTCGACCCGGAGGTTCAGGAGGGGCTCGAGAACGCAGGCATCGAAGTGGGCGGACTGCTCAGCGATGATGATCTCAGGAACGCGGCAGAAGATCTCGAGCCGAACACCTCGGCGGCGCTCCTTGTGTGGGAGAACGTCTGGGCCCGGACGGTCGCCCAGAAGATTCGCGACGCGGGTGGAATGCTGGCCGCATTCGACCGGCTCCCGCATGATGTCGTTCAAGAGGCGCGCGAGTGGGCGCTGGAACAGGCCAAGGTCTAAGAGAGAAAGAGGAGGATTCAGATGCTTAGACGCAGAGGTGTCGGGCTGGTCGGGACCGCGGTTGTTGCGGGCGGGGCGGCTCACTACGGTGCGAAGAAGGCCAACCAGGCTCAGGCCGAGGCGGACCAGGAAGCCGCCCAGAACCAGCAGATCGCGGAGATGCAGGCTCAGCAGGCATACGCTGCCGCGCCGCCGCCTCCGGCGGCGTCGCCTGCAGACGACGACGCGGCGGAGATCCAGAAGTACGCGGCACTGAAGGGGCAGGGCCTGATCACGGATGAGGAGTTCGAAGCGAAGAAGAGGCAGATCCTCGGGATCTGAGTAGATCGCGGAGGGGAGCGTGCGTTTCGGCCGCTCCCCTCCGTCTTCTCCCTGGTTTGCGCCCGAGTGCCTCGGCTAGGTCTAGGGGACGGGTGTGTGCGGGCGTGTCTGAGGGGAGGCCGGCAACGCCGTCCGGCGGGTACGAAGGTGTGGTGCGGCGCCGCTTTCGAGGCTGGGAGCCTGCGCGGGTGGGTGTGCCTGGTACCAGGCGGCGTAGCGGCCGGCAAGTGGCGCGGCGGTCACCCCGTGGGCGAGGACCGAGAGTCCGACCGTGACGAACACCGTCGTGAGGACGACCGACTGGTGCGGGAGGGCGCCTTCGTCCTGAAGCAGGATCGCGAAGACGATCGAAGCGAGCCCGCGCGGCCCGAACCACCCGAGGAAGCCGATCGTCTCCGGGCGGGCGCGGCTGCCGATCATCGCCAACGCGACCGGTACGAGACGGACGACGGTGAGGCTGAGCACCGCATAGAGCGCGACAGCCCAGCCGGCCTGGGTGATCGCCGGCCCGAGCAGGACGGCGCCGAAGACGAGAAACGTGACGGCGCCCGAGAGATCGCCCAGCTCCTCGATCAGCCGGCTCGCCTCGGGCGCGGCGCCCCGGCGCAGCCCGCCGAAGACCGCGCCGCCCACGAATGCGGCGATGAACCCGGAGCCGCCGATCGGAATCGCGGCGCTGTAGGCGAGCGCGGCACCGGCCAGCGGGACGATCTGAAGCCACGCCGGCATCGATCAGCCCGCGCCGGCCCGCGAGTACGAGGATTGCAGCGGTCACTGCGCCGACGCCGGCGCCCACCAGCGTGCCGTAGCCGATCTGCTCGGCCAGAAGCGTGACCGCGTGCCCGTTCCCGATCGATCCCGCCTGCGCCCCTGCCACGGCGAGGGCGATCAGGAAGATCGGCACGCAGATGCCGTCGTTCAAGCCGCTCTCGACATTCAGTCCCTGCCGAACACGGGACGGGATCCGTTCCATCGTCACCACCGCCTGGCCGAGGGCGGCATCGGTCGGCGCGAGGATCACCGCGATCAGCAGCGCCTCCGGCCAGTCCAGCGAGCCGAACGTCACCAGGGCGACCAGGAAGCCGGCGACGAGCGTGAGCGGCAGGCCGATGCCGAGCAGCCGCACCGGCACCTGAAACTCGCGGCGCAGAGCGCGAAGGTCGATTCGCGAAGCGTCTGCGAACAACACGAGCGCGAGCGTGATCTCGGCGAGCAGCCTGACCGTCTCACCGCGCGCCGCCGGATCGACCAGATCGAGCCCCTTGACACCGAGTAGCAATCCCGCGGCGGTGAAGACCATCGGCGCCGTGATCGGCGAGCCCTCAACCCGTGCGGACACCGCGGCGAACGCCAGCAGCACGAGTGCGATGGCGGGAATCACCCAGTCCAAAGCGTCTCCCCAGTCGCGTCCGGGACTCGAGTGCGATGCAGGCAGCGGGCCGCACGATCTCGCCAAGCGTCCGGCCCATCTCGGCGATACTACTCGGGCAGGCGAAGCGCTTTGGGGCTGGAGGCTGAGGAGTGAATATGACGACGAACCCGGTTCGTTCTTGGCCCCGCGGCTCTTGCCGACGCTCGAGCGCCAGCGGGTAGCCGCGTGGAGCCGACGACGCCGGGAGACGAGCCGGAGAATCACGGGACTGGCGCCGGGTACGGGGAGCAATCTCCGTTTCGCTTCAGAGACGAAGGACCCGCTGCTCACGCGCACGGTACCGGTGACCGCGGAGCTGCCGCGCTACCGGTTCCCGCGTGCGCGCCGCGACGTCATCGCCGGCGTCACGGTGGCGGCGCTGGCGCTACCGGCTGCGATGGCGTACGCCGAGGTCGCCGGCGTCTCACCGGTCAACGGGCTCTACGCGCTGCTGCTGCCAGCGGTCGCCTACGCGCTACTCGGCTCCTCGCGGCAGCTGAGCGTCGGCCCGGAAGGATCGGTCTCCACCCTCGTCGGTGCGGCCGTTCTCGGGGTCGCTGTCGCCGGCAGCCCCGAAGCGGCCGAGCTGGCGGCCACGCTCGCGGTGCTCGTCGGCGCCTGTGCTTCGCGATCGCCTGGGTGCTCCGGCTCGGCTGGATCGCCGACTACTTCTCGCGGCCCGTGCTCGTGGGCTACATCCACGGCGTCGCCGTCATCCTCGTGATCGGCCAGCTCGGGAAAGCTCTTCGGGCTGTCGATCGAGCGCCAGCAAACCGCTCTCCGAGCTGTGGGAAGTGATGCAAGAGATCGGTAGTGCCAGCGGCGTCACGGTGGTGGTGTCCGCTCGTCGCGCTCGCGATCCTGCTGACGCTCCGCGTTCACCATGCCTCGACTGCCGGCGGCGCTGATCGTCGTCGTCGGTGGGATTGCACTCTCGTGGGCCTTCGACTGGGAGCAGCACGGAATAGCGATCGTTGGGCCGATTTCGTCGGGGCTCCCGAGCCTCGCTCTTCCAAGCCCCGGTCTTTGGGACGTCGTCCATCTCGTTCCCGCGGCCGTGGGGATCTTCCTGGTCGTGTTCGCGGACGGGATCCTCACGGCGCGCTCGTTCGCCGGAAAGCACGGCCAGAATGTCAGAGCGTCGCAGGAGATCCTCGCCCTCGGCGCTGCAAACGCCGCGGCGGGCTTCACCCAGGGCTTCTCCGTCGGCGCGAGTGGCTCGCGCACGGCCGTCAACGACTCGATGGGCGCCCGGACGCAGGTCGCCGGTCTCGTCTCCGCCGGGGTGGTCGTCGGCATCCTCCTGTTTCTCACCGAGCCCCTCCAGTACCTGCCGAAAGCCGTGCTCGGCGCCGTCATCGTCTCGGCGGCAGTCGGGCTCGTCGATCCGCAAGCCTGGCGTGCGCTCGCGGTTGTCGATCGTGTCGAGGTCGCGATCGCCGCCGTCACGACTGCGTGTGTCGTGATCTTCGGCGTGCTCGACGCGATAGTCGATCGCCGTTGGGCTCTCGATGATCGACGCGGTGCGGCGGAGTGCGAGCCCCCACGATGCGGTCCTCGGATACGTCGAGCGGCTGGGGCGCTATGCCGACGTTTCGACTCACCGTTCGGCGCGAGTCACGCCCGGGGTGGTCGTGTACCGGCTCGACGACCGGCTGTTCTTCGCCAACGCCCGCTACTTCGTGGGGCGGGTGCGCGAGGCGATCCGGGCAGCGCCAGACCCGGTCAGATGGCTCGTGTTCGACGCGGAAGCCGTCACCCATTGCGATTCGACGGGCCTCGAAGCGCTGCGGACACTCACCAAGGACCTCGCGGCCGACGGGATCGGACTGGTCGTCGCTCGCCTCAGGACGCGAATGTACGCGGACTTCGAGCTGGTAGGGCTGGCGGACCTGATCGGCCCGGAGCGCTTCTACCCCACGGTGCACGCGGCTGTCGAGGCCTGTGCTGCAGAACCGCCTGCCGTGTGACCAGGCCGGCCGTCGCTACACGTGTTCGGGTGGGAACTCCCGCCGCGTCTGCCGCCTGAGCGCCTCGACGCCGATCAGTGCGAAGCCGGCGAGCAACGTGAGCGCGAGGAGCCGCTGCCCGTCCGTCGGGCCGACAAGGAGTAGGAGCATGAACGCGACGAGGGACGGCGCCGAACGCCACCACCGGTCGCGTCTCGAGGGTTGGTGCCAGCCAGCGTCGGATCGTCGTTGCGGCTCGTGTCGGCCCGGCGAGCAGCGCAGCGCCCATGACCGCAACGCCGTAACCGACGAGGGTGATGCCGACGTTGCGAAGAAGCGTGGTCGTGATTGTCCAGACCGCCTGGGCGGCCGCCTTCGAGTCGGGCGCGTTCTTCGTGAGCGCGTCGACGAGGTAGGTGCCACCTCCGCGCCTGGCGAGCAGCACGAGCACGCCCGAGAGCACGCCCGAGAAACCAACCCAGAAGAGCATCCTGCGGCGGGAGGGCGAGAGCCACACGGCACCGGCGTACAGCGCGACCGCAAGGAGCATGAGCGCAATCGACAGCGCGCGCAAGGCCTTGGTCGCCCGCTGGGCGTTCTTCAGCTGATCCGACTTGAGGATCACGATTCGGCCCGGCGTCGGGCGGCAGGTTGGAGAGTAGTTTCGCGCCGAGCGCGCTCTGGCCGAGCCGTTCGAGGATCGGGCGCAGGTCGAGCACCACCTCTCCGTTGGTCGTCGAAAGCCGCTGCGTGTCGCCGTCGAGCACGGCGATCAGCTCGGTATGCGCGACCCGGTTTGCATTCTTGAAGAGCTCGATCGTCGCGGGCCGAGCGAGCAGCGCGCGCGCCGCGCGCAGGCTGACCTCACGCAGGCCCGCCGCAAGCGGGCCTGCGAGCGGCGCCGCCTGCTCCGGAAGGTTCTGCTCGAGCTCGGCCGCCACGTCGACGTTCGCGTACAGCTGATTCACCAGGTAGGTGGCGAGCGCATCCTGGACGGCCGGGTCCTCGATGAGCTGCCCGCTCATGCTCGTCCAGTGATCGGTGTTGAGCGCGTCCCGCTTCACGAAGACGGTCAGCGCGGAGATGACGACGACGAGGGTCGCCAGCACGAGGAGCGTCCAGGGGGCGGCCGCACGCCACCACGAGGGCTTCTTCGACGGCTCGGGTGTTTGGGTCGGCTCGGTCAGTGGAACGCTCGAACTCCGGAGTGTGCAGGCGCGACACTAGCGCAACGGGCTCGACCTTCAGTACGGGAAGCACATTAGAGATGCAGCTCCTCGCCGGGTCGAAGGATGTGCACGACAACGCCGGGGGCGACCTCGGCGGCGTGCCGCGCGAAGGCCTCGGCGGGAGTCTCGGTCTCCGGGACCTTCGGACGACGCGCGCCGAGAACTCGAATCGTGCCCCAGTGGATCGGGATCGCATTGCGAGGCTCGAGAAGCGCAAGCGCTTCGGCCGCACGCTGTGGGTTGAGATGGCCAGGCGGTAGCCGCGGCCCCCAGCCGCCGACCGGCAGCAGTGCGAGATCGACGGGACCGATGGCTGCCATGTCCTGGAAGAGGTCGGTGTCGCCCGCGAAGTAGATCGAACGCGAGCCCGCGACGACGTAGCCGAGCGAAGGGGCGCGCGCTCCGAGTGGGCCGCGGCCGCCGTCGTGCTCGGCGTGTGTCGCACGGATCGTGAGCGCCCCGATCTCCACCTGCTCGCCAACGTCGACCTCGGTGACGTGCGTGAAGCGCTTCCTGCGCAGCAGATTGCCGAGGCCGCGAGGCACGACGATCTGCTTGGTTCTGCCGAGTCGCTCGAGCGAGGGCACATCGAGGTGGTCCCAGTGCCCGTGCGAGATCAGAATCGCGTCGCTCCCGTGGGTTGCCTCGCGGTTCAGCGGCGCCAGGCGCCGAAGGTGGAGCACACGACTGCGTAGCAGCGGGTCGGTGAGGAGGCGAACGCCGTCGAGGTCGATCGTGACCGTGCCGTGGCCGACCCAGATGACCCGGTCGACGGCGGTGTTCAGCGGCCGAACCAGCGGGCGCGCCGGCTCGAGCCGAAGAGCTGCTTCTCGGCGACGAGCTCGGCGGTTGGGTCCCGGAACTCGCCGGTCGGCTTCGGGCCCGAGAGGAAGTCGACGTCGACGCGGCCGACACGGCCGGCGCCGAACTCGATGTAGCAGGAGCCGCGCCCGTCGTAGCCGTCCGGCCGATCGCCGCCGCGAACGGCCGCGATCACCGAGGCCGCGACGACGCGTGCAGCCCCCTCGGCGAACACCCCCGCCTTCGGCACGCCGAGCGTCGCGACGTCTCCGACCGCGTACACGCCCGGGAATCCCGTCTCGAGCGTCGCCGAGTCGACCGGAACGTAGGCGCCCTCGGCCATGCCGCTCTCGATGACGACGTCGGGGGCGCGGTGCTTCGGGACGCCGAGAAACAGGTCGTACGGCAACTCGGTGCCGTCGTCGAGCACGGCGACGCGCCGCGTCGGGTCGAGAGAGCTCACGCGACGACCGGGCACGAACTCGATGTCGCGCTCGGCGAACGCGGCGACGAGCGCGCGGGAGGTGTCGGGAGACGGGAGGGACCGGAGTGGAGAACGGGATGACGATCGAGATCTGGCAACGGTTGCGGACGCCTCGCGCGGTGAGGTAGTCGTGGAGCAGGAGCGCAGCCTCGCTCGGCGCCGGTGGGCACTTGAACGGCGCATCGCAGACGCCGACGATCGCGTGGCCCTGCGCGAACGTGGGGAGCAGCTCGGCGAGCCGGGTGGCTCCCGCCACGGAGTAAAATTCGTTGCCGCCCTCCGCGAGCCCGGGCGTGCCGTCGAGGTCGTAGTCCGCGCCGAGCGCCACGACCAGGAAGTCGGCCGCGTGCACTCCTGCGCCGGTCGTCACGCGTCGCCCCACGGGATCGATTGCGGTGATCGTCTCCTGCAGGAAGCGCACTCCGGGCTTCGAGATGTCCCGATAGGGGAGGCGGACCGCGTCGAGCGTGGTTCGCCCGAACATCACGTCGAGCTTCGAGTACCCGAACACGAACGCGTCGCTCTGGTCGATCAGCGTGACGTCGGCGTCGTCTCCGAGCGCCTCCGACAACGTCGTGGCGAGCTCGAGACCTCCGAAGCCCGCCCCGAGAACGACAACCCGGGCGCTCATCCCGGCGATGTTAGCCGCGGTAGGCCGCCGCTTCGGAGCGCACGAGCGATACGAGATTCCCGAGCGCGAGGTTGACGTCGAAGACGTGCAGGCCCAGAGCCCCGTTTCGGGTGGTCAGTACCGGTCGGTTGTCGCTCGCGCCGCCGACGTGAGTGACCTGGAGCCAGGTCGCACCCCCGGACGACTTGCAGCGGGCCGTGTACTCGCCCGGAAAGGCGACCCATGGCGTGGAGACGGGTGCGATCGTTCCGGCCTTCGGTCGGAGGAACGCGAGCGTGAGCGACGGGAAGTACGGCTCGAGCAACGCGGTGCCACCGCCCGGCGAAGCCGGGTTCACGCACATCACGTGGAGGTTCGCCGACCGAGGCGACTGGAGCGGGACGAGCGCACTCCTGACACGGCCGAAGTCGCTCTTCGCCGGCGGCGTCGAGGAATAGCTCGAGTACGCCACCGCGCAGCCCGTCTGGGTGGTGGAGCGGCAGGCCGGGATGTGGGCGAAGTCCCCGCCGACGTCGCGGCCGCCCGGCACGGTGAGGTTGCCTCCCATGAGAAGCGCCGAGACGAGGAGTCGGCGCACCTTCGGCTTCCGGTCGACCTCGCGCTTGAGCAGCGCGATCAGGATCGCGGCTCCCTGGGAATGCCCGACGAACACAATCCCGCGGCCGTGGTTGTAGTTCGCGAGGTAGTCGCGGAAGGCCGAGACGGCGCTCAGGTAGGCGACGAGCGAGTTGTTGACCGTGATTCCGCCCGGCTTGTCGATCATCCCGAGGGTGACCTGCCGGTACATGGGTGCGAACACCCGGCAGACCTGTGAGAACCGCGAGGCCTGGGTGGTGGCAACGAGCCGCTGGGGAAGCTCCACCCGGAGGTCGGCGTTCGGCGTCGGTTGCGAGCTGACGGTGGGATAGAGGTAGAAGCAGTCGACCGGTGGGTCCTTCGCGATCTGCGCGTGCTCGACGCGGCGCGTCCCGTTCGCTCCTTCGACGGTCGTATCGAGGCTCGTCTGGCACGGGTTGTCGGCGAGGTCGGGCCGGCAGAGCCAGACCGTGCCCGACGAGTCGAGTCCCGCGCGCGTCCAGCTCGTCGCGGTGGTCGTGGTGGTTGCGGCGGTGGTCGACGCCTTGTGCTTCGACCCGCCGCATCCGGCGAGTGCGAGGCACACGAGGAGCGCTCCGAGGAGGACCGGTCGTCCACGGCTGAGTGACCCGGGTGGGCGGATCTCCCAACGATGCCAGACGCGCGCCTACTCGCCGTAGAGCGAGAGGAGAACCTCGAACTCGAGCAGCTCGCTGCCGGTGCCGGCCGACGGCCCGCTGCCACGGTGGCTCTGGGCGAAGCTCTCCGAGGTCTTCCAGGCGTCGAAGTCGTCGCGGGAACGCCAGCGTGTGTAGACGAAGTACTGGTCACCCGAAGCCGGGCGCATGAGCTCGTACGCCTCGAAGCCCGGTGCCTGCGAGACATGGCCGCCGCTGCCTGCGAAGCGCCCCTCGAAGGTCTCGCGGCGCTCCTCGGGAACGGTGATGGCGTTGATGACGACGAACGACAATGAGCCTCCTTATGTTGGCCGGTCAGCTGATCCGCAGGCCGGAGACCGAAGGATCGAGTGCCGGGAGCTGGGGATCGAGCCGCTCGAGCGCGCGAACGAGCAACTCGGCGACAGCAAGGTTACGCACCCAGTTGTGGTCGGCGGGGACGACGTGCCAGGGCGCCCACTCTGTCGATGTCTCCGTGACGACTTCCTCGTAGGCGTCCATGTAGTCGGACCAGTGGACTCTGTCTTCGACGTCGCCGAGACGGAATTTCCACGCCTTCTCGGGGTCGTCGAGGCGATCCTGGAGCCGCGCCCTCTGTTCGTCGCGCGAGATGTGGAGGAAGGCCTTCACGAGTGTCGTTCCCTCCTCGGTGAGCAGGCGCTCGAACTCGCGGATGTGCTGGGGGCGCTGCTTCCAGACGTGGGCGGGCACGAGGCCGCGGACACGGACCGTGACGACATCCTCGTAGTGGGAACGGTTGAACACCGCGATCTCACCGCGGGATGGGCAGGCTGCGTGGACGCGCCAGAGGTAGTCGTGCTCGAGGTCGGTCGCCGTCGGCTCCTTGAACGAAACGACCCGGCAGCCCTGGGGGTTCACGCCGGTCAGGACATTGCGGATCGTGCCGTCCTTGCCCGATGCGTCGAGGCCCTGGAGCAGGAGCAGGACCGACCGCTCGTCCTCGGCCCAGAGCCGGTTGTGCAGGAAGCCGAGGCGAGCGACGTGCTCTTCCAGCTGCGCGAGGCCGGTCTCCTTGTCTGGGTATCCGAGCCGGTCGCCCGGGTCCCGCCCCGCGAGCCCGGCGGCCTTACCCGGCTCGACCCGCAGAGACCTGACGACGTCGGCGGATCCCATCCGGGAAAAGCCTACTCGGCGATGATTGCCGAATGGGGCTCTGGCTTGCGATTGCGTTCTCGCTCCTGTTTGCGCTTACGAACGGCTTCCACGACGCTGCGAATGCGATCGCGACGCTCGTCGCCACCCGTGGCGCGCGGCCGCTTCAGGCAATCGTCCTGGCGGGGGTGTTCAACATGCTCGGCGCGATCCTGGTCGGCACCGCCGTCGCGAGCACGATCGCAGGCATCGTCACCGTGTCTGCGGACCAGATGGTTGCGGTGGTCGGCTCCGGGATGCTCGCGGCGTCGGCCTGGAACCTGCTCACCTGGTGGCGCGCGATCCCCTCGAGCTCGGGTCACGCTCTCGTCGGTGGTCTCGTCGGCGCGGCGCTGGCCGACTCGGGTAGAGGTGCCGTGTTCCTCGGTGGGCTCGACGGCTGGAGGCCTGTCGGTGTCTACGGTGTGCTGATCGCCCTTGCGGTCTCGCCTGTGCTTGGTCTCGCGATCGGCTTTGGTTTTTCAAGGCTTGCGGGGCGCATTCTGCGCCGGGCGACGCGCCGGATCCGGAGTCCAATCAGGGGAGCCGAGTGGGGAATGACGAGCGCACTCGCGTTCAGCCATGGCGCGAACGACGGGCAGAAGGCGATGGGGGCGATCGCCGCACTCCTGCTCGCGACAGGGCACATCCAGGCATTCACGGTGCCCTTGTGGGCGAAGGTCGCGTGTGGAGCGGTGCTCACGCTCGGCACGGCGATGGGCGGCTGGCGGATCGTCCGGACGATCGGCCGTGGGATCGTCCACCTGGCCCAGCTGGACGGCTTTGCGGCCCAGACCGGGTCGACAGCCGTGATCTTGTCCTCCTCGTACGTCGGTGCGCCCGTGTCGACCACCCAGGTGGTTGCCTCGACCGTGGTCGGCGTCGGTGGAGGCCGGCGGCGTTGGCGGCACGTCCGCTGGACGGTCGTGCGCTCGATGGTGTACGCCTGGTGCCTGACGCTGCCCGTCACGATCGTGCTCGGCGCGATTACGCTGCTTCTCTGGAGGGCCGTCGCATGACTCACAAGAGCTGGTTTCTTCCCGAGACTCCCGACGTGCTCGGCATGCTCGGCGAACAGATGGGGACGACCGTCGAGGGCATGGACGCACTTGCGGCCTGGGCCGGTGGAGAAGCGGGCGCCGCAGACCTCGTGCGCGACTGCGAGCACAGGGCCGACAAACACAAGCGGGAACTCCGTGCCGCGCTGACCGTGGCGTTCACGACGCCACTCGAGCCGGAGGATCTGTTCCAGCTCTCACTCGGGCTCGACGACGTCTTGAACAGTGCGAAAAACGCCGTTCGCGAGGCGGAGGTGATGGAGACCACGCCCGATGCGGCGACCGCCCAGATGGCCGGCGAGCTTGCCGCCGGCACGCGCTCCCTGTCGGACGCCTTCGTCGCACTCACCGCGGGAGACCACACCGCAGCCACCGCAGCGGCCGATGCGGCTGTCGCGAACCAGCGGCGCGTAGAGCGGATCTACCGGGCGGCGATGTCGGCCCTCGTCGACAGCAACGATCTCCGCGAGGTCGCGGCGCGACGCGAGCTCTACAGGCGGCTCGTGCGGACGAGCGACCGGCTCGTGGACGTCGCCGAGAGGGTCTGGTACTCGATCCTGAAGGAGAGCTGACGGTGGATTTCGTCGGGTTTCAGCGCCGAGCCGGTGCGCGTTCTAAGCTTCTCCTCAGGTTCGACTGTTCTACTTTCACACCAATGAGTCCCCGAAGCACATTTCGGTTGCGCGGGCTTCTCGCCGCTGCGGGAGCTACCTGCCTCGTGGTCGCATCGTCGGCCTCGGCCGGAAGCGCCACGTGGAACGAGACGGCCAAGGTGGGTGGGGTCAGGATCATGACCTACACGGTCGAGTCGCTCACGGTCGGCCCCAAGAGCTGGAAGGCTCACGTCGCATTCCGCAACGTCTCCAAGAAGACGATCGGCGTCGGAAACCAGTTCGGCGTCGCCTTCTTCCCCAACGCGACCACCCAGGCCCCTGCGGAGGCTCTCGGGTTCGCCACCGCGACCACCTTCTCGACGAAGCTGCCGAAGTCGCTCAAGCCCGGCGCCTCGTGGAGCGGCGTCATCGGCGGCGCCGGCCAAGTCACGACGAGTCAAAAAGTCTGGGCGCGGGTCGTCTTCGGCCCGTTCACGGGTCTTTCGAAGGCGAGCTCGTCGATGGTGTGGATCACCGACCACGCAAAGGCGCTGACCGTTTCCGCGCCGGCGGGTCAGACGCCGCCGGCAACAGGGCCGGTCATCTGAGCTTCGCGCGGCTTACGCCGCGTGCGCGCCCATCGTGAGCCGACCGACGTAGCCGCCCGAACCGTTGGCCGCCACGGCCAGCAGCGAGTTCTTCCCTCCGTTGACGAAGATCGAGTCGTTGGCGTTCCGCGTGTCGCGGTTTCCCCGGCTGCTGTAGGGCGACTGCCGGAAGACGGAGTCCGTCATCGTGTCCGGGAAGAAGAGCTGGCCTGTGTGCACGACGTTACCGCCTGTGTAGACCTTGACGTGAATGTGCACCGTTCGGCCCTGGTACCAGCCCGGATAGACCGTGTCGAAGACGGCCAATCCGTTGCCGTCGGTCTTCTGGACGCCGCGCATGAACGTCCGGCTGCTCGCGCCCTGCCCGAAGCCCGAGTAGATTCCGGCTGCATCCGCGTGCCAGATGTCGACCGCGGCGCCCTTCAGCGGCCGGCAGGTCGAGGCGTCGACGACGGCGAGGCGGAGCTTTAGCGCCGCTCCCGGCCTTCCGTCCGTGATGTTGCGCCGGTTGCGTTCGCCCGCGATGTAGAAGGGTCCTTCGGTCAACTCCGGGGTGAGCACGCACTTGACCGCGCCGGAGGCGACCCCCGCCGGGCCGTCCGTGCGACCCTCGGCCGCAACGGCCTGCCATGCGCCTCCCCCGACGAGCGTCGCGAGGACGCCGCCAAGCTTGGCGAGCGAGTCTCGGCGCGTGACTCGAGTCGACTCCATCGCGCGAGCTTAGAGGCCGCGCTTTAGAAACTCCTATGGATTTTCCTGGCGGCCTGCGCGGGATTTCGTAACACTGATCTCGTGCAGGCTCGGGCTCGGCGGAAGCGGGGGCGGGCGTTGGCAGGTTCGATTGCGGCGGCCGCGCTTGTTGCTCTCGCCGTGGGAATCGGCGGGACGGCCAGCAGCGAGGGCGCGTCGTGGCCGGACGGCCGTGTCGCCGCCCTTTGGCCGACGTTCTCCGCGCTCCCGCACGCCGAAAGCGGGGGCGGCCGCGCCCGCCCTTGGGACGGGGCATTCCGCCGTTGCATCGAGTCCGCCCGTGTAGAGGTCGCCTACCGGTGCGAGTACGCGGACGAGGGAGGCCACGTCGGCTACGTCTGTCTCTCTGCGGGCGTACCGGTCATCGACCTCTCACCTGCCTCGATCCACGCGGTGGTAGCGCCCGGCGACCCGACGTTCGCCGCCGCGTCGCCGGCCCAGGTGTGCGTCGCCTCCCTCGCGTACTCGCTCAGCCTGGGTTAGAGGCCCACGGGTTTCAGGCACGATGACAAGCTCATCGCCGGGCGGTTAGCTCAGCTGGTAGAGCGCCTGCTTTACACGCAGGAGGTCGGCGGTTCGATCCCGTCACCGCCCATCACGGGAACCCGCGGGAAACGCGGGTTTTCTCTTGGTCCATGCGGCACCGCCAGGCGGGGTGGAGGGTCGATGTCAACACGAAATGTCAACAGCAGCCTTTCCAGGCGTTCCCAGCTGCTCGTTTGTTGGCTCTCCTACAGGCCCAGTGGTGCGCCCGCCGCTAAGCGGCGAGCGCCTTCGCCTTCAGCTGGTCGAACTCGGCCTGGGTGATCGCGCCGCTGTCCAGCAGCTCCTTGCCCTTGGCGATCTGTTCCGCCGAATTGCCCGAGCCGGCCACCGTCTGGACGTAGGTGTCCATCTGGGACTGGGCGGCCTGCGCCTGCTTCATGCTCCGCTCGGCCATGCCCTTCCCTTCGGCGATGAGGTAGATGAAGACGCCGAGAAACGGCAGGAGGATCACGAAGACTGTCCAGCCGACCTTTCCACCCCCGCCAATGTCGTGCCGGCGGAAGAGGTCGCCGAAGACGTGGAAGAGGAGCATGAACCACATGACCCAAATGAAGAACACGAGCATCGTCCACATGGCCTGGCCGAACGTATAAGCAGCGAGCACAGCTTCCCCCTAGGTCGTCGTTGTCACCAAGAGACTGGGTGGACAATACGTGTCGAGCATCCGCGAGAGATCGGGGAACCCGCAATCACTCCCGTGCGAAGGAACGCGAAGCCGATTCGTCCTTCGCTGTTCGAAATACCGACCTGGGTCATGGATCCGAGACGCCACAGATTACGACCGGCTCCGCTCGCGGCGGGCTGCCTCCGGCCGGGGCTAGGCTGCGCCAGTGTTCGCGAAGACACTCCGAGCGGTGAGGGTCAGTCAGCGCGGGTCGGAGGAGTGTGGGCGTCCCCAAGCCAACCCTCGGCGCGGGCGCACGCAGGAGGTCGGCGGTTCGATCCCGTCACCGCCCCTGGAAAACATTGGGCGCCGACGCCGGTTCGGGCGTTTCGGTAAACCCTCTCAGGAGGGATTGGCGCGGACACCGCCCCGGCGTAGGGTCCGAGTGGCGCAATGCCACACTTCCAGATCGTTACCGTCGACGGCGACGCTTTGGGGGCTGTCGAGCTAGACCAACACGACTGGCCGAACGGCTCCGTAATCGAACGCGGCCGCGAGCCGAGCCTGCGCGTCGTCGCCCGCATCGAGGCAGAAGATGCAGAGAAGTTCACGGTGCTTTTCGTCGAGCCCGTTGATGACCGCACCTTGCGGCGCGGCGAGACGACGAGTGCCTATGTGCGAGGGTCGCGTCTTGGCCGGGTTGTCCAGACAATCCGCCGATGGTCGAGGAACGCCCATCGGAACTGATCGCTGAGCTCCTCGCGCCGATCCCGCCTACAACTGAGGTTGTCCACGGCCGTCTCCGTCAAGATGGCTTGGCGTGAGCGAGATTGTCACTCTCTCGACCGGCGCCGAAGCGCGCTTCCACAACGCGCCCTCGGATTGCGCTGTGGTCTGTGCGAACGGCGGCCAGGGCGGCGAGGTCGCCGGGACATGGAGCGCGTCGATCGAGTGGCTCGTCGGCCAGCTCGCGCCCGCATTCCCGGCCGTCCGCTTCCTGGAGGTGCGGTACCGGATCAAGTCCTGGCGGCGGCTCGACTGGTGCATCGAGGACGCGTGTGCCGCCGTTTCGGCTGCCGGCTCTCGGCGCACCATGCTGCTCGGCTTCTCGATGGGCGGCGCCGTCTCGATCGGCGCAGCGGCGAGCCCGACCGTCGAGCGTGTGGTCGGCCTCGCGCCGTGGATTCCCGACCGCCTGCCGCTCGACTCGCTCGCCGGCCGTCGGTTGGACGTCATCCACGGCTCGCTCGACCGATCGCTCCCGGGCATCCCAGGGGTGTCGCCGGCGAGCTCGCGGCGTGGCTTCGACCGGGCGCAGGCGCTCGGCGTTCCCGGCTCGTACACACTCATCCCCGGCGCCATCCACCCGATCGCCCTGAGACTCCCCGGGGGCCGGCTGGTGTCGCTTCCACGCGGACGTCGCTGGGCCGAGCTCGTCGGACGTCATTTCGACGCGTTCGTCTGAACGCGGCGGCGTTGCCCCTGCGCGGCGCTACCTTGTGCAGCCGCGTCTCGCACGCGTCCCCCGAATGAGTGACCCACCTCTCTACACGTTCCTCGACCGGATCGGGTTTCGGTCCATGGCTCGGTGGCTCTACCGCATCGAGATGGAGGGCGTCGACCACATGCCGGACGAAGGCCCGGTCATCCTCGTTGCGAACCACGAGTCGCTCATCGACCCGTGGCTCCTCGGGCTCGTGAGCCAGCGTCCGGTCCGGTACATGGCCAAGACCGAGCTCTTCGATCGAGCGGTGGTGCGCCGGATCATGGAGTGGTTCGGGACGTTCCCGGTCGACCGCGGTGCCGGCGACCGCGGTGCGTTTTCGCGTGGCGAGGAGCTCCTGCACGATGGTGCAGTGGTCGGCATGTTCCCGCAGGGAACATGCCTGCCCTACCGCGTCCGCCCGTGGCATCGAGGCGCTGCGAAGCTGGCGCTCCGGACCGGGGCGCCGATCGTCCCGGTCTGCATCGTCGGCAGCGAACGCGCTCTCCGGCCCGGAAAGCCGAAGCTTGGTCTCCCGCAGATCCGGCTGATCGTCGGCGAGCCGATCGAGGTGGCGATCGCGAAACCGACCATCGCGTCGGCACGTGATCTGACATCGCGGGTTGAGCACGCGGTCGAGGATCTCCGCAAGCCGTATGGCCCGCCGGCGCACGCCTGGTTCCCCGAGTCGAGCACCGCGTGATCGCGTACGGCTCTCTGGCCAGAGGGCGCACTGGCGTATCCTCCACCCGCCCCGGCTGTTCCGGGCCGGGGCGTCGACCTTCGCCTGTCCGACCGTCCTTACATCATGTTCACCGCGTCGCCGTACCCTGGCGCGCGTCGATATCTCGGTCACTGAGCCAGGAGGTTCGTTCCCTCGTGCAACGAATGATTTTGTTCGCCGCGATCGCCATGCTCGTCGCCACGTCGGCCACAGCCGCATCCGCGGCGCCACGCATGCCGATCGGCTTCTACGACGACAACAGCTTCCGCTGGGCGCCCGACGTGAACAAGAACCTGATCGCCGCAGAGAACGCCGGCTCGTCGGTGATCCACGTGACGGCCGACTGGTCGCAGATGGCGCCGACGCGGCCGACGGTGCCGGAGAACGGCGACGACCCGGCGTATCGGATCGGCGACCTCGACGCGCTCGTCGAGAATGCGTCGCGCTACGGCCTCCAGGTGATGGTGAACATCTCGGGCGCACCAAAATGGGCGAACGGGGGCCAGCCGTCGAACCACCCGCCGACGCGCCTGAGCACGCTGACCACGTTCGCGCACATGCTCGCTCGGCGCTACAACGGCTACAGCAAGCACGGGTGGGTGGGGCGCTGGTCGGTCTGGAACGAGCCGAACCTGGAGCTCTTCCTGACCCCCCAGTTCTCGGGCGGCAAGATCGTGAGCCCGGCGACCTACGCGAAGATCTACCTCGCCGCGCGCGCGGGGATCAAGTCGGGCAACCCGCAGGCGCTCGTGGCGGTCGGCGAGACCTCGAACCGCGGCCGCGACAAGCCGGTTCCGGGCGTGAGCGGCTCGGTCGCGCCTGCGACGTTCGCTCGGCTTCTCGCACAGGCCGCGCCGAACTTGCCTTTCGATGCATACGCGACGCACCCGTATCCGACCGACCCGTTCCTCGGGCCCACCCAGAAGGTCGCCTGGCCGAACGTGACGATGACGAGGATCACGCAGTTCGGAGAGTCGCTCGAGAAGTGGTTCCACCGGCGCGTGCCGATCTGGATCACCGAGTACGGTGAGCAGACGAAGCCGGAGTTCGCCGGTGGTGTGACCTACGCCCAGCAGGCGGCCGACGCGAAGACCGCGCTCCACATGGCTGCGGACAGCCCATACGTCGAGATGTTTGTCTGGTTCACGATTCGTGACAGCCCCTCGACGTGGCAGAGCGGGCTCTTCCAGGCCGGCGGTGCGAAGAAGCCGTCCTACGCCGCGTTCTCCTCCGTGGCGAAGACCCTCGTCGGCCAGACCCAGTTGGTCGCTCCGCAGAAGAATCCGACGGTAAAGGTCTACGTCCCGTTCATGGCGTATCACAACGTCACGGGGACGACCCTCGCGATCATCTACCGCGTGTACGACCGCGGGAAGCTCGTGGCCGTACAGCAACAGAACAAGAAGCTTGCGGTCGACGAGTCGGTCTCGCTGTCTGTGAACTTCAAGCCGGCGCACGGCAAGCAGTACGTGCTCAACGCGGACGTCCACGACCTGGGCGGACAGCACGACCGCCGCACGGTCGTGCTCCAGACGAGGTAGGGACGTTCGGGCGGTGGGCTCGCTCGCCGGCAAGACGGCCATCGTCACGGGGGCGTCCAGCGGCATCGGCGCGGCAACCGCGCGGCTGCTCGCCGGCGAGGGCGCTCGTGTGGTCGGGGGCGCGCGGCGGGTGGAACGGCTCGAGACCGAGGTGGCGCTCGCCCTCGACGTAACCGACCCGGACAGCTGCGCGCGCTTCGTCGAGGCGGCAGGATCCGCCGACCTGCTGGTGAACGCCGCCGGGCTCGCGCTCGGCCGGGCCCCGTTCACCGAGTCGACGGAAGAGGACGAGCGAACCGTCTTCGAGACGAACGTGAACGGCCTCGTGCGGATGACGCGTCTCGTGCTGCAGCGCGCGCTCAGGGAGCCCGGGCACGTGGTCAACATCGGCTCGATTGCCGGCCGCTGGGCCTACCCGAACGGAGCGACCTACATCGCCTCCAAGTTCGCTGTGCGCGGGTTCACTCGTGCGCTGCGGGAGGACCTGCTCGGTCGTGACATTCGCGTCACGATTGTCGACGCCGGCCTGGTCGAGACGGAGTTCTCTCTCGTCCGCTTTCGCGGGGACGCCGAGCAGGCGAAAGCCGTGTACGACGGGACGAGGCCGCTCGGGGCGGAGGACGTGGCGGCGTGCGTCCTCTTCGCGGTCACGCGCCCGCAGCACGTTGTCGTCGACGAGCTCGTGGTGATGTCGATCGACCAGTCGAGCGGCGCACGCGTCCACCGCAGGTAGTGCGAGCTATGCTTCTTCCTGGGATCTGACGCGTGCTGCTGTTGAGAACACTCCTCTGTGCGGTCGTCGGCGCCGGCGCGTTGGCCGGCTCCGCGGGCGCAGCGCCCGCGCCGGGCTCACTGGCAGACCCGTGGCCTGCGCTTCCGCTCAAGTACTCGACCATCATGGCGAAGGCGGCGTTCAAGCACGACTACGAGACGGTCTGGAGCTACCTCTCTCCGACCTACCAGTCGGCGGTCTCCCAGTCCCGCTGGCTCGCGTGCCAGAAGCAGAACCCGGTCGCGCCGCCCGGTGTGACCATCAAGTCGGTGAAGGTCGCCGACTCGACGAGGGTCCCCGTGAACCTGCCCCTGCTCGGCCACCAGAGCCTCCGGCAGGTCTCGCTGCAGGTGCTGTTCAGCCGCGGCGGCAGCCAGCAGATCGCACTCGCCTACGCATACTGGATCAAGAACAACAAGGGCAAGTGGGTCGCCGTCTGGATGCCGCCCGTGTACGCGAAGTACAAGTCCGGCGGCTGCGATCCGCTCGGCCCCGCCCGCGGGCTCTACTGAGTCCTCGCGCGTCGCGCGCTTGTCCCAATAGCGGCGTAGGCCGTGCCACGACTGCCAGTAGGGTGCGACCCGGTCGCAGAGGTCGGCCTCGTCGCCCGCGTCCTCCCGCCCCGCGGCAACGAACTCCTCGAGCGTCATCCCGTCCCTGACGCGCGCCGCCCAGCGGTCGAGCTCTTCGCCGAGTCGCTCGAGGTGGTCCGACACCCCCGTCTCGACGCCGAAGTGGATCAGAGCGAGCCGGTCGGGCGAGCGGCGCTCGATCTCGGCGATCGTGTCGTGCCACGCCTCGAGGTCGATGTCGGGCGGCGGAGCAACCGGGAGGATGCGGCGCGACGGCTGGATCCGGATGCCGCACGCGTCGCCCGCGAGGATCGTCCCCTCGTGGAAGTAGAGGACGTGGTGTGACGCGTGGCCGGGGGCGGGGAACGCCTCCCAGCCGATGACGTCGCCGGCGGCGATTCGGATGTTGCGCTCGGGAACCGGTGCCAGCTCGCCCCAGAGAGGATCGAACGTGTCGCCGTAGAGCCGTGCGTGCGGACCGTTCGAGCCGCGACGGGTCGACGAGGTGCGGGGCGCCGACCTCAGAGACCCAGACGGTGAGGTCGGGATGCTCGCGGAGGATCGGGCCCGCCGCGCCGGCGTGGTCGAGGTGGATGTGCGAGAGGAAGAGGTGCCGCACCTCGCGGAGTTCGACGCCGCACTCGCGCAGCCCCTCCTTCAGCCGGGGGAGGGTCGAGGATGGCCCGCAGTCGAACAGGATCGGTCCGGCCGGCGACTCGAGGAGGTACACGCCGACCGACCGCTCGAGGCCGCCGAACCGCAGGTCGATCGGGAACAGTGCGTCCAGGGCGCTAACGCGACTTCGCGATCCCGACTCCGGAGGGCGTCCCGACGAGCGCGGCCTCGAGGTCGGCCAGCAAGTCGTCGACCGCCTCGATGCCCACGGAGAGCCGCACGAGGTTGCGCGGAGCCGCAAAAGGCGCGTTCGCGGTTGACGCGTGGGTCATGCGCGCTGGATGCTCGATCAGGCTCTCGACGCCGCCGAGCGACTCGGCGAGGCAGAAGAGCTTTGTGCGACCGCAGATCGCGACCGCCTCGGCTTCGGATGCAGCGAGGAACGAGATCATCCCGCCGAAGTCGCGCATCTGGCGGCTGGCGACGTCGTGGCCGGGGTGTGTGGCGAGGCCGGGATAGAGCACGCGTTCGACCGAAGGGTGGCCGTCCAGGTAGTCGGCGATCCGCCGGGCGTTCTCGCAGTGCTGGCGCATGCGCACCGCAAGCGTCTTGATGCCGCGGAGGACGAGCCAGGAGTCGAACGGGCCGGGCACTGCTCCGAGCGAGCGCTGGAGGAAGCGCAGGCGCTCGCCGAGCGCGTCGTCGTTGCACCCGACGAAGCCGCCGATCACGTCGGAATGACCACCGAGGTACTTCGTCGTCGAGTGGACAACGAGGTCGGCGCCGAGCTCGAGTGGCTGCTGGAGGTACGGCGTCGCGAACGTGTTGTCGACGGCGAGCAGGGCGCCGGCGGCGTGAGCCGTATCGGCCGCGCGCCGGATGTCGACGACGTTGAGGAGCGGGTTCGAGGGCGTCTCGATCCAGACGAGGCGGACGTCGTCGCCGAGATGCGCAGCAAGATTGTCGTCGAACTCCTCGGCTGGGACGTACGTGAAGTGGTAGCCCTTCGGCTCGTAGACCTGAGAAGTCATGCGATACACGCCGCCGTAGACGTCCGCGATCAACACGACCCGCTCACCAGGGTTCACGAGGTGCATCACCGTCGTCGTTCCCGCGAGCCCCGAGGAGAACGCAACTCCGTGTGCGGCTCCCTCCAGGCTCGCGAGCGCGGTCTCGAGTGCGGTGCGGGTTGGGTTCGCGACTCGCGAGTAGTCGTAGCCCTTGTGCTTGCCGACCTCCTCCTGCGCGAACGTCGAGGTTTGGTAGATCGGGGTGATCACCGCACCGGTTGCGGGATCGGGCTCCTGGCCGTCGTGGATGGCGCGGGTTTCGAACTCCATTCCCTGGGAGACTAGCGCTCGACGCTTTCGAGCCCGAGCGAGCGGGCGAGCCTGAGCGCCGCCCGCTCGAGCGGCTCGTCGAGGCGGCGGCGGACCCCGGGCTCGCGGCGTGAAACGCTTGATTCGCAACACGCCCTCGGCCCGGTCGGCCTTCAGGTCGGCGCGGCCGACCAGACGGTCTCCGACGAGCAGAGGGAGGACGTAGTAGCCGAAGACCCGCTCGTGCTCGCGCTTGTACACCTCGATCAGGTGGTCGAACCCGAAGAGGCGACGAGCGAACGGCCGGTCCCAGAGCAGGTTGTCGAACGGGCAGAGGAGCACGCTCGCGGTAGGGGAGCCGTCGATCTCGGCGCCGAACGCCACGACCACCGGCGGCCCGCCGTCGTCGACCTCGACGCGCTCGACGAGACCATCGCGCACGAGCGCATCGACGTGGCGCCGGACCTCGCGGGCGCCGCCGCGAAAGCGACAATGCTCCGCGATCCCGGCCTCGGTCAGGGCGCCGCGGCCCTGCACCGCCCGGAGCGCGAACGTGCGGTGGAACTCGCCGCTCGCCGGTCGCGGGGCGTCGAGGTAGCGGCGTGGAATCACGCGCTCCGGGAGGTCGTAGAGCCGCTGAAAGCCCTGCCGCCCCGCTATCGCCACCTCGCCGGCGGCGAACAGGTGCTCGAGCGCGCGCTTGGCGGGCTTCCAGCCCCACATCGGCTCGCTCCGCCCCTCAAACGCACGCGCCGGCAAGGGGCCTTCGGCGCGCAGCCGTGCGAGCACCTCCTCCTCGACTGGGCGGAGCTCGGCGGAGCGCTCTCTTCCCCACCAATGCCGGTCGCGGAGATCCTCCATGCGCCACGAAAAGAGCGGGTAGTCGTCGATGCCGACGAGACAGGCTTCGTGCGACCAGTACTCGAACACGCGGCCTTCGCGCAGCAGTCGCGAGAGCTCCGCCTCGGGGTAGCCGCCGACGCGAGAGACCAGCGTCAGGCGATGCGCGCGGTCGACCGTGGCGATTGAGTCCAGCTGCACCGCCTGGAGGCGGTGGATCTCGGCCGCGACATCGTCGGCGGTCGCGCGCCGGTACCGGTGCCCGTATCGCTGGTGCGCGACGACGTATCGCCGGAGCGAGGCGGCGCTCACGCGCATACGCTCACCCTCGCATGAGTCGCGCCGCCGCTCTTCTCGTCCTCACGCGGCTGCTCCCGCTCGCGCTCCTCATCTGGGTGGTGGCGGCGTGCGCGATCTTCGCCTTCGGCCGGGGCGACAGCCCTGTCCACGCCGACGCCGTCGTGGTCCTCCAGGGCTCGAAGACCCGTCTTCCGAAGGGGCTGCAGCTCGTCGAACAGGGCTACGCGCCGCTCCTCGTGATCTCGCGCGGTGACCGGAAGGCGCTCGAGAACAAGCTCTGTGCCGGCAAGGGTCTCGCTGCTCATGTTCGCATTCTCTGCTTCACGGCGAACCCGTCGTCCACGCGCGGCGAGGCGGAGTACATCGGCCGGCTTGCGACAGAGCGGGGCCTTTCGAGCATCGATGTGGTGACGTCGCAGTTCCACGTCTTCCGCGCCCGGATCTTGTTCGAGCGCTGCTATCACGGCCGGTTGCGGATGGTCGGTTCCTCGCAGCCTGCCTGGAAGCTGCCGTGGTACGCCGTCAACGAGACGGCAAAGCTCGCGTACCAGCTGGTCGTCGCGCGGCGGTGCTGAGGCGCCTCCTACCGTCTGTGAGCCAGGTACTCGAGCAGGTCGGAGCGCGTTACGACACCCACTGGGCGTCCCTCCTCCGCCACGACGACGGCGTTCGTGCGTCCCGTCAGTGCGGCGACGATCTCGTCGACCGATGCGCTCGCATCGATTGTGGCGAGCGGCGGTTGCATGGCCGAGACCACGTCCTCGTGCAACGCGTCCGCGTTCTTGAAGACGCGGTCGAGCAGGTCGCGGTCCTGGAGCGAGCCGATCACGTCGGCGAGGGTCCCGTGCTCGCCGTCTCGCACCACCGGGAGTTGCGAGATCGAGTAGCGCTGCATCACGTCGATCGCCTCGCCGACCTTCTGGTGGGACGAGATCGTGACCAGCGCCGGCACGTCGGTGTCGTCGGCGTTCTTCGAGCGCAGAAGCTCCGCGACAGTGGGTGTCGGCGCGCTTCGCTCGAGGAAGCCATGCTCGAGCATCCACTTGTCGTCGAGGAACTTCGAGAGATACGAGCGGCCGGAGTCGGGAAGTACCGTGAGCACCTTCGCGTCCGGGCCGAGCCTGCCCGCAACCTCGAGCGCCGCCCAGACGGTCGTACCCGACGAGCCGCCCGCGAGCAGTCCCTCCTCGCGTGCGAGTCGCCGCGCGGTGAGGAACGAGTCGCCATCGGACACTTGCACCCACTCGTCGACGACCTTCGGGTCCATCGTGTCCGGCCAGGTGTCCTTGCCGATTCCCTCGACGAAGTACGGGTGGAGGTCGCCGGGGTCGTGTGCGGTGAAGACGGAGCCTTCGGGATCGGCGCCGACGATCAGCACCTCAGGATTCCGCTCCTTGAAGTAGCGGCCGACGCCGCTGATCGTCCCACCTGTTCCGACGGAGATCACGATCGCGTCGATCTCGCCCCCGGTCTGTTCCCAGATCTCGGGCCCGGTCGAGCGGTAGTGCGCCTCCGGGTTCGCCATGTTCGAGTACTGGTCGGGCTTGAATCCGCCTGGGATCTCTTCCGCGAGCCGTGACGAGACGGAGTAGTAGGACTCGGGCGAGTCGTGCTCGACCGCGGTCGGGGTGATCACCACCTCCGCCCCGTAGGCTCGCAGGATGGCGATCTTCTCCTGGCTCATCTTGTCGGGCATGACGAAGATGCAGCGGTAGCCCTTGATCGCCGCCGCGATCGCGAGGCCGGCCCCGGTGTTGCCGGACGTGGGCTCGACGATCGTCCCGCCGGGCCGCAGGAGCCCGTCTCGCTCGGCCGCCTCGATCATCGCGAGGCCGATCCTGTCCTTGACCGAGCCGCCCGGGTTCATGTACTCGAGCTTCGCCAGGATCGTGCCGGGGACGTCACGGGAGATCCGGTCGAGCCGGACGATCGGAGTCGACCCGACGAGGTCGAGGACGCTTGGGTACTCGCGCGCCATCGCGCGACAGCCTACGCGCCGGGGCCGGTCAGGCTTGGCCTTCGGCGATCGCCACGAACTTCCGGAACGCGGGCTTGTCGAAGTCCTCGAGGATCGTCCCCGACGCGTCCGAGCTCGTGTCGGCCTTGGCGACGAAGATCGTCGGGCCGTCCGCCCGGTACTTGGTGATCTGGACGTCCCCGGGCGCGACCACGCTCTCGGAGAGGACTTCGCGGCGGTGGCGGTTCTGCTGGTCGAGGCGCTGCGTATAGAGGCCGGCCTCGGTGGGAGAGTCGAAGAGCAGAATCGTCCGCTCCTTCAGCGAGAGTGCCTTGACCTGTTTCGCGATCACGATGAGCCGGTCGAAGGTCTGCTGCGAGAGGCCCTGGTTGGCCTCGGCGGCCCGGTGTGTCCGAGCCGTGATCGCGGCGATCTCGCGGTGGAGGCGTGTCCATTCGGCGTTCAGGGACCGATCGAGGGCAGTGAGTGACGTCTCAGGCCTGAGCACGCGGCCGGGGGCCGCGTCGAGCCCGGTCTGGTTCAACGTGCGTGGAACCGGATGGACGACGTACCCGGCGGCCGTGAGTCTCGCCTTGATGAGCGCGGCGCGCTCATCCGGCGTGCCCTTGAGAAACAGCCCGGTTCCCGCGTCGGTCTGTTGCGCCGCTTCCTTGCTCCCGCCGCAGGCGGTGGCGCCCAACGCGACAAGCGTGCAGGCTGCGAACAACGAAGACCAGCCCGGCAGCCGGCGACGGCCGCCGACTCGCGTTCCGTCCATCCCCATGCGGCGCATCCTAGCCCTGAACTGCGCAAGTTTCCAGCCCTAGAGGTCGTGCGTCGGGAAGAGCGGTTACACCGGAACCGACACCGGTTCGCCCACCGCCCCAAGATCATCGGGACGGATCAGCACCAGCGTGGCGATCAGGCCCACCACCGCCAGTCCGGCCATGACCCAGAACGCCCACTGCGAGCCGCTCGTGAAAGCCTGCGCGAACGACGATCCTGCGTTCAGCTCCTCGTTGAAGTGGCTCAGCGAGACCGACGACGCGACGGCGACTCCGATCGCACCCCCGACCTGCTGCGCGGTGTTGATCAGACCCGAGGCGAGCCCGGCCTCATGTGCCTGAACACCGGCGAGTGCCGCGATCGAGACCGGGATCCACGTGAACGGAAGCGCAAAGCCGATGAGGAGATAGCCAGGGAGGAGGTCGGTCGAGAACGACCCATCGGCCGGGATCTGCGAGTACCACACCATGCCGGCGGTCATCGCGACGAATCCGACCGCCATCACAGGTTTCGGCCCGAACTTCGTCGCGAGCCACTGAGCGACGCCCGCCCACAGCACCGCGCTGCCGGCTGTTGCCGCGAAGGCCACGCCCGTCTTCAACGCTGAATAGCCGAGAACCTGCTGCACGTAGAGCGTGAGCACGAAGAAGTTCGAGAACGTCACGGCTCCGAGCAGCAAGCCAACGATGTCTGCCCCTGCGACCGTGCGCACGCGGAAGATCGAAAACGGCATCAGCGGGTACTTGGCTCTGGCCTCGATGACGATGAACGCGGCGAGCAGCACCGCCGAGGCCACGAGACGCGAGATCGTCCAACTGGACCCCCACCCGTGATCGGGCGCCTGCGAGATCGCGTAGACGAGAAGCGCGATCCCGGCGGTAACCGTCACCGCGCCGGCGACATCGGGCGCGGTCCGCTGCTCCGAGCGGCTCTCGCGCACGAACCGTGGGGCGAGGAGGAAGGCGATCACGCCCACGGGGACGTTGACGAAGAAGATCCACTCCCAGCCGAGGTACTTCGTCAGCACGCCTCCCGCGAGCACGCCGACCGCAGCTCCGGACCCGCCCATCGCGCCCCAGATGCCGAGCGCCTTGTTCCGCTCCGCGCCCTCGGCGAAGGTCGTCGTGACGATGGAGAGGGCCGCCGGGGAAATGATCGCGGCGCCGAGCCCCTGGAGTGCGCGCGCGGCGATCAGGACGGCTTCGGACGAAGAGAGGCCGCACAGGAGTGAGGCGACGGTGAAGACCACAACTCCGACCAGGAAGACTCGTCGCCGCCCGTAGAGATCGGCTGCGCGTCCGCCGAGGAGCAGGAAACCACCGAACGTGATCGCGTACGCGGTCACGACCCACTGCAGGTTCTCTCGGGAGAAGTCCAGCGACTTGCCGATCGAGGGGAGAGCGACGTTGACGATCGACACGTCGAGAATCGTCATGAAGAACGCGGCGCAGATGACCGCGAGGGCCTTCCAGCGGAGCGGATCCAACTCAGTCATCGAGCTTCCCCCAGATTTCCCGAATGATTGGCTAGCCAAACGTCCGACCGCTCCCCTGAATTCCCGCTCTGCTAGTGACGAAAGTGACGGCGACCGGTGAAAACCATAGCCGCACCGGCGGCGCCGACGGAAGCGATTACCTCGTCGTCCCGTTTCGAGCCGCCCGGCTGGATGAACGACGTGATGCCCGCGTCGATCGCGAGCTCCGGCCCGTCCGCGAACGGGAAGAAGGCGTCGCTTGCGAGCGCGGCGCCTGCGAGATCGTGCCCGAGCTCACGCGCCTTCTCGAGAGCGATCCGGACGGCATCGACCCGGCTCATCTGGCCGGCGCCGATCCCGATCGTTCGGCGGTCCTTCGCGAGCACGATCGCGTTCGAGGTGACGTGGCGGCACACCTGCCAGGCGAACACGAGGTCGCGCATCTCCTCGTCGGTGACGGAGCCGACGACCACGCTGAACGGGTCGGTCTGCCCGACGTCAGCGTCGCGCTCCTGAACGAGCAGACCGCCGAGCACCCGCTTGTAGTCGAGCTCGAGCGGAGTCTCGGCGCGACGCTCATGGTCGACGAGGATGCGGAGGGCGGTCTTCGTGCGGAGGGCCTCGAGCGCTTCGAAGTCGAACTCCGGAGCGAGCAGCACCTCGACGAAATGCTCGGCGATCCGGCGCCCTAGTGCACCCGAGACCGGGCGATTGAGGACGAGCACGCAGCCGAACGCGGACACCGGGTCGGCTGCGAGCGCGGTCTCGTAGGCCTCTTCGATCGTCTTCGCAGACGCAACTCCGCACGGGTTGGCGTGCTTGACGAGAACGGCCGTCGGCGCTCCGAACTCGCGGGCGATCCGGCCCGCGGCGTCGAGGTCGCCGAGGTTGTTGAAGGAGAGCTCGCGGCCCCCGAGCTGGTCGACGTTCGAGAGCAGGTGGCGTCGGGAGCCGAGCTCCCGGTAGTAGGCGGCGCGCTGGTGCGGGTTCTCGCCGTACTGGAGGTCGGCGACCTTCTGAAGGCTGATCGTCAGCTGCTCCGGGAAGGGCGCCGTCTCGCCGAACCAGTGCGCGATCGCGGCGTCGTATGCCGCCGTCGTAGCGAACGCCTCGTTCGCAAGCGAGCGTCTCAACTCGAGCGAGAGGTCACCGTGGGCACGCAGCTCGTCAAGCACCGGCTCGTACTGCTCGGGCCGACAGACCGCTGCAACGTGCGCGAAGTTCTTCGCAGCGGCGCGGAGCATCGACGGACCGCCGACGTCGATCATCTCGACCGTCTCGGCCTCCGGCACGCCGAGCCTCGACGCGACGGACGTGAACGGATAGAGGTTGACACAGACGAGGTCGAACGGCTCGATTCCGTGCTTCGCGAGTGTCTCGAGGTCGTCCGGGAGGTTACGCCGGGCGAGGATTCCTGCATGGATACGCGGGTGCAGCGTCTTGACGCGGCCGCCGAGCATCTCCGGCGCCGCGGTGACGTCCTCGACGCGGGTCACCTCGAGGCCCGCCTTGGTCAAGAAGTCTGCGGTCCCGCCCGACGACACCAGCTCGAAGCCGATCGCAGCGAGGCCGCGCGCGAAGTCGTCGACGCCCTGTTTGTTCCACACCGAGATGAGTGCTCTCACGACGCCCTCGCCTCTGCGCGCTCGAGGAGCTGGCCCACGACGGCCGGGAGCAGGCGGTGCTCGACCGCATGGATCCGTTCCTCGAGGGTCGCACGAGGCTCGACGAGCACCGCTTCCTGCGCGAGGACCGGACCGGTGTCGATGCCCTCGTCGACCAGGTGGACCGTCACACCAGTCTCTTCCACTCCCGCGGCGAGGGCATCGTCGATGGCGTGCCTCCCGCGAAACTGCGGGAGGAGGGAGGGGTGAACGTTGACGATCCGGCCTGGGAAGCGGTCGAGAAACGGCTTGGTCAGGAGGTGCATGTACCCGGCGAGCACGACGAGCTCGACGCCGTGCTCCTCGAGCCAGGTCGCCATCACGAGGTCGCGCTCGACCCGGTCGGCGTGGCAGTCGAGGCTGAAGGTGGCCACCGGGATGCCGGCGGCGCGGGCCCGCTCGAGCGCAAGGGCGTCCCGCGTGTTCGACGCGACCGCGACGACCGGGAGCCCGGCGTCGATGAGCGCCTGCAAGTTCGTCCCCTTCCCGGACACGAGCACGCCGATCGCGCCTCCCTGGCCGGTGTCGGCTTCCGCCGGGCGGAGCCCGGCTCCGCCGCCCCCTGTCACCGCTGTCGGTACGGTTCTCTCCGGGCCCGTATCACTCATACTGTGCCCTCCGGCCCCGCACCGACAGCGGCGACCCAGGAAGCCGCCATACTCACGTGATCCGCCCGATCACGGTCTCGCCTGGAGCCGGATCTGCGACCACGGCGCACCAGCCGATGCCCAGGTTGAAGACCCGCCGCAGCTCTTGCTCGTCCACGTGCCGCGCGAGCCAGTGGAAGACCGGCGGCCGTTCCCAGGCGTCCCAGTCGAACTCCGCGTGGCGGCCCTCGGGGAGCACGCGCGCGAGGTTGGCCTCGATCCCGCCGCCCGTGACGTGCGCGAACGCTTTCGCGCGTCCCCGCAGCGCGCGCGCGGCGTCGAGGTACAGGCGTGTGGGGGCGAGCAAGTCGGGCCCGTCGTAGTCCTCGCTCTCGAGAACGCTGCGGACGAGGGTGAAGCCATTCGCGTGCACCCCGCTCGACGCGAAGCCGACCACCGCATCGCCTTCCTCGACGGCAGATCCATCCACGAGATCGTCCCGGTCGACGACCCCGACGCAGGTGCCTGCGAAGTCGAGCTCGCCCTGGCGATAGATGCCGGGTAGCTCAGCCGTCTCGCCGCCCACGAGTGCGACCCCCGCCGCCCGGCAGACCTCAGCTGCCCCTTCGACGAGCTCGACGACTTCGCTGAGGTGGATCTCGCTGGCCGCGACGTAGTCGAGCAGGATGAGCGGCGTTGCGCCGCTCGTGAGCACGTCGTTGATGCAGTGCGCCGCGAGGTCGGCGCCGCACGCGCGCAACGCACCGCGGACGCGCGCGAGGATGAGCTTCGTACCGACGCCGTCGGTCGATGCGGCCAGCAGTCGCCGCTCGTCGAGTGGGTGAAGGCCTGCAAACGTCCCGAATCCGGTCGCTCCGGTCGACTCGACGGCCGTGCGAAGCCGCTCGACGACAGCGTCTGCGACAGCGAGCGACACTCCCGCTTTCGCGTAGCTGTGGGGCTCGGAGGTCACGCTTGAGAGTCTACGACCGGCCCTGGCGGCCGTGTCGGTGACGCGGAGTCGTCGAGGCGGGAACACGGGTTGATTGTCGTCGCTGCATGCCGCGCACGTGCGCCACACTCTCGGGATGCCGATCGAGTTCTTCGGCGGGAGTTGGAACCTCAACCCGCTCCAGCTCGTGCCGACTCTCCTTGCAGGGCTGTTCTACCTGCGCCGGTGCAGGACGCTCGCTGCCCGGGGGACCCCCGTTCCGCTCGGGCGCCGACTCTCGTTCTGGACTGGGATCGCTCTCGTCGTGCTCGCGCTCAACTCGCCGATCGACAGGATCGGCGAAGACGACCTCTTCTTCGTCCACATGATCCAGCACGTCGTGCTCGGCGACCTTGCGCCGATCTGCTTCCTCGTCGGCCTCACCGGCCCCGTGCTGCGGCCGGTGCTTGCCATCCACACGGTCGACCGGCTGCGCATCCTCACCCATCCGTTCGTCGCACTCCCGCTCTGGGCAATCGACCTGTACGCATGGCACCTCCCATTCCTCTACCAGCTGGCGCTCCGTCACAGCGCCGTCCATGCGTTCGAGCATTTCTGCTTCTTCACGTTTGGCTGCCTCATGTGGGCGCCCGTCGTCGAGACGCTGCCCGCACCGAGGTGGTTCGGCACGGGCGCGAAGCTCGGCTACGTTGCGCTCGTCCGTCTGATCGAGACGGTGCTTGGCAACGTCTTCATGTGGACGACCTCGATCTTCTATCCGCGGTACGTGCATGCGAATCCAATGTGGGGGATCTCGGCGCTTCGCGACCAGAACTTCGCCGGCGTTGTGATGATGGCCGAGGGCGGCGCGGTGACGCTCATCGCCCTTGGCTGGCTGTTCCTGCGGTTGGCCGAGGAGGGGGAGATGCGGCAGGAGCTGATCGAGCAAGGATTGGATCCCGAGGTCGTCTCGCGCGCCGTGCGCTACGGGCGCGCCGAAGCGCTCGACCCACGCCGTGGGCCGTAGTCTAGACGCCCGCCGGCTCGAAGCGCAGCTTGTCGGACTCGTCCGGCACGCGGGTCGGGTAGTCCCGCGTCAAGCAGGCACGACACAACGTCGACTCCGGGCGCCGTGTGGACGCCTGGAGGCCTTCGAGCGATAGGTATGCGAGCGAGGTGGCGCCGATCGCCTCGCGCACTTCCTCGACCGTTGCGTGCGCCGCGATCATTTCCCGGGTCGTCGCCAGGTCGATGCCGTAGTAGCAGGGCGAGACGACCGGCGGCGAGGAAATACGCACATGCACCTCGGCTGCGCCGGCGTCGAAGAGCATCTGCACGATCTGCTTGGTCGTCGAGCCGCGCACGATCGAGTCGTCGACGACAACGAGCCGCTTGCCGGCAACCTCGGCAAGCGGGTTGAACTTCACGCGGATGCCCTGCTCCCGCATGCCCTGCTCGGGCTGGATGAACGTTCGGTGGACATAGCGGTTCTTGATCAGCCCCTCGCTGAACGCGATGCCCGTTGCGCGCGAGAACCCGATCGCAGCCGGCGTGCCCGAGTCCGGGATCGGCATGACGAGGTCGGCGGGCACGGGGGCCTCCTCGGCGAGCCGCTCTCCCATGCGCACGCGCGCGGCGTGCACCTCGACGCCCGCGAGCTTCGTGTCCGGGCGGGCGAGGTAGAAGAACTCGAAAATGCAGAGGGCACCGCGTTCGGCCTCGGGCAGCGCCTGCAGGAATCGTGGTCCGCTCGTGTCGACGAGGACGACCTCGCCTGGGCGGACCTCGCGCTCGAGCTTCGCGCCGACGAGGTCGAGTGCGCAGGTCTCGGATGCGAGGACGACGTCGTCCCCGAGCCGGCCGATGACGAGAGGTCGGAAGCCGTGTGGGTCGCGGAAGCCGAAGAGCGTCCCGTCCGCGATACCGACGACCGTCGCTGCACCCTCGATCCGGGACATCGCCGCGGCGATCGCCTCTTCGAGCGGCCGCTCGTCGTTCGCGATCATTGCGGCAATCACTTCGCTGTCCGACGTCGACGAGAGCCGGACACCGACTGCCTCCCGCAACTCGTCGGCATTGATCAGGTTTCCGTTGTGCCCGACTGCCACGGTGCGCACGCGACCGTGGTGGAGCAGGGGCTGTGCGTTCGCCCAGCCGGTCGCTCCGGTCGTCGAGTAGCGCGTGTGGCCGATCGCCAGCTCGCCCTTGAGCGCCCTCAGGCTCTGCTCGTCGAAGACCTGGGTGACGAGCCCGAGGTCGCGCAGCGCCGTCACCCGCCCGCTCTCGGAGACGGCGATTCCGGCCGACTCCTGGCCGCGGTGCTGGAGAGCGTGAAGGCCGAAGTAGGTGAGCCGCGCCACATCTCGCTCGATGGCGTAGATGCCGAAGACGCCGCACATCAGACTGTCCCGAGCTCCACGGTGTCAATCCAGTCGAGCGTCGCCCCGGGCGCGAGTGCGACGACGACGCCCGGCCCTTCGGCGGGGTCGAGGTCAGCGTCGATTCCCGACCACGCGGCCGCTTCGTCGAGTGCGAGCGCAATGCCGCCGTCGGAGACGTCGTGGGCGAGTGAGAAGCGGTGCGCGTTGTTCCAGACGAAGCGCACGAGCTCGGCGCCTTCGCCGCGGAGCAGGACGACGCGATCTCCGGGCCGCCACCGCGAGGGAATCCGGGTGACGTCGCGGACGAGCCCGACGCAGCCGACGACCGGGGTCGGCGGGATCGGCTGGCCGCCGGTCTCGTTGTAGAGCGAGACGTTGCCCGACACGACCGGAATCCCCAAGTCGTTCGCAGCGGCTGCGATCCCGTCGATCGCCTGTGCGAGCTCCCAGCCGATCTCGGCGCGCTCGGGGTTGCCGAAGTTCAGGCAGTCGGTGAGGGCGAGCGGCTCGCCGCCGGCGCAGGCGACGTTCATCGCGCTCTCCATCACGGCGCTCCAGCCGGCGCGATACGGGTCCCGCTCGCCCACGGGCGGGCCGTCGAGTGACACGGCGAGTCCGCGTGTGTTGTCGATCCGGAGCACCGCGGCGTCGAAGCCAGGGCGTCTGACCGTGCGCGAGCCCACGAGGTGGTCGTACTGCTCGAACACCCATGTCTTCGGCTCGTCGTTCACCGGCTTCACCGTTGCGGTCGAGACGGGATGCGGGGTCTGCTCGATCTCGTACCGGGGGCACTCGTCGGTGAGCAGTCCGGCCGGAATGGCGCCGACGACTTCGCCGCCGAAGAACACGCGCAGCTCACCGTGATCAGTGACCGCTCCGATCACGGCGCAAGGAAGCTCCCAGCGGTCGCAGACCTCGCGGACCTCGTCGACCCGATCGGGTGCGACGACCGCGACCATCCGCTCCTGCGACTCGGAGATCATGATCTCCCACGGCTCGAGGTCTGGCTCGCGCAAGGGCACCCGGTCGAGATGGACGTCCACGCCGGCGCCGTTCGCGGCCATCTCTCCAAGTGACGAAGAAAGCCCGGCGGCGCCGCAATCCTGGAGGCCGAGCACGAGGTCGCGCTCGACGAGCTCCAGTGAGACCTCGATCAGCGCCTTGCCCCGGAACGGGTCGCCGATCTGCACGGACGGCCGTTTCTCGCCTGAGCCCACCAGATCCTGGCTCGCGAGTACCGACGCGCCGCCGATGCCATCCCGGCCGGTGAGGGACCCGTAGAGGACGAGTGCATTTCCGGTACCGGTCGCCTTCGCCCGCAACACTCGCTCGGTCGGGAGCAGGCCCACGCACATCGCGTTCACCAGCGGGTTCGCGGCGTATGCATCGTCGAAGACCGTTTCGCCGCCGACGTTCGGTACGCCCACGCAGTTGCCGTAGTGGCCGACGCCCGCGACGGCGCGCTTGAAATGCCAGTCGGGAGCGCCGAAGCGGAGCCCGTCGAGGAGCGCGATCGGGCGTGCGCCCATCGCGACGATGTCGCGGAGGATGCCGCCAACGCCGGTCGCCGCGCCTTGGAACGGCTCGACTGCGGACGGGTGGTTGTGCGACTCCACCTTGAAGGCAACGGCGAGCCCCTCTCCGAGGTCGACGACGCCGGCGTTCTCGCCTGGCCCCTGAAGGACGCGCGGGCCTTCGGAGGGAAGCCGCCGCAGCAGCGACGCGGAGTGCTTGTACCCGCAGTGCTCGGACCAGAGCACCGAGAAGACCGCCAGCTCGAAGTCGTTCGGTTGCCGTTCGAGCAACTCTTGGATACGGCCGAACTCCCAGTCGGTGAGACCGAGCGCTCGATGGAGAGGCTGCTGCGCGACTGCGGTCAGAAGATAAGTCTACCGGTGGCTCTGACGCTCCTCGCCGGTAGCCGCGCTGCTTCCCGGGAGGCAACAGGGCGTCCTCTCACACGCGGTCGCTTGTGACCGTTACACCTATGGGATGAGCCGTCGGTCGACGTTGATGCTGTTTGCCCTCGCAGCGATCTGGGGCGCCTCGTTCATGTTCATCAAGGTCGCCGTGAGGGAGATCGACCCGCTCGCACTCGTGTGGCTGCGGGTCTTGCTGGCGGCCGCCGTGCTCATCCCGGTCGCTCTCCTCGTGGCGGGCCGCCAGGCGATCGCGGAGGGTCGGGCGGCAGCGGGCCGGCTCGTCGCGCTCGGCTTGGTGAACTCGGCGATCCCGTTTGCGCTCATCTCCTGGGCGGAGATCCGCATCGATTCCGGTCTTGCGGCGATTCTCCAGGCGGCGGCACCGCTGTTCACTGTGATGATCCTCACCCGGATCGGCGACGAACGCGTGACGGGCTCACGGCTTGCGGGTTTCATCGTGGGCTTCGTCGGGGTGGCGTTGCTCGTCGGAGCACAGACGGGAGGCGGGCTTCTTCCTGCGCTCGCGGTGATCCTCGCCGCGCTCTCCTACTCGACGGCAGGCATCTTCGCCTCCCGCACGCTGAGCGATACCGAGCCGCTTGTCGTCGCCGCCGGCTCGATGATCGGCGCGGCGATCCTGGCGGCGCCGTTCGGGATCGCGACGCTCCCCGGGTCGGTTCCCGGTTGGAAGGAGACGGCATCTGTCGTTGTCCTCGGGGTCGTGGGAACGGGGATTGCGTATGTCATGTATTTCCTGATGCTGCGGCAGGCCGGCGCCTCGCGCTCGATTCTCGTCACGTACCTCGTTCCGCCGTTCGCGCTCGCGTACGGGGTGCTTCTGCTGGGCGAGCCGCTCGAAGCCGCTTCGGTTGTCGGTCTCGGCTTGATCCTCGGCGGGGTGGCTCTCGCCGGACGCCGCACCCCCGCCGCGAGGACTACCCGCTGAGCTCGATGATCTCGATCCGGTAGCCGTCCGGATCGCCGACGAAGCAGAGGCGCGCCCCGCCTTCGCGAACCCGGTACGGGGGCTTCTCGGGCTCGATTCCCTGGTGCGAGAGCGCCGCGAGCGTCGCGTCGAGGTCGTCCACGCCGATCGCGATGTGGCCGTAGCCACTCCCTGTCTCGTATGTGCGGCCGTCGTGGTTGAACGTGAGCTCGAGCTCCTCTGCCTGGCCGGGCATCGCGAAGAAGTACAACGTCGCCTCGAGCTCGCCGTTCCGCTCGATCGGGGCCTCGCGTCGGAACTCGAACCCCAGCGCCTCGTAGAAGGAGCGACTCCTGCCCGGATCGGTGATCCGGTACATGGTGTGCAAGTACCTCGCCATCGTCTGAATCCTAGGGGACCCGGCCGGTCCGCAACACGTTGCGATAATCGGGCGGTGCTCCTGTACGACAGTCCGGTGTCGGGAAACTGTTACAAGGTGCGGCTCCTGCTCGCGCACCTCGGCATTCCCTACGAGCGGCGCACCGTCGACGTCGTCGACCGATCCAATCGGCACGAGCTGCTCGGCGAGCTCAACCCCGCTCTTCGCGTGCCGACGATCGTCCTCGACGACGGCCGCGCGCTGGCGGAGTCCGGAGCGATCCTCTGGTACTTCGGCGAAGGGACACGGTTTGTGCCCGTCGATCGGTACGAGAGGGCGCAGGTGCTCCAGTGGATGTTCTTCGAGCAGTACGACCATGAGCCCGCCATCGCGGTCGTTCGCTTCTGGCTCGTGTATTCGGGGCGGGCCCACGAATTCGCCGAGCGGGTTGAGGAGCGGATGGCCGCGGGCTATCGCGCGCTGGCGGCGATGGAGCGGCATCTTCGCGGGCGCGAATTCCTTGTCGGTTCGGCACTCTCCCTCGCCGACATCGCGCTCTTCGCGTACACGCACGTTGCGCACGAGGCCGGGTTCGAGCTGGGCGGGTATCCGGGGATCGAGGCATGGCTCGATCGCGTGGCGGCGGTGCCCGGCCACGTCTCGATCGACGCTCTAGCGCGGTCGGGCGAGAAGTTCCACCTTCGGCACAGTCGCGTTCACCATCTGTCACACAATCCCGGCTATGGTCGGTCCATGGCGATCAAGGCAGCGACTCCGTGGGGACCGGCGACGGTGATCGACGAGGTCAAGGTGGCCCAGCGCGCCGGCGAGAAGCGCTTCGCCTCGCTCGTGCAGCTGCTCGAGGACGAGCGCGGGGAGGTGGTCGTTCGGTTCGCCTACTCGACCGGCGGGCTGCGGTGCGTCGAGGCCCGGTCACGCTGCGGGCGCGTGACCTCGAGCGGCTGCGGGAGCGCGTCTCGCGTCACGCCGGGCTGGCCCAGGCGCTCGGCTGGGGAGGTGAGGCCTAGACGGGAACTGCGGCCGACAACCGAGCCGCGTCGACGAGCGAGCCCAGGATCAGCGCGCCGTCCGTCGAGCCGAGCAGCGGATCGACCGCGTGCTCCGGGTGGGGCATGAGCCCGAGGACGTTCCCATCCGCGTTCGTAACACCTGCGACGTCGGCGACTGCGCCGTTGGGGTTCTCCCCCTCCGCGTACCGGATGAGAATCTGGCCGTTACGCTCGAGCTCTTCGACGAGCTCGGGATCGGCGAACCAGCAGCCCTCGCCGTTCTTGACAGGGATCGTGAGCGTCTTGGCCGGGCTCGCAGCGGGATGTAAACGGCGTGTCCGTCCGCTCGACGCGAAGGGCGACATCCCGGCAGATGAACGCGAGCGACTCGTTCGGACGCAGGGCGCCCGGGAGCAAGCGCGCTTCGGTCAGGATCTGAAACCCATTGCAGATCCCGAGCGTGAGCCCGCCCTCGCCGGCGAATCGCGCGACCGCCGCCATGATCGGCGAGAAGCGGGCGATCGCTCCGCAGCGCAGGTAGTCGCCGTACGAGAACCCGCCCGGGAGGACGACGGCTGCCGTTCCGGCCGGGAGTTCGGTGTCCGTGTGCCACACGCGCGTCGCGTCCGCACCGAGCATTCGAAGCGCGAGTTCCGCGTCGCGGTCGTCGTTCGAGCCCGGGAAGACCAGCACTGCGATCGGCGGGCGAAACGACGGGTCGGTCACGCGTCTGCCCGGAGCTCGATCTCGTAGCTCTCGATCAGCGGGTTAGCAAGGAGCTGCTCGCACATCCGCTCGACCTGCGCTCTCGCCTCCGCCGAGTCGTCGGTCCTGAGATCGATCTCGACGATCCTCCCGACCTTCGTCTCGCCGACGGCGAACCCGAGGTGCCGGAGCGACGTCTCGACCGCCTGCCCTTGTGGGTCGAGGATGCCTGCCTTCGGGCGGATCAGCACCGTCGCTCTCACGTGAGCACGACCTCCGGGTGCGAGAGGTAGTCCGAGAACGAGATCTCCGTCAACCGCTCGAAGGCTTCGACGTATCGGGCTCGCGTGCCGTCGACGACATCGTCGGGGAGCTCGGGTCCCGGGTAGGTCTTGTCCCAGCCGAGCGCTTCGCAATAGTCGCGCACGAACTGCTTGTCGAACGAGGGCTGCGGCCCTCCCGGGGCGTATGCGTCGGCCGGCCAAAACCGCGAGGAGTCGGGTGTGAACGCCTCGTCGGCCAGAACGAGTCTCCCGTGCTCGTCGAGACCCAACTCGAGCTTCGTGTCCGCGAGGATGATCCCGCGAGCGGCGGCGTGTTCTGACGCGAACCGGTAGAGCGCGATCGAAAGTCGCTCCGCCTCGTCGAACTGTTCCTCGCCGACGAGCGCCACAGCGGCGTCGCGATCGATGTTCTCATCGTGCCCGGTCTGCGCCTTCGTGGCAGGCGTGAAGATGGGAGCAGGCAGCGGGGCCGACTCGGCGAGCCCGGCAGGAAGCTGGTGCCCGCAGATCGCGCCGGTCGCGAGGTAGTCCTTCCAGCCCGAGCCCGCGAGATAGCCGCGGACGACGCACTCGATTGGGAGCATCTCCAGGCGGCGGCACTCGGTCGTGCGCCCGTCCTCGCGCAGGCCGAGGAGGTGGTTCGGGACGATCCCCTGCGTCCGCGCGAACCAGAACGCCGAAAGCCCGGTCAGGACACGCCCCTTGTCGGGGATCTCGGTCGGCAGCACCACGTCGAACGTGGAGATGCGATCGCTTGCCACGAGCAGCAAGCGGTCGTCGCCGAGCGCGTAGATCTCGCGGACCTTGCCGCTGCCGACGTGCTCGGCGGTGTCAGACATTGACAACCGCGTCCCGCGAAACCATCGACCGCAGGCGCTCGAACACCGTTGTCACGTGGTGCACGGTCGCCTGGAGATCGAACACCTGCGCCACCACCGCCTCGTCGAGCCGAGACGAGATCTCGGCGTCGGCCTCGACCAGTTCGCGGAAGTCGCGGTCCTCGTCCCACGACCGCATCGCGTTCCGCTGGACGAGCCGGTATGCCTCGCCACGGTCGAGCCCCGAGTCGACGAGTGCGAGCAGCAGCCGATGCGAGAAGACGAGACCGTGCGAACCCTCGAGGTTCCGAAGCATTCGTTCCGGGTAGACGACCAAGCCCTCGACGATCCACGCGAACCGGTCGAGCATGTAGTCGAGCGCGAGGAACGAGTCGGGGATCACGATGCGCTCGGCTGAGGAGTGCGAGATGTCGCGCTCGTGCCAGAGCGGCATGTTCTCGAGGCCGACGACCGCGCCGGCGCGCACCACACGCGCGAGGCCGGAGATTCGCTCGGCCACCTTGGGGTTGCGCTTGTGCGGCATCGCAGACGAGCCTTTCATGCCTTGCGCGAACGGCTCCTCGACCTCGCGCACTTCGGTGCGCGCGAGGTGCCTGATCTCGGTCGCGAACCGGTCCAGAGACGTGGCGACGATCGCGAGCGCCGACAGGAGCTCTGCGTGCCGGTCGCGCGAGATGACCTGGGTCGACAGCGGGTCCGGGCTCGAGTCCGAGACGCTCACATGCGATCCGCTCGACCTCCGGGTCGAGCGCCGCGTACGTGCCCACAGTCCCGGAGAGCTGCCCGACGCGGTTCGAGTCCAGCGCGTGCACGATGCGTGTGCGGGCGCGGTCGAGCTCGAACGCCCACCCGGCGAGCTTCCAGCCGAAGGTCGTCGGCTCAGCGTGAATTCCGTGCGACCGTCCGATACAGATCGTGTGCCGGTGCTCCTCCGCCCGGGCGACGACCAGTCGGAGGGCGTGGTCGATCCCCCCGAGCACGAGCCGGCCCGCATCCTGGATCTGCAGCGCGAGTGCGGTGTCGACGACGTCGGAGGACGTGAGCCCGTAGTGCACCCAGCGACCCTCGGGACCGAGCTGCTCTGCGACCGCGTCGACGAACGCTGCCAGGTCGTGGTCGGTGGTCTGCTCGATCTCTGCCACGCGTTCGGCGGTCGGCGGAGCGACGTGCGCTCGGATCACCGCGACGTCGTCGGTGGGAATGACTCCGATCTCGGCCCAGCCGTCGAGCGCTGCGAGCTCGACCTCGAGCCAGCGTGCCAGCTTGCCCTCGTCCGACCAGATCCGAGTCATCTCGGGCCGGGAGTAGCGGGCGATCACGAGTGGTTGCTCCGGGAAGGTCGGTGCCCTATCGCCGCGCGAAAACCGAGCAGGCCAAGGACGCAAGGAGTGCTCATACCCGAAGGTATGGGCACGACTGAGGACGCAGGGGTGTGAAGGTTTGCAGCCGGCGAGAGGGTGCCATTACTTGCCGGAGTGACCACATAGACAGTGTAAAGGCCGGGGCCGCGGAGCTCAGCGGCTGCCGAGGATGCGCGCCGCGAGCAGCGCGGCGTTCTTCGCATTATCGACGCCGACGGTTGCGACCGGCACACCGGGCGGCATCTGCACGATGGAGAGCAGCGCATCGAGCCCGTCCCCGACGCTCATCGATGAGCGCAACGGCACGCCGATCACCGGAAGCTCAGTCTGGGCGGCGACTACGCCCGGCAGCGCCGCCGCCAGGCCTGCGCCGCAGATCAGAACGCGTAGCCCGCGTTCGGAGGCCGACCGCGCATACTCGGCGACCGCGTCCGGGGTGCGGTGAGCTGACCGCACCTCGAACTCCCAGCCGATCCCGCGGGCGTCGAGCTCGTCGAACGCGGGCTGCATCCGCTCGCGATCGGATTCGGAGCCGACGAGGATCCCCACGACCGCCGGCTCAGGCTCAGCCACCGGCTGCCGCCGCGATGTCGGTTCGGAAGCGCACGCCCTCGAATGTCACCTTTTCGACTCCTTCATAGGCCCGTTCGCGCGCCTCCCGGACCGTGGGTGCGAGCGCCGTCACCGACAGGATACGTCCGCCGTTTGTGACGAGGCGTCCGTCCCGTACCGCGGTGCCACCGTGGAAGACGAGCGCACCACCTGCGGTCGCCTCCTCCACACCGGTGATCGCGGCCCCCGAATAGTCGCTGCGGGCCGGGTACTCCGGTCCTGCGAGGACGACCGTCACCGTGGCATCCGGCCCTTCGCGCAACGAGCTCCCACTGGCGTTGCCGTGTGCGGCTGCCGACAGCGCTTCGAGCAGGTCGCCCTGCAGACGAGGCACGAGAACCTGTGTCTCCGGGTCACCGAAGCGGGCATTGAACTCGAGCACCCGTGGGCCGTCCTCGGTGATCATCAGGCCTGCGAACAGGCAGCCGACGAACGGAGCCCCGCGTCGTGCGAGCTCGTCGAGCACCGGTTGGTGGACTGCTTCGACGAGTGCTGCAGTTTCGTCGAGCCCGGAAACTGGCGAAAAGGCGCCCATGCCGCCGGTGTTCGGACCGGTGTCACCGTCACCGATCCGCTTGAAGTCGCGGGCGGCTCCGAGCGGAACGGCGCGGTGCCCGTCGCAGAGAGCGAAGACCGACGCTTCTTCACCTTCCAGCAGTTCCTCGATCACGATCGCCGTTCCGAGAGCTGCGGCCCCGCGCAGCCCGTCGTCGAGCTCTGCGGCTGTTCGGCAGATGAAGACGCCCTTGCCCGATGCGAGCCCGTCGGCCTTGACGACGCACGGCACACGCGCGACGGAGAGCGACGCCGGCGAGGGGACGCCCGCCGCCTCCATCACCTCTTTCGCGAACGCCTTCGACCCTTCGATGCGCGCAGCTTCCGCCGACGGGCCGAACACCGAGATGCCGTTGCGGCGAAGCTCGTCGGCGACGCCCGCGACGAGTGGAGCCTCGGGGCCGATCACGACGAGATCGGCCCCGAGCGTAACCGCGAGCCCGAGCAGTCCCTCGCCGTCGTCGGCACAGGACCGGATGGCACGCGCCGAGAGCGGCGATTCCAGGGTTGCCCGGTGCCGCGTGCAGTTCGGCGAGCAAGGGGCTCTGCGAGATCCTCCACGCGAGCGCGTGCTCGCGTGCGCCGGATCCCACGAGGAGCACGTTCACGCGGCGAGTCTACTGCTGCGTGTGTGAGGCTCCGGAAGTTCGACCGCGCTGACCTCGCGCGAGCGCACCGCCGTCGCCATCTTCGTCGCCAAGCGCTTGACGGGATCCGATGCGCTTCCATTTCTCACCGACGATGTAGCGTCCCCGTATGGAGCAGCGAGTGAGCTTGGTGACCCTCGGTGTGGCGGACTACGACCGGGCCAAGCGGTTCTACGAGGCGCTGGGGTGGTCGCCTGCCCTCGACATCCAGGAGACGGCCTTCTATCGGGCGGGCGGCGTGATCCTCGTCCTCTGGGCCCGGGACAAGCTCGACAACGACATGGGAATCGCCGACGAAGGTGCGCGCTGGGGCGGGATCGCCCTAGCTCACAACGTTCGCTCGCGGCAGGACGTGCACGCGGTGATCGAGCAGGCCCGCCGGAACGGCGCGGAGGTTACTCGCGAGCCGGCTGAAACCTTCTACGGCGGGTACGCGGGTTGCTTCCGCGATCTGGACGGCCACGCGTGGGAGATCGCGCACAACCCGGGTTTCAGCCTGGACGATGACGGTAACGTCCTGCTTCCCGCCGGCAGCTGAAACTGTGCTCAGGCGGCTTCAGCGTTGAGAAAACTGGATTTCGTCGACGAGTCACGAGTCGTCGGTGCGTGCGAGTCACTCGATCGAGTGATTGTTGAAACACGCTTGGATCTTCGACTTACTTGAGATGAGCACGGAGCCTGGGAGCGATGCGTTCGCCAACGATCCTGTGACGGGATTCGGCGGTCGAGCCGCGCTGCTGGCGCACCTTGCGGTGGCGGTCGATCCGGAGAGCGAGCCGAGCGTCGTTGCCGTTTTCGGGTTGGATGGACTGGACGAGTTCGAGGAGCGGTACGGCACCTCCGAGACGGACGACGTCATCGCTCGCCTTGCGCATGAATTCGCGCGCATGGTCCAGCCAGAAGGGGTGTGTTACGCGCCGCGTCGTCGTGAGCTCAGCGCGATTTTCGACCTACCGTTCGCGGCTGTCGAACCGATTCTCGCGGCGGCGGCGATCGCGCTTCGGCGGGAGGGTGCGATGACGCTGATCACCACCGCATTTGGGTTCGCGGTGCTCCCCGATCAGGCCGACAACGCCATCGGTGCGCTGATCGTCGCCGATCGTCGTCTCAACGAGGCAAGAAGGGCTCAGCGCAGGATGCGAACCCTCTCCGGGTAGCACGTTTGTGACAGCGTCGTGACGTTTGCGTCTGCTGGGCGTCTGTTCGTTCTCGACCTAGTAGTCGACCGCCTCGACACCCTCAACGACGGTGGGCCCGGTCTTGACGCTCTGCGTGTTCAGAACGCCCGAGTCGAGTAGGCGCTTCCGGAACGATTGGGCGCGTTCCACCGAGTCGAACTCCGTCCGTACGAATACTTCGTTCGGGTTGTCGACACCGCGAAGAAGGATGTGTCCCGTCGCGAAGTCCCGACGGCCGGCCGGGTCGCTGTCGAACATCTGCTTCCACGCATCGTAGTCGTCAGTTTCGAAGTGCAGAATCATGAACGCCATCGATGACTCCTCTCCTCGTCGCTCGTGAACCAGGTCGAAATGACCTCGTCCGAGCGAGATCATCGCCGAAGACCAAGTCCGGCGCCAGGGGCATCGAGCCTGGCCTGCGCCAGTCTTCGGGAATGTCCTTAGAGCGTGTTTGTCACGTCGGCGTGTGCCGTCAAGCGGTGCGCGCTCGGCACACACGGCTTTCGCCATGCACATCGCCGAATGCTGCACGAGTTCGGAGAGATTCTCGGCCTGCCCGTCCGGGGCTCCGCGGCTCGTCGCATGACACCATGTGCCGGTGAGAAAACGCCCAGAGCGCGGCATTGGGATCGCTTCGGCCGCCACCTTCGCCGCCCTGGCTCTCGGTTCCTCGGCGGTGGCGTTTGCGCGAACGGCCGACGCCGGGGGTTCGGGAACGTACATCGCAGCTGGACCGACCTACTCGTTCGTCCTTGTCAACTCCGGCACGACTCCGTGGCAGTACTTCTATCTCGTCGGGCCGGCAGGCACGACCTTCGTCGGTGGAGCCACGGTCGGCGAGATCACTGCACGCTGTGTTCCCGGCCAGCCCGACGGGACCACCAACGAGATCCAGTGTGGCCCTCTGTCCGCCGCCGGCCTGCAGCCGAACGTCCGCCTCGGGTTCACCGGGACGCTGAGCACGGCTCCAGCGTGCGGCGCGACGTTCCAGCTCGACGTGAGTTCGACGAGCCTCGGGCCATTCACGCGGGTCGGTGACGTAACGCTCACCGGGAGCTGCTCGGAGGCGCCGCCGTCCGTGGTGTCGCCAAAGGCGTTGGCGCCCCCGGTCGTTCTCGGCGCGCCGAAGGTAGGGAAGACGTTGTCGGCGACGGCGCCGACGTGGAGTGCCACGCCCACGCGCGTCGCCTATCACTGGCAGCTCTGCACGGTGGCGGGCTGTCGAGCGATCCGCGGCGCGACCGGGCGCACGCTCAAGCTGGCTGTGGCCGACGCAGGTCGCTCGGTTCGGGTCGCCGCAACCGCAACGTTCGACGGCATTCGTCTGACGAGCGTGTCGAGGAAGATCGCCGTGCCCCGGCGCGCTAATCGCCGGGTCGCACCTCAGACGAGCACGCGCTCGCGTGCGGCGCCGACGCCGACGAGCTCGACCGGCACCTCGAGCTCGCGCTCGACGAACTCGACGTAGCGGCGCGCGGCCTCGGGCAGCTCGTCGCGCGTGACCGCGTCGTCGAGCGGCTCGCCCCAGCCCGGGAGGACGTCCCACACCGGGTCTCGCGTGGTGGAAGTCGCTCTGGTGCGCGGGGAAGTGCGGCGTCTCCGAGCCGTCGCGGAGCTCGTAGCGGACGCAGACCGGAAGCTCGGCGAACTCGGAGAGGACGTCGAGCTTCGTCAGCGCGAGCGACGTGATTCCGTTCACGCGCACCGCGTAGCGAAGCGCGACGAGGTCGAGCCAGCCGCAGCGGCGCACGCGGCCGGTCACGGTGCCGAACTCGCCGCCGAGCTCCTGCACGCGCGCCTGGTCGGGCCCCTCGATCTCGGACGGGAACGGGCCCTTCGCCGACGCGGGTCACGTACGCCTTCGCGACGCCGAGCACCCGGTCGATCCGCGTCGGGCCGATCCCGATCCCCGTCGAGGCGCCCGACGCGATCGGGTTCGACGAGGTGACGAACGGATACGTGCCGTGGTCGAGGTCGAGCAGCGTTCCCTGGGCGCCCTCGAAGAGCACCTCCTTGCCGTCGCGGAGCGCCTGGTCGACGAGCAGCGACGTGTCGCCGACGATCGGGCGGAGCCGCTGCGCGTAGCCCTCGTAGCGGGTGCGCGACCTCCTCGAGGTCGAAGCCCTCGACCTCGTAGACGCGCTCGAGCCAGACGTTCTTCTCGGCGAGCGCGACCTCGATCTTCTGGCGCAGGATCTTCGGGTCGAGCACGTCCTGGACGCGGATGCCGATGCGCGAGGCCTTGTCGGCGTACGCGGGGCCGATCCCGCGGCGGGTCGTCCCGATCTGGAGCTTGCCGAGGCGGCGCTCCGAGGCCTGGTCGATCGCGATGTGCCACGGCATGATCAGGTGCGCGTTGCCCGGAGAGCACGACGACCGAGATGTCGATCCCGCGCGCCTCGAGCTCGTCGAGCTCGGCGATCAGCACCTCGGGGTCGACGACGCAGCCGGCGCCGATCACCGAGACCTTCCCGGAGATCACGCCGCTCGGCGTCTGGCGGATCTTGAACGTCTCGTCGCCGACGATGATCGTGTGCCCGGCGTTCGGCCCGCCCTGGTAGCGGCAGACCACATCCGAGCGCTGCGCGAGCAGGTCGACGATCTTGCCCTTGCCCTCGTCGCCCCACTGCGCGCCGACGACGACGGTCGCTGGCACGTACCGCAGTGTGCCTGATCGGAGAGGACGGCGGTCCTGCATACGTTCCGGCATGCAGATCCCCGAGCTCGGCCCGCGTGGGGAGGGCTGGGTCGCCCTCCAGCTCCTGCTCTTCGGAGCGATCGTCGGGTGCGGCTTCGTCGGATCTACTGGCCGCCGTCGGTCGAAGGCTTCCTCGTCGTCCTCGGGCTGCTCATGGCGCTCGTCGGCGTCGTCGTGCTCGTCCTCGGCGCCGTCTCGCTCGGCGGCTCGCTCACGCCGTATCCGCGGCCGCTCGAAGGAGCCGAGCTCCGCCAGGGCGGCCTGTTCAAGCACGTCCGCCACCCGATCTACGGAGGCGTGATCCTGCTCGCTCTCGGCTGGTCGGTCGCGGAGGCGCCGCTCGGCCTCGTCCCGACGGCGCTGCTCGCCGTCTTGTTCGACCTCAAGGCGCGCCGCGAGGAAGCCTGGCTCGACGAGCGCTACCCGGAGTACGCGGACTACCTTGCGCGAACGCCGTACCGCTTCGTGCCGTGCCTCTACTGAGCGAAGCGCCTGGCGACGTCGCCGGCGACTGCGAGGCTGCGGCCGACGCGGTGCACGACGATCCGATGGCCGCGGCGGCAGGTCGTGAAGCCGACGTCGGCGTCGCGGCGGAGCGTGCCGACGACGCTCGGCCGAGCCGGCACCGACGACCGACCAGCGCGTCTCGCCGCGCCAGGCACGCCTCGCAGGACGCCTCGAAGCTCGTCGCTTCGGGGCCGACCCAGACGTGCTGGCGGCCGGTCATCGCAGTCGCTCATCGCGAGCTGGAGCTGCCGCGCGTTCGATCGTGCGAGCGTCGGTGGGCGGTCGACCGCGGCGCACGACGAGCTCGTGGCCGGCGCCGCAGTGGGCGAAGCGCGACGTCGGTCTCGGCCGCGACGGCTCCGCGGACGCTCGCCGCGCGACACGGCGTCGAGGAACGACGCTTCCGCGCGCGCGGCCGCGTCGAGGCAGCGCTCGCAGAGGCACGAGAACGACGTCGCGCTCGGCGAGATCCAGACCGTGTTCGTCGCGGCGTCGTGCGGCTCACGCGGCCACCTTCGCGTCGTGGTGCGGAGCGAGGTCGGAGAACTTCGCGTACCGCTTGAGGAACGCGAGCTTCTCGGTGCCGACCGGGCCGTTGCGGTGCTTCGCGAGGATCACCTCGGCGAGGCCCTGGTCCTCCGACTGCTCGTTGTAGTACTCGTCGCGGTACAGGAACATGACGAGGTCGGCGTCCTGCTCGATCGAGCCCGATCTCGCGCAGGTCGGAGAGCAGCGGCCGCTTGTCGGTGCGCGTCTCGACCGCGCGCGAGAGCTGCGAGAGCGCCATCACCGGCACCTCGAGGTCGCCGGCGATCATCTTGAGCGAGCGCGAGATCTGGGAGACCTCCTGGACGCGGTGCTCGATCGAGCCGCCGCCCATCAGCTGGAGGTAGTCGACGATGATCAGCCCGAGGTTCGGCTCGCGTGCCTTCAGTCGCCGCGCCTTCGCCCGGATCTCGAGCATCGTGGTCATGCGCGTGTCGTCGACGTAGATCGGCGCCTTCGTCAGCGTGTCGCACGCCTTGACGAGACGCGGCCAGTCGTCGGGCGTGAGCTTGCCGGTACGGAGGCGCTGAAGCTCGACGCGCGCCTCGGCGCACATGAACCGCTGCGCGACCTCGATCTTGGACATCTCGAGCGTGAAGACCGCGACCGGGATCCCGTGCTGCATGGCGAGGTTCGACGCGACCCCGAGCGCGAACGCCGACTTGCCCATGCTCGGGCGGCCGGCGACGATGACGAGGTTGCCCGGCTGGAGGCCGGACGTCATCGAGTCGACGTCGCGGAACCCGGTGGGCGTGCCGGTCATCTCGCCGCCGGACTCGTACATCTTCGTGATCTGCTCGAAGCTCTCGCGCACGAGGATCTCGACGTGGTCGAAGCTGCCGCGGATCCGGTGCTGCGCGAGGTCGAACACCATCTGCTCGGCCTGGTCGACGAGCTCGTGCGTCTCGCCCGGCCGGTCCCAGCCGAGCCGCTGGATCTGCTCGCCGACGAGCGTGAGCCCGCGGAGCGTCGCCATCTCGCGCACGATCTTCGCGTAGTGGCGCGCGTTCGACGTGGCCGGGACGAGGGTGGCGATCTCGTGGATCCGCTCCTTCCCGCCGACCTCGTCGATCTCGCCGCGCTCGTCGAGCTTGTCGGCGACCGTGATCGCGTCGACCGGCTGGCCGTGCTGGTACAGCTCGAGCGCGGCGAGGTAGATCTTCGCGTGCGACTCCCGGTAGAAGTCGCCGGCGTCGATGATCTCGCTCGACGGCCTCGATCGCCGCCGGAGACAGCATCATCGCGCCGAGAACGGACTCCTCTGCGTCGAGATTCTGGGGCGGGAGCGGGGCGGTCGCGAGGGCCTGTGCAGACTGGGCCATCAGCACGTAGTGAATCCGCCCACGGTGTCGCCCGCAACGCTGTGGAAAGCGCTGAGAGCAGGCGGCGTAAAGGCAATTCTGTGACGCGTTTGCAGCCATGACAGAACATATGTTCGCATATCGGGCGGACGGCGCGGTGGACGAAACGACCGCTCGGAGCGCGAATTTCGGCGCGAATTCCACAGACTCGGACGCGCTTGTGGAGAAGCACGTGGAACATTTTCTCCACAGCATGTGGACAACCGCCCCGGCGGGGCGAGACGCTCTTGCCGAACGCTCCTACGAGTGGGCTTCGGCGTCGAGCTCTGTGGCCTCGCCGAGCGCGGGCTCGGCCGGCGGGGGCTCCTCGGCGTCGACCGCGGCCTCGATCTCGGTCGCCGCTTCTGCCACGGCGGCCTCGGCCTCCGCGTGGGCCTCCTGCTCCGCCGCCGCGACAGCCGCCTCGGCTGCAGCTTCCGCCTCGGCGGCCGCGGCCAGCTCCTCCTCGGTCGGCAGCTCCTCGCCCTCGGGTGCGACGACGAGTCGCAGCTCGGCCGTCACGTCGACGAACACCTCCACCGGGACGGTGTAGCGGCCGACCCGCTTGATCGTTTCGAAGTGCAGCTTGCGGCGGTCGACCCGGATCTTCTGTTCGGCCCACAGCCGGTCGACGACGTTCGTCGCCGTCACCGACCCGAAAAGCGAGCCGGTTGGGCCCGCACTGACGTCGAAGCGGAGCTCGCGTGGCCTCGAGCCGTTGAGCGATCGCGCGTGCCTCGTCGGCGGTCTTCGCCTCGTGCCGCGCGCGGAGCGCGTCGCGCTTCGCTACCTCGCGCTGAAGCGCGGGAGTCGCCACCTCGGCGAGGCCGCGCGGCAGCAGGAAGTTACGGGCGTACCCGCGCGCGACGCTGACCACCTCGCCCCGGAGGCCCACCTTGTCGACGTCCTGCCGAAGAACGACTTCCACCGGCACCCCTAACGGTCCCTGTCCCGATCCCTGTCGCGGTCGCGCCCGCGGCCATCGCGCTCGCGGTCGTCGCGGCCCTCGGCGACGTACGGCAGCAGAGCCATCTCTCTCGCGCGCTTCACCGCGACGGCGACCTGGCGCTGGTGGCGGCGACACGCGCCGCTGATCCGGCGCGACCGGATCTTGCCCCGTTCGGAGATGTAGCGGCGAAGCTCGCCGATGTTCTTGTAGTCGATCTCCGACACATGGGTCTTGCAGAAGAAGCACGACTTCCGCCGGCCCCCGGTTGCCGGGACCGCGCGCTTCTTGCCGCCTCGCTTGTCGTCCTTCTGAGCCATTTCCCTCCTAGAACGGAATGTCGTCGTCGGCGCCGCTGGTGCCGAAATCTGCGTCGGAGCCTCCCGCCGCCCCGGCCGGGACGAACTGGTTGCCGCCGGCCTCGCCCGCCTCGCCGCGGCCGCCGAGGAACTGCACGGAGTCGGCGACGACCTCCACCGCCTGCCGCTTGGTGCCGTCCTGGGCCTCCCATTCGCGCCACTCGAGCCGCCCGTCGATCGCGACTGGGCGCCCCTTCGCGAGGTACTGGGCGCAGCTCTCGCCCTGGTTGCCCCAGACGGTGATGTCGAAGTAGTTCGGCTTCTCCGTCCACTCGCCGGTCGCGCCGTCCTTGCGGCGTGTGTTGACTGCGATCCGAAGGCTGCAAACGGCGGTGCCGCCCGGGGTGTGGCGAAGCTCGGGGTCGCGGGTCAGGTTGCCGACCAGTACGACGCGGTTGATATTTGCCATGTCTCCGCTCCTCTCGTTCCGTGGAGGACCCAGGCTACTCCGTTGTCCCGCCGGCGTCATCGGCCGCTGCGGCCACGGCCGCAACGGGCGCGGGGGGCTGCGTGGAACCGCCCTTCACCCGGCGGACAGCCAGGTGGCGCACGACGCCGTCGGTGATCTTCAACACGCGCGAGACCTCGTGCGAGCGTCTCGGTGGGAGCCGTGAAGAGAAGGAGGTGGTAGACGCCTTCGGCCTTGTGATCGATCTCGTACGCGAGCTTGCGGCGTCCCCACGGCTCGTGGCCGTCCCAGGTGCCGCTGTCGCCCTCGATCTGCTCGCGCACGCGCGCGACGATTTCGCCACCCCGTTCCTCGGGCAGCTCGGGGTCGAGCAGGAGCAACACTTCGTAGTCGTTCATATCCCGAAGTCTCCCTTCCCACGGACTGAGTCGGCCCCGCCCCGTTTGCGCCGCTTCGGGTGACGGCGCGATGGGCGTGGCGAGAAGTCGAACGAGTGTAGCATCGTGTTGTGGCATCTCTGAGGCGTCTCCTGCTGGGCGTGCTCGCGGGGCTCGGGATCGCCGCGCTGATCCGGTCGTGGCGCCGGAAGCCCGCCCTTGTCGAGCCCGTGAACTCTTTCGCGAGCGAGTTGCGCGAGAAGCTCGCGGCGTCGCGTGCGGCAGAGGCTCAGACGGAAGAGTCGGCGGAAGAGTCGGTGGAAGAGTCAGCCGCTGAGCCGGCGGCGCTCGAAACCGACCTCGATGTCCGCAGACGTGAGGTACACGAGCGGGCGCGCGGCTCGATCGACGAGCTCAGCGAGAGCGACACCTAGCAACACGAGGTATAGTTCGCCCGCATCGCGGCCAGCTTCGCGGCGGAGCTCGGCGTCGTCCGCACGCGTCGCTCCGCGTACGGGTCGTTCGTGGCGCTCGCGCTGACGGGAACTTGCTTCCTCGCGGCCAACAAGGCAATCAGCGCGGCGGGCGGTTGGCCGCTGCTCTCCGGCGGCGCCGTGGCGTCCGCGGTGCCAGCGGCCGGCCTCGTCGTCTTCTTCCTGCCGCAGCTCGCGTTCGTCGCAGGAGTGCTCGGGCTCGCGCGAGCCCTGCGAATTCGCCGCCTTCGCGTCGCGCCGGCGGCCGAGCTTCGCCTCGTCCAGCGCAGGATGGCCGTGGCGGTTGCCGCGGGAGCGGGGTCGACGGTCGCCTTCGGTGCCCAGGCCGTCGCCCTCGACGCCTCGGCAGCGTCCGGGTTTTCGACCTGGTGGGTCGTCTTCGCTCTCGCAGCGGCGAGCGCATCGCTCGTTGCGCTCGCCGCTGCCGCGACATCGCTTCGCACTGCCCATGCGGTGACCCCCGGTGGCGGCCCTCCCGCCCGCGGGCTCGCGGGGGACGTCCCACCTCTGCTCGAGCCGCTCGTCGGCTGGATTGCGGCCCGGCCCGCGCTGCTCGCCGCCGTGGTCGGGGTGCCGGCCGTGATCGTGATGTTCGCCGGTGCGACCATTGTCGAGAATTCCTGGATCGAGGGAACGGTGAGGGCCGTCCTCGAAGGCGTCGTATTCGTCGGCTGCTTCGTGGCCTTCGGTCGGGTGCTCGGGTTGCGGCGCTAGAGACCGTCCGGGGCGACTGGGATGATCGACCCCGGTGTTCACGGCAGACGAACAGGCGCCGGTGCACGAGTGGCCCGCGTTCGACGCTCCGAATATCCTCTGGTTCTTCGGGGCGTTCACAGCCGCCGCTGCGAGTGAGGCCGTCATCACGCAGGTTCACCCCTCCGCCCGCGGCGCATGGATTCTGCTCGTCTCGCTCGCCTTCCTCGGTGTCTTCGCGGCTGTCTCTGCCGGGCTGCTGCTGATGGGCTGGTGGGTGCCCGGCGGCGTTCTCGCCGCTATGGCGGTCACGTTCGTCGCGCCTGCCACGATTGCGTTCGAGCGGCTGATCGGCGTCTGGAACGGCGACGTTGCGCTCGGCCCGTTCCAGGAGTTCGAAGGCCCGATCTTCGCAGTCGTCGTCGCGACTGCCGCCGCCGGGATGATCGCTTTCGCGATCGTCCGTTTTCACTTCATCCTCGCGATCGTCGCGGTGGCGGCGTTCGTCGCCGCGCAGTTGCTTCTGCCCGCGTTCGTCACGCCGCCTGAGCCCGGGGACTACGCGACGGCGTTCGTCGTGGTCGGCGGGATGCTGATTCTTGCCGGGCTGGCGCTCGACGCCGCGCCCGCACGCCGGTCCGCCTTCTGGTGGCACGTGGTCGGCCTGACGACGCTCGCTATCGGTCTCGGCTACCACGCATTCCGCAACGCGACTTGGGGCTGGGTGATGATCTTCGTCGTCGGCATCGCGGTGCTCCTGTTCGCGACGGCGCTGATGCGAGGAACCTGGGCCGTCTTCGGCGTCATCGGCTTCTACGCGCCGATCGCTCACTACCTCAACGCCTGGCTCGGGAACCTCGGGACTGCGTTCGCGCTTGTCGCGGCGGGACTCGGTTTGGTTGCGCTTGGGGTAGCCGCGCGGCATTTCGGCGGGGTGTGGCCGGTCCTGCGCCGCGTCTAGATCTCGATCTCTGGCGTCGCGGCGCACCGCCGCTCATAGGACTCGACGACCATGTTGGCGGCGTCGTCCGGGTCGTCGGTCAGATGGATCAAGGCGACGTCCTCACGGGAAACCATCCCGTCGGCGAGCAGCTCTTCTCGCATCCAGGCCACCATGTCGGCCCAGTGGTCGATCCCAAAGAGGACGACGGGAAACTGCATGACTTTTCCGGTCTGGATCAGCGTCAATGCCTCGTAGAGCTCGTCGAGCGTGCCGAAGCCGCCCGGGAAGATGACGAAGCCCTCGGCAGGCTTGACGAAGCAGACCTTCCGGGCGTAGAAGTGTTCGAAGGTGTGGGAGATGTCGAGGTACGGGTTCGCATGCTGCTCGTGCGGAAGCCGGATGTTGAAGCCGACAGAGAGACCGCCCGCCTCCTGCGTTCCGCGGTTCGCACCCTCCATCACTCCTGGGCCGCCACCGGTGACGACTGCCCAGCCGCGCTTGCCGAAGGCGCGTCCGACCGCGCGCGCCGACTCGTAGGCCGGGTGCCCCTCGCGCACGCGAGTCGAGCCGAAGATCGCGACCGCCGGCCGGTCGATCCGCTCCACCTGGGCGAACCCCTCGCGGAACTCATTCGCGATCTTCTCGATTGCCACCGCGAGATCTGGCTCGCGGGTGTCGAGGATCCCGGTGTGTTTCATCCGGGAGAGTCTGGCGTAACGGCGCTCGCCGCGGCGACTGGCTGGCGCAGGTGAGACCGACCCCTCACGGTGCGATGGCCGCTGGTTCTCCGGCCTCTCCCCCTAGAGCCTGTGTTGCGGCAGGTAGGCCGCGTAGGTGCCGATGGAGAGCAAGACGGCCGTGGCGAGGTAGAGCGTCGCGGCAACGAACGCCTTCCCGCGGCCGCCGCCGTACCAGAGCCAGCGCGTCGAGCGCCACACCGCGGCGCCGTCGAGGATGCTCACCGGCAGGAGATTGATCAGGTTGAGGAAGAAGCCGAAGTAGGCGAGCGCGATGAGCAGTGACGAGCCGTCGGCCCGGCCGACGAGGTAGCAGGCGAGCGCAGCGAAGCCCCCGAGGATCGGGCCGGCGACGGCGACGCGCGCCGTCTGCCAAGGGTTCCCCCGTGTGTACTTGACATAGGCGCCGAGGAAGGGGATGAAGACGGGCCATTGCGGCTTCAGACCTTCCCGTCGCGCCTCGACGTAGTGCCCGAGCTCGTGCAGGAAGATCAGGAAGATCACCCCGAGGGCGAATCGCCAGCCCCAGATCAGGGTGTAGCCACCGAAGGCGATGAAGACCCCTGCAAACTTGGCGAAAGCGCCGAACTTCGCGCCGATCCCGATGATGAAGAGGACGGGTGCGAACAGCTTGCGGGCGAGTCCTTTCCAGTCGGTGCCCCGCGGATGGATCGGATCGTAGTCGCGCTCCGCGAGGGACTCGGGCTCCACGACACTAGTTGTAGCGCGTTCAGGAGCCGCGGCCGAGCCACTCCTCGCCGCCCTCGTAGACCTCCTTCTTCCACAGCGGCACGGTCTTCTTGAGTGTGTCGATGGCGTCCTTGCAGGCAGCGAGCGTGTCGGCGCGGTGCGGTCCGCTGACGGCGACGACGACCGAAGGCTCACCGATCTCGACCCGGCCGACGCGGTGGTGGATCGCGATGGCCACGAGCTCGTAGCGCTCTTTCAGGGTGGCCGCAACGTGCTCCATAGTCGCTTCGGCCATGCCCTCATAGGCCTCGTACTCGAGGTGGAGCACGGTGCGGCCGCGGGAGTGGGCGCGCGCTGTTCCGATGAACGTCGCGATTGCGCCGGCGTCGTCGTCCCGCACCTCACCGATGGCCTGCTCGAGCGAGAGCGGCTCTTCGGACAGCACGAACGCGCCGCCGGAGACCGGCGGGATCAGTGCAACCTCGTCCCCTTCGATCAATGCCTGGTCGGGGCGCGCGTACTCGTGGTTGACCGCGTAGAGGAGTCCGTCCGGCTCGTTCCCGAGCCCGAGCGCCGGCCAGACGTCCGCAACCCGTCGGGCATCGATCTCGCGCCGGGACCACCCGGCCTGTTCGCGGAGCCCGGCGAACAGTCTCACCGTCACGCGCACCCGAGTAGCCTACGCCCACATGGCTGTAACCGACCGGCGCGAGACCGAAAGCGGGATCGAGATCAAGCCGGTCTACACGGCCGACGACGCGCCGGGTGCGCTCGAGCCGCCAGGCGTGCCGCCGTTCACGCGTGGACCGTACCCCGACATGTACCGCGGCCGGCCGTGGACGATCCGGCAGTACGCGGGGTTCGCGTCTGCAGAGGAGACGAACGAGCGCTTCCGCTATCTCCTCGCGAGTGGCCAGACGGGGCTCTCGGTCGCGTTCGACCTGCCGACCCAGCTCGGCATGGATTCCGACGACCCGCGGGCCGAGGGCGAGGTGGGGAGGACAGGCGTCGCCATCGACTCACTCGCCGACATGGACGTCCTCTTCGACTCGATCCCGCTCGGCGAGGTCTCGACGTCGATGACGATCAACGCGCCTGCGGCGGTGCTGCTCCTCCTCTACGAGCTCGTTGCCGAGCGCCAGGGCGTGGCACCCGGTGAGCTGCGCGGCACGGTCCAGAACGACATCCTCAAGGAGTACATCGCGCGCGGGAACTACATCTTCCCGCCGCGCCCGTCGATGCGCCTCACGACCGACCTGTTCGCCTACTGCGCCGAGCGGCTGCCGCGTTTCAACACGATCTCGATCTCCGGCTACCACATCAGGGAGGCGGGCTCGACTGCGGTCCAGGAGCTCGCGTTCACCGTTGCGAACGGGATCGCATACTGCGAGGCGGCGGTCGCCGCCGGCCTCTCGCCCGACGAGTTCGGCGAGCGGCTCTCGTTCTTCTTCAACGCGCACAACGACTTTTTCCAGGAGGTGGCGAAGTTCCGCGCGGCGCGCCGCCTGTGGGCGCGTGTGATGAGCGAGCGGTTCGGCGCAACGAACACGAAGGCGCTCGCGCTGCGCTTCCACGCGCAGACCGGCGGGTCCACACTCACCGCCCAGCAACCGGAGCTCAACATTGTCCGCGTTGCGATCCAGGCGCTCTCCGCCCTCTGCGGCGGCGCGCAGTCGCTCCACACGAACTCCTTCGACGAGGCACTCGCACTGCCCTCCGAGCGGGCGGCGCGGATCGCGCTCCGAACGCAGCAGGTGCTCGCGCACGAGGCCGGCCTCACACGGACAGCCGACCCGCTCGGCGGCTCCTACTTCGTGGAAGCGCTGACCTCGGAGCTCGAGGCGCGCGCCTGGGAGCTGATCGAGCGTGTCGACGATCTCGGTGGCGCGGTTGCGGCGATCGAGCAGCGCTTCGTCCAAGGCGAGATCGAGTCGTCGGCCTACGCCTGGACGAAGGCGGTCGAAGAGGGAAAGCGGGCCGTCGTCGGGGTCAACGCGTTCGTCGAGGAGGGAGCACCGGCGATCGCGCTGCACCAGATCGACCCGGACGGCGAGCGGCGCCAGGTCGAGCGGACGCTCGCCGTCCGCGCCGGGCGCGACGCGCTCGCGGCCGAACGGGCGCTCTCAGCGGTGCGCGAGACGGCACGAGGCACGGGCAACCTGCTGCCGGCGATGCGCGAGGCGCTCGCGGCGCTGTGCACCGTCGGCGAGGTCTGCGGCGCCCTGCGCGAGGAGTGGGGCACCTACGACGCTCGCCACGTCTAGCTCACCGCACTTCCACCGAACCGTCTCGCCAGAATGGGCCCGTGCGCATCCTTCTCGTCTCGCAGATGTACCCCGGCGCCGCAGACCCGGACCTCGGCGTGTTTGTGGCGCAGATGGAAGAAGCACTTCGCGAGCGGGGGCACGAGATCGAGCTTGCGGTGCTCGATCGCCGCGCCGGCGGGAAGAAGCGATTCCTGGAGCTGCGCCGCAAGGTCAATGCGGCGTCGGCGCCCGACGTCGTCTGGGCGCACTTTCTCGTTCCGTCCGGCCTGATCGCGTCGTCGGTCGACGCCCCGCTGGTCGTCACCGCCCACGGTCGCGACGTCCGCAATGTCGGCTCTGTTCCTGGGATCGCCGCCCTGACGCGCAAGGTCGTCAATCGCGCGAGTACGGTGATCGCGGTCTCCGACTACTTGCGCCGCGAGCTCGAGACGAAGGTGCCCGAGGCGAGGGGCAAGACGGAGGTCGTCGACTCGGGCGTCGACCTCGAGCGCTTCCATCCGGGACTCGAGCCGGCGGCACTCTCCGGCGCGATGCCGCGTTTCGTCTTCCTCGGCAGCCTCACCGAACGGAAGAACGTCGTCAGGCTCGCGAACGCTTTCACGACGCTCGGGCGCGGGAGTCTCACCTTCGTCGGCGATGGTCCGCTACGCCGATCGCTCTCAGGCAGGCCGGGCATCGTCACGACCGGGCGGGTCTCGCATGAGGACGTGCCGGGCTATCTAGCCGCCGCGGACGTCGTTTGCGCGCCGTCGCTGCTCGAGCCATTCGGCCAGGCGATCCTCGAGGCAATGGCGTGCGGGCGAACTGTCGTCGCGACTCGGCTCGGCGGGCCGCCCGAGTTCGTCCTGCCCGAAGCCGGGATCCTCGTTGACCCCCTCGACGAGGCGGAGCTCGCGCGAGCGCTCGAGGCTGCGACGACCTTCCCGCGCCCGAACCTTGCGGCTCGTGAGGCCGCCGAGACGCACGACGTCAGGCTTCAGGCGGCGCGGGTCGAGGAGATTCTCCTGCGAGCCGTTCGAGATCGGCGAGCCTGAGCTCGACGAGTGGCCGCACGCGCTCCTCGATTCCGGCAGCGCGCGCGGCTTCGAGTGCCTGCTCGTAGCTTTCGCGGATCTTCTCGGGCGCGACGCCCTGCTTGAGCCGGTTGTCACCGGTGAGCAGGAGCTTCTGGATCCGTTCCCGCGCCTCTGCCTCGTTCATCCGCGTACTTTACGTCCGCTGTGGTGCGTGTCCTGATTGCCGATGACCATGTCCTCTTCGCCGAGGCGCTGCAAGCGATCCTCTCGATCGACGGCCGCATCGACGTGGTCGGCCGTGCGTCCGACGGCGAGGCTGCGGTCAGGCTCGCGCGCGAGCTCGAGCCAGACGTCGTCTTGATGGACCTGAGCATGCCGCGCGGAGACGGCTTCGACGCAACCCGCCAGATCCGGGAGGCGTCGGGCGGCACCCGCGTCCTCGTCCTGACGGGCTCCGCAGCCGGCGCGGATGTCGCTCGGGCGCGAGAGGCGGGCGCCGACGGGTACTTGACGAAGGACCAGATCGCCGACGAGCTGATCGACGCGATCCTCGCAGCGGCGAGCGGCTAGGCGCCTCGGCTACCTTTCGGTCATGCTTCCAGTGGTTGCAGTCGTACAGGTTCTGCTTTCGGCGGCGCTGATCGCCCTGATTCTGATGCACTCCGGGCGCGACGCCGGCCTCGGTGGGATGGGTTTCACGCCCGCGTCGCAGGGGGGGACGCACATTGTGGAGCGCAACCTGACGCGACTCACGACCGTCGTCGCGATTCTCTTCTTCGCGAACAGCGTCGCCTTGTACAACCTGCTCGCGTAGCGCGGTGCTCTCCGGATTTCACCACGTCACGTGCGTGTGCTCGGATGCCCAGCGCACGGTCGAGTACTACCGCGACGGGCTCGGCTTCTCGCTCGTCAAGAAGACGGTCAACTTCGACGACCCGCACAGCTACCACCTGTATTTCGGCGACGCGGTTGGCTCGCCGGGGACGCTGCTCACGTTCTTCGAGTGGCCTCGCGCCGGCCGTGGCCGGCTCGGGCGCGGGACGCTCGAGTCGATCGGACTGCGAACGCCGAACGTCGTCGAGGAGTGCGACGCCGAGGACCCGGACGGGCTGCGGCTTCGGCTCTATCCGGGCGACACGCCGGGAATCCACGACGTCGTCGTGATCGGCAACCCGGCTCTCTATGTCGGCCTCGTCGCCGATGACGCTCCGGTCCGGTTCGCCGCGCCCGCCGAAGAGACCGCGTTGGTTGGCGCAGGGACAACTCATCACATCGCGTTCCGTGCAGCCGACGACGCCGACCAGGCCACGTGGCTCGCGCGGCTCGCCGAGATCGGCCTCCGTCCGACGCCCGTGCAAGACCGGATGTACTTCCGGTCGGTGTATTTCCGCATGCCCGACGGGATCCTCATGGAGATCGCGACGGATGGCCCCGGCTTCCTCATCGACGAGCCACAGGAGACGCTGGGCTCTGCCTTGGCGCTCCCGCCGTGGCTCGAGCCCGAGCGCACCACGCTCGAGCGCGAACTGGCGCCGATCGGGTAGGTGCCCCTTCCAGCACGCCGATCCCGCCTCTGGCCGGCGATCACGCGGCGCGAGAGTCCACCCTCGACCTTGCGCAGGCGACCAGCCTGCGCGGCGGCCGAGTCTGGCCCCTCGCTTGGTGCTCGCCACCCAGAGACTGGGCTCGGTTACTGGAAAGGGCACAGCCGCTAGAATCGTCGCACCTCAACGCGCTGGTGGCGGAATTGGTAGACGCGCAAGGTTGAGGGCCTTGTGCCCTTAGGGGCGTGGAGGTTCAAGTCCTCTCCAGCGCATCTCGAAGTCCCGGCCCCGCGCCGGGATTTCGCGTTTTTGGCGTGACCGGGGTTGACGATGTCCGGAGGAGTCTCTACCGTGATGACGAACACACGTTCGTCCACGTCGTCGAGTTGCGGAGGCGCGATGCTCACCGAACGCCAGCAGGAGATCTGGAACTTCCTCGTCGAGTACGTTGACGGGCACGGCTACCCGCCTACCGTCCGCGAGATCGGCGAGCAGGTCGGGCTGGCCTCGCCGTCGACGGTGCACGCCCATCTCGCGAACCTCGAGCGGGCGGGCCTCCTCCGTCGTGACCCCACGAAGCCGCGTGCCCTGGAGTTGATCGGTCGCGAGAGCGCCGAGCCGCAGCCGATCGTGGCCGACGCCGTCCGGCTGCCGCTGGTCGGTGAGATCGCTGCCGGTAGCCCGCTGCTCGCGGAGCAGAACATCGAGGACTACCTCGCCATGCCGAAGTCTACGAAGGGCGACTTCCTGCTCCGGGTCAAGGGCGAGTCGATGATCGGCGCGGGGATCCTCGACGGCGACCTCGTGATCGTGCAGCGCGCGCAAGACGCACGAAACGGCGAGATCGTCGTGGCGCTCGCCGGCGACGACGAGGCGGCCGACGAGGCGACGGTCAAGACCTTCTACCGAGAGGACGGTCGCATCCGTCTTCAGCCCGAAAACGACGCGCTCGAGCCGATCTATGCGAAGCACGTCGAGGTGATCGGACGGGTTGTGGGGGTGTTTCGCGAGCTGTGATTCCGGCGCCGGCAGACATCAGCCCGTTCGCACGCACCCTCGACCAGGAGTTGCTCGCGCTTCTGCGCGGGGCATCGCTCGAATGCCTTGTCTGCGGAGAGTTCGTGATGCACGCGCACGGCGGGGCGGTCTTCTGTCCGGAATGCGGGTCGCAGTTCGGTGACGAGCTCGCGCTCGCAGCGATGCCGGTCGCCGGCACCGGCTGAGCTTCGTCGCGGTCGACGACCTCGGCGTTGTGCTCTACGCTGCGCGGGTGGGCGCAAAGCGACTCGCATCGACCGTTTGCGGCATCGCTGCCGTATTCACGCTGCTCGCTTCGGCACCGCCGGCATCCGCGACTCGGACGGTCGTCGGTGGCGCCGCGGCGCAGCCCCAGTCCGCGCCGTGGACGGTTCTCATCAGGCAGGCCGCGTCTCCGTCAGCGTTTCTCTGTGGCGGCTCGATCGTCGACTCGCTGCACGTGGTCACCGCCGCCCACTGCGTCTACGATCGAGGCGGGGCGCAGGCGCCGACGACGGCGTTCCTGATCCGGGCCGGGATCTCGAACTACCGCTCTCCCGTCGGCGCCGACGAGCAGGACAGCTTGGTCTCCTCGATTCGCGTTCACCCCGGATACCGTGGTCCGGGGGCCGTGTCGCCCGACGACGTCGCGGTGATCGCTCTTGCGACCCCGCTCGACCTGAGTGGGCCCGCGGTGAAGGCCATCGCGCTCCCGTTGCGCGGCGCGACTTTCCCCGCCGGGAGCGAGGTTGTGTTCGCAGGCTTCGGCCGAGCTGTCGCCGGGTCGCCTGCGGACGGTTCACTCAACTGGCTCACCGCGAAGGTCGACGAACAGGGCGACTGCGGCGGGTTCTCGAACACCGTGATCCCGCGGGACGACGCGGTCGCGCTCTGTGCGACCGCGCCGGGGATGTCCCTCTGTAACGGCGACAGTGGCAGCGGGCTGGTCACGACGCGTGACCCCGTGACGCTTGTCGGAGTAGTCAGCGCCGGGTCGACGCTCTGCGAACGGGGCAGCTCAGGTGTGTTCACCTACCTCGGCGCCCCTGAGATCCTTGCGTTCGTCCAGGGAGACGATCACCCGCCGGTCGCGCCGCGGAAGGCGGAGCCGACGTTCGTGAAGCTCTCGTGGTCCGGCGATCTCGGCCCGGGGAGCACGCTGACCTGTGCCGCGGGTAACTGGGACGGCGCTGCGACCTTCTCGTACTCGTTCGTGAACGCGACGACCGGGCAGGTACTGCAGCAAGGGCCGAGTGCGACGTTCGTCGTCACGCCCTCCGAAGTCCACGGCAGCGTGTATTGCCGTGCCTTCGCGACGAGCGGCGGCGGCACGGGGTCGCTTCGCACCGGCTCGACGGACAAGATCACTGCCGCCCCGACGGTGCAGATCGGGCAGTTCGGCAAGCTGCTCGCAACCCGGGGCAAAACGGTGACGTTGCGGGTGTTGGTCAACACGTCGCGGCCAGGGCTGAGCGGGAAGCTCGGTGTGTGCGTGACGCCGCCCGCGCTCGTTGCGAGTCGCGTCTGCAGCTCCGGACGCATCGACGAGAGCGCGTTCGGCTTGTTCCCGGTCACGCTCCGATTGCGGATCAAGTCGACGGCGCCGCTCGGCGCCACCCACGTCGCTGTCACGGCGGTTGCGGGGATCTCCCAAAGCACTACGGTCGCGACCGTGAGTGTCGGTCGCGCGTAGCAGCACGCCGCGGCTAGAATTTCGCTTGCAGGCCGGGTGACCGCGGGATCCCGGGCAACCGGGGCCTCGAGGAAAGTCCGGACACCGAAGGGCAGGACGCTGGCGCGAGCCAGGCGGCGAAAGCCGACGGAAAGTGGAACAGAGAGAAGACCGCCTCCTGCGCATCTCCGGAGGCGCAGGCGGTAAGGGTGAAACGGTGGGGTAAGAGCCCACCAGCGTCGCGGCGACGCGGCGGCTCGCCAAACCCCGTCCGGTGCAAGGCGAACAGGGCCCGTTACGAGGTTGCCCGCCCAGGGCCCGGGTAGCCGCAAAGAGGGATGGTCATCCAAGACAGAATCCGGCTTACAGGCCTGCTACGGAAGAGCCCCCTCACGGGGGCTTTTCTATAAGTCGCCGGCCGCTGACGCTGCGACCGGCTGGCGAATGACGGTTCGAAGCTTCTCCGGCGCCGAGCGAGACGGGTCGCTGAGGTAGATCTCGTGGTGCTTACCCGTGCGTGCGTACCCGAGTCCGGCGATGAAGGCGTGCAGCCGCTCGATCGTCGGTCCTTCGGCGGCGTAGGGGCCGGTGTGCATGACCTGGGCGGCATGGCCCTCTGCGAAATGTTCGAGTCGTACCTTGGCGATTGCCGGCGAGGAGGCCTTCTTCTTTGCGGCGGCGGCACACGCCTCGACGACGATCTCAGACGTCACCGGTGTTGGTTGCATGATCATCGCCGTCCAGTTCCAGGACGACTTGTCGGCGATCCTGAACTTGGACATGTCCGGCATCCACCAGAGACCCTCCAGAGGCATGACTGCATAGTCCATGCCGCCCGGGCTCCGCTTGATCGCGAACTTTGCGGCATACGAGACGGCGTACAGGGCCTGGATCGCCTCCCGGAACTCGGTGGACGTGTTCGGGTCGCCACGTCCGTCAACCATCAGGAACGCCAACTCGGGCACGTCGACGAGCTGTGGCTCACCACCCGGCGCGTAGAGGTCGCGCAACTCGCGCTTGAAATCGACCTTCGTGGCGACCATTCCGTCCTCCGGGCTCGCCTTCTCGTCCAGGATCAACGAACGCGAGACGCTTGTCATCCGTATCGCGAACCGGTCCGCGCCGGATTTCTACCTACGGGCTGACGCGCAACGCCCGTGCCGTCCAGGCGGGCAGGTACCAGTTCCAGCGGCCTGCGAGCGCCATCGTCGACGGGAGCAGCACGCCGCGGATGAGAGTGATGTCGATCAGGATCGCGACCGCGAGTCCGAAGCCGAGCTGCTGCATCGTCGGGATCGAGGCCGAGATCATGCCGCTGAACGTGGCGGCCATGATCAGCCCCGCCGCGGTGACGATCCGGCCGGTGTTCGCGAGACCGTGGACGACCGCGCCGGTGTTCGACCGCGTTCGGTCCCAGGCCTCGCGCATGCGAGTGACAAGGAACACCTCGTAGTCCATCGAGAGCCCGAAGAGCAGCGTGAACATGAACACGGGGATCCAGCCCTCGATCTGGTTGACCTGTGCAGACCCGACCCAGCTGCCCCAGCCCCACTGGAACGACGGCGATCATCAGACCGCTGGCCGCCGCAACGGTGAGCAGGTTGAGCGCGATCGCCTTCAGCGGCAGCAGCAGCGAGCGGAACGCCCGCACCAGCAACAGGTAGGTGAGCGCCGAGCACGCCGAGGATCAGCCACGGGAACGAGCCGAGCGTGCGCGAGACGAAGTCGGCGGCGTAGGCGCCGCCGCCGCCGGCGATCACGCTGCGTGGATGCCGGGAAGTCGGGCGCCGGGGATCAGCCGGTTGCGGAGGCGGTCTGCGAACGACTGCGCCTGCTGGCTCGCGGGGTCGTGACGGCCGACGACGTCGATCCGGAGGTAGCGGCCGCGTCGCGTCGCCGACCGCGCGCGAGACGGTCACGACCTCCGGGTCGGCGCGGAGCAGCCGGTGAGCCGCCTCGACCGCCGCCGCGCTGCGTGCTTGCGCCTCCGGCACCGCGCGCCGTCGACGATGACCGTGGTCGGGTCGAGCGAGTACGAGCCGGTGCTGTGCTGGAGGATCGCGAGCCCGCGCACCGCCGGAATGCCCTGCGGCAGGCTGCTTGGTCGAGCCCGGGCCGACGTGGATCCCGATCAGCGGCATCGCGCCGAGCACGAGCAGGATCGCGACAGCGGGCGCGAGCACCTTCGCGCGTCGCATCACCCAGCCGGCGTGAGCCGCCCAGAGGCGAAGCTCGCCGGCGTGGCGACGCTCGGCCAGGCCGCGCGGGAGAATCCGCACGCGCTCGAGCCGGTCGCCGAAGGTCGCCAGCATCACCGGCAGGAGCGTCAGCGCGCAGAGGATGCTGACGAGCGGGACGAGCAGTCCGCCGAGGCCGAACCCGCGGAGGAACGGCACCGGCAGCAGCAGCATCAGTGCGAGCCCGACCGAGACGGCGAGGCCGCTGAAGACGATCGTGCGGCCGGCGTGCAGCATCGTCTCGCTCGACCGCGTCCGCGTGCTCGCGTCCGTGCCGGCGCTCGTCGCGGTAGCGGTTGACGACGAGCAGCGAGTAGTCGATCGCGATCCCGAGGCCGATCATCATCACCATGTTCAGGAGGTAGTCGCTGAGCTGGAGTAGTGGGCGGCGCCCCAGGCGATCCCGAGCGCGGGTGGGATCGTGGCGGCGGCGAACACGAACGGCAGCAATGCCGACGCCGTGCCGAAGACGAGCAGCAGGATCACGAGCGCAGCGGGCACCGCGAGGTACAGCTCGCCGACCCGAAGGTCGCGGGCGAGCACGGGCGCGATGTCGTGCTGCATCGCCGCGTCGCCCGTCACGCAGCACGTCCGGCCCGACGGTCGCTCGCAGCAGGCCGGTCGGCCGCTCCGGCCCTGGTGCCGGTCAGGCGCGACTCGACGAACGACGACGGCGGCGCCCGACGGCAGCGCGTCGGTGCGGTCGACGTGTCCGCCGGGGAGGTTCCTGGCCGCCGTTCGGCGGCGTGGCGCGCCCGCAGCACCGCGTGGTCGCCCTTCGCGATCAGGACGAACCGCGACCCGGGCCGGTCACCGAAGTCGTGAGCGAGGATCTGCTTCACCCGGTTCGAATCCGTCCCGGGGAGCGAGAAACCGGTGCTGAGGAGCGGCGTCAGCCGCAGCGAGCCGACGACGCCCAGGGCGATGACGCCGAGCCAAACGCTCGCGACGAGCACGCGATGGCGCAGGCAGAACGCCGTCAGGCGAGGCATCACCCCTGTGGCAGTCGAGGCTCGCGCCCGGGGAGAGGTGAGGTGTGTCGTCGAGACGGGTAGGGCCGTTCGGGTTCGCTGCAGATGAAGATGGAGAGCGTGCGCCGAGCTGCTCGGATGCGCCGCAGGGCGCACAAGCCTGACGCCGAGTGTAGCCGTGCCGCCTCGGGTCAGCCGCGCGCGAGTGCGACGATTTGCTCGACGGCGCGCCTGAGTTGAGCGGGCACCTCGTCGGGCTCGATGGTCGAGAACAGCTCGGAGGCGCGGGCCGGTTTGTGGCCGCGGCCGCGGAGGCCCATCACCGCCTCGAAGTCGCGCGCGAGGACCACTGTCCGCTCCGCGCCGGCGAGCTCGGCTATCTGGGCGTTCAGGACCCGCTCGGACTGGATCGGCTTCTTTCCGGGGGCGGCGTCGCGGTCGTGGACGACCAGGAACGGTACGCGCACCGCCTGGCAAATCCCGACGAAGAGCAACACGTTCGGCTTGCCGCCGCACTCGATTATCGAGATCGCTTCCCGGTCCGGGTCGTAGCCGAGCGCGCGGAACACGAACGGGAAGGCGAGCTTCTCGGTCCGCCCCTCGACGATGAGGACCGCTCGCGCCAGAAAGAGCTCGCTGCGCTCGGCGTCGATCTCGCTCACGGCGCGGAAGCTCTCGTCCGGCGGCAGCGGGTCGGGTTGGACGATCGTCGTGCCCGCCTCCGGTCCGTAGTCGACGAGCGCGAGCTCGTCGAGCCGGCCGACGTTGAGGAAGGCCGGTGCGTGGGTCGAGTAGAGGACCTGGTTCCCGGCTGCGGCGAAAGCGCGCAGGAGCCGATACAGGTAGCGCTGCCTCTGTGGGCGCAGGAAGAGCTCGGGCTCCTCGATCAACAGGACGAGACCGCTCTCCCCGCCAGCACAGAGCCGCTCGAGCGCTTCGACGAGCGCCGCCGCGGGGGACGCCGACGACTCGCCGGCCCCGTCGGCGAAATACTCGCGCACGATCCTTCCGGCGCGCGTTGTGTCGGTGGTCTCGGCGACGAGCCTGCCCGACCGCTCCGATGCTGGAAGGAACAACACGGGCACCGGTGGGCCGCTCCGAGTCACGCGGCCGGGAGGGCTCGTTTCGAGGGTGATCTCGTCGCCGCTGGCGAGCGTCGCGCTGAGGTGGATCGCTGCGGCCCCATGTCTGCTGATGTCGGAGAGTGCCGGTGCGCTCTGCTCGAGCAGCATCGAGATCGCGGCGAGCACGTTCGACTTGCCGACGCTCGGGCCTCCGACGAGTGCGCAGACCGGGCCCGGCGCGAAGCCGACCGATCGCGCCGAGCGGAACCCGCGGATCCGCACATCTCGAACCCCGAACGCTGAAGCGTGCACCGCCGCGCAGCCTAAGGGACGGCGGGAGTCGCGGCACCGCTGCGGCAATCCCCCGATGACCGGCAGGGCCCGGGGAGCGATGCTTGTCCGGTGACGGCGTACCGGTTCGTCGAGCATGGTGGCGAGGTCGAGGTCGAGCTCGTGGCGGCCACGGAGGAGGGCATCTTCGAGGGAGCGCTCGGGGCTTTCGCCGAGCTCGTGTCGCCCGGCGAGGAGGGGGAGGCTGCGACCCACGAGATCTCGCTCGCGGGAGACGACCGTCCACTTCTGCTCGTCGACTGGCTGGGTGAGCTCGTCTTCCTCGCCGAGGTCGAGCAGTTCGTGCCGGAGCGGCTCGAGTCGTTCCGGCTCGCAGGCGCTGCCTTGCATGCGACGGTCACTGGCCGGCGTGCCCGGCCGCGGCACCTCGTGAAGGCCGTCACGCTCAACCACCTGGAGTTCGAGCGGGAGGGAGAGGGCTGGCGTGGCCGGGTCGTACTCGACATCTGATCTCGTCCGCCTCGACGAGACGCTCTGGGAGATCCCTGCGGGTGCGCGGCCCGACATGCGCGTCCCGGCGCGGGTGTTCGCGGACGAGGAGTTGCTGGAGGCGATCCTGCGCGACAGTGCCCTGGAGCAGCTCGAGAACGTCGCGACGCTGCCGGGGATCGTCGAGGCAGCGCTCGCGATGCCGGACATGCACCAGGGCTACGGCTTTCCGGTCGGGGGCGTCGCCGCGATGGAGCTCCCGGACGGCGTCGTCTCCCCCGGCGGGGTCGGCTACGACATCAACTGCGGCGTGCGCCTGCTCGCCCTGCCGCTGTCGGCGGAGGAGCTCGGCGGCCTGCGGGAGGCTCTGGTGCACGAGTTCTCGCGGGCGATTCCGGCGGGAGCAGGCAAGCACGGGCCGCTCGACCTCTCCTCGCGGGAACTGGACGACGTGCTGCGAGAGGGCTCGCGCTCTCTGGTTGCGCGCGGCATCGGCCGCGCGGAGGATCTCGAGCGCACCGAGTCGGAGGGCTGCCTGCCGGGAGCCGATCCGGCGGCGGTCTCCGAGCGTGCGCACGAGCGCGGGGCGGGCCAGCTCGGGACGGCCGGAGCCGGCAATCACTTCATTGAGCTCCAGCGGGTCGACCGCGTCTACGACCCGGTCGCGGCGCAGGCGTTTGGGTTGCGCGAGGGCCAGCTGACCGTCCTGATCCACTCCGGCTCGCGTGGGCTCGGCCACCAGGTTTGCACCGACCACGTCCGGGTCATGGACGCCGTGCGCGCCCGCTACGGGATCGTGCTCCCCGACCGCCAGCTCGCGTGTGCCCCGGCCTCGTCGCTCGAGGGCCGCGCCTACCTCGCGGCGATGGCAGCGGCGGCCAACTTCGCGTTCGCGAACCGTCACGCGATCGCCGACGCCGTCCGCGCTGCGGTCGGGCGGGTCTTCGGGGCGAAGATCGCGGACGGCACGCGGCAGGTCTACGACCTCGCCCATAACGTGGCCAAGGTCGAGCGCCACGGCGACCGCGAGCTGCTCGTTCATCGCAAGGGGGCGACGCGGGCGTTCCCGGCCGGCTCCGAAGAGATCCCGGTCGCCTATCGCGGGGTCGGCCAGCCGGTCTTCATCCCGGGCAGCATGGGAACGGCGAGCCTGGTGCTTGCCGGCCTGCCCGGCGCGATGGAGCGCTCATTTGGCACCACCTGCCACGGCGCTGGTCGCGCGATGTCACGCACGGCCGCCCGCAAGCGGATCGGCGGGAGCGAACTGCGCCGCCAGCTGGAGGCCGAGGGAATCGTCGTCCGCTGCCCGTCGAACAAGGGCCTTGCCGAGGAAGCTCCGTTCGCCTACAAGGACGTCGAGCGTGTTGTGGACGTCGTCGAGCGGGCAGGGCTCGCCGGCCGCGTTGCGCGCCTGGTGCCGCTCGGAGTCGTCAAGGGCTGATGCACGCAGGGCACCCGCTGCCGCGGGGTCGGCGCGACTTCCTCCGCCAGGTCGCGATCTGGCTTGGGTTCGTGGTCGCCTACGAGGTCGTGCGCGGACTCGCCGATCGCGGGCCGGGCGAGGCGCTCCGGAATGCGCGGCAGCTCATCCGGGTCGAGGACCATCTCGGAGGCCTGTACGAGCTCGACGTGCAGCACCGGGCGCTCGGCGCCGGGACCGCGCTCGTACACGCGGCCAACTGGACCTACTGGCTCTCGCAGTTCGTTGTCGTGACCGGGGTGCTGCTCTGGATCTACCTGCGGCGCAATTGGGCCTACCTGCGACTCCGAAATACCTTGATCGTGGTCAACACGCTCGGCCTCGTCGCGTATGTCGCGCTGCCGGTGGCGCCGCCGCGGCTCATGCCCGGCCTCGGGTTCGTCGACACGCTGGCCTCCTCCGAGACCTTGAACCAGGACTCCGGGCTCGTCCACGCGCTTGCGAATCCCTACGCGGCGATGCCGAGCCTGCACGCGGCAGACGCGTTGATCGTCGGCCTTGCACTCGCATCCGTCGTCCGCTCGTGGCCGCTGCGGGTGCTGTTCCTGCTCTGGCCGCTGTGGGTCTGGTTCTCCTTGCTCGCGACCGGAAATCACTTCTGGCTCGATGTCGCCGCGGGCGCGGCACTCGGCGCCCTCGGCGCCGCCGCCGTTGGTGCGTTCATGCGGCAGCCGGCCGCAGGTGCGTCGTGAACCACGCCGTCGCTTGCTCGACCACCTGCTCGAGCGCGCCCGGCTCCTCGAACAGGTGTGTCGCGCCCGGGATCACGGCCAGCTCGCGCTCGCAGCGGTCGAGTCTGAGAAGCGCGCGCCGGTTCAACTCGAGCACGACGTCGTCCGCGCCGCCGACGATCAGCAGCGTCGGTGCCTCGACGAGCTCGAGGTCAGGCCCGGCGAGATCGGGGCGCCCGCCGCGGGAGACGATCGCGTAGACGTGCGCGCCGGGTCGGGCCGCTGCGCACAGCGCCGCAGCTGCTCCGGTGCTGGCGCCGAAGTAGCCGACGGGTAGCGCCTGCGTTTCGGTCTGACCGCCGAGCCACACGTGGGCAGCGTGCACCCTGCGGGCGAGGAGCGGGATGTCGAAGACGTTGGTCCGATCGAGCGCTTCCTCATCGGTCAGGAGATCGAAGAGCAGAGTCGCGAGCCCCGCGGCGTTGAGAGCACGGGCCACCTGGATGTTGCGCGGACTCAGCCGGCTGCTGCCGCTGCCGTGGGCGAAAGCGACGACGCCGCGCGGCGTCGTCGGCAGCCGAAGCTCGCCCGGGAGCGCGACACCGTCGGCGGGGATGACGGCCTCTGTGGCGGTCACCGCGCCCCGGGGCTCGGGTCTCTCGCCCGGGGTCGTGGTCGACGCCTCGAGGAGCTCGATCACCTCGGCGTCGCTTACTTGCGGGAACTCCTCATACCAGACCCCGACGGCTATGAAGTCATCGAGGAGGTACAGACAGACGATCTCGCCCCCCTCGCGACGGATGAGCTCGACGCTCTCGCGTGCGGCCACCGGGACAGCCGCGACGACTCGTGATGCTCCGCGGCTCTTTGCCCAGCGGATCGCGGCGATCATCGTCGCGCCTGTGGCCAGGCCGTCGTCGACCAGGATCGCCGGGCGGCCACGCGGGTCGAGCTGTGGTCGTGTGGCGTGGAGCTGGCGGTCGAGCTCTTCCGCGGCGGCGCGCGTGCGTCCAACCACGGCCGCGAGATCCTCGTCGGAGAGGCCGTCGCGCGTCCGGACGTAGACGCCGTCACCGCCGGGCGCGACCGCACCGAGCGCGTACTCGGGCTGGAACGGATGGCCCACCTTCCGGACCGCGACCGCATCGAGCGGCGCGCCGAGCGAGCGTGCGAGCTCGGCGGCCACCTGCACGCCGCCGCGCGCGAGGCCGAAGATGACGCCGTCCCGCACCATCTCCTCGGTCAGTTCGCCGGCGAGTTGCCGACCGGCGTCGAAGCGGTCCCGGAAGAGCGCCCCACCGAGC
>CAWAFJ010000008.1:0-43013 GCA_963781315.1 uncultured Actinomycetes bacterium | reverse complement strand
GCGCTCGGTGGAGCGCTCGCGGAACCGCTGCGCTCGGCCGGTGCGTGGGGCCGAGGCTGGGCCACGCTTCCGGCCGAAGAGGCCCTTGCGAGCGCGGCGATCGAGATCTCGGAAAGGCCGCTTGTGGCGTCGAACGTCGACTTCTCCGGTGAGCGGGTGGGCGGCCTCGCGAGCGATGTCGTCGCACGATTCTTGAACGAGCTCGCTGCCGGAGCAGGGCTCAACGTCCACGTTCGCGTTCTCGAAGGTCGCGACCCGGAGCATGTACTCGCCGCGATCTTCAAGGCGCTCGGAGCAGCCCTCGGGCAGGCGTGCCGGCCGCCGCAGGGAGGAGAAATCGAGTGAGCAAAGAGATCGTGCGTACGGAGAATGCCCCCGCGCCGTTCCAGGGCGCGCCGTATTCGCAGGCGATCAAGGCCAACGGCCTCGTGTTCGTGTCCGGCCAGCTCGCGCTGCTGCCGGGCCATAAGGAGCTCGTTCCCGGGGGAATCGCGGAGCAGACCGAGCAGGTGCTCGCGAACCTGCGAGCGATTCTCGAGGCGGCGGGCTCGGGGCTCGACCGCGTCGTCAAGACAACCGTGTTTCTCCAGCGTCTCGACGACTTCGCCGGCATGAACGAGGTCTACGCGCGTCATCTCGGCGCCGACCCGCCCGCGAGGTCGACGGTCGAGGTGGCGAAGCTGCCCTCGGGCGCCCTGGTCGAGATCGAGGCGGTCGCTCTCGCCGACTGACCACCACGCCGTCCAGAATGGAGGCGTGCGCACTGCGATCGAGGAGTACGTCGCGTCGCTTCACCTCGACGCCTATCTCGTGGGCGGCGCACTGAGAGACGAGCTCCTCGGGCTGGAGTCGAAGGATCTCGACTTCCTTGTCCCCGGCGTCGACATCTCGACCCTGCGCGCGATGCTCGAGCCGCACGGGCGCGTCGACGACCTGGTGGTCGCGTCGCGACCAGTCGGCCTGCGGCTGTTTCCGAGCGATCGAGCCGTCCGCGATCTCGTCCCGGCCGGCATCGAATTCGCGCCCCCGCGGCGCGAGGAGTCGACCGGGCCGGGGCGGCACGACTTCGAGATCGTGGTCGACCCCGGTGCGAGCATCCAAGACGATCTCGAGCGCCGGGACTTCACCGTGAACGCAATCGCCCGCCGGCTCGACGACGAAGCGATCGTCGACCCGTTCGGCGGGCGTGCGGACCTCGAGCGCCGCATCCTCAAGACTGTTTCACCTCGGAGCTTCGCCGAGGACCCGCTTCGGCTCGTGCGCGGCCTACGGCTCGTCTCTCAGCTCGACCTCGACCCCGACGAGACCACACTGCGCCAGATGCACGAGGAGGCCGAGTCGGTCGCGCTCGTGTCGGCGGAGCGGATCGGCGGCGGGCTAGGGGCTGACGGCATGGGGGAGCTCTCGCGACTCCTGCTCGGTGGGAAGCCGGCGAAGGCCCTTCGGCTCGCGCGGGACACGGGTGTCCTCGTCGCACTGCTCCCCGAGTTCGCCCCTGCGATCGGCTTCGACCCACAGTCAGGCGACCACCGGATGACGCTCGACGAGCACACATTCGCTGTCGTGCAGGCCGCTGCTGACGGCGGCGTCCCGCTCAGAGTGCGTCTCGCAGCCCTCTTTCACGACCTCGGCAAGCCCGACCTTGCACGCGACGACCACTCGGCTGCGGGAGCCGAGATCGCTGCGGTCGCGCTTCGACGTCTCCGGTATCCGAACGACCTCTGCGATCGTGTGGTGCGGATCGTGCGGTTCCACCCGTTCGTGCTCGGTGCTGGAGATGCGCTGGAGGCGCGGAGGCTCCTTGCGTTGCACGGGGACGGAGTCGTGTTCGACCTGCTCGATCATTGGGACGCTGACTTGCGCGGCCGCGACACGAGCCCGGCTGTGGCGGAGAAGCTCGACCGCATTTCGCGGTTTCGGGTCGTCGTCGAGGGCGAGCTCGGCAGTCCGCACAGGCTCTCGGACCTGGCTGTCGACGGAACGGACCTGATCGAACTCGGCTTCCAGCCTGGCCCGAAGCTCGGAGGGGCACTCGACGACCTCCTGAACGCCGTCGTCGAGGACCCTGCGCTCAACCGGCGCGAGACCCTGCTCGACCGGGCAAAGGCGCAGCTCGCCGGATGATCCGCTGGGAGGTACCCGGGCCCTACGTTGTCGGGTTCACGACGCGTGCCGGCGGTGTCAGTGAGGGGTTGTTCGCGTCGCTCAACCTCGGCGGGACCGAAGACTGGCCTGAGGCTGTCGGCGAGAACCGGAAGCGCGCCTGTCAGGAGCTCGGGCTTGACCCCTCGCAACTCGCCTTCAACCGCCAGCGCCACACCGCAGTCGTGCATCGCGCCCGTCGCGGGCTCCAGGAGACCGACGGAGACGCGCTCGTGACCCACGAGGCCGGGCTGCCTCTGCTCGCGACGAGCGCCGACTGCGTCCCGATCGCGATCGCAGCCACGAACGGCCGGCCTGCGCTCGCCGTCGTTCACGCCGGATGGCGCGGGCTCTCCGCGGGTGTCGTCGAGGCAACTGTCGCCGGGCTCGGAGGAGGTGCCATGACCGCGGTGATCGGCCCATCGATCGGCCCGTGCTGCTACGAAGTGGGCACCGAGGTGTCCGAGCGATTCGACCCGGACCTGACCCGCGGCCGAGTGCTCGACCTCCCCGAGGCAGCCGAGCGGGCCCTTCATACCGCGGGTGTCGCGCGCGTCGACCGCGTCGACCTCTGTACCTGCTGCAACGCCGAGCTCTTCTTCTCGCACCGTCGCGACGGGGCACTGCACGGCGTCCAGGGGGTGATCGGTGCTATCGCCGGGTGAGCTCCGCGAGCGGTATGCGGCGATCGGCGCAGAGGTCGGACCCGCGGTGACCGTCGTGGCGGCGACAAAATATGTGCCGCTCGGGGAAATGGGAGTGCTCGCCGAGGCCGGGATCGAGATCGTGGGGGAAAACCGGGTGCAGGATCTCGAGGCGAAACACGCCGAATACGGCGACGCGTTCCGCTGGCACTTCATCGGACGCCTCCAATCGAACAAGGTGAAGGCGGTGAATCGGATCTGCGAGCTCGTGCACTCGGTCGACTCGCACACGACGGCACGGCGGCTCGAGGTCCCGTCTCTTCTCCAGGTCAATCTTGCGGGCGAGCAGTCGAAGGCGGGGGTCGCGCCGGACGAGATCGCGGGCTATCTCGGCTACGGCATCGTCGGGCTCTCGACCATGCCTCCCGCCGCCGCGTCGGCAGAGGCCTCCAGGCCCTGGTTCGCGCGTCTCAGGGAGCTTGCGATCGACCACGGCCTGCGCGAACTGTCGATGGGAACCACACAGGACTACCGGGTGGCGGCCGAGGAAGGCGCCACGCACGTTCGCGTCGGCTCCGTCCTCTTCCTACTCCGGCCGTAGCGGGCGTTACGATCCCAGTTACGTGGTCACTCCGGAAAGTAGCGGCACCCTTCCTCCGGCTGCAAACCGTCGCATGCCGGCGTCCTCGGTCGCGCCGATACCAACGGGTATGAGCGCTCCCTGCGTCCTTGGCCTGCTCGGTTTTCGCGGTGCCAAAGGGCACCGGACGTACCGGAGCAACCACCAGTGAGCCTTGCCGACCTGTGGAGCAGAACGCTCGTCTACTTCGGCATCGCCGAGGAAGACGAGGAGCTGTACGCCGACGACGAGCTCTACGCCGCCGAAGAGACGCTCGAGAAGTCCTACCGCGATCGTCCGAACGTCCGACGGCTGACGCCGAGGCGGCGGTCGCAGGAGTTCGACGACTGGACGGACTCCGAGAACGATGAGCCGGCGGCGCAGGCGTCCGCGCCCCGGCCCGACCGGGCCGGACGGCCGCAAATCGAGGCAGTGCCCAACCCGAACGCCGTCCGCGTCCATCTCATCCTGCCGCGCAGCTTCAACGACGCCCAGCAAATCGCCGACAAGTTCAAGCAAGGGATTCCGGTGATCCTCAACCTCCAGAGCGCCGACTCCGAGCTCTCGAAGCGCCTGATCGACTTCGCGAGCGGACTCACCTACGCGCTGAGCGGCGGGATGCAGCGCGTCGCAGACAAGGTGTTCCTGCTCACGCCGCGAAACGTCGAGGTGAGCGCCGAACAACGCGCCCAGCTCCTCGAGCGCGGCGGCTTCTACAACCAAGCTTGAAATCTCGATGAGCTGGGGGAACCTCCCGGTTCCCCCAGACCCCTTCCACCGGTCCGCTTCGCGGACGACGCCTGCGGCGTGCGTAGGAATCCACCCAGGCGGGCCGAAGGAGGCGGCCGTGCTGCTGCTGGACGCCATCACACAGGTCGAGCGGTTCGTGAGCGTCTTCGCGACCGTGTACACACTCGCGCTCGTCGTCTACGTCCTGCTCTCGTGGGTGCGCTCGCCCGGTGTCCTGGGCCCGCTGCGGCGGTTTCTCTACGACGTCTGCGAGCCGTACCTCCGCTTCTGGCGGAGGCTCCTGCCCCTGTCGGCCGGCCCGGTCGACTTCTCGCCAATGGTGGCGATCATCGCCGTCTACGCCGCCGGGCGGATCGTGATCGTGCTGCTCGATCAACTTCACTAGCAAGGAGACGAAGAGATGTCCTACACACCCGTCGAACTGAGGCACGTGCATGTCGGCCGCGGCCTCTTCGGCTACAAGCGAGGCGCCGGTCGAAGCAGCTCCTGCACGATGTCGCCGACAGCTTCGAGAACGTCTGGCGCGAGCGGGGCGAGCTCGCGGACCAGGTCGAGGAGATGGAGAAGCAGCTCGTGGAGCTGCGGCGCCGCGAGGAACTGCTCGCCCACACGCTCGTGGCGGCCGAGCAGGCCGCATCGGAGGTCCGCGCCCATGCGAAGCGCGAGGCCGAGCTGATCGTGGCGGAGGCGCATCAGGAGGCGCGGTCGATCGCCCGGGGCGCTCAGAGCGAGCACGCGCGGCTCGCGGCAGAGATCCGCCGCATGGAGGCCCTGCTGCGCGCGGCCCTCGGAATGGTCGAGGAAAGCTCGCACGAGTCCCGCGGCCGAAGGGCGAGCACGCCCCGGAGGGGACGCCGGAACCAGGCGAGACGTGGCCACACCGCGAAGACACGCGTGAGTTCACCCGCCCCGTACGTCCCGTTCCGAAGCTGCCGCCCGAGCAGGAGGCTCAGGCCGGGTAACCTGTGCCGCGTGAGCGGCTCGACCCGAATCGCGCTACGTGTGTCCCCCGGCGGCTCGCAGGCGCGGGTCGTCGGGCGGCACGGTGACGCCTGGAAGGTGCGGGTTAGCGGCGGCGCCCGAAGGCGGAAAGGCGAACGAAGCCGTCGTGCGGCTGCTCGCCGACACACTTCGGCTCGCCCAGCGGGACGTGACACTCGTCTCCGGCCACGGAGCGCGTGACAAGGTCGTTGCCCTGGCCGGAATCGAGGCCGAGGAGACCGAGCGCCGGCTGTTGTCGGCTGCTCGCCTCGGCGGGAAGGAGAACGTGTGAGCACGATCGACACCGAAGAGTTCAGGTCGCTCCTGGAGACCGAGCGCGCGCGGCTCGCGGACGCGCTCGAGTTCCTCGTCTCGGAGAACCCCGGGACGATGCAGGAGGAGCTCGGCGACGTTGGCGGGTGGGGTAGAACAACCACATCGCCGACATGGCGTCAGTCACGTACGACCGCGAGCTCGACGAGGGCCTCGAGGAGGGCGCGCAGCAGACGATCGACCAGATCGACCAGGCGCTCGCCAAGCTCGACGCGGGCACCTTCGGCGTCTGTGAGCAGCTGCGGCAAGCCGATCGGCGAAGAGCGCCTTCGAGCACGTCCCTGGGCGACCCTCTGTATCGACGACCAGCGGCTCGCCGACCGCGGGTAGCGGACGCGTGATCAACGACGCCGTGGCGCACGCGGCCGACGTGCGCGTCGGGTCGACGACGAACGGCCTCGCGCCGGTGTCGATCGCCGAGCGATCCCTCGCCGCGCGGGCCCTGGCAGTGGGCCGGGCTCGTGGCGGTCGCGGCGGCTGCAGTGGTCGCCGACCAGGTGACGCAAGCACTCGTCACGAGCGCGCTCAGGCCTGACGAGTCGGTTCACGTGGTCGGCCCGCTCTGCGATCCACCGCGTGCAGAACTCGGGCATCGCGTTCGGACTCTTCCCGTCCGCGACGGCGCTCGTGACGCTCGTGACCGCGGTCGCGGTCGGCTGGATGATCGTGTTCTTCGCCCGCTCGGGCGCGCGGCATCCGGTGCTCCCGGCGGCGCTCGGGCTGCTGATCGGCGGCAGCGTCTCGAACATCGTCGACCGGGTCCGGCTCGGGTCACGTGACCGACTTCCTCGACCTCGGCTGGTGGCCGGCCTTCAACCTCGCCGACAGCTTCATCGTGATCGGCGTGGCGATCCTGCTCGGCGCGCTCGTCGTCGCGGACCGGCGGACCGAACGCCACGGCGCCCGCTCGACGTCGGCGCTCGGTAGGTCTCCGATGACCGCGGAGGAGCTCGTCGTTCCGCCCGAGGCGGCGGGCGAGCGGCTCGACCACTTCCTCGCCGGCATCTCGGCTCGCGCGCGGCTGCGGAGCGCGCGGTCGAGGCGGGCGTGCTCGTCGACGACGCGGCGCGGCCGAAGAGCTACCGGCTCGAGGGCGGCGAGAGCCTGCAGCTTCCGGAAGCGAGCGAGCGTGCGACGCCGGGCGAAGACACGCCGAGTCGGCACGATCGGCGTCGTCTTCTCGGACGAGCACCTGCTCGTCATCGACAAGCCGGCCGGCCTCGTCGTTCATCCCGGGCGCGGGGAACCCGGACGGGACGCTCGTCGACGTCCTTCGCTCCGAGCTCGCGGGCGGCGACGCCGGGACGCCCGGGAATCGTCCACCGCCTCGACAAGGACACGTCGGGGCTGATGGTGGTCGCGCGGTCCGAGGAGGCGCATCGCCGCCTCGACGAACCTCGTGCGCAGGCGCGCGCTCGAGCGTACGTACCTCGCGCTCGTCGAAGGGCGGCCGCGTTCGCGCTCGGGGCGGATCGAGGCGCCGATCGGCCGTGACCGCGACGACCCGACGCGCGTCTCGCTGAACACCGACGTGCCTCGCGCGGCGGTCACCCACTTCGAGGTCGAGCGGCTCTGGCCGAACCACGCGCTGCTGCGCGTCAGGCTCGAGACCGGCCGGATGCACCAGATTCGCGTCCATCTCGCCGCCATCGGCTTGCCGGTCGTCGGCGACGCGGTCTACGGCAGTCGCCGACCCCGCGCTCGGCCGCCAGTTCCTGCACGCCTCCGACTGGTGTTCCCGCACCCGTTCACCGGCGAGCCGGTCGAGGCGAGCTCACCGCTCCCGCCCGAGCTCGGCAGCTACCTCGAGGCGCTCGGCTAGGGAAAGAGGCGCCACTACGGCTACCATTGCCGCTGTTCAGAACCTCAACCCGGCGAACTGGGGACGTGGACGGTGGCCGGCGCGACGCCCGGTCTCCATCGAACCGCCGCCGGCGCAACGCAACCGAAACCGAGAAAGGGGCAAGATATGCCCGTCGTCTCCATGAAGGAGCTCCTGGAGGCTGGCGTCCACTTCGGACACCAGACGCGCCGCTGGAACCCGAAGATGAAGCGATTCATCTTCACCGAGCGCGGCGGCATCTACATCATCGACCTCAGCAGACGCAGCAGCTGCTGGACGAGGCACACGACTTTGCGCGAGGGATCGCCGAGCGCGGCGGCTCGGTGCTGTTCGTCGGCACCAAGAAGCAGGCGCAGGACGCGGTGAGGGACGAGGCGACCCGCGTCGGGATGCCCTACGTCAACCACCGCTGGCTCGGCGGCCTGCTCACGAACTGGCGCACGATCTCCGACCGGATCCAGCGCCTGCACGAGCTGCGCGCGCTGAACACGGAGGGCCAGCTCGACCTGCTGCCGGCGAAGGAGCGGATCGCGATGCAAGGCGAGCTCGAGAAGCTCGAGGCGAACCTCGGCGGCGTCGCGGACATGCGCCGCCAGCCGGACGCGATCATGATCGTCGACCTGCGCAAGGAGCAGCTCGCCGTGCGCGAGGCGAGGCGGCTCAAGCTGCCGGTGATCGCGCTCGTCGACACGAACTGCGACCCGGACGAGGCGACGTACGTCATCCCGGGGAACGACGACGCGATCCGCTCGTGCGCGCTCGTCGTCAAGGCGATCGCCGACGGGATCGAGGCCGGCAAGCAGCGGCTCAGCGAGGCCGACCTGGCTCGCCGGACGGCAGCGGCGGCGGAGTCGGCAGCAGTGGCGGCGGCGGAAGCGGAGGCCGCAGCCGCGGAAGTCCCGCAGCCGGCCCCCGAGCCGAGGAGGCCGAGGTGGCCGCGGCAGAGCCGGAGCCGGAGGCCGTCGTGGCGGAGGCGGACGAGGAATGACCGAGATCTCGGCTGCGATGGTGAAGGAGCTCCGCGACGCGACGAGCGCCGGGTTCATGGAGTGCAAGCGCGCGCTTCAGGAGACGGACGGCGACTTCGACGCGGCCGTCAAGCTCCTGCGCGAGAAAGGCATGGCGTCGGCCGCGAAGCGTGCGGATCGCCAGACGACCGAGGGCATCGTGTCTGACCGAGAGCGACGACGACCGCGGGACGATCGTGGCGCTCGGCTGCGAGACCGAGCCGGTCTCGAAGAACGAGGACTTTCGGAAATTCGCCATCGATGTGCTGCGCGAAGTCCACGACCGTGGTGAGTCGGCCGTCGACGGTGCTCGAGGAGCGACGCGCGCGAGCTTTCGGCGCGGCTCGGCGAGAACATCCAGGTCGTCGGCGTCAGGCGGCTCTCCGCGTCGCATGGTTCGACCTTCGTCTCCTACGTCCACCCGCCGGCGCACAAGGTCGGTGTGCTGCTCAAGGTGAAAGGCGGCGAGCCCGGGCTGGCCCGCCAGCTGGCGATGCACGTGTCGTTCGCGCGGCCGACGTACCGGACGCGAGACGAGGTCCCGGGGGATCTCGTCCGGACGGAGCGAGAGATCCTCGAGAAGCTGCCCGACGTCCAGGGCAAGCCGGCAGACGTCCGTGAGAAGATCGTCGACGGGCATGCTGAACAAGCGCTTCTACGCCGAGTCCGTTCTGGGTGAGCAGGCGTGGATCCACGACACCTCCCTGACGGTGTCGAAGGCGCTGGAGGAGGGAGGGCTCGAGCTCGTCGACTACGTCTGGTTCTCGGTCGGCTGATGGCGAGCGCCCAACCCCGATCCCGTAGCGTGGCGCCGGCGTTCCGCCGTGTGCTCCTGAAGCTCTCGGGTGAGGCGCTGATGGGACCGAGCGAGTTCGGCCTCCACGCCGCCACGGTCGACTCAGTCGCCAAGGAGCTCGTCGAGATCCACTCGACAGGTCTCGAGATCGCGCTCGTGATTGGCGGCGGCAACCTCTACCGCGGCATGGCCGCGACCGCCGAGGGCATGGACCGCGCGACCGGCGACTACATGGGCATGCTCGCCACCGTCTTCAACTCGCTCGCCGTCCAGGAGGCGCTCGAGCGCAACGGAGCCTTCACGCGCGTGATGTCGGCGCTCGACGTTCGAGAGGTCGCCGAGCCGTACATCCGCCGGCGCGCGATCCGCCATCTCGAGAAGGGGCGCGTCGTCATCTTCGCCGCGGGAACCGGCAACCCGTACTTCACGACCGACACGGCGGCCGCGCTACGCGCGCTCGAGATCGACGCCGAGGCGATCCTGATGGCGAAGAACGGTGTACGGGGCGTCTACGACGGCGACCCGCAGCTCGACCCGAACGCGAACTTCCTGCCGGAGCTGACGCACCTGCAGGCGATCGAGCAAGGTCTGAAAGTGATGGACACGACGGCACTCTCGCTCTGCATGGACAACGCTCTGCCGATTCACGTATTCGAGCTCGTGCCGGGCAACATCGGCCGGGTCGTGGGTGGCGAGCACGTCGGCACGATCATCTCGACCCCCACCGAAGGAGCCCGCCGGTGACGACTATCGACGAATTCGTCCACGACGCGACGGGGCGCATGGACAAGTCGGTCGAGGCGGCACACGAGCACTTCAACTCCGTGCGCACGGGACGCGCGTCCGCCGCGCTGCTCGATCGCGTTCTGATCGACTACTACGGCACGCCGACGCCATTGAAGAGCCTCGCGTCGATCAACACGCCCGAGCCGCGGCTGCTGACGATTCAGCCGTTCGACCCGTCGTCGATCAAGCAGATCGAGCGGGCGATCCAGGAGTCCGATCTCGGGCTCACGCCCTCGAACGACGGCAAGGTGATCCGGCTGCCCGATCCCGCAGCTCACGGAAGAGCGGCGCAAGGAGCTCGTCAAGATCGTGCGGCACATGGCCGAGGAGGGGCGGGTGGCGGTGCGCAACGTCCGTCGCGACGTGATGCGTCACCTCGAGGAGCTCGTCCGCAACGGGGACGTCGGCGACGACGACGAGCGGGCGGCCGAAAGCCGCGTCCAGAAGCTCACCGATGACCACGTCCACAAGATCGACGACCTCTTGAAGCGCAAAGAGGCCGAGATCATGGAGGTGTAGTGGTGGTCATTCCGGCACGTCGCGGCACCCTGACAGACCGGAGTAACCACCCGTGCTCAGCCTGATCTCCCGTATCCGCACGCTCGCTCGCGTTCGGTCGCTGCCCGAGGGCGACCTGCCCGAGGTCGCCCAGACCGTCGCGATCATCATGGACGGCAACGGTCGCTGGGCGCGGCGTCGCGGTCTGCCCACGGCCGCAGGGCACCGGGCCGGCACGAAGGCCCTGCGGCGGACGGTCGAAGCGGCGATCGAGCTCGGCATCGAGAACCTCGTCGTCTACGCGTTCTCGACCGAGAACTGGTCGCGGCCGCAAGACGAGGTCGACGCGCTGATGGAGATCTTCGGCGAGACGATCGAGCGGGAGCTTCCCGACCTCGCCGAGCAGGGCGTTCGCATCCGCTTCATCGGCCGGCGCGACCGAGCCCCGGAGGCGCTCCGCCGCCGGATGGCCGCGACCGAGGATCGCACCGAGCTGAACGACCGTATCGGGCTCTGGATCGCGTTCGACTACGGCGGTCGCGCAGAGCTGGTGGAGGCTGCTCGGCGCATCGCCGAGAGCGGCGTGGACCCGCGCGAGATCGACGAGAACGTCCTGGCGGCGAACCTCTACGCGCCGGAGCTCCCCGACCCCGATCTGCTGATCCGCACGAGCGGGGAGGTTCGGGTTTCCAACTTCATGCTCTGGCAGCTCGCCTACGCCGAGCTTGTCTTCGTCGACCGGCTCTGGCCGGATTTCGACGCGCGAGACCTGCGCGTCGCGCTCGCGGAGTACGCTCAGCGTCGGCGCCGTTTCGGCGGACGCTAGTGAGCAGCCACTCGTGCCAATGAGCAACACGCTGTCGCGGCTGCTGGTGGCAGCCGCGGGCATCCCGCTCGTGCTCGGGCTCGTCTACCTGGGCGGATGGTGGGTTTTTGGGCTCGTCGCAGCCATCGCGATCGTCGCCCTGCACGAGTTCTGGCTCCTCGCCCGCCCGTTGAGCCCACTCGCGCTCGCCGGCTACATCGGGGGTTTGCTCGCGCTCCTCGGCGCAGAGCTCGGGGGGGTGACCTGGATGGTCGGCGGCGTCCTCACGACCTTCGCGCTTGCCTTCCTGCTGAAGGGCATCTCCGAGGCGAAGCAGACTCCGACCGCATCCATCTCCGCGACCGTGATGGGCGCGGTGTGGATCGGCGTCGGCCTGAGCTTCCTGATCCTCATCCGCGACGCGCCCGACCACGGGCGTCTCGCCGCTTTCACCGTGCTGCTCGCCGTCTGGGCCGGCGACACCCTGGCCTACGTCGGCGGACGCCTGTTCGGACGGCACAAGCTGGCCCCGGCGACCTCCCCCGGGAAGACCTGGGAGGGGTTCGTCTTCGGTACGGCAGCGACGATCTTCGTCGCGTTCGTCACCCTCTACAAGCAGAACTACCTAACGGTGACCGAGTCGATCATCCTCGGCGCCGTGCTGGCGATCGCCGCTCCGCTTGGCGACCTCTTCGAATCGCTCCTCAAGCGAGACATGAAGGTGAAGGACACGGGTCATCTGCTGGGCGGCCACGGGGGTGTGCTCGACCGCATGGACGCCCTGCTCTTCGCCGCACCGGCTGCGTACTTCTGCATCCTCGCGTTTCGATAGGCCTCGGCACCGCCCGCCACACGTCACCAGGCGGGCCGCTCGCGTAGCGGGGCGTCTTGAGGCCTGAGCGTCCAGGCGAACTCACAAGTTCCTTGATCTCGCGCGCGACCTGAGCGGGGCGGTAGGTATCGTGGCGGTCATGCTCGGTCGTCCCTTTGGGGCAACCGGCTGTGTCTCTGCTGGTCGCCTCGATACTCGCTCTCACAGGGTCGGCCGCGTCGCCGGCGGATCTCTGGCGCCCCGCGCTGAGCGTGCCCACGATCGTCGACGTCGTCGGCCCGCGGGCAGACGGGCAACTCGTGCTCGGGACGCGCAACGGCCTGCTCCTCTTCCGGCCCGGCTCGCCGGCCACGGAGTTCGCGCGCGGCCTGGGAGGGTACGTTGCCGCGGGCGGCGAGCCGTACATCGCCCTTGCGCCGGCCCGGCGACTGCAGGCCCTGAAGTGCTCCTTCAAGCGAGACGACGTCTTCGTGATCGATGCCGACTCGACGCCGGGCGTCGTCCGTATCCTCGGAACGGGGAAGGCAACTCGTCTCGCCGATCTCCCCGCCGATGCCTTTCCATCCGGTATTGCCTTCGACCTCGTCGGCCGCTTCGGCTATCGACTCCTCGTCACGGCTGTTATCGCCGAGAAGACCACCCTCTACGCATTCGACTGCCTCGGTCGCCCGACCGTGGTGATGCGAGGCGCCCCGAGGGTGGAAGGGGGCATGGTGGTCGCGCCGATGTCGTTCGGCCGGTGGGGCGGCCACCTGATCGCCGCCGACGAGTTCAGTGGCCACATCTTCGCCTTTACTCCGACCGGAAGGGTCAAGGTTGTCGCCGAGTCGGGCGTGCCTGCCGGCCCCGACATCGGCGTCGAAAGTCTCGGGTTCGTCCCGAGCGGGTTCACCCGCACCGGCACCGCCTTACTTCTCCGATCTCGGATCACCCGGATCGCCGACAGAGGGAACCGACAGCCTGCTCATGCTGCCCGAGGCCGAGCTCGCGCGAGCCGGGGTCGCACCCGGCGACCTCGTCGCGGCGACCGAAGCCGGTGCGGTGACGATCTCGGTCCGCTGTGCGCGCAAATGCACCGTGCGACGCATCGGCGAAGGCCCCGCGGCAACCCACGGCGAGGGGCACATCACGTTCATTCCAGGATCGTCACCAAGCTAGAGAACCGCCGAGCCGAGCGACCGGATGGCTGGTATCCGAGAACTCTGCGGCGAATCTGTTGCCGGAGATCTGGTCGCTTCCGTTCACGCCGAAGGCGACCGCCTTGCGGGTCGCGTCGCTACTCGGCGATCGGCTCGCCGGAGCCGCCCAGCTCTGTGGGGAAGTCCTTGAGCTTGGGGAGGCCATCTTTCATGGGCAGCACGGTCGATGCGTAGTTGACGTGCACTCCAGGTGTAAACGGAAACGAGGGAATCGTCGCTGCGTAGACATCGACCAAACCCCACGTCGGGTGCCGCGTGAGCAGATGGCCGCCGCAGACCTTGCACCACTGGCGATAGCTCTGTTCGGTCTTGTGGTATTCGCCGATTTGGTCTTCTCCTTGGGTCACCTTGACCGCCTCGGGCTTCCAGAGCGTGAATGCGTTGACCGGGCCGGTGGACCAGCTCCTGCAGTTGGCGCAGTGGCAGTAGCCGGCGCCCTCCGGATCGCCCGTGACGGCAATCTTGACAGCACCGCAGAAGCACTGCCCTTCGAAGGTCTTCTCATCCTGGCTCATGCGTCTCTCCCTTTGTGCTCGAATCCACGGCGGATATTGGTCGTCAGGCTACCGCGAAACCGTGAGAACCGCTCCAGGTTTTCGGTGTGGCAACGCCCGTAGTCCCGGGCAAGCGGGTTCAGTGCAAGCGTCAGACCCTAGACCGCCGCTGCAGCCCGTTCGAGCGCGGCGATGTCGATCTTCTTCATGGCGAGTATCGCCGTCATAACGCGCTGTGCCTTCGCCTGGTCGGGGTCGGCAAGCAGCCGGGTCGCCGCTGTCGGGACGATCTGCCACGAGAGGCCGAACCTGTCCTTCAGCCAGCCGCAGGGACCCTCTTGTCCGCCCTCCGAGAGCTTGGTCCAGTACATGTCGACCTCGTCCTGCGACTCGCAGCTCACCTGAAACGAGATCGCCTCGTCGAAGGTGAACTCCGGTCCGCCGTTTAGGGCGGTGAACCTCTGGCCGTCGAGCTCGAACTCCACGATCATCACCGTCCCTGCGGGGCGCGGCCCGGCTTCGCCGTAGTAGGCGACGTTCAGGATCCGCGAGTTCGGGAAGACCGATGTGTAGAACTTTGCGGCTTCTTCCCCTTGGGTGTCGAACCACAGGCATGGATTCAGTTTGGGCATTTCGATCTCCCTCCTTTGGCAGACTCGTGGCGGTGGCCACGATGACAGATCTGGATGAGCTCGCGCTCGCCATGCCCGAGACGACGAAGGAGGTCTCCGAAGACGGCCGACCGTCGTACCTTGTCCACGGCAAGGCGTTCTGCTTCCATCGCAGCCGCCGGCCGGATGCTGTCGACCCGGACACCGGCGACCGGCTCGACGATGTGCTGATGTTCCGCGTCGAGGGCCTCGACGTGAAGGAGCTCATCCTCGCCGACGACCGCGGCATCTTCTTCACGACCCCGCATTTCAACGGCTACCCGGCGGTACTCGTCCGCATCCCGCAGCTGGCCCTCCTCGAACGGGACGAGCTGCGTGAGGTCGTGGTCGAAGCATGGCTGACGCGTGCGCACAAGCGCGTCGCGAAGGCCTGGCTCGGGGAGCACGAGCCGGACGGCGACTGACCTCGATTTCCGTGGCGCGTTCTGGTCGGCCCGCTTACCATTAGGGCGTGACGAACGTCGCCGCCGAGAACGCCGAAGCGCTCGAAGCCTGGAACGGCGTTCTCTTCGAACGCTTCCTCGTCTTCCGCCACCTCATCATCGGTGGGCTCACCCTCCACGGAGGGCACGCGATGCAGGCCCATCCGCCGCCACCCGGAGCTCGCGTGCTCGACATCGGCTGCGGATTCGGCGACACGACGCAGCAGCTTGCGCAGCTCGTCGGCGCGGAGGGGTCCGCGCTCGGGGTCGACGTCGCCCCCCGGTTCATCGACGCCGCTCGTGAGGAGGCGGCCGAGGCGGGGGTGACCAACGTGCGTTTCGAGGTCTCCGATGTGCAGGTGACAGAGTTCGACGAAACCTTCGACTACGCCTTCTCGCGCTTCGGGACGATGTTCTTCGCCAACCCGGTGCCCGCCCTGCGCAACGTCCGTCGCGCGCTGGAGCCGGGCGGGGAGCTCTGCATCGTCGTCTGGCGACGCAAGCCCGACAACGCCTGGATGCATCGCGCCGAGCAGGTCGTCACACCGCTGGTCGAGGTGCCCGACGAGACCGACGAGCCGCGGTGCGGTCCGGGGCCCTTTCTCGATGGCGAACGCCGACACGACGAGCCAGGTGCTGCTCAGCGCCGGATTCGAGAACGTCCGGTTGCGCCGATGCGACTTGCCGATCCGGATCGGCCGTGACCTCGATGAGGCCGTTGACTTCAACCTCGCGCTCGGGCCGGCAGCAGAGGCGATTCGGCTCGCGGGCGCGGAGGGCGCCAGAATGCGCCCCGGCCTCGCAGCACTCCTCCGCGATGCGTTGGCCGAGTTCGACGGGCCCGACGGGGTGGTGGCAAGCTCGTCGACCTGGATCGTCAGCGCGAGCGTTCCAAGCGACTGAGTCGAGTTCGCCCACCGCTACCCTGGCTTGGTGTCCCTTCCGGCGATGCCCTCCATCACCTCCAGCGGCTGCAAAGCGCACCATGCTGCGTCCTCAGTCGCCCCGATAGTCACCACTATCGAGGCTCCTTGCGTCCTTGCCTGGCACGCTTTTCGCGCGCTGGCGGCGGGTGACCATCATCGGAAGGGACACCTGTGTCCATGAAGCGGATCGCCCTGCTCGGCGCGACCGGCTCGATCGGGCGGCAGGCGATCGAGGTGATCGACGCGCATCCGGAGCTCGAGCTCGTCGCAGCAGCGTCGGGGTCACAGCCGATCGACGGCCTGGCGCCGCTGACGCAGACCGGGGGAGACGCCACCGAGCTGCTCGAGCGCGCTCAACCCGATCTGGTGCTGAACGCGGTCGTCGGCTTCGCCGGGCTCGCTCCGACGATGTGGGCGCTCGAGCACGGCGTCACGCTCGCACTCGCGAACAAGGAAAGCCTCGTGGCCGCCGGCGACCTGGCGCTGCGCGCGTGGGAGCGGGGCGGGGGCGAGTTGATTCCGGTCGACAGCGAGCACTCGGCCCTCTTCCAGTGCGCGAAGCTCGGTGAGCCCGAAAGCCTCGTCTTGACGGCGAGCGGCGGCCCGTTCCGCGGTCGCTCGCGCGAAGAGCTGGAAACGGTGACACCGGAGGAGGCGCTCGCTCACCCCACGTGGTCGATGGGGCCGAAGATCACGATCGACTCTGCGACCCTCGCCAACAAGGGGCTCGAGATCATCGAGGCGCACTTCCTCTTCGGCGTCCCGTACGACCGGATCGACGTCGTCATCCACCCGCCGTCGATCGTGCACGGGCTCGTCCGGTTCCGCGACGGAGCGACGATCGCCCACATGGGCTACCCGGACATGCGTGTCCCGATCTCGTACGCCCTCACCTACCCGAATCGTGAGGCGACCGCAGTTCCGCCACTCGAACTGACGACGCTCGAGTTTCATCCCCCGGACGCCGAGACATTCCGCATGCTCGCGCTCGCCCGCGAAGCGGGGGTGCGCGGGGGAACGTACCCCTGCGCGTACAACGCGGCGAACGAGGTCGCCGTGCAGGCGTTTCTCGAGCAGCGGATCGGCTTCCTCGAGATCGCATCCCTCGTCGAGGGCGTCCTCGAGCAGTTTGACGGCGCCCCGGCGCGTGACCTCGCGGAGCTCGTTGAAGTGGACGCGCGCGCGCGCGAACTGGTTGGAGTCGCTCGATGAGCTTTGGAGCCGCGATCCTCGCGCTCGCGGTCCTCATCCTCGTACACGAGGCTGGCCACTTCGTCGTCGCCCGGTGGGTCGGAATGAGGCCGCGGAAGTTCTACATCGGGTTCGGGCCGCCGCTCGTCAAGCGTGTGCGCGGTGGGGTCGAGTACGGGATCGGCTCGCTCCCGCTCGGCGGCTACGTGAAGATACCCGGGATGCACCGGCCAGCGGCCGGGGACTTCCGCAGAGGCCTGAGGCCGGAGGAGCAGGCGGGGATCGAGGAGCGGCTGGACACCCTGGACGCAGCGATCGAGCGCGAGGACGACGAGGGCGCGAGGGCGGCGCTCGCGGCGCTCGAGCCCGAACTGGGTTCGAACCGCATGTACGAGGAGCTGGATGGTTCTCTCGCGACGGACGCGTACTGGCGGCAGACGACCTGGAAGCGCATTGTGGTGATCGCGGCCGGTCCCGCCGCGAACGTGCTCGCTGCGCTCGTGATCTTTGTCGTCGTCTTCATGTTGGCCAGCACGGAGCCGACACGTACCGTCGAGCGCGTGCTTGCGGGGAGGCCTGCTGCCGCGGCCGGGCTTGCGGCGGGCGACCGGATCGTCCAAATCGCGGGGGCGAACGTGCAACCGACGCGAGATCTCGCGCCACATCAACGCGACGCACGGGCGCCCGTTCACGATCGTCGTCGAGCGCAACGGCAAGCGCGTGAGCGTTGGGCCACTCCGGGCGAAGCTCGACCAGGGTGCATACCGGGTCGGTTTCCAGATCCGCGCGGTCGCGGGACCGGGCCAGTCGTTCCCGAAGGCGGTCTCGAGCTCGGTGCGGGTCGTGGGGTCGGTCACGTCGGAGACCGTGAAGTCGATCGGCGGCCTGGTCGTCGGGGAAGGCACCGGCAACGTGTCGAGCGCGGTCGGAATCGTCCGCGTCACCTCACAGGCCTTCAGGCAGTCGCTCCAGGACTTTCTCGGCGTCGTCGGGTTCATCAGCCTCGCCCTCGCGCTGCTCAACCTCCTGCCTGTGCTCCCGCTCGACGGGGGGCACATCCTGATGTCGATCCTCGAACGGGTTCGCGGCCGCGCGTTCTCGCAGCAGGCGTACATGCGTTTCAGCGCCGTCGGGCTATCGCTCTTCGCGCTCCTGCTGTACCTGGGCCTCCGGAACGACCTGTTCGGCGGCACCTCCTAGCTACGATCCACCTGTGGCGAGCGAGCGGTCGATCCGCGTCGGCGGCGTTCAAATCGGCGGCGGCGCACCCGTCGTCGTCCAGTCGATGACGCTGACGAAGACGCACGACGTGCCGGCGACGACGGCCCAGATCGCCGCGCTTGCAAGCGCGGGCTGCGAGATCGCGCGGGTTGCAGTGCCGAAGATCGAAGACGCCGACGCCCTGGCGGCGATCGTGCGTTTCTCGCCGATCCCGGTCATCGCCGACATCCACTTCAACGCCAGCCTCGCCCTGCGCGCGATCGACGCGGGAGTCGCCGCGGTGCGCATCAACCCGGGCAACATCGGCGGGCCCGACAAGGTCGAGCAGGTCGTCACGGCGGCCAAGAAGGCCGGGATCCCGATGCGCATCGGCGCAAATTCGGGGTCGTTGCCGAAGCATCTGGAGGAGCTCGCGCAACAGGACCAGGCCGAGGCGCTCGTCGAGGCCGCGCTCGAGGAGGTGCGGCTGCTCGAGAGCCTCGACTACCAGGACTTCAAGATTTCGGTCAAGTCGAGCCACGTGCCGACGATGATCCGGGCCTACCGCATGCTGTCGGCCAAGGTGCCCTACCCGCTGCACCTGGGTGTCACCGAGGCAGGCCCGCCGGCGACCGGGGCGATCAAGAGCGCAGTTGGGCTCGGGGCGCTTCTCGTGGACGGGATCGGTGACACGGTCCGCGTCAGCCTCACCGCCGACCCGGTCGACGAGGTGAAGGTCGCATGGGAGATCCTCAAGGCGCTCGGGCTGCGCGAACGCGGTCCGGTGCTGATCGCATGCCCCTCGTGCGGCCGCGACAACGTGGGTGTGCAGCAACTTGCCGAGCAGGTCGAGGAACGGCTCGCCACGTATGCAGAGCATTTCGAGGTCGCTGTCCTTGGCTGCGCAGTCAACGGCCCCGGCGAATCGGGCGACGCGGATTTCGGGATCGCCGGCGGCCGGGACGTCGGGTTCGTGTACGCGCACGGCACGCTGCTCAAGAAGGTCGACTCGGAGGCACTCGTCGACGAGCTCTTCACCGAGATCGACCGGTGGATCGAGGACGGGATGTTCCGCCCGAGGCGGCTCAAGATGGCCAAGCCCGCGGCGCTCGCGATGGCCGAAGCCTCGATGATCCCGCTGGAATAGCCTGTACAGGCAACGATGATCGCCCGTGCGTCACAACGCTTTCTCCCGACCCTGCGCGACGCGCCGGCGGACGCGGATGCCGTCAGCCACAAGCTGCTCGTCCGCGGGGGGTTCATCCGCCAGGTCAGTGCGGGGCTCTGGACGTTCGCGCCGCTCGGCTGGCGGAGTCATCGCAAGGTCGAACAGATCGTCCGCGAGGAGATGGACGCGATCGGCGGGCAAGAGTGGTTCGCGCCGGTTCTGACACCGATCGAACTGTGGGAGGCCACGAGCCGTGACGGGATCCCGGAGATCTTCCACGTCCAGGATCGTGCGGGCCGCCGATTCGTCCTTCCGATGACGCACGAGGAGACGTTCACGTTCCACGCGAGGGAGATTCAGAGCTACAGAGAGCTGCCGCAGTCCTGGTACCACTTTCAGACGAAGGATCGCGACGAGCCTCGCCCGCGCGGCGGGCTTCTCCGCGTCCGCGAGTTCATCATGAAGGACTCGTACTCGTTCGACCGGGACGAAGAGGGGCTCGAGACGAGCTTCCGGGCGCACGAACGCGCCTACCACGCGATCTTCGAGCGCTGCGGGCTCGAGTTCTACGCCGTGCAGGCGGAGCCCGGGATGATGGGCGGCAGCGAGTCTGTCGACTTCCTGGCGCCGTCGGGGTCGGGCGAGAACACCCTGGTCACGTGCGAGCGCGGCGACTTCGCGGCGGATCTCGAAGTCGCGAGAGCTGTGCCGAGCGCTCCCGACTTCCCGCCGCGGCTCGACGCACCCGAACCGGTCGAGACGCCCGGCACGACGACGATCGAGGCGCTCGCCGAATTGCTCGGGATCGACCCCGCGGCGACGTCGAAGGCGATGCCGATGACGAAGCCGGACGGGACGGTCCTGCTCGCGCTCGTGCGCGGCGACGACCGCCTCGAGGAGGCGAAGCTGCTCGCCGCGGCCGGCTCGGAGCTGCGTCCTGCGACCGAGGACGAGATCCGGTCGGCGTTCGGCGCCGACCCGGGCTCGCTCGGTCCGGTGGGCTTCCGAGGTGAGGTGATCGCCGACGAGGCGCTTCGTGAGGGGCAGTTCGTCGCGGGCGCGAACCGAACCGGGTGGCACCTCCGCGGCGTCGAGCACGGGCGCGACTTCGAAGCGCGCTTCGCCGACATCAGGCAGCCTCAGGAGGGCGACCGTTGCGCGAACTGCGGGGGAGCGCTTCGGTTTCAAACCGCGATCGAGATCGGCCACATCTTCAAGCTCGGCACGCGCTACTCCGTGCCCCTCGGCGCCACCTTCCTCGAGGAGAGTGGGGAGGAGAAGCCCCTCGTCATGGGCAGCTACGGGATCGGCGTTGCGCGTATCATCGCGGCGGCGGTGGAGCAGAACTACGACGAGCATGGGATTCGCTGGCCGGCCGCGATAGCCCCCTACGACGTGCATCTCGTCGCGCTGTCGGGCGCCGAGGCCGAAGCGGAGCAGGCGGCGGATCAGCTCTCGGCCGCGGGCTGGGACGTTCTCCTCGACGACCGCGAGCTGCGCGCCGGCGAGAAGTTCGCCGACGCAGACCTGATCGGCCTGCCGATACGGGTGACCGTCGGCCGCAAGACGCTCGAGGACGGCAAGGTGGACGTGCGCAACCGTGCAACCGGCGCCGACATTCGCGTCGACGTGGGCGAGGTTGGCGCGGAGGCCTGAGCGATGGCGAAGAAGCGGAAATTCAGCAGTGACGCGTTCGGGCCCTCCGTGGAGCGGCTCATGGAGGAGACGGGCGCGACCTACCGCAGTCTTGCCGCCAAGTCGGGGCTCTCGGCCGGCTACCTGAACCACCTGGTCCACGGGAACCGCCCGGTGCCGTCGAACGACGTCGTGAACCGGCTTGCAGCCGCGCTCGGGGTCGAGGCCGAGCATTTCCGCGAGTACCGCCTGCGGGTGATCACTGAGCGCCTGGAAGCGATGCCCGAGCTCGTCGAGCGGCTCTACAAGCGTCTCGGCGGCTAGCGGAATGTCCGCACAGCGACCTTCCGCGTCCTTCAGCGCCACGCTTCGCGTGCACCTGGACGACCGGCCCGGCGCCTTTGCCGACGTCGCCCGCGCGATCGGCGACGCGGGCGGCAGTCTCGGCGCGATCGACCTCGTTCGGGTGGAGCACGGGAAGAAGATCCGCGACGTCACCGTCGACGCCGCGAGCGCCGACCACATCGAAGCCATCGTGGCAGCCGTGCACGCGCAGCCTGGTGTCGAGGTCGAGCACGTCTCGGACCGAACCTTCCTCCTCCACCTCGGCGGGAAGATCGAGATGGCGTCGAAATCGCCGCTGAAGACTCGCGACGACCTTTCGATGGCGTACACGCCCGGCGTCGCGCGTGTGTGCACGGCCATCGCCGAGGACAAGAACAAGGTGTGGAACCTCACGATCAAGCAGAACACCGTCGCGGTTGTCAGCGACGGCACCGCGGTGCTCGGGCTGGGCGACATCGGTCCCGAGGCGGCAATGCCCGTGATGGAGGGCAAGGCAATGCTTTTCAAGGAGTTCGGCGGGGTTGACGCCTGGCCGATCTGTCTTGCGACGACGGATCCTGATGAGATCGTCGCCGTCGTGACGGCGATCGCACCCGGGTTCGGCGGCATCAACCTCGAGGACATCTCGGCGCCGCGCTGCTTCGAGATCGAGAGCCGCCTCAAGGAGAGTCTCGATATCCCGGTCTTCCATGACGATCAGCACGGGACGGCGATCGTCGTCATCGCCGCTTTCCTGAACGCTCTCCGCGTGGTCGGCAAGAGAGCCGAAGACGTGCGCGTGGTGATGACGGGCGTCGGGGCCGCGGGCGTCGCGACGACCGACATGCTGCTCGCCGCCGGGGTACGGGACATCATCGGCTGCGACCGGCAAGGGGCGCTCTACAAGGGCCGGCCCGACCTGGGGCCAACGAAGGTCGCCTACGCCGAACGGACGAACCTGGCGGGCTTCTCGGGCTCGGCCGACGAAGCGCTTGCCGGGGCGGACGTCTTCATCGGCGTCTCCGGGCCGCGCGCGGTCACGCCCGAGGCGATCGCCTCGATGGCCGACGGCGCGATTGTCTTCGCCATGTCGAACCCGACGCCCGAGGTGATGCCGGAGGAGATCGAGGGGCTCGCCGCAGTCGTCGCGACCGGCCGATCCGATTACCCGAACCAGATCAACAACGTCCTCGCGTTTCCGGGCCTGTTCCGCGGGGCGCTCGACGTCCGCGCGTCGACGATCAACGAGGAGATGAAGCTCGCTGCCGCCGAGGCGATCGCCGCAGTCGTGAAGCCGGACGAGCTGGGCCCCGAGTACGTGATCCCGAGCGTCTTCAACCGCGACGTCGCGCCCGTCGTCGCGGCGGCGGTCGCCGCCGCTGCGGAGGAGACGGGCGTTGCCCGCCGCCACCAGGCTCCGGCGCATACCTGACCCTCCGCTATCGTTGCCGCCACGGGGCGTGGCGCAGCCTGGTTAGCGCGCTAGTCTGGGGGACTAGAGGTCCCGAGTTCAAATCTCGGCGCCCCGATCACCGAAAGCCCTGCTAGAGAGCGGTGGGCGTAGTCGCAGCCGGCAACGTTCCGAGCGCGTGCCCCTCGCGGTCCCGTAATCACCAAGGTGCGACACTCCATCCCGTGAAGGTTCCCGGTCTCACAACCCTCGCGGTCGTTGCCGCGCTCGCCGTCGGGGTCTACGTGACGGTTATCGCTCCGCCCAGCACGCCGAGTGCGAGCAAGTCGCTCGCGTCCACGCAGGCATGTGTGAGCACGCATCCCCAACTCTTGGTCAACCGGGACTTGACGAGTCGGTTTGCGGACGGGCTCGGCACCACGCACCTGATCGGGCTCGACTTCCTTGCTGCGCAGGTCGTGGTGCTGTTCTTCGACTCCGACGCGGTGGCCAAGCGCGCAGAGAGCGCCATTTCGACCACCCTGCTCGGCGGCAAGCGGACCCCCGCCGAGGTGGCGAAGCTCAAGGTGCAACTCGCACAGCAGCTCGAACGGCACGGGGGAGCGATCATGTTCTGGGCGAAGCGCGCTCCAACGGAGCCGGAGCGCCGTGAGGTCGGGGAATGCATCTACGCGGTACGCGAGCCGACCTGGAAGTCGTTGGCGTTCCTCCACGGCGCGGACAAGACACGTCCATTCCTGCCTCGCTGACGTCGGAGGCGTGGACGCCTGCGGTTAGTGCGTCGACTGATAGACGTACGCGGCGAGGTTGTTGAGGTCGGTGGTGCTGAGCGTGAAGGGCGGCATCACGTTGCCGCCACCGCCGCCACCGCTCGTCACGAGTCTTATCACTGTCGCCTGGCTCGGCTTCGCCGAGTTCAGGTTCGGGCCGATGTTGCCGGTCGTTCCCGCTGCGGCGAGCGTGTGGCAGGAGCCACAGCCATTGGCAGTAAAGACGGCGGCACCTGCGGCCGGATTACCGAGCAGGGTCTCCGGGCCGGTCGTGGTCGTCGTCGTCGCCGTCGTGGTCGTGGTCTTGGTCGTCGTGGTCGTCTTCGTCGTGGTGGTAGCCGTCGGCGTCACCTTGACCGCGACCCCGATCAGACCCTTCATCCCGGCGGCCGCGTGCCCCGGCACGGTGCAGAGGAACTCGTACGTGCCCTTCTTGAGGATCGTCACGATCAGAGTCGCGGACTGGCCCTTCTTGAGGAGCTTCGTGCCTTTCCCTGTGCACGTGTTCGCCTTGCTGCTGGTGACCGCCCTCGTGCAGACCTTGAAGTCGTGCGCGAGCGCCCCCTTGTTCGTCACCTTGAACGTGATCACACCCCTGGAGATCGACGACGTCTTCGAGAGCGTGAACGCAAGCTCCGACGGCTTCCCTATCGTCACGTTGATCGTGGTGATCTTGGCGGAACCGGCCGCGCGCGTCGTGTGAAACACGAGCAGCGCCGTGAACAGTCCGAGGCAGAACACTCCAGCGATGAGAAGGCGACGAGTGTTTCCCGCGAGTGACGTCATTGCGGCAAGCATAAACAGTCGTGACGTGCCGGCGTCGGAAGTCGGCCAAGTCCCGCTGCGGAGAAGCCCGTATCCGGCGTCGGCGAGCGGCGCACCGGTACGCTCGGACGGTCAGGAGCGGTTCGGCGCCGGCCGGACGCCCGATTCGAATCCACTTCTTTGGCGCACACGATTGAGCTCTACTACTGGGAAGGCTGCCCCTCGTATCCCGAGGCGCTGGCGCTGCTGCAGAGTGTGATCGCGGAACGTGGGCTCGGTGTCGAGGTCGGTTTGCACGAGGTGAAGACGGACGACGAGGCGGTGGCGCTTCGATTCCCCGGTTCGCCTACGATTCGGGTCGACGGACGTGACGTCGACCCCGTGGGTGCGGCGGGACGGCCGGCGCTGAACTGCCGGATCTACCGGCTTCCGGACGGGCGTGTGTCCCCGATTCCGAGCCGCGAGCAACTGGAGGAAGCCCTGCCATGAGCCTCACCGAACTCAACCGCGCGCCCTCATTCCGTCTTCCCGGGGTCGACGGCGCCGAGCACACCCTCGAGAGCTACGCCGACGCGGCGGTGCTGGTGCTCGTTCAGTCGTGCAACCACTGCCCGTACGTGCAGGCGTGGGAGGGGCGAATGAAGGCGATCCAGAGCGACTACGCCGCGAAGGGCGTCGTCCTCGTGGCGGTGAACTCGAACGACCCGGAGCGATATCCGGAGGATTCGTTCGAGGAGATGGGCCGCCGGGCCGCGCGGGAGGGCTTCAACTTCGACTACCTCTGGGATGAGGACCAGTCGCTCGCACGAGCCCTCGGCGCCGAGCGGACGCCCGAGGTCTTCGCGTTCAACCGTGACCGCAGGCTCGTTTACCACGGCGCGATCGACGACAGCCGCGACGAGACGGCCGTCGGCCAGGAGTACCTGCGCGACGCGCTCGACGCGGTTCTCGAGGGGCGCGAGCCGCCGGTTGCCGAGACGCCGCCCGCCGGGTGCAGCGTCAAGTGGCGACCGTAGCCCGCGCGTTTCTCGTCTGCGTCTGCGCCGCGCTTCTGCTTCCGGCCATTGCTCTCGCGGCTCCGGCGGTCTCGATCTTCTACTACCCCTGGTATGGCACGCCGGGCCGCGACGGGCAGTACGTTCACTGGCTGCAAAACGGGCACTCGCCCCCGGGGGACATCGCGTCGAACTACTTCCCTGCACGCGGAGTCTATTCGTCGTCGGATCCGGTCGTGATCCGGTCGCAGATGGACCAGATCAAGTCGGGCGGAGTGGACGAGGTCATCGTCTCGTGGTGGGGGGTGGGGTCGGCTGAGGACAAGCGCCTCGCGGCTGTGCTCGCGGCGGCCAGGCGAGACGGGCTCTCCGTCGCCGCACACCTCGAGCCGTACTCGGGGAGGTCGGTCACAAGTGTCGTCGCCGACATCGGATATCTGCGGACGCTCGGGATCAAGCGCTTCTACGTCTTCCAGCCGCTCGACTTCCCGAGCTCCGAGTGGGCGCCTGCGAACGATTCTCTCGAGGGCGTCCAGGTCTTCGCCCAGACCGCCCTCGCAGGTGCCGCGGCGGCGAGCCACTTCGACGGGATCTACACCTATGACGTGCTCACCTACGGCGCCGGGATCTTCGCGCGTCTGTGCGCCCAAGCCCATGCCGTACACCTGCTCTGCCTGCCGTCGGTCGGCCCGGGGTACGACGCCCGTCGCGCGACGGGCGACACTCGCCTGAAACTGCGACGGGACGGGGCGACATACGATTCGATGTGGCACGCGGCGGTTCGGGCCCACGCCGACGGCATTACGGTCACGTCGTTCAACGAGTGGCACGAGGGCACGCAGATCGAGCCTGCGTCGAGTTCCGCCTTTCCGCCGTACGTCTCCTACCAGGGAGCCTGGGGTCTGCGCGGAGCCGCCGCCGCGAATGCGTATCTGACGCGGACAGCCCATTGGGCGACCGTGTTCAGGAACGCTCGCTAGGCTGCCCCGTATCCTTCGGCGGTGGCCGGACGCAGCGTCTCGGCGCCTCTGGCGCAGCTTCCGAACCTCCTGACGGTCGCGCGGCTCGTCGCGATCCCCGTATGCGCCGCGCTGATCCTTGCGGCCGACGGTGGCGCCAGTTGGGCGGCGGGGATCGTCTTCGGCGCGGCGGCGATCACCGACCAGATCGACGGCTTCCTGGCCCGTCGTTGGCACGTGGAGTCCGCATTTGGGAAGATCGCCGACCCACTGGCCGATCGCCTTCTGATCGATGTCGCCGTGCTCCTCCTGTGGCACGAGGGCCGGCTCCCGTGGGTGGCGCTCGCGATCCCCGCTCGCGACCTCGTCTTGATCGGGGTGACACCGTTCGCTCTTGGACGCGGGTACCGGTTCGAGGTCAACTTCCTCGGCAAGCTCGCCACCTGGTTGCTGTACGCGAGCCTCGGCTTCGTGATGGTCACCCCCGCGGGCACGAGTTGGCCACTTTGGATCTTCTGGACGGGGTTCGGCGTCGCGGTGGCGTCGCTACTCCTCTACGCACGGAAGGCCCGCACCGAACTCGCCGCCTGAAACACGGTCGGCGGCAGGAAACCGCGGAGCGGCAGGGAATCCCGGACGTGTATTCTCAAGTTGAGGTTGACGGTTCGTGAGCGATCAGCTGTAATCACTCGTTCACCGACGAAAGGTGCTGCGTGGACGCGTTCCCCGATCTTCGTTCTCTCTCAGACGATGACCTGAAGGGGCTGATCGACGACCTCCAGCAGGAGGAGCGGGAGGTGAGCTACCGCCGCCGGATCCTGCACGGCAAGATCGACATCCTGCGAGCCGAGCTCGTTGCACGCCTGGCGAAGTCGGGCGGGCGCAGCGTGCTCGACCACCTCGACGTGGAGCGGCTGACCGAGATCCTCACCGGCAAGGACGCCCCGCCGGCGTGAGCCACGTCTACTGCACGCAATGTGGGTTCCAGAACCCGGAGACCGCAAACTACTGCTCGCGCTGCGGTGCTCTGCTCGAGAAGGGGGAGAGCGGCGGTGAGACGACGCAGACGATCACCGTCGACGAGGTCGGCGAGCTCGCAGGCGTTGCGCCGGACGAGCTCGAAGGACCCGCGCTGGTCGTGCGCTCGGGCGGCGGCCGGGCGGGCGAGAGCTTTCTTCTCTCCCGCGAGCGCACCCGGATCGGACGCTCGCCCGAGTGCGAGATCTTCCTGGACGATGTGACGGTGTCGCGCAAGCACGCCGTCGTCGTCGGGAACAACGGGGTGTTTTCCGTCGACGACCAGGGGTCGTTGAACGGCACCTTCGTCAACCGGCGGCGGATCGACAGTGCACCACTCGAGAACGGCGACGAGCTCCAGATCGGCAAATACCGTCTCACATTCCTCGAACGGTGAGCACGACCGCCGACACGCCCAAGCGCGAGCGCCTGATTCGGATCGGCGAGGTCGTTCGGCGCCTCAGCGAGGAGTTCGCCGACATCTCGATCTCGAAGATCCGCTTCCTGGAGGACGAGGGACTGCTCACGCCGCAGCGCACGCGCGGTGGCTACAGACTGTTCAGCGAGGACGACGTCGACCGGCTGACCACGATCCTGCGGCTGCAGCGCGACGAGTTTCTGCCGCTGCGGGTGATTCGAGAAGAACTGGACGCGGCCGGTGCGAAGGAACGCAAGCGCAGGCGCCCGACCGGCGTGGGGGAGCGTGTCGACACGATTGATCTCGAAGAGCTCTGCGAGCGCTCAGGCATCACACCCACGGCGGCGAAGGAGCTCGAGGACTTCGGGTTGCTCCAGCCGACGGGAACCGGATCCGCGAAGCGGTACCCAGAAACCGATGCCGACGTCGCCGGGGTGTGCGCACAGCTGTCCCGGTACGGGGTAGGCCCGCGTCACCTGCGCACGTTTCGCACGGCAACCGACCGCGAGACTGCGCTCATCGGTCAGCTGATGGCGCCAGCGCTTCAGGCGCGCAACGCGGAGCGCCGTGCCGCCGGCCTGCGAGACCTTCAGACGATCGGCGAGCTCGCACAGGAGCTTTCCGCGCTTCTGTTCTGGCGCGACTTGCGCGACGTGGCCAACCGTTGAGCGCCCTGGACCTAAGGACGTATGTCCGGGAGGTGCCCGACTTTCCGACGCCTGGCGTCGGCTTCAAGGACATCACGCCCCTGCTCGCCGACGCCACCGCGCTCCGGCACGCGATCGCCGACCTTGCCGCGTGGGTGCGAGTCAAGCAGCCTGACATGGTGATCGGTGCGGAGGCGCGCGGGTTCATTCTCGGCCCGGCGATCGCTGCCGAGGTGGGCTGTGGCTTCGTTCCGGCGCGGCGGCCCGGGAAGCTGCCGCCGCAAACGATCAGCGCGACGTACGCGCTCGAGTATGGGGAGAACTCGCTCGAGCTCCACCCGGGCCTCATCCCGACCGGCTCGCGAGTCGTGATCCACGACGACGTGCTTGCGACCGGAGGAACCGTCGACGCAATCTGCGATCTCGTGGAGAGCATCGGCGGGGTGATTGTCGGTGCCTGCTTCATCATCGACCTGACGTTCCTCGGCGGCCGCGAACGCCTGCGCCGCTACGACGTGCACTCGCTCATCGAGTACTAGCGGGCGCGGGGGAGCCCCTCCGAGGGATTTCGAAGTCGGTGAGCGACACCGATGGAGTGAGACATGCGCATCGACTCCGACCAACGCAGCGCCGCAACCGCCCGGAGGGAAGCCGAGCATGGGCCGGGCCCGGGGGGCTGCGCCCCGCCGCAGCTTCGGCTCGAGCAAGCTGTGGGGCACGAGCTCGCTCAGCGTCTTCTCGCGGCTCTGTCAGGTCCGCACGGGCGCTACGTAGCAAACAAGACGTAGAGGCCCCGGAGCCCGCCGCGCAAGAAACAAGCGACGGGCAAGCACGGAACGCCAGTCCGGTCGCACGCAGAGAGGAAAAAAATTCACCGAGCCGGTGGCGCTTTCGTCCGCCGAACCTGTTGGCTTTCCGCTTCCGCGTACGGCCCCCGGGCTCGACCTCGACCTACTTGCGCTCCGTGCTCGGTGCAAGAAGAACCATAGACCTCTCGCGGCGGCTACGCAAGGGGGTCGGTCACGGGAATCACGCAATTTGCGCCAACTCCGTTATAGAGGGACCGCGCTAGCTATTCCTGCAACATGCTCTAGAGGAGGATGGAGCGGTGGCTGTGCACGCCGCTCGAGAACGTAATTCGCCGAGCCGGGCGTTTTCGTCGACTGGGCCTAATGGCTTTCCGCTCTCGCGTACTGCCCCCGGGCTCAGTTTCCACCTACTCGCGCTCCGGGCTCGGCGCAGCCAGGAATGTACCGGGGCGGGTCATTGCCGTTCAAGACCTCTGCGATGCGAGGTGCTCGCTCTTTGCGTGAAACCTCGCGTCACTGGGGAGCGGGAGCCGACCGCGTCGTGTGCCTCATGTGTTTCGACTCCGCACTTGACATAACGCACGTTATCGTGCGTCGGGTTTCAGCCCAGATGATGGATGAGGCTGGGAGTCGACCGGCGGAGCCGGCGAAGCGCCTGCGCCTCCAACACCCGCACGCGCTCACGCGTGATGCACAGTTGCCCGGCGACCTCCTCGAGGCTTTGGGGCCGGTGGCCGCCGATCCCATAGCGGCATTCGACGACGTAGCGCATGCGTGGGCTGAGGGACGAGAGCGCCTCCTCGATCTCCGCCGCGCGGAACGCGTCTGCGCTCGTGCTCTCAGGCGCGGCCGATGTCCGATCCTCGATCATGTCTGCGTACACACGTTCGCCTTCGCCGACCGGGCTGTCGAGTGAGAGCGCGTCGGGCGTGAGGTCGAAGAGCTCTTGGACGCGGGCCGGCGTTAAACCCGCCTCTCGTGCGATCTCGTCGATCGACGGCTCGCGATTCAGCCGCTGCTCGAGCTGACGGCGAACCCGAAGCGCCCGGCGAGCCTCGTCGCTGACGCGCACCGGAACGCGAATCGTTCGCCCCTGGTCGGCGAGCGCACGCATGATGGCCTGCTTGATCCACCATGTGGCGTACGTCGAGAGACGGAACCCCATCCGGTAGTCGAAGCGTTCGATCGCGCGGATGAGCCCGAGATTTCCCTCCTGGATCAGGTCGAGGAGCGGAACGTTGGCGTTTCGGTAGCGCCGCGTTATCGACATCACGAGCCGGAGGTTCGACTCGATGAGCTGCTGTTTCGCCGCCTCGTCGCCGAGGTCTTTCCGGCGCGCGAGCTCACGTTCCTCCTCTGCGCTCAGGAGAGGGCTGCGGATCTGCCGGAGGTAGATCTTCAGCGCGTCGCCTGTGTCGCCGGTCGAGCGGCACTTCTGCCGCGGGCGGGTCTTCGGCAGGCGTCGGCAGGAGCTCGAGCGAGGGCTCAGAACTCAACCCGTCCAGATCCACCTCTGGGAGCGTCATGCTTGTGTGACATATCGGCCGTGGGGTTCGGTACCTTGATTCGCGACGGCCTCAAACGGAACGTCGTCGACACCAGGACTACGACATGTGCGGAATTGCGGGATACAGCCTTTCAGCGTCGTCGCGGCTCGATCGAACGCTCGCGGCGCAGGCGTTGCTCGCGGCGATCGCGGAACGCGGCGCCGATGCTGTCGGCTACGCCCACCGAGCGCCTTCGCACACCTACCCCACCGTCGTGAAGCAGCGCACTCCCCCCTCGCAGCTTCTCGAACACGTCGCCGTGCCCGACGATGCGACGCAGCTTCTCGTTCACGTTCGCGACTACACGAAGGGGCACCCGTCGATCGCCGCGAACAATCACCCCGTGCGGCACGGACCCGTGGTCGGAGTGCACAACGGCACGATTGTCAACGACGACGAACTGCTCGAAGCGCATTCGTGCTCCCGTGCAGAGCCGCGAATGACGGTGGATTCAGAGGCGATCTTCGCGCTCGCCGCGCATTCGCGGAACGACGTGTCCGCTCTCGAAGCCCTCGACGGCTCCATGGCCGCCGCCTGGCTCGACGAGCGGGAGCCAGGGCTCCTCTTCGTCGCGCGCGGAGTCGGTCGGCCGCTGTGGATCGGCGAAGGCGCCTCCGGCGTGTTCTTCGCCTCGACCGCGCACGCGCTCGAAGTGCTCGAGCATTACTGTGCGTTGAAGTTGCGCAAGCGGGAGGTGCGCGAGGGAACGCTGGTCGCGCTCCGTGAGGGCAAGGTCGTTCGTCGTGCGCGTTTCAAGGCGCGACCCTACGACGAGCGGGATGCACTTCCGGCCGTGCGTGCACCGGAGGAGCGCGAGTACTGCTTGCGCCGACTGGCGACGATCGCAGCACCCGCGTAGCGAATTCTCATCTGGTGCCCTGCCACGGCTGCGACGCGTCGACCAGGCCGTCGGCGGCAACCCGAACGCCTTCGTTCACCAGTCGCTCGCGGACGAGGAACTGGAACGTCGACCACGCCCCACGCCGCGGCTCGAACATCCGATAGACCTGCCATTCGGTGAGCATCCCCGGAATCTCACGACGCGCAGTCGCCCAGTCGGCGAACTTCGGTAAACGCCCGAGACGCCGGGCGAGAGCGGCTCCCTGTTCGACGGCGCGCTCGAGCCGCGCCTCCCCGACCACCACCTCGAATCCGGCCTCCTGAAGGGCATTCGCGAGCGAGCCGAACGTGTGCCAGTAGAGCGACTTCGACGGTAGCCGACCGTGCTGTCCGTCGAGGTCGCGTGCGGTCGGAATCCGCCCGAGGTCGTTGCCGAGCCGGCGAAGGACGTCGAGCAACTCCTCGCGCGTGGCGAACCGACGAGGCACGAGACCGGCGGACCGCTTGGCCGCATTCCAGGTCCCGAAATGCTCGACGACAGTCTGTGGATGAACCTTCGTCCCCGGGTCGGCAGCAAACTCCTTCATGGTCGGCGAGCGGCCGAGTCGATCTGCGCACGCCTGCAGCTCAGCGACGATCTGCTCGTCGGAGTACCGCCTGCGGATGCCGGCCCGGAATGACGTGAGCGCGGCCTGGTCGATCGCCGCGATCGCGCGATAGCGGGGACGTGGCGCCATCGCCAACAATGGTAGAGCAAGAAAAGCAATGCGCAAGAATGCGCTAGCGGGGCGGAACTTGTTGCCCTGCGACGCAAACCGCGGTCGAGCCTCGGTTTCGCGCCTTCGACTACGCTCGCCGTTCATGTCCGTCCGCATGCCGCTGAGAGCAGAAATCGCCGGAGCTCGCGCGGCAGGGACGCTGTCCCGGCTCTTTCGGGCGGGAGGCGGAACGACGCTGCCGGGGAAACTGCTCGCACGGCTCGACCCGAGCGCCGTTGACGTCCTAGCGGGCCGGATCGAGAACGGCTCGGCACTCATCTCGGCGACGAATGGCAAGACGACTACGTCGGCGATGGCAGCCGAAATCCTGAGGCCCCGATATCGCCTCGCCTTCAATTCCGCAGGAGCAAACCTCGTGTCCGGAGTGGCGTCGGCGTTGCTCGAGGCTCGAGATGCTGACTTTGGCCTCTTCGAGGTGGACGAGGCCGCGCTCCCCGAGGTTGCGCGCCGTGTCCGGCCGCGCATCCTCTGTCTCGGGAACCTGTTCCGCGATCAGCTGGACCGGTACGGAGAGCTTGAGCTGATCGCCGCGCTGTGGCGGGAAACTGTCGCCGGGCTCCCGGAGACCACGCTCGTCGTAAACGGCGACGACCCTCTCGTCGGCGACCTCGCACGGAACGCGGGCTCCGGGCAAGCGATCGTCTTCGGTCTCGACGACCCGCGCGCTGCCCGTCCCGCGCTTCAGCATGCCGCCGACTCGAAGCACTGCCTGAACTGCGGCACGCCCTACGTCTACGCGGCAGCCTACGTCGGTCATCTGGGCGACTACACCTGCCCAAACTGCGGCGCGACCCGACCGGCGCTCGACGTGCGCGCGATCGAGATCGAATTGCAGGGCGCCGACGGCGTGGCGTTCAACCTCGAGGCGCGCGACGGCTCGGCGCGCGTCAAGCTGTCCGTCCCTGGCCTCTACAACGTCTACAACGCCGTTGCGGCCGCCGCGCTGTGCCTCACCGCCGGCATTCCCTTCGACGACGTAGTTGCCGGCCTGCACCGGTTCTCGCCGGCCTTCGGCCGCTTCGAGCGGATTGGAATGGGGGATCGGCGCCTCCTCATTCTGCTCGTCAAGAACCCTGCCGGGGCCAACGAAGCCGTGCGAACGCTCGTGGACCGCGGCGCTCCGGGTGTCGCCGTCGTAGCCCTTAATGACGACGTCGCAGACGGCCAGGACGTCTCCTGGATCTGGGACGTCGACTTCGAGCCGCTCGCCGAGGGCTGTGAACGCATCGTCGCGACGGGGAGTCGCGCGGCGGAGCTGGCGCTGCGTTTCGCGTACGGGGGAGTCGACCGCGAGCGGATCGACGTCGTGCCCGACATCGAACAGGCACTCGACCACGGTCTCCGCCTAACTCCGCCCGGGGGCGAGCTCGTGGTCCTCCCCACCTACACCGCCATGCTCGCGCTCCGACGGATCGTCACGCGGCGCGGCCACGCCCGGAACTACTGGGAGAGCGCGGCATGAAGATCCGCGTCGGCCACCTGTACCCCGACTACCTGAACATCTACGCCGATCGCGGGAACATAGCTGTCCTCGCGTGGCGTGCCCGCGAGCGCGGGCACCACCTCGACGTCCGGGCGATCTCGATCGGTGACCCGTTTCCGCACGGCGAGCTCGACCTCGTCTACATCGGCGGTGGCCAGGACCGTGAGCAGGCGCTCGTTGCGGTCGATCTGGCCAGCAAAGGCCGGGCGCTTCGAGAGTCTGCGGAGGCGGGAGTGGCGTTTCTCGCCGTCTGCGGCGGCTACCAGCTCCTCGGCGACTTCTACCGGGATCGTGCAGGCGTCGAGCTCCCCGGGGTTGGAGTCCTCCCCGCCCACACGATCGCCGGCGAGCGCCGCATGATCGGCGACGTGCTCTTGGACTGCAACTGGGCCGGCCAGACGATCGCGGGGTTCGAGAATCACGCCGGTCGCACCTACCTCGCCGAGGGCGCGCAGCCGCTCGGGCGTGTCCTGGCCGGCTTCGGAAACGACGGCGAGTCCGGGTATGAGGGGTGCCGCCGCGTCCGCGCGTACGGCACCTACCTCCACGGGCCCCTGTTGCCGCGAAACGGGTGGTTCGCCGACCGGCTCCTCGAGGACGCCCTCACGCACGCAACCGGCGAGCAGCACGAGCTCCCGCCACTCGCCGACGAGCTCGAATCCCAGGCGCACGCCGTAGCGGCAGAGCGGGCCCGATCGCGCGGCGGGCGGTTCTGAGCCTCTAACCGAACTCTCATTGATCATGGGCGATCATTACGAACATGTCCCGAGGTCGGAATTGGTGGAACGGTACGCGGCTTGGTGGCCTGCTTGCATTCGCGGCCGTTCTGCTCGCGACAGCTTCTCCACCGGCGCTAGCTGCGACTGGCAACCTGGCGACCGGGAAGAAGCTCTTCAAGAGCATGGGCTGCGGCTCATGCCACAGGCTCAAACCGGCAGGAACGAAAGGGACCGTCGGCCCGAGCCTCGACGAGTTCACGCCGCCGTACGCGTTGATCATCGCCCGGATCACAAATGGTGACGGCGCCATGCCGGCGTTCAAGCGGCGGCTGTCGAAAGCCCAGATCAAAGACATCGCGGCGTTCGTCTACAACTGGACGTCGCGTCCGTGACTCCGGGGATTCACCGAGCGTTCAGCAGGTTCGCCGACGCGACACGCCCTTCGAGTAGACGATCACGACGACGCATTCGCCGCTGAATCGACGCCGGCAGCGGCCCGGTGCCTCCTCCTGCCGCCGCAGCGCTACTCGGCGTCCCAGCCGATGTCGTCGCCCGTCTCCAGCTTGCGCCAGAAGCGAACCGCGGGCTCGCCGGTGACCCCGGCCTCCTCGATCAGGGGGCCGATCTCTGACTGGATGCTTTCGAAGAAGCGGGTGAAGCTCTCGGCATCAGGCCATTCGTCGATGACCATCACATCCCCGTCTTCGGTTGCGTAGAAGCGGTGCGCGATCACGCCGTGCCCTTTTGCGCGGTCGGCGATCGATCGCATCCGGTCTGGATCGTCAGCGGCGATCTGTTCGAACTTCCTCGCGTCGCCGCGCATCCAAATCGTCACGAGCACAGACATGGCCCCTCCCTCGGTCGCAGAGTTCGCCGCAACCCTACGGCGCAGAGTGCAGCCGCGCCAGGCCACACACTGCCCTCTTCTCCGGGGTTGGGGCCAGTGGTGGAGAGATTCCTGGACGCCCCCGGATCAGCGCGCCCAGAGCGAGCCCAGGTACACGGCGGGGTCGCCCGGCTGCCAGCGCTGCAGGAACCTCTTGATCGGCGGGTGGACGACGATCTCCTCGAGGTCGTCCAGCGAGAAGAGCCGAGCGCCCCGCACCGCGGCGTCGTGGGTCTCCACGTCCTCGAGCGACCGGTGTGAGATGTCCGCCGCGAAGATGATGTGCACGACGTGCCGGTCGTCGGGCGTCCAGTGCGGCGCGATCGAGTCTGCGACGGCGATTGGCCCCTCGAAAAGCACGTCGTCGCCGATCCCAACCTCTTCGCGGAGCTCGCGCATCAATGCCTCGGTGAGGCTCTCGCCTCCGTTGACCCCTCCCCCGGGAAGGAGCCAGTACTCCTTGCCGGGCTTCTCCTGCCGGCAGAGGAGAATTCGACCGTGCCAGCGCAGCAGCGCGGAGACGCGGAGACGTGGCTCGGTCACCGCAGCGACGACCCGAAGCCTCGTACCCCCCGCTCCGAGTCGGGAAGCTCTTCGACCTCGACGAGCTCTATCTCGGGAAGCGGCACAATCACGAGCTGCGCGATGTGCATTCCCGCCTCGACGACGAACGTCTCGTCCTTGTCGGTGTTCAGCAGAACGACGCGAAGCTCTCCGCGGTACCCGGAGTCGACGAGCCCGGGCGTGTTGACGATCGTGATCCCGTGGTTTGCCGCGAGGCCCGATCGAGGCTGCACGAAGCCCGCAAACCCCTCGGGGATAGCCACGGCAAGCCCCGTCCCCACGAGGGCGCGCCGGCCGGGATCGAGCTCGATGCGCTCGCAGGCCGCGAGATCGAGGCCTGCGTCGCCCGCGTACGCGCGTGCGGGAACGACGGCATCCGGGTGCAGCCGAACGATCTGGAGCTCGATCATCAGGCCGTCTCCCGGCGCGCTTCCCGGATCAAGTAGGGAGCAAAGCGCGGCACCTCGCGTCGCGGAAGCCGGGCCACCACCAGCACTCCGGCAGGTGTGTCCTCGCGCTGCTCGATCGGCGCGCCTAGCCCGTAGAGCTCCGACAGGCGCCCACCGTCCTCGTACGGAATGAGCAGGCGCACGGTCTCCCAGCGGTCGCCGAAGCGCTCGGCCACGAGCGCCTTCAATTCGTCGAGCCCCTCCCCCGTCTCCGCGGAGATCTGTGGCGTATCGGGGAAGCGGTTCGCGAGGCGCCGCCGGCCGACTTCGTCGACGCAGTCGATCTTGTTGAGGACGAGCTGCACGGGCAGTGCGCCCGCACCGATCTCCTGCAGCACGTCTTCGACGGCCTGCACCATTTCGTCGAGCCGCTCCTCGGTGACGGAGGCGTCGGCAACGTGGAGCACCATGTCGGCGACAAGTGTCTCTTCGAGCGTCGAGGAGAAGCCCTCGACCAGCTGATGCGGAAGGCGGCGAAGGAAGCCGACCGTGTCCGTGACGAGGTACCGGCGTCCGTCGTGGACGAACCCGCGTGTCGTCGGGTCGAGCGTCTCGAACAGCCGGTTCTCGACGGAGACCTCAGCTCCCGTCAAGGCGTTCAGCAGCGTCGACTTCCCGACGTTCGTATACCCGGCGAGCGCAACGGTCGGAATCTCCGAGCGCTCGCGCTTGCCGCGCCGGGTCGCCCGCTGCTGCTCGAGGCCACGGAGCCGGCGCTTGAGCACGGCGACGCGGCGGCGGGCCAGGCGCCGGTCGGTCTCGAGCTGGGACTCGCCGGGGCCGCGAGTGCCGACGCCGCCGCCGAGGCGCTCGAGGTGCTGCCAGAGCCCGCGCATACGGGGCAGGTTGTATTCGAGCTGCGCGAGCTCCACCTGGAGCTTGCCCTCGGCTGTGACCGCGTGTTGGGCGAAGATGTCGAGGATCAGCTGGGTACGGTCGATGACGCGCGTGTCGAGGGCGTCCTCGAGGTAGCGCTGTTGCACCGGATCGAGCTCGTCGTCGACCAGGAGGCTCTCCGCTCCCGATTCCGCGAACTCCTTCTTGAGCTCGGCGACCTTTCCCTTGCCGACGTACGTTCGCTGTGCCGGCCTTGCCCGGCGCTGCACGATACGGCCGACAGGTGTGACGCCCGCAGTCCGCGCGAGTTCCTCGATCTCCGCCAATTCGTCGTCGGCGTCGACTCCCTGTGCCAGAACCGCGAGGACGAACCCACGCTCGGGCTCGGGAGAACGTGGAATCATCAGATTCCATTATGACCTTTCCGGTCGAAGACTCGGCTCTCGCAAAGCGGACGCTCGAGCTCGTGGACATCCCGTCCCCCTCACGCGAGGAGGCGGGTGTCTACGCGTACGCGAAGGCGCACGTGCCGCTCGCGCTTGCCCACGACGACGGCGAGTCGCTCGTGTACGCGAAGCGCTCAGGGAAGCCGCTCGTGCTCCTCGCCGGGCACACCGACACCGTCCCGGAGCAGGGGAACCTCCCCGGCCGGATCGCGGGCGGCGCGGTTCACGGTCTCGGCGCGACCGACATGAAGGGCGGTCTCGCCGTGATGATCGAGCTCGCCCGGTGGGCGGAGCAGACCGAAGTCGCCTACGACCTCGGGCTCCTGTTCTTTCCGCGCGAGGAGCTCGGGCCGAGCGAGAACCCGCTGCCGGGTGTGTTTGCGGCGGCCCCGCTGATCGACGAGGCGGCTCTGGTGATCTGCCTCGAGCCGACCGACAACACGATCCAGCTCGGCTGTCTGGGCAATCTCAACGCACGCGTGGTCTTCGAGGGCCGCTCCGCGCATTCGGCGCGGCCGTGGCTCGGCGTCAACGCGGTGAAGCTGGCACTCGAGGGGTTACGCGATGTGCTCGAGCTCGAACCGCGCGACGTCGACGTACACGGGTTGACCTTTCGCGAGGTGCTGAGCGTCACACAGATTCACGGGGGAATTGCGACGAACGTCATCCCCGCACGCGTGGAGTGCACGCTCAACTTCCGATACGCGCCCGACCGCACGCCGGCCTCCGCCGAGGAGCGCGTCCGCGAGCTCGTCGGCCGTGACGTCGAGATCCTCCAGAACTCTCCCGCCGCACCCGTTGCCCTCGACTCGCCGCTCGTGGAGAAGCTCCGCAGGGCGGGCCCGTTCGACGTCGAGCCGAAGCAGGCCTGGACGAACGTGTCCGACTTCGCAGCACGCGGGCTCGACGCGATGAACTTCGGGCCCGGCGCGACCCGCTTTGCCCACGCTGCCGACGAGCAAGTCGAGATCTCCGAACTGGAGCGAACGTACTCGGCGCTCCAGCGGTTCCTGCTCGGAGCGGAGTAGTTGCAGCTCTCGCCGCTCCTGGCCGAGCTCTCGCAGTACCCGTTCTCGCGACTCGACGACTGGCGGGCCGATGCGCGGCGCCGCGGTATCGACGTGATCGACTTCGGGGTCGGCGATCCGCGAGAGCCGACCCCGGCCTTCATCCGTGAGGCGCTCGTCGCCGGGGTCGCCGAAGTCGCCTCGTATCCCCGAGCGGTCGGCCTGCCGGAGTTCCGCGAGGCGGTGTCGGCGTGGATCGCGACGCCGGTTCGGTGTCGAGACTGACCCTTCCGTGGAGATCGTCCCGACGCTCGGCTCGAAGGAGGCGATCTTCTCGTTTGCCCAGATCGCGTTGGGTGGTCGCAGGGTCGTCGCAATTCCGTCGCCGGGTTACCCCGTCTACGAGCGGGGCGCACTGTTCGCGGGCGGCGAGGTCGCCCACGTCCCCCTGCGCGAGGAGACCGGTTGGTTGCCCGACCTCGACGCGTTCGAGCGCTGGGAGGAGATCGCAGTCTTCTGGACGTGCTATCCGAATAACCCGACCGGGGCGATCGCTCCGCTGTCGTTCTACGACGAGCTTGCCGGACGGGCGCGTGAGCACGGCTTCCTCCTCTGTTCCGACGAGGCGTACTCCGAGCTCTGGTTCGGTGACGCGGCACCCGCGTCCGCCCTCCAGGTCGAGGACCGCTCGAATGTGGTCGTCTTCAACACGCTGTCGAAGCGCTCCTCGATGACCGGCTACCGATGCGGTTTCGTCTGCGCTCCGCCGGACGTCGTCGCCGCGCTCCGTGCATTCCGACCGACGATCGGCACTGCACCGCAGGAGTTCGTCCAGCGCGCCGGAATCGCCGCACTCTCGGATGAGCGCCACGTCGAAGCCGTGCGCGACCTCTATCGCCGCAAGCGAGACACACTGCTGCCCGTCCTCGGCCAGAAGGGGCTCCGTCTCGCCGGCGGCGACGCGACGTTCTTTCTCTGGCTGGCCGTCGAAGGCTCGTCCGAGGACTTCGCTCGGCGGCTGCTCGATCACGGGATCCTGGTCGCGCCGGGCGCGTTCTTCGGCCCGGACGGCGAAGGGTATGTGAGGATGGCGCTCGTGCCGTCTCAGGACGACTGCGAACGCGCCGCACGGATCCTCGGGGATGTGCTGCCTTGACCACGGAGGAGACGATCGCTGCGCTCGACCGCGGTGAGGTGCGTGTCGCCGAGCCGGTCGGAGACGACTGGGTCGTGCACCCCGAGGTGCAAGAGGCGATCTTGGACTACTTCCGGACCCGGACGATGGAAACCCGGGAGATCGGACCGTTCGAGTACCAGGACAAGATCCCGCTCAAGACCGGGTACGAGGCGCTTGGCGTGCGCGTCGTGCCCCCTGCGGTAGCTCGGTACGGCTCGTACCTGTCCCCCGGGGTCGTCCTGATGCCGTCGTACGTCAACATCGGGGCCTGGGTCGGGCCCAACACGATGGTCGACACGTGGGCCACCGTCGGATCGGGTGCACAGATCGGCGCGAACGTCCATCTCGCCGGTGGAGTCGGAATCGGCGGCGTGCTCGAGCCGCCAGGCGCGCGGCCTGTCATCGTCGAGGATGGGTGCTTTCTCGGCTCGCGCTGCATCGTCACGGAGGGCGTCCGGATCGGGCGGGAGGCGGTGTTGGCGCCGAACGTGGCGCTCACGGCGTCCGTCCCGATCATCGACGTCACCGGGCCCGAGCCCGTCGAGCACCGCGGCTTCGTGCCGCCGCGCTCGGTGGTCGTGCCCGGCACCCGTCCGAAGGTGTTCCCCGCTGGGACGTTCCAGCTCGGCTGCGCGCTCATCATCGGGCGACGAACCGAGTCGACAGACCTTCGCACCTCGCTCAACGACGCTCTCAGAGAGTTCGGCGTCGGGCTCTGACCTCGCCCGTTCGTCGAGCGAGCCATCCCTACGGAGTTGTCGTCACCACCGCGCGCTGCGAGAGCGTAAGCGTCAGGTCCGCGTCGGCGGCCCTCGTTGCCGCCAGCAAAACGGTGCATGCGCCCGGGTTGCCCTCCGGGAGCAGAATGTCCACCGTGAACGGCGTGGGCAAGGTGGGGCCCTTGCGACGAAACGACTCCTCTTCCGCGCCCGCGCAGATGACCGTGTACCTCGTGCCGACTGTCACGCTCGGGGTCGACTCGATGCTCACCTGAGCCTCGCCGGGGCGGCCGACGTCGCCACGAACGAGCGCGACCTGCTTCCCTGTGGACTTCGATTGGGTGACTGTCTCCCATGGGTTCGACGACGAGGAGGAGCCGCAGCCGGCTGCAAGCAAGGCCAGCGGCACGCAAGCCGCGAATGTCGCCGACAGTGCCCGCATGCCCGAGCAAGGGTACACGCCTGTCAGTTGGCGATCACTGGTTGAGGGGGAAGGGGGATCATCTCGATGGTGACCGTCGTCGCCGTCGCGGTCGGACGCGTCGCGCTCACGTGCACGTCGCAAACGCGCCCATGCGCCTGCTGTGACCCGGTTCCGGGCGGGACTGGGATCGGCGTGACGAGGGTCGTGCTCCCGGTGGCGGTCCCGTGCAGAGTATTGGCGCCACAGATGACGTCGTACGCGACGGTGGTCGTGACCTTCGGTGATGCTGCCACTCGCATCTGAATCTCCGCCGGGTCGGTCGCGATTCCGTCGGCGCGTGCAAGGCTGGTGCCACTCGGAAGCTGGGCACGGGACAACACCTGCCAGTCTCCTCCCGCGGAGGATGACGATCCGCTGCCGCACCCAGCGGCGAGGATAAGTAGCACGACACTCCAGACCGCGACAACGGCTCTCACGACGATCGATGGTACTCCGCGGAGAGTCACTCGACTCGCTCCGCCGGTCCTGTCAGGAGGGCGCGACCGGCCTCGAACCGAACCTCCAGCGTGCCGCCTCGGAACCTCACCGTGGCGGGAGCCATCCCAAATGCCGCGGCGATCGCGACCGCGCTCGACCCCGACGACCCGGTCTCACCCACCCCACGTTCCCACACCCGCGCCTCGATGTCGTGTGCACCGAGTCGGCTGGCCACCTGCACATTCGTCCGCTCGGGAAAACGGGGGTTCGTCTCGAGAAGCGGCCCGATCCGAGGGAGCTCCTCTGGATCGCCCTCGACGACCGCGTGCGGGTTCCCGACATCGACCGGGATGAAAGACACGCCGGCGACCTTCTCCCGTGCCCCGACGACCACCGGCCCGAGATCCTGTTCGACCAAGCCGCCGCCCAGAAGTCGCGCCCGCACCTCGCGTGTGCCCACCCTCACCGAGACGCGAGTCGCGCCTGTCTGTTCCGCGAGCCAGCAGGCTGCTATCCGAGTGCCGTTGCCCGACATCTCCGCGCGGGACCCGTCCGGATTCCAGATCGCGATCTCGACCCAGTCGTCGCCACGGCCGAGTACCTCGAGGATCCCGTCGGTGTCACCCACGCGCGCCGTGACGTCGCCACGGGAGAGCGGTCCGCCCTCAGCGACGAGGTAGACGTTCCCTTGTGCCTGCCAACGCGACGACTTCATCTGCGATCTCCTCCGGTGGCCGGTTCGCATCGAGCGTAACTGCCCCCGGAACGCGGCGAATCCACTTGCGCTGATACCGGGCAAGCTTGAGAGACGCGGTGACGACCGCCGGCACAGCCTCCCCGAGCGGCAGCGTGGCGAACTCTTCGAGCCCGAGGATCTTGCGTGCGGTGACTGAGATCGGCTGCCCCCATGCCCGCACGGCCTCGTCGACAACGCCGCGCTCGACCATCTCTTGCGTGCGGCGGCGGATCCGGCGCTCCAACGCATCTTCGCAATCGAATCGTTAGTGATGGCGAAAATGACCAAAAAGCCCGAACTCGTAACAATATATATACATAAAATCGCGGCAAAACCTGATCGAGTTGGCTCGGGATGGGTCGGCCGCTCATCGTCTGGCCCGACGTGCGAACGCGCTGGTGTTGCTAGACGATGGGATGAGCTGCGAGGCGATTGCGAAGGTCCTGTTGCTGGACGACGACACCATCCGCACTTGGTATCGCCTGTATGAAGAGGATGGGATCGAGGGGTTGACGAACTTCAGCTACGAGGGCAGCGCTTGCCAGTTGAGCGGCGAGCAACAGGAAAAGCTGAAAGCCTGGGTCGCCACGGCCTTACCGCGCACAACGCGCCAGGTCGGCGCCTGGATCGAGAATGAATTCGGCGTCGTTTACGAAGGCCGGTCAGGACTGACCCCGTTCACGTCATAACCCGAAAATCCTTTGGGTTGATGACGCGAGAAATTGTCGGTGACCAAATCACAAAGGTCCGCCCAATTCCCCGGAACCTTTTCACGCGCTTCAACGTCCGGGTCGGCTTCCACATCACCCTTTTCGAGATCCCATGAGGCGATGATAGCGACCGGCATTCTGGCAGAGTGAGGTTGC
>CAWAFJ010000007.1:0-132540 GCA_963781315.1 uncultured Actinomycetes bacterium | reverse complement strand
GAGCGGCCCTTCCGAGTCTGGGTCGACAAGGACGAATACCGGGCGCAGGCCGTGATCATCGCGACAGGCGCGAGCGCCCGCTGGCTCGGGATCGAGTCGGAACAGCGCCTGCAAGGGCGCGGTGTGTCGGCGTGCGCGACCTGCGACGGCGCGTTCTTCCGTGAGAAGCCGATCGTGGTCGTCGGCGGCGGCGACTCCGCCTTCGAGGAGGCTCTCTTCCTAACACGGTTCGGCTCGAAGGTCACGCTCGTCCACCGGCGCGACGAGTTCCGCGCGTCGCCGATCATGATCGACCGAGCGCTCCAGAACGAGAAGCTCGAGATCCTGACCCCGTACGTCGTCGAGGAAGTGCTCGGCGACGCGGCTGTGACCGGCGTCCGCCTGCGCCAAGCCGAGACGGGCGAGCCGCTCGAGCTCGAGGCTGGCGGATTCTTCGTCGCGATCGGCCACGACCCCAACACCGCGCTCTTCACCGGGCAACTCGACCACGACGACACCGGCTACCTGATCACCAGGCCGGGCACGACGGAAACGAACATACCCGGCGTGTTTGCGGTCGGCGACGTGCAGGACCACGTCTACCGGCAGGCGGTCACCGCCGCCGGCTCGGGCTGCATGGGAGCGCTCGACGCGGAGCGGTATCTCGCTGCGCTTGAGGCAGGTGCGAAGGCTGCGACCCACGCGGCCTCCGCTCCGGTCTAGCACCGGCCGACGCGGAAGCTAGCCTCGGCGTGTGGCCGAAAGCCCGCTCTGGATAGACCTCATCGACCCCACGGCGGACACGCTCCGCTCACACGTTCCCGACGACCTGCATCCGGCCGCGCTCGAGTTGCTGCTCGCACCGCTCGTCCACGACGATGAGCCACGGCCCCGGATCGAGTCGCACGGCGACTACGTCGTCGGCGTGCTCCTGGTCGCCGTCGCCGTGCTCGCCGAGGACCGAGTCTACTACCAGGAGATCGACTTCATCCTCACGAGCGACCGACTCGTCACAGTGTCGAAGACGCCGCCAGGCAACCACCACCCCTTCGACCCGAAGCCCGCGCAGGACGCGTGTCGGCCCGGCGATGCCGTGGGCATGCTCCTGTTCCGCCTCGTCGACCAGGTCGCCGAACGCTACCTCGACCTGATCGACGACCTGAACGACGAGATCGACGAGCTCGAGGACCAGGTCGAGCAATGGCGCCCCGAAAAGGTGCGCGCCCGGATTTCCGCGCTCCGGCACGATCTGCTCCATGTCCGGCGCACCCTGGGGCCGACCCGAGATGCGGTGCATCGCATCGTCGACGACCGCGTCGAGCTCGACAGCTTCGAGCTCTTCCCGCGCGAAATCGAGCTGTACTTCGCCGACTCGTACGACAAGTTCCTCAGGGCGACCGAAGGACTGGAGACGTCGCGCGATCTGGTCGCAGGCGTGCGCGACTACTTCCAGTCGAAGATCGCGAACGACCAGAACGAAGTCATGAAGCGGCTGACCATGGTCGCCTCGCTCCTGCTCCTCCCCACCTTCATCGTCGGCGTGTACGGACAGAACTTCCGCGTGATCCCAGAGCTTCACTGGGGCTTCGGCTACGGGTGGTCGTGGATGCTGATCATCGTGACGACAATCGGGCAGATCGCGTTCTTCCGCTGGAAGCGCTGGCTGTAGCAGGGGCCCGGCTACCCTGGGCGCGTGCCGCACTACATCTGCCCCCGGTGCAAGGAACGGTCCGTCGACGTGGACGCGCGCGAAGGTTTCTCCCAAGACCAGCCGGCCTGCCGCCATTGCGGCTTCGCGTTCCTCTTCGAGTTGCTCGACGATTACTACCCGGCTCCGGCGACCGGGTTCATCGTCTGCGACCAGGAAGCACGCGTGCTCGCGACCGGCCGCGGCGTCTTCGAGCTGACGGGGTTCATGGAGGAGGAGCTGATGGGCCGCGACGTCGTCGAGGCCCTCCAGTTCTCCACCGGCGAGCCGGTGGCGCTCGTCCGCGAATGGGGCGTCCGGCGCCTCGACCAGCAGTTCGCGATCCGCACCCGCGCCGGTATGGAAAAGGACGTGACCGGCGACTTCTTCCCCGCCTACGACGACGACGGCGGCCTGCTCGTCGCCCTCACGCCGCGCCTCTACGGCGCAGCGTAGATGACCTAGAGCGGCACGTCGGCACGACTCGCCGGGCAGAGATCGGCGAGGACGCACTCGCCGCATCGCGGACGCCGCGCGTCGCACACGCGCCGGCCGTGCCAGATCATAAGGTGCGGGAACCGTGCCCACTCGGCCTTCGGGACAAGCCGCATCAAGTCGCGCTCGATCTTCACCGGATCCTCCTGCCGCGTCAACCCGAGCCGCTGCGATAGGCGCCTGACGTGCGTGTCGACCACGATCCCGTGGGCATCGCCGCGGGTCGCGGAGACCACGTTCGCGGTCTTGCGGGCGACGCCGGGCAGGCGCACGAGCGCCGCGAAGTCTCGCGGCACCTCTCCGCCGTGCTCGTCGAGGAGCACGCGCATCGTGCCACGCAGCGCTCTCGCCTTCTGGCGGTAGAAGCCGGTCGCGAAGATGTCTCGCTCGAGCTCCTCTTGCGAGACCGCCAGGTAGTCCTCCGGCCGCCGGTACTTCCGAAACAGCTTCTCGGTGACTCGGTTGACGTTCGCGTCTGTGGTCTGCGCCGAGAGCATCACCGAGACGAGAAGCTCCAGTGGGTTGCGAAAAAGAAGTGCGATACGGGCGTCGGCGTGCTCGGCGGCGAGCCGTTCGACGATCGGGCCGATGCGCGCCCGCTTCGGGCCGACGCGCCTGCTCGCCTCGTGGACGTAGCTCCGAGCCATGGCCGACGACGCTATACGGTCGCGCTCGCACAGGGCGAGACCACACCGGAGCCGCCCGCGGGTGGATAATCACCGCGTGCCGCTCCGCGCAGCAGCGCTCGCAGCGCTCGGCGTCGTCGCCGGCCTCGGCCTGGCGGCGTGCGGTGGAGGGTCATCGACATCGGCGCTTGTGACCACACAGGCCACAACGCCCACCCCGCCCGACAACCCTGCCGCCAACGCGGCCAGGCTGATCCCGCTCGTGGCGAATACACCGATGTCACGCCGTCTCCTGAGCGGACGCCCCGAACTGCCGCCGGGTTTTACGCTGCAAAGCTTGAACCCATACGTTCCGACGACCCAGCCGCCATACGGCGCTGTGATCGCGGCGGTGACGAGCCCGACGGGCGTCGAGTACACCCTCCTGTTCTCACCTTCCGCGGTGCCGTGCGTCGGCGCACAGGGAACCTGCCCGAACGTGTTTCGAACTCTGACGGTCGGGAATGCAAATCCCTCGCCCTCGGGCGCCGTCTTCTCCCCCATCGCCGGGACCGACACAGCCGAATGCGGGTACGACCCCGACGGGCATCAGGTCGGCTGCGATGCGCTCGTCGGCGACGAGTACATCTCGGTCAAGTCGACCGCTCGCAAGGTCTCGACCGCGGACGCGGTCGCGATCCTCAGGGCGGCCGTCGCCTACGTCCAGCACGGTTAGGGGCGGTCGTCGCCCAGGCCTGGCCCTGCGCAGACGACGCCAAGCGCGGGACAGCCAAGACACGTGAACGGGCTCGGAGTCGGAACGAAGTCGCCCGCGTCGATCCGGGCGATCGCCCCTGAAAGCTCGGCTTCGAGATCGGGCAACCCGGCGCGTGCGAAGGTCGTCGAGACGACGGCGTCGGGTCGCTCGAGGAACGCATAAACAACCTCCACCTCGTCCGCCCCGGCGCGAAAGCATGCGACCGCGTAGACGAGTTGCTGGAGGCGGTAATCCGCCTCGACGATCTCCTCAGGCGACCGCAATTCGATCGAGTTGGTCTTGTAGTCGACGACGAGGGCCTTCGCGCCGTCGTGGTGGAGGACGTCGAGGCGGCCGTGGATGAGCACGCCGTCGTGCTCGAACGCGAAGGGCCGCTCCGGGAGCGCCCCCGCGAGCGCTGCAACCCGCCGGGCGAGCGGCGAGCCGCAGTACGAGCCAACAAACGACGCTATCCGTTCGAGCTCGCCCTCTGCCACCCCCGGATACCAAGTGCGAACGATCTCGGTGTCGGGCGGATGGGGGTCGGTGAGGTCGGTCAGTTCGAGCAGGCGATGGACTGCGTCGCCGATCTCCGTCGCCGCCAGGCCAATCTCACCACCGGCACCCGACGGCCGACGCTCGCGCAGGCCGGCCACACGCTCGGCGAAGTACCGATACGAGCAGCGGTCGAACAACGCCAGCGACGAGTACGAGAGCCGGCGGACACGATGGAGCGGCGCGCGCGGCACCGGCATGAGATCGGGCAAGCGATAACCGGGCGCCACCGCGGTGGCAGTCGCCACCTCCGAAGGCTCCGCGAAGAGCGCGAGCTGCGCATCCTCGATCTCGGCAATTGGTAATGCCTCGGCGGGAACGGCGTGACGCGGCGAATCGACCGTGACGAGGAATCTGGCGCTCCCGCGCTCGAGCTCGAACGGCGCATCGGCGACCGCAAGCTCGGCCTCGCAGTCGAGCCGCGAGAGCACCCATCCGATTGGGGTCTTCCGGCTCTGGTCGATCGCCCCCGACACGATCAGCCGGTCCTTGGCCCGCGTCATCGCCACGTAGTAGAGGCGCAGGCGCTCTTCTCGCTCGGCCTCCCGGCCGGCCTCGCTGACACCCTCGTAGTCGAAGACCGAGTGCTTCTCACCGGTCGCGGGGTGCACGACCCTAAACCCGAACCGGCCGTCGGGACGGGCGAGGATCTCGTCGGCGTTGGGCCTCCCCCCCGTGTCACGGCCCGCGTCGGCAACGACGACGACCTTGAACTCGAGGCCCTTCGCGGAGTGGATCGTGAGCAGGCGCACCGCGCCCGCGCCTTCCTCCTCGGAAACTGCCTCGCGCTGCGTCCCACCAAGCGCCTCCTGGTCGCGGACGTGGCGCACGAAGCCCTCGACATCCCTGCCCCGCAGCTCCTCGTAGGAACGCGCCATACGCATGAGCTTGCGCAGATTCGCGTACCGGCGAGTTCCGTCCCACCGCGCGAGCACTGCGAGGTCGTAGTCGTGCTCACAGACCACCTGTTCGCAGAGGCGCTCGAGGGATGCGTGCGCCGAGAACGCCACAAGCCGCTCATAGCGCTGCCTGAACGCACGGACCAACCGCTCGTCCGACTCGTCGAGCTCCTCCGGGAGCGACCTCTCGATCCCGGAGAAGATGGGTCTGCGCCCCGCGTGACGCCGAACGAGCACGAGCCCGTCGTTCGAGACACCGACAAACGGCGACGCCAGCACGGTCACGAGCGCCTCGTCGTCGTAGCGGTTGTGCAGCAGCCGCAGGTACATGAGCAGGTCGACGACCTGCTGCTGGCCGAAGTACCCCCGGCCGGTCGCGCGGTAGGTCGGCAATCCCTGAAGGCGAAGCTCCTCTTCGTACGAGTCGGCGTCGGTGCCTGCGGCAAAGAGGAGCACGATCTCGCCAGGCGTCGCGGCACCGCTGTCAACAAGCGCGCGGACGCGCGCCGCGATGTGGCGTGCCTCGGCGCGACGCCAGTGCTCTCCGGCTTCCTTGTACGCCGCCTTGTCGGTGACGAGGAGCTCGACCGGGTGCCCGAAGACGGGGTCCGGGAAGTCACCCGAGGCCGTCAGAGGCTGGAAGCCGTCGCCGAATTCGGGTCCGAACAGAAAGTTCACCGCGGCCAGAACTTCGGGCCGCGAACGGTAGTTCTCAGTCAGCGGGAGCCTCTGAGCCGCCGCCTCGCGTCGCTCGCGAAACACTTGCACGTCGGCGTGGCGGAACCCGTAGATCGACTGGAACTCGTCCCCGACATAGAACACGTCCTTCGCGACTCCCCGACCGGCGGCGAGCAAGTCGATCAGCTCACACTGGAGCGCGTTCGTGTCCTGGAACTCGTCGACCATGATCGTCCGGAAGCGGAGTTGCTCGACCTCGCGGACGTTCTCGTGGTCTCGCAGAAGGTCGCGTGCGAAAAGTTGGAGGTCCTCGAAGTCAAGTGCCGATTCCCGCTGCTTCCCGATCGCGTACTCCGCGGCGAAGAGCTCGAGGAGCTCCTGAAGCAAGTCCCTGTCGTGCGTCGCGAGGACCTCGAGTGCGGCCTGCTGGACGGCCTTGCGCGCATCCTCGAAGTCGCCGGCCCGAGGCCCTCGAGCGCGCAAAGGATCGAGATCGATCAGCTGTTCCGGAAGCGAGGGCAGATCCAGTGCGGTCCGAGCCGCCCTCACCTGGCTCGGAGTCGCACCCGGGTCGTCGGCGAGTGATCGTGCTTCGTCGCGCAGCACCTCGATCAGCTCGTCGAGGTCAGGCAGAGCGCCGAGCTCGAGCACAAGCGGGCGCCCGGCCGAGCGCAGCGTCTCGTAGACCCCGACGAGCGTGCGGCGGAGCCCGGCGCTGCCGTAGGTGGCGAGGAGCCGTAACCGCGACTCGTCCCCCGTGGAACAGAACGCCGCGAGAGCCCGCTCGAACGCCTCGCCACGCACGACCGCGCCTTGCTCCTCGTCGAGCTCGCGAAAGCGCGGATCGATGCCGACGGCAAACGGATGCGCACGAAGCAGGCGGGCACAGAAACCGTGGATGGTCGAGACCCATGCACCGTCGAGCTCACGGGCGAGGTCGTGGCTACCGCGGGACACGAGCTCCGCACGGATCCGGGAGCGCAGCTCCGCAGCGGCCTTGTTCGTGTAGGTGACCGCAAGCACCGAGTCGACATCGAGGCCGTCGTCGCAAACCGCCTGGACGAAACGCTCGACGAGCACCGAGGTCTTGCCAGTTCCCGCGCCTGCCGAGACGAAGACCTCTCCGCGCAGCGAGACGGCCGCGACCTGCTGGTCGTTCATCGCTACGACCTGGCGACGCGGCACATCGTCCAGAGGTCGCACCAGGACGGGCACTCTCCCCCTCTCGGGTCGTGCTTGACGTCGCCGGTGCGTATCCGCACCGCGTCGGCGTACGCGCGCGAGCGCGCAGCCTCGACCTGATCCCAGAACGTGGTTTCGTCGAGGTAGTCGGCGGGCTTGAACCCCGGCAGGTCATCGCGCGCCTCGGCCCGCAGCATCCCGCGCGTCGACCCGCGGCCGGCCAGCGCACGGTACACCCCGCCGAGCGGCTCAACCCCGACGAGGTCTCGCAGGACGAGCATGTAGAGCGGGATCTGTAGCCGCTCTTCGGACTCGATCTGCGACGCCGAGTGCGAGGTCTTACCAGACTTGTAGTCCTGCACGATCCCACGCGCACTGAAGGGGTCGATATCGATCCGGTCGATCTTTCCGCTCATGAAGAGGCCGTCGCCGAGTTCGATGCCGCGCTGCAGCTCTGGAGCCGAGCGGTCAGTTCCGAAGCCGACCTCGAATCTGCGCGGAAGAAGAACGAGCTCCGAGGCAGCTTCCTCGCGCACGAACTGCTCGAGATCACGCTTGAGCCCGACTCGAAGCTCGGCGTCCTGGACGTCGGCCGGGTCGAGCCTGACGCCACCGCGCAGGGCATCGGCGAGACAGCGATCGAGAAAGCGAAGCGCCGCCTCGAGATTCTGCTCGGTCACCCGGTCCGAGCCGAGCTCCTTCGGCAAGCCGCTGTAGAACGCAAAGAGCGCCTGATGGGCGACCTTGCCGCGCAACATCGGATCGACTTCGGCGTCGATCGTCTTCGGGTCGATGATCCGCTCGAACAGCCAGGCCGATGAACAATCGGAGAAGCGCTCCAGCTCGGTCGCGGCGAACGTGGTGCGCGCCCCGAACACGGCGAGAAGCGATGGGTTGCGCAACCGCGTCTTGCGATCGAACGCCGCTCGGGCTCGTGCAAGCTGTCGGCCCCAATTGTTCGCCTCTGCAAGCGAGTCGGCGTCCGCCGAAACGTCGGCGTCGGTATTCCCGGCAAGTCGCGCGAGCGCCCGCAGCCGCTCTCGCTCGGTCGGTGCCGCTTCGATCGGCCAGGTGAGCTCCGAGAGGGCCCGCCGGCGGGTGGCGGCGGCAACATCGTCGCTGTCGAAAACCGATGCGGCCTCCTGCCAGAAGGGACTCGGCTCACGTGGCACGCCGTCCTCGTCAGCCGCCTCGCGGACGAGGTACAGCCGCTCGCTCGCCCGCGTGCAGGCGGTGTAGAAGAAGTACCGATCGCGACTGACCGAGTCGGGGCGCTCAAGCCGGCGGCCGAGCTCACGGCGGTGGTCGTCGTCCAGGAAGGCCGACACGCGCCCGCGCCTCGGCAAGGAGCCCTCCTCGAGGCCGAGCACGAACACGGCTCGGAACCGGCGCGTCCGAGCGCGGAGGAGGTCGAGCAGCGGCACACGACCTGGCTCACCCGGCGAGCCGAGGCGAACCTCCGCTTTCTCGAGCGATGCGATCACATCATCGGGTGGGAGCGGCTCGCCGCGCCGCTCCCAATCGTCGAGCTCATCGAGTGCCGCCTCCGCCGCAGCCGCGGTGCGGAGGTCGAGGCGCGCTGCGTCGTCGGCGGGCGGTTCGGCGAGCCCGTGAGCGCAACGCAGCATCGAGCCGAGCAGCGCACGGGCGCCGGCGGGATGCGACTCCGCCGCCCGCAGTTCCCGCAGCGCTACGAGCGGCGCTTCGCGCAGCCGTTCCGTCTCCGCCTCGATCCGATCGGGAGTGTGGACAGCCCTCCCGCGCAGCCGCCCCTCGACGAAGTCCACGCTCGCGCGCGGGATCCCCGAGTACGGCGAGCGAAGGTACGCGTAGAGCTCGCGCCGGCTGCCACCCGCCCAGGCGAACCGGAGGAGCGAGACAAGCGCGTGGCCGAGCGGCATCGAGTCGAGCCGGGCGCGACCCTCGGCGGCGTACGGGACGCCGAGGGTCGAGAAGACCGTCTCGACCGGCGCCCGCCAGCGTTCGAGCGAGGGAACCACAACCCCGATCTCCTCCGCCGGAACACCGGCGCGGAGCAGTCCGAGAACTTCCTCCCCCACGAGCTCGAGCGTTGTGCGTGTCCCCGCGCCTTCGAAGAAGTGGACGGCGCCGTCTATCGGGCACTGCGCGTGCGGACCCGGCTCGAAGAGCGTGCGCTCCAGATGGGCGAGCGCCGGAGCGGTGTACTCCGCATAGCGCGGAGGGAGCTCCTCGGTGCGACCGCCCGCGAGCGCCGCCAGATCCTCAGCGGTGCCCCGGAGAGACGCGAAGGCGACGCGCCCTGGCTCGTACGGCAGCGAGACATGGACATCGGTGCGGCCCGCGAGCGCTTCGAGAAGCGACCACTCCGCCGCCGTGAGGTCCTCGAACCCGTACGCAAGCACGGGCTCGCCGTGCCAGGCATCGAGATCGCCCTGAAGCCGCTCGGCGGCGCGGCGGCGCAGGATGTCACGGTCCCAGAGCTCGAGTCTGGCGAGCTCTGCGCGGTAGGCCGCGTACAGCTCTGCGAGTCCGCCGTCCAACTCCTCCGGGTCGATCAGCCCGGACTCGAGCTCGCCCAGTGTCGTAAGCAACGAGTCCGCAAAGCCGGCGAATCCCGCCGATCGCCCGAGTCCGTCGAGTCGCGGACGCGCCGCGTCGATTGCGCGTCGGGCAACAAGCGCGCGCTGCGCCGTTCCGACGACAGGCCTGCGATTTCCGGAATCGGCGTTCCCGGCGATCCGCTCGAAGAGGTCGTCGAATGTCCCGATCGACCCGCCGAGAAGGCAGCCGCGGAGACGCAACAGCTCTCGCTCGACTCGATCGACATCCGAACGGGCCGGCACGATCAGAAACGGCTCCTCGTCGAGACGTGCCAGATAACGCTCGAGAAGCAGTGCGATCTTCCCCGCACTCGCGGGCCCTACGACGAGGCTGAGGCTCACCGAGCCATGGTAGTCCGGCCGCGCAACGATTCCAGGGCGCGGGGCCCCGCGAAACGCACGCTTCGACCGCCATTTGCGCACATGCGTGATCGAAGGACAGCGGGCGAGATCCGGAGCCTGCAGCGCTCAGCGCACCGGCGGCGGCTCAAGGTCGCGTCCGAGGATCAGGCCGCGGACTTCGGGCGCCGTCCGCGACGGGCAGCGGCGCGGCCCGGAAGCTTCGCCACGCAGGTGTCGCAGAGGTCGGCAACCTTCGACCCGCGCCGCGCGTCCGTAAACGTGACGCGCATCGTTGCACCCTGGTTGTCGCCGACCACTACACCGCAGTCGTCGCAAACCAACACTGTTTTCCGAGCCAAGGAATAGCCTCCTTCTAAGGGTTGTTGCTGTCGTTAAACGCAGACAATAGAACAATCGCGTTCCACAATGTGAATTGCCGTCAAAGGCTGAGTTCAATCATGATCGGATCTCGCGCACGTCAGATCCGGTCGATAACCCGTCGACGCCAAAGCTTGTATCCCACAAATCCGATGGCTGCGAACGCGGCGACTGCGGCGGCTCCGTAGAGGCCGTATCGCGCGATCGCGTCCGCCGCGGCGCTCCCGAGTTGGTAGGCGACGACGCCGACGAGTATCGCCCAGACAATTCCGCCGGCAGCGTTCCAGACCAGGAACTTCCACCACGGCATGTGACTGATTCCGGCGAGCCAGGCGGCCGTGACACGGAGGATCGCGACGAAGCGGCCGATGAAAACTGTCTTCGCCCCGTGGCGATGGAAGAAGCGTTCTGCGGGTGGTAGGGCGCGCTCGAAATAGTCCCGGACGAACGGCGTCCGGCTCAGAAGCCCCCGGCCGCCCTTCCGCCCGAGCCAGTACCCAACGTTGTCACCGACGATCGCCCCCGCCGCCGCGACCGCGATCACGGTCACCAGCGAGTAGTGGCCGCGCTCGGCAAGCACGGCCGCCGCTATCAGTGCAGTCTCGCCGGGCAGCGGGACGCCGGCCGACTCCAGCGCGACAAGCGCGAACAGGATGAGGAGCCCCTGCTCGAGAAGCAGCTCGGTCACGCTCCGAGTGTAAGGCGCAACGGCACGGCGACCACCGCCCTCGGCGCGTCCCCTACGGGTCACGTTAGCTCACCGAACCGCCTGTGATCGTGCCGATTCCGTGCCGATCGCTCCACAAGGGCTGTACCCATGACGTTCATCCCTGTTCCGCGAATGCGGGTTTTCGATACCGTCGCCCGCGTGCGTGTGGGCGTTCCCAGAGAGACAGCGCAAGGCGAAAACCGGGTCGCGCTCGTGCCGGAGGCGCTCGCACGGCTCGACGGAATCACTGTCGCGATCGAACGCGGCGCCGGCACGTCCGCCGGCTTCACCGACGAAGCCTATGCGGAGGCGGGCGCCGAGCTCGTCGACGATGCGTGGCGCGACACCGACGGCGTCGTCAAGGTCGCGAAGCCAACCGACGTCGAGGAGGGGAAGCTCCGCGAGGGCCAGCTCCTGATCGCATTCTTGGCACCGCTCACCGACCCGGTTGCGATCGACCGGCTCGCCGCACGAGGTGTCGTCGCATTTGCGATGGAGTCGATCCCCAGGATCACGCGCGCGCAGCCGATGGACGCACTCTCGTCACAGGCGACCGTCTCCGGCTATAAGGGAGCGCTCCTCGCCGCAGAGCACCTCCCGAGGTTCTTCCCGATGCTGACCACGGCAGCCGGCACAATCCCTCCTGCGAAGGTGCTCGTGCTCGGCGCCGGCGTCGCCGGGCTTCAGGCGATCGCGACTGCGCGACGGCTCGGCGCTGTCGTTTCCGGCTTCGATGTGCGGCCGGTCGTGCGAGAGCAAGTGCAGTCGCTTGGGGCGTCGTTCCTCGACCTCGGCGTCGTAGGCGAGGAAACCGAGGGGGGCTACGCGCGCGAGCTGACGCCGGAAGAGCAGGAGCGCCAGCTGGAGGCGCTCGGTGAACGGATCCCCGACTTCGACGTGGTGATCACCACCGCCGCTATCCCAGGCCGTCCGGCGCCGAGACTCATCCCCGCTGCCGCGGTCGAGAACATGCGTCGCGGCTCGGTCATCGTCGACCTCGCTGCCGAGACGGGCGGCAACTGCGAGCTGACGCGCCCGGGCGAGATCGTCACGGTGAACGGCGTCGAGGTGATCGGTCTGCTCAACCTTCCGAGCTCGATGGCCTCCCACGCGAGCCAGCTCTACGCGAGGAACATCGCCGCCCTCCTCACGCACCTCGCCCCTGGCGGGGCACTCACCCTCGACTGGGATGACGAGATCACCACGGGCGCATGCGTGACCCGCAAGAAGGAGACGACCACGTGAGCCACTCCGCGCAGCTCATCGTCGAGCTCACGATCCTCGCACTCGCGATCTTCCTCGGCGTCGAGGTGATCTCGAAGGTCCCGACGCTGCTGCACACCCCGCTGATGTCGGGCACAAACGCGATCCACGGGATCGTGATCGTCGGTGCGATCCTCGTTGCCGGGATAACCGACCCCGACCTGCTGACCGGGTGGATCGGCTTCGTCGCGATGATCCTGGCGACGGCCAACGTGGTCGGCGGCTTCGTCGTCACCGACCGGATGCTCGAGATGTTCAAGAAGCGTCCGGCGCGCAAGCCCGAGGACGACGGCGAGGGCTCGTAGTGAGTCAGAACCTCTCCAGCCTGCTGTACCTCGTCACGATCATTTGCTTCATCCTGGCGCTCCGATTCCTCTCCTCCCCGACGACGGCGCGGCGCGGGAACTGGGTGGGTGCGGCCGGGATGGCGGTCGCGATCGGCGTGACGCTCGCACAGCCAGAGGTCCACATCAGCTGGCAGATCCTCGCCGGCGCAGCCATCGGCGCGGTGTTCGGGGCTGTCGGGGCACGCAAGGTGAAGATGACCGCAATGCCGCAAATGGTGGCGCTCTTCAACGGCGTCGGCGGCGGCGCGGCCGCGCTCGTCTCGCTCGCGGAGTTCCACAACCTGGCGCCCGATCCCGGCAAGCTCCACGGCGACATCGCCCTCGCGATCGTGCTGTCGGCCCTGATCGGCTCCGTCTCGTTCGCCGGCTCGATGGTCGCGTTCGCGAAGCTCCAAGGGCTGCTTCCGGGGCGGCCGATCACCTACCCGGGGCAGCAGGTGGTGAACCTGGCTCGTGCTCGTCGGGCTGGTCGCGGCCGGAGCCGCCATCGTTGCGGGCAGCGAGCGCCAGTGGCTCTTCGCCACGCTGCTCGTCGGCTCCCTCGCCTTTGGCGTCCTCTTCGTGCTGCCAATCGGCGGCGCCGACATGCCGGTCGTGATCTCACTTCTGAACGCGTTCACCGGGCTCGCCGCCGCCGCCACCGGTTTTGCGCTGAGCTCGAACGTGCTGATCGTGAGCGGCGCTCTCGTCGGCGCATCGGGAACCCTGCTGACGATGATGATGGGCCGGGCGATGAATCGGTCGATCGGGAACGTCCTGTTCGGGGCGTTCGGCAAGGTGCAAGCGGGCGCGGGCGCGACGGCCGTCGAGGGCACCGTACGCTCAGCGACCGCGCAGGACGTCGCGATCATGCTCGCGTACGCGCAGAAGGTCGTCATCTGCCCCGGCTACGGGATGGCCGTCGCGCAGGCCCAGCACGCGGTGCGCGAGCTCGCAGATGTGCTCGAAAGCAAGGGGATTTCCGTCGACTACGCGATCCATCCCGTCGCCGGCCGCATGCCGGGGCACATGAACGTGCTCCTCGCGGAGGCGAACGTGCCGTACACGGCGCTGAAGGAGATGGACGAGATCAACCCGCAGTTCGCCCAGACCGACGTCGCGCTCGTGATCGGCGCGAACGACGTCGTCAACCCGGCGGCGAAGAACGAGCCCGGCAGCCCGATCTACGGCATGCCCATCCTCAACGTCAGCCAGGCGAAACAGGTCGTCGTCATGAAGCGGTCGATGGCGACCGGCTTCGCCGGGGTCGACAACCCGCTCTTCGTCGAGCCGCACACAGTGCTTCTCTTCGGGGACGCCAAAGAGTCCGTGCTGAAGCTCGTCTCCGGCGTCAAGGCGCTTTGAACTCGACCGGTGTCCCGGTCTTCACGGCCAGGCACGTCGAGCAGGCGGTCTCGCCCGAGCGCGCGGTTGACGCGGTGCGCGATGCATTCGTCGCCTACGCCAGGGGCGAATGGACGATGCCGTCGAAGGTGTACGTCACGAACTACCCTGGCGGCGACTTTCGCGCCATGCCGGCACTCGGTGGCGGCCACGCGCTGCTCAAGTGGGTGACGTCATTTCCCGGCAACCCGAGGCTTGGGCTCCCGACAGTCAGCGGTGTCGTGCTGGTGTCGAACGCCTACGACGGGCGGCTCGAAGCGGTGCTGGACGCGGCCTCGGTGACCGCCCTCCGTACCGGGGCCGCGGCCGTGCTCGCCGCCGAGACGCTTGCGCGAGCAGACGCGGAGAGCGCCGTGGTGATCGGCGCCGGAGTGAACGGCCGTGCCGTTGCGCGGACGTTCCTCGCGAGGGGCCAGCGCACCGCGATCTGGGACGTGGACGAAGAACGCGCACGGCGCGTCGCCGACGACCTCGGGGCTGAGCCGGCCGCGTCGCTCGCCGAAGCGCTCTCCGCGGACATCGTCGTTACGGTGACGCCGGGCCGGGAGCTCGTCTTCGGCGAGAGGAGCCTCCAGACCGGGCAGCACGTCAGCTTGATGGGAGCGGACGGCCCCGGGAAGGCCGAGATGGCTTCCAGCGAGTTCACCCGCGCGCACGTCTTCTGCGACGACTGGGAACAAGCAAGTCACGGGGGCGAGCTGGCCGCGGCAGTCGCGAACGGCCACGTCACAAGGGAAGAAGTCACAGAGCTGGGTTCGGTGCTGACAGGCGACGCCGAAGGCCGGACGAGCGCGGCGGAGATCACGCTGTTCGATTCCACCGGCCTGGCGATCCAGGATCTCGCGATCGCGATCGCTGCTCTTGCGAAGGCCGACGAGCTGGATCTTGCGCGTGTCGAGCTATAGACGTCTCCGACGCGCCGGGGCACCAGGCGCGCGCGACCGGCACAATCCGCGCATGACCGACGCGCTCAACTCATGACGATGACCGACGCGTCCGAGGGCAACGGCCGCGCGGGTTCGGGCATCCGGCCCCACATCGCTCCGGCAGAGCCGACGCTTCCGTCTGCCATCTTCGAAAGGGCTGCCCCGATCGTCGACGCGGTGTCTTCTCTCTACGAGCACGTCATCGACCGCATCCTCACGACCTCGGACCGTGTCACGTCCGCCGCAGAGGGCAAGGCGCTCCTCGCTGCCGACGACGGCACCGAAGTGGTGGCCGATCATGTCCAGCGCGTGGTTGTAGTTGCCGTCCCGGTTCTCCGGACGCTGGCACGCGGAGCGCGCTTCACCCGGGTGCCGTGGGTGCTCGCCACCACGACCGCGTTTGCTATCGGCTCGACGGTGCGCACCGGTGCCCGCGAAGTGCAGGTGATTGGATCGCTCGTCGCGCACCGGCTCACGATGGCAACCGGCAAGCCCGCGGACCCGGCACTCGTGAAGAAGCTCACCCTCGAGCTGTACCTCGCGCCACGCAGGAAACCGGACGTCTCCGATCTCTCGCTTCCGCTCGGCCGGCTGGTCCGGCGCTGGCTCATCAAGGGCGCGATCGGTCGGGATACGCGAAAAGCGGCCTCGAAGTCACTCGATGCAGCCGAGAGACTCGACCTGCGCCCGTACGTCGCGTCTTCGGTGAACGGCTTGGGGTAGCGTGTCGATATGCGCCGCGTGCTCCCGACCTTTCGTCCTCGTGCTGGCCGTCGCGCTGCTGGCGGCCGGATGCGGCTCGAAGAAGAGCTCCGAGCCGACATCGACCGCGGACTGGGCAAACAGCGTGTGCGTGTCCATCACCACATGGAAGAACTCTGTCACGGCGACCGCCGACTCGCTCAAAGGCGGAAACCTCTCGAAGGACGCGCTGAAGAGCGCAGCCGACGAGGCGAAGTCGGCCACCGAGACACTGAGGTCGGATCTGAAGAGTCTCGGTAGGCCGAATACCGAAGGCGGGCCAGCAGGCGAAGGACCTCGTCGACCAGCTCGCAACCGATCTGAACACCGATATCGACTCGATCAAGCAGGCCGTGGAAAATGCGTCGGGCGTCCTCGGCGTCGTCAGCGCGGCGGCCAGCGCCACCACCACGTTCGGGACGATGCGGACTCAGCTCTCCTCGACGCTCAAGAGCCTTCAGGCGCTCGACACAAAGGGCGAGCTGCAGACCGCGTTCGAGCAATCCAGCGCCTGCCAGCAGCTCTCGAGTTCGGGGTAGTTCCGCCTGCAGGACAGCGGGCCGCTGTCCCGATCATCGGATCTCGCGGGTGATGCAGATAGCTGCACCTTCGGAACGAGGCGGCAATCTCGAACCGATCGCCGCCTAGCGGCGCGCCGTGCCGGCCAGCTCAGAAGCGGCCGGGGTCGAACAGCTCGAGCTCCGGCGGGTGCTCGCCTATCACCGCGCGGGCGACGAGGTCGCCGCACGCAAGGCCGAGCACGTTCCCGTGCCCCGAGTAGCCGCCGACGATCCAGGCGCCGTCCCGCCCCTGAATCCTTCCCGCGAGCGGCAGCCGGTCGGGCGTGTCACCCCAGATGCCCGCCCATCGGTGCGTTATCTGCGGCACCCGCCCGAGCAGGTCCGCGACGAGATCCTCGAGGCTGCGCTGAACGAGTAACGTCGTCTCTTCGGTCGCAGTCTCCTCGGTCTCGAAGCTCACGTCACGCCTCCCGCCCACGACGAGCCGTCCGTCGGGAAGCTGCTGCCAGTAGTCGTAGCCGTTCCTGGCGTAGTGGGGGCGCCCGTAGAGGCGCTCGGAGAGCGGCTCGGTGGCAAGCATCTGCCCACGAACGGGTCGGACGAGACGCTCGAGCTCGGGCACAGCCGCGCCGGTCAGACCGTCGACGGCGATCACGACCACGGGAGCGTCGAGACTGCTCGGATCGACGAGGCTTCGCTCGACGATCTCGGCGCCGGCGTCGACGGCACGCTGCGCAAGCCGGCGCACCCAGCGCACGGGGTCGATCGCGCCGTCGCGTCGGGTTGACGACGGCGGCCTCGTACTGGCCGTCGAGCGGCGCGGGTAGGCTGGTCGAGCAGGCGGGCCTCGAAGCCATCCGCGCGAAGGGCGTCGTGCTCGCGCACGAGCGCGTCACGTTCCTCAGCGTCGACCGCAAGCCGAAGGCTGCCAACGGGCCGGAACGCGTCACCCGCGAGATCTGCGAGCCGCACGAGCGCGTCCTCGCTCAACTGCCAGAGGCGTCGCGCCCGCTCGGCGCCGAGGCTCACCTGCGCGCGGTCATACGCTATCGCTGTTCCGCGGAGCGCGAACCCGCCGTTGCGGCCACTCGCTCCCCCGGCGATCTCGCGCCCCTCGTGGACGCGCACGCGCAGCCCGTGTCGGGCGAGGGTCAGCGCGCACGAGCACCCCGTGACACCCGCCCCTATGACGGCGACGTCCACCGCGCCCGAGGCGCGAGTTCTCCCGGAGGCACGGATGGGCTCTTGCGGCCCATCGAGCCAATATGACGTTGTCATCACCTCGTCGATGCTAATCCGAGGGCATCACCTCCGATACCTCCCCGCGGCGGCGGTGACGAGCCCAGCGAGTTCGAGCTCGATCAGCGCAGCCGACGCCGTGGCCGGGTCGATGCCGGTGGCACGCGCGAGCTCGTCGGCGGTGGCGGTTCCCGCGTCGAGAGCGGCGAGCACGGAGGACGCCGCGCCGGACAGCGCCGGAGAGCACTCGGTGTCCGGCGGGACGATGCCGATCGCCTCGAGCACGTCTGCCGACCTCGTCACGGGGGTGGCCCCCAGCCGCAACAGCCCATTTGTTCCCTTGGAGAGCGATGAGGTGATCTCACCCGGAACCACCAACACCTCGCGGCCCTCCTCGAGCGCGAGATCCGCGGTGATCAGGGCGCCACTCCGCTCGCGTGCCTCGACCACGACCGTTGCCGCGGCAAGGCCGGCAACGATCCTGTTCCGAGCCGGAAACCGCCACGGCGCCGGGGGAACACCCGGTGGGTATTCTGAGACGACCAGGCCGGTCTCGGAGAGCTGTGCGGCAAGAGATGCATGCGCGCGTGGATAGTCGCGGTCGATCCCGCACCCGAGCACCGCGACGGTCGGCCCGCCGCCTTCCAATGCGCCCCTGTGTGCCCAGCCGTCGACGCCCCGTGCCAGACCCGAGACCACGACAACCCCCGCCGCCGCGAGATCACGGCCGAGCACGCGAGCGACATGCGCGCCGTAGTCGGTGCAGCTCCTGGCACCGACCACCGCCACTGCAGGACGCGAGAGAAGCTCGACCGACGCGTTGCCGCGCAGGAACAGTCCGGGCGGCGGATCGTGGATCGAGGCGAGCCGTGGAGGGAACGCCGGATCCGAGCGGCCGACCCACCGAAGTCGGCGTTCTTCCAGCTCGCGGCGATAGGAGTCCTCGTCGAACGCGGCGACGAACACCGAGAACTGGCGCGTGCGCGTGTCGCGATCGGCCGCGTGGGCGTCTCGAGCAGCCGCAAACGCAGCTAGCGCCAGCTCGCTCACGGTGTCGACAACTCGGACGGAGAACGGTACGAGAGCGCCTCGGCGACGTGCTCCGGCGCCACCTGGGCGGCGACTGCGAGAGCGGCGATCGTTCGCGCCACGCGTGCGACTCGCGCTCTCCCTCGACCGGAAAGCGGCAACCGTTCGACAGCCCGCGTCAGCAGCTCCGCCGCTCCGGGCGTCAACTCGGGCACCGAGCAGGAGAGCCGATCTCGCGCCGCCGTCACGCGCTGCCGGACGGTGGCGGAGCCTTCTCCACCCGCCCCGGCGAGCTCGGAGCCACGGGGGCGGGGCAGCGCGACGACGAGGTCGAAACGGTCGACGAGTGCGCGCGAGAGCTTCTCTCGATACCGGTCGATCCGGTGCGGCGAGCACGAGCATTCGACAGCGGGATCGCCGCGGGCGCCGCACGGGCACATGTTCATCGTGCCGACGAGCTGAAAACGCGCGGGAAAGACGACTCGGCCTCCGATCCGGGCGACCGCGACGGTGCCGTCTTCGAGTGGCTGGCGGAGCCCCTCGAGCACCGGCCGAGGGAATTCCGGAAGCTCGTCCAGGAGAAGCACGCCGTGATGCGCGAGGGTCACCTCACCCGGACGTGGCGTCGATCCCCCGCCCACGACAGCCGCCGTGGAGGCGGTGTGATGCGGGGCCCTGAACGGCGGCGTGCGCACGAGCCCGGCTCCCGGCGGCAGCAGCCCGGCGATCGAATGGATCCTGGTCACCTCGAGCGCAGCCGCATCGTCGAGGACGGGCAGGATGCCAGGTAGCCGGCGTGCGAGCATCGTCTTTCCAATTCCGGGCGGCCCCGCGAACAGCAGATTGTGGGACCCGGCGGCGGCGATCTCGAGTGCGCGCCGCGCACGTTCTTGACCGCGAACCTCCGCGATGTCCGGCACGAGCACCGCCGGTTCGCCCCTCGGATCAGCGTGCACCGGGGGTGGGCCATGCTCGCCTCGGAAGTACGCGACCGCCTCGGCGAGGTGCCGGACGGGCACGGGCTCCACACCAGCGAGCGCGACTTCCGCTCCGGACTCGGCTGCACAGACCAGCCGGCGGGAGCCGCTTCGGCGTGCGCCCTCGGCGGCCACGAGTGCGCCCGGCACCGGTCGCAGCCTGCCATCCAGAGCAAGCTCGCCCACTGCAGCGTGGTCTGCGAGACACCCTGGCGGGAGCTGGTGCGACGCCGCGAGCACGGCGAGCGCGATCGGAAGGTCAAAGCCGGAGCCCTCCTTCCGAAGATCGGCGGGAGCTAGATTGACCGTGATCCGTCGCAACGGCCACTCGAGCTCGGCCGAAGCGATGCCACTGCGCACGCGTTCCTTCGCCTCTTGGCAGGCCCGGTCGGCGAGGCCCACAATCGCAAACGCAGGCACGCCTCGTTGGAGGTGCGCTTCGACTTCGACCCGGCGCGGATCGAGCCCGACGAGCGCGTGCGTGACGGTTCGCGCGAGCACGTTGCCAAAGTAGACGACAGCCTGTCACAGCCTTGTGTCGACTTCGAAACAAACGTGGACGAACTCGTCCGCAGACGAGAGCGACTTACGTCGGGCGACGCTCGGAAAACCGCGGCAGGCCGTCGTCGGGAATGGGCTCCCACGGCGCTGCATACGCGACGAACTGGCGGTAGCTCGGCCGGATGCCCGGGTCGCCGTCGAACACCCCGAACCGTACCGCCATTCTCCCCGGATCGTCCGGGCTCCGGCTCCAGAGGCCCGACCCGCATTCACCACAGAAGACCTTCGCCCAGCCGCCGTCCGGGCTGTATTCACGCAAGAGCGCTTTGCCCTCGGTGATCCTCAGTGAGCCCGGAACGATCAGCGCCTGCACAGACGCGGCCGTGCCTGTCCGGCGCTGACACCGTGTGCAGTGACACCAACTGGCCGAGACAGGCAGATCGTCCAGCTCGAACCGGACTCCACCGCACATGCAACCGCCAGTGAGCGGAGGCTCGACCATCAGGCGCGCCGCGCCACGAGCACGTCCTCGAAGTACTCGCCGGCTCGCCGCCCGGTGCGGCGGTTCACATGGCGGCGGTAGCGGCCGTCGAGACGAAGACCCGCCCGCTCGAGGATGTCCGGATAGAGGCCGCGCCGATCGTTCACGACGATCAGCAACCGGTCCGTTGCCGCGCAGCGCTTCCGCCGAACGCGCAAGAACGGCCGCGATCCCGTCCACGTACGCTTCCAGCGCAGCGCGGCTCGTCCCATGTGCCGCCGCGCCGAGCTCGCGCTCGCGTCGGTCGTCGAGGCCGAGCAGCTCGTATGCATAGCGGTGCTGCTCGTGGTAGTCGATGAGCCCCGGATACGGAGGCGAGGTGACGACGGCATCGAATCGGCCGCGCAGCTCGAGCTCACGGGCGTCACCGTGCAGGACCTCGGCGACCTGCCGCCCACGCACTCGAGAGAAGTCCTTGATCCGTTGCGAGCGTGTCGAGCGTGTAGCGGTGCAAGAAGTGGGCAGCGTGATCCACGGGCTTGCACTCGCGCTTGTGTTTGTGGCACCAGTACGGCTCCCGCTGCAGGCACGCGCGGGAAGTCAAGGTCGAAGTGGGTCGTGAGTCGCGCCGAGCGCGCGGCCCGCGCGAGGACGATCCGAAGGACATCCGCGTGCTCGTAGTCGTCGGCAAGGACGCCGAAGCAGAGGAGATCCGCGACGGCCTCGGGGGCGAACCACTCGCACACGTATGCGGAGGGATGTTCGCTCGGGCTCGTCTCCCTGCGCTCGAACCGCGCGAGCGCATCGCGCGCCTCGCTCTCGAGCACGAACAGGTTGTGGCGGCCCGTCTTGACCTTCATCAGCAGGCAGTTGAACGCGGCGATGTCGAGACCGGTCGCTCCGAGGCCACTCTCGAGCGCCTGAACGAGCGTCGTGCCCGAGCCGGCGAACGGGTCGAGTACCCGACCTCCCGCCGGGACATGCCGCCGGAAGAGTTCCTCGACGAGTTGCGGGATGAACTTCCCGAGGTACGGGTGGAGACGATGGACGTGTTTCGTCCTCTCCCGCTCTGGAAGCTCGCGCTCGGACCAAGAGAGATCGAGGTCGAGCGCGGCGTAGAGCGCGTCCTGCGTTGCCGCCACGCCGTTTCGTTCGGGGGCGGTCGCGGCTTTCCTATCCGGCTAGAAGGCGGCGCGGACACACTGGAGCCGACCTGCGCGTTCGGAGACGACGTCGAACCGAACGGCGAGGCCCGAGTATTCCTGGTGCGCAGCGAGCCAGGCTTCCGCGGCGCGCCGGAGCCGCCGGATCTTCTCCTCGCTGACCATCTCGAGCGGGTCGCCGAAACCGCCACCGCCCTTGGACTTCACCTCGCAGAAGACTACGGTGCCACCGCGGCGCACCACGAGGTCGAGCTCGTACCCGCCGATCCAGACGTTCGCCCCGAGCACCCGGTAGCCCGCGCACGCGATACCAGCGCGATGCGCGCCGCTCCGCGCTGTTCCTAGGCTGCGTGCTCGCTCTGATAGCAGCGCGCCTGGAACGAGCGGCGGTGGATCTCGCACGGCCCGACTCGCCGCACAATCGCACTGTGCGCCGGGGTGATGTAGCCGACGTGCGACGAGAACCCGTACGCCGGGTAGAGCGCGTCCGCGGTCTGCATGTAGCGGTCGCGCGTCACCTTGGCCACGATCGAGGCGGCAGCGATCGCGGCGCTCTTCGCGTCCCCGTCGACGATGGCGCGGTGCGGCAAGCGCCTCAGGGCCGAGCTTGAAGCCGTCCACGAGGCGAACGTCGGCCGGACCGCACGCTTCGAGGGCCGCGCGAAGGCCGCGCAGGTTCGTCCGATGCAGCCCGTCACGGTCGATCACGCTCGGCGGAAACACGTGCACCGACACGGCCTCCGCGCAAGAGAGGACGGCTTCGTAGAGGTCCTCGCGTGTGCCGTGGTCGAGCTGTTTCGAGTCGTTCAGCCGGGCGAGCGGGCGGGCGCGGTGGTCGCGGACGAACGTCGAGGTCGAGCAGCACTCCAGCAACGACGAGGGGCCCCGCAAGAGGACCGCGCCCGGCCTCGTCTGCACCGGCGACGAAGCGGACACCTAGCCGCCGGTCGAACTCGAGAAGCCTCCGGCCGGTCAGCTTCGCCACGCGGCGAGCATAGCGGCGGCACCGGCGCGCGACCCTTCCATCGCAGGTTTCGTGACGAAGTTCTTAGGCGCTCTGGTTGGACGCCGTCCTCAGAAACGCCAGGCGGTCCGGTTGTTCTCGGTGGTCGCGCTCTCAGCCCTGGCGCAACTCGCGGATGCGGGCCTTCTTGCCGACTCTGCCGCGCAGGTAGTACAGCTTGGCCCGGTTCACGTCACCGATCGCCGTCACCTCGATCTTGTCGATCTTCGGCGAATGAAGCGGGAACGTCCGCTCGACGCCAACGCCGAACGAGTTCTTGCGCACGGTGAACGTCTCGCGCACACCCGCGCCCTGCCGTCGGAGCACGACTCCCTCGAAGACCTGGATCCGCTGGCGATTACCCTCGATAACGCGGAAATGGACGCGCACGGTGTCCCCCGCCTTGAACCGCGGCACCTCGCGCAACTGGCGGCGCTCGATTTCCTGGATCGTCGTGCTCATGACAAGAAGGGCCCGCGGGCGGCTGCATGGTAGCCGAACTTCCGGGACCAGCCCGGGACCGACCACCCACTGACCCCCCACCCTCCCAGGGGGTAATGAAACGGTAGCGCGCCGCACGTGACGTATCTGTGCCAATTCCGTGACATGTCGAGCACGCGCGAGCGACCGCTCGCTGCGGCTTACCCGATCGAGATCCGCGACGGTGGCCAGTACGTGGCGACTACCTTGCCGATCAGGTTCCGCGCGGCACCGTGCCCCATCGCCGCGAGTCGCAGGACTGACCGCGGTTGTCGCCCATGAAGAAGTACTCGCCCTTCGGAACCATCCAGCGCTTTGCGTTGGAGTCCGCGTTCCGAGCGTCCTCTGCCGCCGCGCCGGTTCGACGTACGGCTCGGAGAGGCGCTTGCCATTGATCCAGATGAAGCCGTGGTTGTCCTCGAAGACGGTCTCGCCGGGGAGGCCAATGAGACGCTTGACGAACGTCCCGCCCGCGCCGCACGAGATCGCGGCTTGGGGCGGCGTCTTGAACACGATGACGTCGCCACGCTTCGGACCCCAGATGTCGAAGCAGAAGCGGCACGCGAGCACGCGGTCCGAGAACGACGCCTCACACCCGAGCCCGGGACGCGCGCAGTGCAGCGTCGGTTCCATCGAGCTCGAGGGAATCCGGTACGGGTTGACCACCCACTGCTTGATCGCGAGCACAATCAGAATGGCGCCGAGGATCGTGACCAGCCAGTCGATCGCAACACGCCAGGGCTTCGGGAGGCCCGCGGTCAGGCGCTCGATGTGGTGCCGGTAGCCGAACCTCACCGGACGTGCTCCCGCCGCCAGGCGTTCGACCTTGCCGTGATCCCCGGAGAGGAGCACTTCGGGGACGCCCCAGCCCCGGAACTCCGCTGGACGCGTGTAGTGCGGGTGCTCGCGACCACCGCCGAGCGCCGGCGAAAACGACTCGAGCTCGCCCGAGCCCTCGGCCAGCGCCCCGGGGAGACGGCGGGCGATCGCGTCGACGAGCACCATCGCCGGCAGGTCGCCGTTCGAGACCACATATGGGCCGATCGACATCGAGTCGTTGCACAGGTGCTCGACGATTCGCTCGTCGAAGCCCTCGAAGCGCGCCGAGAGCAGCGTGACGTGCTCCTCCAGCGCCAGATCCTCGACGACATCCTGCGTGACCTGACGGCCCTGCGGCGTCAACGCGACGACCGGGTGGGCCGGAACGCCGCCATACACCGAGTCGAGCGCTGCGGCCACGACGTCGACTCTCATGACCATCCCCGCCCCGCCCCCGTACGGCTCGTCGTCGACCTGGCCGGAACGAAGCGGCGTGTAGTCGCGATAGGAGTACAGGCGCAAGTCGAGCTCCGAGCCGAGAACGGTCGCGAGAGGACGCTGTTCGGTGATCCAGGCGTAGGCATGCGGAACGAGGGTGAAGACGTCGAGCTGCAAAGGTTCAGCCGAGGTCGGAGAAACCGGGCGCCACAAGGATACGTCCAGTATCCAGGTCGATGTCGCGGACACACTCGCCGACGAGGGGAAGCAGGAGCCCGCCGTCGAGCTCGATCGCGTCGTTCGCGACCCCGGGCTCGACGCGGACGACCGAGCCAAGGACTCGCCCGCCCTCTTCGACGACCTCGAGCCCGACGAGCTCGAACACGTAGTACTCGTCCTTCTCGGTGGGCGGGAGCGCCTCGCGCGCAACCTCGAGCGCGGTCCCCCTGGCAACCTCACGGTCGAGCTTGATCACCGGCCGGCCGCTCGCGCCGCGCCGCGATGCGACCACCTCCACCTCGACGCCGCCCGCGAACAGGCGCGAGCCGACCATGAACCACCGGCCATCGTCGCTCGGGCTGTCGACGAAGAACGACCCGTCGAGCCCGTGCGGCCGCCCGACTTGCCCGACGAGCACTCGGCTCATCGCTATTCGGCGATCTCGACGAGTACCCGCCGCCCGTCGCGTACGGCGGTCGCCCGCAGAATCGTCCGGAGCGCCCGCACAATCCGGCCGCCTCGGCCGATCACCTTGCCGAGATCGTCCGGTGCGACATGGAGGACGAGCACCAGCGCCCCGTCTCGCTCTTCCGTCTCGACACGCACCGCCTCGGGGTCGTCAACGAGTTCCCGCGCGAGGTAGGCGAGCAGCTCCGCCATCACTGCCCCGCCCGGGACCGTCCCCAGGTCGCTCGATCATCGACACCGAACGGTGCAAGGACGCAGGGAGTACCGATCATGGTGACTGTCACCGAGGACGCCGCTGCGGCCGCGGCGAGACGCCGGAGGGCGACCCTTGGTGAGGCACCTACCTGGAGATGCCCTTGACTTTGAGCAGACGCGACACGGCCTCGGACGGCAGAGCGCCCTTTCCGAGCCATTCCTTCACCTTCGCCTCGTCGAACTCGATCGTGGACGGATCGGTCTGCGGGTTGTACCGCCCGACAATCTCGAGGAACCTTCCGTCGCGCGGCGAGCGTGAATCCGCGGCCACAACGCGGTAGATCGGGTTCTTCTTGGAGCCCACCCGTGTGAGCCTGAGCTTGACTGCCATAGCAGTAGGTTAGCGGCGACCGGCCTTGCGCTTGTTCTTCTTCCGTTTCGACCCGGTGCTGCGGGTCGCGGAGGGGGCACCGCCCTGTCCGCCGCCCTGTCCACCGCCCGGTGTGCCGGGAAGACCCGGCAGCTTGCCCTGACCCATCTGTTTCATCATCCGCTCCATCATCTTGCGGCCCTCCAGGAGCTGGTTCACCTGCTGAACCGTCGTACCGGAGCCGCGGGCGATCCGCTGGCGGCGCTTGCCGTCGATCACATGCGGCGTCGCCCGCTCCCGAGGTGTCATCGAGCGCACGATTGCTTCGACGCGGCCCATCTGCGCCTCATCCACCTCGACGTTCCCCAACTGGGCGCCAACCCCCGGGATCATCTTCATCAGGCCCTGGAGCGGGCCCATACGTCGCAGCATCGCCGAGACGCGCAAGAAGTCGTCGAAGGTGAACTGTCCCTTGCGCAGGCGCGCCTCCATCTCTGCCTGCTCGTCGGCCGAGGCAGCCTGCTCAGCCCGTTCGATGAGCGTCAGTACGTCGCCCATCCCGAGGATCCGTGAGGCCATTCGGTCGGGGTGGAATTGCTCGAGGTCGCCGAGCTTCTCTCCGGTCGAGACGAACACGATCGGCGTGCCGGTGACCGCTCGGACAGAGAGTGCAGCGCCGCCGCGAGCGTCGCCGTCGAGCTTCGTGAGGATGACGCCGTCGAAGGCGACCCGCTCCTCGAATGCGCGGGCGACGTTGACGGCCTCCTGCCCGGTCATCGAGTCGAGAACGAGCAGGACGTTTGTCGGAGAGACGGCGTCGCGCACGCGCACGAGCTCGTCCATCAGCTCCTCGTCGACCTGGAGCCGGCCGGCGGTGTCGACGATCACCGTGTCGATCCCATCGGCCCGCGCACGGGACAGACCTTCGCGCGCGGCATCGACAGGATCCGCAGTCTCGGTGCGGTAGACCGGCACCTCGATCTGGCCGCCCAGCTGCTCGAGCTGGTCGATGGCAGCCGGTCGCTGGAGGTCTGCTGCGACGAGCCCCGGCTTGCGGCCCTGCCCACGAAGCTGCAATGCGAGCTTGGCAGCGGTCGTCGTCTTCCCCGAGCCCTGGAGGCCGGCGAGCAGGATGATCGCCGGCTTGCCGAGCGCGAGCTCCGCAGAGTCCGCGCCCATCAAGTCGGTCAGCTCCTCGTGGACGACCTTCACGACCTGCTGGCCGGGCGTAAGGCTCCTCAGCACCTCCTCGCCGAGCGCCCGCTCGCGCACGCGAGCGACGAAGTCGCGGACGACCTCGAGATTGACGTCGGCCTCGAGCAGCGCGAGGCGGATCTCGCGCATCGCGGCTGAGATCGCGGCTTCGTCCAGCCGGCCGCGCTTGCGCAGATCGCCGAGGACGCTCCCCAACCGGTCCGAAAGGGCTTCAAACACGGCGGCCAGTGTATCCGTGGCCTCTTTTTTGCTGCTGCCGGCGCTCGTTGCTTCAGGCGATGGTCGAGTGGCTCCAGCGCTTAAGACCCTGACGCGCCGAAGGAGTGAGCGTCAGTCTGCGACGAGCGCCCGCGCGAAGTCCCGGGGGTCGAATGGCCTCAGGTCGTCAAGCCCTTCACCGACGCCGATCAGCTTCACGGGCAAACCGAGCTCGTAGGCGATCGCGACCGCGACACCGCCCTTCGCGGAACCGTCGAGCTTCGTCAGCGCGACCCCCGTCACGTCGACCGCTTTGTTGAAGAGCCGCGCCTGTTGGAGAGCGTTCTGACCGGTCGTGGCGTCGACGACGAGGAGCGTCTCGTGCGGCGCTCCCTCGAGGCGGCCGGCGATCACTCGACGCACCTTCGCGAGCTCGTCCATCAGGTTCGTCTGGGTATGCAACCGCCCGGCAGTGTCGATGATCACCACGTCGCCTCCCGCTGCGACGGCATCGTAGGCCACCGCAGCCGGGTCGGCCCCCTTCTCGCCACCGACGAAGCGTGCACCGGAGCGACGGGCCCAGATTTCGAGTTGCTCCTCGGCTGCTGCGCGGAAGGTGTCGGCGGCGCCGAGCGTCACCTCGCGGCCGTGCTCGCGGAGCTTCTGCGCGAGTTTCCCGATCGTTGTCGTCTTGCCGGTCCCGTTGACGCCGACGACCAGGATCACGCACGGGTGCTGGTCGAGATCCAAGCGAGGTGGCTCGCCGAACAGGGTTGCGATTTCCTCCGCCAACGCATCGTTCAGATCGCCAAGCTCCGGTCGCTGCTCGAGCCGCCGGACGAGCTCGGCGGTAGCCGTGACCCCGACGTCGCCCTGAAGCAGCGCCTCCTCGAGACGCATCCAGGACGCTTCATCGGACGGGTCGAACGCGGCAACCGCGAGCTGTTCGGTGAGCGCCCGCCGAGATTTGGAGAGGGACTCGCGCAGCCGTCCCACGAACCCGCGCTGCGCCTCAACCGTCACGTATGGCCCCTCCGCATCGCCGAGGAACTCAGCCCAGCTGCGCGCCATCAGGCCTGGCAGACAGTGCTCGTGCTCTTCGTGAAGACGGCGGCGCCGGCGTTCGTGAGCGTGAGGTTCACGGCGATTCCACACGTCCCAGACGTGCTGTTCGTCGCAGCGACGTCAGCGGCCGCGAATTGAAAGCCGATCATGTCCTGCCAGGCTCCGACCGCTGCGATCCCCTGCTCCTGACCCACCGCGTTCAGCTTGCACGTGATCGTGTCGCCCGTGGCCGAGCACGTCTCGCCCGCGAAGTTCACAGTCACACCGGCGAACGAGTGGCCGGGCATCTGGATCGTAAGCCCGGTGGCCTCGAAGTTGCAGCCGATACTCACCATCCCCCGGGCCTTGTCGCCGAGCGGGGCCCCACCCTGGACACCCGTCACCCCGACGATCGGGCACGCCTTCGGCTTTGCCTTGGCTGTCGTGGTGGTCGTCTTCACCGCCGTCGTCTTCGCCTTCCTGCACGGGTGGGCTTTGGTGCTCTTCTGGCCCTTCTTGCAGGCGGGCGGCGGCTTCGTCGCCGGGGACGCGGTGCCCGCGGTGAAGACGACGAACCCTGTGACGAGAGCCGAGACGACGAAAAGACGGACGAACATCGGGCCAGTATGGCCTAGACGCAAGCCGGTCAGGCGCTCAGGCGCTGCTCCGCCTCGGCGTGCGCGAGGCGGCGGGAGACGATCTGCGAGACGCCGTCGGCTCCCATGGTGACGCCGTAGAGGACGTCCGCGGCCTCCATCGTCCGCTTTTGATGCGTGATGACGACGAACTGCGCGCGGTCCGCGTACCGCCGCAGCAGACCCGTGAAGCGGCCGATGTTCGTATCGTCGAGCGCCGCCTCCACCTCGTCGAGAAGGTAGAAGGGGCTCGGCCGCGCCAGGAAGAGCGCGAACAGAAAAGCGACGGCACCGAGCGCCTTCTCACCGCCCGAGAGCAGCGACAGGCGGGTGATCCGCTTACCGGCCGGCCGGAGCTCGACCTCGATTCCGGGCTCCTCGCCCACCTCGTCGGCATCGGTCAACCGCAGTCGGCCATCGCCCCCGGGGAAGAGTGTCCCCGCGACATCGCGGAAATGGCGCTCGACCGCTTCGAAGGTCTCCTCGAAGCGGCGCTCAACCGTCTCGGTCAACTCCCGGCGCAGTTGCTCGAGCTCATCGAGGCTGCGCTCGAGATCGGCGCGCTGGGCCGCAAGCTCGGTAAGCCGCTCCTTCTCAGCCTCGTACTCCTCCTTCGCCAGAGGGTTCACCGGACCGACGTGCTCGCGCCGCCGCTCGAGGCGTTCCAGACGTTCGAACAACTCCTCGCGATCGTCACCCTCGGCGGGCTCGGCTGCGGCTGCCTCGAGCCGCCGTTGCGCCTCCTCGCGCTCGCCCTCTGTCCGGGCGATCTCGACATCCACGAGTGACACGGCCTCCACCGATTCGGACACCGCCCGCCGAAGCTCCACCTCTGTCGTCCCGAGCCGGCGCAGCGCAGCGCCCAGCTCCGTTGCGCGTGGCACCTCCGTCTCGGCCCGAAGTGGTGCTTCGAAACGCATCGTGTCGACCGCCAGTGCCGCGACCAGCCGGTCAGCAGCCGCGAGCAGGCGCGATGAGTCGGGCAGTCGGCGGGTGCTGTCCTCGCGCGCAGCGCGACGCTCGAGCTCATCGACCTCGGCGGAAAGCCTGCGCCGCCTCGCGTCGAGCTCGAGCAGCAATGCTTCTGCGGTCTCCCCCGAAAACCAGAGCTCGCCCTGCTGCGGGTTCCAGCCGACCCCATCCTCGGTCACCCCCGGGACGGCCGATGCAAGCAGCTGATCCCGTGGCACGACCGGAAGCACGAACTCCTGCGGGCGGCGACCGACGAGGACGACCAGCGACCCGAGGCCGGTCGTCCTCGCCCGCTCGACGAGCTCGAATGCACGCTCCGCGTCGTCGGCCATGATCGCTGCCGCACGATGCCCGAGCGCAGCTGCGACAGCGCGCTCCGACCCCGGCTCCACCTCGAGGAGCGTGAGCGCCAATCGCTCGCCGTCCTCGGCGAGCGCCCGCGCCGCCGGGGGCAGGCCTTCCCGCTCGGCCAATGCCTGCTCGAGGACCGCCAGACGCTCGCGTGCGAGCTGGGCACGATCCGCAAGATCGTCCCGCGAGGCCGGCCGCAGCGGCGCGGCGGCCCAGATCCGGAGCTGCGCGTGCAGCCCTTCGGCAACCTCACGGCGAACTGCCAGCCGCTCACTCTCCGTGCGAAGCCGGTACAGGGCCGCGGTTGCACCCTCGCGCGTCCCCGCTGCATCGGTGAGCTCCTCTTCGATCGTTGTCCGCTCGGCAAGCAGCGCCGCGAGCTTCGTCTCGAGCTCGGTGCGATGCCCGAGCGCCGCCTGCCGGCGTGACTCGGCGTCAGCGTGCCTCTCGGCCAGGTGGCAAAGGTCGATCGTCGCCACCGCCGCCTGCAAACCGGCGATCTCGTCGGCCAGCTTTTCGGCCCGCTCCGCCGCCGTCGCCTGAAGGGCCAGCGGCCGCAGACGCTTGCGCACCTCGTCCTCGAGGTCGCGCGCCCGCTCGACCTGCGTCGCAACCCGGGCGAGCTTCAGCTCGGCACGATGGCGGCGCAGCTTGAAACGCCCGAGGCCGGCGGCCGCCTCGACGAGCTCGCGCCGCTCGGACGGTTTCGCACCGAGCACCGACTCGACGCTTCCCTGCGAAATCACCGACCGCAAGCCGCCGCCGAGCCCGACGTCGGAGATCAGCTCGACGAGGTCGAGCCGCCGAACGGCCGCGCGGTTCACGAGATACTGGCCCTCCCCGCCGCGGTGGAGTCGGCGTGCGATCGATACCTCCGAGAACGGCAGCTCCGGCCAGGCGCCGTCCTCGTTGTCGAAGACGAGCTCGACCTCGCAGAAGTCGACTGCCTTGCGCTGAGCCGACCCGGCGAAGAGGACGTCGTCCGGCTTCTCGGCGCGGAGCTCGTGCGGGCTCAGGGAACCAGTCGCCCAGAGAATGGCGTCCGAGACATTCGACTTACCGGATCCGTTCGGCCCGATCACCACGGCGACTCCCGGCTCCAGCCGGACCTCGACAGGGTCCACGAAGGACTTGAACCCACGTAGCTTGACGGCCTTCAGATGCACCCGAGCGCAAGTCTGCCGAGCGGAGCGGACGTGCCGCGATAGCGGCATGTCCGCGAAGCGGACCAGTGGAGGGGGTTTGGGGGAACCGGGAGGTTCCCCCAACTAACCCGGCACTGTCCGCGAAGCGGACCAGTGGAAGGGGTTTGGGGGAACCGGGAGGTTCCCCCAGCTACCCTCGACCGCGTAAACCCACAGGTTCCCCGGCTACTCGGCCGCACCGAGCCGGGCGAGCGCTTCCTGGGCTGCGACCTGCTCAGCTTCCTTCTTGGACGATCCACGGCCGACGCCGGCCTCCTCGCCGTCGATCAGCACCGCCGCGGTGAACGTCGTGTCGTGCGTCGGGCCGACAGCCTCGAGCAACGTGTAGGTGGCCGCGCGGCCGCTGCGCGCCAGAACTTCCTGCAACTCCGTCTTAGCGTCGATCTGGTTCGTGAGCGCGAAGTCGATCACACTGTCGAAGGCCCCGACGATCGCGGGCTCGACCTGCTCGAAGCCGAACTCGAGGTAGACCGCGGCGAGGGCCGCTTCGAGAAGGGCCGCGAGCACATTGCGGTTTCGCGCCAACCGATCGACCTCGTCGCCGGGCATTGCGTTCGGGCTTTCGCGCAGCCTTTCGCCTAGCCCGAGCGTCTCGGCAACGACCGCGCAGCTCGCCCTCGACACGACGTGCGAGCGGATCTTCGTCAGCTGCCCCTCGCTGAACTCCGGAAAGCGGTCGTAGAGGGTCCGGGCGATCGCGAGCTCGAGCACCGAGTCGCCGAGGAACTCGAGCCGCTCGTACGACTCGATGCGATCCACGGCGAAGCTCGAATGTGTGAAGACAGCGGCGGAGCGGCCCGCCGGCAGCTCTGCGATCAGCTCGGCGAGTGACTTACTGGTGCGAGGAGACGTAGTCGACTGCCTGCCCGACTGTCGTGATCTTCTGTGCGTCCTCGTCCGAGATCTTGATCCCGAACTGGTCCTCGAGCTCCATGATCAGCTCGACGAGATCCAGGGAGTCTGCGTCGAGATCGTCCGCGAACGACGCTTCTTCGTTGATCTCGCTTTCTTCGACACCGAGCTGCTCAGTCAGGACTTCCTTGACCCGCTCGTAGACCTCTTCACGCGACGCTGCCATGGCACCTCATTGTCTCGGGGTTCTAAAGCGCGCCGATCATACACAGGTGAAACGGCGCGCTATGGGGCCTCCGTTCACCCACCACCGAGCGCCTGGGGCTCGCCGGCCGCGTCAGGCCGCTCCCGGACGGGGAGCCGTTCGGCGAGGCGCGCGACGACGCTGTGCTCTACACCGCGCGCTGCGAGCCGGATTGCGTTCGAGATTGCACGCCTGCCGGAGTTCCCGTGGGCGACGACTGCGAGGCCGCGCAACCCGAGCAGATACGCGCCGCCGTACGCCTCCGAGTCGAGACGCGAGCGCGTGCGCTTCGCCGCGGGACGGATCAGGAGCCCTCCGAGCTTGCCGAGCCTCGTGGTGGCGATCTCCTCCCTGAGCGCCGCAAAGGCCTCGCCGACCGTTCCCTCGAGGAGCTTGAGCGCCATGTTCCCGGTGAAGCCGTCGGTGACGACGACGTCGGCGGCGCCGCGGAGCAGGTCGCGACTCTCGGCGTTGCCTGCAAAGTCGATTCCGGGCGCGTCGCGAAGGAGCGCGTGCGCGTCGAGCGTCAGCGCGTTGCCCTTCTCCGGCTCTTCGCCGATCGAAAGTAGCCTCACCTCGGGGTTCGGAATCTCCAGGATCTCCTCGGCGAAAACCGCTCCCATGATCCCGAACTGGAGCAGGTGCTCCGCCCTGTTGTCGGCGGTCGCCCCAGCGTCGAGCAGAACGGAAGGGCCGCGCCGCGTCGGAATCGGAACCGCGATCGCGGGTCGCATCACTCCCGGCAGGCGCCCGAGGTAGACGAGCCCTGCCGCAAGCACGGCGCCCGTGTTCCCGGCCGACACGACAGCATCTGCCCGGCCCTCCGCAACCGCCCGAACGGCCGCAACGAGGGACGAGTCCGTCTTGACCCGGACAGCCTCGGCCGGCTTTTCGGCCATGTCGATCGACTCCGGCGCGTCGACGAGTGCGAGGCCGCCGGTCTCGATTCCCGCCGGGCCGTAGAGCGTGACGTCGATGCCTTCCGCGGCCGCGAGGAGCGCGCCGGGAATGATCTCGCCGGGAGCCCTGTCCCCTCCCATCGCGTCGATCGCGACGCGGGGCACTAGCGAGCGTCCACCTAGGGCGCTGAGAGGCGGAGCGGCACGACCTCGCGGCCCTTGTACGAGCCACAGACCGCGCAGACGTGGTGGGGACGCTTCGGCGACCCGCACTGCGGACAGGTGTTCACGCGCGGTGTCTCGAGCGCATGCGTCGCGCGGCGCTTGTCGCGCCTGGACTTCGACGTCTTTCGCTTCGGGACCGCCATCGCGGCCGACACTGTAGCCGAGAGGCCGCTACAGGTCCTCGCGAAGGGCCTCGAGGACACTCCAGCGCGGATCGGGGGACTGCTCGTCGTGCTCGTGGGGTTCCTCGTTCAGGTTCTTGCCGCATACGGCGCAGAGCCCGGCGCAGTCGGGCCGGCAGAGGATCTTCTCCGGCAGCGCGAGCGCGACGGCGTCGCGTGCCCAGGCGGAAACCTCGAGCAGGTCGTTGACGAGATAGGGGTTCGTCAGCTCCTCGTCCTCCGGCGACGAGGCCTGGTATTCGAGGCCGCGGATCGGGATGAGCAGCACCGCGTCCCCCAGACACCGGTAGCAGGGGCCGTGCAGGCGCGCCTCGAACGCAATCGAGAACACGGTTCCGGTGGTCGCGCGGGTGACGACAAGCTCGGCCTGGACGGTCTCCGGCACCGGCAGGTAACGCTGGCCGCCGAACTCGAACGGCGGCAGCTCCACGTCGAGCGCCTCACGGTGCTCCTCGCCGGGGCGGAGCTTCACCTGGCGCAGGTTGAAGCTCGTCATGGAGTCAGACTACCCCGGCCCAACAGCCGCCTGACCGGTGGGGCTAGTAAGACGTGGGCTCGTCCTCGAGGTCGATCGGGCCGATTCCGGCCACGACCGTTTCCTGCGAGCGCTCGTGCAGCCGGTCGCGGCCGCGACGAACGGCAGTCAGGAACTTATCGAGGTTGTTCTCGAGCGTCGCGAGCATCCCGTCGGCCCAATCCTCCATCTCGAGGCGCATCTCGCGGGCCTGTCGGCGGGCCTCGTCGATGATCTCCTGTGCCTGGCGCTCGGCCAGCTTGACGATCTCGGTCTGCGAGGCCTCCCTGACTGCCTGCTCGCGCGCCTCCTGAAGCAGCCTGTCCTGCTCGCGTTTCGCCTCGGCGAGCATCTCCTGGCGCTCTTTGACGATCCAGCGCGCCTGCTTGATCTCTTCGGGGATCGTCGCGCGCATCTGGTCGAGGATGTCGTAGATCTCCTCGCGGTCGATCCGGACCTGGTCGGTCAGGGGAACGGCCTTCGCGTTGTGCGCGAGGTCGTCGAGCTTGTCGATGAGAACGAGAACATCCATATCGGGCTGATCTTACTCCTGACCGCTCAGGGGCGTCCCACCACGGCCGTTCGGGAACATGTCTCTCAACCGGCGGGCGACTGCCTCCGGAACGAGCTGTTCGACATTTCCGCCGAAGGACGCAATCTCCTTCACACCACTCGAGGAGACGAAGCTCACCGCCGGGCTCGCCATCATGTAGAGGGTCTCGATCTCCGGCGCCAGTGTCCGGTTCAGCTGGTTCATCTGGAACTCCCACTCGAAGTCCGAGATCACCCGGAGGCCCTTGACGATCACCTTCGCGTCCCACCGACGGGCGAAGTCGACGACGAGCTCTTTGAAGACGTCGACCTCGACGTTCGCGATCCCGTCGACTGCTTCGCGGACGAATGCGACCCGCTCTTCGAGCGAGAACATCGGCGTCTTGTGCTGCGGCGTTCCGATCACGCCCGCGACCACACGGTCGAAGATCGAGGCCGCGCGCGCGATCACTTCGATGTGCCCGTTCGTGACGGGGTCGTAGCTTCCGGGGCAGATTGCGGTCATCACCGTTCGAACAGCGTAAGCCGTGCGGACCCGTACTTGCGCGAGGTGCGGATCTGGAGACCTTCGATCACGGGCTCAACTCGGGCAGCCGTCTCGTAGACGAGCAGCCCGCTCGGGGCCAGGATTCGAGCAAGGTGAGGCCCGAGGTCGCCACTTGGCTCGTCCTCGTAGGGCGGGTCGCAGAGCACGAGGTCATACGTTCCTGTCTCCGCCGCGAGCGTGCGGCGGGCGTCCTGGCAGCGCACCGTCCCCCGCAGGCGCAGCTTTTCGAGGTTCGCGTTGATCTGCCGGCACGCGCCCCGGTCAGACTCGACGAAGACGGCGCTCTTGGCTCCGCGCGACAGCGCCTCGAGGCCCATCGCACCGGATCCCGCGAAGACGTCGAGCACCACCGCACCGTCGACCGGGCCGATGAGGTTGAACGCGTTCTCGCGGACGCGGTCGGACGTCGGCCTGGTCGCGAGCCCTTTCGGAGCGTCGATCCGGTGTCCCCGACGGGTACCAGCGATGATCCGCATGCGTCCAGTTTGACGCTGGGAGTGGCTACGTCAGCGTGAATGTGACGTTGACCACCGCGGTTACGTCCTTTTCGAGCGTCGAGGTGTCGTACACCCCGTAGTCGCTCACCTCGGTCGAGTTCGGCGAGGTGACCTGGAAGACGCCAACGTCGACTCCACGCAGCTTGCCGATGTGGCCTCCGGTCGCCCCCAGCAGGACAGTGCCCCGGTGTTGCGCGTCGCGAACCGCGGCGGCGAGGAGCGTGGGCCGGAGCGCGGAGAGCTTCGTGTAGACGTACTGGACGGGTTGCGCCGAGATCGGAACGTTGTCGGACACGAGTTGCGCGCTCGCTTCCGCCACGTCTGCGATCGCCTGGACACGCGGGGAGCGCACCTCGAAGTTTCGTGACACCGTGTAGGCGACTACCTTGTTCGAGTTCGACGCGGTGATCGTGGAGAACTGCACGGGCTGGACCGTCAGCTCGGAGTCCTCGACCCCGTGCGCGGTCAGGAACGTCTTCACCGACTTCGCCCAGGTGTCGAGTTGGTCGGCCGCCGCGGGCGGCGTGTCGGCCTGAGCTCCGATCGAGACGTCCCAGATCACGTAATCGGACGTGATCCGCTGCTTCGCGGAGCCGGTGACCGTGATGACGTCGCCGTCGTTGCGAGCCTTGATCCCCTGGGAGATGGAGACCGCGCCCAGGAACACGGCGAGCGAGAGAAGCGTCAGTCCGATCAACAGAGGCACGCGTTCACGCATCGGCCGATTCTGTCACCGACTCTGTTCTCAGGCAAAGTCGGTCGCGGAAGCATCCGCAAGCAGGCGGTTCGCCTCGTCGTGCCACGGGCCGTCTTCGTCGAGGAGGCTGCGAGCGAGCTCGCGGGCCCGGTCGAGCAGGTCTCGGTCGGCGCGCAAGCGCGTAAAGCGGAGGTCGCTCAGCCCCGACTGTCGGGTGCCGAGCAGCTGCCCCTCACCACGGAGCTCCAGGTCACGCTCTGCGAGCTCGAATCCGTCCGACATCTCGACCAGCGCCTCCAGACGCGCCTGGGCGGTGTCGGTGAGCTCGCTCTTCGGCCGCGAGACGAGGAGGCAATAGGACTGCTCCGCGCCGCGCCCGACGCGGCCGCGAAGCTGATGGAGCTGAGCGAGGCCAAAGCGGTCGGCTTCCTGGACGATCATGATCGTCGCGTTCGGGACATCGACGCCGACTTCGATCACGGTCGTGGCGACAAGAACGTCGATCTCGCCTGCTTTGAACGCCTGCATCACCTCGCGGCGTTCGGTCGGGCGGAGCTTGCCGTGCAGGAGCCCAATCCGATAGCCCGCGAGCTCCGCACGGCGAAGCCGCTCTGCCTCCGCCTCGGCCGCGCGCGCGAGCCGAGTCTCGGAGACCTCGATCAGTGGGCAGACGACGTAGGCCTGCCGCCCTGCGTCGAGGTGCACTCGCAGCCGCTCGTACGCTTCGCTCGACCGCTCCGCGCCGACCCAAGCGGTCACGATCGGCTTGCGGTTGGCCGGAGGCTTCGCGATTTCGGAGACGGCAAGATCCCCATAGACGGTGAGAGCGAGCGTTCGCGGGATCGGCGTCGCCGTCATGTGAAGTAGATGGGGCGACCGCCGCTCGCCGAGCGCACGTCGCTGCTCCACGCCGAAGCGGTGCTGCTCGTCGACGACGGCCACGGCGAGGTCGGCGAAGTCGACTTCGCGCTGGATAAGGGCGTGCGTGCCAACGGCGATCCGGGCTTCGCCGCTCGCGATCGCCGTCCGCGTCGATTTCGACCCGGTGGCGCTCGTCAGTAGCACGACGTGTACGCCGAGCTCGGCGCAGATACTTTCGATCGTCAGGAAATGCTGCTCTGCGAGGGTTTCGGTAGGTGCCATGAGCGCACCCTGGTGGCCCGCCTCGACCGCGCGCAGCAGCGCGTAGAGCGCAACGACCGTCTTCCCCGACCCGACGTCGCCCTGGAGCAAGCGCTGCATCGGCACGCTGCGAGCCAGATCGCCGTCGATCTCGCTGATCGCGGACTCCTGGTACTCGGTGAGAGCGAATGGGAGGACTTCCCGGTAGCGCGAGACGAGCTCCCCCGGCGCCCCGAGCGGCGTCGCCACGGCGTCGGCGTCGCTCGTGCGGAGAACCGCGACCTGCAGTACGAGTAGCTCCTCGAGCGCGAGGCGGCGCCTGGCCAGCTCTGCCTCGGCAAGGTCGGATGGGAAGTGGACGGCTGCGAGCGCGTCACGCCGGCTCGCCAAGTCGACCTCGGCCGGCATCGGGTCGAGCACATCCCAGGCATGCAGGTCGAGAGCGGCTCTAGCGAGCTCGCGCAAGCGCGACGAAGGAACCTGTTCGCTCGCCGGATAGACCGGAGCGAAGTCGGCAGTTGCGCGGGCCTCCCCGAGATCGTATGACTTCACGTCAAATCCATAGCGGCCGGGGCGGCCGCGGAGGCGTACGTGCGTCCCGGGAGCGAGCTTGTCGGCAAGCCACGGCTGGTTGAACCAGGTCGCCGAGATGGAGCCGCCGGCGTCCGCGACCGTCGCGGTCAAGATCGTCCGCCGGCCCCGGCGGCGGACGCGAACATCTCTGACGACGCCGGCGATCACGACCTCGCCGTCGCCGAAGAGCTGTGAGATCGGGACCTCGTCGGCCGCCTGTTCGTAGCGGCGCGGGCGATGGAGCAGGACGTCCCCGACCGTCTCGAGCCCCAGTGCACGCAGTCGTCTGGCAAGCGCCGGCCCCACTCCCGGGAGGGTCTCGACGCCGAGCTCGAGTAACTCGGGATGCGCAAAACCACGGGGCCTTCGCCACTCCCCGTGTCGGTCCACGCCGGAGAAACCCGAGTGCATGCGGGTCATCATCGCCACCGGAGCCGAGTATAGGACCCGGACCGGCGGACATGGCGCCTCAGCAGGCGTTCTCTATTCGGGGTCGTCGAACCAGAAGAAGCCGACAGTGCCCGGGCCCGCGTGGGTCCCGACCACGGCGCCGAGAGTCGTCGCGACATCGACGCGGGCCTGCGGACGGGTCTCGGCAACAAGCTGCTCGAGCGTCCGGAGCCGCTCCGGCGCGGCTGCGTGCGCCATCCCGACGTGCAGCGACGTTGCGTCGCGCGAACCTGCCTCGAGGAGCGAGCGAAACTCTTCGAAGGCCTTCTGCGTCCCTCGCACACGCCTCAGCGGGACGACCTCCCCGTCGTGGATCGTGAGGATCGGCTTCACGTTCAGCAGCGAGCCTGCGAACGCCGCGGCGCGACCGATCCGCCCGCCTCTCGCGAGGTACTCGAGCGTCTCGACGGTGAAGAGCAGCGTGTGCTCTTGCTTGAAGCGCTGCAGGAGCGCATCGAGCGCCTCGTCGGTCGTGCCGCGGTCGAGCCGACGTTGCACCGCAAAAGCGAGCATCGCGACGGCGGCCGAGACTGTCCGCGTGTCGATCACACGCACCCGCTCCCCGCCGAGCATCTCGGCGGCAACCTCGGCGCTCGAGCACGTGCCCGAGAGCGTCGAGGAAAGATGGAGCGAGAGGATCCGATCGAACCGCGGGGCAAGAGCCTCATAGACAGCGAGGAAGTCCCCCGGCGTGGGTTGCGACGTGGTCGGCGGCTCGGCAGCCGTGCGCAGCCGGGCGTAGAACTCGTCGGGTCCGAGGTCGACACCGTCGCGGAAGCTCTCGGCGCCGAAACGAACGTAGAGAGGCACGGTACGCCAGTTCGGAAAGCGGTCTTGCGCGCCGGGGAAGTCAGCGGTCGAGTCGAGCACGATCGCCGTGTTCCCGGTCGTGAGGTTCATTCGGCGGAGAGAAGCAGCGGGTAGTGGGGCTGACCTCCTTCGTGAACCTCGAGCTCGAGCGCTGGATGACTCGATTCGAGCTCGGCGATCAGCGCTCCGAGGACGGGAGGCTCCTCTCCGGTGAGCAACGTGAGGACGCCGCGAGGTTCGGCAAGCAGCCGGTCGAGGACCGCGCCCGCGACGTCATCGAATGCCTTTCCGGCCGCCACCGGCTCTCCCTCGACAAGGCCGAGCCACTCGCCCTTTCGCACGGCGACGCCGTTCGAGTCCGTGTCCCGCGACGCAATTGTCAACGCCCCCGTCGCTACCGAATCGAGAGCACCGTCCATCTCGTCTCGATTGTCGGACGCCGAGCCCAGTGGATCGAATGCGACCATCGCAGCGAGTCCCGCCTGAACGGAGATGCTGTGCACGACGCGCACCGGCTTCGAGGCGTGCGCGGCAGCCTGCTCGGCACCCATCAGCACGTTCTTGTCGTTCGGAAGCACAACCGCCTCCGCGGCCGGCGACGCCTCGATCGCGGCGAGGATGTCCGACGTGGACGGATTCATCGTCCGGCCTCCATCGACGACCCTCGCGCCCAGGCTCTCGAACAAGCGGCGGTTACCGACGCCGCTCGCGACCGCGATCGCGTCACACGCGACCGCAGTCTCGGACACGGCCCGCAGCAGGCGCCGGTCTCGCTCGTGGGTCTGCGCATGCATGTTCGCGATCTCGATGCCGGAGAGAACGCCGCGAGTGACCCCGAGTGACAGGGCGCGACCCGGGTCGTCGGTGTGAACGTGCGCCTTGACCGCGGAGGGGTCACCGACGACGAGCAGCGAGTCGCCGAGCGGCTCGAGCTCACGCTCGATCGCGTCGAGGTCGAGGCTTTCGCCTTCGACTACGAAGACAGTGCAATAGCGGAAGCGCGAGAGCTCCTGGTGGATGAACTCGGTCGCCGGCGCGACCCCCGCCGCGACGTGCGGGGCGGGCATCGGCTCTCCGGCCAGGACGGACGCGATTCCGCGAACGATCTCGACGAGACCGGCCGCCCCAGCGTCCACAACACCTGCCTCCTTGAGCACCGGCAGCATCTCGGTGGTGCGAGCGACGCAGTCGTCGCCGCGGGCGACAACTGCGGCGAGGTCGCCGCCACGCTCGGCCTCGTCCGCCAACTCGCGGAGCGCGGTGAGCATCGTCCCCTCGACAGGCTGCCTGACCGCGCGGTAGGCGGCGTCGCTCGCTCCCCGCAGAGCGGCCGCCAGATCTCCGTCGTCGCCGAGCGCATCAGCCGCGCCACGAACCGCCTGGGACAGGATCACGCCAGAGTTGCCACGCGCGCCCATCAGTGCCGAGCGGGTGATCTCGGCCGCGAGTGCGACCCGCTCCTCAGTGCCGGGAGCCGCGAGGTCTTCGACGACGGCCTGAACCGTGAGCACGAGATTCGTGCCCGTGTCGCCGTCGGGCACCGGGAAGACGTTGAGGTCATCGATCCGCCTGCGGTTCGCTTCCAGCGCCGCGAGGGCTCCCCGCGCCAACTCGAGCACCCGCGCTCTCACGCGGTTTGCCTCACGTCCCGAATCACGATCTCGACCGCGGCCACCGGAAGCCCCGTCAGGCGCTCGACCTCATAGCTGACCTGTGAGCGCACGGTCGCCGCGACCTCCGCGAGGTTGAGCCCGTACTCGACCACCACGTGCAGCCCGACCCGGATCCCCTCAGCATCGCCGCCGACACTCACGCCGTCGCGGCGAAAGATGCGCCCGACGCGCGAGGCGGACGAGAGCCCAACCACGCCATAGCACCGCGACGAGGTCTCGGTGACGATCTCGGCGACAACATCGCGAGCGATGGTGATCGTGCCGCGAGGAGAGACGATGGAGAGATCTGGCACCGCGCGAGCTTAGACGCGCGTACGGCCGGGTCGGTTGCGCCCTTACGTCAGACGGCCTTCTGCACTTTGCCGGCCTTCAGGCAACGGGTGCAGACATACGCGCGGGTGGCGACGCCGTTCAGCATCATGCGGACGCGCTGGAGGTTCGGGTTGAACCGCCGCTTCGTCGCGACCATCGAATGCGAGCGGTGATGGCCGAACGACGGCTTCTTCCCGCAGACTGTGCAGACCTTGGACATCGGCCGGCCAGTGTAGCCGGCGGCGTCAGCCGCCCGTCCGCGAAGCGGACAGCGCTTCCGCGCCGAGCTCCCATCCCCGTCGGGCTCAGCCCGTGCGCGCGCTCGCCCGTAGTTGGGCGAACACGTCGGCCATCTCGAGCGCGCTGCGCACCGCGTCTGCTGCGCGGTCGATCCGCGCCTCGCCCTGCGCGACCGACTCAACGGTCAACACGCCGAACGAGACGGGGATCCCGGTCTCGATCCCGGCCAGCTGCAGGCCGGACGCCGTCTCGCTCGCGACGTATTCGAAGTGGGGCGTCTCTCCGCGAACGATCGCGCCGAGCGCGACTACGCAGGCATAGCGCCGAGTCTTCGCCAAGGCCATCGCTGCCAGCGGAAGCTCGAACGCACCGGGGACGGCCATCACGGTCACAGCCTCCTGGTCGACGCCTGCCTCCTGGAGCGCGTCCAACGCTCGGGCAAGCATCCGGTTCGTCAGCCCGCCGTTGAAGCGCGAGACGACGACAGCGACAGTGCGCCGCGCCCCGAGCGGCGTCCCCTCGAAGACCGAATAGCCGTCGGGGACATCGAGCTCGCCGCTCACGTGCTCGACGCTCACGCCTTCTTCGGGCATGTCCTCGATCACCGTGGACGACTGCGCCTCGGGCCAACCGTCGAACGGATCCCCCTCGGACGCCTGTTCAGCCATCACCGGCTCCTCGGGCGCCTCGGGCCCCTCGGGTTCCTCGGACACGTCGGTCTCCTCGGGCAAGTCCGGCGCCTCGGTGTCCGCTCCAACAGCGTCATCGACCGACTCCGGTTCGGCGAACTCGTCGTCGGCGTAGTGCTCGCTCTCGTCGCGCTCGCTCGATTCGTCGTCCCGCGGGACGGCAAACTTCCCGTGCTCGTACTCGCTCACTCGGCCTCCGATGGGTAGTCGAGGTTCCTCAAGTCTTGGTGGTGCAGACGATGTCCGAGCTTATCCCGCTTCGCCGTCAGGTAGCGACGGTTCTCGTCGTTCGGCGTAACCTCGATCGGAATCTGCTCGACCACAGTGAGGCCGAATCCGTCAATTCCCGTGAGCTTCTTCGGATTGTTCGTGAGGATCCGAATCGACGACAGCCCGAGATCAGCGAGGATCTGGTTTCCGATGCCATAGTCGCGCGCGTCGGCCGGAAACCCGAGTTGGAGGTTCGCCTGCACGGTGTCGAGACCCTGCGCCTGCAGCTCGTACGCGCGCAGCTTGTTGATCAGCCCAATCCCCCGGCCCTCCTGCGCCATGTAGAGGAGCACGCCGCGACCCTCGCGGACGATCTGCGCCAGCGCCTGCTCCAGCTGCTCACCGCAGTCACAGAGCAGTGAGTGGAAGACGTCGCCGGTCAGACATTCGGAGTGCACTCGCACGAGGACGTTTTCGGCCCCGTCGACCTCGCCGCAGACGAGCGCGACATGCGTCTTGTCGGTCAGCGTCTCGCGGAACGCCACAGCGGTGAACTCGCCGTGGTCGGTCGGGAGCCGGACAGAAGCGCGACGCTCGACCAGCTTCTCATGGCGGCGCCGATATTCGACGAGGTCGGCGACGGTAACCATCCGCAGTCCGTGGCGCTCGCAATACGGGACCAGGTCGGGGACACGGGCCATGGTCCCATCCTCGTTCATGATTTCGCAGACGACGCCAGAGGGGTTGAGGCCGGCGAGCCGGGCGAGGTCGACTGCGGCTTCCGTCTGGCCGATCCGCTCGAGCACGCCGCCCGGGCGTGCTCGCAGGGGGAAGACGTGGCCAGGCTGGACCAGGTCACCCGGCTGGGCATCCGGCGCGATCGCAACCTGGATCGTGTGCGCGCGGTCCGCGGCCGAGATCCCGGTGGTGACGCCCTCACGCGCCTCGATCGAGACGGTGAACGCCGTGCCGAGAGGCGCCTCGTTGCGTTCGGTCATGGGGCGCAGCCCGAGCTGTTCGGTGCGGTCCCCAGTGAGCGCGAGGCAGACGAGCCCTCTCGCGTGGGTGGCCATGAAGTTGACTGTCTCCGGAGTCGCGAACTGGGCGGCGATCACGAGGTCGCCTTCGTTCTCGCGGTCCGGGTCGTCGACGACGACCACGAAGCGCCCCTCGCGAATGTCCTCAATGGCGTCCTCGATCGTCGCAAACGGCGTGGTCACTACCATGCGAACAGGCTAGCTGGGGAGCAGGCGCTCGACGTACTTCGCGAGAACGTCCGCCTCGAGATTGACCTGGTCGCCCGCCTCGAGGTCGCCGAGCGTCGTCTCCGCGAGCGTGTGCGGAACGAGCGCGACGGCGAACCCTGCGTTGTCGAGCGCAGCGACGGTCAGGCTCGTGCCCTCGACAGCGACGGAGCCTTTCTCGACGACGTAGCGGAGGATCTCCGGCGGCGTGTCGATCCAGAGCCTCCGTCCTCCGCCCTCCGGGTCGAGGCGCCGAACGCTGCCGCAGCCGTCGACGTGACCCTGAACGTAGTGGCCGCCGAGCGGCTCGCCCACCCGGAGCGCCGGCTCGAGGTTGGTCCGCGACCCGGGCGCAAGGCGGCCAAGAGACGTGCGCGCCAGGGTTTCCGGCACGGCGTCGAACACGATCCGGTGGTCTGCGACGCCAACCGCGGTGAGGCAGCAGCCGTTGACCGAGACGGAGTCCCCGACGGCGACACCAGCCGCAGTGATCGGCGCCTCGATCTCGAGGCGCACTCCGCCGGCACCTCCCTCGACGGCGACGACCTCCCCAACCTCGCAAACGATCCCGGTGAACACAACGCGAAGGCTAGCCCGCCGCGGTCCGCACCCCGCCCTCCCAGGGGGAAACCACCCACATCAACGGTAGCCGCCCGGCCGCGCGGCTCTGTGCAAATTCAGTAACTTCTCGTCCCCAGGCGAACGCTCAGCTAACCGTCTTGATGATGTGGACGGAGGTGCCGGCTTGGCCGGCACCTCCGCTAGGACGCGAGCAGAACCGCAACTCCAGCCGGATCAACCGTCCCGTAGCCCACCGCGAGCAAGAAGAAGGGGGCCACGGGGAACTGGTTTCCCCCGTGTTCGAAACATGGTTTCCCCCGCGTTACTCGCCGTAGGCGAGCGACTCGAGCGACTCGCGCACGACCTTCTCCAGCTCGCCCCGCTCGCCCGGCAGGGCGTTCCGCAGCTCTATGAGGAGCTCTTCGACCGCGACCCGTTGGCCGGGTGCGAGCGCGTCGGTGCCGATCTCCTCGACCCGCTTGCGCAGCTCGTCGTTCCCGAGCGCTCCCATGAGCCACTGGGAGAGCAGCGCGACGATGAGGTCGTCTGTGCGACCGAAATCAGGGCTCGTGGACATAGGCTTCCAATAGAACGTCGTCACCCACGACCCGCGCGGCGAGGTGTGACAGCGGTCGCGGGGATGCTAGCCGGGCGGCGAACCCAGCGGCGCCTTGGCCGCCAAGCGTCGGCGCGACGAAGACGAGAAGCTTGTCGATGAGGTCGCCCTCGAGAAACGCGGCCGCGACTGTTGGCCCACCCTCGAGCAGAAGCGACTGGACGCCTTCCTCCGCGAGCGTGCGCAGATCCTCCGCGAGCGGTCCGGAGCGAAGCTCGAGGTCGGAACCCTCGGGCAGCGGGCCTTTCCCGAAGGCGATTCGGCGTGGCTGGCCGCGCGGAATCGGCACATCGCGGGCGTCGAGCCTGGGCGAGTCGGCGCGCACGGTCCCCATCCCGACAGCGACGGCGTCGGAGGCGGCGCGCAGTTCGTGCACGACGCGCCGGCTTTGCTCCCCCGAAACCCAACGCTTGCCCGGGACGCTTACGGCACCGTCAAGCGTCACGGCAACCTTGTACGTGACGAACGGGCGCCCCTTCGACACCCACGTCCGCCACGCCTCGTTCTGCACGCGGGCCTCGAACGAATCCTCGATCCGCGCGTCCACCCCGGCAGCGCGAAGCCACTCGAGGCCGCCTGCCGCCTCGGGGTTAGGATCGAGTGCGCCGGCGACCACCTCGACCACTCCAGCCTCGATCACGCGCTCGGTGCAGGGAGGGTTCGTCCCCCAGTGCGCGCACGGCTCCATCGTGACGTAGAGCGAGGCCCCCCGGGCGGCCTCACCGGCGGCATCGAGCGCGACGATCTCACCGTGGCGCCCGCCTGGCTCGGTGACGCCCTCGCCGACGACATCACCGTCCCGCACGACAACCGCGCCCACGGTCGGCTTGGGGTACGCGCTCCCCGGAACCATGCGCACGAGAGCGAGCGCACGATCGAGGAAGGCGCCGGGTCGATCCTCGGTCACACGAGCGCTTTTGCCAGCCGGCGAGTGGGGCTCGCTACCGGGACGGCAGGTTCGATCTCCGGAGTTCGGATCCATTCGCGCCAGGACATGGGGGCGCGTCGATCCTACGGGTTTCGCAGCCGGGCAATGAAGAACCCAGACGTTCCGTGTCGGTGAGGCGTCGTCAGGAGGAACTCCGGCCGCTTTGGGTGGACGAACTGGGGCCATTCCCCGGCGAGCGTCTCGATCTCGAGTCCCGACGCGTCGACAATCGCCTCGTTCTCGTCCGCGTTCAGGGTGCAGACCGAATAGACGACCGTCCCACCTGGCTTCGTTCGGGCGGCCACCGCGCGCAGGAGCTCGAGCTGGAGCTCCGGCAACGGCCGCGCACGCCAGCGAAGGTCGGGCCGGCGGCCGAGCACGCCGAGCCCGGAACAGGGGGCGTCGACAAGACCGCGGTCGAATCCGCTCGCTGCCAGCTCGCGAACGTCGGCGTTTACGACGTGGACGTTCGTCGCGCCGAGCCGCGTCGCGTTCTCCTCGAGCTCACGGGCGCGGCCCGGATGGACCTCGACGGCCGTCACCTCGCCGTGCAGCATCGTCGCCTTGCCGCCCGGCGCCGCGCACGCGTCGAGGATCCGCTCGCCGTCTCGCGAACCGACAGCCAGCGCCGCGACCTGCGAGCCTCGGCTTTGCGGCCAGACGCGCCCCGCTTCGAGCGCGACCGGGTCGACCCGGTCGACGCGGTAGGCGCCCGGCACGTCGGTCGGTTCTCCGACCGGCTCGGCGGAGCGAACGACGAGCTCGCCCGGCTCGTTCTGGGCTCGGGCGATGGCGATCGCCTCGTCTCGGCCGAAGTCGCGCTCCCAGACCTCGAAGATCCAATCCGGGTACGACTCTTTGAGCGGCCCCTCAGGAAGAGACGCGACCAGCTCGCGGAAGCCCTCGGCGAGCCTTCGAGCAACCGCGTTCGTGAACGCCGTCGCGCGCTCGAGCCGCGCAAGGCGGACTAGCTCGACAGCATCGTCAGCGATGGCGTGGGCAGGCGCTTCGCTCCAACCGATCTGGTACCCGGCGATCCGCAGGGAGGCCAGAACGCCAGGGTCGAGCTTCCGCACGGGCCGTCTTCCGAGGGTTTCGATGCCGTAATCGATCGTGCGCACCCGTTGCACCGTCCCGTAGGCGATTCGCTGGGCGAGCGCCCGGTCGCGTGAGTCGAGCCCGGCTGCGGCCTTCTTGAAGGCGCGGTCGGTGTAGGCGTCGTCCTCGAACACGCGCCGCACGACCTCGAACGCGGCAAGCCGGGCCGGCGCGATCATCGGTGACGACTTCGGTGAGTCCGCTGCCCGCTGCCACGCACCGAGGTGATCACCTTGGTCAACGGACGCCGCGCAGGAACTCGTCGTAGGTCATGCGACGCTTGCCCTCGGGTTGCACCTCTTCCGGGACGAAGTGGCCGTCCTCAACACGGGCGCGCCACACTGTGACGCGGCGACCGTGCATGGACGTCCACGCCCCGATGTGCGGCGACAGGGCACGCACGCGGCGCCACGAGTCGACCGGGTCGGCCAAGTCGAGCTCTCGATCTTCGGGCGCGATCTTCTCGGCGTAGGTCACTCCCTCGGCGGGCTGAGGCGCAAACGACGGCGAGGGAAGGACGCGGTCGAGCAACCGGGCCGAAACCTCCGCGGCACCCGCAAAGATCGACCCGGCGTCGTCCTCGGGGCGGATGGGGAACGCCTCTTGCTCCGCAATCGGGCCGGCATCGAGCGCCTCGACGGTCAAGTGAATCGTGACGCCGGTGTGCTCGTCGCCGGCAAGGATGGCGCGCTCGACAGGAGCGGCCCCGCGCCAGCGCGGGAGCAGCGAGGGATGGACGTTCAACCAGAGCGCGCGCTCGAGGAGCGGGGCTGGGATCAGCAGACCGTAGGCACACACGACGATCGCATCCACCGGGATCTGCGGCAGCTCGGGCCGCTCCGGCTGAAAAACCGGAACGCCGAGCTTCGCAGCGGCCTCCTTCGCGGGCGATGCACCCACCCGGCGGCCGCGCCCACGCGGCGCGTCCGGCCGCGTGAGGACCCATGCGATCTCGTGGTTCGCCCCGAGCCGTTCCAGGACATCGGCGCCGAACGCGGCCGTGGCGGCGACGGCGATCTTCATCAGTGCCTCGTCCGGTGTCGCTGCCGTGCCTCCGGCGAGCGAAAAGCAAGCGGTGCAAGGACGCAGGGAGACTCGATAGCCGCAGCTATCGAGCCGACTGAGGACGCCGCAACGCGCAGCTTTGCAGCCGCCGGAGGTACGGAGGGTGGCACTGGATGAGGCACCTAGCAGCGTCCCTGCTAGCGAAGGACAGGCTGGGGACGCAAGATCCCGAGCGCCTCTCTGCGATGCTCGTCGTCCGTCCGGTCGATGATCAGCACGCCGTCGAGATGGTCGTACTCGTGCTGGACGACGCGGGCGCCCATCCCCTCCAACTCGAAGCGCAAGTCGTTGCCTTCCGGGTCCTTGCCCTCGACGGTAACGGAAAGCGCGCGCTCGACCGGTACGCGGACACCCTGGAGCGAGAGACACCCCTCATCCGCCACGTCCGTCGTGCTCGACGGTTCGAGGATCCTTGGATTGACGACGGCGTGCACGGCCTCGTCCTCCGTCTGGAAGACGAACAGCCGTCGCAGCACCCCAACCTGAGTCGCGGCGAGCCCGACTCCCTCTGCGTCATGCATCAGCCGCTCCATCCGCTCGACGAGCCGCCGCAGGTCGTCGTCGAACTCGACGACATCGTTCGCAGCTAGTCGCAAGGCGACGTCCGGGTACTGCCGGATCTGCGCGAGTGCGTGGCTCCGCCGGGCCTCGGACTCGGCTGCACGCAATTCCTCCGCCTGGTCGTGACCGTCGTGCCCGTCGTCGTGGTCGTGGTCGTGGTGGTGGTGGTCGTGAGCCATCGGCCGCGGAAGTCTACGCAGGGAAGCGCTCGAGGATCCAGGCTGCGTTCAGCGGGTCGCGCCGATACGGTCGGCCGGCGATCTTGACGAAGTCGCGCGATCTCGGGTCCATCGGCAGTCGCGCCTCAGCCGGGTACCAACGGTTGTGTTTGTCGATCAGCTCGTTCACGTCACCGAAATCCCACGTCTCGGCGACACGGCGCCAGCCAGCTGGGTCGTGGCGATGCCCCTCGTATGCCTCTGCGAGGCGTACGACGTGCGCGTCGGTCTCCTCCTCGATCGTCCGCAGGCGCCGCATGTACGGCAGCGGGCCCCCGAGCGAGGCGAGGTAGCTGTCCGGCTCGGCGCGGAAGTTTCGGATCCGACGGCGGAGCGGCTTGCCCGTGAGCGGGTTGATGTCGCGGTCGCCCTCGATCAGCGCCCGCTCGGCTTGCGAGGGCGGCGTGACGTCGCGAACACCCCACTCGCCGAGGATCTCCTCCGCCCGCGGTCGTTTCATGCCCCCATTCTGCCGCGTCTAGAGCGACTGAGGATCGACGTCGACAACGACGGTGAGCCCGGCCCGCCGCATCGCCGGCGCCGCCGCGACGAGCAGCCGGGCGGCCTGCACGGCAACGGCGCGTGGCCTATCCGTCTTTGCCACCAGCTGCGCCCGGTAGCGGCCGCGCAGACGGAGAAGCGGCGCCGGCCCCGAGGAGCTTCGCGTCGCGAACGGAGTCGCGCAACTCCTCGAGGGCGCGCACGGCGGGTGCGAGCTCCGGGCCGGAGACGACGATCGAGACGAGGTGACTGTACGGCGGGTAACCGAGCTCTCGGCGCCGCGCAAGCTCCTCGTCGAGGAACCGCGAGACGTCGTGCCGGGCCGCGAAGGTGATCGGGCGCGCGTCGGGCTGGAACGTCTGGACGATCACGCGGCCGGGTGCGTCGCGCCCGCTACGGCCGGCGAGCTGAGTGATCAGCGCGAAGGTCCGTTCTTCTGCGCGGAAGTCCGGCAGGCCGAGCGACGTGTCCGCGTCGATCACCGCCGCGAGCTCGACCCCTGCGAAGTGATGTCCCTTCGCGACCATCTGTGTCCCGATCAAGACCGCGCTGTCGGCGGCGGCAAACCGCTGCAGCGCGCGCAAGCAGCTGCTCGGGCTTCGTCGTCGTGTCGGCGTCGAGCCGGACGATCTCGAGGCCCGGAAACTCGCGCTCGAGCTCGTGCTCGAGCTTCTGGGTTCCGGCGCCGAGCCGGGCAAGCTCGGCCGAGTTGCAGGTCGGACACGCACTCGGTGCGGGCTCGGCGTGACCGCAGTGATGGCACCGGAGCCCCACACCGCCGTGAAGCACGAGCGCGACGTCGCAGTTCGGGCAGCGAATCGTCACACCACAGGCGCGGCAGTGCAGCGCGGGCGCGACACCACGCCGGTTCAGGAGAAGGATCGCCTTGCCGCCGCGATCGGCGATCCCGCGGAGCTCGGCGAGGAGAGGCGCCGAGAGCGGGTACCCGGCCTCGCGGCGAAGGTCGACGACGCTGGACCGGCGGCAACCCGCCCGTGACGCGCCCGCCGAGCTCGAGCCGCTCGAGCGCCGCCCAGCTCTCCGGCCGCGGAGTGGCGGAGCCGAAGACGGCGACGGCGCCCTCGAGCGTGGCGCGCTTGGCAGCAATCGTGCGCGCGTCGTAGCGCGGGTCGGACTCCTGCTTGTACGACGAATCCTGCTCCTCGTCGACCACGATCAAGCCGAGACCGTGCGACCGGCGCGAAGACCGCCGAGCGCGCGCCGACCACGATCCGAGCCGCCCCGGACGCGATGCGCTCCCGCTCGTCCCGGCGCTCGGCGTCGGTGAGGGCCGAGTGGAGGATCGCGACCCGGTCGCCGAAGCGGGCGCGCATGCGGCCGACCGTCTGCGGCGCGAGGGCGATCTCGGGGACGAGCACGATCGCCCCGAGTCCCCGCTCGAGCACCGCAGCGCAAGCCTGGAGGTAGACCTCGGTCTTCCCCGAGCCGGTCGCCCCCCAGAGCAGGAAAGGGCCGCCCCCGCCGTCGAGCGCTCGCGACGATCCGCGCGACAGCCGCCCGCTGCTGCACGGAGAGCGACAGCGGCTCCGCCTCGCCGGGGAGCGACTGGCGCTCACGCCGGCGACGCCTGGATCTTTCTCCGCCTTGGCTGCTCCGGCGCGACGAGGCGCGAGCGCTCTGGCGGGCGTCGAGCCGTAATAGTCCGCAAGCCAGAGGGCGAGGTCGACGAGCGCAGGCGGCAGTTGGCCGACGACGCCGTCGACCGGGACCGCGTCGATTCCCTCCGGTCGGCGCGTCCTCGACGCCGACGACGATCCCGCGTGCCCGCCGGCGCCCGAACGGCATCGACACGATCGCGCCCTTACCCACCCCCTCGTCGACCTCGTACGTGAACGGCCGGGCGAGCGTTCGCGCCGTCACGAGCGGGTAGACCGAAGCGTAGGGCACGCCGGGAGCGTAGAGACGACGTCAGTCGGGGCCGGAAGGGGCGGCCGCGCCGCTCGCATGGCGCCGGAGCTTCTTCCACGAGAGCGTGCGGGCCATGAGCGCGATCGCCACAATCCCGAGCAGGACGGCGAAGACGGCGAGTGCGATGTTCATCCCGACGCTGAACGCAAGCAGGCAGCGAGTCGGAGACCGCCTGCCCGTGGAACACGAAGACGATCAGCCCCTGCTTCGTGCCGGCCCCGCCCGGCGTCGCCGGGAAACAGGGTCGCGAGCGACTCGACGACCTGGACGAGCAGCGCGTTGTGCAGGCTCGCCTGCACGTCGAATGCACGCAGGAAGTAGTAGATCGAAGCGATCCGGACCACCCACGCAGAGCGCCTGCGGGCAGGATCACCCCGCGTGCCAGCCGCGCCGGCTGGCCGAAGATCGCGAAGCCGAGACGAACGCGGGCACGAAACTCGCCGCCGTGCTCGGCGAAGTGCGCGAACCCGATCACGGCCGCCACCGCGAGGACGGCGAGAGCGATCCCGGTCGCATGCTGATAGCGGAAGACGAACTTCCAATCGACCGTCGGGATCCTCGAATAGACCTGGTGCGTCGGCAGGGCGCCGATCGAAAGCGCCCAGATCATCAAGGCGCCGGCGACGAAGAAGTCGAGAGCGGTCTCGGCGGCGAGCGTCGGCGCGAGCGTCGAGTAATGCGAGCCCTTGACGCGGTGACTGGACGAGGTAGAGCTTGACGAGGTCTCCCGCGCGGGCGGGGACGACCGCGTTGACGCCGGCGCCGGCGACGTACGCCCCGAAGACGCTGCGAAGCGGCGGCCGCGCCTCCGGATACGACGCCTGGAGAATCGTCCGCCATGCGACGGCCCGCAGAAGCGAGTCTTACGAGCTGGAGACCGAGGGCAATCGCAAGGAGCTGCCAATGGACCGCGGCCAGATGGTCCCCGAAGACTCGAACGGCATGGAAGAAATCGCCCACGTTCTAAGCGTACGGCGGCGCACGGCCGCCCTCTGGACGGCGTTAGGCGCCGAGCAGCGACGAGCAGGAAGTCCGTTGCGAACCCGAGCGCGATTCCGAGCAGGATCATCCAGGTGACGAGCACGGGCATCGCGTAGCGGCGGCACACGCCCAGCAACTCGATCACCACGTACAGGATCGACCCCGCCGCCAGCGCGAAGAAAAGCACCTGAAGCGCCTCGCTGACCCAGGAGTAGCCGATGACGGTCCCCACGAACGTCGGTGCGCCGCCGATCAGCCCGAGCAGACCGAGGAAGCGCCAGGTGGGCAGCGTCGGCTCGCTCGAGAGCGGCCCGACGATTCCGAATCCCTCCGTCGCGTTGTGCAGCGCGAAGCCGATGATCAGGACGAGCGCCAGCGAAACCTCGCCCGCGGCGGCGGACTGACCGATCGCCAGTCCTTCGGCGAAGTTGTGGATCCCGATTCCGGTCGCGATCAGCACGGCCAGTCGCTGCGCAGATGAGAGCGCATGGAGGCGTCCGCGCCGCCCCTCGTACTCGTCGACCGCTGCGGCTCCCGGCCCGACGAGGGGCGTCGCCCGCTGGCTTCTTCAGCCACCGGTCGTAATACACGAGGCTCATCAGGCCGGCGGTGAACCCGCCGGCAAGAAGCGCGACGCGGACCGCGAACGTACCCCAGTCGCCCGCGTCCAGCGAGACCTCGACCGGTTCGACGCCGTGGGTGAGGACGTCCCAGAACAAGAAGATGAGGATCCCGGTGGCAACCGCGGCGAGCGCAGCCCGCGGGCCGGCCCGTTCGTGCCGGACCCGGCCGATCGGAAGGCCGAGGAAGATCGTCGCGCCGGCGATCGCTCCGAGGATGTACGTCTGTGTCGCGGTCATGCCGTTGTAAGGGTACCCTTACACGAGGCCCGGCTACGATGGCCGCGGCTATGGCGGGTCATTCGATCGACGAATACCTGGAAACGATCTACTTCCTGGCGTTCCCGATCGGCGAATACCGCCCCAAGGAGACGGGCACTCCAACGCTGTCGTCACGGGTCGCCGAGATGCTCGGTGTCTCACGCGCCTCGGCCGGCGAGATGCTGAAGCGTCTCGAGAAGGAGGGCCTCGTCGAGCGAGGCGAGCACAAGGAGGCGCTCCTCACCGTCGCCGGACGCGTGCGTGCCGAGAAGGCGGTCCGCAAGCACCGGATCATCGAGCGGCTCCTCACCGACTTCATGGGCTACACGCCCGCCGAGTCGCACGTGCACGCCGACGAGCTCGGCGACACCTTCAGCGACGAGATGGTCGAGCGAATCGAGGAGCGGCTCGGCTATCCCGACCGGTGCCCACATGGCTGGCCGGTCGACACGGCGGCCGAGCAAGCCGAGAATCTCGAGCTGACCCCGCTCGCAGCGCTGGCACCCGGCGCCCGTGCGACGATTGTCCGGCTCGCCGAGCACGACGGCGTTCTGCTCCACTGGTTCTACGAAGAGGGTCTCGTCCCCGGCGTGCAGTTCGAGCTCGCCGCGGCCGAACCGGCCGCGGGACAGTTCCGCATGCGGATCAACGGCGGTGAGAAGACGATCGGCGAGAAGGCCGCAGCGGGGCTTTTCGTCCGCGAGACGGACTGACCGTCGTCCCGGTGCCGCCGTCGTCGGCTAGACGCGGGCGGGGGCGCCGAGGCCTGCGGCTTCGCGCAGGGCGTCGGCCTTGTCGACACGTTCCCACGTGAAGTCGTGGTCGTCGCGGCCGAAGTGCCCGTACGCCGCGGTCCTCGCATAGATCGGCCGGCACAGGTCGAGGTCGCGGATGATCGCAGCCGGGCGGAGGTCGAAGTGCTCCCGCACCAGCGTCTCGATCAGCGAGATGGAAACGTGCTCAGTGCCGAAGCATTCGATGAGAATCGAGAACGGGTGCGCGACTCCGATCGCGTAGGCGACCTGGACCTGGCAGCGGTCGGCGAGACCCGCAGCGACGACGTTCTTTGCGACATAGCGAGCGGCGTACGCGCCGGACCGGTCGACCTTCGTGGGATCCTTGCCCGAGAACGCGCCCCCGCCGTGAGGCGCCGAGCCGCCGTAGGTGTCGACGATGACCTTCCGCCCGGTCAGACCCGTGTCCCCCATCGGCCCGCCGATCACGAACTTCCCCGTCGGGTTCACGTAGATGAACTCCTTGTCCTCGAGTCGCTTCCTGTCGTAGAGGCTCGCCGGAAGGATGGGCTCGATGACGTGCTCGATCAGGTCAGGCTTGATCATCACCTCCTCGTCGAGACCCTCACGGTGCTGTGTCGAGACGAGGACACGTTCAATCTCGACCGGAGTCAGCCGGCCGCTGTCGTCGACCTCGTACCGCACACTCACCTGCGTCTTGCCGTCGGGACGCAGGTACGGGAGGACGTCTGCCTTCCGCACCTCCGAGAGCCGGTGGGCGAGCTTGTGCGCGAGCATGATCGGAAGCGGCATCAGTTCCGGCGTCTCGGTCGTCGCGTATCCGAACATCATGCCCTGGTCGCCAGCCCCGACCCGGTCGAGCGGGTCGTCGTCGCCAGGGTCGTGCTGCACCTCGAACGCCGTGTCGACGCCTTGGGCGATGTCTGGCGACTGCTCGTCGAGCGCGACGATCACGCCGCACGTCTCGGCGTCGAATCCGAACTTGGCCCGCGTGTAGCCGATCTGCGCGATCCGGTTGCGAACGAGGCGCGGAATGTCGACGTAGGTCGACGTGGTGATCTCACCCGCGACGACGACGAGACCCGTCGTCACGAGCGTCTCGCAGGCGACCCGTCCCGTCGGGTCTTCGGCGAGGACGGCGTCCAGCACCGAGTCGGAAACCTGATCCGCGACCTTGTCGGGATGCCCCTCGGTCACGGACTCCGAGGTGAACGAAAAGCTCCGCGTAGCCACCTCGGAACCCTAGCGCGAGCGACCGGCGCCGGGAGCCCCTACTCGTCGGTCGGGCGACGGCCCATCAAATTGGCCGCGAGCTCGTGCAGCGGACGGCCGGAGAGCACCGCGCAGACGCCTTCGGTGATCGGCATCTCGATCCCGAGACGGTGAGAGAGCTCGCGCAGCACCGGTGCCGTGGTGATGCCCTCGACGACCTGGCCGATCTCGGCCATCGCGTGCTCGGGGGACTTGCCGCGCGCGATCAGCTCGCCCGCGCGGCGGTTTCGGCCGGTCGGGTGCCAGCACGTGACAACAAGATCTCCCATCCCGGCAAGGCCGAAGAACGTCTCGGGCTCGGCGCCGAGAGCCTCGCCGAGCCGGGCCATCTCGACGAGGCCGCGGGTGACGAGCGCGGCCTTCGCGTTGTCGCCGAGCCCGAGCCCGTCGACGGCGCCGGCGGCCAGCCCGATCACGTTCTTCGCCGCAGCGCACAGCTCGACGCCGGTCAGGTCGGTGTTGACGTAGACCCGGAAGACGAGTGAGTTGATCCGCTCCTGGAGGTGTCTGGCGAGCTCCTCGTCCTCACTCGCAATCACCGTCGCGCCCGGCAGGCCGGCGGCGATCTCCTCTGCCATATTCGGGCCCGAGAGCACGGCGACCGGGCGACCGCGGACGAGCGTCGAGAGCCTCTCGCCCGTCTCGGGGTCCAGACCCTTCGTGAGACTGAGCACGGGTGCGTCGCCAGGCAGGCCCTCGACCACGGAGCGGAAAGCGCGGCTCGGGACTGCGACCACGACAAGGTCGGTGCCGTCCACGGGCGCATCCGCGATCGTCGCCACGGCGATTCCGGTGAGGTCGACCGAGGTTCCAAAACGCGGATTGCGGCCGGTCTCGGCGATCGCCCGCGCATCCTCGGGGTGGTGGGTCGCGAGCGTGACCTCGTAGCCGCGGTCGGCGAGCAGGCGCGAGAAGCCCGTTCCCCACGTTCCGCTCCAAGCACCACCGCTCTCACGTCCCTGGCCGCCTTTCGCTCCCGTTCGACGGAGCCGGGCTCCGCGAGCTGCGTCCCAGGAACGTGAGCACGTTCACGAGCGCGGCCTGAAGTCGATGGTCACCGGTACCCCCTCGAGCCCGTAGCGTTCGCGCAGCTCGTTCTCGACCCAGTAGCCGTACTCGCGGGTCACGAGGCGCGTGTCGTTGACGGTGAAGCGAAACCGCGGCGGGCGCGTTCCGACCTGGGCGCCGTAGAGCAGGTTCAGCTTCTTGGTGCCGCGAGAGGGCGGTTGCCTCGCCTCGCGCAGCTCGCCGAGGAACCGGTTCAGCTCCGGAGTCGGGATGCGGCTCACGTGCTTGTCGTACAGCTCGCCGACCTTGTCGAGCACGCGCGCGATCCCGCGGCCTGTCTTCGCGGAGATCGTGATGAACGGGGGCCGCTGTCGCATGCGCCGCTGCAGCTCCGGCCGGACGTCCTCGATGGTCACCTGCGAAACGTCCCACTTCGAGAGGACGATGAGCGTCGAGCACTGCGCCTTGCGCGCTACGTCGGCCGCGGCGAGGTCGCCCTCGACGATCCCTTCGCCCGCGTCGATCAGCACGAGCGCGACGTCGGCCCGGTCGGCGGCCTCGAGCGCGCGCAGCTCCGAGTAGTAGTCGATCCCCTGTCGCTGTCTACGTTTGCGGCGCAGGCCTGCGGTGTCGATCAGCAGGAACTTCCGGCCGCCACGCTCGACCAGCGTGTCGATCGAGTCACGCGTCGTACCAGGCACCTCCGACACGATCGTTCGCTCGGCCCCGATCAGGGCGTTGTAGAGCGACGACTTGCCGACGTTCGGGCGGCCAAGGATCGCGACGCGGATCGCTTCGTCACCGACGGCTTCCCGCGGCGTTCCCACCTCTTCCTCGAGCAACGTGACGACCGCGTCGAGGAGGTCGCCGCTTCCGGTGCCGTGGAGCCCGGAGAGCGGGATCGGGTCGCCAAGGCCGAGCCGGTGGAACTCGTGCGCGAGCACCTCTTGCGACGGGTCGTCGACCTTGTTCGCGAGTACGAGCACCCGCGTGTGCGACTCGCGCAGGATCTCGGCGAGCTCCTCGTCGCCCGGTGTCACCCCGGCGCGGGCATCGACGAGGAACAACACCAGGTCGGCCTCAGCGATCGCCTCGCGCGCCTGTTCGGCGATCGAACGCGTCATGGTGTCCTTGCCCGCGATGTCGACGCCGCCGGTGTCGATGAGGAGGAACTGCTTGCCGTTCCATTCGCAGACGAGATCCTTGCGATCGCGCGTCGTCCCGCTGGTCTCGTGAACGACCGCGGCGCGCGAGGAGGTGAGCCGATTCACGAGGGTCGACTTGCCGACGTTCGGAAAACCGACGATCGCGACTGTCCCGATCAGCTGCTCCGGCTCATTCATATGGGCGGGATCTCGCCCCGAGGTCGCCCTCGTGCGTGCACGTCGGCGAGCCAGTCGTAGAGCATGCGGATGCGACGCTCGATCTCGGCGGTCGCCTCCTTGTAACCGCGACCGTTCTTCGGCAGGTCGTCGAAGCGCACGGGCTCGCCGATCGCGATCGAGCACGGCGCGAAGTTCCCCAACCTCCAGAACTGCGTTCCATAGATCCCGACGGGCACGACCGGTACCTCCTCCTGAAGCGCGACCATCGCCGCACCGGGCTGCGCCGCTCCCGGCGCCCCCGACCGCTGGCGCGTCCCCTCGACGAACACCGCGACCGCCCTGCCGTCGCGAGCGGCCTGCCGCATCATCCGCACGGCGTCGCGATCCGACTCACCGCGCCGCACCGAGATGATCCCATGCCAGTCGAGAAACCTGCCGAGGGCCGGCACACGCCCAAGCTCAACCTTCGCGACGTAGTTCAAGTTGCGCGGCGAAAGCGCGCCGAGAACCGGGATGTCGATCCAGTCGAGATGGGTGATCGCAAGCACGCAGCCGCCGCTCCGCGGCAGCCGGTCGAGCCCGAAGCCCCGCGCACGGGTCGCAGCCTTCGTGATCGGCGCCAGCCAGAGCCGCGAAGCCTTCCATGCGCGGTCCCCGTAGTCCACTAGGGCCCAACCACTTAGGCGCCGGCCGGCGCACGCGTGCGGACGAGCGCCTCGATGCGCGAAACGACCTCGTCCACTCCCAGGTCGGTCGTATCGATCCGGTCGGCATCCCCGGCCGGCTGCATCCGGATGCGATCGGATTCATCGCGGAGCTTGAGGTCGGTGGCGAGGACGTCTGCGCCCACGTCCGACCGTTCGGAATGCCGCCTCTGCGCACGCACGTCCGGGTCGGCAAAGAGGTAGACCTTGACCTCGGCGTCGGGGGCGACGACGGTACCGATGTCGCGGCCCTCGATCACAACGTCCCCCTGCATGGCGAGCTCACGTTGCCGCTCGCGCATCACCTCGCGCACCTCGGGGTGCCGTGCGACGACCGGAACCGTCTGGTCGACGCGGGCAACGCGGATCGCGGCGGTGACATCGGCTCCGTCGATGACGACGCGGCCGGCCTCGTCAAACGTGACGGGGTTCTCCCGGGCGAGCGCGCCGAGCGGCGCTCCGTCACCGAGCGGGATCCCGCGCTGGAGAGCCAGCCAGGTGAGTGCGCGATACATCGCGCCGGTGTCGAGGTAGCGGAAGCCAAGCCGCTCGGCGAGGGCTCTGGCGACGGTGCTCTTGCCGGCCCCCGCAGGGCCGTCGATCGCAACGATCACGGCGTCTAGTGGATCACAGAGTCGAGGAGGTCGTAGAAACCTGGAAAGCTTATCGCCGCGCTTTCGGATCCCTCGATCTCGACGCCTTCGCGCGAGACGGCGCCTGCGATCGCGCCGAGCATGGCGATGCGGTGGTCACCTGCCGCGTCGATCGTCCCGCCGCGAGGACGGGAAGGGACTCCGCGGATCGAGAACCCGTCTGAGTAGACACCGATCCGTGCACCTCCTACGCCGATGGCGCGCAGGGCAGTCGTGACCGTCTCGATCCGGTCGCTTTCCTTCTTACGCAACTCCTCGGCTCCTCTCACCTCCGTCGTCCCGTGCGCGAACACACCGAGGAGCGCGATCAGCGGCAGCTCGTCGATCAGGCTCGGCACCTCCGCGGCCGTGATTCTCGTCGCAACCAGTGGTTGCGCGACGATCTCGACGTCGCCGACGAGCTCGCCCGCAACTCGTCGCTTGTTATGCACACCGATCCGCGCGCCCATGCGCTCCAGCACATCGAGCAAACCGGCACGGAGCGGATTGAGGCCCAAGTCGTGAACCGTCAGCGTCGATCCTGGCACGAGCGCCGCCGCCACGAGGAACGGCGCAGCCGAGGAAATGTCGCCGGGGACGAGCACCTCCGGAAGGCTGAGATGCTCAGCCGCCACGATCGTGACCGAGGCCGGCGTCCGCGCGACCTTCGCGCCGGCCGCCGCGAGCATCAACTCGGTGTGATCCCTTGACGGCACCGGCTCGACCACGGTCGTTCTCCCGCTCGCCCCGAGCCCTGCGAGCAGGATCGCCGACTTCACCTGCGCGCTCGGGAAGGCCGGCTGGAATTCGATCCCGTGGAGCGCACGCCCCTCGATCTTCACCGGGAGGTGGCCGTCCTGGGCCTCGATCGACGCCCCCATGCGCGCAAGCGGCCTGGCGACGCGATCCATCGGCCTCCGCGAGAGCGACTCGTCGCCGACGAGCTCGAAGCTGCCCTCTTGGAACGCGAGAATGCCCGATACGAGACGGGCGAGCGTGCCGGCGTTGCCGCAGTCGAGCGGCCCGGAGGGCGCCTTCAGTCCGCGAAGCCCGACTCCGCGCACGACCAGCGTGTCGATGTCGTGCTCGTCGACCTCGACGCCCAAGGCCCGTATGACGCCCAGAGTCGACTCGGTGTCCCCCGATCGCCCGAAGTGGCGCACGAGCGTCTCACCGTCGGTCAGCGCGCCGATCAGCAGTGCCCGGTGCGAGATCGACTTGTCGCCGGGAACGCCGATGTGGCCGTCGATCCGTGTCGCGGGCTCAACCCTCATCGGCTGGTCGATTCCATGAGATTGCATGGGATCAACCATCGAGAACCGCCGAGACGACGACGCCGTAGCCCTGGCCTTCGAGGAGCGCTGCAGCACGCCGGGCCTCGTTCTCGCCCGCAACGAGGAGCGTGAGCGTCCCACCAAGCTCGGGCGAGATGTGCTGCATCTCGAAGTCCTCGATGTTGATCCGCTCCGCCCCGAGCGCCTGCGTGACCTCGCTGAACACGCCAGGCCGGTCGGGGATGTGCACGCGCACCTGGTGGAGGTCGCCCGCACCCGGGTAGGCCTGGTCGAGCATCCGGCGGCGGTTTTCCGCTGCCTCCCCGACCCACCCTGCCAGAAAGTCTGCGTCGCCCCGTTCGAGGGCGGTCTCTACCTGCTCGATCCTCCGCCGATGCTCGGCAAGCGCCTCGCGGACGGCGTTCGCGTTGTCGAGAAAGATGTCGACCCAGATCCTCGGGTTTGCGCCGGCGATACGGGTCATGTCGCGGAGCGAGCCCCCGGCGCTCGCGAGCGGCTCGTGCCCCTCGACGCGGGAGGCGCCCGCCTGGTTCACGACCACGTTCGCGAGCACGTGCGGCAGGTGGCTCGTGAGCGCGACCAGCCGGTCGTGGGCGGAGGCGTCGATCGCCACCGGGACGGCCCCGAGCTCCGAGACGAATCCGTGGACGAGCCGGTGCCGCTCGGGATCGGTCTGCGGCGTCGGGGTGAGGAACCAGGTCGCGCCCTCGAAAAGCGCGGCGGAGGCGTTCTCGGCGCCGCCCGCCTCGGAGCCGCTGATCGGATGCCCGCCGACGAAACGGGTCGACGCCGCCGCGGCGACGATCCCCGCCTTCGTCGAGCCGACGTCGGTGACGGTCGTCTCCTCGGCGGAGGCGGCGAGGACGGCAGCAACCTGCGCCGGTAGCTCACCGATTGGAGCCGCGACGACGACGAGCTCCGCGCCGCGAAGCGCCTCCTCGAGCGACGCGGCGGCCTCGTCGACAGCTCCCCGCCCGACCGCCACGGCAAGCGCGTCCCGGTCGGGGTCCCAGCCGGTGACGCGGGCGCCCGAGCGTCTCGCCCCCAGCCCGACGGAGGCGCCGATCAAGCCGGTGCCGACAACCGTGAGACGACTGACCACGGCTGGCACCTAACGGCGCATGAGCTCGGCCAGGCGGAACGCCAGGTCGAGAGATTGCCGCGCGTTGAGGCGCGGGTCGCAGAGCGTCTCGTAGCGGTGGTCGAGGTGTTCCTCGGACACCGGCTCGGAGCCGCCGAGGCATTCGGTCACGTTCTCACCTGTGTACTCGAGGTGGACGCCGCCCGGCCAGACGCTTTCGGCCCGGCAGGCGGCGAAGAAGCCCTCGAGCTCGGTCATGATTGCGTCGAAGTGGCGCGTCTTGCGGCCACCTGCGATGAACCCGTTTGCGTGCATCGGGTCGCAGGCCCAGACGACGGGATGGCCGGAGTCACGAACAGCACACAGGAGCGGAGGGAGCAGGTCGGGAACCCGGTCTGCGCCCAGGCGGGTGATAACGGTGAGCCGGCCGGGGCTCTTGTCCGGGTTGAGCCGCTCGCACAGCTCGAGCAGCTCGTCGGGGGTCGTGCCGGGCCCCACCTTGAGGCCGAGCGGGTTGTGGACGCCGGAGAAGAACTCGACGTGAGCACCGTTGGGGTCGCGCGTGCGGTCGCCGACCCACAGCATGTGCGCCGAGCAGTCGTACCAGTCGCCCGTCAGCGAGTCGCGGCGGGTCAGCGCTTCCTCGTAGTCGAGCAGCAGCCCCTCGTGGCTCGTCCAGACGTCGACCTGGTGGAGCTGCGGAGTCGCGGCCAGATCGATCCCGCACGCGGCCATGAACGAGAGGGCCCGCTCGATCTCGGACGCGAGCTGCTCGTAGCGCTGCCCCTGGGGCGAGCTCGCGACGAAGTCCTGGTTCCAGGCGTGCACCTGGGTGAGGTCGGCGAAGCCGCCCTTCGTGAACGCGCGCACGAGATTCAGCGTCGAGGTGGCGAGGTTGTACCCCTGCAGCATCCGCTCCGGATCGGCGATCCGAGCTTCGGCGGTCGCCTCGTCGTCATGGATCATGTGTCCACGGAAGACGGGGATCTCGCCCTCGGGCGTGTCCTCGAACGGGGAGGAGCGCGGCTTGACGAACTGCCCGGCGATACGCCCGACTTTGAGGACGGGGAGGGCGGCACCGTAGGTGAGGACGGCCGCCATCTGAAGCAGGATCTTCAAACGCTCGCGGATTGCGACGGCGGAGTAGGCCGCGCCCGTGTCGGTGAGACGGCTGTAGTCGTGGAACGACTCGGCACAATCGCCCGCCTGGAGCAGGAACGCCCGCCCGGCGGCGACCTCGCCGAGCGACGCGCGCACCTGCCGCGCCTCGCCGGCAAAGACGAGCGGCGGCAGCGCATGCAGTTTGCGTTTGACCGCATCGAGGCGTGCTTGATCGGGCCACTCCGGTTGCTGGAGCGCCTCGTGATCCCGCCACGAGGACGGGGACCAGGTCGAGTCGACGACGGCCATGTATTCAGTGTAGGCGCGCGGCGCCGAAGGCTATGGTCTTCGGGAGTCATGCGGATCTTCTCGGGCATCCAACCGACCGGCGCGAAGCACTTCGGCAACTACTCGGGCGGCTTCCGCCAGTACGCAGCGACGCAGGAGCTCGGCGACGCGTTCTTCTGCGTCGTCGACCTGCACTCGATCACGGTCGACTACGAGCCGGCAGACCTGCGCGAGCGAACGCTCGACCTCGCGGCACTTCTGTTCGCCACGGGCCTCGACCCGGCGCGCTCCACCGTGTTCGCGCAGAGCCACGTCGTGGCGCACGCGGAGGCCGCGTGGCTGCTGGCCGCAGTGGCGAGCTACGGCCAGCTCGGGCGCATGACGCAGTTCAAGGAGAAGGGTGAGCGGCAGGAGTTCGTATCCGCCGGGCTCTTCACGTACCCGATCCTGATGGCCGGCGACATCCTGCTCTACCAGACCGACCGCGTCCCGATCGGCGACGACCAGCGCCAGCACCTCGAGCTCGCGCGCGACATCGCCGAGCGCTTCAACGCGCGCTTCGGCGAGACGTTCCGTGTGCCCGACGGTATCTACCCGGAAGTCGGCGCACGGATCATGGACCTTCAAGAGCCGACGAAGAAGATGTCGACGACCGGAATGACGTCGCAGGGCACACTCCTCCTGCTGGATCCGCCGGACGTGATTCGCAAGAAGGTGAAGAGCGCGGTCACCGACTCGGGGAGCGAGGTGCGCCGCGGGGACGACAAGCCCGGCGTGACGAACCTCATCGACATCCTGAGCGTCGCGACCGGTGAGACGGCAGGCGCAATCGAGGTGCGCTACGAGAGCGGTGGCTATGGGCAGTTCAAGAGCGACGTTGCTGAAGCCGTCGTCGAGCTCCTGGCACCGATCCAGGCGCGCTACGGCGAGCTGCGCGGCGACCCCGGCGAGCTCGCACGGCTGCTTTCGGTCGGCGCGGAGAAGGCGCGCGACTCGTCCGCGCCAACACTCTCAGCGATGTACGACCGTATGGGCTTCGTCCTGCCGCAGTCTTGAACGCTGCCACCGGCTGAAATACGATCGCCGCGACGAGGGGGTTCGACACCGAACACATCACCGTCGGGCTCGACAATCCCAAGCTGAGCTACTCGTTCGACTTCAAGCTCGACTTGGCAAGCGACGTCACGAAGAAGACCTGCAAGCCCCACTGAGTCGATCACCCTCGTAACGCGTCGCGCTCTTCCCGCGTCAGTTCGCGCCACTCCCCCGGCGCGAGCCCGTCGATGGTGAGCGGCCCGTACCGGGTGCGTTGCAGCCGGCGGACAGGATGGCCGACGCGCTCGAACATGCGCTTGACCTGGCGGTTTCGTCCTTCGTGAATCGTCAGCTCGACCAGACCGCGCCCGAGCCGACGGACGGCAGCGGGTGCCGTGGGCCCGTCCTCGAGCTCGATCCCGGCGGCGAGCCGAGCCAGCGTCTCGTCGGTCGGATCGCCCTCGACCTCGGCGACGTACACCTTGTCGACCTCGTAGCGAGGGTGCCCGAGCCGGTGCGCAAGCTCGCCGTCGTTCGTCAGGAGGAGCACCCCGGTGGTGTCGATGTCGAGACGCCCAACCGGAACGACGCGCACAGGGTGGTCGACGAGATCGACAACCGTCGGCCGTCCCCCGGGATCACTCGCGGTCGTGACAACCCCGGCAGGCTTGTGGAGCAGGACGTAGACAAGCTGCTGCTTCTGAAGCAACGCGCCGTCGAGCTCTACCCGATCGTGGGAGGCGACAAACGTGTTCAGCTGCCCCGGTTCGCCGTTGACCGTCACGCGCCCGGCTTTGATCAGCTCGTCGGCAGCCCGGCGGGATCCGACTCCCGCGCGTGCGAGCCACGCGTTCAAACGCATCCGAGAAGTTCCGCTCTTGTGGCGAACCCGTCACCCATGCGGCACAGCTTGCTCGATATCGTGGCTTGCAGGGGGGCGTTCCGCCCCCTGGGGCCGCGTGGGGCAGATTGGGCCTTGCGGCGACTTGCACCTGCGTGATATCCCGACGTTCGAGTGTGGCAGGAGGTTCGCGAAAAGATGACTGAATCCCTCGCTGCCGTCCTGGCCCTCGCCGGAACCGGGGCGGCGGCGCTCGCCCAGGGTGACGTGGCCGCCGCTCGACGAACCCTTGCCGAAGTTCGAGGCCACTGGCACTCCCTCGACGAAAGCGACCAGGCGGCGCTGTTGCCGGTCGCCCGCCACCTCGCCGAGCAGCTTGCCGCTCTCGACGACGTCGCGTCCACACCCAGCACTCCGGCTCCATCGCCGCCCCCGACGAGAACCGCTGATACCGAGCCCCAGGACCCAGACGCCCTCCTCGCGCAGTTTGGCTACAGCCACTGGCGGCCGGGACAGCGCGACGCGGTGTCGGCAGCCCTCGCCGGCCGGGACGCGCTCGTCGTCATGCCCACAGGCGGCGGCAAGACGCTTTGTTACCAGCTGCCCGCGCTCGCCCGGCCCGAGCTCACGATCGTGGTCTCGCCGCTCGTAGCTCTGATCACCGACCAGTGGCACCGACTCCGCGAAGGCGGGCACCCGGTGGTGATGCTCGCTGCCGATCACGACAACCGCTCTTCGCTCGACGAGATTCGCTCGGGCGCGGCACGCGTCGCGTACGTTGCCCCCGAGCGATTTGCGTCGCGTGCATTCATGGACGCGATCGAGACGCGCCGGGTTGGGCTCTTCGTGGTCGACGAGGCGCATTGCATCGCCGAATGGGGACACGACTTCCGCCCCGACTATCTGCGCCTGCGTCAGGCGCTCGAGAACGTCGGCCGCCCGCCGGTGATGGCCTGCACCGCCACTGCGACGCCTCCGGTCGCCGACGAGATCGCCGCGCGGCTCGGCCTCGTCCACCCGCTGATCGTCCGTTCCGGGTTCGACCGACCGAACCTCACCTTCGACGTGATCCATCTCGAGGGGAAGGGCTCGATGGAGCGCAAGCGCGGCCTTCTCCACCAGGGTCTCTCCCGCGAGGACACGCGGCCCGCGATCGTCTACTGCGGGACCCGTAGCGACGTGGAGCGGGTGACCGACGACCTGTGCGCGGCCGGCATCGCCGCGGTCGGTTACCACGCCGGCCTCGCGTCCGAGGCTCGCACCCGCGCGCAGCGCGAGTTCATGGACGGACGAGCCGACGTCGTCGTGGCAACCAACGCCTTCGGCATGGGCATCGACAAGGCCGACGTGCGATCGGTCTGGCACTGGGCGCTGCCAACGAGCCTCGAGGCCTACTACCAAGAGGCCGGGCGGGCGGGCCGCGACGGAGCCCCAGCCAGGGCCGTGCTTCTCGCCCTGCGCGCGGACCTCGGCAAGCTCCTCTGGGCCAATCGCCAGCACGCACTGACCGTGCCGCAGGTCGAGCAGACACTCGCGCAGATCCACGCACGCGCCGCGGGCACAGCGAGCGTGTCGCTCCAGACGCCGCTGGACGACGACTTGCGGCTCTCGCTCTCCGTGGCCGAGCAGGCCGGGGCGATCGCGCTCGCGCCGGGAACGGGTGGTACGGTCGAGGTCGTCCTTCGGGGCCCACTCGACCGCGCCGCCGCCTCGCGTGCGTGCCGCGGAGCGACCGATCGCCGCTGGCAGGCGTTCCGCGCGATCGAGCGGTTTTCGGTCGACGACGGGAACTGCCGCCGCCGCACCATCCTCAAACACTTCGGTGACCTCTCGGAGCCGGCGCCGGAGGTGCGCTGCTGCAGCGCCTGTGCTCCGATCGACTGGCTCGACCTCACATCCCGTCTGCCGAAGAAACGCGGCGCGACTCCACGCGCCGCGTCAAACGGCGACGCACCCTTGAAGGCTGACGATCTCATCGGTCCGCTCGCCGAGATGCTCAAGGCATGGCGCCGCGAACGAGCGGGGTCCAACCCCGCCTACACGGTGTGCTCGAACGTGACGCTCGCCGCAATCCTGGAGCACCGGCCCGCGAGTGAGGCCGAACTGGCAACGATCCGCGGCATCGGACCGCGGTTCCTCGAAAACCACGCGCCGTCGCTCCTCGAGCTGCTCGCCCGGGCCTCCTCGCCACCCTGATCCGTGAGGCTCAGACGGCCGAGACACGGAGCTGGCGCACGACCGGAGGCGGTATCGCATAGCCGACCGGCCCCCAGTTCGGCACCACGATCTGCCAGCGGCCGGGTCGCGGAAAGCGCACGAACGCGCGCCAGCGATGAGGCGCCACGCGCTCGAGCTCGATCCCAAAGCCGTCGCGCGGGATATCGGCCTGCGCGATGTGGGATGCGCCGGTCACGACGCCGATCACGTCGTACATCGGCCGTCCGGGCGCGACCGCCACGAGCTGCATGCCCCTGGCTTCCGAAAGAACGCCCTCAGTCTGCAAGACGACCGTGATCGGCTGGCCGACGGCCGGCGACGAGTCCCCGAACGCGAGCGTCATCTTGAACTTCGCCCCCGCCGACGGTGCCTGCGACAAGCACGGCGAAACCGCCGAGCAAGGCAGCGAAACAAACGCGGTGCATGCCGCCGATCGTGCACCAGATCCGCCTTCGAGGTATCGCGCGCCGCCAGCTAGGCCGGGCGCTTCTCTGCCACCGCCTCGAGCCGGGCACGGATCTCCGTGACGTCGGCGCCGAGGTCGTCGAGGCGCGGCAGCTCCGCGAGCGACTCCAGCCCGAACACTCGCTCGAAAAGCGGAGTCGTGCGGTACCGAATCGCGCCGAACTCGTCGTGGCGTCCAGCCTCGGACACGAGCCCGCGCTCGACGAGCCCGGCGACCACGCCGTCGACGTTGACACCGCGAATCCGGGCGATCTCCGGCCTCGAGCACGGCCCGAGGTAGGCGATCGTCGCGAGCGTCTCGAGAGCGGCCTGCGAGAGCCCGCGCTCGATCGGCCGCTCGAACAGGCGCGCACACGCTGCGGCCGCGTCGCGCGAGGCGCGGAAGGCCCAGCCACCGGCGACGTGCTCCAGCACGATCCCGCTGCGTCCCTCTCGGTAGCGCTCGCAGAGCAGCTCGAGCGCCGCATCGACATGCTCCCGATCCTCCATGGCCGCGTCCGCGAGGTCGTCCGCGCTGAGGGGTTGCGAGGCGACGACGAGCACGGCTTCGATCGTCCGGGCGAGCTCGTCGACCGGGTTGGACGCGATCAAACGGAGCGGACGTTCCATGCAAGGGTCCTTTCTGCTTCTGGTCGGGAAATCCTTATCGGTGCGAAGGGCGCCGCTTGGGCGATCACGAGCTCGTCCTGCTTGCGCAACTCGAGGAGGGCGAGGAAGGCGACGGCGATCTCGGCGCGTGAGAGGCCGGCCACCTCCTGGTCGAAGTCGGCGCGGGCGCGACGACGGAGCAGCGCCCGCCACCGTTCGAGGAACTCAGCGACCGGCGGGAAGGCCAGGGCCATGTGGGCGGTCGACACCGCAGGCGGCTCGACGGCGAGCAGCCGGAGCGCGGTGGCGAGCGAATCGGGGCTCTGAGAGGCGGTTGCAGGCTCCGGCCGCGCGGGCGCCAGCGGCGCGGGCCCGACGCGGAAGAAGCGGTCGCGGTTCTCGCCGAGCCGCGCAGCGAGCCACATCGCGGCTTCCTTCGCACGCCGGTATTCGGCCAGCCGCCGGGCGAGCTCATCCGCGGCCTCCTCCGGTTCGAGCTCGCCGAGCTCGACCTCCTCGTCGGGGAAGAGCCCGCGCGCCTTGAGTTCGAGCAGAGCGGAGATGAGGACGAGGAACTCGCCGCACGCGTCGAGATCGCGATCCTCTCGCTCGTCAAGACGGGTGACGAACGCAACGACGACCTCTGCGAGATCCACGTCGGAGAGCTGCACCTCGTCGCGAAGAACGAGCGTCAGGAGGAGGTCGAACGGCCCCTCGAACGCGTCGAGGTCCAGCTCCAAGTCGTGTACCGCCAACACGGACGGAAACTATCGGCGCTACCGGACGCGGCGGCGCGGAATCGCCATCTTCGGCCCCTGCGGGATCTCCCGCGGTTTCACCTTTCGCGTCGGCCCTGGCGGCGGGTCCCAGCCCCGGCCCATCACCTGCCAGTAGACGAAGAACGCCGTCGCGCCCGCGAACATGATCAGGGAGACCCACGCGTTCAGTCGCAGACCGACGATGTGGTGTGACGGGTCGATGCGGAGCAGCTCCTCGAAAAAGCGGCCGAAGCAGTAATACGAGACGTAGAGCGCGAAGAGCGCCGGCGGCCTGATGACCCAGCGCCGCCCGACCCACAACAGGATCAGCACCCCGGCGAGGTTCCAGATCAGCTCGTACAGGAACGTCGGGTGGAACGTGGTGCCGGAGAAGACCCCCTTCGGGAACCCACCGGTCGCCGTGCGAGGAAGGTGCAGGTCGTCGATCTCGAGGCCCCACGGCAGCTTCGTCGGCTTGCCGAAGAGCTCCTGGTTCCACCAGTTGCCGATGCGGCCGATGGCCTGCGCGAGCAGCAGGCCAGGCGCGGCCACGTCCATGAACAGGCGGACCGACTCGCCCGAGTTGCGGACCACGATGACGCCGGCGAGCGTTCCACACAGGATTCCACCCCACACGCCGAGCCCGCCTTGCCAGACCTCGAAGATGCCTTTCCACTTGGGGTCAGGCACCTCACTCCAAGACGTGATGTCGTGGTATGCCCGCGCGCCGATCACGCCGAAGGCGACCCCCCAGACCGCGACGCGGACGACGAGGTCGAACTCGCCACCGAGGCGCTTCCAGCGGACGGCCGTGAGAGCGATCGCCGCGAAGATCGCGAGCAGAAGCATGAGGCCGTACATGTGGATTGTCAGCGGCCCGATGTGGACCGCGTTGCTGTGCGGCGATGGGATCGAGCCGAGCATCGCGGGTCATTCTGCCGCGAATGCGACGCGCGCGGCCGGGAACCCGCTTGCGTGAGAACTACAGGAGGATGCGGAGCGCGACGGCGGGGGAGCACCCCTGCTCGACCAGCTCGATCGCCAAGTGCAGATCGACATCGAGCCTGGCCGCGAGCATCGCCGCAGAGTCGGCGTCATAACCGACCCGCTCGAGCGCCTCGGTGCGCCAGCGCTCGACCCTCTCGCTCTCGGTCTCTTCGATCTGGAGTTCAGCCGCGGCCATGATCGCCATCCTCGTCGTGTTTGGTTCGTACTGTCGTCTTATTCGGTCAAACGCTCGAGATGGTTTAGTCAATACCGCCGAAATGTATGGATTTGCTGAGAGTTGACACCTGGTTCCAAAAAACCGTCACGGACTGTTGACGGACTGCCTCGTTCACCGTCTTCGGGGCGGGTCGGGTTTCCCGAACCCTGCGGGTCACGTTCGCGGAGGATTCTGCCGGCCCTCGCCGCCTCGGCACGGGGGCAGAAGCGGCGAGGGCCGGGTTGGGGGCCAAAGAGCTACAGCAGGATCCGAAGCGCGAGCTCGGGCGAGCAGCCGTGCTCGACCAGGTAGGTCGCCTCGTGGAGGTCGACATCGGTCCGGATGGCGAGCACCGCCGCCGACACCGCGTCGTACCCCGCTTGTTCGAGAGCCTCGGCGCGCCAACGCTCGATCTTGCCGCCTTCGGTATCGGTGATGTGGACGTCGGTGCCGCCCATCGTTCCATCCTCCTCGGTGTCCATATGTACCGGATAGAACGTGCAAGGAGTGCGAGCGATACCCCATGAACAAAAGGATTTACCGACTTCTAAGCCGGCTCTAAGACTGGCGTCCCCGGCGGGCTCAAGCGAGCGCCGACTCGCCGAGCAGCGCCTTCACCTCGGCGTAGAAGTCCGCCTCCGGCTGGACGCGGAACTTCGGCCCGAGGGCGTACACCCGCGGCCCCTGCGACGTGAGGCAATCGACGTAGACCGGACTCTCGCCGGGAAAGTCGCGGATCAGCGACGCAAGCTCGCGGATCACACCGGCAGCGGCCTGAGTCGCGTCGATCCGAAGGCGCACCTCGCGCTTCATCGCCACGGCCTCGAACGCCGAAACCTCGGAGGCGACCAGCTTCGTCTCCCCCTCCTTGTGGTCGATGCGGCCCTTCACGATCAGGATCCGGTCGGCGACGCAGAGCTCTGACGCGGCGGCGTAGGTGTTGCTGAAGACGACGCACTCGATCCCGCCGGTCACGTCGTCGAGGCGGACGAACGCCATCGGCTCGCCGCGCTTGGTGGTTAGGTGTCGAACCTCGCTGACGATCCCACCGACGGTCACACTCTCGCCGTCGCGGCGACGCTCGAGCTCAGCGATGGTCGCGTCGGTCTTCAGGCGCATCTCACCGCGAAGTGCAGAGAGGGGGTGCTCGGAGACGTAGAGCCCGAGCGTCTCCTTCTCCATCCGCAGCAGCTCGTTGGGCTCATACTCGAGGTTGGGGACGGGTGGATGGTGGCGAGGGCCCGACTCCTGCGCGGCGTCACCGAGATCGAAGATCGAGCCCTGGCCGGCGAGCCGGTCAGCCTGCTGCTTCTGCCCGTAGCCGAGCGCCTGCTCGAGCACCTCGACCATTCCGCGCCGCGGGCCCGGAAGCGCGCCGCAGCGCACGAGCGACTCGAGCGCGCGCTTGTTCACGGCCGACGGGTCGACCCGCTCGGTGAAGTCCCAGATCGACTCGAACGGCCCGCCCTCCTCGCGCGCGCGGATGATCGTGCGGCAAGCGAGCTCCCCGACGCCCTTCACCGCGTTCAGCCCGAATCGGATCTTGCCGCCGACAACCGCGAAGTCCGTCTGAGACTCGTTCACGTCGGGCGGCAGCACCTCGATCCCGAGCTCATGGCAGGCGTTGACGTAGAACGGGACGCGGTCCTTGGTGCTCATCACAGAGCTGATCAACGCCGCCATGTACTCGCACGGGTGGTTCGATCGGAGCCAGGCAGTTCGGTAGGCAATCAGGGCGTAGCAGGCCGCGTGCGACTTGTTGAACGAGTAGTCCTGCGCCTTCTCCATGTCGTCCCAGAGGCCGGTCGCGACGCCCGGGGTGACCTGATTGGCGGCGCAGCCCTCGAGGAACTTGTCCTTCAGGGACGCCATCAGCGCGTGATCTTTCTTGCCGATCGCCTTGCGCAAGTCGTCCGCCTCGGCAGGCGAGAAGCCGCCGAGACCCTTGGCGATCTCCATGTACTGCTCCTGGTAGATGCAGATCGCGTACGTGGCCCCGGTGATCGACTGGAGCCGGTGGTCGGCGTAGGTGACCGGCTCGCGTTTTGCCTTGCGCGCCGCGTAGACCGGGATGTAGGCCATCGGGCCCGGCCGGTAGAGCGCGACGAGCGCGATCAGGTCCTCGAACTCGGTCGGCTTCACCTGACGAAGCGCCTCGCGCATCCCGGACGACTCGAACTGGAACACGCCCGTCGCCTCGCCGCGCGAGAGCATCTCGTAGGTCGTGCGGTCGTCGAGCGGAATCTGCGTGATGTCGAGGCTCCCGCCGACCAGCTCGACAGCCTTTTCGATCACGTCCAGGTTCCGCAGGCCGAGAAAGTCCATCTTCAGCAGGCCGAGCGCCTCGACGTCGCCCATCGCGAACTGCGTGACGACCTCTTGGTCCTTGCCCTTCTGCTGGAGCGGCACGAGCTCGATCAGCGGCTGGGCGCCGATCACGACGCCTGCAGCATGGATCGAGTCGGCGCGAGTCAAGCCTTCGAGCGGCTGTGCCAGCTCGACGATCTCCTTCGCGACCGGGTCGGTGTCGACCGCCTTCCGAAGCTCCCCACCCGGCTTCATGCACTCCTCGAGGGTCTGTCCGGGCCCTTCGGGGATGAGCTTGGCGATCCGGTCGACGACGCCGTAGGGAATCTCGAGCACGCGGCCCGCGTCCCGGACCGCTGCGCGCGCAGCCATCGTCGAGAAGGTGATGATCTGCGCGACACGGTCGCGGCCGTACTTGTCGGCGACGTAGTTGATGACGCGCTCGCGCCCCTCGACGGCGAAGTCGATATCGATGTCGGGCATCGACTTACGGCCCGGGTTGAGGAAGCGCTCGAAGAGCAGGTCGTAACGGATCGGGTCGATGTCGGTGACCTCGAGGCAGTAGGCGACGATCGAGCCGGCAGCCGAGCCACGGCCCGGGCCGACGCCGATCCCGTTGCGCTTCGCGAACGCGATGAAGTCCCAGACGATCAGGAAGTAGTCGGCAAAGCCCATTTCCTTGATCGTCTTCAGCTCGAACTGGAGACGCCCGGTCAGCTCCGGCGTCACCGTCCCGTATCGCTTTTCCATGCCCTTCTCGCAGAGCTCGACGAGGTAGTCGAACGCGTCGCGACCGTCCGGAGTCGCGAAATGCGGCAGCAGGATGTTCCCGAGGGACAGCTCGACATTGCACCGCCCGGCGATCTCGAGCGTGCGTCGGAGCGCGTCTTCGTGACCCGGGAAGTCGCCGGCCATCTCCTCCGGTGTCTTGAAGTAGAAGTGATCGGTGTCGAACTTCCAGTGGTCCGGGTTCTTGAGCGAGTCGCCCGACTGGATGCAGAGGAGCGCCTCGTGTGCGCGCGCGTCCTCGTGGCGGAGGTAGTGGACGTCTCCGGTCGCGACCGTCGCCAGCCCGGACGCCGCGGCGAGCGTCGCGAGCTCGGGGACGAGCCGCTTCTGGATCTCCAGATGCGCGTTTTGGAGCTCGACGTAGACCGAGTCGCGGCCGAAGACCTGCGCGAGCCGGTCGAGCTCGCTACGGGCGTCCGCGGTGCGGTTCTCCTCGAGCGCCTTGCAAACCCGGCCAGAAAGACATCCAGAGAGTGCGATCACGCCGGCCGAGTGTCGTTCGAGGAGCTCCCAGTCGACGCGCGGCTTGTAGTAATAGCCCTCGAGGTACCCGAGGCTCGAGAGCTTGATCAGGTTCGCGTACCCCGCGTTGTCGGCGGCGAGCAGCGTCAGATGCGCGTTGCCCTTGGCCTGGGCGTGGCGGTCGTCGGCGACGTAGACCTCGCAGCCGACGATCGGCTTGACGCCCGTTCCCTTCGCCGCCCTGAAGAGCTGCACCGCGCCCGCCATGGAGCCGTGGTCGGTGAGCGAGACAGCGGGCATCTCGAGCTCGGCGGCCCGTTCGACGAGGTCGGGGATCCGACAGGCGCCGTCGAGGATCGAGTACTCGGAATGGACGTGCAGATGGACAAACGGCGCTTCTGGCATCGGGCAAGCCAGTCTACGATTGGGTCCCGACGGCTTCCTCACCGCCCTTCGCTCTTTGCGAAGAGAGCGTTCCGGCCGCTGCCGGGCGATGAGCCCTCTCGGCACGTTCCTTGATCCCGAGCAGCATCTTCCGCTCCATCACGAAGTGCGGCAACTCGAGCAGAAGGTCGTAGACCAGCCACCAGGGCTCTGAACGCCACCCGCCGCGGGCGAACAGGCGCGTTCGGTCGGGCCCCAGCGGCTCGACGACGAACGAGCCCCAGCCGGCGAGGCCGAGCACGACGTTCGGCTCGAAGCGGGTCACCGGCAGCCCGGTCGCCCAGTGGAGGTAGACGGTCTCGCCGATCTCGCGCGACTGCCATTCCGGATGGATCTCCTCCGCGTTCCGCATCCGGCACCCGGCCAGATTCTCGAGCCACTCGTAGCTGTAGAAGCCGCCCCTGTCCTGGCCGAGCTGCGCGAGCCATGGCCAGACGTCCTCGACCGGCGCGTCGATCGTGATCGCGCGGGTCGAGCGCCACCGGCCGGATCCGTCCTCGCCGCCCGGCAACGACTTCCACCGTTCTTTCATCGTCGCACCCCAGTGGAGCAACCACGGCCGCACGGCAAACGCGTAGACGGCCGTCGCGGCAGCGCCGGCGGCAGCGCGCCTCGAAGGCGCCTCCCGTCGCGCCAGGGCACGAGCAGTCGAGACAACGCTCCCGACCGCGGCTGCTGCGAGCACGACCGGCCCTCCGAGCATCACTCCAAAGGCACGGGCGCCGTCGATCGGCCCTACCTTCGCCGTCTCAGTCACCGCGCGAGCCCTGATCGAGCCGGAACGGCGGATATTCGGGCGTCATCAGCAACGCGTAAACGCCGACGCGGTACACCCAGCGGTTGAACCCCATCACGAGGTCGAAGATGCCGCGCGGGTAAGTACCGCGGACGAGGAGGATGACCGCCGCAACGAGCACGAGCACGCCGATCAGCCCGACGGAGCCGTAGCGCTCATACCAGCCAATCGCGCCGCCGGTGAAGATGCCGCTGATCACGTACTGCGGGATCCCGAGCAGCCACCAGCCGATGAGTGGGAGTCCGCGTCGCTGGTGCTCCGGGTAGTCGACGTCGAGCCGCGCCGGGTACTCGGGCACATCCGCGAGCGTGAACGGCGGGTACCGGTCGGTGCCGAGCGCCGAGAAGCAGTAGAAGCCGACCCGCCACGTCCAGCGCATCACCCCGACGTTGTAGTCGAAGATCCCGCGCGGGTAACGGCCGGTAAAGAGGAGCACGAAGAACGCTCCGATCGTGGCGAAGAAGGCCCCGATCCAGAGGAAGACGAGAACGATGAAATGCGGGATCGCGAGGATCCACTTGACGAGCCAGAGCCACCGGGACAGGTTCGGCTCAAGCTCGCCTTCGAAGCGGAGGGGGTAGCTCTGGACGGCACTCATGCCTGCTCCTTCTCGGCGGACTTCGCCTGAAGGATCGCGCGCGCTGCGCCTTCCGGCGTCCGTGGCGGCACGGAACCCAGACGTGGGGAACTACGGACGGGCGTGGCGATCGTCGGTCTCGTAAGCCGACATCGTGTCGAATGCGTACATGTCCTCAAGAGCGAATTGCGAACAACGCCTTCACGAGCCACGATTTGACCCGTGATGAGCTGGGACGAACCTGGTGTGGCACCTGGGCGTTACACCATCCATGTGTCGAGTTGGCTCGAGCGAATTCCGGTCGCCAACGATCGCGAGCTTACCGCTGCGCTCGCACGCGTCGAGCGCCATTTCAGCGGGGCGGCGGCCGCCCGCATCGTCCACGACCTCGCGTTGAAGGGCGCCGAAGCACTGGAACTGGAGCGGGGCGAGCGCGGCGCAGCGGCCGGGCGCGTTGCCACGCCGCAAGGTGGCTCGCGGCCGCGGGAGCCCGTTTCTGACCCGGCACAAGATTTATCTGGTTCTTAGCTTCGCATCACAGATCGCTCACCTCTTCCTGAGAGGCTGGCGCCCATAAAAGACCTGACCGGCCCGGCGCACGGGGACGCCGTTGCCGGCTAACCCGAAGGAGCCGAACGACCATGGCAATCACCCTCTCCCACGCCGCCCGCTTCGAGCGACGACGCGCGAAGAACACGCAAGACCAGGAGCTCATGCACATCCGGAATCTCGTCCGCCTCCGGGAGATCCTCGCGGCGCACGGCGCGACGGCGACTGAACTCCGGAGTTACGACGCCGAGATCGACCACCAGCAGCGGGCGCTCGGCGGGCCGCGTCTCGCAGCGGCCTAGTCCTCCGTGAAAGGCCCGCCACGGGCTCCGGCTCGTGGCGGGCACTCGCCACCCCAGATCCCTCGGAGCTGCACGTCATAGACTCGAGACCGGGATGACGGGAGCCCTCCACATCTCGCCGCTCGCTTCGGAGCTTCAAGCCGACGTGCTCGAGCGCTTCCTGCGCTACGTCCGCATCGACACGCAGTCGGCGCGCGAGTCGGACTCCTACCCCTCGACGGCAACACAGCTCGAGCTCTCGCGCCTGCTCGGAAACGAGCTGCGCGCGCTGGGCCTCGACGACGTGGAGCTGACCGAGCACGGGTACGTGTTCGCGACACTGCCTGGCGTGGAAGGGCCGACGGTCGGCCTGCTCGCCCACGTCGACACCTCTCCCGACGCGCCCGCGGCCGGCGTACGTCCGATCGTCCACGAAAACTACTCAGGCGGCGAGTTGATTCCCGGCCTCTCGCCTGCGACGAGCCACCTCTTGGGCGAGCGGGTCGGCCACGACATCGTCACCTCCGACGGCACGACGCTCCTCGGCGCCGACGACAAGGCGGGAGTTGCCGAGATCATGGCAGCGGCCGCCTACCTTGTCGCCCACCCGGCGATCCCGCACGCTCCTGCGCGGATCGGCTTCACGGTCGACGAGGAGGTCGGGCATGGCACCGACCATTTCGACCTCGAGCGGTTCGGCGCCAGGTTCGCCTACACCCTCGACGGCTCCGAGGTCGGCGAGATCGAAAACGAGACCTTTTCCGCCATCGAGCTGAAGGTCACATTCCGGGGCGTCGGCGTCCATCCCGGCACCGCGAAGGGGAAGCTTGTCAACCCCGTCAAGCTCGCAGCGCGCTTCGTCGAGAGCCTGCCCCCGGCGACTCTCTCGCCCGAGACGACGGAAGGGCGTGAGGGGTTCGTCCACCCCGTCGCGATCGGCGGCGGTCCCGAGTCGGTCACTGTCACCCTGGCCCTCCGAGACCACGACGACGAGAAGCTCGCCCAACACGAGGCATTGCTGCGGAGGCTCGCTCAGAGCGTCGCGGCCGACGCCACCTTCACACGCTGGGAGCAGTACCGAAACATGGGAGGGGAGCTCGCCAAGGTGCCACACATCGTCGAGGCGGCACTCGAGGCAACCCGGCGAGTGGGGCTCGAGGCGAAGCTGGCGTCGATCCGCGGGGGCACCGACGGGTCGCGGCTCACCGAGATGGGCCTGCCGACACCGAACGTCTTCACCGGCGGCAACGAGTACCACTCCGTGCGCGAGTGGATCAGCGTGCAGGACATGGCGATTTCGGCAGCGACGGTCGTCGAATTGCTCAAGCTGTGGGCGGAGCCGGAGTGGCGCGCCCGTATCTAGAGCGGCTTACCCGCGCGAAGGAGCGCCTCGACCGCCTCGATTTCTATCCACGGCCCGTCGGAATCGAGCACACGCGGGTCTTCGTCGTCCCGCTCCTCTATCGGCTCCCGTGGTTTCGCCGCTTCGACGGGTACGCGGCCTGGAACACGATCTTCCTGCGCGCCGAGCCGGTGGATGCGGCCGACGACGACCTGATCACACACGAGCTCTGCCACGTGTGGCAGATGCAGCACCACCCAATCGCCATGCCACTCTCCTACTTGCGCGGGTACGCGGCGAACCGCTACGAGGGCGAGGCGCGCGAGGCGGTCGAGCGAACCCGCGTGCGGTAGCGTCGCCCCGATGAAGACGCGCGCGGAGGTCGTCGTGATCGGCGGCGGGGTCGGCGGGTGCTCGATCCTCTACTGGCTCACGAAGCTCGGGCGCCAGAACGTCGTGCTCGTGGAGCGCGCCGAGTTGACGAGCGGGTCGACGTTCCACTCGGCCGGGCTCGTCGGGCAGCTCCGCGGCTCGCTCAGCCTGACGAAGATGATGATGAGCTCGGTCGACCTGTACCGGACACTGGGGGAGGAGGTCGAGCTCGAGACCGGCTGGCGCGAGGTCGGGTCGCTGCGCCTCGCCTCGGCGCCGGAGCGGATGGAGGAGCTCACGCGTCAGTCCGGCTGGGCGAAGACCTTCGGCCTGCCACTCGAGCTGATCTCGGCGGCTGAGGCTCAGGAGCTCTTTCCGCCGATGAGCACCGACGGGGTGCTCGGCGCGGCCTACCTGCCGACCGACGGCTACATCGACCCTTCCCAGCTCACGTTCGCGCTCGCCAAGGGGGCGCGGGACGGCGGGGCGGACATCTACCAGGGAACGCGCGTGACTGCGATCACCGTCAAGAACGGACGCGTTACCGGCGTCGTCACCGACAAGGGTGAGATCGAGGCCGACGTGGTCGTGAATGCCGGCGGGATGTTCGCAGGGCAGATCGCCGCGCTCGCGGGCGTCAACGTCCCGCTCGTTCCGATGGAGCACGAATACCTGATCACGAAGCCCGCCGGCCTTCCCACCGAAATGCCGACCATGCGTGACCCGTCGCTGCTCGTCTACTTCCGCCCCGAGTCCGGGGGCCTGATCATGGGTGGCTACGAGCGTGACCCGGCGCCCTGGTCGCTCGACGGAATCCCCGCCGACTTCAACGGGAAGCTCCTCGCCGAAGACTGGCCGCGCTTCGAGGCGCTGATGGAGAACGCACTCGTGCGCGTCCCCTCGCTCGGCGAAATGGAGATCGTGAAGCTGATCAACGGGCCCGAGGCGTTCACCCCGGACGGCGAGTTCATCCTCGGCCCAACGGAGGTTCGAGGCTTCTGGACGGCTGCCGGCTTCTGCGCGCACGGGCTCGCGGGCGCCGGGGGCCTGGGGCAGCTCGTCGCCGAGTGGATCGTGGAGGGGTCCCCGTCGCTCGATACCTGGCACATGGACTCGCGCCGCTTCGGGCGCGCGTATCGCTCACAGGCCTACACGCTTGCCCGTACGCGCGAGGTGTACGGGACTTACTACGACGTCAAATACCCGGGGCACGAGCGCCACGCCGGGCGGCCGCTTCGGCTGTCGCCCGCCTACCCGCGGCTGGTCGAGCTCGGCGCGGCCTTCGGCGAGAAGTCCGGCTGGGAACGGGCGAACTGGTTCGAGCCGAACGCGGCGCACGGCGACGAGTCGCTTCGGCCACGCGGCTGGGCCGGGCGGCTGTGGTCTCCCGCGATCGGCGCCGAGCACGTCGCCTGTCGCGAGAGCGCCGCGCTCTTCGACGAGTCGTCGTTCGCCAAGATCGAGGTCTCGGGCGAAGGTGCGGCCGACTTCCTCGAGTCGCTGTGCGGGAACAGAGTCGCCCGCGATGTCGGGGCGATCACCTACACGCAGATGCTGAGCCCGCGCGGCGGGATCGAGTGCGACTTCACGGTCACGCGGCTCGCCGCGGAGAGGTTCCGGATCGTCACGGGCACGGCATTCGGCCAGCACGACCTCTCCTGGATCCGGGAGCACGCACCCGAGGGCATCGCTGTCGACGACGTCACCTCGGCGTACGCGTGCCTCGGCCTTTGGGGCCCGAAAGCACGCGAGATCCTCCAGCCGCTGACGACGACCGTGCTCGACTTCCCGTACATGCGCGCCCGCGAGCTCGCGGTCGGCTCCGTTCCCTGCCACGCGCTGCGCGTCACCTACGTGGGCGAGCTCGGCTGGGAGCTGTATTGCCCCAGCGAGTTCGGGCTTGCTCTGTGGGACTCGCTATGGCAGTCCGGGCAGGAACACGGGATGATCGCTGGCGGCTACAAGGCGATCGACTCGCTGCGGCTCGAAAAGGGCTATCGCGTCTGGGGCGCCGACATCACCCCCGACGACACGCCCTACGAAGCCGGCCTCGGCTTCGCGGTCAAGCTCGACAAGGGCGACTTCGTCGGCCGCGACGCGCTGCTCTCGCGGCAGGAGCCCGAACGGCGGCTCTGCTGCCTGACGCTTGGCGACCCTCGAGCCGTCGCGCTCGGCTCCGAGCCGGTGCGTGTCGAGGGCGCCCCCGAGGGGCGCGTCACGAGTGGCGGCTACGGCTACTCGGTGGAGCGGTCGATCGCCTACGCGTACCTGCCGGCTGAGCATGCAGTTCCGGGCCAGCCGGTCGAGGTGGAGATCTTCGGCGAGTGGGTCGCAGGCGAGGTCGCCCCCGAGCCGCTCTTCGACCCGTCCGGCGAGCGCGTCCGCGCATGATCGACGAGGCCGTCGAACGGGTCTGGCCAGGCGGCGTCGACTCGGTCGAGCCGCTCGGCGGCGGGATTACGAACCACAACTTCAAGGTCATGGCAGGCGGCGAGCTGTTCGTTTTGCGGATCGGCGGACGCGACAGCGCCGCCCTCGGGATCGACCGACGCGTCGAGCACGAGGCGTCCCTCGCGGCCGCAGCGCTCGGTATCGGGCCGGAAGTGGTCGCGTTCATCGAACCGAAGGGGTATCTCGTGACACGCTTCGTGGAGGGCGAAGTCGGCCGCGTGAGGGCCGACGAGGCGGCGCCGTTGCTTCGGCGCTTCCACGACGGCCCGGCGATCGCAGGTCGCTTCGACCCGTTTCGCGTCGCCGAGAGCTACGCCGAGACCGCCCGCGCGGCCGGCGTGGCGCTCCCGCAGGGGTACACGAAGGCGAAGGAGACCGCCGACCGGGTCGAGCTGCGCCTCGGGGAACGCCCGCTCGCGCCGTGCCACAACGATCTGCTCGCTGCGAACTTCATCCACGGCGGTGAACGGCTCTGGATCGTCGACTGGGAGTACGCAGGGATGGGCGACCCTGCCTTCGACCTCGCGAACTTCGCCGTCTCGAACAGCCTCGACGACGACGGAGACCGGCTGCTGCTCGGTACCTACGGTGGCGGCGACCCGGACGTCCACGTGTTGATGCGCTTCGTCTCGGACTACCGCGAGGCGATGTGGGGCGTCGTCCAGCAGGCGGTGTCCGATCTCGACTTCGACTTCGCGGGCTACGCCGACGAGCACTTCGAGCGCCTGGCCCGCACCGTCGCAGAGCCTCGCTTCCGCGCCCTCCTCTGAACGCGCGAGGGGCGCCTGACGGCGCCCCTCGCGACGTGCCTGCGAGCCGGGAGCTACGCGCCCTCGAACTCGGTGTCGGCCGGAAGCAGGAACTCCTTCTCCTCCTCGGCCTCGAGCGCCTCGAGCTCGGCTTCGGTGCCCATCCGCACCGGCCCGACGAACCACTTGTGGGCCGATAGGAGCCACCAGCCTCCGAAGAGGATGAACGCGCCGGTGATGGTGATCGGGGCGTAGTTCACGAGGTTCCAGTCGAACCCGTCCCGCCACGGCATGCCTCCCGGAGCGGTCGGAAGCATGAACACGAGCGAGATGAACGCCACCCAGAGGATCGCGATCGGATTGATCCACTTGCGATGCTTGCCGAGTGTCCAGGCACCGGGCTGGAAGTCGTCGCCCTGCTTCATGCGCAGGATCACCGGCAAGATGAACGCGATGTAGAGGCACGTCGTTCCGACCGACGTCCCGACGTAGTAGCCGGCGAGATTGTTCCACCAGGTCGGTAGAAGGAGCAGGAAGCCCAGCGAACCGACGGCGAAACACGAGAAGACAGGAACGCGATGGCGTGAAACCTTCCGCCAGATCCGGTGCCCCGGGACCGCGCGGTCGCGTGAAAACGCGAAGAGCATGCGCGAGCCGGAGGTCAGGCAGGCGGTGAGGCAGTAGAACTGCGCCACCACGATGATGAACAGCAGGAACTCCGCCCAGTGCGTGCTCATCGACGTCTGCCAGATGTAGGTGACGATGTCGCCGTAGTGCTCCTGCACGGCCGTCTGGTCCGGGATTGCGAACGTGACGGCGGTGAGCAGGATGAAGCCGGCGATCACCGAGACGACGACGGCCCAAAGCATCCCGGTCGCCGCAGAGCGGGAGGCTTTGTGCGTCTCCTCCGCCATGTGGGCGGAGGCGTCGTACCCGGTGAGCGTGTACTGGGCCATGGCGATCGAGCCGATCGCGAAGACCATCCAGAACACCCCGCTACCCCAGCCGCCGCCGGAGTATCCGGAGTTGTTGACCGTCTGTCCGAACACGTACCCGGCCGACTGGTGGTGGTCCGGAACGATGATCAGCGCGAGGACGATGATCAGGACGCCCGCGACGTGCCACCAGGCCGAGATCTCGTTGATCAGCGACGTGATCCGCACGTCGAACACGTTCAGCAGCGTGCAGACCAGGAGGAACAGCGCGAACATGTAGAAGATGTGGTGTCGGTCATTCGGATAGTCCCAGAGCAGGTTGAACAACGCCGTGGAGTAGATCGCGAGCCCATAGGCGACGGCTCCGATGATTCCGATCAGGCCGAGCAGGTTGAACCAGCCGGTGAACCACCCCCATCCGGCGCTACCGAGCTTCGACGACCAGTAGTAGAGGCCGCCAGCGGTCGGATACGCCGAGGCGATCTCGGCCATCGAGAGCACGACGAAGATCGTGAACGAGCCGACGATGACCCAGCCCCAGGTGACCGATACCGGTCCGCCCCACTGGAACGCGAGGTAGAAGGACGTCAGACACCCCGCGAGGATCGAGATGATCGTGAAGCTGATCGCGAAGTTCCGGAACGCGCTCATCGCGCGGAAGAGCTCCTGCGCATAACCAAGCCGATGCAGGGTCCTCTCGTCTTCCGTCAGATGGATTCTGGGAGCCACTGGTGTGCTGCTCATGCCTGCCCTTCCTCTCGATTGCCCGGAGCGCGAAGCCGCACCAAAGCTTGGCCCAGCGCGGTGGTTTGGGCATGTATACACCGCCGACAACCGGAAAAAAAGGGCGCACCGGTGGCCTTGCGACCTGGCCGGTGGGGGCCCGGCGTCGCCGGGCCCCCACCGCAACTACATCTCGACCGTCTCGTAAACCTCGACGGTGCCGCCGGCGTCGAAGATCGGGCAGCCGCCCGCCTTCGACGCGGCGTCGTCGAGCGAGCCGGCCGACACGATCGAGTAGCCGGTAAGGCCCGAGGTGGAGCCGGCCCCGACGGCCGTCGACGCGCCGAACGGGTTGCCGACGTCGACAACCGAGTCGCCGAGGCCCCCGAGCCAGCTCGTCCAGGCCGCCATCACGCGCTGCCCTTCCGCTTCTGTCTCCGGCATGCCGCCACCCTTGTATGCGAACAGGTACTTCCCCATCGTCTCTCCTTTGTCTCGAAGTCGTTGTTCTACGGTTGGGATGCCCAGGGATCGGGACCAGGGTCGCCGCCCGACGCCGCGACCGCGAGCCGCTCGAAGTAGTGATCCCAGCCCTGCGCGTGCGACTCGCAGGCCTCGGCGTTCGGCAGGTCGCGGTGGGTGAACTTGAGAAGCGTTCCCTCGCCGTCGGGGATCAGCACGTATTCGAGCGTCGACGAGCCCGGCGGAACGGAGCTCGGAGCCTCTGCGCTCGCCTCCCAGCCCCACGTGATGACGAGTCGGTGCGGCGGGTCAATCTCGACGACCTCACCCGCTGCAACGTGACTCGGTATCACCTCGATCCGATAGGCGGTGCCCGGACGGGCGTCGAACGACACGTCGACACCTTTCCAGCGGCGGATCTTCTCCGGGTCGACGAGGAACTTCCACACCGTCTCGGGGCTCGCCGCGATCCGCAGCTCGCGCTCGACCGAGGTTTGCTCAACCGTCCGTTCCATGTTCTTCCTTCTCCTCTCGTTCTGCCTCGCGTTTGAGCGCTGCCAGCTTCTCGTCCCAGAACTCCTCGAGGAACGCCTTGAGCTCGGCGAGCCCCTCGGGGCGGGCGCGGTACAGCCGCCGTGTGCCGTTGCGTCGTTCGTCCACGAGCCCGGCCTCCTTGAGCACGGTGAGATGCTGCGAGACCGCGGGCCGCGTGACGTCGAAGTGCGAGGCGATCTCGCCGGCGGAGAGCTCGTCATCGAGGACGAGCCGGAGAATCGCCCTGCGGCGCGGCTCTGCGATCGCCTTCAACGCGGTCTCCACGAGCGATATGTAAGCAGATACTTACGTTAGCTGCAACTTACTCCGTCTCACGTTACGCTCTCTCCCGTGCCGCGGACGAACCTGCTCTCGCGCATCGCCGTCCTGGCAGAGGCGCAGCGCCGGGCCCGGGCCCTCGGCGTCGACGTTCCCGAGATCCTCGGCCGACGCAAAGAGGTGCTCTCGAGCGACGAGGGCCTGAGCCGCCGCGACGTGCTGAAGAGGGCAGCCCTCGCCGGGGCCGGCCTGACCGTAGCGGGCCGCGCGGTTCTCGACCCGCAGCGCGCGTTCGGAGCCGCCCCCGTCTGCCCAGCCGCGGATCGCGATCGTCGGCGGCGGAATCTCCGGCATGACCGCCGCGATGACGCTCAAGGACGCCGGGTTCTCGAACATCACCGTCTACGAGGCCTCTGACCACATCGGCGGCCGCACCTACACGCGCAAGGGCGACGGATTCTGGGAGCCCGGCCAGTGGAGCGAATGGGGCGGCGAGCTGATCGACTCGAACCACAAGCTCGTGTTCGCGCTCGCGAGGCGCTTCGGCTTCGCAGGTCGATCGACCTGCAGGCGCATTCGGTGCAGCAAAACGGCGCCGAGGACATTCTCCGGTTCGACGGCGACTACTACCCCTGGACGACGATGGTGAACGACTGGAAGACCGGCGGCTGCGACGCAGGCCGTGCAGCGCGACATGGCCAAGCCTGCCCGACGTATCCCTGGGCCTACAACGACCCCGGCTGGACGGCGGACGGGCTCGCGCTCGACAACATGACGGTCTACGACTGGATCGAGACGCGCATCCCGGGCGGCCACTCCTCGAGAGCTCGGCCAGTTCATCGACGTCGCCTACACGATCGAGTACGGCGAGGACACGCGCCGCCAGGGCGCGGTCGACCTGCTCGGGCTGCTCGGCTTCTCGAACGGCCGGAGACCGCGTCTGGTGGGTCTACGGCAAGTCGGACGAGCGCTGGAAGATCGTCGGCGGCAACCAGCAGATCCCACTCGCGCAGGCCGCCTGACCTCGGCGCGTCGCGCATCAAGCTTCGGCTGGGCCTCACGTCGCTGAAGCGGAATCGCGACGGAACCGGTCGACGCGCGACTTTCGCGGCCGGCGGCCGGTCGAAGACGGTCACCGCCGACCACGTCGATCCTGGCGATCCCGCTCGGCGTGATGAAGAGGATCAAGGCCGCCGGCGGCTTCAACGCGTGCGTTCGGCTCGGACACCCGCAAGATGGGCTCTGATCGACGCGCTCGGCTTCGGCGCCAACAACAAGCTCCAGCTCCAGATCGCCGACCGTTTCTGGGCCGCAGCCGCGGCCCCTGGGGCAACTCCAACGGCGAGAGCTACGCCGACACCGGCTACCAGCTGGCCTGGGACGTCACCGCCGGCCAGCCGGGCACGACGGGGATCCTCAACAACTACACCGGCGGCGACACCTCTCGGCTGCTCAACCCGTCGAAGCCGTGGAGCGACACGAACGACTCGAATCCTGCGGTGCGCAGCTTCGTCCAGAACGCGGCCGCACGTTCCTCTCGCAGATCGAGCCGGTCTTCCCGGGAATGACCGCGAAGTGGACGGGGAAGGCGACGCTCTCGGCGTGGCACGTGAGCCCATTCCAGTACGGCGCCTACGCCTACTGGACGCCGGGTTACATGCACCGCTACTCGACGTACGAAGCGGTTCCCGTCGGGCCGGTGCATTTCGCCGGCGAGCACACCTCGTCGAACTTCCAGGGCTACATGGAAGGCGCTGCCGAAGAGGGTCAGCGCGCGGCGAACGAAATCATCGACGCGTACTGATAGCCAGCGGCCTGGCACGAACCACGACATCCCTGGGCGGTGTCGCGGCAGTGGTCGCCCTCTTGCTCTGCGGCCCTGCTCCCGGCGCCGTGCAGGTCGCACCGATCGGCGGCCTTGAGCGCCTGAAGCCAGCGCCCTTCCCCGGACCGATGGGGCCCGAGCAGGTGCCGGTCCCGCTTGCGTCCGTGCTCGCCCCGACAGGGTCGCCCGGCCTCGGCAGGTCCATCGACGGGATCAAATGCGAGCGCAACGAGCAGGTGCTCTTCCACATCCATGCGCACCTCACGGTCTTCGTGAACGGCAACGCCCGCGCGATCCCCTACGGGGTCGGAATCGCACCACCGCTCTCTGGCCAGGGCACGGGCAACGGGTCGTTCGTCACCTCCGGCCAGTGCTTCTCATGGCTCCACACCCACTCGGGCGACGGGATCATCCACATCGAGTCGCCGGTCAAGCGCGTCTACACGCTCGGCGACTTCTTCGACGTCTGGGGCCAGCCGCTCACGTCGTCTCAAGCCGGGCCGGCACACGGGACGGTGACCGCCTTCGTCAACGGTCGTGTGCACACGGGCAATCCGCGCCGGATTCAGCTCCTGCCGCAGGCCCAGATCCAGCTCGACGTCGGCAAGCCGCTGGTCGCACCCCAGTCGATCACCTTCCCGAACGGGCTCTGACCTCGAGGCTCGATGCGTCGAAAACGCCTACGGGGCCGCTTGTTCTCCGCCGGACTCGCGACGGAAGAACACCGCGGCGCCGACGGCCAATGCGGCGAGCAGCGCGAACACCTTGCGCTTCAGGTGCCGTCCCTCCGGAGCCGCTGCCCGAGCCGCAGCACGAGCCGCGGCCCTCGCCTTCCGCCTGATCACGAGCTTCACGATCAGCATGGCGGTCCAGCCGATCGCGGCGTTCCGGCGGTTGAGTGCGGGCATGCCGACGACTCTACCCGGCTTTTGAGGGCGGTGGCCACCCGAAATGAGCAGACCGGCGGCACGTTGCCCCGCGTATAGTGAAATCCGAACTCGTCCCGGAAGGGAACCCGTCTGTATGGCGCGAGTGCACGCTCGAGATTCCAGGTCGTCTGCCACACTCCAGCGGCGAGGTGCCGTATTCGCGGCGGTCGCACTCGCGAGCCTCGTGCCCGCACTCGTAGGGACGGCTCGCGCCGACACGGTTGAGACGAAGGATCCGAGCACCATCGCGTGCCCCGCTGCCCCGTCCGGCTGGGCGGTCCCACCGGCCAGCGGCAAGGCGGTGTTGTCGCCGATGGCGCCCTCCGTCGAGGGCGAGCGGTACGGCGGCAACGCCGTGGTCATTATCTGCGACTACTTCGCGACGAACGGCTCAGGCAAGCACATCCTCGCGAGCGTCGTCTACGCCCTTCCCACTGACATCAATCCGGTCGCCGACTTCTACTTCGGCTGCTCGAGCGGCGGGACGACATGGACCGACCGCGACCGCGTCTACCGGGTCATGAGCCCCGACCGCTGGGCAATCGCTGCGTTCACCGACTTCCTCGGCTTGCTCGACGACACGACGGTGCCCGCCTTCCAGAACGTCACGCGCCAACTTCTCGCGAGCACGGCCGGCTACGCGCACACCTGCGACCTCAAGGTGCAGGAGACACCGATCAATTCGGCCTTCTCGTACACCTTTGGCTCGAGCTTCGGCAACGGCGGCGGCACGTTCGAGAGCGCCGGCTCGGTACTGAAGACCGGGTGGGTGCCGGTCGTCTCGACGAGCGATGCGACGCTGTTGCTGACGCTCAACAAGCGGATCTTCACGCTCGAGGTGAAACACGGCTGGCGGTTCTATCCTGGCAGGCCGTCGCAGCAGCCGAAACTCTCGCTCGCAGTGCGCGTGACCGACTCCGAAATCCGCTCGTGCGGGATCGGCAACACCGGGACGCTGATCCTGACGCAGACCACTCTCCAGCTGCGGATCTGCAATCAGCGCCTCTCGCCCAAGAAGGCCAGCGCCCGCTTCAGCTACGCGGGCTCGAACTAGGAGACTTCAGCCCTTCGGCTTGCGGTTCGGCACGTGGATCGCACGGCCGAGCGCGACGAGGCCCGCTTCCTTGATCGCCTCGGCGAGGGTCGGATGCGGCGCCATCCCGTCGGCGACCGTCTCGACAGTGCTCTCGGCGTCGATCGCCACGACACCGACCTCGATCATGTCGGTGACGTGCGGGCCGACCATCACGAGCCCGAGCAGTTCGCCGTACTGCGTCTCGTGGATCGACTTGACCCAGCCGGTCGTCTCGTTCTGCATCACCGCGCGCGCATTCGCAACCCAGGGAAAGCGGCCGACCGCGACCGCGTCGCCGTACTGCTCGCGGGCCTCCGCCTCGGTGAGGCCGACCCCGGCGATCTCCGGGTGGGTGTAGATCGGTCGCGGGACGGCGCGATTGTCGACGACGGAGTCGTGACCGCAGGCGTTCTCGGCGGCGACCTCCCCTTCGCGGAAGGCGGTGTGGGCGAGTTGCCAGTAGCCGGCGCAATCTCCCACCGCATAGATGTGAGAAGCGCTCGTGCGGCGCCGCTCGTCCGCGGCGATTCCCCCGCGGGTGTCGAACCTCACTCCCGCCTTGTCGAGCCCGAGGCCCTCGACGTTCGGGGCGCGGCCGACCGAGACGAGCATCAGGTCGGCCTCGACGGTCTCGCCCGCACCGAAGTGCACGGTGAGCCCGTTTCCGTGCTGCTCGACCTTCGTGCACTGCTTGCCGAGCTGGAGAGCGATTCCCTGCTTCCCGAACGCCTTCGCAAGCTCCTTGGCGGCATCTTCGTCTTCCTGCGGGATCAGCCGCGGCAGCATCTCGACGATGGTGACCTCGCTGCCGAAAGTGCTGAAGATCGAGGCGAACTCGCAACCGATGATCCCGCCGCCCAGGATGACGAGCCGTTGCGGCACCTGGGTTCGAGCGAGCAGGCCGGTGGAGTCGACACAGAGGTCGGACTCGAGGCCGGGGATCGGTGGTCGGATCGGGAACGAACCAGTGGCAACGATCGCCGAGGCGAACTTCACGTCCTCGGCACCGTCGACTGTGAAGGTGTTCGCATCCTTGAACGAGCCCGTCCCTTTCACCCACTCGACGCCGTTTGCCTTGAAAAGCGAGGCGACGCCCTGAGTCATCTGCTTGACGACGCCGGCCTTCCACTCGTTCGCGGCCGGGAAGTCGAGCATCGGCGCTGTGACGGCGACGCCGAGCTTCCCGAATGAGTCGCGCGCCTGGTGCAGAAAATGCGCGGTCTGCACCCACGCTTTCGTCGGGATGCACCCGACGCGCAGGCATGTGCCTCCGAGTTCCGGTTCCTTCTCGATGCAGACGACCTTGGCGCCGAGCTGGGCAGCGCGGATCGCCGCGCTATAGCCGCCGGGGCCGCCACCAAGAACAGCAACATCGCACTTCACGGTGCGATGCTATCGGCGGACGCTGGGGAGCTCACCACGTCACGTGCATCACGGGGACGCCCCGCGTGCTCGCGATTGAACTGCGTATTGAGGAAGAAGGGGAACCGACGAGCCACTCGCGGGCGGACAAGGCCGCGAGAGGCCTCCTCGGGGCCGACCTCTGCCAGCCCCGAGGAGGAAGTGACTCGTTAGTGGTCGTGATCCTTCTGGTCGTGATCTTTCTGGTCGTTGTCTTTCTGGTCGTTGTCTTTCGCCTCAGGCCCGCGAGTGGCGGGCTGACGCTGATCCTCGTTGTTGATCTGGGCGCGAATCTCGCCCGACGGGAACTTCGTCGTGTGGACGTTCGCGTAGCCGACGCCGGCGCGAAGTGCATCGACGAGCTTCTGCCACTCACCGGCCGCGATTCCCTGGCCTGCCGGCCCAATCACGTCCGCCGGCGTGATGGTGCCTGTCACCGTCACGGTATCCGCCGTGTTGCCCGGTGGACACGCCGGCTTGTTGCTGTTCGGAAGCGCGCCGCCGCAGAGGAAAGCCGAGATTCCGCCGTTCTGGTTGCGGTTCCCGAAGTGGATGTGCGACTGCGTCGCGGGCGTGGACAGCCCGCTGTAGGTCTCCTCGAACGTGATCGTTTGGGTCGCGTCGTCGATCGTCGCCGTGAACGTCCCTGTCGCAGCCGACGACACCGCGGCGGGCGCCGACTCCTGATAGCCGGTGAGCACGTCCGCCTTGAGCTTGTCTTTACCGCCGCCGGCCACTGCGTAGATGCCGACGATCGATGCAAGCGCGAAGCCGGCGACGAGCGCCGTCATGAAACGGAACTTCTTCATGGTGCTTCCTCCCCTCGATGGACTCCTGGACCTACGGGAGGGGATCCGGTTTGGTTTCTCGTCGGCTTCTAAGCCTGCCGCGTCAGAGGGCCAGCGCAGGCTCTTCGAGGAACGTCTTCACGGTCTGTAGAAACTCGGCGGCGGGGGCTCCGTCGACCGCCCTGTGATCGACCGTCAGCGACACGGTCATCATCGGCCGGATCACGACCTTGTTCTTCCGAACGACCGCTCGGTTTTCGGTCGCGCCTACGGCAAGGATCGCCGCCTGCGGCGCATTCAGGATCGCCACGAACTGCTCGACGCCGTACATGCCGAGGTTCGAGAGCGTGAACGTCCCGCCCTCGAGATCTTCCTGCCGTAGCTCGGCGTCGCGCGCGCGGGCGACCATCTCGCTGCGGCGAAGCGCGGTCTCGACCAGCGAGAGCCGTTCGGCCGAATGGATGACCGGGACAACGAGGCCCTGCGGCGCCGCGACTGCGAGGCCGACGTTCGCCGACGGGAAGCGAATGATCGCCTCTTCGGTGAACTGAACGTTCACCTCGGGGTGGCGCATCAGAGCCTGCGCGCAGACCTTCGCGAGCAAATCGGTGACGGTGACGCGAACGTCCGGGTTCCTCTTCCGCGAATGCTCGATCAGGGCGTTCGCGGGGCCCATGTCGACCGAAAGAGTCAGAACGAACACCGGAACGTCCCAGGCGGCCGTAAGGCGGCGGGCGATCGTTCTGCGGATCGTGGTGTGCGGGATCGACTGGACGTCGCCGACGGGCACCCGCGCTGCGGACGCGGGAACGGGCGTCGCGGGAGACGCCGGAACACCGCGCTCGACGTCCTCGGCGATGATGCGGCCGTCGGGGCCGGTTCCCGTCAGCGACGCTAGCTCGATGCCACGCTCGCGCGCCATCCTGCGCGCGAGCGGAGAGGCCTTGATGCGGTCGCGGTCCGCGGCGGGCGCCGCGGGCTCTGCCCGGGAAGCCTCCCGTTCCGCCAGCTCCGCCGGGGGAACCTCCCGGTTCCCCCGGACCCCCTCCACTGGTCCGCTGCCGCGGACAGGCGGCTGCGCCGCGCGGAGGGACGACCTCGCCGGCCTCGCCGATCACCGCGATCGTCTGCCCGACGGGCACCTCGCCGGCCTCGACCGCAATCTGGAGCAGGACACCGGCAACGTCGGACTCCACCTCCTGGGTCACCTTGTCGGTGTCGAGCTCGTAAAGCGGCTCGCCGCGCTCCACGCGGTCTCCGACCGCCTTCAGCCACTTGACGATCGTCCCGGCCTCCATGCCCTGCCCGAGGCGCGGAAGCTTGACGTCGCTAGCCACGCGCGACCGTTCTCCTGATCGCCGCCAGCACGTCCGCCGGCTGCGGGACGACGAACTGTTCCATGGCAGGCGCGAACGCCAGCGGGGCGAACTTCCCACCGACTCGCTCGACCGGTGCGTCGAGCCAGTCGAATGCCTGCTCCTGGAGCACTGCCGCGACCTCGGCGCCGAAGCCCATGCGCCTCACAGCCTCGTGCGCAACGACCGCGCGATTCGTCTTCTTGACCGAGGCGATGAGCGCCTCCTCGTCGAGCGGCTGAAGCGTGCGCGGGTCGATGACCTCGACCGAGATGCCCTCGGCCTCCGCCTCCTCCGCCGCCACAACCGACTGGTGGACGAGCGGGCCGGTCGCAATCACTGTCACGTCGGTTCCCTCGCGAACGACGCGCGCCTTGCCGAGGGGGATCGGCTCGAGCGTGTCGGGCACGTCGCCCTTCACCGGGTAGAGGAGCCTGTGCTCGAAGAAGATGACCGGGTTGTCGTCGTAGATCGACGACCAGAGCAGGCCGCGCACGTCCTCGGGAGTCGAGGGGAACACGACCTTGAGCCCCGGCACATGGCAGAGCCACGCTTCGAACTGCTGCGCGTGCTGTGCGCCAGGCGACCAGCCCGCGCCGCCCTGCGTGCGGATGGTGAGCGGTACCTTGAGCTGCCCGCCCGACATGTACCGGTGCTTGGCGGCCTGGTTGACGATCTGCTCCATCGAGAGCGTCAGGAAGTCCTCGTACATGATCTCGACGACCGGACGCATGCCCTGCATCGCGGCGCCGATGCCGGCGCCGACGATCGCGATCTCGGAGATCGGCGTGTTACGGACGCGGTCGGGGCCGAACTCGTCGAGCAGCCCCTGGGTGACGCCCATCGAGCCGCCCATCTCGGCGATGTCCTCGCCCATGACGAAGACGTCCTCGTCGGCGCGCAGCGCCGCGCCGAGCGCGTCCCGAACTGCCTCTCTGTAGGTGATCTCAGGCATCCCGAGCCTCAGGCGTACACGTTTTTCAAGGCGTCTTCGGGCTGCGGGTCGGTGCCGTTCTTCGCGAACTCGACCGACGCCTCGACGATCTCTGCCACCTCGGCCTCGAGCCGCGCCCAATCCTCATCCGTGACCTCGAGGCGAGCGCGCAACTCGACAAGCGGGTCGCGCTCGGCGGCGATGTCGCGATTCTCCTTCGAGCGGTAGACCTGGGCGTCGCCGATGTAGTGGCCGTGCATGCGGAAGGTCTCCACGTCGAGGAAGACCGGCCCCGCGCCGGAGCGCACGAACTCGAGCGCCTCGCGCGCCGTCTCGTAAACATCCTCCACGTCCTGGCCGTCGACCTTGTGGGCGCGCATGTCGTATGCAACGGCGCGCTTCAACATGTCGTCGTGGACCGGCGAGTGCTGCCAGCCGGGAGTCGACTCGGCCCATTCGTTGTTCTCGCAGACGAACAGAGTCCGCGTCTTCCAGAGCTGCGCCAGGTTGAGCGCCTCGTGGAACGTGCCTGTGTTGGTCGCGCCGTCGCCGAAGAACGCGACGGCGACGCGCGGCTCGTCGCGCAGCTTGAACGCGAGGCCCGCGCCCACCATCGCCGGGATCCCGCCCGCGACGACCGCGTTCGCACCCAGGTTCCCACGCTCGACGTCGTAGAGGTGCATCGAGCCGCCGTATCCGTGCGAGCAGCCCTCCATCTTCCCGTACAGCTCCGCCATCAGCGCGTTCGGATGCGTTCCGCGTGCGAGCGTGTGCCCGTGGGCGCGATGGGTGGACGCGAAGACGTCCCCGTCCTCCATCGCCGCGCACACGCCGACTTCGGCCGCCTCCTGGCCGATGGCGACGTGAAGGAAGCCCGGCAGCTCGCCTGCGCGAAACCGCTCTTCGACTTTCTCCTCGAAGCGTCGGATGAGCAACATTTCGCGCAGGAAGTCGCGCAGCCGCTCGTCGGACACTGTCCGGCGTTTCTCGACCTTGGCCACTCTGTTTGAGTGTACGTTTTGCGGCGTGAGCCTGACTGAAGAGTGGAACGCAGCACAGGCTGGACTGCCCGAGGGATGGGGAAGTGCCCGCCTCGAGCTAACCGTCGCCGACGACGATTTCGACCGTGCCGCAGCCCTTCTCGGCCCGGCGCAGCCGTATCTGACCGCTCCGGGCACACTCCGCTTCGGCGTCGCGCAAGACGGCAGCGGCCCCGGCACCGATTCGATCCGGCGCCTGCTCGAGCGTCTCGACGAGGAGGGGGTCGGTGGAACGCTCGCCGTGACCTCCTCCGACGCTCGCCGTGGTCGCCGCGCACGTCGAGGAGTTGACTCTCGCCGAGTCCTGGGACGCGGCACTCGCGACGCTCCCGTCCGACTGGAGCGACGTCGTGGGCGAGATCGACCTGATCTCCTCCGACTACCTCGACCAGGCGGCTCTCGCGCTCGCGCCGATCAACCCGCGCCTCACGCCCCCGGGCGTCGTGCTCCGCTTCCGCTCCGCCTCGAGCATCGGCTACGGCGCCTCGCCGGGGATGGTCCGGCGCTGCCTCGAGCGCTGCGACGCGAAGGGGATTCGCGGCTCGGTGAGCATCACCCGCGCCCTGTCGGATTCGAAGGGCGGCGCGACGCAGGGACCGATCTGGCAGATCGACGGCCGGACGGTCTAAGTCCGAAGCTCGGCGCCGAACTGCTCGGCGAGCGCCGTGACGATCGCGTCGCGCAGACGCGTGGCGTCGGTCTCGGAGAGCGTGCGCTCCGGCGACTGGTAGGCGACCGAGAACGCGATCGACTTACGGCCTTCGCCGACCTGGTCACCGCGGTAGACGTCGAAGACGCGGATCTCCTGCAATTCGGGCCCGGCAGCTCGGCGCGCTGCGGCCACCAGGTCTCCGGCCGCCACGCCCTCGGGCACCGAAACGGCGATGTCCTGCCGTACGGGCGGATACGTGATCACATCCGCATAGGTGACGGGCTCGCGCGAGCTTGCGAAGAGATCCGCGAGGTCGAGCTCGAAAGCGCCCCACTCGCCTTCCAATAGCTTCGGATGCAGTTCGCCGACGAGGCCGGCCTCGGTACGGGCTGCCTTGCCCGGATGAAGAAGCGGGTGCTGCACCCGGTCGAACGACGGCTCTGCCTTCAGCGCCGCGTGGAGCGCCTCGACCGCGCCCTTCGCGTGCAGGAAGCCACCCTCGGCAAGCCCGGCGACGCGTACGCGCTCCTCCGGCAGGTCCCCGTCCGGCAGATAGACCCGAGCGATCTCGAAGAGCGCGATCTTGGTCGCGCCCGCGTCGATGTTCCGACGCGCAGCGTCGACGAGGCTCGGCACGAGCGTCGTCCGAAGAGCGGTCAGCTCGACCGATATGGGCTCGGGAAGCTTCCATGGTGTCTCGTCGTCGGGCACGAGGCTCGGCGTGTAGGTCTCGGCGAAGCCGAATCCGACGAGCGCGTCCTCGAGCCGGCGCCGCAGCTGCTGGTCGCGCGTGAGCGTCCCGAACATGTCGCGGCGGGCGGGGAGCGTGAACGGCACGTCCTCGAGCCGGAAGCGCGCGATCTCCTCGACCACATCGATCTCGCGCGTCACGTCGCGCGCGCGCCAGGTCGGCACGACGACGTCCTCGTTCTGCCGCTCGAAACCGAGCCGCGCGAGAAGTGCATCCTGGTCGGCGGCCGGCGTCTCGACACCGATCACCTCGTCGGCGCGGCCGGGGCGGTAGCGGATGACCGGTCGCGCCGGCAAGTCGTCATGGGCGTCGGTGTCGGCGACCCAGGCCGCGCCGGTCAACTCGAGGATGAGCGATGTCGCGAGGTCGGCAGCCGGACCGGCGAGATACGGGTCGACGCCCTTTTCCCAACGGTTCGAGCCCTCGGTGCGCAGGCGCTGCCGCTCCGAGGAGAGGTAGATGCCGTACGGCTCGAAGTTGGCCGCCTCGAGCAGAACGGTCGTCGTCGCGTCCCCGATTTCGGTCTCCTCGCCGCCCATGATCCCGGCGAGCGCGATCGCCCGCCCCGCGTCGGCGATCATCAGATCGTCGGTCGTGAGCTCGCGCTCGACGCCGTCGAGCGTCCGCATCGTCTCGCCCTTCGCCGCGCGCCGGACGACGATCCGCCCGCCCTCGAGCGTCTCGAAGTCGAATGCGTGGAGCGGGTTTCCGAGTCCGAGCATCACGAAGTTCGTCACGTCGACGACGTTCGAGATCGGCCGCATCCCGGCCGCGATGAGACGTGCCCGCAACCACACCGGCGAGGGGCCGATCGATACGTTCTCGAACAGCCGCCCGATGTATCGCGGGCAGCCGAAGGCGTCGTCGATCTGGATGCTGACCGACCCTTTCGGGACAGGCCCCGCGGACGCTCCCGCGGCCATGTCCGAGAGCGGCAGGCCGTAGAGCGCCGCCACCTCGCGCGCGATGCCGTAGATCGACTGGAGGTCGGGGCGGTTGCCGGTCGACTCCACGAGCAGGACGTCGTCCACGATCGGAAGGACGTCGCGAAGGGGCGTACCCGGCGCGATCTCCGGGAGGAGCATGATCCCCGTGTGGTCGGCCCCGAGGCCGACTTCGTCCTCGGCGAGGATCATCCCTTCGGAGACCGCTCCGCGCACCTCGCGCCGGTCGAGCGTCATGCCGCTCGGAAGGACTGCGCCGGGCAGCGCGACCGCCACCGTTGCGCCTGCGCCGAAGTTCCAGGCACCGCACACGATCGAGCGCGCCTCGCCGTCACCCACGTCCACCTTCGTCAACTGGAGGCGGTCGGCGTTCGGGTGCTTCTCTGCCTCGAGCACGCGGCCGACGACGAAACGGCCGAGGTTGCCGCCCTCGTCCGCGACACCGCGGCGCTCGATCCCCTCGATCTCGGCGGAGGCGATCGACAGCCGCGTGGCGAGCTCGCCGAGCGGCATCTCGACCGGGACGTACTCGCGGAGCCAGGAAACCGGAACACGCATCAGAATTGGCGCAGGACCCGCAGGTCCCCCTCCCAGAGCGCGCGGATATCCGGGATATCGTGGCGGAGCTGAGCGGTTCGCTCGAGCCCGCAACCGAACGCGAACCCGCCCCATTCATCGGGGTCGAGGCCGACATTCGCGAACACCTCGGGGTCGACCATGCCGGCGCCTCCCATTTCGATCCAGCCGGAGTGCTTGCAGGTGCGGCAGCCGGCGCCACCGCAGATCCCGCACGAGACGTCGGGCTCGATCGACGGCTCGGTGAACGGGAAGTAGTGCGTCCGGAAACGCACGCGCCGTTCGGGCCCGTAGAGCGCGCGCATGACGTGCAGCAGCGTCCCCTTCAGATCCGCCAGGGTCAATCCCTTGTCCACGGCGAGACCCTCGAACTGGTGGAAGATCGGGTAGCGCGTCGCTGTGATCGCGTCGCGGCGGTACACCCGGCCGATCGAGACCATGTAAATCGGCGGCGGCTTCTCCTCGAGGATGTGAATCTGCGACGGACTCGTCTCGGTCCGCAGCACGTGCATGGCGTCGAAGAAAAACGTGTCGCGCGGGGAGCGCGCGGAGTGCGTCGGGCCGAACGCGAGCTTGTCGAAGTTGTATTCGACGGTCTCGACTTCGCGGTCGTCGCGCACCTCGTACCCCAGGCCGAGAAAGGCGTCTTCGACCGTTCGACGGATCTGCGTGATCGGGTGCAGGTGGCCGAGGGGGAGCTCGACCCCGGGAAGCGTGACGTCGATCACCTCCTCGCGCAGGCGCCGGTCGAGCTCCTCGTCGGCGAGAGTGCGCCCGCGCGCCTCGGCCGCCGCCTCGAGGCCGCGCCGAATGCCGTTCAGCAGGGCACCCGTCTCCGGGTCGCGTACACCGCGTAACGCGAGCACGAGCTCACTCTTGCGACCGAGCCAGGCAATCCGCTCCTCCTCGAGGGCGGTCGCAGACGCGGCATCCGCAAACGCCTGCGCGGCGGTCTTCTCGTATGCCTTCCAGTCGGTCAAGCGGTCCTCCTCGTTCACGGGCTCCTCTGGGTCAGGCCCCGGACTGAACGCGGAGGTCAGGCGGCGAGCGCCGTCGCCCCGGTCCCGTGCCGGGGCCGGGTAAACAGGAACGAGCCCGCACGCGCCTTCACGATGCGGCAGCATACCGGCGTGTCCGCCTACGACGAGATCGCACGTCTCTACGACCCGTGGTCGAGGACAGTTCTCGAAGACATCGCGTTCTATGTGGAGGAGGCGCAGCGAACGGGCGGACCGGTCGTCGAGCTCGGCGTCGGCACCGGCCGGATCGCGATCCCGATCGCGCTCGCCGGGATCGAAGTGATCGGAGTCGACTCCTCGGAAGGGATGATGGCGGTCGCCCGGGAGAGCGCCGAAGCCGAGGGCGTCGAGCTCGACCTCCGCTTCGGCGATCTGCGCGAGCCACCCGTGGAGGGCGAGTTCCCGCTCGTGATCTCGCCGTTTCGCGCGCTGCTCCACATGGAGTCCGATGCCGATCGCCGCGCTGCGCTCCGTGCCGTGCGCGGTCTGCTCGAGCCGGGTGGCCGCTTTGTCTTCGACGTCTTCGCGCCCCTCCCGGACGGCATCGCAGAGACACACGGCCGCTGGCTCGAGCGCGAGCCCGGGATCTTCGAGAGAGTGGAGTGGGACGAGGAGCGGCGGACGGTCGTGATGCGCGTTCGGGGTCCGGGCGCCGAAGCGGAACTGAGTCTCGCGTGGCTCAGCGTGCCCGAGTGGAGTGCCCTCCTCCACGAGGAAGGCTTCACCGTCGAGGGCCTCTACGGCTGGTTCGACCGGACCCCCTGGCGCGGCCACGAGGACTCGATCTGGGTCTGTCGTGAACGCGGGGGCTGACCGATAATCACAACGCCGGACGTCGCGATGCCTCCGGACACCCGCATGCGGCACGTCGGGTTAGACTCCCAACCTCGAGAGCCTCCTATTGCGGCGAACCTATTCGTGGGCACAGAACTGGGCGCGGGGGTGAGGAAATAGACCCCGTGCTGTTCATCCTCGCGGTCGTGGCGACGTTCGTCACCCTCGGCCTGCTGATCGTTTTCGCGCGCGAACAGCTGCGCGCGCGCCACACGCCCGTTACGGCGACGGGCGGGCGGGAGTTTCGCTCGTCTCACGGCGACCCAAGGGAGGCGATCTCACTCGTCGGAAACGCGCTCGCCACGACGCACGACACGAGCGGGCTCCTGTCGGTGATCCTCGACATCATGGTGGAAGCAACAGGCGCTGCCGGCGGACGCGTGCTCGACGACGACCTCGAGCTCGCCCGAGTCGGCGAAGCGGCAGGAGAGACGCCATACGAGCTCGACCTCGGCGAGTCGATCAGTGGCGGCCAGATCCGACTCGTTCTCGACCCGCCGGCGGGCGGGCTCTCGGACGACGAGACCGAGCTCGCCGACTGGCTCGCCGCCCAGGCCGCGATCGCGTTGGAGAACGCCCGTCTGCACCAGGTCGTCCGCCGGCAGGCGCTCACCGATGAGCTCACGGGCCTCGTCAACCGCCGCCGTTTCATCGAAGCGCTGGACGCGGAGATCGCTCGCGCGAGCCGTCTCGGCGACACTCTGTCGGTCCTCGTCGCGGACCTCGACGACTTCAAGCGGATCAACGACCGCTTCGGTCATCCGGCAGGCGATGAGGCGTTGCGGACGTTCGCCGACTTGCTACGCGCCCAGCTGCGCGCGATCGACACCGCTGCGCGCCTCGGTGGCGAGGAGTTCGGAATCCTCCTGCCGGGAACCGACCTCGAGGGCGCGGTCATGGTGGGTGAGCGGATTCGCGCGCACCTCGCCGAACGGAGGATCTTGCAGGACGACTCAGGCGGGTCCGGGCTCGGTCTCACCGCCAGCATCGGGGTCGTCCAGTACCGATCGGGCTCGCACGACGAACTGCTTCGACGGGCTGACGCCGCCCTTTATCGCGCAAAAGAACAGGGCAAGAACCGCGTCGTCGTTGAAGAACCGCTCTGATCCACTTTCACGCGCTCGGTGACGTCCTCACCTTCAGAGACAATGTGCGGCGGTGCCACCTTCAGGTCCACTCGTTCGCTTGCTCACACTCGTCGCGTCCACTGCGGCGGCGGCCTACCTCTGGAACAACGCGGTGGAGGGAAACACCGTCGACGAGCTTCTCTTCGGTAACGGCGGGGGCGGCCGATCTGCGCAGCCGCGCGTTCAACCCGCAACGACTCAGGTACCGCCGAGTCAGCCCGCGCCCGGGGGCCCGACAACGGTGCCGGGCGCCACATCAACAGTGCCGCCGGAACTCACGGCTCCGTTGACTCGCAAACTAAGTCCCACGGGAGCCACTTCAGGCCTCGTGGTCACGATCACGCCCTCTCCGATCGCTCAGACCCCGACGTCCTCGGCGACCGTATCTGCATCGAGTCCTCGCCTCGGGATTCCTTCCGCGGTCGGCGTCGGACTCGTCGTTGCTTCCCCCAAGCCGAAGCCGAAGCCGATGTCGAAGCCGAAGTCGAAGTCACGGCCGGCAACCCCAGCGCCGGCCGCCACGGTAGGCAAACCGCCGACACGTGCAACCGCTCCGACAACCGGCAAGCCCGCGACTCCGTCTCCCGCTGTTCCGTCGGCGCCCAACGCCTCGACTTCCCCCACCCCGTCGCCTTCGACTCCGGCAAACCCGCCCGGTCCAGCCACACCGGAGTCTGCGCCGCCATCGACCGGGGGGGAATCTTCGTCCGCAACCCCGAGCTCGCCGAGCCCACCCCCAGTGATCTTTGGACCCTTCGAGCCGCCACCGCCGCCCGTTACGACGCCGCCGCCACCAGTGCCGACGCCCCCGCCCGTAACGACGCCACCACCACCCGAACCGGCCACGCCGTCACCCGAACCGCCGTCGCCGTCACCCGAACCACCCACGCCGCCACCCGCGGCCCCCATCTCGGAACCGGCCTGCAACGACCACAGGAGTGACCGCGACCGTGGCGACCACAGGAACCGCCACGGCGGCGACGACAGGGGCCACGACCAAAGCCACGACACAAGCTACGGCCGCGACGACAAGAGCCACGATCGCGGCGACGACGGCGGCCACGACCAAAGCCACGGCCGCGACGACGACAAGAACCACCATCGCGGCGACGACGGTCACGACAAGAGCCACGACACGAGCTACGGCCGCGACAGCGACGGAGCCACGACCAGAACTCAGCCCGCAGCAACGACGGAGGCGGCGACCAGAGCCACGACACGAGCTACGGCCACGGCGACGACAACCGCGGCAACGATGGAAGCCATGACACGAGCTTCCCGCGCGGCGACGACAAGAGCTACGGCCACGACAGCGATCACGACGACGACGGTCACGCACAGAGCCACGACACGAGCTACGGCCGCAACAGCGACGGAGGCCAGAACCAGAACTCAGCCCGCAGCAACGACGGAGGCGGCGACCAGAGCCACGACACGAGCTACGGCCACGGCGACGACAACCGCGGCAACGATGGAAGCCATGACACGAGCTTCCCGCGCGGCGACGACAAGAGCTACGGCCACGACAGCGATAGAGGCCACGACAGCCACGACACGAGCTTCGACCGCGGCGGCGACCAGAGCCACGACACGAGCTACGGCCGCAACAGCGACGGAGGCCACGACCAGAACTCAGCCCGCAGCAACGACGGAGGCGGCGACCAGAGCCACGACACGAGCTTCGACCGCGGCGACAGCCGCGACAACGTGGAAGCCATGACGCTTCCGCGCGGCGACGACAAGAGCTACGGCCGCAGCGATAGAGGAGACAGCCACGACACGAGCTTCGGCCGGCGGCGACCAGAGCCACGACACGAGCTACGGCCGCGACAGCGACGGAGGCCACGAACCAGAACTCAGCCCGCAGCAACGACGGAGGCGGCGACCAGAGCCACGACACGAGCTTCGACCGCGGCGACAGCCACGACATGAGCCACGGCCGCGACGACGACAAGAGCCACGACATGAGCTTCGACCGCGGCGGCGACCAGAGCCACGACATGAGCTACGGCCGCGACGACGACAGCGGCCACGACCGCGGCGACGACAAGAGCTATGGCCATGGCGGCGATGGTGGCCACGACATGAGCTTCGACCGCGGCGGCGACCAGAGCAACGACATGAGCTACGGCCGCGACGATGGAGGCCACGACCAGAGCTCAGCCCGCGGCGACGACGGAGGGCACGACCAGAGCGCCAACCGCCACGACTCGGAGGGCGGGGGGAAGAGCCGCGCCTAGGCGTCGGCCCGGTGCCGATGGCCGTTGAGGTCACCGTTCTGACGGCGCCACTCGTAGAGGGCAATTGCGCCCGCGACCGCCACGTTCAACGACTCCGCACCGCCGATCGGGATCCACGCGTCGACGTCGCGCTCGAGCTCTGCCGGCAGCCCCTCACGCTCGGCGCCCAACAGGAAGACGACCTCGCCGCTCAGATCGACCCCGCCGAGCGGCTCGCCCGGCCGCGCGACGAGCGCAACCCGCTTGCCCGCGGTCTCGAACGGGACGAGCGGCACACGCCAGATCGACCCGGCCGAGGCCCGTAGCGCCTTCGGCCCCGTCGGGTCAGCGCACCCGGGCGAGAGGGAGACGGCGGCACCGAACGCGTCAGCCGTGCGGATCAGCGTCCCGACGTTCCCCGGATCGGACACCTGCCAGAGTGCAAGGGTGACCGGTCGCACCTCCGGTTTGGGCAGATCTTCACGGCGGTAAACCGCAATTACCCGCGGCGGATGTCCGGCAGTCGAGACCTCCGCGAGTAGCTTCGGCTCGACGTTCTCGCCCGCGACGAGCAACTCGACCGGCGCCGCCGTCGCGGCGTCGACCAGATCCTCCCCCTCGCAGACGAAGAGGCCGAGCTTGTCGCGCCACTTACGGTTGTGCAACTTGCGGACGAGCTTCAGCTTCTCGTTGTCGCGCGAGGCGATCACGAGGGGCACGCTACTAAGGGCGGTGCCGCGTCAGGCCGCGAGAGCCGACTTGGCCTGATCGGCGAGCTTGGAGAACGCCTCCGGATCGGTGATCGCGAGATCGGCGAGCACCTTCCGGTCGAGCTCGACGTCCGCCGCCTTGAGGCCCGCGATGAACTGGTTGTACGAGAGCCCGTTCGCCCGCGCACCGGCATTGATGCGGATGATCCAGAGCCGCCGGAAGGCGCGCTTCTTGTTCTTCCGGTCGCGGTAGGCGTAGGTGAGCGAATGCTCGACCTGCTCCTTCGCATAGCGGTAGTTGGTGCTCTTGAGACCCCAGTAGCCCTTGGCCTGCTCGAGAACCTTCCGGCGCTTCTTCTGCGCGCTGACGGATCGCTTGACGCGGGCCACTACTACCTCAACCCCTTCCCAGAAGTTTCTTGGCGGCCTTCAGGTTCGCGGCCGCGAGCGGCTGGTCCTTACTGAACTCCCGCTTCTGCTTCGCGGGCTTGTGCTCGAGATTGTGCGACTGGTTCGCTTTCCGGCGCAGGATCTTTCCGGTTCCGGTCACCTTGAACTTCTTCTTCGCTCCCGAGCTTGTCTTCTGTTTCGGCATCTTTCTTCAACCCCGCGTTTCTGGTCGGTCCCAGCACCATCGTCATGTTGCGACCCTCGAGGAGCGGCTGGGATTCGATCGTCCCCAGCTCCTTCACCTCGTCTGCGAGCCGCATGAGCAGGTCACGGCCGCGATCCGGATGCTCGCGTTCGCGGCCTCGGAACATGATCGTGACCTTGACCTTCGCCCGCTGGTTCAAAAAGCGGACGACGTGGCCCTTCTTGGTCTCGTAGTCGTGCTGGCCAATCTTCGGTCTGAGCTTGATCTCCTTGACGTGGATCTGGGTCTGATTCTTCCGGGCCGCCTTCGCTTTCTGCTCGAGCTCGTAGCGGTACTTCCCGTAATCCATCACCTTCGCGACCGGTGGATCTGCCTGCGCCGCGACCTCGACGAGATCGAGGCCCTTGCCGTAGGCGTACTCACGGGCTTCGTCGGTCGCCTTGACTCCGAGCTGCTCGCCGTCTGCACCGATCAGTCGAACTTTCGGCACGCGAATCGCGTCGTTGATTCGCGTCTGCGGCTCTGGGCGGCGCGGCGGTTCCCATGACCCTCGCCGCGGCCTCAAGTCTGTGTCACCAAGCTCTCGTGGTCCTCCTTTGAAAATGACAAAGCCGCTGACAGGCAGCGGCCGGGACCGATCTCAACCAAGTTCGGTTGAACCTCCGAGACCGTGGGTCAGGAGGTGAGAGACGGTTCCGTCCCTGCTTGCCAGGGGGCAAGCGTAGCAAGCAATGCGAGGAATTCCGCAAGCGTGTGCGTCGACTGGCCCCCGCCGCGCTCTCGGACGGCGAGCGAGTCGTCGCTCTCCTTGTCCCCATACACGACCGTGAACGGGATCTTGTCGACCTCGGTGTTGCGGATCCGCTTGCCCACCGTGTCGTCGGAGGCGTCCACCTCGACACGGTAGGGCGCAAGCTTCGCGGCGAGCGCGTTGGCGGCCTCGCGGTGGCCCTCGCCGACCGGCAGCACCCGCACCTGCACGGGTGAGAGCCAGAACGGGAAGGCCCCGCCGTAGTGCTCGGTGAGGATCCCGATGAACCGCTCGAGCGAGCCGAAGAGCGCGCGGTGGACGACGTACGGCGTGTGCTCGACGTTGTCGGCGCCGACGTAGGTAAGGCCGAAGCGCTGCGGCATCTGCGAGTCGAGCTGGATCGTCCCCATCTGCCACGACCGACCGAGCGAGTCGGTCATGTGCAGGTCGATCTTCGGCCCGTAGAACGCGCCGTCCCCCTCGTTCAGGTCGTAGGCGAGGCCGCGCCGTTCGAGGGCCGAGCGGAGCGCTCCCTCGGTGAAGTCCCATTCCTCGTCACTTCCGAGCTTGTTCTCCGGCCGCGTCGAGAGCTCGAATCGGGCCTGGACGTCGAAGAGGTCGTACAGAAACGCGGCGTAGTCGAGGCAGCCGAAGACCTCCGCCTCGATCTGGTCCCGATTGCAGAAGATGTGCGCGTCGTCCTGGGTGACATGACGCACGCGGGTGAGCCCGTGCAGCGCACCGGCGAGCTCGTTGCGGTGGAGCGGCGCCGCCTCCGCGAAACGCAGCGGCAGCTCGCGGTAGCTGTGCATGCGCGAGCCGAAGAGCAGCATATGGCCGGGGCAGTTCATCGGCTTGATGCCGTAGGTGCGATCGTCCCCGGGGATCACGAACATGTTCTCGCGGAACTTCTCCCAGTGACCCGACGTCTCCCAGACGGACTTGTCGTAGATCAGCGGCGTCTTCACCTCGACGTATCCGCGGCGGACGTTTTCGCGCCGGCGCACGTCCTCGAGCGCGTTCCAGATCACCATCCCCTTGGGGTGCCAGAAGGGCGAGCCGGGCGAGACCTCGTCGAGGTGGAAGAGGTCGAGCGCGACGCCGAGACGGCGGTGGTCGCGTTTCTTCGCTTCCTCGATCCTCTCCAGGTGCGCCTCGAGATCCTCCTTCGAGTAGAAGGCGGTGCCGTAGATCCGCGTCAACTGCGTGTTGCGCTCGTCTCCGCGCCAGTAGGCACCCGCCAAGCCGGTCAGCTTGAAGGCCTTGATCGGCTTGGAGTTCTGGAGGTGCGGCCCCCGGCAGAGGTCAGTGAACTCGCCTTGGGTGTACAGGCTGATCGCGCCCTCGGCCGTGTCGACGAGCTCGACCTTGTAGGGCTCGCCTTCGGATGCGAAGCGCATGCGCGCCTCGGACGCCGAGATTTCCTCACGCGTCCACTCGCGGCCTTCGTCCAGCTCGCGCTCGACCTCGGCCTCGATCCGCTCGAGGTCGTCCTCGTTGATCGGCTCGGGAAACTCGAAGTCGTAGTAGAAGCCGTTCTCGATCGGCGGGCCGATCGCGACCTTCACCCCCGGGTAGAGCCGCCGCACCGCCTCGGCGAGGAGATGCGCACTCGAGTGGCGCAGGACGTAGAGCGCGTCGGGGTCGTCCTTGTCGCGGACGGTGAGGAGCTGGATCTGCTCCCCGTCCGCGAGCGGAAGACGCAGGTCGCGCACCGAGCCGTTCGAGCGGACGAGCACGGCCTGCTCGGCGAGCTTCGGCCCGATCGCGCGCGCGGCGTCAAGCCCGGTGGCGCCATCGGGAAGCTCGAGCTCGGAGCTGTCGGGAAGAATGACCTTCACGGCTCAAGGATACGTGGCGGCGCCTTGACAACTAGCGATATATCGGCTACATATCGCGATATGCATAAGAGAGATCAGTTCTATTTTCTGTCGGGTGGCCCCGGCGGCCCTCCCGGCCCCGGCTTCGGCGGCCCGATGTTCAACATGCCCTTTCCCGGGCCACCGTTCGGCCCCGGACGGATGGGCCGCGGCAGGCGGAGCCGCCGCGGCGACGTGCGTGCCGCGATCCTGCTCCTGCTCGAAGAGGAGCCACGCAACGGCTACCAGGTGATGCAGGAGCTCGAGAGCCGTAGTGACGGGATGTGGCGTCCGAGCCCCGGCTCGGTCTACCCCGCCCTCCAGCTGCTCGCCGACGAGGGGCTCGTTCGCAGTGAGGCGCGGGACGGCGGCAACGTCTTCGAGCTGACCGACGCGGGCCGAGGTCACGTCGAGGAGCACCGCGAACGGTTCGGGACGCCGTGGGAGCAAGCCGGCGCGGACGTGCCTGAAGGGGTGCGCGAGCTCGGTGGCGTTCTCGGGCAGGTCGCAATCGCCGCGCGCCAGGTGATGCACGCGGGCACCGTGGCCCAGGCGAAGGAGGCCTCGGAAATCCTCGCGAACACGCGGCGCGCGCTCTACCGCATCCTCGGCGAGGAGTAGGGCGCGCGGCGGACCCGCCGCGGCCGCTGCAGACAGGCTGAGTCAGACAGGCTGAACAGACAGACTTGGGGGGATGGGCTGGGTGAACCGCCTCCCCCCTGTGCTTCGGCGGAGGGACTTCGCGTCCCTCTGGGTCGCCGTCCTCCTGCTCGGCGTCGGCGGCCAGATGGCTGCGGTCGCGATCGGCTGGCAGGTCTACTCGATCGATCACGACCCGCTCGACCTCGGTCTGATCGGCCTGATGGAGTTCATTCCGCTGCCGTTGCTCGCCCTCCCGGCCGGGACGCTCGCAGACCATGTGTCGCGGCGGGGAATCCTCGCCGTCTCGCTCGTGATCGACGTCGCCGTCATGTGCGTCCTCGTCGTGGTCAGCCTCTCCGGCGCGAAGCAGCTCTGGCCGTTCCTGGCGCTCGCGTTCGCGACGGGAGTCGCCGGTGCAATCGGCGCTCCTCCTGCGCGCGCGCTGACCGCGACGCTCGTCCCTACCGAGCTGATCGCGAGCGCAATGGCGTTGCGATCGCTTGCCTTCCAGGTGGCGATCGTCGCCGGACCGGCACTCGGCGGTGTGCTGTTCGCGATCCGCCCCGAGCTCCCCTACGGCGCCGCCGCAGTGCTCTGCAGCGCCGGTCTCATGTGCGTCCTCGCTGTTCGCGAGCCTCCCGTCGAGCGCGACCCCGACGCCGCGCAACTCGGCTGGGGCACGGTTCTCGGCGGCATCCATTTCATCCGCCGCTCGCCGATGCTGCTCGGAGCGATCTCGCTCGACCTCTTTGCCGTGCTCTTCGGCGGGGCCGTGGCGCTGCTACCGCTCTTCGCGCAGTCGATCCTGCACACCGGCCCGGTCGGGCTCGGTTTCCTGCGCAGCGCGCCCGCGGTCGGAGCGATCGCTGCGGGGCTCTGGCTGACGCGCCACCCGCTGAAGCGCCACGTCGGCCACACGCTGCTCGTCGTCGTGGGTGCGTTCGGAGCGAGCATGGTCGTGTTCGGCCTCTCGCAATCGTTCGCACTCTCGATGGTCGCGCTCGCCGTGAGCGGCTTCGTGGACATGATCAGCATGAACATCCGCGGCGCGGCGGTCGCGCTCGGCACCCCGGACGCTCTGCGCGGGAGGGTGCTCGCGGTCGAGATGGTCTTCATCAGCGCCTCGAACGAGCTCGGTGCGTTCGAGTCGGGCCTCGCCGCGAAGCTCTTCGGCGCGGTCACCTCGGTCGTCGCGGGCGGGCTGATCACCGTCGGCCTCGCCGTGAGCTGGGTCCGAATGTTTCCCGCGCTCGCCCACATCGACAGGCTGGAGGACGTGCGTCCAGCGCCTCTGGAAGCCGAGCTTCACGCGTAGCTGTTAGGTTCGGGAGCCGTGGCAACCATCCGGATACCGCCGATCCTCCGCCCCGAAGCGGGCGGGAACCGCAACGTCGAGATGCCCGGGCAGACCGTGCGCGAGGTACTCGATGCGCTCGTCGCCGCCTATCCGACGCTGCGCGACCGGATCTACGACGGGGACGACTTGCCCCAGTTCTTGAACGTCTTCGTCGACGGCTCCGACGTGCGCTTGTTCGAGGGCCTCGAGACGACGGTCTCCGACGGAACGACCGTGATCCTGCTGCCCGCGGTCGCGGGCGGATCCTCCTAACTCTTCTGGAACGCCGCGACGACGGCGCCGGCGATCACTTCGAGCGGCTGTCCGGAGAGCTTGCTCGCGCTCAGGAGCCGCGCGAACGCGTCGCCGGCCGAGAGCCCCTCCTTGCGCATCAGCAACTCCTTCGCCTCCTGAACCGAGCGCTGGGCCCCGAGCTCGTCCGACACCGAGTCGAACTGCTCGCGAATCTCTACCAGCTCTTCGTGGCGGGCCTGCGCCGAGCGGATCGCGGGGAGCAGGTCTTGGTCACGGAACGGCTTGACGACGTAGGCGAAGGCCCCGGCCTCGACCGCACGGGAGACCGATGCCTCGTCGGCGTACGCCGTCAGCATCACGATCGGCAGCGAGCGCTCGGCGAGGATCCTGCGGGCCGCCTCGATCCCGTCGAGATTCGGCATGTTCACGTCGAGAATCGCGAGGTCGGGCTCGCGCTCGCGCGCGAGCGCAACCGCTTCCTCTCCGTCCCGCGCCTCGATGACTTCGCCGAAGCCGGCGCGCTCGAGGAGCAGCTGGCAGATGTCCAGCCGGATGATCGTCGCGTCCTCGGCCACGAGCGCGAGGGGCGGCCTTTCGGCCGCCCCTCCGCCCTTCGCTCGCGTCATTCGAGCACCGTGGGAGGAGTGTGCTCATGCGAGGACGTGGCCGCCACAGCGTGGGACGGGGCGGCACGACCGAGGTGGCTGTGGGACTCCGTTCCATAGCCACCGGGGACCGGGATGTAGAACTCCGGGTAGCCCCACATCCCGTGCTCGGAGACATCGAGGCCCGCCGTCTCCGCTTCTTCGTGGACGCGAATGCCCCAGACCTTCTTCATCACCCAGAGGGTGAGGAAGGAGGCCGAGAACGTCCACACGCCGACCACGACGAGCCCGAGCACCTGCACGCCGAGCTGGTCGAAGCTATGCGAGTACACGAGGCCGCCCTGGCCCGTCGCCAGGTTCTTCGCGAGCAGCGGCACCGCGAACAGGCCGCACGCCAGCGTGCCCCAGATGCCCGACATGCCGTGCACGGCGACCGCACCGATCGGGTCGTCGATGCCGATCCCCTCGACCCAGATCACGCCGAGGACAGCGATCGTGCCGGCGACGAGCCCGACCACGACCGCCGCCCACGGGGCGACGAAGCCTGATGCGGCGGTGATCGCAACGAGCGCTGCGATGACACCGTTCAGCATCATCGAGAGGTCGGGCTTCTTCAGGACCAACATGGCTGTGATTAGCCCGCCGAGCGCGCCCGAGGCTGCCGCGATGTTGGTCGTCGTCGCGACGTAGGCGAAGTAGCCGAAGCCGCCGAAGTCGACCGACAGCGTCGAGCCGGGGTTGAACCCGAACCAGCCGAACCAGAGGATGAACGTCCCCAGGACGGCGTACGGGATGTTGTGGCCGGGAATCGGGTTTGCGCGGCCGTCGTGGCCGAACTTGCCGATCCGCGGCCCGAGCAGGATCGCCCCGGCGAGGGCGGCGAGCGCACCCTGGTAGTGCACGACGGTCGAGCCGGCGAAGTCCTGCATCCCGAGAGCGCCGAGCCCGAGCTTGTCGGCCAGCGTGCCCTTGAACAGGAAGCCGTCGGGGCTCCAGATCCAGTGCGAGGTGATCGAGTAGATCAGCGTGAAGATGACCCCGAAGACGAAGTACACCCACAGCTTCGCCCGCTCGGCCATCGCGCCCCAGACGATCGCGAGCGAGACGCCTGCGAAAACCACCTCGAACAGGTAGCCGCCGGCGCCTGGAACCTCGGCGAACCAACTGAACGCACCGTTGTACGCATCGCCGGCAAGGATCGGGACGGCGATCAGGTCGTCGACTCCAGGGAAGAACCCTGAGCCACCGATGAAGAGGCCCCCACCGTCACCGAAGGCGAGCCCGAATCCGACCGCCCAGTAGACGATGGAACACACGGCGAAGATCAGGACGTTCTTGCCGGCGATGTGACCCGCGTTCTTCATCCGCGTCAGGCCGGCTTCGAGAAACGCGAAACCTGCCTGCATGAACATGACGAGGACGGCCGTGACGACGATCCAGATCGTGCTCGCTGCGACGAGCAACTCCGTGTTGGTAGCAGCGAAAAGGAGACTAGGCACCGTCCTTCTCCACCTCCTCCAGCTTCTTCCCGGTTCTGTTGTGGATGACATCGCGCACGTCCGAGCGCCAACACAGTCCGTCGCCCGACTCGTGGCCGCTGCGGGCCGCGTGCGCGATCGCTTCGGCAACCGCGTCCGCGATCTCGTCGCGAACCAGGAACGTCAGCAGCGCCTTCGGCAGGAAGCGCGACTCGAACACGCGCCCGCGGTACTCGTGGGTGATCCCGCGCTGCCGTCCGTGACCCACCGCCTCGATGACCGTCACCCCAACGTGCCCGGTTGCATCCTCGACGGCGTCGATCACGGTCTCGATCCGCTCCCGGATCACAACCGCCTCGACCTTCACCATGCGTCCTCCCTTCGCTTGGAAACAAAAAAAAAGAGGCCCCAGGAGCAAAAGCTCCTGAGGCCTCAATGCCTCGGTCAGGCCCCTTCGGCGGGGCACGACCAGGGGGGAAGATACACAAACTCCCGGACGGAAGCCATAGAAAAGTGTCTAATCGCTCTTAGAAGAAGCGCTAGCGCGGAACGGCGATGCCGGTGGCCACGCCGGTACCGACCCCCGTCGTGACGATCCCTCCCGGTAGCGGCACCGGAATCGGTATCGGCGCCGGAGTCGGGAACGCCGCCCAGCCGAGACTCGCGAACGACGAGAGACCGCTCGCCTCGACCCCGGCGTCCGAGACCGTGAGCAGCGAGCTGCCGACGACGAGCGAGCGCTGAATCTGGGGGAGCGAGGCGGCGTTGGCCTCGGTCTGCACGATGCGTCCGAGCTCGGTGATGCCGCTCGCACGAGAGACGCGCATCCCGACCGCCTGCTGGCCGAAGGGAACCACGACGAGCCCGGTGGGAGGCCAGTAGAGGAAGGCGTGGTGGTCGGACTCCGCCACCGACCATCCTTGCCCGAGGCTGGCCTGGTAGAGGCGCGTCGGATGCTTGAGGTCGGAGACGTCGAACAGCGAGACCTGGGTGCCCGACCTCACGTTCGTTAGCGGATCGATGTCCTGTCCGATTCCGAGCAGCAGGTCCTCACCGATCGGGTGCAGGTACGCCGAGTACCCGGGGATCGTCAACTCGCCCAGCACCGCCGGGTGAGCCGGGTCGGACAGGTCGAGCGTGTAGAGCGGGTCGACCTGCTTGAAAGTGACCACATAGCCGGCGTTTCCGACGAAGCGCACCGCGTAGACCCGCTCGCCCTTGCCGAGACCGCCCACACGTCCCACCTGGACGAGCCCTCCGTCGCCCTGCCGAAGCGTGGTCAGGGACGATTCGGCTTCGCCGCCGCTACTTCCCCACCACGCCGGCTGATCCGTGCTGACGACGCGCAGCACGCCCTGGAACTCGGAGAGCGACCACTGGTTCAGCAGGTAGCCCTGGACGCTTCCGCTGCCGAGGTACACGGTCTTCGCCGGGTCGGAGATGTCGAACTTGTGAATCGTGGTCGTGACGGTGCTCGGAGCCTCCAAGGGGCTGCTCGGGTCGGGCCGGCTCGCCCAGCTCTCCGTCGTGACGAAGAGATTCTGCTGCGAGGCGTAGACGATTCGCCCGTCGGTCATCACGGCCGTGGAGTCGACCGGCGTGAGCCCCTTGGCGAGGTCGACCGTCAGGACGGTCAGCAACCCGAGGCCCGAGAATGCGACCGGCCGGCGGACGTCGCGGCACTGGACGATCGCATGCGCCTTCTGCTTCCCGAGCCGGTAGTAGGGAAGCCAGGAGGAGACCCGCGACGACTTCATGACCGTCGCGTTCTTGGCCGTGGCGTCGGCGAGCGCCGCAGCCGTCGAGCTGACCGGCGTCGCGAACGGCATCTGGACCGGCATCTGCGACGACGAGACGATCCTGACCGTGCTGCCCACCATCCGCGCGTCGACGTAGGCCCCGTCGAGCGTGAGCGTCTTGATGACCTTCAGGTCCTTCGGGTCCGAGACGTCGACCTCGGTCAGGACCGAGTTGGACGGGTTGATCGGGAGGATCCGCGCGGCCAGCGCCGGCAGCGGCTCCGCCCAATATCCGCCGCGTGACAGGACGAGCAGCCGGTTGCCGTGGAGAAGCAGCGCGTGACTCCAGCCGCCGTCCAGTGCCAGCGTGTCGAGCAGCTTCGGCTGCACGCCGGTGACGTCGACCGCGTCGAGCATTCCGTTCGCGATCGCAAACAGCGTCTTGCCGTCCGTCTTGACGATGTCGGGCTCGTCGACTCCGATCTCCTGGACGTTCGTGCCCGAGTAGTCGACGCCCTGCTCCAGTGTCGAGTCGGCGGCGCCCGTCGTGGCGGCTGACGCCGCTGCAGAGGGCACCGCCCCCTTGGTCACCACGCCCGTCGTGACGGGCTGGGCGAAGCCGTACGGGCCGACGAAGTTGGCAGCGTGCGCCTTGGCGTAGCCGAGCAGGTCTGGGCAGGAGCGGAAGGCGACGAGCCGTCCGGCCTTCCCACCCGATGCCGCTTGGGCGGTTTCACCCATCGCGGCTGCCGCGAGAAGTGCCAGCGTCAGTGCGGAAACGACGCGCCAACGAGAGACCATCTTGTGGTTATACGCCGCTGCGGGCGTCTCGGGACGCCTGCTTTTCAAATCCTTACAAGTCGTACTGAACGAGCTTCGACTTGTATTCGCTGCGTTGCAGAGCTCCGGGCGGGACGAGCTCGACACGCGTCTGGACGACGAGCACGTTGCGCAGCCGCTCGCGGATTGCTTCGGCAAGCGCGTCGTCGCCGTCTTCGCCCGGCGCGAGCTCGACGCGGACCGGAAGCGGTGGCTCCTGTTTCACACCCGGCGCGGCCGGCCGAACGAGAATGAAGCCGCTGACCCTGGGAGCGAACGCGCCCACGACCTCGCGGATCGCGGACGGAAAGACGTTGACGCCGCGCACGATGAGCATGTCGTCGGTGCGGCCGACGCAGCGCACGCGCGGCCCGGTGCGGCCGCAGCTGCACGGGCTCATCCTCACCTGGACGTGGTCGCGCGTGCGGAACCGGAGGAGCGGCGCCGCGCGATGCTGGAGGTGCGTCAGCACGAGCTCGCCCGTAACACCGTCGTCGAGCTCGATGGCGGCGCCCGTCTCGGGTTCGATCAGCTCGGGGTGGACGAAACCGCGCGCACCCAGGTGCATACCGTCCTGCGCCTCGCACTCACCCCACAGCGAGATGCCGATGTCGCCGATCCCCATCGCCTCGGTGACCCTGGCGCCCCATCCTTGCTCGAGCTTGGCTCGGAACGCCGACTCGCCCCCGCCGGGCTCTCCCGCCACGAGCACGCGCTGGACGCTGGATCCGGCGAGGTCGAAGCCACGCTCGGCAGCCCATTCGACGAGATAGGCGGCGTAGGAGGGCGTGAGCACCGCGGCCTCCGGCTTGAGGAGCTCGATCGCCCCCATCAGCCGCTCGGTGTTCCCAGTCCCCACCGGGATGTGGCACATGCCGATGCGATCGAAGGACGCGAGCGCGGCGCCCGCGACGAAGGGGCCCGCGTTGTAGGTGGAGACGATCCGCTGCCCCGCCGTGATGCCCGAGGCCGCGTAGCTGCGCGCCGATCCGGTCACCCAGTTGTCGAGATCGCTGGCGGTGAGCGGGACGTAGCTGGGCGTGCCGGTGGTGCCGCTCGTCGAGTAGATCCGGACGATCTCGGCGCTCGTCGCGCAGAGATGCGCGCCGACCGGGTTCTCCGGCGTCGTCGTCGCCTTGAGCTCGGGCTTCTCGGTGAGGGGCAGCGCTGCGATCTGCGCGAGCCCGCCCGCGGCGTGCGCGTCCTCGAATCCGGCCGCCGTCAGCTTCTCTCGGTAGAACGCCGAACGCTCGAAGAGGTAGCCGAGCTGGCCGCGGTAGTGCGCATCGTCGATTGTGAGTTGCTCGGCCCACGGCCGGGATTCGACCTCGGCCGCGAGCATCACTCGCGCTCGTACGCGATCGCCGCTTCGGCCTTCGCGGCCATCCGAAAGCCGACCGGGTGCTGCTGCTCCTCGGTGAGATGGGCGAGAAGCCCGGCGGTGCGGCCGAGCAGCGGAATCGCCTTCACGACAGCAGACGTGAACCCGAGGTCGAGCATCACCGCCGCGATCGGCATGGAGATGTTCATCGGCAGCGGCCTGCCCCAGACCGTCGCCACGACGTCACGGAAGGCGCCCGCGAGCAGGACGTGGGGGCCGCTCACCCCGCTGGCGTCCGCGAGCTCGAGGATGCGCTCGGCGCGTGGATCGAGAGGCTTGTGAACCGGATGGCCGAACCCCGGCATCTTCCCGCCGGAATCCCGGATATCGAGCGCGATCTCCTGGGCGACCGCCTCGGGCACGGCGCCCGCGGCCACCTCCGCCTGTGCGTCCTCGAGAATCCGCGCGCATGCGTCCGACGTCCCGAGCATGACCGGGCCGCAGCCGAGGATTCCCGCCGCGACGGCCCCCTGAAGCGACGCGGGGTCGGCGGCGAGGGTCATCCGAGCGGCGATGTCGCTCGGCATCATCCCGTGCTCGGCGATCCCGACGAGGAGCACGTCGAGGAAGTAGCGCTGCTCCTCGGTCGGCTCGCGGCCGGTGAGGAGCAGGTGGAAGTACTCAGTGAAGCTCAGCCGGCCCATCAGGTCGGCACAGAGGTCTCGCCCCCGCACCTCGACCCTGTCGGGGTAGGCCTGGCAGATGTGGCTGACTGGAGGACCCGGCTCGGGCTCAGGCATTCGACTTCACGTAGTCGATGTAGCCGCGGACGTCCGCCGCCGGCTCCGCATACGCGTCGCCGAGCGCCGCCTCCATCGCGGCCCTGTGCTCCTTCGCCCATGCCGGAAGCTCGTAGTCGATCACGGCCAGGAACTCGAGCGTCGCGGCCAGGCGGATGTCGGCGATCGAGGGCGAGGAGCCGCCGATGAACGGATTCCCGTCGAGGAAGAACACGCGGTACACGTCGAGCGGCTTGGCCAGCGCGGCAGCAGCGTCTTGCTGCGCCTTCGCCTTCATCGCGTCGTCCGCGTCGGACGTGGCGACCTCACCCGCGTACTGCCCGAAGGCGAGCGCCGGATAGGTCGCACGCGCGAGCAGAGGGTAGAGCGTGGCGAGGAGGTAGAACATCGCGCTGTCGACCATCGCGCGCCGGGCCGGATCGGTCGGATACAGCTCGTCGAGGCCGTGCTTGTTGCAGAGGTAGGTCATGATCGCGCAGCTCTCCCAGAGCGAGCCGCGCGGCAGACCCGCCTCTTCGAGCAGCGGCGTGAGACCGGCTGGATCCTTCTGCAGGAAGTCGGGATCGCCCTGGTGACCCCAGACGTCGACCTCTTCGAAGTCGAGCCCGGCTGCCCGCACGAACACCCGGGCGGTCATGTTGTTGACACTCGGCTTCAGGATGTTGAGCGTGATTTCGGCCACGTGATCCTCCAGGTTTGTGCGGTCTAGTAGGGATTCTTCGGCGATCGATCCTCCGAGAGCGACCGCCGCGATCTCTCGACGAGCACTTCGATGGCGTCCGCCAGATGGATCTCCGCGATGTTGTAGTCGCCGCGCTCCAGGCGGATCGTATGCGCCTCGAGCAGCACGTCGGCGTGGGTGTAGCCGAACGGCGGCTCGAAGCGGTAGGACGCGAGCTCGATCGTCAGGCCGAGGGGATCCTCGAAGTAGATCGAGTCCATGAATCCTCGGTCCTTGACGCCGCTGTGCTCGATCCCGCGCTCCTCGAGCCGCTCCACCGCCTGGCGGAAGACGGCCTGCGAGAGCGAGAACGCGATGTGGTGCACGCACCCGGGCTCGGTCGGGGTGCGGCGCGGGTCGGGCGTGCGTTCCTCGTTCGTGAAGACGGTGATCAGGCGGCCGTCACCCGGATCGAAGTAGAGGTGGCTCTCCGACGCCCTGTCGAGATTCGGCTGCTCGAACACGAACGGCATCCCGAGCACGCCTTCCCAGAAGTCGATCGACGTCTGGCGGTCGGCGCCGACGAGGGTGATGTGATGGACGCCCTGGCTCTGAAGCTTTCGCACGGGACGGGCGCAATCTATCGCGGATCGTCCGGGCTGGATCGGGCTAGACGCTGGTGACGAAGGCCTCGTCGGTGCCCTGGCGCAGCCGCTCGACCACGTCGGGCGAGGCCTGCGTGTCGAGCGAGAGCGCCATCAGCGCCTTGCCGCCGGGATTGTTCCGCGACACCGCCATGTTCGCGATGTTGACGCCGGCCTCGCCGAGCAGCGTGCCGACGCGACCGATCACCCCTGGCACGTCGTCGTAGATCAGGAAGATCATCAACGGGGCGAGCTCGATCTCGATCTCGAATCCGAGCGCGGAGACGAGCCAGTGGCGGTGCTCGCCGCCGATGGTCGTTCCGGCGACGCGCGCGGAGTCGGCGCTGACCGCGATCAGGTTCGTGAAGTCGCGCGAGGACCGCCGCTTCTCCTCGACGACCTCGATGCCGCGCTCGGCGGCGACGAGCGGTGCGTTGACGTAGTTCACCGGCTGGTCGGTACGGCCCTGGAAGGCGCCGTTCAGCGCGGCGACGGTGAGCAGGCGCGTGTCGTACTCGGCGAGCTCGCCGTAGTACTCGAGCACGATCTTGCGCGCCTCGCCGCGGGCGAGGTCGAGCGCGAGCCGGCCGAGCTTCGCCGCGAGCGGCACGAACGGGCCGAGCACTTCGAGATCCTCGGCGCCGACCGACGGGATGTTGACGGCGTTCGTGACGAGGCCGCCGTCGAGCGCGGCGGCGACCTGCTCGGCAACGATCAAGCCCGCGCGGTCCTGCGCTTCGTCGGTCGAGGCCGCGAGGTGCGGCGTGACAACCACGTTGGGCTCCTCGAGCAGTGGGCCCGAGTACGGCTCCGTGTGGAACACGTCGATCGCCGCGGCAGCGACCTTGCCGGAATGGAGCGCCTCGATCAGCGCGCCGTCGTCGATCAGCTCGCCGCGGGCCGCGTTCACGATCCGCACGCCGTCCTTCATCTTCGCGATCGACGCGGCGTCGATCACCCCGCGCGTCTCGTCGTTCGACGGCAGGTGCAGCGTCAGGAAGTCGGCGCGCTCGAGCACGCCGTCGAGCGTGTCGCTCTCGACGCCGAGCTCCTTGAAGCGCTCGGCGGAGACGAACGGGTCGTAGGCGAGGACGCGCATCTGAAGGCCGAGGGCGCGGCGCGCAACCTGCTGGCCGATCCTGCCGAAGCCGAGCACGCCGAGCGTCTTCTCGGCGAGCTCGACGCCGCCCCACTGCGAGCGCTCCCAGCGGCCCTGCTTGAGCGCCGCGTGCGCCTGCGGAATGTTGCGCGCGAGCGCAACGAGCAGGCCGACCGTGTGCTCGGCGGCCGAGACGACGTTCGACTCGGGCGCGTTGGCAACGACGATGCCACGACGCGTCGCAGCCTCGACGTCGACGTTGTCGACCCCCACTCCCGCTCGGCCGATCACCTTCAGGTTCGTCGCCCGTCCGATCAGGTCGGCGGTCAGCTTGGTGGCCGAGCGGATGACGATCGCGTCGTAGCGGTCGATGATCGACGCGAGGTCGCTCTCACCGTCGACATCGACGTCGAACTTGGCGCGCAGCAGGTCGACGCCGGCCGGCGCGATCTCTTCGCGAATCAAGACCTTCATCGGAACAACGGTACGCGACCGCCGCCGCTGTTGATCGAGCATCAGTAGCGTGCCGAAAAATGCGCCCAATACTGCAGAAAGTGAAGCCTCATGACTGCAAAAAGTGTAGTGGGACGAATGGCGTAATCAGACAAGACTTTACTTTTTGAACCGTCTTGGCTAGTGTGGCCGGCGCAATGGTTGCACGGTACGAAACTCCTCCTCGTTGGAGCGTCGAACGCGGCGGGGCCTCGAGGCCCCGCCGTCGTTCGGCGAGCCGCGCGTGAGCACGGTCGAGAAGCCGGCGCCCGACTGGGAGCTCGTCCTCAAGCGAAACCCCGTCGAGCGCCTCAAGCAGGAGAAAGCGCCGCTCGGGATCCGCGACGAGCTGCCCGCGCTGATCGCCGCCGGCTACGAGAGCGTGGCCGAGGAGGACGTCGTCCGGCTCCAGTGGTGGGGCCTCTACCACGACAAGCCGAAGATCGGGACGTTCATGCTGCGCATCAAGGTGCCGGCGGGACAGCTCTCGCCCGCCGAGCTGCGCGCCATCGGCGAGACGTCGAACCTCTACGGCCGCGGCGACGGCGAGCTCTCGACCCGCCAGAACATCCAGCTCCACTGGCTCGAGCTCGCGAAGCTCCCCGACGTCTTCACCCACCTCGAGGCCTCCGGCCAGACGACCGCCGGCGGCTGCGGCGACACCGTCCGCAACATCACCGGCTGCCCTGTGCAGGGAATCGCGGCCGACGAGCTCTTCGACGCGACGCCGATCGTCGATGCGGCCGCCGACCTCTTCTACGGCAACCCCGACTGGGCGAACCTGCCGCGGAAGCACAAGTACTCGATCGCCGCGTGCGCCGACCGGTGCAACGCGCCCGAGATCAACTGCATCTCGCTGATCGGCACGGTCACCGACGACGGGCGCGAGGGCTTCGCCGTCCTCGTCGGCGGCGGGTTGTCGTCGGTGCCGCGGATCGCGAAGGACATGGGCGTCTTCATCCCCAAGGAGGACGCGAACGAGATCCTCGGCGCGATCACCTCGGTGTGGTCGGAAGACCTCCGCTACCGCGTCTCGCGGGTGAAGGCGCGGCTCAAGTTCATGATCGACGCAATCGGCGCCGAAGGGATGCGCGAGCGCGTCGAGGAGCGACTCGGCAAGAAGCTCGAGGACTATTCCCTTCCCGCAATCACTGTTGAGCCGTCTCACCACCTCGGGATCCACGCCCAGCGCCAGGAGGGGCTCAACTACATCGGCGTGCCCGTCCATCTCGGCCTCGTCTCGGGCGACCAGATGATCGCGATCGCCGACTTGGCCGAGCGCTTCGGCGGCGACATCCGCCTCACGCGTCAGCAGAACTTCATCGTCACCGGCGTCCCCACCGAGTCGCTCTACGAGGCCGTCGCCGAGCTCGAGCGGATCGGCTTCCCGCTCGACATCAACCCGGTGCGCGGCAACTCGATCGCCTGCACCGGCGAGCCGCACTGCAACTTCTCGGTCTCCGAGACGAAGACGCGGCTCGGCCGGCTGATCGACCGGCTCGACGAGCGCTTCGGGATGCAAATCGCCGACCTGCGCCTGCATCTCGACGGCTGCCCGCACGCCTGCGCCCAGCACTGGGTCGGCGACCTCGGCTTCCAGGGCACGACCTCCCGCGACGAGGGCGGCGTGCGGCGGCAGGCCTACGACATCTTCCTCCGCGGCTCGCTCGGCCCCGAGCCCGAGATCGGCAAGCCGCTGTTTCGCCGCGTGCCGACCGACGAACTGGACGCGCCCGTCGAAGGGCTGATTCAGGGCTGGCTCGACCAGCGCGCAGACGGCGAGAGCTTCGTCTCGTTCGCGCGCCGCTCGAGCGACGACGAGCTTGGGGCGCTGGCGGGTCTCGAGCCGGCGAGGAAACGACAACGCGAAGACGAGGAGGAGGCAGCTTGAGCATCTTTCGAGTTGATCGACGAGCTCGAAGCCGGCGAGCTCGCCGTCGAGTTCGAAGGCGAGGAGCCGCAGGCCCTGCTCGCGTGGGGCATCGAACGGTTCTCGAACATCGCGATCTCGACCTCGTTCCAGGCAGACAGCGTCGCCCTGATCGACATGGCGTACGAGATCGATCCCGAGATCAAGGTCTTCAGCGTCGACACCGGGAAGCTTCCGGCCGAAACCCACGAGTTGGCCGAGCGCCTGCGCGCCCGGTATCCAGGGTCTGAACCTCGAACTGATCGATCCGGCCACGGGCGAGGTCGCCGCCATGACTGCCAAGCACGGCGAGGACCTGATGGTACAACGCCGTCGACCTGCGCCTCCTCTGCTGCAACGTGCGCAAGGTGCGGCCGCTGACCAAGCACCTCCACGGCCTCGACGCGTGGATCACCGGCCTTCGCCGCGACCAGTGGGCGAGCCGCACGAACATCCGCAAGATCGAGATCGACCACGACCACGGCGCGATCGTGAAGCTGAACCCGCTCGCCGAGTGGACGGAGGACGAGGTCTGGGACTACATCCGCGAGCGCGAGGTTCCCTACCACGCCCTGTACGACCAGGGCTACACGTCGATCGGCTGCGCCCCGTGCACCCGGGCGATCAAGGTCGGCGAGGCGAGCCGCGCGGGCCGCTGGTGGTGGGAGTCGGGCGCGCCGAAGGAGTGCGGGATCCACTGCTCGGTCGAGAGCGGCGGGCTCGAGCACGAGCTACACGCGCTGATCGGAGAGCACCCTGCCTGAGCTCCCTGGCCGCGCGCAGCTTTCGCCCGGCGGAGCCGGGCTCCGCCGCGCGCTGTCCCGCTCGCTTCGCGATGCGGCGTCGCTCGTCCGGTCGTACCTCTGCTGCCCGCTCCTCGCTCGCTTGCCTCGCTTGCGAGCGACGACCCAGTGCTCAGCGTGCTTGAGGTTCGCGTGTCGGGCGACGCGGCCGAGGTCGCGCGCGCCGAGGCGCAGGCCGTCCTCTCGATGGTGCAGGACGAGGAGCGCCGCTTGCGGCTGGCCGATCTCGGTCGCGGCGATCGACGAGGGCGAGATCGGCGAGGACGACGCGGGGCCGCTGGCCGAGCTGCTCGAGCTCGGCTTGCAGACCGGACGGATCCGCGCGATCTACGGGCCCGAGGGCGAGCAGGCCGTGTTGGGCCTCTACCGCAAGCTGCCGGCGGGCCGCGAGCTGACGCAGTCGACGCGCGACCTGAACTCGGCGCTGCAGGCGCTGGAGGGCCGCGGGCTGGAGCGCGTGTCGGTGAACGCGGTCGGGCCGGGCGAGTACGGCGTCACGATCTCGACCGACGGCTACGAAGTCGTGCTGCGGCTGGGCAAGGCCGGCGCGCGGCTCGCGACGATCGGAGCCTAGGGTGAAGAACTACTACATGGCTTGCTTGGATCTCGAGGGTCGCGGGTGCCTCGTGGTCGGCGGCGGTTCGATCGGGCTCGAGAAGGCCTCCGGCCTGATCGCGTGCGGTGCGCGCGTGACCGTCGTCTCGCCGGAGCTCGACGAGCGCTTCGCCGACTTCGACGTCGAGTGGATCAAGCGGCGCTACCAGCGCTGGGATCTCCGAGGCATGTTCCTCGTGGTCGCGGCCACGTCGGATCGCAAGGTGAACGAGAAGGTCTCGCGCGACGCCGAGCTGCGCGGAATGCTCTGCAACGTCGCCGACGTCCCGGAGCTCTGCAACTTCATCCTCCCCGCCGTGCACCGCGAGGGCCCGATTGCCGTGGCGGTGTCCACCGGCGGCGCGTCGCCGGCGCTTGCGAAGCGCCTTCGGACGCAGATCGCGGAGCTGGTTCGCCCGGAGCACGCCGAACTGGCCGAGGAGCTGCGCTCGCTGCGCCCGGCCGTGAAGGAGAAGTTCGCGACGTACGAGCAGCGTCGCGACCACTTCGAGGAGCTCGTCACGGAGCGGCTCGCATGACCGTGTTCCTGGTGGGGGCGGGCCCGGGCGATCCGGGGCTGATCACGGCGAAGGGCCTCGACCTGGTGCGTTCTTGCGAGGCTTTGGTCTACGACGTCTTGGTGTCGCCGGAGCTGGTGGCCGAGGCTCCGCAGGACGCTCTGTTGATCCCGCGCGAGAAGATCCGCCAGTCCGAGCTGAACGACCTGCTGGTCGAGCTGGGCCGGGCGGGTCTGGAGGTCGTGCGCCTGAAAGGCGGCGATCCGTTCGTGTTCGGCCGAGGCGGCGAGGAAGCCCTCGCGCTGGCGGCGGCGGAGATCCCGTTCGAAGTCGTCCCAGGCGTGTCAGCGCTGTCAGCGGTGCCGGCGAGCGCGGGCATCCCGATCACCCATCGCGGCTTGTCGGCACAGGTAACGCTCGTGTCGGGCCACTCGGCCTCAGGCGAGGATCTGGACTACGACCACCTGGCGAAAACGCCGGGAACGCTGATCGTCTTCATGGGCGTCGCGCATCTGAAGCGAATCGCGGCGGGGCTGGTGGCGGCGGGCAAGGATCCGGCGACTCCGGCAGCGGTCGTCGCGCGCGGCACACACGCGGACAGCGAGTCGGTGAGCGGCGAGCTGCACGAGATCGCGGAGCTTGCGTCCCAGCTCGAATCGCCGGCACTCCTCGTCGTCGGCGATGTCGTGGCGGTCGGTCAGTACCTCGCGACCGCGCCACGCACTGCACAAACGGCCGGGTAGTCCGGTTAGCGGACAGCGAGGCCGACAGCCGATGCTGCCGCTGTCTGCTGCTTGTCGCGCGTGACGAAGACGATGTCGTCCCCGTCGGCGAGCGCCGGGCACTCCTCGAGCGCAACCGCGAGGTGGATGGCATCGAGCGTGCGGAGACGCTGCTCGACGATGAGCTTCCTGGCGGGCTCGAACACGATCTCGGGCCGAAGTGCGAGAGGCGTCACCGGACCTTCGGGATCGAGATCCGCATCGATCCGCGCAAGGAGCTCGCGCCAGCGGCGCCTGCGACCCGTGTGCCCCGCGGCGCGTACGGCGCTCGCAAGCTCGAGCCGCGCGATCTCGCTCGTCACAATCAGGTCGCCACTCTCGAGGAGTGCCGCCCGCAGCTCCTCATGGTCAGGCTCGTCGACCAGGTATGCCCGAGCGATCGCGCTCGGGTCGGCGTAAGTGAGCGTCACCGATGCGCGCGCTCGGCCTCAAGCGCGTCGCTTACAGCGGTCCCCCATCCGCGTGTCGCGGCGATGATCTCATCGCGCGACGGCGGTATCTGGTCGGGCTCCTGAACAATCACCCGCAGCCCGGCCGCCTCGACTCTGGCGCGCAACCGCTCTCTTCCGTCGTCGTCCGGAAGCCCTTGCAGGAGCAGCTCTCGCACGAGCGAGTTCAGCGAGCGATGCTCGAAAGCAGCGCGCTCCTTGAGCCGCTGGTGCAGCTCATCCTCGATTCGAGCAAGCAACTGCCGCATGCGCCGATGATAGCACTCAAAGTTCAGACTGCTATCACAACTCTGTGACAAGACTCCCGCCGCGGGAGCGTCTCCCTCAGTCGATATCGAGCGCAGTGCGGAGTGCCGTTCGCAGCCGGTCGAGCGACTCAGGGTCGAGATCACCCCGCAGCGTTCCGAGTGCGCGCTTCGGAATCGTGAAGAGGTTGTCGCAGTTGATGACGCAGTCGCGAGCGAGCCCGTGTGCGGGTGCCGAGCGGCACCTCGGTGGGGAGACCTCGAACCGTTCCGGTCACGGCCGCGACAGTGACGTTCGCGAGCACCGGGATCGCCCGGCCGCGCGTGAGAACGACGACGGGGCGCCTGCCCTCCGGCAACTCGACGTCTCGGATCTCCCCGCGATTCAGAGCGGCTCGCCGCCCTCGGCCCGGTCGAACGCAGCGAGGCCCGCGAGCCCGATCTCTCCCACCCACTCCTCCTGAGGCATCTCGCCGTACCCGCGGCGGTAAGCCGCGTCGATCTCGCGCTCGCGCTCCTCAGCCAATACCCGCTCGAGCCCCGCGCGGAGCGCCTCGCTCCTGTTCGCAAAGCGCCCAGAAGCCACAACCGCGTCCAGAGCAGCCACGTCCGTATCTGTCAGACGTACTGGTACTTGAACTGTCATACGTTCAGTATACCGCCACCGAGCTGCGCGTCACGAAGTTGGCACAAATGCACGGTTCAAGATCCGACCCGGTTCCACTGATCCTGGCGCGGCCTGTGCAAGCAGTGTCAGCTCCAAGTCCGGGCTGTCTCTATGCAGGTCGAACGTGTCGTTGCGAGGGGCTTGGCGTCTCTCCCCACCCCTTGCTTCCCTCGCCGACGGTCTGGTACAGCTGCCATGTCTGACGCACCTGGTCGTATAGCAGGAACTTCGTCACGTCAATGAGGCCGCTCTGCTCGAAGGTCCTTCGCACAATCTCTCGCTCAAACTTCCGCTGAGTCTTCTCACCGTCACCGACCACGAACGCCTGAGTGATGGGGAAATCGATCATCACGTCGTTGAAGCGCAATAACCCCGAGTACACGCTCGTCGTGTGCTCAATCTCAAAGAACCGAACGGGATGACCGGTGCCTTTGCGAAACCAGATCACGTCGATGTTCTTCATGACATCCCGCGTTCTCTGAGCAGCCACTGTGGGTAGCTCGGTGAGGCAGCCGGTACCAAGAGGTTCGCCTCGCCAGATCAGGCTGCGATCGGCCACCCAAACGTCGAAGCCTTCGGCATGACCAATGTCCCGGAGTTTCGCCTGCAGCTCCGTGTGGATGCTTGATTCCGAGGCAGGCGCATCTTCGTCCCGCGGAGCCTCCAAGGCAGACAGCTGCACCGGAACGGCCTGTGCCTCCAAGTGTCCAGGCTCAGGTGCGTTCTCAGCCTTAGTCGCGCTGCGTCGCCTGCGGCTTGGTGCGACGACGACCGGAACCGCTGCGCGTGGTTGGCGAAGCATCTCGACGAGTCTGGCACCGTCGTCTTCTGGCACCGCGTTGAGCGAGCGCTGGAGATACACACCCCACTGTTCGAGCCGGCTCAGGACATGAACGGCGACAGCAACTTCTGCGCCCGGAATCCCGTTCGCCGGATCAAGCACAACGATCGGCTCGGCCGCAAAGCGCCACGGGAAGCGAGCATCTCCAGCCTCGTCGAGGCCCCACACCGGCTCGCTTGAACGGAACGCCTCGCCCGTGACGCGCAGGGCGCCGACCCATCGAGAGGCCGGCCCCTTGCAGTAGCAAAGGAGAATGTCGCCCGGCGTGACACGTTCGAACATTCGCGTGCTGTAACCACCTTTGCCCGCCGTCGGCGCCGGAAATCCGGTCACGCGAAAATCCTGCGCCTTCGCCTGCGCCCAGGTCTCGAGCGTGAAGATGTCAGTCCAGTACGCCATGGTGGCCGCGCAAGCGTAGTACCACTGATACGTCGCGTACAGGCCAGCTCGGCAGCGCGTGACCCAAGGAGTCAGGCACGGTTCCGTGTCAAGTGCGCATGACCAACGTTTCGCTCTTCATCCGGATCTCGGGTCAGCCTGCGGTGAAGCGCTCGAAACGCACGGCAAGCTGCTCTTGGTCAGGTACCGACGTCGTGACGGTCCTCGGCGCCGATCTGCTCGTGCGCTGGCGGTCGGGCTCGATCGGCCACGACGGGGCCCTGGTCGTCGGGACGCCGCTGCTCGATCTCGTGCACCCCGACGACCGGGCGGAGCTGGTGCGCTCGTTCCGCCAGACGCGCCAGGAGCCCGGGCACGGGCGCCGCGTCATGCTGCGGCTGCGCAACGGCGACGCCGGCCACCGCTACTTCGAGGTGGCTGTCGCCAACCGCTTGCAGGATCCGAGCCTCCGCGGCTACGTGGTCACGATGCGCGACATCAGCGACCGCGAGGACATCGAGCGCGAGCGCCAGGCGATGAGCGAGCAGCGCCTGCGCGACGAGGCCGCCCGCGCGCAAGTCGAGCGGTTGCGCGAGCGCCTCGACGCGCAGCGCGAGCGCCAGGAGCTCGAGCAGATGCTCCAGCGCGCGCGGCGGCTGGAGAGCGTGGGTCAGCTGGCCGGCGGCGTGGCGCACGACTTCAACAACCTGCTCGCCGCGATCCTCAACACCGCCGCGCTGGTGCGCGACGACCTGCCCGCCGACAGCCCGCTCCAGGAGGAGCTCGCGGAGATCGAGGACGTCCGCGCCGTGGCGCCCGCCTCGTGCGCCAGCTGCTGCTGTTCACCCAACGCAAGGCGAGCGCGTTGGAGGTGCTCGACCTCAACGCGGTCATCGACGGCCTCGAGCGGCTGATGGTCCGGTCGCTGGGCGAGCACGTCCAGCTCGCGATGGACCTCGAGCCGGGCCTGTGGCCCGTCGAGGCCGACGTCAGCAACCTCGAGCAGGTGATCGTCAACCTGCTGGTGAACGCGCGCGACGCGATCGGGGGGGCGGCTCGGTCAAGGTGACGACCGCCAACGTCGACCTGCCCACCGAGCTGGCCGTCGACCGCGACATCCCGGCGGGTCGCTACGCGCGGCTGAGCGTCGTCGACGACGGGCCGGGGATGGACGAATGGACGCTCGCCCACGCGCTCGACCCATTCTTCACGACCAAGGACCCGGGCAAGGGCACCGGCCTGGGGCTCGCCACCGTGCTGGGCATCGCCAGCCAGGCGGGCGGCACGGTGACGATCGACTCGCGTCCCGGCGACGGCACCGCCGTGCACGTCTACCTGCCCGCCAGCAGCCCGCTCGTCCCGCTGGACATGCGTCACGCCGCTCCCGCCGGCTCGACGCGGCTGTCGTGATGGCGGCGCATTGCGCCCACCTCGGTTAGCGTCGAACTGCTCGCCGGTGACACACCAACATCCGTCCACCGTCGAGGCACGGACGGCAAAGAACGGCACCGGCCCGGAGTCGATCGAGTCTCCGCACGCTACAGTGAAGTTCATCGTGCCGGGCAGTCCGCCGGCGAATCAGTGCCAGCGTTCGTAGTTGTTGCCTTAGCACCTCCCGCGTTTCGCCGCACACGACCTCCCGGGAGGAACATATGGCAACCGGAACCGTGAAGTGGTTCAGCGACGACAAGGGCTTCGGGTTCATCACGCCCGACGACCAGGGCAAGGACCTGTTCGTGCACCACACCGGCATCGCCGGCAGCGGCTTCAAGTCGCTCGCCGAGGGCGCGAAGGTCAGCTACGACGCCGAGATCGGGCCCAAGGGCCCCAACGCGGCGAACGTCCAGACGCTCTAGCGCCCCGTCCGTCGAAGGTCCGCCGGCCCGGCATCGTGCGTGCCGGCCGGCGGAGCTCGCCGACCGCGGCTCAGACTCAGCGCCGCGTCAGAAGCGCTGACATGTCGGCCGCGTCCTGTCGCGACGCGCTGCCGGCGTGCTGCCGCAACGCGGTCAACCCCGCCGCCGCGGCCAGGATCGGGCCGACGCCCGCGAGCACCAGCGCGGCGCGCGGACCGAGCGCGCTTACGAGCAGGCCGCCGCTGCCGACCGCGCCGAGCTCGGCTGTGTTGCGCGCAGCGTTGTAGGCGGCGAACGCGCGCCCGTGGACGGCCTCGGGCACGCGGACGGCGATGAGCGCGCGGAGCAGCACGTTCTTGACGCCGTGGCCGAGGCCGCCGACGAGGTAGCCGGCGAACGCGACGGGCAGGATCGCCCACGCGGCCTGGACGCCCATGCCGGCGCCCTGGACGGCGAGCGCGACGAGCGCGGCGGCGGCGAACAGCCGCGCCGGGATGCGGCGGGCCAGCGCGGTGGCCCCGAAGACGATGCCGGCCATCCAGGCGCAGACCAGGAGTGCGTAGGCGGTGTCGCTCGCGCCCACGACGTCCTTGAGGTAGAAGATCTCGACGGTCAGCGACGCCGAGATGAACAGCAGCCCACCGACCGCTGCGGCGATCGTGACCCGCAGGACCCGGTCGCGGCGCAGCAGCCGGAAGCCGTCGAGCGCGCGCGTGCGTGCGCCCGCCGGCCTTGTGCATGGCGGGCGGCGGGCGCGCATCGCGCCCGCCCCCGCTGCGATCGCTACGAACGTCGCGGCGTCGAGCAGCAGCGCCGGCTGCGGGCCCAGCGCTGCCAAGCCGGCGGCCAGCAGCGGCCCGCCGGCGAAGCCCGCGTAGCGCGCGGCTTCGATGACGCCGGTCGCCTCGGTGGCGCGCCGGGCGCCGGTGACGGCCGGGATCAAGGTGAACTCGGCCGACTGTGCGAACGCGTTGCCTGCCGTCAGCAGCGACGAGAGCGCGAGGATCGCCGCCAGGTCGCTGCTGAATGCCAGCGTGGCGGCGACGGCCGCCTGGGCCAGCGAGGCGGCGACGAGCACGCGGACGTTCTCGAAGCGGTCGGCGACGATCCCGGCCAGCGGAGCGAGTGCGACCATGGGCACCAGCGTCGTCGCGAACAGCGCCGACACGGCCAGGCCGTTGCCGGTCAGCGCGTGGACCTGCAACGCCAGCACGATCAGGGCCAGCAGGTCGCCGGCGGCCGAGAGGAAGACGGCGCCCGCGAACAAGCGCAGGTCGCGTGACATGTTGGGGGGCGAAGGCCGGTCTCGGCGGCGGGGTTCACGGCTTCCTGGGCGCCTCCGCGACCCGGCGCCGGTCGTCGCCGACGGCGGCGATCAGGGCCGGGGAGGGGGCGCGCGTGGGCGGCGGGGCGGATGTTCTGGTTGAGCCGGAAGCGGTTGTCCGGGTCGTAGGCGGCCTTGATCGCGCGCGAGGCGGGCGTGGTTGGCGCCGTAGCTGGCGCGCACGGCGGCGTCGCCTTCCTCGAGCAGGCCGGGGAAGTTGAAGTAGGTCTTGCCGTCCGAGAACGGGATCGCGGCGTCGCAGAACGCCCGCGTGTAGGCGATGTTGGTCGCGTCGTCGGCGGGGTCGTGCCAGGTCGAGTCGATGCTCAGCATCCACTCCGAGCTGCGGTCGCCGAACGCGGTCTGCTCGGCGCCGACGCGGGCGATCGCCCCGCCGCAGTGGCGGACGATGACGAGCGTGTCGTCCGACGGGCGGCGGTTCGACCAGTCGACGGTCGTGCTCGATCGCGGCGTCGGGGAAGCCGTCGAGGTACAGCGCCTTCCAGTAGCGGCGCACGCCCGCCGGGAAGAACGGGTCCAGCGAGCGCTGGAAGTCGAGGTACGTCCATGCGGCCCGCTCATGTCCAGCAGCGGGGTCGCCAGCTCGCGCAGGGCCCGCGTGGCGCGCTCGCCCTCGGCCGGGTCGCCCGCCCACATGCCGGCCACGCCGACGTACGGCAGCCCGCGCAGCTGCTCGGGCAGCTCGTCGACGACCGGCAGCGACCAGATCAGGCCGGCGGTCGACGAGCTCGTCCGGCGCGTCGGCGACCGCGTCGCGCCAGCCGGCCAGGACGCGCGCGGCGTCCTCGATCGGGTAGGCGACGTTGAGCGCGAACACCTCGGGCCCGAGCTCGTGCAGGCGCAGCTCGAACGAGGTGACGACGCCGAAGTTGCCGCCACCGCCGCGCAGCGCCCAGTACAGGTCCGGGTGCTCGTCGGCGCTCGCGCGGACCCGGCGGCCGTCGGCGAGGACGACCTCGGCCGAGACGAGGTTGTCGACGGTCATCCCGTCGCGCCGGCGCTGGTGGGAGACGCCGCCGCTGAGCGCGAGGCCGGCGACGCCGGTCTCGGACACGACCCCGCCCGGAGTGGCGAGCCCGAGCGGGGCGGTGACGCGATCGACGTCGGCCCACGTCGCGCCGCCCTGCACGTGCACGGTGCGACCGGAGGCGTCGATGCGGACGCCGCGCATCGCCGACAGGTCGATCACCAGGCCGTCGTCGACCACGGCGGTGCCGGCGACGTTGTGCCCGCCGCCGCGGACGGCGAGCGGCAGCTCGTGCTCGGCGGCGAAGCGGACGGCGGTCGCGACGTCGTCGGCGTCGGCGCAGCGCGCGATCGCGGCCGGGCGCTTGTCGATCATGCCGTTCCAGACGTGGCGGGCGGTCTCGTACTCGGCGTGATCGGGCGCGATGACCTCGCCGGCCAGGCGCTCGGCGAGCGCGGCGGCGAGATGGGTGGGGGCGGTCGGATGGATGGCCATGGCTGTGCTCCTTGGTGGGGTGTGTGCAGCCTGCGCCCGCGCCGTCCGGCGACCGTCCCGACCGGCGTCCGGGATCCGTCCCGGCGCGCGTCCGCGCGCCGGGTAGGCTCGGCCTCAGTGCTCGAAGTGCGCGTCCTCGGTGGCCTCACTGCCGCGGTGGACGGCCGGCCGGTCGAGCTGCCCGCCGACGCGCGGGCGCGCGAGCTGCTGGCCCGGCTGGCGCTGTCACCCGGTCCGCACTCCCGCTCCGCGCTCGCCGGGCGACTGCGTCCCGACGTGCCCGAGGACAGCGCCCGCAAGACGCTGCGCAACGCGCTGTACGAGCTGCGCCGGGCGCTGGGTCCGGCGGCGCCGCGACGCGGTGGTGGCTCACCGGCCAGCGCGTCGGCCTGTCGGACTCGGTCCGGGTCGACGTGCGGGAGTTCCACGGTGCCTCGCCGACGGCGACCTCGAGGCCGCCGCGGACGCGGGCCGCGGTGAGCTGCTCGACGGCTTCGACGGCGACTGGGCGCTGCGCGCGCGCGACGAGCACGCCGCCGAGCTGGCCGGCGTGCTCGGCGCGCTCGCCGCCCGGGCGCCAGGACGCCGGCGATCTGCCCGCCGCGGTCGCGTGGGCGCGCCGGCGCCTGGACGTCGAGCCGCTGTCGGAGGCGGCGCACCGCGAGCTGATCCGCCTGCTGGCGCTCGACGGCGACCGCCCGGCGGCGCTGACCGCCGCGCGCGCGATGAGCGAGCGCCTGCGCTCCCGAGCTCGGCGTCCCGCCGGCGGCCGCGACGCGCGCGCTCGTCGAGGACGTGCGCCGCGGCAGGGTCGCGGCCGTTGCCGCGCCGAGCGCCCCCGCGCTGCCCGCCGCCCTGGCCGCCGCCGAGCGCCCCGAGGGCCGCGGGCCGGCGCTGGCGCGTCTCGAGCGCGCGTGGGCGGAGGCGGTGTCGGGCGCGCTGCGCTTCGCCCTCGTCACCGGCGAGCCGGGGATCGGCAAGACGACGCTCGCCGCCGAGCTCGCGCGGCGCGCGCACGCGCAGGGCGGCGCGGTGCTGCTCGGTCGCAGCGACGAGCACGCGCTCGTGCCGTTCCAGCCCTGGATCGAGGCGCTCGAGCTGCTCCTCGAAGCACTTTCGGCCGCCGAGGCCGACCACTGGCTGACCGCGCACGACGGGGCGCTCGCCCGCCTGCTGCCCGCGCGCAGCCCTGCGCACGCCCCGACAGGCGGCGCGCGCGAGCGCTACCTCGCGTTCGAGCTCGTGCGCGCGCTGCTCGCGGACGTCGCCGCGCGCAGGCCGGTCCTGCTCGTGCTCGACGACGTCCATTGCGCCGACGCGGACTCGCTCTCGCTGCTGCGCCACCTCGCGCGCTCGGCGCCGCGCGCGCGCCTGCTCGCGGTCCTGTGCGCGCGCCCGGCCGAGCTCGAGCCGGCCGTCGCGCACACGCTCGCCGACCTTCGCCGCGAGGGCCCGCTCGTGCACGTCGAGCTGGCCGGGCTCGACGACGCTGCCGTGGCCGCGTTGCTCGCGCGCGCACCGGGGGCGAGCGACGAGGAGACCGCGCGCGTCGCTATCGCGCGCGCTGCGGCGGCAACCCGTTCTTCCTCGGCGAACTGCTGCGCGAGGCGCAGGCGGCCGGTGGTGACGTCGAGAGTCCGCCGGCGGGCGTGCGCGACGTGGTCGCGCGCCGGCTCGCGCGCCTTGGCGACGCGACGCTGCGCACGCTCGACGTGGCCGCCGTCTGCGGGCTCGAGTTCGACGCGACGACCCTGGCCCGCGTCGACGACCGGCCGGTCGCCGAGGTGCTCGAGGCGCTCGACGGAGCGATCGAGGCGGCGCTCGTCTTCGCGACCGGTCGGTGGGCCGCTTCGCGTTCGCCCATGCGCTCGTCGGCGAGGCGATCGCGTCCGCGCTGCCGGCCTCGCGCCGAGCGCGGCTGCACCTCCAGGTCGCCGAAGTGCTCGCCGGTCGCCACGACGCGCGCGAGGTGGGCGCGGGCGAGGTCGTCCGTCACTTGCGCGGCGCCGGGACGCTGGCCGACGACGAGCGACTGGCGACCTGGGAGCTCGCCGCCGCCCGCGAGGCCACGGCAGCGCTCGCCGACTCCGACGCGGCGGCGCACTACGAGGCGGCCCTCGCCGCCGGGGCGCGCGACCCGAGCGCGGCGAGGTGCTGCTCGCGCTCGGCCGCGCGCACGACCGGGCGGGCCGCCGCGCGCAGGCCCGCGCCGCGTTCGCGCAAGCCGCCGCGCTCGCCCGCGTCGCGGGCGACCGCGACCTGCTCGCCCGGGCTGCGCTCGGGCACGGCGGGATGGCGGTCGTCGTCGCCGCCGCCGATCCCGCGGACGTGAGCCTGCTCGAGGAGGCGCTCGCGGCCGCGCCCGTCGACGAGCCTGGCGACCTCCGCACGGCTGCTCGCGCGGCTGTCCGTAGAGCTCTACTACGCGGATCGCGCGCGCGCCCGCGAGCTCAGCGGCCTCGCCGTCGAGCGGGCGCGGCGCGCGGACGATGCCGCCGCGCTCGCGGCTGCGCTGAACGCCCAGCGCGTCGCGCTGTGGTCCCCGCACCACGCGGACGAGCGGCTCGCCGTCGCCGGCGAGATGGTCGCCGCCGCCGAGGCGGCCGGCGATCGCGAGGCTGTTCTGCAGGGCCGCAACTGGCGCGTGGTCGACCTGCTCGAGCTCGGCCGCATCCGCGAGGCGGCCGCCGAGATCGACGCCTACGAGGCGCTCGCCGACGCCGTCGCACTGCCGCACTTCCGCTGGTACGTGCCGCTCTGGCGCGCCACGCTCGCGCTGCTGGCCGGCCGCTGGGCCGAGGCGAGCGAGCTGGCCGAGCGGGCGCTCGCGCTCGGACGCCAGGCCGACGACCCGAACGCCCCGCTGTTCGTCGGGATCCAGCGCGAGCTCAGCCTGCACACCCAGCGGCGGATCGGCGAGATGGACCGCGCGCGGCTCGTCGAGCGCGGCGCACGCGCGCCCGCCGCCGCCGAGTGGCTCGTGAACCTGGCGCTGATCGACGCCGAGACGGGAGCTCTCGACGACGCGCGCCGGCTCGTCTGCGAGCTCGCCCGCGAGGGCGGCAGCGCCCTGGCGATGGACGCCAACTGGCACGGCGCCTGCGTCCTGGCCGAGGCCGCCGTGCTCGTGGCCGACCGCGAGGCGGGCGAGGCGCTGTACGCCCTGCTCGAGCCGCACGCGCAGCTGTTCCCGGTGATCGCCCGCGCGGTCGCGTGCCTGGGGTCCAACGAGTACTACGTCGGGCGCCTCGCCGGCCTCCTCGGGCGCCACGACGAGGCCGTCGCCCGCCTCCGCCGCGCGGTCGACGAGAACGACCGCGCCGGCGCCGCGCCGCACGCCGCCGCCGCTCTCCTGCGCCTCGGCGAGACGCTCCCCGAGGCGGCGGCGGCAGGAATCGGCGCGGGACGTCCTGCAGCAGGCGGCGCAACGGGCGGACGCGCTCGACATGCCGGCGCTGGCCGCCGACGCCGGGCGGCTGCTCGGCGCGACCGTCGCCTGAAGCGGATTCCTGGTGAGGGCATCGGGGTAATCGGGGACTTCGGAGCGCGGTCCTTGGCCCATGCTCCCAGTCGGCATCAGGTGGAGTGGCCGTCGGTGCCGGCCTCGAAGAGGCCGGTCTGGTAGGCGAGCACGAAGGCTTGCACGCGGTCGCGCAGGTCGAGTTTCTGCAGGATGTGGCTGACGTGGGTCTTGACGGTGGTGTCGCTGATGTACAGCCGTTCGGAGGTCTCGGCGTTCGAGAGTCCCTCGGCGATCAGGGCGGAAGATGTCCTCGTGACCGGGCACATGAACACGGTGGACTTCGACGGCCGCGTGGGCGCCGCGGAGGGGCGCACGCTACGCGCTCGGCTACACGGTGACCGACGCCGCCGGGCGCACCGGCAACTGCACC
>CAWAFJ010000006.1:0-30774 GCA_963781315.1 uncultured Actinomycetes bacterium | reverse complement strand
ACCGACCCGTGGATCCGCCCCTCCGCGTCGACGAGACCAGCAAGGATCTTCGTCCCGCCGAGGTCCACGCTGATCGCACGTGTGTCGGCCATACCGCCGGGTACCCTACTTTGGCGGATGGCGCCGGATGAGAAGCCCTACCGCGTCCACAAGGGTGGGCGCGTCAAGGGCAAGGTTCCCCCGCCCGGCGGCGCGTCTTCGGTCCCAGGACTTTTCGGTCCGGCGGCGAAGACAGGTCCAGGAGGCGCTATCGCGGCCCGGACGCGGTCCGGCGCGGACAGGCGTGGCAGGCTCGCCTTCCTCAGACGCGTGTCCTGGCGGCGCTGGCTGCCGATCGGGCTCGCAGTGTTGGCCGGACTCTGCGCGATCTGGGCGATCGTCGTCGTACATCTCCGCTGTCCGCGTGGCGTCGCCGTCGGCGAACAAGCGGCTCCCTGCGAGCGCGCGCGGCGCACTCGCCCACCAAGACGGCCTCCTCGTCTCGCACGCGACGACGATCCTCGTGCTCGGCACCGACAACGCGCCGATCGCAGAGAGGGAGGGCGACCAGCACTCCGACTCGATGATGCTCGTCCGAACGGATCCCGCGCACCACCGCATCGCGTACCTGTCGATCCCGCGCGACCCCCGCCCCCATCGCCGACCTGTACGATGAAGATCAACGCGGCCATGCAGGCGGGCGGGCCGGGGCTCGCGATCAGCACGGTGCACGCGGTCACCGGCGTTCCCGTCAACCACGTGATCGTCGTCAACTTCTCGGACTTCAAGGGGCTGATCGACGCACTCGGCGGTGTCACAATTGACGTGCCGAAGCCGATCCTGTCGAACCGATTCGACTGCCCCTTCGCGACACAGACGCGGTGCCTGAGCTGGCCCGGCTGGCGCTTCGCCAAGGGTCGCCAGCATATGGACGGGCGGCGCGCTCTGATCTACTCGCGCGTCCGCGAGAACCAACTCGACCCAGCCAGCACCGACTTCACGCGCCAGGCACGCCAGCAGGCGGTCTCGCAGGCAGTGATGGCCAAGCTCACCTCGGTGGGGACACTGCTCTCGCTTCCGTTCGACGGAGGCTCGCTCGTCAAACCCGTCTCCACCGACCTCTCGGCCAAACAGCTCGTCGAGCTCGGATCGGTGAAGTTCCGCTCCTCGTTCGGGAGCGCCCTTCACTGCCGCCTTGGCGGCGACTTCGGCGCGGGCGGCACCGGGCAGCCGAGCGAGGACAACCTGCCGACCATCGCGGCGTTCCTGGGCAAGTCGGCGCCCCAGCCGCCGACAAGCACCTTCGGGCCCGGCTGCGCGGTCGGCGCACGAGCTCCGGTAAGCCGGGGCTCAGGCGAACTCGGGCGCTTCGATTTCGTCAACTCGCTCGACGAGCCCGAATCGGACGATTTCGAGTCGGACGATGACGATTTCGAGTCGGACGATGTGGAGCCGGGGGACGACTCACCCGATGCTGAGTCCTTCACCGCCTTGCGACCCCCGCGACCGTAATCCGTCGAGTAGAAGCCCGAACCCTTGTAGTGGACGGAAACCGGGTGCAGGACGATCTGGAGAGGTGAAGCGCCGCACGTCTCGCAGACCTCCGGGCCCGGCACCGTCATGCCGTGGAACACCTCAAACAGATGCCCATTCGGGCACTTGTACTCGTAGATCGGCACCGTGCGGCAGGAGGCTACCAGCGGGGCCGGAGAGCGACGCGCCGGTCACTCGGCCGGGCGCTCAGTGCGGGCCTCGCCTCCGCGTTCCCGTGCGCTCTGTGCCTCCTGCTCGACGACCTCGAGGAAGCACGGCGCGTCCTCGAACGCGGCGAGCCCCGCAGGTGCGTCGCGCGGGCGGCGGGATGGGCTCTTCAGGCGCCGGGCGGCAGCGATCGCGCCGGCCGCACCGACGAGCCCGCCGAGCACGAACGAACGGAACGGGCCTCGCTGTCTCTCGCCCTCCACGATCGCCAGTCTACGACGGCGATAGGCGTAGTTCGCCATGACGTCGGCGCGCGCCCAGGGTCGTAGCACCGAGCCGGAGGCCTGGGCGAGTGTTGCCTGCCAAACCACTAATGTCCGGCCGTGCGCGTGACCACGCTCGGCGACCTGCTGCTCGACGTGGTCGTGCGGTCTGCCGGGCCGCTCGTCACCGGTGCCGACCAGGGCGCCGAGATCCGGGTCGGCGCCGGTGGTCAAGCGGCGAACGTCGCGGCGTGGGCGGCCGAACTCGGCGCGCGGGCCCGGTTCGTCGGCAAACGCGGCACTGACGATGCCGGGGAGCTCACCACACGTGAGCTTCGCAGACACGGGGTCACCGTCGTCGGGCCACGCGAGGGCAGAAATGGGGTTGTCGTCTCGCTGTCCTCCGGCGGTGAGAGGACGATGGTGTCCGATCGCGGGTCGGCACCGGAGCTCCAAGCAAACGAGCTCGATCCCGATTGGTTCGACTGCGACGTGCTTCACCTCTCGGGGTACTCGCTCCATCGCGAGCCAATGGCGTCCGCAGCCCGGCACGCAGCCGAGGTCGCGCGGGGAAACGGCGCTCGCGTATCGGTCGACCTGGCCGTCTGGACAGCGATCGACGAGCCGTTCCGTCAAAGGCTCGAGGCTCTCGCGCCCGATGTCGTCTTCGCGAACGAGCGCGAGCGCGACGCATTGGGCGAGTTCGGCGCCAGCTGGGTCGTGAAGCGCGGAGCCGAGGGGATCGAGGTCGACGGCGAGGCGTTCCCAGCCCTCCCCACGACCGTCGTCGACACGACGGGCGCCGGCGACGCGCTTGCGGGCGGCTTTCTCGCCGGAGGTGCAGCGCTCGGGCTCGAGGCTGCTGCACGCTGTTGCGCGAAACTCGGTGCGATGCCGTGATCCGCATCAGGGACGAGGTGCGGGAGGCGCTGCACGACGGCCGCGGGGTCGTCGCGCTGGAGACGACCCTCGTCGCACACGGGTTTCCGCCGGGAGAGGGCGTCGAGGTCGGGCTCGCCTCCGAACACGCTCTGCGGGACAGCGGTTGTGTCCCGGCCACGATCGGCGTCCTCGATGGCGAGATAGTCGTCGGGCTGACCGAGCCGGAGCTCGCACGATTCGACGCCTCGGCACGTAAGCTCGGGCCGCGAGACGTCGCTGCTGCGGCCGTCCAGGGTGCCGTCGGCGCGACCACGGTCGGCGGCACGCTCGCCGTCTGCAAGGCAACCGGGATCCGGTTCATGGGCACCGGCGGGCTCGGCGGAGTGCACCGGGGCTGGCCGGTGCAGCCGGATGTCTCAGCCGACCTCCAGGCGCTCGCCCACACGCAGGCGCTCGTCGTTTCGTCTGGGGCCAAGTCACTTCTGGACGTGCCAGCGACGTCAGAGCTACTCGAGACGCTCGGCGTGCCCGTGCTCGGCTTCCGGACGGACGAGCTGCCGCTCTTCTACTCGGCGCACGGCGGGCCACCTGTCTCGGCAAGGGTCGAAACGGCGGACGAGGCGGCGCGCGTCGCCACTGCACACTGGGCGCTCGGCGGAGGCGGGCTCCTGCTCGGCCGTCCTCCGGACAAGAGTCTCGTCGGCATCGAGCCGCTCATCGAAGCTGCACTCGGGGCCGCGGAATCGGAGGGTGTCCGCGGTCAGGCGGTGACTCCGTTCGTGCTCGCCTGGCTCCATCGCGAAAGCGGCGGGCGAACGCTCGAGGCGAACCGCGAGCTCGTGATCGGCAACGCGCGCCTTTCCGGCGAGGTCGCAGCCGCTGCCGCCGAGGTGGCGTGACCGGCTCGGACCAGTTGGCTATCCGCCTCGCGGTTCCCAGCGAGGCGACCGAGCTGCTCGAGCTCTGGCGCGTCTCCGGCTCGTCGCCCAGCAACACCGACATCGTCGAGTACGTGGTGGGGGTGATCGAGTGGCCCGGCAGCTCCGTCCTGGTTGCCGAGGAGGGCGGGCGAATCGTCGGCTCGTTGATCGCGACGTGGGACGGCTGGCGCGGCAACATGTACCGACTCGCCGTGCTGCCGGAACATCGGCGAACGGGGATCGCGACCGCCCTCGTGCGCGAAGGTGAACGCCTGTTGCGCGAGCGTGGCGCTCTGCGGGTGAGCGCAATCGTCCTCGTCGAGGAGCCGGGCGCCGCTGAGTTCTGGGAGCACGCAGGCTATGTGTTCCAGGCCGAGGCGGGGCGTTTCACGAAGGTCGTCTGAGGCTCGTCCTCACGGCTCGGCACGACCGGCAGCATCGGCGTCGAGGTCGGCTCCACGTCGTCTCCGTCGCCTCGGACGAGGCAGGCCGAGACGGGCCTCCTGGTCGGAGTACAGAAGAGCCGGCCCGAGATACAGCAGCGGGGTCAGAACGAGGAAGGCGAGGAACGCTGCGCCGCGCCTAGTGTTCTCACCCTGCCCATGGAGGAGCGTGCTGAGCACTCCTGCCGAGAGCATCACGACGATGATGAGCCCGCACAGCGAGCCGAGCGCGTGCACGAAGTCGGCGGTCGCGAGCTTGCGCCCGCGGGCGATTGCGGCTCGCAGCCCGAGCCCTTCCACGAGCACGGCCGGCACGGCCAGACCGAAGAAGGCGAGCCACACGAACATCGGAAGGACGTACGCGCGGAGGAAGACGGGAGCGGGAAGCCAGATGAGTGTCCCGACCCCGGTGGCGAGAAGAATCCGGCGGCGTGGGATGCGACGGACGTCGAGCACGAGCAGCGACGCGTAAACGTACGCGGCGCTGAAGAACGGCGCGAACGCACACAAGATCGCGATCTGGGCGTTGATCGAGTGCCCGGTGATCATCTCCCGCGCCACGGCGAGCGGAACGCCGAGCGGAAGCGCCCGCCAAAAGTGCTCGCCGTAGGCGCGGATCGTCTCTGCGATCAGCTGGCCGACGGCCCTCTCGCCGGGTGAGCGCCGGAGGTGGGAGCTCACGCATCGAGCGCCTCGAGCAGAGTCGGCAGCGACTCACGCAGGAGCGCGAGCGCATCGTCGAAGCGCCAGCGGCCGCGGTCGGGCTCGGCGATCTCGTTCGACGTCACGCGCACCTCGAGCGCCGGCACGCCGGCGAGCTCACAGCCTCGCAGCACCGCGAAGCCCTCCATCGCCTCGACGTCGCACCCGGTCGCCCCGCCGACGCGCGCGCTCGTGCCGATCGGGCCGAGGCGCGCCTTCGGCAACACTCGCCGGGCCGCCGCCAAAAGGGCCGCGTCGGGTACCGCCCGTGCCGGAATGAGCGGCGAGTCGGCATCGCAATAGACCGCCTCGGTGCCGATCACGAGCTCAGGCGCCGAGAAGCCGTGGCTGCCCGCGAGTCCGATGTGGAGAACGGCTTTGGGACGGTGCTCGCCGAGGTACCGGGCCGTGGAGAAGGCCGCCTCGACCGGGCCGACACCGGTCGCTAGACCGGGGAGGCCCACGAGCTCTCGCTCGGTCGCGGCGATCACCAGCACGACGAAACCGTATCGCGGCCGGATAGAGAGGCCGGTCCGGAACGGAACTGTCAAAAGAGTGAGGCAACTCACGGACACACCCTCGCGCTTCGGTTTCAACGCGGGTATCCCGGACGACACACAAGAAACCCCGAGAGGAGCGTGTTTGTCATGGATTCGAAGCTCGTCCGAATATCGCTGGTCGCCGCCGCCGGATTCACGGCGATGGGCAGCATCGCCTTCGCCAACGACCGCAGACCCGTGGCGGGCCACGGTGGAGCGATAACGGCATGCATGCGCCCCGACGGACAGTTGAGGATCGCCGACGACCGCGGTTGCCGTAGGGAGGAGTCGGTCTTGCGGTGGAACACGACGGGGCCGAAGGGCGATCCCGGGCCTGCGGGTTCGACGGGCGCGATTGGCGCGACCGGCCCTGCCGGACCACCGGACCAGCCGGGCCCGCCGGACCCGCCGGACCCACTGGGCCTGCCGGGCCTGCCGGGCCTGCCGGGGCGAAGGGTGATACGGGACTCGCCGGGGCAATCGGGCCGATTGGCGCGACCGGTGCCACCGGACCGCAGGGCGCAAATGGGCTTCGCGGTCCCGAGGGCCCAGCGGGCAGTCAAGGCCCGAAGGGCGATCCCGGGCGTCCGGGCCTAGCGTCGTTCGGACAGCTTGACGGCCTGCCGTGCACGACCGCGGGCAGCAAGGGCGCCATCGCGCTCTCGTTCGACGCGGCCGACCACGCGACATTGACGTGTGTGACCACACCGCCGCCCGTCGCGACAGCGGTTGTGCGGGTGAATGAGGTCGAGACCGGAACAGCCGCGGCCGCGGGAGACGAGTTCGTCGAACTCGCGAACACTGGCACGGGCCCGGCGGACATCGGGGGATGGAAGCTCGTCTACCGTGCAGCAGCCGGGACGTCGGACACGACGCTTGCCACGATCCCGGCCGGAACCACGATCTCTGCCGGTGGCTTCTACCTCCTCGCTGGGAGCACCTACTCCGGAGGGCAACCCGCCGACACGACCTTCGGCTCCGGTCTCGCCGGAGCGGGCGGAGCGGTCGGCCTTCGTGACGCCACGGGCGGCCTCGTCGACAGTGTCGGATGGGGCACCGCGGCGAACGCAATCGTCGAGATAGCCCCCGCGCCTGCGCCGCCGGCCACGACACCCGGTTCGAGCATCGTCCGGCTACCGGACGGCCAGGACACGGGAAACAACGCGGCCGACTTCACGGTCACGCCGACTCCGACGCCTCGAGCCTCGAACCACTGACCGATGCAATCCCGGAGATCTGACAAGATCGGACGATGGGCTACCACGTCGTTTCCGCGGGCCAGCACGAATGGGTCGAGCGAGCCGCCGAGGGCCAGGCGCCGCGGCGGACCGCTGACCTCACGGTGTCGGCCGCCCTGAACGAGTCCCGGGCGCGGCTGTGGCACCTTCCGCCGCACACTCGCGGGCGGCGCCACAAGGAAGGCGTGCAGGAGGAGGTATTCGTCGTCCTCGAAGGAACGCTCACGCTGCTGCTCGGAGAACCGCCCGAACGCGTCGACGTGCAGCCACGGAGCGTCGTCTCCGTCGAGGCCGGAACAGGAATCCAGATGCGAAACGAGAGCGAGGGCGACGTGGTGGTGTTCGTGTACGGCGCCCCGCCCGTTGCGGGACAAGCCGAGTACCTCGACGATGTCGAGCTCTAGCTAAAGAGCGGCGGCGGCGGCAGACGCCGCCTTGGTGAAGACGAGGTCGCCGGACTGAGCATCGACGACGACCGTGTCGCCGGCGACGAAATCGCCCTCGAGGAGCCTCAGTGCAAGCGGGTTCTCGAGCAGGCGCTGGATCGCGCGCTTCAGCGGCCGGGCGCCGTACGCCGGGTCCCAGCCCGCATCCCCTATCGCCTCCTTCGCTGCATCCGCCAACTCGAGCTCGAGGCCGCGCTCGGCGAGCCGCTCACGCAAGCGAACGAGTTGGAGCTCGACGATCTCGCCGAGCTCCCGGCGGTCGAGGGCCTTGAACTCGACGATCTCGTCGATGCGGTTGAGGAATTCCGGACGGAAATGCTCGCGCATCGCCTCTGCGCTGCGCACGTTCGAGGTCATGATCAGGACGCTGTTGCGGAAGTCGACCGTTCGTCCCTGTCCGTCGGTCAAGCGGCCGTCGTCGAGCACCTGGAGCAGCACGTCGAAGACCTCGGGATGCGCCTTCTCGATCTCGTCGAGAAGAATCACCGAATACGGACGTCGCCGCACTGCCTCGGTCAACTGACCACCCTCCTCGTAGCCGACATACCCGGGTGGCGCGCCGATCAGCCGCGCCACCGTGTGACGCTCCTGGTACTCGGACATGTCGAGCCTGACCATCGCGTGCTCGTCATCGAACATGAATTCGGCGAGCGCCCTCGCGAGCTCGGTCTTGCCGACACCCGTCGGCCCGAGGAACACGAACGAGCCAATCGGCCGATCCGGGTCTTGCAGCCCTGTGCGCGCCCGGCGGAGCGCGTTCGCGACGGCAGCGACAGCCTCGTCCTGACCGATCACGCGCTGATGAAGCCGCGCCTCCATGTGGATCAGCTTCGCCGTCTCGCCTTCGAGGAGGCGGTCGACGGGGATGCCCGTCCAACGCGCGACAGTCAGCGCGACGTCATCCTCGTCGACTTCCTCCTTGACCATCGGGTTCTCGGGCGTCTTGCGCTCGCCGAGCTCATGGTCGAGCGCCGGGATCTCGCCGTAACGGATCTCGGCAACACGCTGCAGATTGCCCTCCCGCTCGGCGCGTTCGGCCTCTGAGCGCAGCTCGTCGATCCGGCGCGTGGCGTCCTTGACGAGCTCGAGCGCTTCCTTCTCTATCGCCCAGCGAGCTGCCAGAGCATCGCGGTGCTCCTTCGCATCGGCGAGGGCCCGTTCGACCGGTTCTCGTATCTCCTCGGACTCCTTCACCATCGCAGCGAGCTCGATCTCGAGCTGCATCACGCGCCGGTTGGCCTCGTCGAGCTCGAGAGGCGAGCTGTCGATCTCGATCCGTAGCCGAGACGCCGCTTCGTCGACGAGGTCGATCGCCTTGTCCGGCAGGAACCGGTCGGCGATATAGCGGTGCGAGAGCACCGCGGCCGCGACCAACGCGGCATCGCGGATGCGGACCCCGTGATGGGCCTCGTACCGCTCCTTCAGACCACGGAGGATCGCGATCGTGTCGGCGACAGACGGCTCACCGACGAAGACGGGCGCGAAGCGCCGCTCGAGCGCTGCGTCCTTCTCGATGTGCTTGCGGTATTCGTCGAGCGTGGTCGCGCCGACACAGCGCAACTCGCCGCGGGCGAGCATCGGCTTGAGCAGGTTCGCAGCGTCGACGGCGCCTTCTGCGGCGCCGGCGCCGACAATCGTGTGCAGCTCGTCGATAAACAGGACGACGCGGCCTTCGCTCGAGCGGATCTCGGTGAGAACAGCTTTCAGCCGTTCCTCGAACTCGCCGCGGTACTTTGAGCCGGCGAGCAGGGAGCCGATGTCGAGCGACCAGACGCGCCTGTCTTTCAACCCTTCGGGCACGTCTCCGGCGACAATCCGCTGCGCGAGCCCCTCGACGATCGCCGTCTTGCCGACGCCGGGCTCGCCAATCAGGACCGGGTTGTTCTTGGTGCGCCGGGAGAGGACTTGGATCACCCGCCGGATCTCCTCGTCGCGGCCGATCACCGGGTCGAGCTTGCCCGCCTCCGCGGCCTCCGTCAGATCGCGTCCGAACTTCTCCAGGGCCTGGTAGCTGCCCTCTGGATCCTGGGAGGTGACGCGTTGTCCGCCGCGCACCTTCTTGATCCAGGCCAGGATCTCGTCGCGCGGCACGGGCTCAAGCGCAAGGAACAAGTGCTCGGTCGAGACATAGTCGTCCTCGAGCTTCGCGCTCTCGGCCTCGGCAGCGTCGAGGATCTTCGAGAACGCATTCGAGACCTGTGGTTGGAGGTTCTCGGCGCCGCTGGCAACCGGCCGCGCAGCCAGCTTCTGCTCGGCGTCGGCCCGGAGTCCCTGCCAATCGGCGAACAGATCCTGGTCGAGCAGCGCGAGCAGCAAGTGCTCCGGGTAGAGCTCGGGGTTGCCGCGCCGCCGAGCAAGCTCCTGCGCGGCGGCGATCGCTTCCTGGCTCTTGATCGTCAGCTTGTTGAAGTCCATCAGTGGCTCCTCGGGGCCGGAGTCTGTGCGGGGCGATAGAGGACGAGGTCACGGCGGTAGGAGCGGTGGACCTCGGCGATCGTGCTCCGCATCTCGCGCTCCATGCGTTCGAGTCGGCGGCGTGCGCGCTGGAGCTCATCCTCGAGCTGGAGCACGCGCTCTACGCCGGCGAGGTTGAGCCCGAGCTCGGTCGTGAGCCGCTGGATGAGGCGCACACGGTCGACGTCGACGTCCGAGTAGAGACGAGTGTTGCCGGCAGTGCGCTTCGGCTGTACAAGGCCCTTCTGCTCGTAGATGCGCAGCGTCTGCGGATGCATGCCGACGAGATCGGCGGCGACCGAGATCATGTAGCGAGGCCGGTCGTCCATCAGCGCTTTCTCCAGGCGTCGATGGCCAGGATGACCGCGCAGGCAGTGAACGCGATCCCGCCGGCGAGCCCCCAGAGGTCGCCTGTGACCGCGAACTGGATCCACGAGCAGACACCGAGCGCCCCGAGTGCGGCTGTCTCCCAGACTCGCCCCGGCCGTACTGCCTCCACGAAATCGCGGACCGCGCTCACGAGAACAGCCTCGCGCGCGGATTCGCCTTCGAAACCTTCGCGAACGACTCGAGCGCCTCCCGCTCGGCCTTGGACAGCTTCGCCGGGACGTCGAGCCGGATGCGGGCGAGCAGGTCACCACGGCCCGATCCCTTCAGTCGCGGTGCGCCGCGGCCCTTGACCCGGAGCAGCTTCCCATCCTCGGACCCGGCTGGGACCTTCAGCGACACGAGGCCGTCGGGCGTCGGGATCTCAATCGTCGCACCGAGCGCCGCCTCGGCGAACGTGACGGGGACGTCGATCACGAGGTCGTCTCCGCGGCGCTGATAGAGCTTCGACGGCTCGACGCGCGTGACGACGAACAGGTCTCCGGCAGGGGCGCCGCCGTAACCCGCTTCCCCCTTCCCCCGGAGCTTGATCCTCGTGCCCTCCTTCACGCCGGCCGGGATGTTGACGGTGTAGCGCTTCGTGCGCCGTTCCCTTCCCGTTCCCCGGCACGTAGCGCACGGCGTCTCGACAATGGTCCCGTTCCCTCGGCACCGGCGGCATGGCTGCTGGAGCGCGAAGAGGCCCTGCGATGTCGCGACGACACCGCTCCCGTTGCACTCAGGGCAGCGCGTCGGGGCGGTGCCCGGTGCGGCACCTGTCCCGTGGCAGGTGTGGCAGGCGAGCTCGAGCTCGACCGCCACCGTGGATTTCAGGCCCTTCAGAGAGTCCTCGAACGAGATGCGAACCGGCACCTCGATGTCGTTCCCGCGCTGCCCGCGCGGCTGCTGGGCGCGCCCGCCCCGACCTCCGAAGAGACCGCCGAACACGTCGCCGAAGTCGAAGTCCGAGAAATCGACGTTGGTCGGGCCGGAGCCGGGTCGGCCGTTCGCGGACCCGAACGTGTCGTACTGCTTGCGCTTCTCTGGATCCGAGAGCACGTCGTACGCGGACTGCACCTCCTTGAAGCGCGCCTCGGCCGCGGCGTCACCGGGGTTCTTGTCGGGGTGATACTGGCGAACGAGCTTGCGGTAGGCCTTCTTGAGCTCGTCGGCTGACGCCGTCTTCGGCACACCGAGCGACTCGTAGAGCGAGCCGGCCAAACTACGGCTCCTGGCTCCCGGAGCTGACGACGACGCGCGCCGGCCGAAGCACGTGATGGCCCAGCCGGTAACCCTTTTGAAGGACCTGGATAACCGTGCCCTCATCCTCCGCGGAAGGCTGCGAGAGCAGCGCCTCCTGCGTGTGCGGGTCGAATGCCCCGTCTGTCGGGACCTCGGTCAGCCCCTCCTTCGCGAGCGCGTCGGCGAGTGCGCGGTGAACGAGCCTGACCCCGTCCTCGAGCTTGCCCTCCTCGTGCGTCGCGGCCGCCTCGAGCGCCCGTTCGAGGTCGTCCATCACCGGCAGGAGTTGCTTCACAAGACGCTCGTGGGCGCGGGCCACGAGGCCCTCCTGGTCGCGGGCGACCCGTTTGCGGTAGTTGTCGAACTCCGCCTTCAGCCGCTGCAGCGCGTCGAGGTACTCGTCGCGCTCCTTGAGGTATTCGTCGCGCTCCTTGGCGACGTGGTCGAGTTCGGCGGGGGGAACCTCCCGGCCCCCCCGGACATCCTCCACAGGTCCGCTTTCTCGGGTGTTCGCCTTGGGTGCATCTTCGAGACGGTCGTCGGGGCTCACGACGGCTTCGCCTCCTCGTCCACCACCTCGAAGTCGGCGTCCTCGATCACCTCGTCGTCGGAGACGGGAGGAGCGCCGTCGCTCGAGGCGGCGGTCGCCTGCGCATAGAGCGCCTCCGCGAGCTTTGCGGCAGCCTCCTGGAGCGCGTCCGTCTTGGCGCGGATCTCGGCGACATCCGACGAGTCGAGGGCTCCGCGGAGCTCCATGATGCGCCCCTCGATGGTCGAGGCGTCGGACTCGTCGAGCTTCTCCCGATGCTCGGCAAGCGACTTCTCGGTCTGGTACGCGAGGGTCTCCGCGTGGTTGCGAGCGTCGGCGAGCTCGCGCAACCGGTGTGCCTCCTCGGCATGCGCCTCGGCGTTCTTCACCATCCGCTGGACCTCGTCCTCGGAGAGCCCCGAGCCGCCTTCGATCTTGATCTGCTGCTCGTTGCCGGTTCCGAGGTCCTTGGCCGACACGTTGATGATCCCGTTCGCGTCGATGTCGAATGCGACCTCGATCTGCGGGGTGCCGCGCATCGCCGGCGGGATGCCGACGAGCTGGAACTTGCCGAGCGTCTTGTTGTACGCAGCCATCTCGGACTCGCCCTGAAGGACATGGATCTCAACCGAAGGCTGGTTGTCCTCGGCTGTCGTGAACGTCTCCGACTTCCGCGTCGGGATCGTCGTGTTCCGCTCGATCAGGCGGGTGAACACACCACCCTTCGTCTCGATCCCGAGCGAGAGCGGCGTCACGTCGAGGAGCAGGACGTCCTTGACCTCACCGCGGAGGACACCACCCTGGATGGCGGCGCCGACGGCGACGACCTCGTCCGGGTTGACGCCCTTGTGCGGATCCTTGCCGATCAGCTCCTTGACCTTCGCCTGCACGGCCGGCATGCGGGTCATACCGCCGACAAGGACGACGTGGTCGATCTTCGAGGCGTCGAGCCCGGAGTCGGCAAGCGCAGATTTCGTCGGGCCGACCGTTCGCTCGATCAGATCGTGTGCAAGTTCCTCGAGCTTCGCGCGCGTGAGCTGGAGGTCGAGGTGCTTCGGCCCCTCGGCGCTCGCGGTGATGAACGGCAGGTTGATCTGCGTCGTCATCGTCGAGGAGAGCTCGATCTTGGCTTTCTCGCCTGCCTCGTAAAGACGCTGCAGCGCCATTGGGTCGACAGAGAGGTCGATGCCCTGGTCGCGCTTGAACTCGGCGACCATCCAATCGACGACCGCCTTGTCGAAGTTGTCACCGCCGAGGTGATTGTCGCCGTTTGTCGACTTCACCTCGAAGACGCCGTCGCCGAGCTCGAGCACCGACACGTCGAACGTGCCGCCGCCGAGGTCGAACACGAGGATCGTCTGCTCGGCCCCTTCCTTGTCGAGGCCGTAGGCGAGCGCAGCGGCGGTCGGTTCGTTGATGATTCGAAGAACGTTGAGCCCGGCGATCTTGCCGGCGTCCTTCGTGGCCTCGCGCTGGGCGTTGTTGAAGTACGCCGGAACGGTGATCACGGCATCCGACACGGTCTCGCCGAGGTACGCCTCCGCGTCGGCCTTCAACTTCTGGAGGATCATTGCGCTGATCTCGGGCGGCGCGTACTCCTTCCCGCCTGCCTTGACACGCACGTCGCCGCCCTCGCCCTTGACGACCTCGTAGGGGACGATCTTCATCTCCTCCGAGACCTCGTCGAACTTGCGGCCCATGAAGCGCTTGATCGAGAAAACAGTGTTTTGCGGGTTCGTGACCTGCTGCCGGCGCGCGGGAGTGCCAACGAGCCTGTGGCCGTCCTTGGTGAACCCGACGACGGACGGCGTCGTCCTGCCGCCCTCGGCATTCGAGATCACGGTCGGTTCGCCACCCTCGAGGAGGGCCATGCACGAGTTCGTCGTGCCGAGGTCGATCCCGATCGTCTTCGCCATCGCTCTATCTCCCTTCTGCTGAGAAAATCTAAGCCTGTTTATATCAGATTGCAGATGGGCGCCGCACCATCTTCGCAAGCGCGCCAGCCGCGGCCGGTTCTGCGAGGACGATCCCGACCATGATCACGGCGCACCCAGCGACGCCGAGCGCTCCGAGCCGATCCCCGGCCAGCGCGAAGCCGAAGACGGCTGCCCACACCGGTTCGAGCGTGAACACGAGCGCTGTTCGTGTCGCGCTCGAACTGCGCTGCACCCACGTTTGCACGAGGAACCCGAGAGCGCTCGCAAAGATGCCGGTCACGAGCAGCGCCCCCCACACGGTCCACCCATGCGGCACCTCGAGGTCTGGGATCGCGGCCACAAGGAGGACCGCGAACGCCGCCAGCATCTCCACGAAGGTGAAGCCGAGCACGTCGTAGAATGGCGCGAAGCGCTCCAGGAGCACGATCTGGAGCGCGTAGACGGCTGCGCCGCCGAGCACGAGCAGGTCACCGGAAGGCGAGCCTCCCGGGATCCCGGCGAGCATCGCCAGACCCATGGCAGCGCACAACACCCCGAGCCACGCTGCCGCGGCGATTCTGATGCGGAAGAACGCGAGTGCGAAGATCGGCGTCAGCACGACGTACATCCCCGTCACGAACCCCGCGCTCGAGACGCTCGTCCGCTGGAGCCCGAACGTCTGGAGCACGTAGCCCGTCGCAAGCAGCACGCCGGCCAGGGCGCCGCCCGCAACGCCGCGACGCCCGAGGACACGGACTCGTGCAATGCCGAACGGCGCGAGCGTGGCCGAGGCGATTGCGAACCGGATGGCGAGGAACGCCAGCACGGGATACAACTCGACCGCGTCCTTGACCTGGACGAAGGTGAGGCCCCAGACGGCGGTCACGACGACGAGAGCGGCGAGGGGGCGCACCTGCCGATTCAACCAGGCCCGAGCCGCGCAAATCGCCAAGCTCCCCCGCACCGTTTTGTGCCGGCGGACGCGCGAAGTACAATTACGATCCGTGTCCGCGATGCTCGCAGCGACCCGCCGCCATCTGCCGCGCGGCTGGGCGCACCTCGGATGGCAGTTCGCCATCTGGTTCGGCTTCCTCGCCGTCTACCAAATCGCGCGCGGATTCGCTGACCAGCACCCCGAGCGCGCCTTCGCGAACGGCCTCCGGGTCGTCGACGTCGAGACCCACCTGACGAACAGGCTGTACGAGCTGACCTTCCAGCAGTTCGTCGAGCAGCGGGCCTGGCTTGCGGAGCTCGTGACGTGGACGTACTGGAACTCCGAGTTCACCGTCCTCGGGCTCGCACTGCTCTGGGTCTACTTCCGCCGGCTCGACATGTTCTTCCGCTTCCGGAACACGGTTCTGCTCGCGAACGTGCTCGGGCTCTTCGGGTACGTGTTCATGCCGACCGCCCCGCCCCGGCTGCTCGACCTCGGGTTCGTCAACGACCACACCGATGGGCTCGTCCAGCTCGCGGCGAACCCATACGCCGCAATGCCGAGCCTCCACGCTGCGGACTCGCTCATCGTCGGCGTGTTCCTCGCTGCGGCGACGCGGCATTGGTGGGCAAAGGCCTTCTGGCTCGCGTGGCCGGCCTGGGTCTGGTTCGCCGTGATGGCAACCGGGAACCACTTCTGGCTCGACTGCGTGGCCGGTGTCGCCGTCGCGATCGTCGCCATGACCATCGTCGCGCGGCGCGAGGTCTACCGCGCCTTGACCCCTCGGGCGTAGTCCGCTGCCCGCCGATCCGAGACTTCCCCCATCGCAAGGCGATGGTACGGTGACCCACGTGAGCAAGGCGGAGGCGATCAAACACGGCTACACGGCCGGTGCCCGCACCCTCGCGTCCCGCTCGGTGCTCGGCCTCGCGCGCACCCGTGTGACGCCCAATGCGCTGACTGTGGCCGGTGTCACCCTGTGCGGGGTGGCATCGATCCTCGTGCTCTTCGAGGACCGGCACACGATCCTGTTCTACTGGCTGGCAGCAGTCGTGTTCGTCGTCGGGTCGATACTCGACATCCTCGACGGCGCGCTCGCCCGGGCCGGCGGAAAGACGACGCCGTTTGGAGCGTTCCTCGACTCGACGACGGACCGGGTCGGCGAAGCGTTCATGCTGACAGCGATCGCGTACGTCTTCGCGCGTCACGGCCGCGACGTGTTCGTCGCCGTTGCCATGGCGGCGGTCGCAGGATCAATCCTCGTTTCGTACACACGCGCGCGCGCTGAGGCCCTCGGGCTACGCGGCGACGTCGGGATCGGATCCCGGGCGGAGCGCGTGGCTGTCATCACCGCAGGTCTCGTCCTCGCGCCGTGGGGAGTGCTGCCGTGGGCGATCGCCCTCCTTGCCGTCACGGCATGGATCACGGTCGTCCAGCGCGTTCTCCACGTCCGGACCCAACTTATGGAGGCAAGAAGTGAGTAACAAAGACAACGGTTCATCGAACGGGAGCACGCGCGCGGACGACAAGGTCCGCGTTGCGATCGTCGGCGTCGGCAACTGCGCCAACTCACTGCTCCAGGGCGTCGAGTACTACAAGGACGCCGACGACGACAAGTTCGTCCCCGGCCTGATGCACGTGAATCTCGGCGGGTACCACATACGGGACATCGAGTTCGTCGCCGCCTTCGACGTCGTCAAGGGCAAGGTCGGCAAGGACATCGCCGACGCGATGTGGGCGCATCCGAACGACACGATCAAGTTCGCCGAAGTTGCGAAGACCGGCGTCAAGGTCTCGCGCGGGATGACGCATGACGGCATCGGCAAGTATCTCTCCAAGGTCGTCGAGAAAGCCCCCGGCGAAACGGACGACGTGGTCGGGATCCTTAAGGACCGCAACGTCGACGTCGTGGTCAACTACCTCCCGGTCGGCTCGGAAGAGGCGACCAAGTGGTATGCAGAGCAGGTTCTGACATCGGGTTGCGCGATGGTGAACTGCATGCCGGTCTTCATCGCTCGCGAGCCGTATTGGCAGCGCCGCTTCGAGCAGGCCGGCTGCCCCATCATCGGCGACGACATCAAGTCGCAGGTCGGCGCGACGATCACCCACCGAGTCCTCACCTCGCTCTTCCGCGAGCGCGGCGTGCACCTCGACAAGACGATGCAGCTGAACGTCGGCGGGAACTCCGACTTCCTGAACATGCTCGAGCGCGAGCGTCTCGAGTCGAAGAAGATCTCGAAGACGAATGCCGTCACGTCGATGCTCGACTACGACCTCGGCGAGGGCAACGTCCACGTCGGTCCGTCGGACTACGTCCCGTGGCTAACCGACCGAAAGTGGGCGTACATCCGGATGGAGGGCTCGTCCTTCGGCGACGTGCCGCTGAACATCGAGCTCAAGCTGGAGGTCTGGGACTCGCCGAACTCGGCGGGGATCGTGATCGACGCGGTACGCCTCGCGAAGCTGGCGCTGAACAACGGGGTCTCCGGCGCGCTCGAGGGACCGAGCGCGTACCTGATGAAGTCGCCGCCCAAGCAGATCGTCGACGACGAAGCGTACGAGTCGTCGGAGCGGTTCATCGAGCAGTACAAGCGCAAGGTCACCAAGAAGCCGGCCAAGGCGTAGGTTGCGCGCGCGGCGCCTGCTGCGCTTGTTCTGGTTCGCCGCCGCGGCGGCGCTCGTCGTGGGCGCCGCCGTCGCGCTCGTCGCGGTGCTGAGCGGAACGTTCGACGAAACCGACGGGCGGATCCTGCTGACACTCGGGACCGCTCTGCTTGCGGGAGCCTCGGCAGTCGCCGCCCGGGGCGTGGCCGAGACAACGGAGCTACGAAGGACGGGCAACGCGGTCGCGGCCTCCGCACCGGTCCTCTTCGTCGTCGCAGTTGTGGGGATCTGGACCGGAGGCGGTCCCACCACCGGGCGATTGATGGGAACCGCGTACCTGCTGATGCTCGCCTCGCTCATGCTGAGCACGAACAGGCTGCTCGTCGGCTCGCGGCACGACCTCACCATCTTCTTCCGCGCGACCGCTGGACTTCTCGCCGTGACCACCCCGCTGACCGTCCTGATGATCTGGACAGACGGCCGCCATCCTGGTGCAAAGGTGCTCGCTTCGCTCTGGATCCTCACCGGTCTCACATACCTGCTGACACCCGTCGCGCGCCGGATCGCCACCCCGGAGGAAGCCGGCGAGGTGCGCAAGGTGGACGTGCGAGAGGATGTTCAGGTCGGAGCCGCCAGCGTGCGGACGCTCACGCCGGAGCCCGGCACGCGCCGGAGCCGCCAAGACCTGCTCTACCTCGTCGCCATCGGGCGGCTCCGCGTCGGCGACCTCGATGCAGGGCCCGGCGAGGCGCTTCTCGCACCACGCGGCGTCGATCACGAGCCGCACGCAGAGCCGGGCTCGCTCGTCCTCGTCGTCGGCGCGTGAGGCCCCCGAAACCAACGACGCTTCCCTGGCGCCGGCCACGACACGAGCTCCTCCTGCTCGCACTCGTCGCCGGGGTCGCGCTCACACCCGTCTACGTCATCTCCCCCCAAGACGTGTCACGCCTGTGTCTCACTCGGGCGCTCGAGAACGGACACCTCGTGGTCGATGGCTGCATCGGGAACGGCGACACCGACCGGGCGCTGCGTGCGGGTCATGTGTATTCCGACAAGGCGCCCGGCATGTCCGTGCTTGCCCTCCCGGCAGCAGAGGTGGTAGGTCTGCCTGCGCCGTCCCGCTGGAACTCCAAGGGCGATCTCAGGCTCTGGGTCATCCGCCTGTTCGGGAGCGGAGTCGCGTTCCTGCTTTGCGCGTTCCTCCTCGGACGCGTAGCGGAGGGCCTCGCACCCGGCTGGGGCGGCGCCACCCTCGTTACCTTTGGGCTCGGGACGCTCGCCGCCCCGTTCGCAGCGACCACCTTCGACCACGTCACCGCAGGCACCCTCGGCTTCGGCGCTTTCCTCCTCGTCTGGGGAAGGCGCGCCGAGTTGGCAGGGCTTACCGCCGGCACAGCCGTTGCGTTCGAGTACCAAACGGCGCTGATCGCCGTCGTGGTCGCCTGCTATGTCGCCCTGCGCGGGGTGAGGCCCTTGCTGCGCTTCGCCATCGCATCGTTGCCGCCGCTCGTGCTCCTCGGCGCCTACCACTGGGCCGCTTTCGGCTCGCCATTGCACACGCCGTACCGCTACATCGCGAACAAGTACACAGCCGAACAGGCATCGGGATTCTTCGGGATCCACCTCCCGCGACTGCACGCCGCGTACGAAGTCATGATCGGCAACGGCGGCCTCCTGGTCATCTCGCCCGTGCTTGGGGCGGCTGCCGCCGGGCTCGTCCTACTCTGGAGGCGAGGTCTCCGCGCCGAGACGATCGTCTGCTCGGCCGTCACGATCCTGTTCCTCGTTGTGAGCTTCGGATACTTCCTGCCCTACGGCGGCGTTTCACCGGGGCCGCGCTTCGTCATCCCGGCGCTGCCATTCCTCGCGATCGGCATCGCGCCGGCCTTCGCCCGGATGCCGGTCACAACAGCGGTGCTGGCCGCCGCCTCGGTGCTGGCAATGACGGCTATCACGTTCACCTGGGCGTTCGGCAACCACTACCGCGACACGATCTGGGGGGAACTCGTGCGTGTCCCATCAGGGCCCGGCGCGTCAAGGCTCGCCGACAACCTGGCGAGAACACCGCTCGCCTGGCTCATACCGAACCGACTTGCGGCCGCACCGCTCGTCGCGGCACTCGCACTCGCAGCACTCGGACTCGCACTCAACGATGGGCGATGGGCGAGGCGCCAGGGCCGAGCGTGAGGCTCCCAAAGCCGACTGCCCTCCCCTGGCGCCGCCCCCGGCACGAACTGCTGCTGCTCATGCTCGTCGCAAGCGTCGCGCTCACGCCGGTGCATGCGACCTCCGCGCAGGACACCTCGCGCCTGTGCCTGACGAGCGCACTCACGCACGGCAGCGTCGTGGTCGAAGCGTCGTGCATTCAAGACAGCGTCGACCGGGCTCTTCGCGCCGGCCGCATCTACTCCGACAAGGCGCCTGGGATGTCGGTAATCGCGCTCCCGGCCACGGAAGCCGTCGGCATGGCACCGCCGCCCCAGTGGCACTCAACGGGCGATCTGGGTCTCTGGGCCGTCCGTGTCCTCGGGAGCGGTGTCGCATTCCTGCTTTGCGCGCTGCTCGTCGGGCGCGTCGCGGAGGGCCTCGCACCCGGCTGGGGCGGACCGACCCTCGTCACCTTCGGGTTGGGCACGCTCGCCGCCCCGTTCGCGGCGACGACCTTCGACCACGTCAGCGCAGGGGCCCTCGGCTTCGGCGCGTTCCTCCTCGCTTGGGGAAGACGAGCCGGACTCGCGGGCCTCGCCGTCGGGACGGCGATCACGTTCGAGTACCAGGCGGCGCTGATCGCAGCTGTCGTCACCTGCTACGTCGCCCTGCGCGGACTACGGCCGCTGCTGCGCTACGTGCTCGCGTCGTTGCCCCCGCTCCTGCTCCTCGGCGCCTACCACTGGGCCGCCTTCGGCTCGCCGCTGCACACGCCCTACCGCTACGTCGACAACGAGTACACGTCCAGCCAAGCATCAGGCTTCTTCGGGATCCGCTTGCCGCGCCTCCATGCCGCGTACGACGTCATGATCGGAAACGGCGGCCTGCTCGTCATCTCGCCCGTGCTGGCGATCGCGGCAGCCGGGCTTGTGCTGGTGGGCGTCCGCCACCGCGCCGAAGCGATCGCGTGCGCCGCCGTCACACTCCTGTTCCTGGCGTTGAGCTTCGGGTACTTCCTACCGTACGGCGGCTTGTCGCCGGGGCCGCGCTTTGTCATCCCGGCGCTCCCATTCCTCGCGCTCGGCCTCGGCCCGGCTTTCGCGCGGATGCCCGTCCTGACGGCACTGCTCGCGGCTCTCTCGATCGTGGCGATGACGGCGATCGCGTTCACCTGGTCACCAGGCCCCCACTACCGCGAGACGATCTGGGGCGAGCTCGCGCGCGTTCCGTCGCATCTCGGCACCTCGCGCCTCGCCGACAACCTGGCAAAGACCCCACTCGCGTGGGTCGTGCCGAACCGCCTCGTCGCGACACCGATCATCGCGCTGCTCGCAATCACAGCGTGTGGGGTCGCGCTCAACGATGGACGTCAGGCGATGCGTCGGCGACCATCGGCGAAGGGCGGCCCTGCGCCGGCGAGCGGGCGCTAGGCTCCCCGCAGTGCGGATCTGTCTCGTGACACCGTTCGCGTGGTCGCAGCCCCACGATGTGAACGAGCACGTCGCCGGCGTCGCGGCGTCGCTGCGCGAGCGCGGCCACTCCGTCACCGTCCTTGCCCCTTCGACCCGTGCGGCCGATCTCCGAGCGGGCCGACGGGCACTGATCGAGGAGCGCTCAGCCGACGTGATCGCCGTCGGGCCTGCCGTCCCGATCTCGCGGCGGTCACAGATGGGAGTACCGGTGGGAGTACGCGCGAGCTTGTCGCTGGCCCTCGCGCAAGGGAGCTTCGACGTCGTCCACGGCTTCGAGCCCGCTCTCCCCTCGCTGTCGTACCTCGCCCTGCGCGAGACCGCCGCGATCGGCGTCGCCACGTTCTGCTCGGCGGACCGTATCGGGTATCCCCCGGCGCGTTCACAGCGCGAGCGGCTCCTGACGCGGCTCGACGCGTTGATCGCGCTCTCCGAACCGGTGCGGGACGCCGCGGCGGAGCGATTCCCCGGCGACTACCTCCTGCTCTCACCTGGCGTTGACCTCGAGCTCTTCCAGCCGCAAGAGAAGCGGCGCACGATCGTCGTCGAGCTGCGTCCGAACGAACGCGCAACCGCGCGTGAGGTCATCCGCGCGCTGCGCGACCTCGCGGGCTGGGAGGCGGTGCTGCTGCGAACGAAGCCGCTCGTCGCCAGACCCGGGATCCCGCGTGACCTCGTCGGCCGCGTGCATCTCCGCACCGCGCGAAGCGGCGCCGCACGAGCGGCAGTGCTGAACGAGGCAGCCGTGTTCGTGCCGGGCCGCGAGGGCCTTGTGCGTGTGCTGCTCGAGGCGAAGGCGGCCGGGTGCGCGATCACCACACCACCAGCGGGCGAGGAGCATTCAGAGCGCGCCGTCGCTGCGGCGGTGACGCGACTCGCGAAGGACGACGCGCTCCGTGCCCGCGAGGGCCAGAGCGCACGGCGCGAGGCGCAAGGCCAGTCGTTCGCCGACGTCGCAGAGGAACTCGATGGGCTCTACACAACCCTCGCCGTCCGGACGCGGAAGACCCCCGTCTCGACCGCGCGCAACGCCCTTCTCGCCGACCGCCCGTGGATCTTCGCCGACCTTCACATGCACACATCGTGGTCCTTCGACTGCACGATCGACCCTGCCGAGCTCGTCGACTACGCGGAGGCCGAGGGGCTCGGCGCAATCGCAGTCACGGACCACAACGTCTTTGGAGGAGCTCTCGAGGCCGCCGACCTCGCCCAAGGTCGCGACCTGGTCGTGATCCCTGGCGAAGAGGTAAAGACCGACAACCAGGGCGAGGTGATCGGCCTCTTCCTGGAGCGAGAAATCTCGAGCGGCATGTCATTCGGAGACACGATTGCTGCGATCCGCGAGCAGGGCGGGCTCGTTTACCTGCCGCACCCGTTCGACCGCATGCACTCGATTCCGGAGCCCGCGACGCTCCACCGTCACTTGGCCGACATCGACGTCTTCGAGGTCTACAACGCGCGACTGCTCTTCGACGCTCAGAACGACGAGGCGTTGCGTTTTGCTCGCAAGTACGACCTAACGGCCGGCGCCGGGTCCGACGCGCATGTGCTCCAGGGCGTGGGCACCGGTGCGCTCCGGATGCGCGCGTTCCGCGATCCGGAGGAGTTCCTGATCTCGCTCCGGAGCGCCGAGGTCGTGCGCCGGCCGAAGTCGCTCGCCTATCTCCAAAGCCTGAAGTGGATGGCCCAAGTCAAGGAAAAGGTCCGCTAGCCGAGAAAGGACCTCCGTGATTCCCCCGGTGTGGACGGTGCCCCCTGGCCGAGCGAAAACCGAGCACGCCACCTAGCCACCGTGACCGCTCCCGTGACGACCGACGAGATCTTCGATCGCTATTTGAAGAAGGCGATCTCCGAGATCAATCGCCTATCCGACGAGATCTCTCAGGAGGCGGCAGGGCGTGTGCCCGTGTTGCCGAGCGGTCATCCGCTCGCGACGATCTTCCTGCTCAAGCATTCTCCACAGCCGCAGGAGCTGCAGGAGGGGATCGCGTTCCATGGGCGGGCGGGGAACGCGCTGATCAAGTCGCTCCAACGCCTGCGCATCGACCCGCTCGAGATCTACGGAACGAACTGCGTCAAGTTCGCGGGCGGTGACGAGGCCGAGTCGCGCCCCTGGCTCGCACGCGAGTTCCGGATCGTGCAGCCGAAGCTCGTGGTCGTGATGGGCGAGGAGGCGCTGCGCTTCGTGAACGAGCTCGGGTTCCCGTTGTCGGCGACGCTCGAGGCGAAGCTGGGCGAGTTTCAGCGCTTTACCCCGACGATCGAGGCGCTTTACGTCCCCGACATCGACGCGTCCCTCGACGAGCAGTCCGCGAAGACCAAGTTCTGGAACGCTTTCAAGCCCGTCGGCCCGTGGTGGGCCGAGCTGCCGCCTTACTGAGAGCCTGATGGGTACGAGGCGCCCATGGTGGGGCCGTTCCAGGCCAAGCCAGGGTGGCTCGGCGTCCACAGCCCGGGCCGGCGAGCCCGAACAGGGGCGACGAGACAACATGACCCCGAGCCCGGGATGGCCCCACGGCCGCAGGCGAATGCTCATCGAGCTCCTCGGACTCTCCGTACTGGTCGGCGCCTACTACGGCACGGTCTCGCACCTGCCCAGCGCCAGCCTGTGGTGGGAGATCGCCTGGCTCTCCTTCGCTGTGATCCCGGCCGTCTTCGGGCTCGTGCTGATCGCGCTTCCGCTCTCGCGCCTTCCCGTCACCGTGCTGGCACTCGTGGCGTTCGCGTTTCTCGGTCTCGCGGTCGTCTTCGGCCTCTCGGGTTTCCATCTGCTCGCGAACTTCGGAAAGCTTGGAGCGATGACATTCGCCGCGTGGGCCTTCCTCTGGTTCTTCGAGGAGCTCTCCTGGGTCGTCCTCGTGGCGGCAATCATCCCCTGGGTGGACGCCTACTCGGTGTGGCGCGGCCCGACGAGGACGATCGTGAACGACCATGCAAGCGTCTTCTCGGCGTTCTCGTTCACCTTCCCGGTTCCCGACGCGACGACGAATCTCGGGCTCCCCGACGTCTTCTTCTTCGCACTCTTCCTCGCCGCTGCGATGCGCTTCGGGCTTCGGGTCGTGGCCACCTGGGTGGGGCTCACGCTCTCGCTCGGCGCGACGATGGCGCTTGCGATCTGGTGGGACGTCGGGGGGCTCCCGGCGCTGCCGCTCCTCGCGGCGGGCTTCCTCCTCCCGAACGCCGATCTGCTCTGGCGCGGGTGGCGCAGGTCGCGCGCTCAGACTGCCGTCGAGTAGACCGCCTCGACCGGCTCCCTCGACTGACCGGAAACGAGCGCGGCGGGATGCCGGGCAGGGCTGTTAACGTTTTTTCCGATGCCGACGCGTCGGCTCCAAAGGATCCTGATCGCGACGATCGTCGTCGCCGTCTCGCCTTTGGTCGGCTGCGGCGGGTCATCAACTGGCATACCCACCGGCCTACCCGTCCAGGATGACTTCACGGACTGCTCGAAAGGATGGCCGATCAGGAGTGACAGGTTTGCCTCGCTCGACTGCGTCGAGGGAAGCTACAGGGTGCAAATCAATGACCCCCGCCGGCCGCAGAACGCCCGGATCTTCTTCGGTGAGGCCCCCAAGTCTCTGAAGGTCGAGAGCGACGCCACCCGGTACGCGGGACCGCCGCTGCCAACGATCGCCGGCGACCGGTTCCTCTACTACGGCGTGGGCTGTTGGGCATCGCGGCGGATGGGCTACGTCTTCATCATCAGTCGAGACGGAGCCTGGAGCATCCAGAAGATCACGAATGGAGCGTCGCCCCCGACTTCCTTGGCCAGGAGCAACAGGACCGATGCCATTCTGCGCCTGCCGAGGACGAATCGCATTCGCGGTGTTTGCGTCGGAGGTGGATCCAAGGCGACGACCCTTGCGTTCTATGTGAACGACAGGAAGGTTGCGGTCGCCACCGATCCCAAGGGGCTCGACTCCTTTCCCGGGTTCGGCTTCTTCGTCAATTCGACCACAAGCGGAACGGACGTCCGGTTCGACAACGTTGTCGCCGACGAGCCGACCGCATCGGAGCTGCCGGGCCCGGGGTAGGTGTCGGGGTGGGCTCTCGTCAGTGTGAGCGCGACGCAGGTCACCCGCGCTCGAGCAGCGCCACGGCCTCGACGTGTGGCGTGTGCGGAAACATGTCGACCGGCGTAACGCGTACGAGGCGGTACCCGTACTCGTCGCGGAGCACCTTCGCGTCGCCTGCCAGCGTCGTCGGGTTGCATGAGACGTACACGACGACGCGGCGCGGCGAGCTCGCCCAGGCGGCGAAGCGCCCTGCCCGCGAGGCCCGCGCGGGGGGGGTCGACGACGACGACGTCAGGCGCGCCCGCGCGGTCTCGCAACTCGCGCAGCACCTCCCCGACATTGCCGGCGAAGAACGCGGCGTTACCGATCGAGTTCAGCTCGGCGTTCTCGATCGCGCACGCGACCGACTCCTCCGAAACCTCGATCCCCCAGATCGTCAGCGCATCGCGGGCGAGCGAAAGGCCGATCGTGCCGATCCCGCAGTAGAGGTCGAAGACGGTCTCCTCGCCCGTCAGCCCTGCCGCCTCGCGGGCCAACTCGTAGAGCCGCTCAGCCATGCGCGTGTTGGTCTGCAGAAAGGCGTTCGGGCGAACGCGGAAACGCAGGCCGCCGAGCTCCTCTTCGATCGCCTCCTCACCCCAGAGGAGCTCGCTCGGCAGGTTCGTGACCTCGGCAGGCGTGTCGTTGACCGCCCAGTGGATCGAGCGCACCTCGGGGAAGCGCGTCAGCACCTCGATCAGCCGCTCGCGGTCGAACCGCTCACGCTCGTGGGTGACCAGTTGAACCAGCGCCTGGCCCGTGTTCCTCCCCTCGCGGACGACGAGATGGCGCAGGTACCCCTTGGCGCTCGCCTGGTCGTACGCCGGCAGTCGTTCCTCGCGAGCCCACGTCCCGGATCGTGTTGCGGATCGCGTTGCCGAGGTCGGTCGTCAGATGGCACTCCTCGATGTCGAGTACCTCGTCCCATCGGCCGGCTCGGTGGAGGCCGATTTCCGGGCCGTCATCGCCGGGCGCAAACGAGTACTCCATCTTGTTGCGGTAGCCGAACACGTCCGTCGGCGCCGACGATCGGCTCGAGCGGCGGCTCGGCGATGCCGGCGATCCGCCGAAGCGAGTCCGCGACCCACGCCGCCTTCGCCTCGAGCTGCGCCGCGTAGCGAGAGATCCTGGAAGCGGCAGCCGCCGCAAGCCGGGAAATGCGCGCAAGGCGCCTCGACCCGCACCGGGCCCGCCTGCGACAAGCTCGGTCGGCAATCGCCTCGGCGTGGCGGCGCTGCACCTTCGTCACGCGAGCGCGCACGGTGTCGCCCGGGAGCGCTCCGCCGCACGAAGACGACGAATCCGTCCAGACGCGCGACGCCGTTCCCGCCGAAGGCGAGCGAGTCGATTCGGAGCTCGAGCTCCTGGTCGCGCTGCACCGGGGCGGCCACTGCTCGAGGCTAGCGGACATCGGCTCGGGCGGCCGAGAGGTGGGACGCTACTTCGTGCCCGAGCAGTTCTTCGCGGCCCAAGCCGAAATGTGCGTGCTGGCCGCGTTGACCTTCGCCACGTCGATCTCGGTCTGCAGCTTCGCCAGCTTCGCCATCACATCGGCGCTCGGCGCGCTTCCGGAGGCCAGGTTGACGCCGTTCAGTGCCGCAGCGACTTTCGCGTAGGCATCGGCGACCACCTGAAAGTCGGCGCGGATCTCCGACGGCATCTTGTCCGCGAATTCCTTGAAGAGCTCCGCGCTCTTGTTGAGATCGTCTCCGGCGCCGGTCATCGCCGACGAAAAGGCCTGCGAGAGGTTGACGAGATCGCGGCAGTTCGCAGACGGACAGCAGACCCAGACCGCTCGCGGGGTTGGTCGACGCCCCGGTCGTGTCTTGGGTGGTGTTCGTGCTGGCGGCGGCGGTGGTAGTGGTCGTCGTCGTCGAGGTCGTCGGTCGAGGTCGAGCTGGCTTTCTTGCTCCCGCACCCGGCTGCGACGAGAACCACTCCGCCGAGGAGCACTGCCGCGAGGACGGTGATCGCCTGCCGTCGCATCGCACGAACCTACGCGAGTGGCGCCCCAGATGCAAGCGAGAGCGCGTCGTTCAGCCGAGGACGCTGACGTACACGGACCGCGCTTTCGGCCCGTCGAACTCGCAGAGGAAGATCGCCTGGTAGCGGCCGAGTGCGAGCGAGCCGTCCCGGAGCGGAACGATCACCTGCGACCCTGCGACCGACGCGCGCCCGTGCGACGGTCCGTTCGGGCCGTCCGCGTCGTCGTGGCGCCAGCCCCAGTCGTCCCCCACCACCTTCTCGAAGAAGTGCTCGAGGTCCTCGACGAGGACGGGATCGATCTTCTCGTTGATCGTGACCGCCGCGGTCGTGTGCGGGATGTAGACGAGCACGGCTGTCCCGCTCGCACCCGCGACGGCATCCCGCACGGCCTGGGTGACGTCGATCAGCTGCGTGCGGCGGTCGGTGGAGTACGTCAGCTCGTGCACGGGCGCCTATCCTACGGACGCCGTGGCGCCCGACACGCTCAGCAGCTCGCGACTTGGACGCTTTTCGCAGCAGCGCCGACCGCTTCATCGCCGAGCTCGACGAGGAGAGCTATCTCCACTTCGCCGGCCACAAGGAGTCGCTCGACCTCGAGTCGATCTACGCCCGCCACGAGGAGGTGACGCGGCTCGAGACGGCACATCGGCTCGAGGATGCACCCACCGAGCTCTGGCGCTTCGCGTGCGAGGGTTATCTCGGCAACCTGACGCGTTCCCACCAGGAGAAGGTGGCGGCGGCCGAGGCAGAGCTCGAGGCCGTCGTCGACGGCGAGCGGATCCCTTACCGGATGCTCCGCGTCGCGCTCTCGAACGAGCCCGACCGCGACCGGCGCGAGCGGCTCGAGCGTGAGCGCCTGCGCCTCCTCGACGAGGAGCTGAACCCGGTCTACCTCGACGCGGCGCAGCATCGACCGCGAGGCCGTTCGAGCGCTCGGCGCGCCGAACTACTACGAGCTCTACAAGCGCTTCGGCTTCCGGCTCGACGAGCTCGCCGCGCGAGTGCGCGGGCCTGCTCGACGTCGACCGAGCGACTCTGGGAGGAGGTGGGCGACCGTGCGTTCCGCGATCGGCTCGGGATCGGCCTTCGCGACGCGCGTCCATGGGACGTGCCGCGCCTGTTCCGCGCGCCCGGACTGGGACTCCGTGTATCCCGCCGGCCCGCATGCTTCCGGCGCTCGAGGCGACACTCGCCGAGCTCGGCATCGACCTCGCACGCGCAGGAGAACGTGCACCTCGACCTCGAGTCGCGCCCGGGGAAGAGCCCCCGCGCCTTCTGCGCGCCGATCGAGGTGCCGGGGCGCGTGATGCTCGTCATACAGCCGATCGGCGGCCGCGACGACTGGGCGGCGCTCTTCCACGAGGCGGGGCACACCGAGCACTACGCGCACACGTCGGCCTCGACCTGCCGATGGAGGCGAGGCGGCTCGGCGACATGGCGGTCACGGAGGGCTGGGCGATGCTGCTCCAGCACCTCGTCACCGACCCGTCCTGGCTCAACCGGCGCCTCGACGTCCCGCGCATCGACCGGCTCGAGGCCGACGGCGCGACAACGCTTCTCTACTTCGTCCGCCGCTACTGCGCCAAGCTGCTCTACGAGATCGAGTTCTTCCAATCCGACGACGCAGAATCGATGCGGCAGCGCTACGCCGAGCTACTGACCGACGCGCCTCAAGCTCCCCGCAAGCGCGGAGAGCTACCTCGACCGACATCGACGGCGGGTTCTACGTCACCGGCTACCTGCGCTCGTGGGCCTTCGAGGCGCAGCTCCGCGACTTTCTCCGCGGCGAGTTCGGCAACGAGTGGTTCGCCCGCCGCGAGGCCGGCAGCCTGCTCCGCGAGCTCTGGTCGCTCGGCCAGGGGCCGACTGCCGACGAGCTGCTGCGTGACGTGACGGGCGCGACGCTCGAGATGGCCTCCGTCGCCGACCGTATCCGCGAGGGTCTTTAGGTTAGTGGTCACTCCGGCAAGTAGCTGCACCCTTCGTCCGGCTGCAAACCGTCGCATGCCCGCGTCCTCGGTCGCGCCCATACCTTCGGGTATGGGCGCTCCCTGCGTCCTTGGCCTGCTCGGTTTTCGCGCGGCCAAAGGGCACCGGACTTACCGGAGCAACCACTAGGCCACGACGCGCGTCAGGAAGACGATCCCGAGCACGTAGACGGTCGCGAGCGCAATCGAGTCGAGCCCGAGCCGGACGTAGGTTCGCTGTGGTCTGGCGATGATCGCCGCAGCCGCGATACCAGTCATCACGAGCCCGAGTCCCCCGAGCCACACGTCCGAGTGGCGGGCGGCAACGATGACGGGCGTCCCCGCAAGCAGGTCGGCGAGGAGCAAGCAGGCAGATCTGGAACGAGTTGCCGCCGAAGATGTCGCCGACCGCGAGCTGGAGGTCGCCTAGGCGGACCGCGGCGATGCCGCTCGAGATCTCGGGCAGCGCGGTCGCAGCTGCGAGGAACGTTGCACCGAAGACCGCACCCTGCATACCCATCCGGTCCGCGAGGACGCTGCCCGACGCCTGCAGCGCGACGCCGGCCGCGAGCGTGACCGCCGCGCCCGCGACGAATACGAGCACCACCATCGCTGTGCTCGCGCCGGTGTAGGGATGCTCGCCCTTCGGATGCGCCTCACGCACGTGCCGCCTGCCGGGTCGGCTGTCCGGCGCGCTCACCTCCCAACTTTCGTGCAGACGGACCCGGTTGACGACCCAGACGCCGCAGCACCAGAAGACGACGACGGCGATCGACGTCGGGCTCGCCCCGAGGAAGTTCGTCGACGACGGGAGGGCAGCGCCAGCGAGGGCAGTGGCGAGAACGACGACCACCATCAGCGCCGCGAGCACCGGAACGAGCGAGCCGACCAGGAAAGACAATGGACGCTGCCGCCCTGCCGTCGCGTCGAGGACGACGAGCACGAGCGTCTGGATCGCCACGCCTCCGATCAGGTTGCCGACGGCGAGGTCGAGGTTGCCCGAAAGCGCGGCGGACGTCGTGATCGCGATTTCGGGAAGGCTGCCGGTGACCGCGAGCAGGATCAGCCCGCCGAGCGCCTCACCGAGGCGGAAGCGCGTGTCGAGCGCGTCGGTCGTCTTCGAGAGATAGACGCCTGCGATCCACGTGGCGACTGCTCCAGCAAGAAAGACGACAACGAGGAGCGGCGTCGCGAGAGCGCCCACCTCGCGATGCTAACGCCCGGAGTACGATCGACCGGAGTGACAACTGGATGACGGCCCGGCTCCCCTTCGAGGAACACGTGAGGCGTGCGCTCGACTCGCTACCACCGGAGCTCGCGCGCGCCCTCAAGAACGTCGCCGTCGTCATCGCCGATCAGGATCCCGACGATCCGGATCTGCTCGGCCTCTGGGAGGCCGACGAGTTCATGCCCGACAAAATCACGATCTTCCGACGACCTCTCGTCGAGTCGTTCCCCGACCCGGCAGACCTCGAGCGCGAGATCCGCATCACCGTTCTGCACGAGCTCGCGCACTACTTCGGAATCGACGAGGACCGCCTCGAAGAGCTCGGCTACGGCTAGCAAAATCTTCATGCGATTTTCACATTGGCGCTCTACCTTCCTGGAATCCCGACCGAACGGAATTCGTTCTTAGAATCATGCGCACGCTTAACGAGATCAGACACGACATCGACCGGCTCTCCGATCGCCGAGCCGACGTACTGCACCGGCTCTCCGGCGGACACGACCCCCAGCTCGCCGCGGAGCACCAGCATCTTGAGGACGAGATCGCCGCGCTGTGGGACGAGCAACGGCACACGCGGGCGATGATCCGCTTCGGTGACCGCAACGAGATCATCCAGCGCGCACGGCACGACGAGCGCCTCTCGCGCGCGGCGTAGCCCGGCACCGGCGCTAAGGTTCCAGCGAGACGGGGCGTTAGCTCAGCTGGGAGAGCGCCGCCTTTGCAAGGCGGAGGTCATCGGTTCGATCCCGATACGCTCCATTCG
>CAWAFJ010000005.1:0-67132 GCA_963781315.1 uncultured Actinomycetes bacterium | reverse complement strand
TTTAGCACGGGTGAACCCATGGTTCCCCCGTGAGCCCCCTCCTTTGCTCACGGGATCCCTGTTGGCTTGGCTCCCGCCGGGCAAAGCCCGGCTCCGCCGACGAGTGCTCGTGCAGTTTCAGCTCGTTCGACACTGGGATCTCCCTTCGCCGGCATGATCCGGATCAGGTTCGGCGGGTCTGTTCAGCCGCCCGATGCGGCACCCCGGTTAACCGGGTCAGCCTAGCGACCGGGGATTCAATGCGCGGCGCTCGAGCGCCATCCGAACCGGCCTCGAACTCGTGCTTCGCCACGCTCGCCTGCGCCAGCGTTCGGGAGGACACCCCGACGACGCGCCAGGCATGACTGCCGATCGCAAGCTGCACGGGGTCGAGATGCTCTTCAACGACTACTACAACGGACCGCTTTCGGGCGTCGCGAGATACCAGGGCAGTGAGTACTGGTTCGAGGCTGAAGGGCGAAAGGACGAAGGATTCGCGCTGACGATGAGGGATCGGCGGTTCGTTCTCTATCCGATCACCCCGAAGGAGCTGGCGGGGAAGACGTACTGGCAGCGCCTGTATGAGGAGCATGTCCAGGGCGACAAGCCGGAGTCCGAGAAGCTGGCGGTTCTATGACCGTACGAGAAGCGAGAAGCGCCCGAGTACGCGTCGCGCGAGCCAATCGGGTGGTTCATCGAGGAGTAACGGGCGGCAGCGCTCTGACCTGCGCCAGCGTTCACGAATACACCCTGAGCGCGAGCTGTCCCGCCGAGGTGAGTGTGGCCGTTGAAGGCCAGGACGTCACGGACGTCGCGAGTCTACGTCAGCCGACCGTCTTCGATGATCTCGACCAGCTCGTCCAGGCGGTAGCCCTGGCTGCGGGCAAACTCGACGAGCTCTCTTGCTCGCTGGACGACCGCGCCACGCTCGGGTGTGCCGGCAACCGAGATGCCACGGCCGCGTCGGAACTCGAGCAGTCCCTCGTCGCGGAGCAGCCGCAGCGAGCGCAGCACGGTGTTGGTGTTGACGTCGAGGACGGCGGCGAGATCCTTGGCGGGCGGGAGGCGCTCGTCCGGGCTTCGCTTCGCCGTCGGCGATCGCCCGGCGGATCTCGCCGGCGACCTGTTCGTACAGATCCGTGGGGTCGCTGTCGGTCGACCTTGACATTCAGCATGGTGCTAGTAACACTATCGCAATCGTGTCGGAGGTGCAGCGGTGACCGTCACTGCCCCGCCTCGCCCGCCTCGCCCGGGCGATCCCGTCGACCGCGAGGAGCTCGAGGCCCTCGTCGAGGCGCTGATCGAGGAGGCGAGGCGGCGCGCCCGGCGCCGGCGGCTCATCTACGCGGCCGCCGCGGCGCTGGTGGCGCTCGTCGGAGTCACGGTCTTCACGGTCTTCGAGCGCAGCGCACAGTCGCAGACTGCTTCCCCCGCGCTCTCCGCACGGTCCGGCCTTCCCGCCGGAACGACAAGCTCGAAGCTCGCTTTCATCAGGCACAGGCACACCGCGTGCTGTGGTCGTAGCGGCCCCTTCGAGCTCTACGTGATGAACGCCGACGGGAGCGGGCAGCGGCTGGTGACGACGCGACGCATGGCAGGGAACTGCCTGGTCGCCCGACGGGCAGAAGATCGCCTTCATGGGCGGGCCGGCGATTTCGACATCTACGTCATCAACGCGGACGGGAGCGGGGAACGGAGGCTGACGCACAACGCGCAAAACAACTTCGGCTCTACCTGGTCGCCCGACGGGCAGAAGATCGCCTTCAGCCGGGGCGACGGGCCTCACCCAGGCCAGATCTACATCATGAACGCCGACGGAAGCGGGCAGCGGAGGCTGACCATCCCGGCGGACAACCCATTTATCTATGCCTGGTTGCCCGACGGGAAGATCGCCTTCGTGAGCTTCCGCGGACGCAACGACTTCGAGATCTACGACATGAACGCTGACGGCAGCGGACTGCGGAACCTGACCCGCGAGTGGGGGCTCGACGGTCGTATCCGGTCTGGTCGCCCGACGGGCAGAAGATCGCCTTCACGAGCAAGCGCGACGGCAACTCGGAGGTCTACGTCATGAACGCCGACGGGACCGGGCAGCGGAACCTGACCCGCAACGCAGCGAACGACTTCCTCTGGCTCTCCAGTTCTTCCTGGTCGCCCGACGGGCGGAAGATCGCCTTCGGACGCGACCGCGACGGCAACGGCAGCAGCGACGACATCTACGTCATCAACGCCGACGGCAGCGGGCAACGGAGGCTGACGCAAGACGGGCAGCAACCCCTCTGGTCGCCAGACGGGCAGAAGATCGCCTTCCGAAGCAAGCGCAACGGCAACGACGACATCTACGTCATGAACCCCGACGGCAGCGGCCAGCGGAACCTGACGCGCAACCCGGCGAGGATCGACGACCTGGTTTGCCTGGTCGCCCGCGCAGAAATAGGTCGCGACTCATCAGCCTCTTGCGAGAGACCGCCAGGCTGCGCGAGCGCTATTACGCCTGTCGGCTTGGGTTGCTCGCGTTGATGGCGTTGTTGAGCCAGGTGTCGAGGAGGTGGGCGGCTTGTGTTTCGTTGCCGGGGAGGAGGTGGCCGTAGCGGTCGAGGGTGATGGTGATGGTGGCGTGGCCCATGTAGGTGCTGAGGGCTTTGGTGTTGATGCCGGCGGCGATCATGTAGGCGGCGTAGGTGTGGCGGCATTCGTGGAGGCCGATCGGGGTGAGGCCGGCGGTCGTGCCAGGCCTTGCGTGGTGTGGAGGTTGAGGGTGCTGGGGTTGAATGGCTTGTTGCCGTCGCTGGTTGGGAAGACGAAGCCGTTGGCCGCCGTTGCCTTGGTGGAGGCGGTGGGTTGAGGAGTTCGCGGCGGAGGGTGGGGGTGATGGGGACGCGGCGGTTGCCGGAGCGGCTTCTTGGGTGCGATGAAGCCTGCGTCGCGGTCCCAGCTTCGGTGGACGTGGATGAGGTTGTTGGTGAGGTCGATGTCGTCCCAGTGGAGGGCTTGGAGTTCGCCGAGCGCGGAGGCCGGCGTAGAGGGCGGTGGCGTAGATCGCGCGGTCGTCGGGGTGGAGCGCGTCGAGGAGCGGTGCTGACTTCGGTGGGGGCGGCGACCCGGTCGCGGTTGGCCGCGCACGGCGGGGAGGGTGAGTCTGAGGGTGGGGTTGATGGCGACGTCGTCGCGGCGGTGGGCGCGGCGGTAGATCGCGCGCAGCGGCAGGATCGTGTTTCGGACGCTGCTCGGCGAGAGCCCTTGGGCGGAGAGTTGGTCGGCGAAGTCCTGCAGCATCGTGTGGGTGATCGCGGTCAGTCGTTTCGCCGCCGAGGGCTGGGGAGACGCGGTGGCGGAGCGCTTGCCGGTAGGCGCGGATCGCCGAGGGCTTGTATGCCTCGCCGGTGCGTGTCCGGACGATCCCGGTCTCGGCTGCTGAGAGCCACGCCGTTGGCTGCCTGCTCGAGCGTGAGATGCGACGACGAGCGGAGCATTCCCTTTCGTAGCGCGACCTGGCTCTCGTGCCGCCAGTTCCGCGCGTCCGCGAGCGTCGCGGAACGTCTTCCGGATCGTCTTCTGCTCCCGCGCTGACCACACCTGCGCCTGATAGCTCGGACTGCACGAACAGTGGCCGCCTGCCCGAGAGCGGCAGCGCGCGAGCGTGACGTAGAACGATCCCCTCGTACCTCGACCTTCGCTTCCCGGGAGGTGCAGTCGGTGCCGCGGTGTTCATGGCGCACATCGTTAGCTCTGACCTACCCCACGACGCAAGTCAGAAAAGAGACCTGCGCGATCGGGATCGCGCTCGACTCACCCGTACTCTCACGGCCCCTCTTGCCCAGCTCTGTCCCAAGTTGCGACGATCCGGGAACGCGCTGGGCGAAGTCAGGCCGCCCGGTCGCATGACACCGAAGCCGCCGGCCCGCCACATCACAAGATCAAAGGACGACCCCGGTGCGGCTGCGCGATTGAGTGCGCGCTCGACCAACGACGTTAGCTCTTCGCTCAACCACGCCATCACACCCCGATCTCGCCACCGCACCGAACACCGACGCTCTTCTCCAATCCGCATCAGCAGCCGATAATTGGCTAACACGCCGCCCTCACGCACAAGCTTGCAAATTGGGCAAGAACAGCCTCAAGGTGTTTTCGAGACCGCCGCATTCGACCGCTCTGCCACCCCTCCGGCGGATCAAGAGTAGCGCTGCGCTGGCGAGTGCCGAGATCGGTGACCACCCACCGCGCCTGCGCCGCGCCCGCCGTACTCGCCCCAGCCGCATCCAGCAGCAGGGCAGTAGCTGCCACGATGGTCACGGCACCGAACAGCATCACCCGGCTCATCCGGAGGCTCCTCATGCCGAAACACTCCCGCCTAGAGCCCGGTGCCGCATCCGCGCGACCACCGACCTGCTCTGCGTCGAAATTACCGACCCTGCGAGAGGCCACTCAGCTGCGCCAGTGTGCGAGAATCACGCCCGAGGACAACGGTCAGCCCGGGCTGTGAGGGTCGGCGTGATCAGGGCTGCAACGTCCAGAGCACCGCTTGGGCAAAGTCCATCATGTAACCGATGTTGCCGATGACCTCGCCGCGAACACTGCGAGAGGCAGGACTGCCCTGAGCATTTCGACAGGAAGGGACTGCCCTCAGCGCTCCGACAAGCAAGAGTGCTGCGATCGCCGCGATCAGTGCAAGAAGCAGGATCGCCGCGACGACCAGAAGAAGCACTGCGATCGGCAGAAGCACCACAAGAAACACTGCCATTCGTCGAAATAGACAGATGACCTAAGGTTGTCGGGAGGCGGACGCGCCTCCCGACAACCCTCTCTTGACCGCACTCCGAGCCCGGTAGGGGCCAGAGGTAACTCGCGAAACGCCACGTTGATGGCTGAGGGCAGTACGACACCGTCAACACGAAGCCTGCGATCAGCACGCCTTCGACCACCAGCCTTCGCGTTCCCCTCAACCGCCCCGAGCCGCTTGCGACGCCATGAGGCCCGACTTACCGGGCTTTTACGCAGCCCCCCGGAAAGCTAACCGGCAGATGACGGTCGGCTAACAGGGCGTGGGTAAACACAGAGGGGTGGAACGAGACGCCATTAGCGAGAGGGAGGGATCGAACATGAGTCCGAGACCGATAAAGAGCCTCGTCGTTGCAGCCGGAGCCGCGCTCACGCTGCTTCCTCTGGCCATTGCGACACCGCTCGCCGCTGCCAGGTCAGGGCATTCCGCGCACGTCAAGCACCCCTACCAGCAGCATCACCGCGTGAAGCACCTGCGGCCGAATCTCGCGCTGCGTCTGTCGGGCTCGCCGGGAACGGTGAACACCGGGCAGCAGGTGACCTACACCGCCACGGTCGTCAACACCGGCCGGCGGGGGGACGCCAATGCTGGCTACCGGGATCTCATCTCCCGGAAGGCCACGCTCGTGTCGGTGGGCTCGGCCAGGGCAGTTGTAGCGGCAACCCGACGGTCGTCTGCAACCTCGGGGCGCTTTCACGGGGCGCCTCGGCGACGGTCACGATCGTCGTCACGGCGAACCAGCCTGGCTGGATGGGGAACTTCGGCTGGGTCTCCACCAGGCCGCCCGGGCACTGGGAGCACCGCCATTTCGTCGCTACCCGGGTGCAGGGCACGACCTCGAACGTCGACCTGAGGCTCAGCGGCTCCCCGGCATCGGTGAACACGGGTCAGCAGGTGACGTATACGGCGACTGTGACCAACTCGGGGAACGGTGCGGCCGGGAACGTCGCTTTCCAGGATCTGCTTCCCGGCAAGGCGTCGCTGGTCTCGACGACTCCGAGCCAGGGCAGCTGTAACGGCAACCCGACGGTCGTCTGCAGCCTCGGGGCGCTGAACGCGGGCGCTTCGGCGACGGTCACGATCGTCGTCACCGCCAACCAGCCCGGCTCGATGACCGACCACGGCTGGGTCTCAGCAACCCCGCCGGGAACTGGCAGCACCACCGCACGGTGAACACCGAGGTCCGTGACGTGAGTCCGGAGCTTGCCTTGCGTCTGTCCGGATCGCCGGCATCGGTGAACACGGGTCAGCAGGTGACGTATACGGCGACTGTGACCAACTCGGGGAACGGTGCGGCGGGGAGCGTCGCTTTCCAGGATCTGCTTCCCGGCAAGGCGTCGCTGGTCTCGACGACTCCGAGCCAGGGCAGCTGTAACGGCAACCCGACGGTCGTCTGCAGCCTCGGGGCGCTGAACGCGGGCGCTTCGGCGACGGTCACGATCGTCGTCACCGCCAACCAGCCCGGCTCGATGACCGACCACGGCTGGGTCTCGAGCAACCCGCCCGGGAACTGGCAGCACCACCGCACGGTGAACACCGAGGTCCGTGACGGGAGTGCGGAGCTTGCCTTCCGTCTGTCCGGATCGCCGGCATCGGTGAACACGGGTCAGCAGGTGACCTATACGGCGACTGTGACCAACTCGGGGAACGGTGCGGCGGGGAGCGTCGCTTTCCAGGATCTGCTTCCCGGCAAGGCGTCGCTGGTCTCGACGACTCCGAGCCAGGGCAGCTGTAACGGCAACCCGACGGTCGTCTGCAGCCTCGGGGCGCTGAACGCGGGCGCTTCGGCGACGGTCACGATCGTCGTCACCGCCAACCAGCCCGGCTCGATGACCGACCACGGCTGGGTCTCGAGCAACCCGCCCGGGAACTGGCAGCACCACCGCACGGTGAACACCGAGGTCCGTGGTGACGTGAGTCCTGAGCTTGCCTTGCGTCTGTCCGGATCGCCGGCATCGGTGAACACGGGTCAGCAGGTGACCTATACGGCGACCGTGACCAACACCGGTAAGGGTGTCGTCAGCAACGCGGGCTTCCAGGATCTGCTTCCGAACAACATCGCGCTCGTCTCGGTCGCAGCCAGCCAGGGGAGCTGCGCAGGCAACTCCACGATCGTGTGCAGCCTCGGGGCGCTCAACCCCGGCGACTCGGCGACGGTCACGATCGTCGTGACCCCGAATCAGGCGGGAGCGATCACCGATCGCGCCTGGGTCTCGACCAACCCGCCGGGGCACTGGGAGCACGAGCACTCGGTCGTCACCACGGTCCACCAGGCGCCCGCTCCGGCGACAACGACCACCATCGGCACGACCACAACGGGCCACCCGTAACCGTCCGCGCCGGCTGATCGAAACCGATTCGAGGGCCCCGATTGCGGGGCCCTCGATAGAGCAAGGACGGCTAGGTCAGGGACTGAGTTACCGAGGGCCGAGCGCAGATGGTGATGCTGGAGTGGCCCATGTCGGTGCTGAGGGCTTTGCTCTTGATGCCGGCGGCGATCATGTGGTGGGATCGAGCGCGCGCTCGACTCACCTCTTGACTCTCAGCTCAACCACGCCAACGTCCGTCAGCCAGCTCGCGACCCGAACGCATGCGACCAGCTTCCAACCCGCGCCAGTACGCGCAAACCAGCTTCCGGAGCGCACACAGTAGCCGCGGGTTGGAAGCGGAGAAGGAGGGATTCGAACCCTCGAGGCAGGGATAACCCCACCTAACGCCTTAGCAGGGCGCCGCCTTCAGCCACTCGGCCACTTCTCCGAAGCCGGCGAATCGTACCGAGGCCGGGCTCGCCGAGGTGTTCAACCTCCGGCGACCGCCGCGACCACTCGCACCGTGGCGTCGGCAGCGAGCGGTCCGTCGAGCGTCTCCCGCGCGTCGTTCCCGTCGACGTAGACGTTGACGAGCGGGCGAAGCTCCCCGTGGACGTCGAAGAGGAGATCGGCGACCGGTAGCTCGTGGAGCGCATCGCGGAGCGTGGCCGCGTGCGTCTCGAACGACCCGCGTCCACCGGCCTCGCGCGCGAGGATCGCCGGCAGGCGGATCAGCGTCACGCTGCGAGCTCGACCGACAGGATCGGCGGCAGGTCGCGCGCGAGCTCGCTCCATCGGCCGTCCTCGAGCGCCCAGACCGAACCGCCCTGCGTTCCGAGCACGGGCCCGACCTCGTCCCAGCTCATCCCCTCGCGGAGCACCACCGACCATGCATGTTCCGGGAGCCCGTCCGAGTGGAGCTCCCAGGAAGCGCCGCCGTCGCCGGTGCGGTAGACGCCGAGGCGGCCTCCTGCCGTGACCCGGTTCTCGGCCCCTTCCTCCGGGATCACGTACGCGACGTCGGGGTCGGCGGGGTCGAGCGCGATCGGGAAGCCGAAACCACTCGGCAGGCCGTTCCCTTCGAGCCGCTCCCACGAGTCGCCCGCGTCGTCGGAGCGGTACACGCCGCAGTGGTTCTGCTGCCAGAGCCGGTCGGGACGGGCGGGGTGGAGCAGGAGCTTGTGCACGCACTGCCCCACCTCCGGAAATGGGTCGGGTGCGAAGTCGGCGGCTACGCCCGCGTTGATCGGCCCCCAGGTCTCGCCGGCGTCGTCGGAGCGGAACGCGCCCGCAGCCGAGATCGCGACATACATGCGCCGAGACGAGGACGGATCGATCTGGATCGAGTGACAGCACATGCCGCCGGCGCCGGGCATCCAGCGGTCTCGGGTCTCGTGGTCGACGAGGCTCGTCACCGGTCGCCACGCGACCCCCGAGTCGTCGGAGCGGAAGAGCGCTCCGGGCGCCGCGCCGAGGAAGAGCGTCTCCGGCTCCGAGGTGTGCCCGGGCTCGACGTGCCAGAGCTCGCCGAGCTCGTGCCCGGGCAGGTCGATCTGCTCGGATCGCTCCCAGCTCCGACCGTCGTCGGTGGAGCGGTGGACGGTGCCGCCGTAGATCATGCTGTTCGAGGCGGCGTACAGCGAGCCGTCGCGTGGATCGCAGATAGCGTGGAAGATCGACCAGCCGGGAAGCTCGGGGCCGGTCAGCTTCCCGTCGCGGATGAAGAACAGGCCTTTTCTCGTTCCGACGAGAATGGTGCGCACGACGAAACGCTAATCGAAAGGGAGCCTGGTGTCACTGACCGAAGCGCAGCGCGCCTTCCTGCGCGACAATCCATTCCCGGCCGTCGTCACGACCCTTCGTCCCGACGGCTCGCCGCACTCGACGGTCGTCTGGGTCGACGAAGACGAAGGCGACGTGCTCTTCAACACCGCCGAGGGGCGTGCCAAGCCGCGGTACCTCCGGGGCGATCCACGGGTATCGATCACGGTGGTCGACCCGGGCGATCAATACCGGTGGGTGTCCGTCAGTGGCACGGCCGAGCTGACGACAGCGGGCGCGCGCGAGCAGATCGACGCGCTTGCGAGGAAGTATCTCGGCACCGACGACTACCCGTGGTACCGGGGCGAGCAGCGCCTGACCGTTCGCATCAAGCCCGAGAAGGTCGATTCCTACGGGCTCTAGAAACCGGCTGGCGCGCCGAGACGAGCCCGTACCTGCTCCAGCACGCGGGGAACCCGGTCGACTGGTACCCGTGGGGCGAGGAAGCGCTGCGGCGTGCGCTCGACGAGGACAGGCCGATCCTCCTCTCGATCGGCTACTCGGCCTGCCACTGGTGCCACGTGATGGAGCGCGAGTCGTTCGAGGATCCCGAGACGGCCGCGCTGATGAACGAGCACTTCGTGAACGTGAAGGTGGATCGAGAAGAGCGGCCTGACATCGACGCGGTCTACATGGACGCTGTCGTCTCGCTGACCGGCCAGGGCGGCTGGCCGATGACCGTCTTTCTCACCCCGGGCGGAGAGCCGTTCTTCGGCGGGACGTACTTTCCACCCGATCGCCGGTACGGCATGCCGAGCTTCCGCGAGGTGCTGACGGCTATCGCAGAGAGCTGGCGTGAGCGGCGCGACAAGGTTGACGAGTCTGCTGCAGCGCTCGTCGAGCATCTTCGCTCGCTCGCGCGCGTGCGACCGGCCGATGAGGGGGCCGGCGAGGGTGTTCTCGCGAGCACGGTCGAGAGCTTGCGCACGGGCTTCGACCGGGAATGGGGAGGTTGGGGCGGCGCGCCCGAAGTTCCCGCCGGCCGCGACTCTCGAGTTCCTGCTTCGGCGGGGAGAGCGCGAAATGGTCGGCAAGACGCTGGACGGGATGGCGGCGGGCGGGATGTACGACCTCGTCGGCGGCGGGTTCCACCGCTACTCCGTGGACGAGCGCTGGCTCGTGCCGCACTTCGAGAAGATGCTCTACGACAACGCGCAGCTTGCCGTGGCCTACCTGCACGGCTACCTCGTCTTCGGTGACGACCGGTATCGTCGCGTCGTCGAGGGGACAGTCGAGTACATGCTGCGCGAGCTCGTGCTCGAGGGCGGTGGACTCGCCTCCGCTCAGGATGCCGATACCGACGGCGTCGAAGGGCTCACGTTCACGTGGGCGCCGGGCGAGGGTGCCCCGGAGGAGCTGCTCGAGCCGTTCGAGGAGGGGCGCTTCGTTCTGCGCGGCTCGCTCGACGACGAGACCCGAGCCCGGCTGTTCGAGATCCGCGCGCGGAGGCCGGCTCCGCTGCGAGACGACAAGGCGATCGCGTCGTGGAACGGACTCGCGCTCGCCGCGCTGGCCGAATGCGGGCGGTTCCTCGGCCGCAACGACTGGGTCGACGCGGGCCGGCGGCTCGCGGACTTCTTGCTCGGGCCGCTCTCAACCGAGAGCGGCCGGCTGCACCGGACCTGGCGCGACGGGCTCGCAAAGGGAACCGGATTCCTCGACGACTACGCGAACGTCGCGAACGGCCTCTACGAGTTGCACGTCGCGACGGGCGAGCTGCGCTGGCTCGAGGAGTCGCACCGGATTGCGGGGCTCGCGGTCGAGCTCTTCGCCGACGACGCCGGCGGCGGCTTCTTCCAGACGCCGCGCGACGGCGAGAAGCTCGTCACGCGGCGCAAGGATCTCGAAGACCATCCGGCGCCGAGCGGCAACTCGATGCTCGCCTACGTGCTCGCTGCGGCTCGGGCGGATCTACGGCGACGATGCGATGGAGGAGCGCGCCGCGGCTGTCTTCCGACTACTCGGAGACCGGCTCGAACGCGCGCCTTCAGCGTTCGGCTGGGGGCTCGTCGGTCTCGACCTGCACCTCTCGCCACCGCGAGAGATCGCAATCGTCGGCGGGCCGGGCTCGGAGGTTGCGCGTGTCGCTCTCGCCGGCTGGGAGCCCCGTGCGGTTGTCGCATTCGGGCCGGCGGTGGGCGTGCCGCTTCTCGACGGGAAGACGCTCGTCGACGGGCGCCCGGCGGTCTACGTGTGCGAACGCTTTGCGTGCCAGGCGCCGGTCACCGATCCGGCCGCGCTCGTTCCACGCGATTTGTAAGGACAATCGGGAAGGCGCAGGAAGGCCGTGCGAAAGGTCGAACGCCGTTCTTTCCGTGCGCGGACGGACCTTCATCGTGGTTGCCCTCGCGGTCTTCATCGCCGTGTCGGCCGCCCCTGCCCAGGCGAATCCGCAGCACGCAGGCATTCAGGTTGCGCTTCGCGCGCTGGGGCTCTACTGCGGGCCGATCGACGGCGACGTCGGGCCGGCGACCGTCAAGGCGATCAGGACCATTCAGCGGCGGTCGCACCTGTCGGTGACGGGGATCGCGGACATGCGCACCCGCGCGGCGCTCGGCCCGCTCGGGCGCCCGCTCTTCGGCGAGCGGGTGCTGCGCCAGGGCGATTTCGGGCTCGACGTCTCCGTGCTGCAGTTTCTCCTGTCGAAAGGCGGGCTCTACCACGGCGCTCTCGACGGCTACCTCGACACGCGGACCGCAGCGGCCGTCCGCCGCTATCAGCGTCATGTGCGGCTCGCGCCGGACGGGGTGGTCGGGCCCCGGACGGTCGCAGCCTTCGTGCGAAAAACCGGGGTGCCGGTTCGCGTGAAGATCGTTCCGCCGAGCGTGAAGAAGAGGGCAGCGCCGACCATCACGCCTCTGCCTCCCGCGATCGTCTACGTCGTCCGCCCGGGTGACAGCGCTGACGGCGATCGCGAACCAGCTTCGGTGTCGCGATCGACGACACTCGCGCGGGCGAACAAGTTCGATCCCGGCAACGTGCTTCTGATCGGTGCGCGACTCTCGATCCCGGCGCCCGCGCTCGATGCGACCCCGGCCGCCGCCCGCAACCGACTCGACGCCTGGTCGAAGCGGCTCGGCGTCTCGCAACGCACCTCGTCCGCGCGCTCGCCTGGATGGAGTCCGGCTACCAGCCTCGAGTCGTCTCGAGCGCCGGCGCGCGCGGCGATCATGCAGACGCTCCCGGCGACCCGGCAGTTCGTCGAGGATGTTCTCGTCGGGCACGCGCTCCCTCACACGATGGACGGGGACATCGAAGTCGGCGTGCTCTACCTTAGACATCTACTGCGGCAGTTCGGCGGCGACGAGCGCCTCGCGCTCGCGGCGTGGTATCAGGGGGCGGACGCCGTTCGCAAGCACGGAGTCTTTGCCGTCACGAAGCCGTTCGTCGACGACGTGCTCGCGCTCAAAGCCCGCGTGTAGGCGGCAAGTAAGCTGCGGGCATGGAGATGCTCGCCGCGCCGCTCGCCGAGCTGATGGCGGAGGCGCGCGCGGTGCGCGAGGCGACCCGTGGTCGGCTCGTCACCTACAGCCCGAAGGTCTTCATCCCGCTGACGAAGCTCTGCCGCGACGTCTGCCACTACTGCACGTTCGCGAAGCCGCCCCGGCGCGGCGAGCGGGCGTACATGACGATCGACGAGGTGCTCGCCGTCGCGCGCGCCGGCGAACGCGCAGGCTGCCGCGAGGCGCTCTTCACGCTCGGCGACAAGCCCGAGCTCCGCTACCGCGCGGCACGGGAGGAGCTGGCGGCTCTCGGGTTCGGGTCGACGATCGAGTACGTCGCTGCGGCCGCCTCCGCTGTCCTCGAGCAGACGTCGCTCCTCCCTCACGCCAACCCGGGTGTGCTGACGCCGGAAGATTTCGCGTTGCTGCGCCCTGTCACGGCGTCGATGGGGCTGATGCTCGAGACGACCGCGGACAGGCTGTCGGCGCGCGGCGGGCCGCATTTCGGCTCGCCCGACAAGCTTCCCGCGGCACGGCTCGAGACGCTTCGTCTTGCGGGCGAGGCGCGGGTGCCGTTCACGACCGGGGTCCTGATCGGGATCGGCGAGACGCGCGAGGAGCGCCTCGATGCGCTTCGACGCGATCGCCGCCGCCGGGCCGCACGTGCAGGAGGTGATCGTTCAGAACTTCCGCGCGAAGCCGGGGACGAGGATGGCCGACGCGTCCGAGCCGCCGCTCGAGGAGCTGCTCTGGACGATCGCCATGGCGCGGCTCGTTCTTCCGCCCGAGATCGCCGTCCAGGCGCCGCCGAACCTGACCGGCGAGTTCGCGGCGCTTCTCGACGCGGGGATCGACGACTGGGGCGGCGTCTCGCCGGTCACGATCGACCACGTCAATCCCGAGGCGCCGTGGCCCGAGCTCGAGCAGCTCCGTCGCGGCGACCGAGAGCCGGGGCCTCGAGCTCGCGCCGCGGCTGACCGTCTATCCGCGCTTCATCGACTCCGAGTGGATCGACCCGCGCGTGCTGCCGCACGTGCTCCGCGCCGCCGACTCGCTCGGCCTCGCCCGCGAGGACGCGTGGTCGCCCGGCGAGACCGGCGAGGTGCCGTTCGTCGTCGGCCGCGACCCGTTGCCCGTCGGTTCGCGCGACGAGCTCGGCGAGGAAGACATCGTGCGGCTCTTCCGCGCGCGCGGCGAGGAGCGGCAGCGGGTTCTTGCGGCGGCCGACGCGGTGCGGCGCGAGGTGAACGGCGACGTCGTCACCTACGTCGTCACGCGGAACATCCAGTACACGAACGTCTGCTACTTCCGATGTGGGTTCTGCGCCTTCTCGAAGGGCAAGCTGGCGGCGAACCTGCGCGGGGCGCCGTATCTCGTCCCGCACCGTGAAATTGTTCGACGGGCCGTCGAGGCCTGGGAGCGCGGCGCCACCGAGGTGTGCCTCCAAGGCGGGATCCACCCGGGGTTCGACGGCGACTACTACGCGTCCGTCGTCAGGGCGATCAAGGACGAGGTGCCGGATCTGCACGTCCACGCGTTCAGCGCGCTCGAGATCTGGCAGGGCGCGGCAACGTTGGGTGTGCCGCTACGCGAGTACCTCGCGCGGTTGCGCGACGAGGGTCTCGCCTCCCTTCCGGGTACGGCCGCCGAGGTGCTCGACGACGAGGTGCGTGCGGTCATCTGCCCAGACAAGATCACGACGGCGCAGTGGCTCGACGTGCACGAGACTGCCCACGAGGTCGGTCTGCGCTCGAACAACACGATCATGTTCGGGCACGTCGACGGGCCGCGGAACTGGGCGCGCCACCTCGTCGCGGTGCGGGACCTCCAGCGGCGGACGGGCGGCTTCACCGAGTTCGTGCCGCTGCCGTTCGTGCACATGGAGGCGCCGATCTACCTGCGCGGAAGTGCACGGCGCGGGCCGACGTTCGGCGAGGTGCTGCTGATGCACGCGGTCGGCCGGCTCGCGCTTCACCCGTGGGTCGAGAACGTGCAGGTCTCATGGGTGAAGGCAGGGCCGGCCGGCGTGGCGAGGCGCTGAGGGCGGGCGTGAACGACCTCGGTGGAACGCTGATGAACGAGTCGATCTCGCGCTCGGCGGGCGCGGCATGGGGGCAGGAGATGCCGCCCGAGCGGATGGAAGAGCTGATCCGCGCCGCGGGCCGGGTCCCGCGCCAGCGGACGACGCTGTACGGCTCGCCGCCGGCTGAGCAGCTGGCGCGGTCGTTCGGCGCGGCGCCGCTCGAGGAGCCGTGGAACCCACCCGTCGGCGAGTCGCGGCTCGAGCGCCCGCGGGAACTCGTCCGGCCCGCAAGCGCTGGTTGACATGCGGCGCGCCGGAGTACCTACGCTCCCCCGATGACTGATCGGACGAACGGGCGCGCCGCAGGTCGCATTGGCCGTCTGCTCCCGATCGTCGGGTGGTTGCCCCAATACGACCGCAGCTGGCTGCGGGGGGACGTTGCTGCCGGGATCGCTGTGACGGCGCTGATCGTCCCGAAGAACCTGGGCTATGCCGAAATCGCCGGGCTGCCGGTGCAGAACGGCCTCTACGCCGCGGCCGCCGGGGCGCTCATCTACGCCGTGTTCTGCACGTCGCGGCAGATCTCGACCGGGCCGAGCTCGTCGCTCGCGGCGGTTGCGGGAGGGGCGGTGCTGTTGACCGGCCTCGGCGGCCCCCAGGCGGAGCAGCTGGTGGCGGCAATCACGCTGATGACCGGCGCGCTGTTTCTGCTGCTGGCCGTGTTCAGGATGGGCTGGATCGCCCAGTTCCTCTCGAAAGCCGTGGTGACGGGGTTTCTCGCCGGCGCTGCCGTCGACGTCGTCATCGGAGAGCTGCCGAAGCTGACCGGGACCTCGTCGGAGGGAGACAACGCCTGGCGGGAGCTGGCAACGTGGATCGGCTCGCTCGGCGACATCCACTGGGCGACGCTCGTTGTCGGCGTCGTCGCGCTCGCGGTCATCCTGGGGCTGCGGTTCACAGTGCCCGCGATACCCGGTGCGCTGGTGCTCGTCGTGGGCGGGCTGCTTGCGTCGTGGCTGTTCGACCTGGGCGCTCACGGCGTCACGCTCGTCGGGGACGTGCCGCGTGGGCTGCCGTCACTCGAGCTACCCGATCTCGACTTCGTCGGCGACCACCTGGCGGTGATCACGATCGCATCGTTCGCGCTGCTGCTGATCGGCTTCTCGCAGACCGCCGGGGACGCTCGGACGTTCGCGACGCGGCATCGCTACAGGATCGACGTCAACCAGGAGTCGGTAGCTCAGGGGATGGCAAATGTCGGCGCGGGAGCGTTCCAAGGGATGCCGGTCTCCACAAGCCTTTCTGCAAGCTCGCTGAACGAGTCCGCGGGCGCACGGACACCGGTCGCGTCGCTCGTGACCGGCGGGCTCGTCTTGGCGACGCTGATCGTGCTCGCCCCGCTGTTCTCGGACCTCCCGAAGGCCGTTCTCGCGGCCGTGATCATCGACGCGGTCGTCTTCGGAATGATCGACCTCGCCGAGCTGAAGCGACTCCACCGAGTCGTGCGGTTCGATTTCTGGATTGCTGTGGCGGCGATCATCGGCGTGCTCTCGGCAGGCGTCCTCGCCGGCGTCGTAATCGGAGTGATCCTCTCCCTCGGCTGGTTGATTTACGTGACGACCTCGCCGGCAATACCGGTGCTCGGTCGTGAGCCCGGTACACAAGTGTTCCGTGAGCTCGACGCGATCCCAGGGGACGAGACGTTCCCCGGCATCGCCGTTGTGCGCCTCGACGGCGGGTTGTTCTTCGCCACCGCCGAAGCGTTGGACAGCCGCGTCCGTGCGCTCATGCGGGAGAGCGACCCGAAGCTGCACGCGCTCGTGCTCGACCTCGAGGGGGTCGACTTCATCGACTCGCAAGGATCCGCCAAGCTAACCGAGATACGCGAGGTCGCTGAGGCCGAGGGAGTTACGCTACGACTGGCCCGCACCAAGCCGCACGTCTTCGCTGTCCTCGACGCAGACGGGATCGTGGAGGCTCTGGGGGTCGATCACATCCACGGCAACGTGCATCGAGCGGTCGAGGCGCAGCTGGCTCTGGACACCGCGTAGAAGCGCCTTCGCGCACTTGGCCTACATCGCGGCGCGCTGTTTCCGGACGCGTCGGACGTAGAGCGCGTACAGCGGCAGGACGATCGCCAGGCAGAGGAAGACGCCGCTTGCCCAGGCGGAGGGATGCTTGATCTTGTTGCGCTCGGCGTGGAAGAACACCGCGGTGCCCGCCCCGGCGGCCAGCATGAACACGACGAGGAACTCGCCTGCGCTGAGCTGGCCCATGCGCGCGAGACTAGCTTGCCCACGGGCCGATGCCGCCGACGCGGTCGACCGAGATGTGCAGGACGTAGCCCGGCGGTGGGTCAGGCATGGGCGGGAACACCGTGTCCGGCCCGATGTAGGTCAGCGCCAGTCGCTGCAGCAGTTCGGGCGCTCCACCCTCGGTCACGCGGGCGCGGCCGTGGACGACGAGGTAATGCTGCATGCCGATGGCGTTCCGTGCCGGCGCCTCGATCGAGAGTGCGACTCGCGGGTCGCGGGCGATGTTCTTCAGCTTCTGCTGGGCGCCGCTCAAGTGCCCGCAGACGATCTCGTCCCCGTCAAGGCCGACCCAGACGCACGAGATCTGTGGGCGGCCGTTCGGGTTGATCGTGACGAGGTGGGCGAGCGCGCCGGACTCGATGACCTCGCGCGCGTCAGGGGTCAGAGCTCCGAATGGTGGCGACTCGGTCAATGCTCGTGTGCCATCTCCAGGATCTGCTCACGCGAGTACTTGCCGACGAGATCCGCGTGGTCGGCGGCGATGTGCGCCTGGACGTTCTCGACGAGCGCGTCGTCGGTGTCGCCTTCGACGTTCACGCCACATGGGCAATGGACGACTTTCACGGTGCCTCCTCGATCGGTGGACTTTGGACACTACCCGCCCGCCGCGGCGTGACGGTTCAGCCCTGGTCGCGGACGAGCTTGAGGCCGAACCCGAGCATCGTCGCGCCCGTAAGAGCCTCGAGTTGGGGACGCCAACGGGCAAGGGTCGTGCGCGCATGGCCAACGGCTGAGGCGAGGACGAGGTACCACCCGCAACTCATCGTGATCTGAACTGCCGCGAGCGAGATCGTTGCCGGCAACACGGCCTGGCCGCTCGGCACGAACTGCGGCAGCAGCGCGACATAGAAGATCGCCACCTTCGGGTTCGAGAGCGCAGTCACAACACCGAGACGGAACGCCGGCGCTTGCCTTTGCGGCTCTGTTGCGTTGGCCTCAGTCCCGTATGTCCGGGCCCGTCGGATCGCCTGGATGCCCAGCACGACGAGAACCACGGCGCCGCCGATCTTGAGCGCGGCGTAGGCGGTTTCGGAGGCGACAATCAACGCCGAAACGCCGAGCATCGAGACGATTGCCCAGAGCGCGAGTCCTGTCGCGTTCCCAAACACGGCATGCATGGCGTGGGAGCGGCCACCACGGGCCGCCGTCTGAACGACCATCGCCGTCGCCGGTCCGGGAGTCACGGCCAGCAGCGCCGCGACGGGCACGAAGAGTGCAACGGAGTGGAGCATCACGAGATCGTGGCAGATCTCGTCGCCAGCCGAATCTCGTCAATCAGCACCAGGGAGCGTCGTGAGATGACCTGCAGTGCGACCGGAACTACGATCACGCCATGAAGGGGAGCCGCGTTTCGGGCGCTCACCGGCTCCGACTCGATGTGGTGGCGCTGTCGGCGGTCATCGTCATCGCTGCGCTCGTGCGGTTCGCCGGCCTCGACCTGATGGAGTTCAAAGCTGACGAGGCCGAGGCCTGCCGGCTTGCCCTTCACGCGCTGGGTTATTCCGAGCCCGGTATCGGCCGGTTCTTTCCGACCGCCGAGCCACCTCGAGCGTCGGCCTGCCCAATCCGCCGCTCTTCATCTACCTCATCGCCCTCGCCGCTCGCAGTCGTTCGGTCGCCGCTTGCTGTCCGCCGCCTTCGTCGCGGCGACGAATGTCGCCGCCGTCTGGCTCTGCTACTGGCTGGCACGCGGTACTTCTCGCGCTTCGTCGGCATCGCATCGGCCGCCCTGTTCGCGCTGTCTCCCTGGGCGATCGTCTTCTTCCGCAAGATCTGGGCCCCAGGACGTGCTGCCGCTGTTCACGGGGCTCTTCTGCTTGCGTTGCACGCGTTTCTCGTCGAGAGACGACGACAAGCGGTGTTCTGGCTGTTCGTTCCGCGTTGCCGCCGCAACCCAGATTCACTTCTCCGCCTGGATCCTCGCCCCGATCCTCCTCGCCGCGCTGGTGATTCGGACGCGATGCGATCGATTGGCGCTGGGTTGCCCTTGGCCTGCCACAGCGGCCGTTGCGCTCGTACGCGCCGTTCCTGATCGTCCACGGTGCGGATGCCTACGACGCGTTCGGTGAGGCTGACGCCGGCATGAACGCAGCGGGGAGGTTCGAGCGCGCGGGGCGTTTCACGCTCGCGATCGCGGGGGGGGGCAAGATGTCGTTCCTGCTCGGCTCGCAGTCGGCGCTCGCCCATCCGCTCTCGCTCGTCCTCGGCACCGCGGCGTTCGGCGGGCTGCTCCTCGGCTTCAGGCAGTGGCGGACGACACGGCTTGGATCGGCCCGGGCGCTGCTGGCCGTCTGGTACCTGCTGCCGCTGGCTGCCATGACGGCCCTTCGCAGCCCTTCCTACATGCACTACTTCATCATCCTGTTCCCGTTGCCGTTCCTCGGGCTCGCGCGCGTCCTGGAGCGTCTGGTTCGGCAGCGAGCGGCCGTCGGGTGGCTCGCACTCGCGGCCTGCCTTTGCAGCTTCGCCTATCTCGACGCCCGCTTCTTTCAGACGATCAACGATCACGGAGGCGCCCCCGGCGACTACGGAGTCGCGTACCGGTACAAGGCGGATGCGGCGGCGATGTTCGTGCGCGACAACCCGGGCCGCAGCTTCGAAATCGGCACGGACGCCGACTTCGACCCGGGCCAGCCGACTCAGGAGTACCGGTTCCTGGTCTGGAACAGCCGACCAGATGCCGCAGAGCCGCCAGGACCGCCTGCGGTCGGCTACGTCGTCGTCAACACGTTGCACGACACGCCGCCGGTGTTGAAGAGCCTCCCGGGTGCGGAGGCGTACGCGACGAAGCGCTTCGGGCCGCTCGAGATCGTCTCGATCCCGAAGCCCTGATCAGCTCTCGAGCGCGAGCAGATCGTCGATCGTCTCGCGCCGGCGGATCACCCGTGCGTCGCCGTCCCGGACGAGCACGACCGCAGGGCGCGGCACGGCGTTGTACGTCGAGCTCATCGCGAGCGTGTAGGCGCCGGTTCCGGGCACGGCGAGGATGTCGCCGCGACGGGGTTCGGGGAGCTCGACACTCTCGATGAGCACATCGCCCGACTCACAGTGCTTGCCGGCGACCGCGTATGTGCCGGACGGCGGGTCGTCGGGGCGGTTCGCGAGCAACGCGGTGTAGCGGGCGCCGTAGAGCGCCGGGCGCGGGTTGTCTGGAGATGCCGCCGTCGACGGCGACCCACGTCGTTCCGGCCTCGGCGCGCTTGACCGAGCCGACGGTGTACAGCGTCACCCCGGCGCGTGCGACCAGCGAGCGGCCGGGCTCGAAGATCACCTGCGGCGGCGCGAGCCCCTGCCGCCCGAGGGCGCCTTCGAGCTCTGCGAGCAATCCGCGCACGAACACGTCGATCCCGAGGTGAGGCTCGCCGGGCACGGTCGGGACGCCGAGGCCGCCGCCGAGGTCGAGCGTGCGCAGTTCCCAGCCTGCCTCGTCGCGGGCACGGGCCGCGAAGGTCGCCATCCAGTCGACCGCGGTCAATGCGGCGGTGGCATCGAGGAGCTGGGAGCCGAGATGGACGTGCAGGCCCTCGGTCTCCCGCGCGCGTCGCAGCGCTTCGATCGCGTCGTCGGGCGGCAGGCCGAACTTCGAGCCGTGGTGGCCGGTGCGGATCTTCTCGTGCGTGTCGGCCTCGATCCCCGGTGTCACTCGAACGAGGGATCGGCGAACGCCGGCCGCGCGCGGCGCGGTCGATCTCCTCGAGCGAGTCGATGACGACGAGCGCGCCGGCCGTCGGCCGCGGTGCGGAGCTCGGCGTCGCTCTTGTTGTTGCCGTGCATGACGAGGCGGTCGCCGGGGATGCCTGCGGCCTGCGCGAAGCGGATCTCGCCGAGCGTGGAGACGTCGGCGCCGAGCCCCTCCTCGGCGAAGATCTCGCAGGATCGCGACGCTCGGGAACGCCTTCGTCCCGTAACAGACGAACGCGTCGGGCGCGGCGGCGCGGTAGGCGCGCGCCTGGGCGCGGAGTGTCGCCTCGTCGTAGACGAGGAGCGGGCTGCCGTGCTCGCGGAGCAGCGCGGACGCGGTCAGCCCGCCGAGCGTGAGCTCGCCGCCGTCGGTGCGCGCGGTGTCGGGAAAGAGATCGAGCACGCGGCGGATTGTGCCTGTGGACGGGTTGACCCGAAGTCGGCGCGAATTTCGGCGCGATCTCGGCACGGACACGGCACGGGTTCGGCGGTACCGTGACGGCTGGTGGGGCGGGGTGCGGGGTCCCCGTGGAGTCTCGGTCCGGGAGCCGCGGCGTGGCTGCCGGCTGCACATCGCGCGCGCTCGCGAGCTCGGTCCGCGCAGCCGCGGCGCTACACTACCTGAGTGAATCGTGAGTCAGGAAGCGAACGCGGCGACGCCGCGCTAGCCTCCCACGGCCTCTCGCAACGAGAGGCTTTTTCGTCTCTGGGGACAGAAAATGGACGCATACGACCCGCACGCGATCGAGAGGAAGTGGCAGCAGGCCTGGGACGAGGCCGGCGCCTTCCTGACCCCGAACCCGGACGACCCCGCGGCCGCCGACGCACGCGCAAGTCGTACGTCCTCGAGATGCTCCCGTACCCGTCGGGGACGCTGCACATGGGCCACGTCCTCGTCTACACGATCGGCGACGTGCTCGCGCGCTTCCGCACGCCGCAACGGCTGGACGGTGCTGCACCCGATCGGCTTCGACTCGTTCGGCCTGCCGGCCGAGAACGCGGCGATCCGCGAAGGCGGCCATCCGCGCGAGATCATCGAGCGCAACATCGCGCACATCACGCGCGAGATGAAGCGGATGGGCTGGAGCCTCGACTGGAACCGCGTGATCGCGGCCCACGAGCCCGAGTACTACCGCTGGACGCAGTGGCTGTTCCTGAAGCTCCTCGAGGCCGGGCTCGCGTACCGCAAGGCCGCGCCCGTGAAGTGGTGCCCGAACGACCAGGCCGTGCTCGCGAACGAGCAGGTGCGCGACGGCCACTGCGAGTACTGCGGCGCCGAGGTCGTCTCGAAGAACCTCGAGCAGTGGTTCTTCAAGACGACCGCCTACGCCGACGAGCTGCTGGACGAGCTCGAGCACATCGACTGGTTCGACCGGATCAAGGCGATGCAGCGGAACTGGATCGGCCGCTCGGAGGGCGCCGAGATCCTGTTCCGCATCGACGAGCTCGGCGTCGACGTCCCCGTGTTCACGACCCGCCCGGACACGCTGTTCGGCGCGACGTTCTTCGTCCTGGCGCCCGAGCACCCGCTCGTCGAGCAGCTCGCGGAGCGCGCGCCCGACGCCGCCGAGCTGCGCGAGTACGTGCGCAAGGCAGGGGCGAAGCGCGGCGAGGAGCGCGCCGCCGCGGAAGAGAAGACGGGTGTCTTCACCGGCTTCACCGCGACGAACCCGGTGAACGACGCGCAGATCCCGATCTGGGTCGCCGACTACGTCCTGATGGACTACGGCACCGGCGCGATCATGGCCGTGCCGGCGCACGACGAGCGCGACTTCGCGTTCGCGCAGAAGTTCGAGCTGCCGATCGTGCACGTCGTAGCCCCGCCCGGCGGCGAGGTCGAGGAGGCCGCCGCCTACGTCGCACACGGCGAGGACGAGGTGCTCGTCAACTCCGCGCCGTTCAGCGGCATGTCCGCGCCGGAGGGCAAGAAGGCGATCGTCGACTGGCTCGGCGAGAGCGGCCGCGGCAAGCCCGCCGTCAGCTTCCGCCTGCGCGACTGGGGCTTCTCGCGCCAGCGCTACTGGGGCTGCCCGATCCCGATCGTCTACTGCGACGACTGCGGCGAGGTTCCCGTGCCCGAAGACCAGCTGCCGGTCGTGCTGCCGGAGATCGACGACTACCGCCCGAAGGGGATCGCGCCGCTCGCGAGCGCCGAGGAGTGGGTTCGGACGCCGTGCCCGCGCTGCGGCAAGCCGGGCCGCCGCGAGGTCGAGACGATGGACACCTTCGTCGACTCGTCCTGGTACTTCCTGCGCTACTGCGACGCGCACAACGACGACGGCGCCGTGGGACAAGGAGATCGTCGACTGGTGGTGCCCGGTCGACCAGTACATCGGCGGCGCCGACCACGCGGTGATGCACCTGATCTACGCGCGCTTTTTCATCAAGGCGCTGAACGACCTCGGCCTCGTCGGCTTCCGCGAGCCGTTCCAGACCCTCTTCACCAACGGCTGGGTGCAGCTCGGCGGGACGAAGATGTCGAAGTCGAAGGGCAACGTGATCGGGCCGGACGCGCTGATCGAGATGTACGGCGCCGACCCGGTGCGGCTCTACATCCTGTTCATCGGCCCGGCGGACGAGGACATGGAGTGGACCGACGAGGGGATCGAGGGCATGCTGCGGTTCGTCCGCCGCCTCTACCGGCTCGTGTCGGAGGTCGCGGAGCGCGCGCCCGGCGGGGACGCGCCGGCGAACGACGCTGTCGCGAAAGGCGCACTCAGACGATCGCGAAGGTGAGCGACGACATCGGGCGCCGTCAGTCGTTCAACACGGCGATCTCGGCCGTGATGGAGCTGGTGAACGAGCTGTCGCGGGCCGGGGCCGACGATCCGGCAGCGCGGTTCGCCGCCGAGACGGCGGTGTCGCTGATCCAGCCGTACGCGCCGCACGTCGCCGAGGAGCTGTGGGAGCGGCTCGGGCACGAGCCGCCTCTGGGCCGAGCCGTGGCCGGTCGCCGACGAGTCGATGCTGCAGCGCGACACGGTCGAGCTCGTGCTCCAGGTGAACGGCAAGGTGCGCGACCGGATCCAGGTGCCGGCGGGCCTGTCGGAGGACGAGCTGATCGCGCTCGCGCGGGCGTCGGAGAAGGTGCAGGCGCATCTCGACGGCCGAGGAGCCGCGTGCGTTCGTCGTCCCGGACAAGCTCGTCAACCTCGTGATCTAGCCGGCCGGGGACCGCTTCGCGCTATCCCTCGATGATGTTTCGAACCGGGGAGACCATCGGTTGGCCGGGGTCGACCCCAAGCTCCCCGAGGATTGGCACGAGCGTTGCGCCGAAGGCGTCGAACTGCTCCATTGAGTCCCAGACGTCGAACACCTGGATCTGCCCGTCCACCTCGAGAGCGACATGGTGACTCCGGCCGGCCGGAGCACCGGCGCCGGCGGCATCGAGCCTGCGTATGCACTCGTCGTACAGGTCGGGAGTGAACGCGCTGGGGGTGAAGTACAGGCCGAAAGCCATGGTGGGCTCCTGCGGGTGCGAGACGAGGCCGCTGCTTCCGACCCCGGCGATTCCGGGAAACCGTAACCAACCCTTGGGCAGGCTGGGTGACCGTGTGGAGAACATGTCCCAGTTTCGGCACGGAGGCGTCACAGACACGTGACGGGTTTCCCGGCACGCTTGGCTCATGCCGAGTTTCACGCTCACGCGCCCCCGTGCGCATGGCCGCCGTTGTGGTGGCGCTCGCTGTCGTCTTCCTCGCCGCTCGGGTGTTCGGTGCGAATCCGGCGCCCGCGACGGTCTCCGTCGAGACCGCCACGGGGACACTCCTCGCGGCGTCGCCGGCACCTGAAGCACCTGTAGCACCTGCCGTACGAGCCGTGGTGGTCGATGTGGCAGGCGCGGTGCGGCGGCCGGGTCTCTATCGCCTCCGCCAGGGCTCGCGGATCGCCGACGCGATTGCACGCGCCGGCGGTGTGACGGCACGCGCCGAGCCTGACCTCGTCAACCTCGCTGCTCCGCTCGCGGATGGCGAGCAGGTGCTGGTGCCGCGACATGCCGCCCCGGGAGCCGGCGGGAGCGCCACCGCCGCGGCGCCGGCCGGGCAGGGGGTTTCGCCGACGGCGCCTGTGAGTCTGAACTCCGCGACCGCCGAACAGCTCGACGCGCTCCCCGGCGTTGGGCCTGTGACTGCGCAGAAGATCATCGCCTACCGGGCCGAGCACGGCCCGTTCACCTCGGTCGACCAGCTCGATGCGATTCCGGGAATCGGTCCGGCGCGGATCGAGAACCTGCGGGGGCTCGTTCAGCCGTGATCTGGTCTCGCGCCCCTGCCCACCTGCTCGCAGGCTCCCTCTGTGGCGGGCTCGCCTTCGCAAACGTGTCCCGGTGGCACGAGGTGGCGATTGCGGGATCGCTGCTCGTAGCGGTCGCGGTCGCGGCCGCTGACGCGCCTGCGACCCGGCTCGCGCTGACGGCGGCACTCCTCGTCTGCCTCGGCTGGTGGTGGGCGAGCGTGCGTCTTGACGCGCTCGACCGAAGTCCGATGCTGGGCGAAGTCGGGCGTGCCGGACGCGCGCTTGTCGTCGTGATCGCCCCTCCGACACATGGACGGTTCAACCTTCGGGCGCAAGGGATGATCAGCCGGTTCGAGGGACTCCCGGTCCATGAGCGCGTCCAACTCGAGCTACCGCTCGGGCGCTCGCCGCCGCAGGGTGCCGTCATCGACGCGCTCGCCGTGGTGAAGCTGCCACGGGGGCCCAACCGTGGCTTCGACGAGCGCACCTGGCTGCGCCGGCACGGCGTACACGTGGTGCTGCGCGTCGACACGTGGCGACCGGTTGGAGCGCGAGGAGGCCTCGGCGGGGTGGCCGATCGGCTTCGCGAGCGTCTCTCCGGCTCGATCGCGCCCGGGCTCGAGGGAGAGCGGCGCGCGGTCCTGGAGGGGATCGTGCTAGGAGACGACGCGGCGCTCTCCGACGGGCTGCGCGCTGACTTCCGAGCTTCGGGGTTGTACCACCTGCTCGCCGTGTCCGGCCAGAACGTCGTGCTTGTGGCCGCCGGTGCGCTGGCTGTCGCATGGCTGCTCGGGATTAGTCGCTGGGTGGGTGAGGTCGGGGCGCTGGCGGGGATCGGCGCGTACGTGCTGGCGGTTGGGCCGCAGCCCTCGGTCGTTCGCGCCGGCATCGCGGGCTCGCTCGCGTCGCTTGCCTGGCTCGCCGGTCGCTTGAGCGATGCCTGGTACGTCCTCCTCGTCGGAGCGATCGCCCTCCTCGCCTGGAACCCGTACCTCGTCTTCGACCCCGGATTCCAGCTCTCGTTCGCGGCGGTGGCCGCCATCTTCACAGTCGCGCCTCGAATCTCACGCTGGCTCGAGGGCTATCCGGTGCCCCGGGGTCTTCGCCTCGTCGTCGCCGTGTCGACGGCGTGCGGTCTCGTAACCGCCCCCATTCTCTGGCTTCAGTTCGGCGCGCTGCCGTTGTTGACGGTCCCCGCCAACGCACTCGCGGAGCCGGCGATGCCGCTGCTGCTCGCACTTGCCTTCGCGACAGCGGCGCTGCACCTGCTCTCGCCGTCCGCCGCGGCGGTCGTCGCTTGGCTGAACGGCTGGGTCGCCGCGTACATCGCGCTCTGCGCACGCGCGATCGGCTCGCTCCCGTTTGCCAGGATCACCACCTACCGCGGGCTCGCCGCGCTCATCGGCGTGCTCCTGCTCGGAGCTTATGCTTGGCGTCGATGTCGGACGACCTGAAGCCCGTGTACCTGCTTGCAGGCACGGACCGTCCGAAGGTCGATCGCGCCCTTCAGCGCTTGCGGGGCCGGTTCGGCGACGATGCGACCGAGCTCTACAGCGCCGCCGAGGCGAGCGGGCCCGACATCGTCGCGGCGTGCAACGCTTTCGGTCTCTTCGCCGGGGACGGACGGCTGATCGTGGTCGACGGCGTCGAGGTCTGGAAGGCGGAGGACGTCAAGGCGGTCGCCACCTACCTGAAAGCGCCTGCGCCGGGCACGACCGTCGCGCTTGTCGCCGGCGAGTTGAAGAAGGACGCGCCGCTTGCGAAGGCGGTCTGCCACGACAGGCGAGCTCCTCCTCTGGGACGTGGCAAAGGGCGGTCGCCAGAGCTGGGTCGCCGAGCAGTTCAAGCTCCACGGCGTCTCGGCCGAGCCGGAGGCGTGCCGGAACCTGATCGAGCTCGTCGGCGACGACTCCTATGGGCTCGCGATGCGAGGTCGACAAGCTCGCCGTGTGGGCTGCCGGCGAACGCGTGACAGCCGCGGACGTTCAGGTTCTCGTCGCCGCGAGCGCCGAGGCGACCAGCTTCGCGCTCACCGACGCGTGGGGCGCACGCGACGTCGCATCCGTGCTCGAAGCGGCCGAGGCCCTGATGGAGCGCTCTGGCGACCCACGGGCGCGCACGATCCCGCGCATCGCTGCGATTCTCGGGACGCACGTCGCTCGGATCCGGTCCTGCCAGGCACTCGAGTCGGAGGGCCTCTCCGCCAAGGATGCGGCAGCTCGGCTCAAGCAGCACCCGTTCTATGTCCAGAAGCTCTACGCGCAGGCGCGCAACTTCAGCCCGGAGGAGCTCCGGGACGCGACTGTCAGGCTTGCCGACCTCGACCACGCGCTCAAGGGCGGCTCGCGCCTTCCGGCCGACCTCGAGCTGGAGCGCGCTCTGATCGAGCTCACCCAGCCGCGTGAGCCCGCTGGTCGCTCGGCGTCCTAGGGGCGGTCCCGAGCACCTCGTTTGCACCGGTCACGCTGAGGCCGGGCTCCGGCCCTCCTCCGATCACGTAGGTCTCGCCGCCGAATGCGACAACGCTGAGGCCGTGCCGAGGAGTCGGCAGGTCGGGAAGCCGGAGCCACCGGCGCGCTGCGACGTTGAACGCGAACACGGCGGCGCTGGTTCCGCCCGGTGCCTCATTTCCGGCCGACACGACCTGTCCGCGGACAGCCGCCGCGCCGGTGCCGCCGCGCGCTTCCGGCACATCCGGCTCGCGTCTCCAGCGCCGCTCGCCGGGTGCCCAGGACTCGACCGTCGCAACGTTCGTGTCGTACCCGGCCGCACGCCCGGCGACGGAGTAGATGCGGCCGCGGGAGGCTGCGGCCGCGAGATGCTGCCGCGGCGTCGGACCGGGCAGTGTCGTCCAGCGCCGGGTGTCTGGGTTGTAGACGAGCATCGACCGCGCGAGCCCGTACGGCCCGACGCCGCCGACGACGTACAGCCGGCCCTGCAGGGCGACCGCACCCGCGGCGGCCCGAATGAAGGGGAGAGGCGGCAACTGGTGCCAGGCACCGTCCTCGAACCGCAACGCCGTCGTCGTGGGCCCCTTCGTTCCGTACCCGCCGACGAGGACGCAGCCGCCGCGCAGCGTCGCCGCCGAAGCATGGTTGAGCGGCATTGGGAGATCCGGCCCGTTCCGCCATGTCCTGGTCGCCGGGTTGTAGAGGTCGACGCGCGCCGTGGTCGAGCCGTCCGCGAGATATCCGCCAGCGACGAGGATCTCCCGGCCGGTCACGGCTGCGGCGACCTCGGTTCGTGCGAGCGGAAGTGGCGGCTCGGTCCGCCAGGCGTTGCCGATCGCAACAGCGAGCACCGCTGCCGACGCAAGCCCGAGCGTCACACGGTCAAGGTATCTAGCTGCGTGGCGACACGAGGCGCGCGGCCTGCGACTTCTTGCGTGCGCCCGTGTTCCGGTGCAGCGCGCCGCGGGCGATCGCCCGGTCGATCAGCTTGACGAGGCCTTTGTGCTCTGCCTCGACGGCTGCGGTGTCGCCACCTTCGACGGCAGTCGCGAGCCGCTTCGTAAGCGTCTTGATCGTCGAGTTGTAGCGCAGATTCTCGAGCCGCTGGTTGGCAGCCGTCCGGACGCGCTTCTTCTGCTGTTTGATGTTCGGCATCGCGTGAAAACGCCCGCAACCGCGGGCCGGTCAGAGGGTAGCAAAGCCTCTCGCACGGAGTCCTGCGCGACCGTACCGCCGCGTAACCTGAGACCCCGGTGAGTGAATGACGACCTTGGGCCCGGGCGATACCGACGGCGTCGGCGCGCCGCCGCTCGCCGGCCGCCGGCGCCTCGCTCGCTCGACGCTGATCTTCTCGCTCGCGACGGCGCTCTCGCGCGTGCTCGGACTCGTCCGTGAGATCGTCGCCAAGAATTACTTCGGTGTCGTGGGCAGCGTCAACGCCTTCCAGATCGCGTTCCTCGTGCCGAACACGGTGCGCACGCTCGTTGCCGACACGGCCGTGTCCTCGGCCTTCGTGCCCGTCTTCAGCGATCTGCTCGAGAAGGGAGAGCGCAAGCGCGCGTGGCGCGTCGCGTCGAGCCTTCTCTGGCTGATGCTGCTCGGGCTCAGCGCGCTGACTGCCCTCTTCATCCTGGTCGCTCCGCTCGTGATGCCCCGGCTCTACCCGCAGGACGAGGACCTCGTCATCGCCTTGTCGCAGATGCTCTTCCCCATCGTGGCGCTCCTCGGCGCCTCCGGGATCATCGTCGGGATCCTCAACACCTACGACGAGTTCACGATCCCGGCGCTTGCGCCGGTCGCGTGGAACCTGGCGATCATCCTCGGTCTCGTGCTCGGCGTGCCGCGCGCGGACACGGTCGACGGCAAGCTCTACGTCTATGCCGGCGCGATCGTCGTCGGCACCGTGATCCAAGTGCTGCTCCCCGTGCCGTGGCTGCGCGGACGCGGCGGGCGGCTGGAGCTCGTGATCGACTGGCGCGACCCGGCGGTGCGGCAGTTCCTCAAGCTGATGCTGCCGGTCTCCCTCGGGCTCGGGTTGATCAACATCAACGCGCTGGTCGACGGCGTGGTCGCTGCGAACCGCATCGACCCCAATATCGGCCCGTCCGCGATCGACGCCGCCTTCCGCATCTACATGCTCCCCCAGGGGATCTTCTCGGTTGCCGTGGCGACGGTGCTCTTTCCGTCGATGTCGCGCTTCGCGTCTCGCAACGACTTCGTCGGCTTCCGCAACACCGTTTCGATCGGCGTGCGCCAGATCGTGTTCCTGCTGGTCCCGGCGAGCATCGTCGTCGCCGTGCTCGCCGAGCCGCTGACGAGGCTGATCTACCAGCGAGGCGCGTTCGATTCGAGCCAGACCCCGGTTGTCGCGGCGTCGCTCGCAGCGTTCTCGCTCGGGCTGACATTCAACGGGACGATGCTGATCCTGAACCGCGCCTTCTTCAGCCTCCAGTCGAACTGGATCCCGACGCTCGTCGCGCTCGGAAACCTGTTTGTCAACCTCGTGCTCGACCTCGCCTTCGTGCCGCTCGGTGTCTGGGGCATCCCGCTCGCGACCTCGCTCGTGAACATCGCGGGTACCGCAGCGCTCCTCATTCTCCTCCGCCACCGCGTAGGCCGAATTCAGTTTGGCGAGATGGCTGCATCTTCGATCCGCATCGTGACCGCCGCTCTCTTCGCGGGAGGCGCTGCGTTCGGAGTCTGGTACCTGCTCGACGACGCGTTCGGCCGCGGGCTCCTCGGGCAGCTGGTCTCGCTCGGCCTCGCTCTCGTCGCGTCGGGGAGCGTGTACTTCGTCATGTGTCGCCTCGTCGGTGTCCGCGAGCTGGACACGCTGTTCTCGCTTCGCCGCCGCGCCGGCGACTGAGTTTTCCTTTCTAATGCTCCGCTAATGACCGGACGCAACACTCTTCGGCGATGGAGTCGAGCGTCGTGTCCCAGCCGCGTTCTGTAGCGATTCCCGCGCACTCGAGCGCGCGGTCGCGCGGCGGCGCCCTCACCGCAGCATTGATCTGGCTCGTCCTCGTCGGGAACGCCGTCGCGATTGTCTGGCTCTGGTACCACGGCGGGAACGTCACTGAGGTCAACTCGACCGGCGAGCTCCTCACGAGCATCGCTCGGATCACCGGCCTCCTCGGTGCCTACCTCGCGCTCGTCGAGGTGCTGCTCCTCTCGCGGTTGCCTGCGCTCGAGCGTCTGACCGGCTTCGACAAGCTCACCGTCTGGCACCGCTGGAACGGGCACGTGTGCCTGTACCTGATTCTCGCCCACGTCGTCTTCTCGGTCTGGGGCTACGCACTGATGGACCGGTTCACGGTGCCGAAGGAGATCTCGACCATGATCTGGGGCGGCGTCTACCCGGGGATGATCGTGGCGACGATCAGCACCGCTCTCTTCCTGGTCGTCGTCGGCACCTCGATCGTGATCGTCCGCCGGAGGCTGAACTACCAGGCCTGGTACGCCGTCCACTTCACGGCCTACGCGGCGATTGCGCTCGGCTGGTTCCACCAGGTGCCGACCGGCAACGAGCTCGTGCTCGACAACGTCGCCGCCGACTACTGGGCGAGCCTTTACCTTGCAACGCTCGGCCTGATCGTCGTCTTCCGTTTGCTCGTGCCGATCGCCGACACATTCCGCTACCGGATGCGGGTCGCTGAGGTCGTGAACGAAGGGCCGGGCGTCGTTTCGCTGCGGATCACCGGCCGGCACCTCGAGCGCCTTCGCGTGCACGCGGGGCAGTTCTTCCTCTGGCGTTTCCTCGCCAAGCGCGGCTGGTGGGAGGCGCACCCGTTCTCGCTGTCGGCCGCCCCGGACGGTCGTTCGCTCCGGATCACGGTCAAGGGCCTCGGCGACTTCACGAACCGCATGCGCGAGATCGCGCCCGGGACGAGGGTCGTAGCCGAGGGCCCGTTCGGAACGTTCACGACGGCTGTCCGCCGGCGCGAGAAGACGCTGCTCGTGGCCGGCGGCATCGGCATCACCCCGGTGCGCGCACTGGTCGAGGAGCTGAACGGCGACGTGGTCGTTCTTTACCGTGTCGTCGCCGAGAGCGACGTCGTCTTCCGCGAGGAGCTCGAATCGCTTACCGCCGAGCGCGGGATCGACCTCCGCATCATCGCGGGCGATCACGCGACGCCGGAAGGACGGAACCTCTTGTCACCGGGCCACTTGCGGGAGCTCGTCCCGGATCTGGCCGAACGCGAGGTCTACGTCTGCGGGCCGCCGGCGATGGCCTCTGCCATCGAGCGAAACGTCCGCGCAGCGGGCGTTCCCGCTCGGTACCTCCACGTCGAACGTTTCGCCCTCTAACCCGAAAGGAGACCATGCGTAAGACGATCACAGTCCTGATGAGCACCGCGACTCTCGCGATCCCCGTCGCAGACGCCGTTGCTGCGGCGAGGCAGGCCGGCGTCAAGACCGGGCCGAAGAAGAAGGTCACCATCAAGAAGGTGACCGGCGACGCCGCCCAGGCGGACCGCTGGGGCACTGTCACGGTCGTGGTCACCGTCCAGACGACGACAGTCGGCGGCTCGAAGAAGGTGACGCGCAAGTACGTCGACCTCGGCGGGAGCTACACGTACCACACGAACCGCACGCAATTCATCATGTCGCAGTCGCTGCCGGTGCTCCGGCAGGAGTTCCTGACGGCGCAGAGCCCGAACGTCCAGATCGTCTCCGGCGCGAGTGACACGAGTTACGCGTTCGCTCAGTCGCTCCAGTCAGCGCTCGCGAAGCTGTGAGCGTGACTGCGGCGCTACCCGGCCTCCGCCGCGTCGAGCACATCATGGGGATGCCGATCCTCGTCGATGTGCGTGACGAAGAGGTCGACGTCGCCGCTCTCGACCGGCTCTTCGCCTGGCTCGAGTGGGTCGACGCGACCTTCAGCACCTACAAGGCAGACAGCGAGATCAGCCGCCTCGGCCGCGGCGAGCTTGCGCTCGAAGACGCACACTCGGACGTCCGCGCCGTGCTCGGCCGCTGCGAGGAGCTTCGGCTTGAGACCGACGGCTACTTCGACGTCCGCGCGGCCGGCGATCTCGACCCATCCGGGCTCGTGAAAGGCTGGTCGGTCGATCGCGGCGCGATGATCCTGGACGACGCCGGGGTCAGGAACTACGCGATCAACGCAGCCGGCGACATCCGCCTGGCCGGGCGCGGCGTTCCCGAGCCCGAGTGGCGCGTCGGCATCGAACATCCGCTCCAGCGCGACAAGGTGGCCGCGGTGGTGGCGATGGGCGACGGAGCGGTCGCGACCTCGGGTGATTACGCGCGCGGTCAGCACGTCATCAACCCGCACACAGGCCGCCCGCCGCAGGGAGTCCTCTCGGTGACGATTACGGGCCCGGAACTTGCGACCGCCGACGCCTACGCGACCGCGGCGTTCGCGATGGGCGAAGACGGGCCCGGTTGGACGGCGAGCCTGGGCCGCTACGAGGCGCTGACCGTCCTCGCCGACGGCCGCGTGCTCTCGACGCCCGGCTTTCCGCGCCGGTAGAGCCCCGCGACCCCAGCCGGAGCGAAACGTCGTCGCGGCTACCATCGCCGCCAGACCATGGACCAGCAGCGGATCCGCAACTTCTCGATCATCGCGCACATCGATCACGGCAAGTCGACGCTCGCCGACCGGATCCTCGAGCTCACCCACGCCGTCTCGAAGCGGGACATGCGCGCACAGGTGCTCGACTCGATGGACCTCGAGCGCGAGCGGGGAATCACGATCAAGGCGCAAGCCGTTCGGGTGACGTGGAAGGGCCACGAGCTCAACCTGATCGATACGCCCGGGCACGTGGACTTCACGTACGAGGTTTCGCGCTCGCTCCAGGCGTGCGAGGGTGCGCTGCTCGTCGTCGACGCGGCGCAGGGGATCGAGGCGCAGACGCTTGCGAACGCCTATCTCGCGATCGACAACAACCTCGAGATCGTCCCGGTCGTGAACAAGATCGACCTGCCACAGGCCGATCCCGACGGGGCGTCCCTGCAACTCGCCGAGCTGATCGGTGAAGACGCCGACCGGGTGCTCCGGATCTCGGCGAAGACCGGGCTCGGAGTCGAGGACGGTGCTCGACGCGATCGTGGAACGGATCCCGGCGCCGGCCGGGGACCGCGACGCACCGCCGCGTGCGCTGATCTTCGATTCCTCGTACGACCAGTACCGTGGCGTCGTTGCGTTCGTCCGCGTCGTCGACGGCGAGTTTCACCCGCACGACGAGCTGCGCGCGATGGCGCAGGGCACGCGTTTCGAGGCGCACGAGGTCGGGTTCATGTCCCCCTCGATGAAGCCGGTGGCGTCTCTCTCGGCGGGTGAGGTGGGATACGTGATCACCGGTCTCAAGGATGTGTCCGAGTTGCGTGTCGGGGACACCCTCACCTCGGAGGGACGTCCGGCCGGGACGCCGCTTCCCGGGTACAAGGAGGTCAAGCCGATGGTGTTCGCGGGGCTTTTCCCGACGGACTCCGACGACTACCCGGAGCTGCGCGACGCGCTCGAGAAGCTGAAGCTGAACGATGCAGCGCTCTTCTACGAGCCCGAGACGTCGCTGGCGCTCGGTTTCGGGTTCCGCTGCGGGTTCCTCGGCCTCCTCCACATGGAAATCGTGCGAGAACGATTGGAGCGCGAGTTCGACCTCGAGCTGCTCGTCACCGCGCCGAACGTTGCGTACCGGGTGCGGAAGCAGAACGACCCGGAGTGGCTCGAGGTGCACACGCCGTCCGACATGCCGGACGCGATCGACGAGGTCGAGGAGCCCTACATCAAGGCTTCGATCATCGCGCCGAAGGAGTACGTCGGATCGGTGATGGAGCTGTGCAACGAGCGCCGAGGGCGCTTCGATCACATGGAGTACCTCTCGGAGGACCGCGTCCACCTGATCTTCGAGCAGCCGCTCGCCGAGATCGTGCTCGATTTCTACGACCAGCTGAAGTCGCGAACGCGCGGCTACGCGAGCTTCGACTACGACTTCGTGGGCTTCCGGCCCGGGCAGCTCGTGCGCGTCGACGTGCTGGTCGGCGGCGATCCGGTCGATGCGCTGTCGCTGATCGCGCATCGCGACTTCGCCTACGACCGTGGCCGTGCTCTGGTCGACAAGCTGCGCCAGGAGATCCCGCGTCAGATGTTCGACGTTGCGATTCAGGCCGCGATCGGTTCGCGTGTGATCGCGCGCGAAACCGTCAAAGCCAAACGCAAGGACGTGATCGCCAAGTGCTACGGCGGTGACATCTCGCGCAAGCGGAAGCTGATCGAGAAGCAGAAGGAAGGCAAGAAGCGAATGAAGCGCGTCGGCGCTGTCGAGGTTCCGCAGGAGGCATTCCTGGCCGTTCTCAATCTCGGGAGCGACGGGGGGAAGAAGTAGTGACGCTCGAAATGCGAACCGTGTGCGAGCGGTGCGGCGCGCCGCTCGCTGTGGACGGCGAGGCCCTGATCTGCTCGCACGAGTGCACGTTCTGTGTGTCGTGTGGCGCGGTCCAGGAATTCGTCTGCCCGAACTGCGGCGGTGAGCTCGTGCCGCGACCGAAACGGCCGGTGGCGACATGAGCCTCGCGCGGCATCTCTACGTCCACCTTCCGTTCTGCGCGCATCGGTGCGGCTATTGCGACTTCGTCACGATCGTTGGGAGGCGGGACGAGCACTCGCGCTACGTCGACGCGCTGCTCGACGAGCTCGTGCTCGAGCGGGGGCTCTGGCGCCGCGGCTCGAGACGATCTTCCTCGGAGGTGGCACGCCGACCTTCACCGAGCCCACCGCGCTCGAGCGGTTCCTGGCGGGGCTGCCGGACGCCGACGAGGTAACCGTCGAGGCGAACCCGGAGACGGTGACGCCGGAGCTGGCGGCGCTTCTGCGCCGAAACCGTGTCAATCGTGTGTCGATCGGCGCACAAAGCTTCCACAAGCACCTCTTGGACGTGCTCGAGCGTGTTGCCGGTCCTGACGACGTCCGTCGTGCCGTCTACGTTCTCCGTGATGCCGGATTCGACAACATTTCCCTCGATCTCATCTACGGGATCCCCGGCGAGAGCTCCTCCGACCTCGAACGCGACCTCGCCGAGGCCCTCGCGCTCGAGCCCGAGCACATCTCTGCCTATGAATTGGAGGCGAAGCCGGGCACCCGCTTCACGCACGCCCACGGAGCGGAGCTCGACCGCGTGGCCGAGTCGATGGAGACCTACTTCGAGCTCGTCGTCGAGACGCTGACGGCCGCCGGCTACCGCTGGTACGAGACCGCGAACTTCTGCCGCACCGGCGGCGAGGTGACCGGGAGGGATCTGCGGGCACGTCACAACCTCGGCTACTGGCTCGGGCGGGACTATCTCGGCCTCGGCTTGGGAGCGGTCAGCACAATCGAGCACCGGCGCTGGCGGAATACGCCTTCGCTTCGCGGATACCTCGAGGCGGTCGAGGCCGGCGAGAGCCCGCCGCGCGAGCATGAGCACCTGCCGAGCGAGACGCGCGATGCCGAGCGCGTGATGCTCGGTCTTCGCCTCGACGAGCCGCTGCCGGTCTCCGGCCTCGAGCACACGCTCGACGAAGAGGGACTCGCAGGGCTCCAGCGGCTCGGCCTCGCCGTGCGCACGCCCGGCACCATCGCGCTCACCGGTCGAGGCCGTTTTCTGGGCGACGGCGTGACCGCGCGTCTGCTCGCCTAGCGCGGTCGCCCGCGTGCCGGTCCGGCTGGCCTACGATGAGCCGGACATGGATGCGCCGCTGTCCGAGCGCCAACGAGAGATCCTCGCCCGGATCGTCGAGGAGTACGTCGCGAACGGCCAGCCGGTCGGATCGAAGACGCTCGTCGAGCGGTCGGGGCTCGACATCTCCTCGTCGACCGTTCGTGCAGAGCTCGCCGACCTCGAGCGTCGCGGGCTGCTTACCCACGCGCACACGTCCGCGGGCCGGACGCCGACCGAGGCGGGGTACCGAACCTACGTCGACGAACTGCTTGCGCGCCCGGAGCCACGGCCTGAGGGGCTCGCTCTGGGCCTCGCCGATGCACGCGCCGAGATCGACGAGGCGCTCCAGGCGACCACCGACGTGCTCTCCGGCCTGACGCGGCTCCTCGCGCTGGTTTCGGCGCCGCCATTGCAGGCTGCGACCGTTCGGCACGTCGAGGTGCTCCCGCTTCAGCCGAACGTGGTCATGGTCGTCGTCATCACCTCGACGGGAGGCGTCTCGAAGCACCGCTACGTGTTTCACGACCCAGTCGACCCGGGCCTCGTCGTCTGGGCGAGCGACTACCTCGGCGAGCGACTCACAGGCGTCCGCCTTCGGTCGAGGCTCCTGCGCCGCGCGTTCGAGGAGCAGGGCTTTTCGCTGCAGGAGTGCGCTTTCCTCGAGGCGATCCGCGGCGCATTCGACGCCGTGGATGACGACAGGCACCTCTACGTCGGTGGCGCCGCCGGTCTCCTCGACGACCTTCGCACCGAGGAGATCGGCGCCTACCGGAGCCTGATCGACGCGCTCGAGAAGCGCGTCGCGCTGCTCGACGTTCTCGCGCAATCGCTCGACCTGCGGCGTCCGTTCGTTCACGTGGGCGACGAGCTCGAGCCCTCGGGCCTCCGCGAGCTCGCGCTCGTCGGTACGACGTACGGGCTGCCGAACCAGACGCTCGGCACCGTCAGCCTCCTCGGGCCGCTACGGATGGACTACGAGAAGGCGCTCCGCACCGTCCGATCGGCCGCACACGAGCTCTCGCGCTTCGTCGAAGAGGCATACGCGGACGAATAAGGAGTCCCGCCACCGCCCCTGGCACCATGTGCGGCGGATGTCGACGACCGAACGTGACTACTACGAGCTGCTCGAGGTCGGGCGGGATGCCGACGAGCAGGAGATCAAGAAGGCGTTCCGCCGTCTCGCCCGCCGGTTGCACCCGGACGTCTCGGACGACGCGGACGCCGAGACGCGCTTCCGCGAAGTGTCGGAGGCCTACGAGGTGCTTTCGAACCCCGAGACGCGTCAGCTCTACGACCGGTTCGGCCACGCCGGCCTTCGCTCGGGTGGCTTCACGCCGACTCATTTCGACCTCGGAGACCTGTTCGCGACGTTCTTCGGGAACGACGTGTTCGGCGGCGGCCCGGCCGGCCAAGCGCACGGCGCCGACGTCGCCGCCCAGGTCGAGATCGACCTCGCAGAAGCGGCCACCGGAGTCGGAAAGACGGTCACCCTCGAGCTTGCGGCGACGTGCGCCACGTGCGGCGGCAACGGCGCGAAGCCCGGCACCGCCGTCTCAGGGTGCCCTCGGTGCGGTGGTTCAGGGCGTCTCCAGCAGGTCTCCCGCAGCATCTTCGGAGAGTTCATGCGTGCGTCGACGTGCCCTGATTGCAGAGGCACCGGCGGGTTCATCGAACACCCCTGCGACGACTGCGGTGGTGCCGGGCGGATGCTCCAGGAGCGCGAACTCGCCGTCGAAATCCCCGCGGGCATCCACGACGGCCAGCGCATCCGGCTTTCCGGCGACGGCCATGCGGGCGTGCTCGGCGGCCGGGCGGGCGACGTCTACGTCGGCATCAGGATCCGACCCGACGAGCGGTTCGTGCGCGAGGGCAACGACATCTTCTCGCAGGCTGACCTGACCGTCGCCGAGGCGGCTCTCGGCGCGACGGTGTCCGTTCCGACACTCGACGGACCGGTCGACCTCCAGCTCGAACCGGGGACCCAGCCGGGAGAGGTGAAGGTTCTGCGCGGGAAGGGCATGCCGGTGCTGCAGGGCTTCGGCCGTGGCGACCACCGCGTGCTCGTGAACGTGATGGTGCCGCGGCGACTGAACGACGAGCAGCGGCGGCTGCTCGAGGAGTTCGAGCGGCACAGTGACGAGCACACGTACCGGCGCGAAGAAGGGTTCTTCGCGAAGCTGAAGAGCGCATTTCGCTGATCCGCGCGTCGGTCACCGCTCCGCGCGATGCGGCCGAGGAGCTGCGAGCGCGGTTCGTCGAGCTCGCCCCGGCGGGGTTCGAGGAGCACGAGGGCGCAGCCGATGTCGAACTGGCCGCATACGGCGAGGCCGCGGAGCGGGTGCGCGCGGCGTTCCCCAGCGCGCGGATCTCAGAGGTCGAGACGGGCTGGGAGGAGCGCTGGCGGGACTTCCACCGGCCGGCTCGCGTCGGGCCGCTCTGGATCGGCCCTCCGTGGGAGAACGTGCCCGCAGAAGCGCTCGCGGTCGTGATCGACCCGGGCCGCGCCTTCGGCACCGGAGCCCACGCGACGACCCGTCTGTGCCTCGAACTGCTCCTCGAAGTGCCGCACGGCAGCGTGCTGGACGTTGGGTGCGGGTCGGGCGTGCTCGCGATCGCCGCAGCGCGACTCGGTTTCGGGCCCGTTGTGGCGGTCGACGTCGACGAAGCGGCGATCGATGCCGCCCGGACGAACGCCACGACGAATGGCGTCGCGATCGACGTACATCGTCTCGACGCGCTCGAGGGCGGCCTGCCGGTCGCCGACATCGTGCTCGCGAACCTCACGCTCGAGTCCGTCGAGGCGCTCGCGCCGCTGGTCGACGCCACGAATCTCGTCACGTCGGGCTATCTCGACCGCGACTTGCCGCAGCTCGAGGGCTGGACGAGGGTTGCCCGCCGGGAGAGCGACGGCTGGGCCGGCGAGCTCTTCACTCGCGGCGACTGAGCTCATTCGATCCGTCGCCCTGCCGCGTCGAACGCCTCGAATCTGATCCGTGCCGCTGGCGAGGAAGGGAGCTCCTCCGCGAGCAGCGAGAAGACCACGGCGTCGCGCGCCGGGCCCGCCGGGTCGGCCGGCTGAAGTCGGCGCCGCAGCGTCGCCTCCTCCCGGTATCCCAGCTTGCGGGGAACGGCGAGGCTCGCTGTGTTCTCGGGATCGATGTGGATCTCGACGCGATCGAGGCCGCAGATTTCGATCGCAACGCGTGTCAGCACGGCCGCGGCTTCCGTCGCGAGCCCCGCACCAGTCCGGCTCGCGCGGATCCAGTAGCCGATCTCGAGCCCCCCTGGGGCAACCCGCGCGTGCAGCCCGGCGCCGCCCACGACCTCCGATCCGTCAGGCGTAAACGCGCCATAGATCGCTTCCTGGCCCAGATCGAACTTGGCGCGCATGTCACGCAGCAGCGCGACCTGCTCGTCGAGCGAAATGGGCGCCTGGGCCCACGGCATCCACGGCCGGAGGTGGTCGAGGCTCGAATCGACGGCCTCCTTGAGGAGGGGCGCATCGGCGGGGTCGTAGCAACGCAGGAGGAGCCGTTCGGTGACGATCCGGTAGGGCGGCGTCGGCTCCGTGCTCGGCATCCCGGAACAATAAGCGACGCTGTGCGGCTCGCCTGCGGGCCGAAACGGCAGTACGATCTCGCTCTGTGACGCGTTTTCGAGTCGATTTTCTCGGTTGCAAGGTCTCGCACACGGATGCGCAGGAGATCCGCGAGCGCCTGCTCGCCGACGGCCACACCGAGGCGGACGTCGGCACCGCCGACGTCGCGGTGATCAGCAGCTGCTGCGTCACGAACGAAGCACTCGCAAAGAGCCGCAAGGCCGCCGCACGCGCGGCGCGCAGCCATCGACACGTCTATGTGACCGGTTGTGGCGCAAACCTCGGCGGCGACGGACTTTCCGGCCTCCCGGGCAACGTCACGGTCGTTGCCCGGCCGGCCGAGCAGACCGCCGCGTTCGTGGCAGGCGACGTAGGCGCGATCGGATGCGTGCAGGCCGACGCGAGGCTCGACCGCGTGCGCGCGTTCGTGAAGATCCAGGACGGGTGCTCGTTCTCGTGCGCGTTCTGCGTGATCCCGCTCGTGCGCGGCAGCTCTCGCAGCCGTTCCGCGGACGCTGTGCTCGCCGAGATTCGGCGTCGTGTCGGCCAGGGCCATCGCGAGGTCGTGCTCACCGGGATCAACCTCGGCTGCTTCCGCGATCGCGTGGCAGGCTTCGACCTGCCGTTGCTCGTTCGAGCGGCGGCCGAGACCCCCGGGCTCGAGCGCCTCCGGCTCAGCTCGATCGAGATCAATCACGTCAGCGACGCGCTTGTGGCCGCCCTGCGTGAGACGCCGGCGGTCGCCAAGCACCTCCACGTCCCGCTCCAGTCGGGCGACGACGGCGTCCTGCGGGCGATGGGGCGCCGATACACCACGCGCACCTTCGTCTCGCGACTCGAGAAGCTCGCGGGCGAGTTCAACCTGACGAGCGACGCGATCGTCGGTTTTCCGGCCGAGGACGAGGCGGCGTTCGAGAACACCCTGCGTACCGTCGAGCGGGCGGGGATCACGACGGTGCACGTCTTCCCGTACTCGCCCCGGCCCGGGACGCGGACAGCGCAGGCCGATCCCGTTGCGCCGCAGGTGAAGAAGGAGCGCAGCGCGCGGCTGCGCGCGCGCTCGCGCGAGCTCGAGCGGCGCCGGTGGCAGACGAAGCTCGGTCGGGACGACGTCGTGCTCGTCGACCGTCCAGGCCGCGGTTACGGGGACGACTACTCGCCGTTCCTCGTCGACGCGCCGGTGGGCGAGCTCGTCCGCGTGCGCGCCCAAGCCGTCACGGAGGAGGGGATCCTTGCCGTCGCAGCGTGAGGACTGCCTGTTCTGCGACATCGTGCGTGACGGCACCTACGTTGCCCGAACCGAGGGCTTCGTCGCGATCAATGACATCAATCCGCAAGCGGAGACGCACATCCTGATCATCCCGGAGCACCACGTCGACACCTTCCGCGATGTCTCCGAGCTCGAGGAGGACGAGGCGAAACGCATGCTCGACTTCATCGCCGAAGTCGCGCGCGGGGCCGGGCTGACCGACTACCAGGTGATCGCGAACGTCGGCCGCAGCGCCGGCCAGACGATCTTTCATCTCCACTGGCACGTGATCGGCGACACGAGGAGCCATCTCGAGGCTGCGAATCTGGCGGCGGTGCGGGCGCTGTGAGCCTGATCGCGGAGCTCGAAAGCGAGGTAACGGCGGCGATGCTCGCTCGCGACACGGTCCGGCGTGACACGCTCCGGCTGATTCTCTCGAGCCTGCGCTCGGCCGAGAAAGAGCTGCAGCGGCCGCTCTCGAACGACGAAGAGCTGCAGGTGCTTCAGCGCGAGCGCAAGAAGCGGCAGGAGGCCGCGGCGGCGTTTCGTGCGGGCGGCCGTGAGGAGCGGGCGGCGGGGGAGGAGGCGGAGCTTGCGATTCTCGAGGAGTTCATGCCCGAGCCGATCTCGGAGGAGGAGCTCGAGCGGATCGTCGACGATGCGATCGCTGAGAACGGCGCCACGAGCCTGCGTGACATGGGTCGCGTGATGGCCGACGTGATGCCGCAGGTCGCGGGCCGGGCCGACGGCTCCGCGGTCGGGCAGGTCGTCCGCGAGAAGCTCGCCTGACCACTAGCTCGTGCACCTCGACCTGGCACCGTTCCTCGTTCTCTCCATCCTCCTGATCCTCATCCCGGGACCGGACACGGCGGTCGTGACGAAGAACGCACTCGTCGGCGGTCGCCGCTCCGGGGTTGCGGCCGCGGTCGGGGTCTCGATCGGGCTCATGATCTGGACGATGGCGGCAGCGCTCGGCATTGCGACGTTGCTCCGGGCCTCGGATGTCGCCTTCAACGCGTTGAAAATCGCGGGGGCGGTCTACCTTGTCTGGATCGGCGTCCAAATGCTTCGAGCGCGGGACCCGCTCGGGCCGGGGTCGGGGCCGCCCGCCGGGCGAGGGCACACCGTGAAGGCGCTGCGGCAAGGGCTTCTGAGCGATCTCGGGAATCCGAAGATCGCCGTCTTCTTCACGAGCTTCCTGCCGCAGTTCGTGCTCGGAGACGGGTCCCCGTTTGGGCCGCTGCTCGTCCTCGGCGGCATTTTCGGGGTCTTGACGCTCGCGTGGCTCGCTGCCTACGGCGCCGCCGTGGGCCACGCCTCGGAGTTCATCCGCCGGCCGCGTGTTCGCAAGTCGCTCGACCGCGTCACCGGCGTCGTGCTGATCGGGTTCGGGGTCCGCCTCGCCTTCGAGCACCGCTGAGTCGCACGGGCGACGGCCTACACTGCGCCGGTGCAGGAAGTTCTCGACGTTTCGAACGAAGTCGCCGCAGAGCTTGCGGGCATGGCAGACGGCGTTCTCGAGGCGCTGCGCGACCGCCTCGACTGCACAGTTCGCCTGCGCGGCAACCGGCTGACTCTCGAGGGCGAGGATGCCCAGGTTGCCGAGGCGCGTGTGGTGATCGACGAGCTGGTCGACCTCGTCGAGGGAGGTCACCAGATCGGCGCGCACACCGTCGACGCCGTCCTTGGCGCACTCGAATCCGACCAGGACGTGCGCGCGGTGTTCGAGGATGTCGTCTGGCATCACCGCGGGAAGCGGATCGCTCCGAAGACGGTCACCCAGAAGGCGTACGTCGACGCGATCCGTCGCTGCACGGTCACCTTCGGCATCGGTCCGGCGGGCACCGGCAAGACCTATCTCGCGATGGCTCTCGCCGTCGCGGCGCTCCACGAGCGCGAGGTCGCGCGGATCATCCTGACGCGGCCTGCGGTCGAGGCCGGCGAGCGGCTCGGCTTCCTGCCGGGCGACATGCTCGCAAAGGTCGACCCCTATCTGCGCCCGCTCTTCGACGCGCTCTACGACATGCTCGACCCCGAGAAGGCGAACACATACATGGAGCGCGGAACGATCGAGGTTGCGCCGCTTGCGTTCATGCGCGGCCGCACTCTGAACGACAGCTTCATCATCCTGGACGAGGCTCAAAACACCTCGCCCGAACAGATGCAGATGTTCCTGACCCGGCTCGGATTCGGCTCCAGAGTCGTCGTCACCGGCGACGTGACGCAGGTCGACCTCCCGCGCGACCAGGCTTCAGGGCTGATCCAGGTGCAGGACATCCTCGGCGGGATCGATGGGATCTCGTTCGTGCACTTCGGCCACGAGGACGTCGTGCGGCACAAGCTGGTGCAGCGGATCGTCGAGGCGTACAAGCACCACGCCGAGGAGACCGGCACCGAGCGGAGGAAGTAAGTGTCACTTACGGTGGAGGTCGAGAATCGGAGTGGGGTCGAGGTTGACGAGGGCGCTGCGGTTGAGCTCGCCTTCGGCGTGCTTCGCGCCGAGGGGATCGAGGACGGCGAGCTCGGGCTCGCCTTCGTCGGGCCGGACGAGATGCGGGCCCTGAAGCGCGATCATCTCGGGATCGACGAGGCGACCGACGTCCTCTCCTTCCCGATCGACGGCCGTGACCAGTTGCCCGAGGGCATGCCGCGGGCACTCGGCGACGTGGTCATCTGCCCCGCCGTCGTCGGCGAAGAATGGCGCCGCCCGCTGACGCATGGCCTGCTGCATCTGCTCGGGTACGACCATGGGGACGCGATGGAACGGCGTGAAGAGGACTTGGCCGCGAGGTGAGCTCGTTCCGCCACCAGACGATCTTCGATTCGTTCAACAACGCGTTCGAAGGGATCGTCCACGCGCTCCGCACGCAGCGGAACATGCGCATCCACGTGGTCGTAGCGATCGGTGTGATCGTGCTCGCCGTGATCGTCTCCGTCTCGAAGTTCGAGCTGATCGCGCTGCTGATCGCGATCGCCTTCGTTCTGATCGCGGAGATGATCAACACCGCGGTCGAGGGCGCCATCGACGTCGCGACCACCTCCTTCGACCCGATGGCGAAGCTGGCAAAAGACGTCGCCGCGGGCGCGGTACTGATTGCGACGCTCAACGCGATCGCGGTCGGTTACATCATCTTCTCCACTCGGATCGGCGACCGCTCGAACCGCCTGCTCGACCGCCTGCGCGACGGCCCGGCGGCGCTGACCCTCGTCGCGCTCGTCATCACCGTTGCCGGGGTAATCGGCGCGAAGGCGTGGACCAGGCGGGGAACACCGCTGCGCGGGGGGCTGCCGTCGGGCCACGCCGCGATCGCGTTCGGCGCCTGGATCGCCGTCACCTACGCCGCCGGGGCGCACCACCGGTTTGTCGTCTCGTCGATCGCGTTTGTGATGGCGCTGCTCGTCGCCCAGACGCGAGTCGAGTCGGGCGTCCACTCGACCTTCGAGGTGCTGCTCGGCGCGCTGCTCGGCTCATTGACCACCCTCGCCCTCTTCCAGCTCGCGAGATGAGCCGCGGTCTCGTCGAGCGGGCCGAGCATGCGGCCGCGAGGGCGTACGCGCCGTATTCGCGCTACCTCGTCGGCGCGGTCGTGCGGGTGCGGGACGGCCGCGAGTTCGAGGGCGTGAATGTCGAGAATGCCGCCTATCCCCTCGGCATCTGCGCAGAGGAAGCCGCGATCGCGGCCGCCGTCGCCGCCGGGTGTCGTCCCGGTGATATCGAGGCGATCGGGATCACCGCCTCCCCGTGCGGAGGCTGCCGGCAGTGGCTGCACGAGTTCCGGGTCGGTGAGGTGAGTTACCGGGGTGCCGACGGTGAGATCCACACCGCGACGCCCGGCGAGTTGCTCCCGGACACCTGGGACCTCCCGGAATGAAGTCGGGCTTCGTTGCGGTCGCCGGGCGCCCGAACGTCGGCAAGTCCACGCTCCTGAACGCGCTGACCGGCGAGCACATTGCGATCGTCTCGAAGGTCCCGCACACGACGCGGCACCGCATCCGCGGCGTCGTCACGACTGCCGACGCGCAGCTCGTGCTCGTCGACCTTCCCGGCTGGCAGCGTCCGATCGACACGCTGACCGAGCGGATGCAGGGCCGCGTCGACGACGCGATGACGGATGATCTCGACGCTGTGCTGCTCGTCGTCAACGCGCGCGAGCGGATCGGGGCCGGCGACAAGTACGTCGCGCGCCGCGTCTTCTCGCTCGGCATTCCGGTGGTGATCGTGGTCAACAAGGTCGACCGTCTGAAGGCAGGCCACATCGCGACGCAGATGCAGGCCGCAGCGGAGCTCGGAGACTTCCACGCGCTCCACCCGGTTAGCGCCAAGACCGGCGACGGTATCGGTGAGCTGCGCGACGATCTGGTCTCACTGTTGCCCGAGGGCCCGCTCTACTATCCGGAGGGAGAGGTGACCGACATGCCGCTCGAGGCGCGGATCGCCGAGCTCGTCCGCGAGCAGGCGCTGCGGCTGCTGAAGGAAGAGGTGCCGCACTCCGTCACGGCCGAGGTGGTCGAAATCGACGAGCACCGGGTCCACGTGCGCGTCTACACCGAGACCGAGAGCCAGAAGATGATCCTGATCGGCAAGGGCGGCTCGATGGTGCGCGAGATCGGCCGCTGGGCGCGTCCGGCCATCGAGGAGCTGGTCGGCCACAAGATCTTCCTCGAGCTTCAGGTCAAGTCGTCGCCGAAATGGCGGCGCAACGAGACGATGCTCGAGCGCCTCGGCCTCTAGGTGTAGGGCTCGGCCGGGCTTCTAGGTCTCGGCGGGTTCCTTGACAGAGGTGTCGCGTTCCCAGCCCTCGTGTTCGAGGGTGAGCGACTCGATGGCTATCGCCTCGCTCTCCGAGTCGAGCGGGCCGAGGGCGACGTACTCCGACGGCCAGGCGCGGTGCACCGTGAACGCCATCACGGTTACGCCCTGCTCGTTCTCGAGCTCGATCACCACGTCCTTGCGGAATTTCTTGAGCGACATCTCGCCGGACTCGTTCCAGACGAGGTTCGCCCAGTCCTCGAAGGATGTGTCGTGCGTGCGGCCCCGCTCGAGGACGATTGGATCCCAGTCCGTCCTGCCGGGGGAACGGTGGTCTTCGCTCGGGTCTGCCCCGGACCGCTGGTCGATCGCGGCGGTCGTTCGCCGCAGCGGGCTCACCCGGAAGATCCCGGGCACGTACTTGTTGTCCCACTTGACGCGGAAACGGAAGCTCTTGTACGGGTCGAGGCGGCTCGGATTGACGCTGAACTGCGGCACGAACCGAGTATACGACGCTAGATCCGCGCGCCCCGCAACGCCGTCGCGCAGGCGTCTTCGGGCTGCGGGCCGATCTTCGGGATCACTGCGAAGAGGAGCGCGCGCAGCTTCTCGTTGTTCTCCTGGAAGACCCGCACGACCGTCTCATGTGTGACCGGCTCCGCGCCTTCGACACCGACGTCGTGGTCGGTGACCATCGAGATGTTCGCGTAGCAGAGCTCGAGCTCGCGGGCCAGGTAGCCCTCGGGGTACGCGGTCATGTTGATCATGTCCCAGCCCATCGCCCCGAACCACTTCGACTCGGCTCGCGTGGAAAAGCGAGGCCCCTGGATGACCACCACAGTGCCGCCGTCGTGGACCGTGATCCCGAGCTCACGTGCGGTCTCGACGAGCAGCCGGCGAAGGTCGGAGCAGTACGGGTCGGCCGCAGAGACATGCGTCGTCTCAGGACCTTCGTAGAAGGTGTCCGCGCGTCCCGAGGTGCGGTCGACGAACTGGTCGCAGACGACGAATGCGCCGAGCTCGAGCTCCGGCTGCAGGGCTCCCGAGGCGCACGGCCCGATGATGCGGCGAACGCCGAGCTCGCGCATCGCCCACACGTTCGCGCGGTAGGGAATCTGCGCCGGGCGGCAGCTCGTGCGCGCGGCCATGCCGCGGCAGGAACGCGACGCGCCGGCCGCCGACCTCGCCGATCACGATCGGCGCCGACGGCTTGCCGTACGGCGTCTCGACCTCGACCTCGTCGACCACGTCGACGAACGAGTAGAAGCCCGACCCGCCGAAGACCCCGATCTCCGCCTCAGCCATCCGCGCGAGTGTCGCAGACTCGAGCGGTGCGGCTCACCACAACCGGGCGCGCCCGGAGCGGGATACTTGGCAGATGGAGCCACAGTTCGTCAGCTTCGAGAGCGTCCGCGCGTTCGAGATCGCGGCCGGCGTCACCGGCCGCCCACTCTTCGGCGAGGACGCGATGTTGAACCTGATCACGTTCGAGCCCGGCGCTGTCGTCCCGCTCCACAGCCACCCGCACGAGCAGCTCGGGATCGTCATCCGCGGAGAGCAGGTGCTCGTCGTCGATGGGGTCGAGCATCGCCTCGGCCCGCTGGACGGCTACGCGATTCCCGGCGGTGTTGAGCACTCGGCGCACTGCGGGCCCGAAGGCGCGCTCGTCCTGGACGTGTTCCAGCCCGTGCGCGAGGACTATCGCGAGCGCTGGAGTGCCGCCGGGACCTGACTCGGTCAGCCCTTGAGCGTGATCAGGTAGCCGGCCTTCGTGATCGCGACCGACGCTTCCTGCATCTCCTTCACGCCTTGGAGTGAGGAGATCGTGCGCAGCACGGCCAAATAGGCGAGCCTGTCCTTCGTCGGCGCGCGCAGCTTCGCGATGATGCCGTCGAGCTCGTTGGCGTACTCGCGCACGCCCCCGAGCAGCTGTGCGTGCTCTGCCTTGATCTCGTCGGGAGGGGTAATTGCTGCGAGCTTGCGGGCTGCGCTTCGGAGCTTGACCTGGACCGCCACCATGTGCTGGGCAATGACCGCGGGAGGCTGGCCGACGTTGCTCTGGCCGAGGCTGGCGAGCGCGGCGCTGAGCTGCTGCCCGAGCGTTTGCATCTCGGTCTCGTACGGCGAGAAGCCGTTGGATGAGCTCGGTGCACTCGTCGAGCCGCTGGTGGTCGAGTCGCCGCAGCCGACAACGACCGTCACGGTCGCCGCCACGAGCGCCGACAGGACGAGTGCTCGCCTCAGTGCCGCCATCGCCAGAAACGATAGCGCGCGAGGGTAGCGATTTCGCCGAAAGCTACACTCGCCCCATGCCCAACGCGCCCGCTCTGCCGGCCGGGCTCGACCCGCTCCCCAAGCAGCGGACGGCCAGAACGCGCAGCGTCGCGGTCGACCAGGTTGCCGTCGAAGCGCGGGCCGGCGAGCTCGCCAAGCGCAGCATCAAGAAGGACGCAAAGCTCTGGGCGCTCGACCTCGCCGTTCGGTGCTGCGACCTGACGACGCTCGAGGGGCAGGACACTCCGGGCAAGGTCGCGGCGCTCTGCTCGAAGGCGATCCGGCCCGACCCGTCGGATCCCAGCGTGCCCTCGTGCGCCGCCGTGTGTGTCTACCCGAGCCTCGTCGGTGTGGCGAAGGCGCGACTCGGCGAGAGCGGCGTCAAGGTCGCCTCCGTGGCGACAGGGTTCCCCTCGGGGCAAACGCCGCTCGACGTCAAGTTGCGAGAGGTCGAGGACGTTGTCGCGATGGGCGCCGACGAGGTCGACATGGTGATCGACCGGGGAGCGTTCCTCTCCGGGCGTCTCGCCGAGGTCTACGACGAGATCACGCGCGTCAAGGAGGTCTGCGGGGACGCGCACCTGAAGGTGATCCTGGAGGTGGCCGAGCTCGGCACCTACGACAACGTGCGCCGTGCCTCGCTCCTCGCGATGGCGGCCGGCGCCGACTTCATCAAGACGTCCACCGGGAAGCTCCCGGGCGCGGCGACACTGCCGGTCCATCTCGTCATGCTCGAAGCCATTCGAGACGTCTTCGACGAGAGCGGCCGCAGGGTCGGAATGAAACCCGCGGGAGGGATCCGCACCTCGAAGAACGCAATCCAGTACCTCGTGCAGGTGCACGAGATACTCGGCCCAGACTGGCTCACCCCTGACCTCTACCGGCTCGGCGCCTCCTCGCTCCTGAACGACATGCTGATGCAGATCCGCAAGGAGAAGACGGGGGCCTATCAGAGCAAGGACTACTTCACGAATGACTGAAGTGTCGCGTCGGAGCAGCAAGACGCCCACGCCCGCCGGGTGGACGTATGCACCCGCGCCAGAGTCGCGCGAGATCCTCTCGCTGCGCGACCGCTACGAGCTCTTCATAGGAGGTGAGTGGCTCGAGCCGCGCTCCGGCGAGCACTTCACGACGATCGCGCCGGGCAGCGAGGAGCCGCTCGCGCAGGTCGCCCGGGCGGGCCCCGAGGACGTCGGGGCCGCGGTCGCAGCGGGGAGAGAGGCGTTCGGCCCGTGGTCGGCGCTGCCCGGCAGCGCACGAGCGAAATACCTCTTCCGGATCGCGCGCATACTCCAGGAGCGGTCACGCGAGTTCGCGGTCCTCGAGTCTCTGAACGGCGGCAAGCCGATCAAGGAGTCGCGCGACGTCGACCTGCCGCTTGCAGCGGCGCATTTCTTCTACTACGCGGGCTGGGCGGACAAGCTCGAGTACGCGTTTCCCAACCGGTCAGCCAAGCCGCTGGGCGTCGCGGGCCAGATCATCCCCTGGAACTTCCCGTTGCTGATGCTCTCCTGGAAGATCGCTCCTGCGCTCGCGGCGGGGAACACCGTCGTGCTCAAGCCGGCGCACACGACCCCGCTGACCGCGCTGCTCTTCTGCGACGTGCTGCGCCAAGCCGCACTGCCGCCCGGCGTCGTCAACATCGTCACCGGTTACGGGGACGCCGGTGCGGCGCTCGTCCGGCACCCGGACGTCGACAAGATCGCCTTCACCGGCTCGACCGAGGTCGGCAAGGACATCCAACGGGCGACGGCGGGCACCGGCAAGCGCCTCACGCTCGAGCTCGGCGGCAAGGCCGCGAACATCGTCTTCGACGACGCCGCGCTCGACCAGGCGGTCGAAGGGATCGTCAACGGCATCTACTTCAACCAGGGCGAGGTCTGCTGCGCGGGATCTCGCCTGTTCGTCCAGGAGTCGGTTGCGGAAATCGTGGTCGAGAAGCTGAAGCGCCGGATGGCCACGCTGCGCGTCGGCGACCCGCTCGACAAGAACACCGACGTCGGCGCGATCAACTCGCAGGAGCAGCTCGACAAGATCGACGGAGCTCGTCGCCGCAGGGCGTGAGGAGGGCGCGGACATCTACCAGCCGCCCTGCCGGCTGCCCGAGAAGGGCTACTGGTTCGCGCCGACGGTCTTCACGAACGTCGCGCAGAGCTACCGGATCGCGCAGGAGGAGATCTTCGGGCCGGTCCTCAGCGTGCTCACCTTCCGCACCCCCGAAGAGGCGGTCGAGAAGGCGAACAACACGCCGTACGGGCTCTCCGCGGGCGTCTGGACGGAGAAGGGCTCGCGGATCCTCTGGATGGCCGAGCGGCTGAAGGCCGGGGTGGTGTGGGCGAACACCTACAACCGCTTCGATCCGACGAGCCCGTTCGGCGGCTATAAGGAGTCCGGCTTCGGCCGCGAGGGTGGCCTGCACGGCCTTGCGCCGTACCTCGACGGCGCTAGTGGTCACTCCGGTGATCCGGCCGGCCGAGCCGTCCGACGAAGCGGCGCTGGCCGCGATCGACCGGGCGACGTGGACGTCGCTCACGAGCCCCGCGCCGTCGCCCGGCCCCGAGTGGAGCGTTCTTCGACGAGAAGACGCAGCCCGGAGGACGTGCTCGTCGCGGTCGTGGACGGCGAGGTCGTCGGCTACGTCAAGCTCGGCCGGGCGAACGAGCTCGGCGCGAGCGACCACGTTCGCACGGTCAACGGGCTCTCCGTCGCGATCGGGCACCGGCGGCACGGCGTCGGGCGGCAGCTCCTCGACGCCGCCGCGCGCGGAGGCACGGGCTCGCGGCGCCCGTCGACTGACGCTTCGCGTGCTCGGCCCGAACGACGCCGCGCGAGCGCTCTACGAGTCGGCCGGCTTCGTCGTCGAGGGCATTCAGCGCGACGAGTTCTTCCTCGACGGCCGCTACGTCGACGACGTGCTGATGGCGCTCGACCTGACTGCGGCCGTATCCTGATGTCGATGACCCGCCTGCCGGTCAAGAAGACGTACAAGCTCTTCATCGGCGGCGCATTCCCCCGCTCGGAGTCCGGGCGCACCTACGAGGCACAAGGCCAGAACGTCGCGCTCGCCTCGCGGAAGGACGTGCGCGACGCGGTAGTCGCCGCACGCGCGGCCCAGCCGAAGTGGGGCGGGATGACGGCCTACAACCGCGGCCAGGTGCTCTACCGGATCGCCGAGATGATGGAGGCGCGGGTGGCCGAGTTCGCCGAGGTCTCGACCGGCACGGACGAAGTGCACAGGGCGATCGACCGTTGGGTCTGGTACGCGGGCTTCGCCGACAAGCTGGCTCAGGTGCTCGGCTCGTCGAACCCGGTTGCGGGGCCGTACTTCAACTTCACCATCCCGGAGCCGACGGGGGTGGTCGGGATCGTCGCCCCGGAGGCTCCGCCGCTGCTCGGCCTCGTGTCCCGGGTCGCACCCGCCCTCGTCGGCGGTAACGCCGTCGTCGCAATCGTGTCGGAGGCCAGCCCACTCGCGGCAGTCGAGCTGGCCGAGGCGCTCGCGACGAGTGATGTTCCCGGCAGGCGCGGTCAACCTGCTGACGGGGCGTCGGGCCGAGCTTGCGCCGTGGCTTGCGTCGCACATGGACGTGAACGCGATCGACGTGACCGGCGCGGACGGCCTGCGCGCCGATCTCGAGCGCGCCGCAGCGGCGAATGTGAAGCGCGTTGTGGCGGGTGCAGCCGACTCGCAGAGCCTCTACGAGATCTCGGCGTTCCTCGAGATGAAGACCGTCTGGCACCCCATAGGCCTTTGAACAACTACGCTTCCGCGGTCACGTGCCCGGTTCACGACGTCTGAGCCAGAGAATCTCGGAAGGCGACGGGATTGCGATCATCGCGCGCGTGAGCGACGTGGGCGCCGCCCGGGCTGCCGAGGAGCAGGGCGCAAAAGCAGTTGCCGTTGATTGCGCCATCGAGGGGATCCGGGCCGCGACGTCGCTGCCGGTCCTCTGGATCGGCACCGGCCCGAGCGTGGACGCCGACGCGCAGACGATTCGGCCCGACGGCGAGGTGGATGACGCTGCGCTCGAGACGGTCGTCGATGTGCGCGACGAGGAGGAGCTCGAGGTCGCACTCGAGCTCCTCGACCCGGAGATCTTCATGCTGTCTTCGACGCACGGGGGCGACGAGGAGGATCCGCTGGAGACCGTCCTCGAGCTGCTGCCCGACGTACCGGCCGGAAAGCTCGCGATCGCGGACGTCGACGTCGCGACGCGGACGGACGTGCTCGCTCTCGAACGCGCCGGCATCGACGCTGTTCTCGTCGGTTCGGCGCGCGTCGCCGAGCTGACGAGCAGCCACGAGATCTAGTGTCGAGGCTGACCCGTAAAGAGGTGCTCGCGGGGGCAGCCGTAGGCGCACTCGGCGCGGCGGGGATCTACGAGCTCGTCGACCGGCTCTCGGGGCCCTCGCCGGCGAGGGCAGAGGCGTCGGCGCCGAGGGGGCCGGAGCAGCATCTCCTCGACGGTATCCGGGTCGATCCGCGACGAGGGTGTGGAGGTGCTCGTGCCGCCTCTGCACCACGAGATCGTCACGGCGACGGTAGCGGTCGGGACCTCGGCCTGCGCGATGCCCAGGCGAAGCTCGAGCAGGTGTTCGCCTCGCTCGACCGGGACTACGCAGCCTCGCCGGCCGGCCTGGGTGTGACGGCAGCCTGGGGGTTGCCGTACTTCGAGCGGCTCGTTCCTGCCGCCGCGGCGCTCCACCTCCCGCAGGACCGCCGCGCAGCGAAGCCGGCGCTGCTGCCTGCACGGCGGTTCCCGAGCGACCCGGCGAAGACGGTGCTCGAGAGCAACGACGTCGCGATCCTGCTCCGCAGTGACGTGCGTGCGCACGTCGACGACGCTGTCGAGCGGATCAAAGCCAGCGGCGTGCTGCGCGTGACGAGCCTGCGTCGGGGCTTCGCGGGCGGTGGCTTCGAAGGCAGCCGCTCGTTGCCGAAGCAGATGGCGATGGCTGCCGGGGTCCCCGGCGCCGACCTGATTCCCGAGACCTCCGAGCTCTTCCTGGGCTTCACCTCGACGCAGAAGGCGGGACTCGGGCCGGGGAGGATCGCAAACTTCGAGACGCTGGGGTTCGTCGACCTGCGCAAGAGCGGCTACTTCCGCCACGGCACCCACATGCACCTTTCGCACGTGCTCGAGGACCTCGAGGCCTGGTACATCAACTTCAACTTCCAGGAGCGAGTTGACACTGCGTTTCGGCCGAACCTCAAGGTGCGCCGGAACGCGCAGACGGTTCCTCAGGGGCCGAAGCAGGTCTCGACGGTGTCAGACGTCCGGCACGACTTCGCGGCCACCGGGCACATCGGTCACAGCGCGGCGATCCAGACGACTTCACGACTGGGCAGCGCTGTCGTCGGCCCTGACGGCGCGGTGTACGAGAAGGGTGCGGCGATCCCGATTCGCGCCGACTTCAACACGCTCGACAACCCCTTCGCATGGTCGGAACGGCCGCGCGAGGTGGGCGACACCCCCGCCGCCGGGATTCACTTCGTGGTGTTCAACCCGTCGAGCGACGACTTCCACCGGAATCGGCTCGCGATGGACGGGGTGCTCCCCGGCGCGAGAATCCCGCTTGTGCCGGGCTCCCGCGGGCAGGGCTTCAACGCGGTCCTCGCCACGACGCACCGCCAGAACTTCCTGGTGCCGCCGCGCGCCCACCGCAGCTTCCCGCTCGCCGAGATCTGAGCTACGGCTCTGTCAGGAAACCAGCGCGAGCTTTGCCGAACGGCGTCCCGCGATGACCCCCGCGAGCGCTTCGACGACGACCGGGTCGAAATGCGTTCCGGCTGATCGCCTGAGCTCGTGGACTGCGGCGGCGGCTCCGCGCCGACCCGCGTACGGAGGCGAGGACGTCAGGGTCTCGAACGCGTCGCACACGCAGACGATCCGTGAGGCGAGCGGGATCGCCTCGCCGGCGAGCCCGTCCGGGTAGCCGGTGCCGTCGAAGCGCTCGTGGCTGGAGCGGACGACTGCGGCGACGTGGGCGAGGGCGGGTGCCGCCTGGAGGATGCGTTCACCAATCAGGGTGTGCCGGCGGAGGAACGCCTGCTCATCTTCGCTCAGCGGGCCCGGATCGGCGAGAATCTCGTCGGGGATTGCCATCTTGCCGACGTCGTGGAGCGCCCCGGCGAGGCGAACACGAGCGACCTCGCCGGCGCCGAGGCCGAGCCTGAGGGCAAGCTCCTCGGCGAGCGCTGCGACGCTCGTGACGTGCGCGCTGAGCTTCGGATGGCGCTCCGAGAGGACCGAGAGCAGCACGCCGCTCGATTGCTCGCCCGCGGACTTGCGCCCGCCGGCCTTCTGGGCGTACATGCGCTGGTCCGCGACGCCGAGCGCGGCAGCTGCGGTGGCCGCTTCTACGGGGACCCGAACGGTCCCGAAGGCAGCGGTGATCGCGAACCCGTCGCCGTGCTCCGCGAGCGCGTGGTCTGCGGCGCCCGCAACCAGCTCGCTCGCCGCCGGCATCGTCCGGAATGACCATGCAGAACTCGTCCCCGCCCATCCGGTACGCAGCTCCCCGCCCGTCCGCGAAGCGGGCGAGCTTTGCACCGAGCCGCGCGAGCAGTGCGTCCCCGGCGGGGTGGCCGAAGGAGTCGTTGTACTGCTTGAAGCCGTTGAGGTCGAAGAGTGCGAGCACGACGCTCGCCGTTTCGCTTTCGAGCTCCAGCTCCAGGTCGTCGAGCAGCTTGCGCCGGTTCCCGAGGCCGGTGAGGACGTCCGTCCGCGCTTCATGGCTCGAGTGGGCGAGCATCCGCATGTTCTCGGCGAACGTGAGGCCCAGGCGCGCGATCACCGCGAGGATCGTCAATGAGGCGAGCGCAAGTGAGAGGGCGTTCACTGGACGGTAGTGGTCGTAGACGAGCACGCTCAGACCGAGCAGTCCGAAGCCGACCGGCGCGATGAGCAGCGACCAACCCTGGATCGCCATCCGAGGGCGTCCGACGCGCGGCTGCCAGGCCGCCCAGGCGAGCAGCAGACCACCGGCGACCCAGCCGAGGTCGGTCGGAGAACCGTCCGAGTAGGTGCCGACCGCCGTCTCGTACAGGTAGAGGCAGTCGCTCAGCGAGAAGACGAGCAGTCCCGCTGCGATCAGGCCCCACGCGCGGCCGGGCCGCCACCCCGTCACCCCGAGGGCCCACACGACGATCGCGATCAATGTCAGATCGGCGAGCGGGTAGGCGAGATTCGTCGCCACGGCCGAGGGCGGCCCGCCGAGCGTGTCGAGCACAGCCTGGAAGATGACGGCGCTGCCAACGGCGGCGACCGCCAGGCCGCCAATCACACCGTCGAGCCACAGGCTCGAGCGGAGCCCGCCCGCGCGCGAGCGCAGGAGCAGCACGATCGCCGCATAGGCGAGGGGATACACGGCGAGAAAGCCGATGTCGGGATAGAAGGGGAAGGGCGCGTTCGGATCGTCCGCCACGGTGAACTCCCACACCGTGTCTGCGACGCCCCACGCGATCACCGCCGCGCCGAGCAGGATCCAGGCGAGGCGCTCGCCCTTCGACCACACGCCCCGCGCGACGCATAGAAGCCCGGCCGCAAGCATCACGTTGTCGAAGACGCCGACGTTGAGCGCGTGCCGCACGCCGTCGCCGAAGTCGATTGTGTAACCGACGGCGAGGAGTCCAAAGATCGCTGTCAAGACGAGGAGCGCCGCAGCGGTCCACCGGTTGGAGCTCAAATGCCTCACACCGGGTGTATCGGTTGCAGGCGACCGTGTGGGGGTCACTCGATCGGGGGAGGCCGCCCACCGCCGTTGCCGGATTTCGCGGGCGCTTCACCTTGCCACAAGCCGCACTTGCCCGTAAGGTGGAATCGGATGGGGGGATACCGGGGCTCGGTGCGCGCGCACCGACGGCGCGTGGTCGGCGTCATCGGCGGTGCGACTCGGCTGACTGCAGTGGCCGCCGCCTGTCTCGGACTGAGCGCCGGAGTCACGCAGGCCTCGAGGTCGGATGTGAGCGCGGAGTGGTCGGTGAGCCCGAACTGGTCCGGATACGCGGCCATGAGCCCGGCCGGCGCGACGATCTCGTTCACGAGCGTCACGGCGACTTGGAATGTGCCAACCGCAAAATGCGCATCGAAAGACGCGGGCGCGTTCTCGACAATCTGGGTCGGCCTCGGCGGGTACGTCACGACGCAGAAGACCGAGCAGGTCGGCACCGATTCGAACTGTGACAAGAAGGGCAAGCCGACGTATTGGGCTTGGTTCGAGGTCGCTCCGTTCCCGGCCTACACGATTCCGAACAAGGTCGGTGTCGGCGACACGATCACCGGGACGGTGAAGATCGTCAACGAGTCCTTCGGGGTGGTCCAGATGCAGGTTCAGAATCTCACGCGCGGCTGGACGTTCACCAGGAACATCAACTGGTCGGCGCCGGACACCACCTCCGCCGAGTGGATCGTTTCGGCGCCTGCGGCTTGCGTCGGGTTCGTCTGCCATCAGGCGTCGCTTGCGAACTTCGGCCAGGCCGGGATGACGGGGATCTCGGCAGTGGGTAACGCGCAGACCGGGACGCTCACCAACCCCGACTGGAAGGTGGTCCCGATCCAGCTCGTTCCGTCGATGATGAACGTGCCCACCCTGAACCCCGAGGCGACCTCGTCCGGAAGAGGCCGGGCCGCCTCGCCCGCGGGAGCGACTCCTGGCCCGATTTCGACCGACGGCAGCGCATTCAGCATTCAGTGGGTCGCCGTGGCTTCGCGGGGTCTCTGAGCCGGGGCTTCGCAACGTCGGCGTGGGTGCCGATGGCCATGTGACCCCGCGGCTCGCTCAGACGGGACATTCACGTAAAATTTCGCTTCGGATGCCGGGGCGTAGAGACTCGGTGTGTGTCCGCCCGCCACGCGCGCGGGCCGTTTTGACAGGCGCGGCACGCATCTTGACCTTCGCCGTCTTCTCCGTCTTCTCCGTCGTGCTCGGCGCCGCTGCAGCGCAGGCATCGAAGTCCGACGTGAGCGACTGGTCGGTGAGTCCGAACTGGTCGGGGTACGTGGCGACCAGCCCCGCAGGCTCCACGGTGTCGTTTACGAGCGTCATGGGAACGTGGACTGTGCCGACCGCGAAATGCGGCTCGAAAGATGCCGGAGCGATTTCGACGATCCACGTCGGTCTCGGCGGCTATGCCTCGACGGGGCAGGACCGAGGAGGCCGGCACCGACTCGGCCTGCAGCGCGAAGGGCAAGCCCATCTACTGGGCCTGGTTCGAGATCGTCCCGTACCCCGCGTATACGATCCCGAGGAAGGTCGCTCCTGGTGACATGGTCACCGCTTCGGTGAAGATCCTCTACGAAGGGCTCGGAGTGGCGCGCGTTCAAGTTCAGAATCTGACGCGGGGCTGGACGTTCACGCGGAACCTGAGCTCGTCCCAGCCCGACACCTCGTCGGCCCAGTGGATCGTCTCTGCGCCCGCGAGCTGCAAAGGGTTCGTGTGCAAGCAGGCGTCGCTTGCGAACTTCGGTCAGGCCGGGATGACGGGGATCTCGGCGGTCGGAAACGGGCAGACCGGGACGCTCAGCAACCCCGACTGGAAAGTGGTCCCGGTCCAGCTCGTGCCGTCCACGCTGACCGTGCCGACGCTGAACCCCGAAGCGAGCTCGACCGGCAAGGGCAAGGCGGCCTCGCCCGCGGGCGCGACTCCCGGTCCGGTTTCGACAGACGGCAGTGCGTTCAACGTGCAATGGGTTGCCGTGGCAACTCGCGGCCTCTGATCGCGCGACTGAGTCTGCATCCGGCGAATTGGCCTACAGTGTGAGGTCGGATGCGGTGGCGCAGAGACTCGCGGAGTGCGCGCGTACAGCGCACCAGGACCGTTCTCGCCGGCACCGCCCGCACCATCACGCTCGCTGCCGCTTGCCTCGGGCTGGGCGCCGCTGAGGCGCACGCCTCGCGGGCGGACGTTGGCAATGACCGGTCGGTCAGCCCGAACTGGTCGGGGTACGCCGCGACCAGCCCAACCGGCTCCTGGGTGACCTTTACGAGCGTCAATGGGACGTGGAAGGTTCCCGCAGCGACTTGCTCCATGAAGGACGCCGGGGCAAGTTCGACGATCTTCGTCGGTCTCGGCGGCTACAAGTCGTCGAAGATCGAGCAGGCCGGCACCAACTCGGGCTGCAGCGCGAAAGGCAAGCCGGTCTACTCGGCCTGGTTCGAGGTCATCCCGTATCCCGCGTACACGATTCCGAAGACGGTCGCGCCAGGCGACACGATCACTGCCACCGTCAAGATCCTCAAGAAGGGTCACGGGGTGGCTCAGGTCCACGTCCACAACAGGACGCAGGGCTGGGAGTTCACGCGAGAGCTCAGCTCGTCACTGGCGGACACAACATCGGCCGAGTGGATCGTCTCGGCGCCCGCCAGTTGTGTCTCGTTCGACTGTACGCAGGCGTCGCTCGCGAACTTCCATGAGGTCGGGATGACAGAGATCTCGGCGGTCGGCAACGCGCGGTCGGAGACGCTCACGAGCTCCCGCTGGAACGTCGTTCCGATCCGGCTTGTGCCTTCGAACGTGAAGGTCCCCACGATGAACCCCGACGCGCAAACGAACAAGCAGGGCCATGCCGTCTCGCCCGCCGGCGCGAATCCGGGCGCGCTCTCGAAAGACGGGAGCGCGTTCAGCGTCAAGTGGGTCGCAGTGGCCGCGCGCGGCATCTGATCCGAGAAGCGCTCATCCCTCAAGCGAGTGACGCCGCTTGCCGATACGTGAACCCGTACCGGCATCGAGACGAAGGAGCGGCCGTGTTGCAGAATGGTTCCAGCCGCGATCTTGGCGGCACGAGTGAGATTCAAGCAACGAATGTCAGGAGCGAGGTGCCTTCTCTTGCCGAAGAGTGCTTCGAGATGGCTCACGGAGATCCGCTGATCGCGCTGGACATCGCCTGTGCACTCGAGGCGAGCCGGGTGCGGAGCGAGTCGGCTCCGAGTTCTCCGGCCGTCCGAACAGGCTGACCTGCGGCGAAGAGGACCCGGACCGGCGGCCAACCGCTCGCGGTGCGGCTCCTCGGAGGGCTCGTGCTGCACGGCAGCTGCCAGAAGCCCCCAACTTGTGGTCGCGCTATGCTCGCCGCACTCACATTGGGCGATCAAAGGGGGGTTTGCATGTTCACGCGAGCTTGCAGTCTCGGATGCGCGGTCGCAGTTGGGCTGGTCTTCGCCGCCGAGGCATCGGCAGGTCCGTCGGCAGTGCCCGTCGGCGGTCTCACTGGGCTGCAAACGCAAGTGCCTTCCGTGGCCAGAACGGGACCAACATCGCCTACACCTGCCCTAAGGCGGGCATCCTCGGCTCGGTATACGGAACGGGCGTCTACACGGACGACAGCAGCGTCTGTAGCGCCGCAGTTCACGCCGGGCTGATCACCCTCGCGGCCGGGGGCAAGGTCACGATCAAGATCCTTCCTGGTCGCGCGTCCTACCTCGGGAGCACGCGACACGGCGTTACAAGCAGCTCATGGGGCGCCTATTCGGGAAGCTACTCGTTCGTCGTCGCCCCGAAGGCGCCCACCGGGCCGATTCTGGACGGAGGCAGAACGTGGAAGGCGACGGCGGCCGCCTTCAGCACCAAGACCGGGAACCGCTACCGGTACAGCTGTCCGCCGAGCGGCAAGCTCGGCCCTGTCCGTGGCACGAAGGTCTACGCCCCGAACTCGTCGGTCTGCTCGGCGGCCGTGCACGCTGGACAGATCAGCGTAACGCAGGGCGGGAACGTGGTCATCCTGATGCAGGCCGGAAAATCCTCCTACGCCGGGACGGTCAAGAACGGCGTCACGAGCCAGGCGGCCGGGCCGTCGACGGGCAGCTTCATCTTCACGAAGGCGTAGTACGAGTCGGTCGGCTACTTCCCCCGCACAGCGCCCTCGCGCGGCGACCGTTTCGGGGGAAGTAGCCGTGCCGTCGGTTACGGCACGAGTCGCAAGGCCCAGACCGACTCCGCTCAACTACGAGATGCCGAAGGGGGGAATCGAACCCCCACTCCCCGAAAGAGCCGGATTTTGAGTTATCCCCCGGGGCTTCGGTTGGTCTCGGCCGGTCTGGGAATTTTGGCTCTCCAACGGGCGTCCGGCCTCTGTGACTGCATCTTGTTTCGGCCGATCTCGGTGGGTTGGGTTGCCCCGGTGTTGCCCCCTGTGAGGCGGCTGCGCTCCGGGTAACGTCGGGTTAGGTGGGTTCATGATCAGAAGCTGGGGCCGACCGTTGGACCCGCTCTCGAGCGGGAAGTCCACTGCGAACACAGCGACCTCACCGCTTTCGGCGCCGGCGGGATGCGAGTCCACCTGTGCGCACAGGGCGCAGAGGGGCGGTCATCGGACGACGATCTCTCGCGTCCGCGGCGGTTGCTACTGGACGGTTAGGAGTCCGGACTCGCCCATCTCGCCGTGTTCGGGCTGATTGCAGAAGTAGTACACCTGTCCTTTGTAGGGCAGGTTGATGACGAGCGTCGTGGCTTGGCCTGGCCGGATCTTTGGGCCCTGCAGTTCGCCGCTGACGAGCGTGGGGAGAGCGATGCTGAAGTTATGGACAGTCACGGTGTCGGTGTTGGTCACGACGAACGTCACCGTCCCGCACGGAACCGACGTTTGGGACAGCGTCATCTTGGTGAGTGCGACGCTCACTTCCACGGTCGTCACGGTCGGGTTCGTGCAGGCGGGAAACACGCCGAGCAAGCCAGTCAGTGGCGCGGCCTTGCCCTGTCCGACCGAGAGGTACTTATGGGGACGGGGCGCGAACGCGGCCTTCAGCGTCGCCGACTTGCCGACCGCGATCGGCGGCGTTTTCTTGCCGCCGATCTCGAAGTCACGCGGCGCCCGCGTCCTGTTTGTGACCGTGAAGACGACGTTTCCGGCGACGACGCTGCTGGGTGAGAGGGTGATGCCCGTGCTGCCCAGCGTCACGTGGACGATTGCTGTCCCGGCTCGAACGTCCGCGGCGGCGGTAGCGAAGGCTACAACCGCTGCGAGTACGACCACGAACACTCGCCGCATGGCTACGCAGGCCTCATGACGAGAAGCTGGGGCTTCCCGTTCGAGCCGCTCTCGAGCGGGAAGTACACGAGGTGCGTGCGCGGGTCGACCGCGACGGTGTGCGCCGAGGGTGCGAGGAACGCCTGGCCGAGCTTACGCAAGCCGTGCTTGGTCTCGGCGAACACCGCCACCTCACCGCTCTCGGCCGAGACGTACAGCCGCCGCAGCGACGGGTCGAACGCGAGCACGTCGGGCGCCTGGCCGACGGTCGCGAAGCCGGTGACCTTCATCGTTCGCAGGTCGAGCGTGAGCAGCATCGCGTTCCCGGTGCAGGCGACGAAGGCAAGGCGGCGCGTGGAGTCGACGAGCAGGCTGTGGTTGCTCGAGCAGCCGGGCAGCGGGATCCGCCGCACGATCCGGTTGCTCCGCGGGTCGATGACCGCCACGTCGTTGCGAGTTTGGACGTCGACCAGGATCCGGCCGGAGCCCGCGTCGTACTGGACATTTCCGGCCTCGCCGCCGAGCGGGATCGTCGCAATCCGCCGCCCCTTCATGTCGAGGACGGTCTCGACCCCGCCGCTCTCGTCGGAGACGAAGACGTGGCGCTCGACCGGGTCCCAGGCAAGCCCGTCCGGATACGCGCCGGCGGAGGCCTGCGCGAGCACGGAGCCGGTCTTCGAGTCGATCGTCCATGCCTGCCGCGCGTCGGTCGCCGACGCATACACGCGACCGACCGCCGGCACCGCGATCACCCCGTGCACACCGGGCGCCGGAATCGTCTTGACGATCTTGTTTCGCCGGATGTCGAAGGCGAGCAGCTCGCTTGCGTTCATGTGCGAGATCCAGAGGAGGTTCGTGGTTGGGTCGAGGCTCGTGTAGTCGAAACGGTTCGCCGGTCCCGACAACGGAACCCGAGCCACCTCCTGCAACGGCAGCCCAGACGTCGAGCTCCCGGAGGCCACCGACGCGGCGACGGCGGCGACGAACGCGGCGAGCACCGTGCTTCGGACGAAACCGTGCTCAGACAATCCCGGGGCTATTCATTGACGATCTCTCCTGGGTCGGAGTGGGAGACCGTTTGCCACGCGTCCCAGGTGATCTTGAGGATGACGAGGGTGATGACAAGCCCGATGATCGGGTCACCGATCTGCGCGCCGAGCGAAACGACGATCGCGCTGCCGACGACACCGAGCGAGACGAACCCGTCGATCCGGGCGTGCTTGCCATCCGCGACCAGGGCTGGGCTGGAAAGTCGTCTTCCGCCCCGGAGGCGAACCTGTGCGGCAACCTCGTTGCCGACGAACCCGATGGCTCCGGCGACGGCGAGGACCCACAGATGCGTGAGGTGTTGAGGGTGGATGAAACGCATCACCGTCTCGTAGAGAGCGACGCACGCTGAGAAGAAGATCACGAGTACGACCGCCAGACCCGCGAGCTTCTCACCCCGGAAGGAACGGAAGAAGAACGCAATCCCGAGCGGGATCGCAGTCAGCGCGTCGCCTGCGTTGTGAATCAGGTCGGCGAGGAGCGCGACCGATCCGGAGAGAGCGAAGATCGCGACCTGACCCATAGCGGCGAGCGCGAGGGCGGCGAGGCTGATCGAGACCGTCTTGACGCCTTCCTTTGACCGGACGATCGAGCGATCTACAAGTCCATGCGAGTGGCCGTGCTCACCGTGGGATTGGTCGTGGTCGTGCAGGTGGTCGTGGTCGTGATGATGGGCATGATCATTCTCGGTCGTGACAGGCGACGATCGGCGGGGGCGCCAGAGGTGGCGGTGCGGCCGCGCGTAGGGGTGCTTGTGGACGAAGTCACCATGGCGGTGCAGCGCGCCGGTACTCGGGCCGTGCATGGATGAACCGTAGCCGCCTTCGTCCGAGTCCCAGAACCGAGATCTCAGAGCCGGGGCGGGTGCGCCGGACGAAATGAGATGAACGGCCGACTGCGGACGAACTCTCTCGCGGCCGTATCGGAGCGGAGATCGTCCCAGCCCAATATCCACGTGATGAGGCGCAACCTCCATGGATGTTGGTTTCGGAACTCGATCGCGACAGCCAAGCTCTCGTCCTCCGAGAGGAAGCGCTGCTCCGGCGTGAACGACTCCCGCCCGATCTGGACCTGCGACGCCGGGCGGACTCGAATGTTCCGAACCCAGTCGGTGTTCTGGCCCCAAACCGAGCAGATGACTGCCTCGTGGGTTTCGGGGTTGTACGTCAGGGTCATTGCGACGGTGGAGTGGGGCTTGCCGGTCTTCCGTCCGGTGTGGACCAGGAGCAGGAAGGTGTTCCCCAGGAGCCAGCCCCATCCCCGCCGATACAGCGGCAGCGGCAGTCGGAAGACTGCGAGAGCGAGACGCCCTGGCTGCCTGCGGGTCCCGAGGAGTGGCTTCGTTCTCGGGCCGGGCTTGCTCATGGGACTGGCGGACCGGCGAGTGACGGTTGCCGAGTCAGAGTCCATATCCGGGCCACCCGACTGAGCTCTCACTTGTGTGGTGGTAGGAAGGTGTCGGTGTTGGAGCTGTGCAGGACTGCCGACACGTGCAGGCCGACGTGGGCGATCGGCGCGCCGATCGGGTTGAGCGTTGCGAGTGTCGGAATGCTCCAGATCGCGTCTCCGGTAATCGGCTTGCTGAGCTTGCTCGAGCGGAAGTCGCTGTAGCCGGCGTGATAGACGGCCGTGAGAGCGAGCGACGCGAGCAGCGCGAACGCCCCAACCGCGATCTTCCCGCGCCATCGGGTGATGAGCGTGTGGCCAGAGAAGGCAGCGAAGATCACGAGGATCGGGAACGCCGACAGCAGCAACCCGTCCGTCACACCGTAGAGGACACCGCGCCAAGCCAACGCACCGGCGAGCTTGATGCCGTCGGGCCTCGACGTTGCGGCCTCCGTGCGTACGACCATCATCGCGAGCAGACCACCACACAGGGTGCCGAGTCCGATCGCGAGTAGCCAGCGGCGTCGGACGGCCGCGACCAGGTCATAGCCTGTCGAGCGCACCCACCCGGTGAACAGACCGGCGACAGCAAGCGCGTAGACGCCGTAGAACACGTCCCGGTTCATGTCGAGGACGTCGGTGAGAAGGAACGGCGTCGCAAACGCGACCACGAAGCCGATCGCCAGCCACGTCCAATGAGACGCAAGGGTAAGGCGAGCGTGAACTCCACCATAGGCACGCCCACCGATCGTGTCTGTGCTCATGGTGTACCTCCTTCGTCATCACCACTCTCCCGATCGGCGCTCGGGCCGTCATCCGTGCAGTGCCGTATCTCGCCTGCGGCTAACCCGCGTGTTCCCGAGCGACATTCGTGTGTCGTTCGTGGATTACGGCGTGACCCCGCCCTCGCTTGATCAGCCATCGGTTGACTGGCACGCCGACGACAAACGCGATAACCAAGCTTACGGCGAGGCTCCACCAAAAAAGGGTTTCGGTCAGTCCAGCGGCCAACGCGCCTGGGACGAGCAGGATGAACGCGTTGTCAACGATCTCCATCGTCGTGATCGAGACGGTGTCGGATGCGAGCGTCAGACTGGCTGCTCGCCGGAGTGGAATCCCCGCTCGGAAGATCGGGCCGAGCGTGAGTGAGTAGCCGAAGACGAAGGCGAGCGCGACCGAGATCGCGATTGACGCTACGGCCCCCCACCCGAGGGCGGTTGCGATCACCATGCCGAGCACTTCGCCGATGGCGCAACCGGTCAGGCAATGAAGTGTTGCCTGGACGGCGGAACGGTTTGGGGAGGGCCGCTCGTCCTCTGCGTGACCGTGATCCACATGCGTCGCTATTCGGGTCGAGGATCGACGTGGAAGCTGAACATCATCCCGCTCTCGTGATGCTCGGAGATGTGGCAGTGCGCCATCCAGAGGCCGGTGTTGGTGACGTCGAGCAGGATGTCGACGGTCTGGCCGGTGCGCACGAGCACCGTGTCCTTCCAGGCGAGGTTGGGCTCGACGGTCCCGTTGCGGGAGAGGACGAGGAAGCGCCCGGCCCCGTGGATGTGAAACGGGTGGTGCATTGGGTGGTCGGAGTCCATCTCGTTGAGTAGACGGATCTTGACCTGATCGCCGACCTGGAACCGCCAGTCGATGGCGCTGTTGGCGGATCCTGTCGCCCTGTCGATCAGCTTCCAGCGCATGTTGGCCGGCGTGGTCATCCGGTTGACCTCGACCATGTCGTCTTCCCATTCGATGCCTTCGGATTCTGCGTGCTTGTGATCTTCGCCGTGCGCATGGCCGTCGGTGGGTCCGTGCGCGGGCATGGAGTGCTCGGTCGTCGAGGAGACGAGCGGCGCTGCCATAAGCTTCATGCCGCACTTCGGGCAGCGACCTTCCTCGTCGCTGACGACCTCCGGGTGCATGGGGCACGTGTACGTGGTCGCCGTCGCGAGCAGCTTCATCCCGCACTCGGGGCAGCTACCCTCGTCGGCGCGGACGATATGGGGATGCATGGGGCAGGTGTAGACGACGGCGCCCTCGGTAGCGCCCATGTCCATTTCCGCCACGAATGCGAGTGTCTTGTCGGGCTCGGCAGCCAGGTATGGGGCGATCCGGTCCCGCTCGGCCATCAGGTCAGCGTTCCGACGCAGGACCGCGAATTGCTGCTGGAAGGATGGCGTCGCCGGGTCGTCGGTCACGTCGATCGCCGCGAGCGAGTACGAGTGCTGCGGCGTGTGATGTTCGAGCACCACGTGCCCGGGCTGATCGAAGAGCACGTCGACAACGGCTCGTTCGGAAGGGGCCAGGAGCACACGCTCCACGAGCTCTTCGAGTTCGATGCGCCCGCTGTCTGCGCCGACGAGCTTCATTCGGGCCCCCTCCAACCCGACGTTGAACACGCGCGTGTTCGCCGTGTTCGTCAGGTAGAGGCGAACGACCTCGTCGAGTTGCGCCGTGAACGTGAGCTGCGGCTCGCCGCTTACGAGCATGATGTTGCCGAACCGACCCATCGCGGTGTGCGTCGTTTCCGAGCGGCTGAACGGCGCTACCTGTCCGTCCTCGACGAGGATGTCGTCGAGAGTGAGCAGGAGCTCGCGGTTGGCCGGTGGCCAGTAGTCGGGCTCGCGTGGGACGACCAGGATGTTGCCGTACAGACCCAGCTCCTGGCCGTAGTCCTCGCGGAGGTGCGGGTGATACCAGTAGACGCCGGGGTCTGGGAACGCGAGCCGATAGGAGAAGCTCCCATTCACCGGGATCGGTGCCTGAGTCTCGTGCGTCCCGTCGTAGCGGTTGTCCAGGCGCAGTCCGTGCCAGTGCACCGTGTCCACGTGGTCACCGTGATTGGTGACGTTGACGACCACCTCCGACCCCTGCTGCACCTTCAGTGTCGGGCCCGGGATCGACCGGTTGTACGCCAGCATCCGCACGGTCGTGTCTTCCAGCTGCTTCGAAACCGCGGTGATCTCCAGCTCGCAGACCTGACCATCTGACAACTCGACCAGCTCGGGGCGGCGGCACTCGGGAAGACCCGCTGGGTCGGTCGAGAACAACTCCGTCGTTGACGCGACGGGATCATGGGTGTGATCCGGCATCGGTTAGCTCCTTTGCGGCTGGGAGTGTGCTCAGACGAGCGGTCGGTCGATGAGGAAGTGCCAGAATCGCAGAACGATCTCCATCTTGTCGCCTCCTCGGTGGTTCGCGTTGCTTCTTCCGCGACCCTAGCCTCATATACCCATCTAGGGTATACGGGTAGCACCACCAACTTGGACGGCTTGCCACACTTCGCTTGGTGAGTGTGGGTCGCGTCTCCATCGAGCATGGATCTCTCGCGGATTCCCCGAAGTGATCGTCAGGGGTTGCACCGATGACGATCGTGGAAGCGTCGGAGATGCTGGAGGCCAGTCCAGTCCAGATGGGAGTAACGATATGCGCCTACGGCGGAGAGTTCTCGCAGTCGCACTTGTCGGCTCAGCGACAACGATCGCGGTGGCGGTCGCCGTCGCGATGGGGCCGGGGATGATGGGGGGCGCGTTCGGGGGTTCTGGAGGCGGCGGAGCTGGTTCGACGGGAACCGTAAGCCGACCGCAGCGCAGCTGACCGGAGTGCGTGACCGGGTGAACGGCTGGCTCGGGTCGAACGGCTTCAAAGGGTTCAAGGTCGCCGAAGTGATGGCGTTTACCAACAACGACTACGTCGCCGTCCACGACAAGAGCGGCAAGCCAGCGTTCGAGTTGCTCACCGACCTGAACACGAACTGGTTGATGGAAGAGCCGCCGAGCATGATGTGGAACACGCGCTACGGCGTGATGGGTGACTTCGGCAGCCATGTCGGCGCGATGATGGGCGGGTCGATGATGTCCGGAAACTGGAACGGCTGGTACGGAGCGGGAACCGGCAAGGTGGCAACGACCACGAAGGCCGTGGCGATCGCCAATCAGTGGCTCGCGAGCGCGAACCCCGGCGAGCGCGTGGCAAGTGACGCCGGAGGCACGATGGGCAAGTTCCCCGGCTACTACACCTTCGACACAACCCTCAACGGGAAGACCCACGGGATGCTCTCCGTCAACGCCTCGACGGGTGCCGTCTGGTACCACGGCTGGCACGGCACCTTCCTCGCAGAACAGGGCTTCTAACCGGCGCGATCGTAATGCCGAAGGGGGAATCGAACC
>CAWAFJ010000004.1:0-329414 GCA_963781315.1 uncultured Actinomycetes bacterium | reverse complement strand
TAGGTGGCGCCGTCCGAGTCCCGAGGGCCGAGCGTGTCGCCGTAGAGCGTGTAGTTCGACCGGGCGCCCGTCTCGCGCGCGACCGCCTTCGCGAGCTTCGGGCTCAGGGAGCTCTCCGAAAAGACCGCGCGCACCTGCTCGCGGCGGACGAGGGCGATCAGCTTCGCGATCGCGCCGGCGGAAGGCTCCGCCTGGGTCGTCTGGGACGGGATCACCGCTCCGACGACCGTGATCCCGTAGTGGGCGGCGAAGTAGTTGAACGCGTCGTGATCGGTGACGAGCTTGCGCTCAGCGGGCGGAACGGTCGCGATGCAGGCCGCGATTGCGCGGTCGAGCGCGCGCAGGCGCTCGGAGTACGTGGCGGCGGCGCGCCGGTACGCAGCTGCGTGCGCCGGATCGGCACCGATGAGCGCGTCGCGGATCTCGCTGACGGCGGCGACCGCGTTTTGGGGGTCGTGCCACCAGTGGGGGTCGTAGCGGGAGGCCTCCGGCCGTGATCTCTCGCCTGCGATTTTCACGGGCACGGCGTCTCCGAGCACGACGACGGTCGGCTTCTCGCCGGCGGCCGAGACGACCTTCTTCATCCACGTGTCGAGGTTGTCGCCGTTCTCGAACACCACCCTCGCGCCGGCCGTCGCCTCGACGTCGCCGGGTCGCGGCTCGTAGTCGTGCGGGTCGGTGTTCGGTTGCAGGATCTGGTGGACGGTCACGTTGTCGCCGCCGACCTGTCGCACCCAGTCGCCGATCTGGGTCGTGGTCGCGACGACGCCCACACCGTCGCTCGAGCCTCGATTCGAGCCACAACCCGCTAACGACACGACGAGGAACGCGGCCGCTCCCGCCGCGAGCACGCGAGGTCGCTCAGAGACCGCACGGGCCGCGACGGTGAGCGCGAAGACCCCTCCAGCGAGCATTGCGATCGCCGCCCCGGGCGGGACGTTCAGCTCGACGGAGAGCCAGAGCCCCACGGTGCCCTCGAGCGCGACGAGCGCGGTCGAGCCGATCTGCCAGACGACCAGCCGCCGCGTCAGCAGCCGCACGGTCGCGGCTGGAATGACGAAGAGGGCGGTCGCGAGCAGCGCGCCCATCGTTGAAAGCGCCGATACGAGAGAGAGCGCTACGAGCAGGAGGAGCACGGCGTCCGGTGCGGTCTCGCGGACGCCGAGGGCGGTTGCGCTCTCGGCGTCGAAGCCGACGGCAAGCCACCGCCTGCCGAGCATGAGGCTGAGCGCGAGGACGATCGTGCCGGTGAACGCAGCCAGCACGAGATCGCGTGTTCCGACGAGCAGGAGGCTCCCGAACAGCAGCGTGTCGACACGTTCGAGCCGGAGTGGAAGACGTCGCTCGCGAGAATCACGCCACCCGCGAGTGCTCCGGCGAGGACGAGCGCGGTCAGGCTGTCGTGTCCGCTGTGGCTACGGCGCGCGAGCCGCTCGACGCCAAATGCGAAGACGAGTGCGGCCGCAAGCGCCCCGAGTCGGTGCCGAGAACCCGAGTCCATCCGCGAGCACGAGGCCGGGAAACGCGGCCGTCCCCACGGCGTGTGAGTAGAACGCGAGGCCGCGGAGCACGATCCAGACGCCGAGCAGGCCAGCGGACCGAGGAGCAGGACGAGCTCGACCAAGCCGCGCTGGACGAATACGTAGTGAAAGGGCCCAAGCACGGCTATATGCTAACGATAACCATTCCCAGAATCAACGAGCCGCTGACCGGAACGCTTGAGAGACTGCTGTGATGCCGCGGTCAACCACCGCGCTTGCCCTCCTGGCCGTGTTCGTCGTCCTCGTCGGAACGACGATCGGCGGGGTTGTCGAGAACTGGCCGCGCCATCGGTCGATCCCGGGCTCGTCCCAATTCGCGCCGCCGACGAGCTACGGTGCGGATGTTGTCGCCGTGCGGGTGATCCCCTGCCGGTCGCCCAGTGCCCGTCTCTGCAGTGTGGTCACTGCAAGGCTGAGTGCCGGCCCGACAAGGGAACGACTACCTCACTTCGCTTTGGCGACGCAGGTGGGACGGTAGCGATGGGGCTCGGGGACAAGATCCTTGTCTACAAGAACCCGCCGCCTCCGGCCACAGCGCGCGGCGGCGAGACGCCGCCCGCGTACTCGTTCGCGGACTTCCAGCGCCATCAACCTCTCCTCTGGCTCGCGTTCGCATTCGCTCTGGTTGTCGTCGCGGCGGCCCGCTTCCGCGGCCTCCGAGCGCTCGTCGGCCTCGCCGCGAGCCTGGCGACGATCGTCTTCTTCGTCGTTCCCGCGATCGCGGATGGCCGACCGCCGCTCCAGGTTGCGGCATTCGGCGGGCCTGGGTGATGCTGCTCACGATTCCGCTTGTCCATGGCGGCGGCGCGAAATCGCTCGCCGCCTGCCTCGGAACAGCGACCGCGCTGCTGCTGACACTCGGCCTCGCCGACCTCTTCACGCAGCTCGCCCACCTGAGTGGTCTCACCTCTGACGAGGCCACGTACCTTCAATCGACGACCGGCCTCTCGGTCCGCGGCCTGCTGCTCGCCGGAATGGTGATCGGCTCGCTGGGGGTGCTGGGCGACACCACCGTGACGCAGGCGTCGCTCGTGATCGCGTTGCGCCGGGCGAACCCGGAACTCGGCTTTACGAGTCTCGTGGCGCACGCGATGAGTGTCGGCCACGACCACATCGCGGCCACGATAAACACACTCGTGCTGGCCTACGCGGGTGCGTCTCTTCCGATCCTGATCGTCTTCAGCGTCGGTGGCACGTCGTTCGGCTCGGCTGTCAACGGTGAGTCGGTCGCGGAGCCGATCGTAGCGATGCTCGTCGGCTCGATCGGGCTGATCGCTGCCGTCCCGCTGACCACCGCACTCGCGGCGCTGCTCGTCCTGCGCGTTCCGGAGCGGAGCCTCGGGTCAGCGCACGTGCACGCGCACTGACGGCGATCGGTGCGCGGTCGCACTGGCACGGGCCGGCCGACAAACCCTCGGTCAGACGATGACGAGGACGCCCTCTTCGCCGATGTCGTCGTGTCCGAACGTGCCGCACTCCCAGTACTGGTCGCCCGGGATCAGGTTCACGGTCATCGACGCGCTCTGGCCCGGCTGCAATCCCGGCTTGGCTCCGCCGCCGAGCGACAGGATGTGCTCGAGGCGCCCGGCGTTCGTCATCACGAAGGTGACCGACCCACATGGGATCGTCGTCGTCGAAAACTCGAAATGCCCGTCTGTCATGTGCACCGTCACGGTGGTCGCCACCGGATGCGCGCAAACGTTCAAGCCGGCCATGCTCGACGACGAGGAGCTCGATCCACTCGGAGTCGCAGTTCCCTGCGGGAAGGGCGAGATGACGACAAGAGCGCCTTTGGCCTTTGCGCCGCGCCCGGTCGAGACGTAGGAGTGGCTCCCCTTGTCGGTGAACATGACTCGGAGCGTCGCGGTCTTCCCGGGCGCAATCGCTGCCGTGGTCTTGCCGGCGATGCTGAACTTCCGGGGCGTCTTACCCTTGTTCACGACGGTGAAGCGAACCGCTCCGAGCGTGACCGTCTTCTGGGAGAGCGTCACCTTCGTGCCGGCCAGCGTCACTGCGACCGCGGTGTCGGCTGCACTGGCTACGGCGGCGCCGAAGAGAGCCGCGCAGAACAACGCGGCTGCTGCCGCAGATATGCGTTTCGTTGCGCGCCCCATGACCCGAAAATCAGGGTAGCGAGTCTGAATGAGGTCGCGATGAGAGAACCGTCAGGGTCAGGTCGGGGGCTCTGAAGCTGCCGCCCGGAGCTGGCCGACGGCCTCGTCGCGCCCGAGCCCGAGCGCCCGAAGGAGGTCGGTCGCGGTCGATCTGACCTGGCCGACGAGGACGCCGATTGCGAACCCCATTCCGTCCTCGACGGAGCGAGTCGCTTCCGCCGCTGCACGCTCGGCCGCCTCGGCCACCGCCTCGCCGCCGCTGCCGAGCTCGAGAGCCGCCTTCAGAAGCCGGACGCCGTCGGCGAGGTCGCGCACCGACGCGACGAGGCCTGCCGGAATCGAAGGCTCGAGCTCGACGGCTCGCAGCGCGGACCGCGCGAGGACGCGGACGTTGCGGACCGCGAAGCCGAGGTGCGGCGCCGCGTTCGCGGCGCGCTCGACCCGTCCGCGCTCGTGCCACTGCGAGGGCGCGATCCGCACGGTCTCGCCCGCGAGCTCGAGCGTGTTCTGGAACTGAACCACGAGCTCGTCGAGCCGACGTGCGCGTTCGAGAGCGCGCATCGTGGCGTCCACGTCCCGGGCCGCGAGCGCAGCCGCCACATCGTCGAGTGTTCCGGCGAGTTCCGTGAACAGCGGCTCGGCCGCACGGCTCACTGCCCGCGCGGGGTTCCGCGGGGCGATCGCGAGCACGGCCAGGCCGACCGCGCCGCCGATCAGCGCGTCCGCGAAGCGTGTCTGAACGACGCCGCCAGAGGCCGCGCTCACCGTCGCCACGATGACGGCCGACGTTGCCGCTTGTGACACGCCCAGCGCGCCGCCGCCGAGCAGGATCGCACCGGTCGTCGCGAGCAGGACGACGAGGCCGACCTGGAGCGGGCCCCGGCCGATGGCCGTGACGAGGAGGTCGGCGACGGCGATCCCGACGCCGACTCCGACCACGATCTCGACTGCTCGCCGCGTGCGGTTGCCCGGGGCGAGGCCGAGCACGATCACCGCCGCGACCGGGGCGAAGAACGCGCTTTGATGGTCAAGCAGGTTGTGAGCGATGTACCACGCGATCCCCGCCGCGACGCCCGTCTGCAAGAGTGTCGTCCCGTTCGCGCGGAGAGCCCGCAGGCGCGTGTTCAGGTGCCGTGCGAGCGTGAGAGGGCGTTCGATACGCCCATCGTAGAGCGCGGTCCCGCTAGCGATCCATGCTGATCGCGGCCCAGTGCGCCCACGGCCCGACCAGCGGCAAGGTGAGGACCGCGACGACCGCCCCGAGTGCGAGCGCGCCGACGAGAAGACCTGCCCGCAGGGACGCGCCGCCGAGCCTGGGCCGTGTCCAGTCGGCGATGGCGTCGCGGGCGGCGCGGCGCGCGTGTGCAAGCACGTGGATGGACATGGCGCCGAACCAGACGAAGAAGCTCGCCTTGTGGAGGCCGATCATGGCGCCGCCCGGAGGGCCGAAGGCGACGAGCGCCACGCCGGTGCCGAACAGAGTCAGCGTCGACGCGACGAGCACGGGAGCGACGAGCAGCCGCATGATTGGGGGCGGTGGCCCCTTCTCGACGTATTCGCGCCGATGTGTGTAGAAGCGGAGGAACCGGTAGCCGGTCGTTGCCAGCTTGAGCGCGACGGGCCCGAGCAGCAGCATCCCGACGAAGACGTGAACCGAAAGCAGGGGACGCAGGAACGGAATCGTCGCTCCCTCGATCGCGAGTAGCACGATCAGAACGGCCGCGGCCGCGGCCGTGAGCCGGGAGTTCCCCTCGACGCCGCCGGTGAAGCGGTGCGCGACCCGCGACACGCGTCCCATGCGCAGCTGCCCGACCTGTTGCATGGCCGCAGTGAAGCAACGCCTGATGAAAGGGCCATGAGACTTCACGCTCCGCTCATCGCGCAACCGCGACAATCCCGGCGATGCGCGTGCTGGTGGTGGAGGACGAGCCGAAGATGGCGCAGCTCCTCAAGCGAGGATTCGTCGAGGAGGGGCACGCCGCGGACGTGGCGGATCGCGGGGAGGACGCGCTCTGGATGGCGGGGGCGACCGCGTACGACGCGATCGTGCTCGACGTGATGCTCCCCGGCCTCGACGGCTTCGCGACCTGCCGCGAGCTTCGGGCGCGGGGAATCTGGACTCCCGTGCTGCTCCTGACGGCGCGCGACGCCGTCGAAGATCGCGTGACCGGGCTCGACACCGGCGCCGACGACTACCTCACCAAGCCGTTCTCGTTTGCGGAGCTGCTCGCCCGCCTCCGCGCGCTGGTGCGGCGTGTGCCCGCGGAGCGGCCGACGATGCTCGAGGTGGACGACCTGCGGCTCGACCCTGCCGCGCATCGCGCTTGGCGTGGCGAGACGGAGATCGACCTGTCGGCGAAGGAGTTCGCGCTGCTCGAGCTGTTCATGCGGCGCGTCGGGGAGACGCTCTCGCGCGTCCAGCTCCTGGACGGTGCATGGGACATTGCTTTTGAGAGCCGGTCGAACGTCGTCGACGTGTACGTCCGTTACCTTCGCGAGAAGATCGACCGCCCGTTCGACCGCCAGTCGATCGAGACGGTTCGCGGCGTCGGCTACCGCCTTCGCCCGGGCGCTGGCTGATGCGCTCGCTTCCGATCCGCATCAGGCTGACGCTCCCGTTTGCGGTCGCGATGGCGCTCGTCCTGGCCGGGACCGGAGTCTTCGTCTATGTCCGCGTAGGCCAGGCCCTCATCACGAACGTCGACCAGACCCTGCGCTTGCAGGCAGACGAGGCAGTCCCACGCCTCGACGAAGGGAAGGAGCTCCTCGACGAGGATGCCCCGAGCCGGGCGTCGGTCACCCAGGTGATCGATCCGGCAGGCATGCTCGTCAGCACGTCGCAGGCGGGGCTGCTCCCGCTGCTCGACGCGAACGCCCGCGACCGCGTGCTCGCCGGCCACGCGGTCAGCGAGACGAAGGACGACATGATCGGTCTCGCCGGAGACTGGCGGATCCTCGCGGTGCCGGCCACCCTGGACGGCTCGCGTGTCGCCCTTGTCCTCGCCCGTCCGTTGAATGAGCGCGAGGAGACGCTGCACCAGCTCCGAACGGAGTTCGTGATCGCAGCTCCGGCGGCTCTCGTGCTCGCGATTCTCGCCGGGTATCTCCTGGCGGCAGCGTCGCTCAGGTCGGTCGAGGCGATGCGCCGACAGGCCGCGGAGATCACCGCTTCGGTGCCGGGCCGCCGACTTCCGGTGCCCGCAGCCCGAGACGAGCTCGCGCGTCTTGCGGAGACGTTGAACGACATGCTGGCCCGCCTCGAAGCGTCGTTCGAGCACGAGCGCCGATTCGTGGCCGACGCGAGCCACGAGCTGAGGACGCCGCTCGCGCTTCTGCGCACCGAGCTCGAGATCGCACTACGCAGGCCACGCTCCCACGAGGAGCTGGAGGAGGCCCTAAGGTCGGCCGCGGAGGAAACCGAGCGGCTCTCGCGGCTCGCGGAGGATCTCTTGTTGTTCGCGCGGGCCGACCAGGGTTCGCTCCCGGTTCGGCCGGAGCGTGTATCGGCGCGAGAGCTGCTCGCAATTGTGGCGGGGCGGTTCTCTGCTCGTGCCGCGCAGCTCGGACGATCCGTCGCGGTTGTAGGTGACGACGAAGGGATGATCGACGCCGACTCTGTGCGGGTCGAGCAGGCGATCGGGAACCTCGTCGACAACGCTCTCGCCCACGGTGAGGGTGCGGTTCGGCTCGCGGTCGTGCGCCGCGGGACACTCGTCGAGCTGCACGTGACCGACGAAGGACCGGGGTTCCCGGAGGGCTTCGCGGAGCGCGCGTTCGACCGGTTCAGCCGAGCCGACGACGCCCGAAGCGCGGGAGGCACGGGACTCGGTCTCGCGATCGTCGCGCTGATCGCATCCGCGCACGGCGGCAGCGCAGGTGTCGGGACCGCGGATGGCGGAGGCGCCGACGTCTGGATCGCGTTCGAGCAGGCGTCCGAGCGCGCGGACGGTTCGTTCTAGTGCACAGTCGTGGCCGCGCAGGCCGCCTTGCCGCTCTTGCCGGCCGAGTTCGTCGCGACCATGCAGACGGTGATCGCCCCGCGCAGGGTCGCAGGCGGCTTCCACGGGAGTGTGTACGTCTTGCCCGTCTTCATGTCGGAGAACCTCGACCTCAACTTTGCGATGAGACTCGCCTTGCGCTTGATCGTCGCGGTCACGAGAGTCTTGCCCGAGCCGGTGGCCAGCTTCACCCGAAGCTTCCCGGTCTTGCCGTGGGTGAGCGTTGTCGCGAGCACGACCGCCTTTGGCACGACGACGTCCTTGTTCGTGAGCGTCCTCATCGGAGTGAACGGCGCCTGAGTGGCCGGCGGCGGTGCTGTCGCGGGCGCCGGGGTTATAGGGGCTGGATTGGCGGGCGCGCTCGCGCCGCCGCCGCCGCTACTCCCGCCGCCGCCGCCGCCGCCACCACCACCACTCGTTACAGGTGCCGGCGCGACGACCGACGTGACTGCTGCGGCGGCTGACGTGGAACCGCTAGCGCTCGTCGCGGTGACGGCTGCCCCGATCGTCGAGCCGACGTCACCCGAGACCACCGTGTAGCTCGTTCCCGTTTCTCCCGCGATTACTGCACAGGACGCTCCGCTCGCATCGCAGCGTCGCCACTGGTAGGCGTAGGTAATCGAGCCCGCGCCCGTCCAACTGCCTTCCGAGACCGTGAGCGTTCCCCCGATCTGGGCTGTTCCCGAGATTGACGGCGGGGCTGTGTTGGATGGCGCGGTCATTTGTGCGACGACCGCGGTCTGGGCCGAGGCGATGGGGCCTGTGGTGCCCCCGGCGTTGGACGCTGAGACGTTGACTCTGATCGTCGAGCCCGTGTCGCCCGCAGCCGGGGTGTAAGTCGAAGCGGTGGCGCCGGCGATGTCGGCACAACTGCTGCCGGCGGCGTTGCACTGGCGCCACTGGAAGGCGTAGGTCGGCGTTACGGCGCTTGTCCAGGTTCCGGCGGAGGCGGTGAGCGTCTGTCCGACCTGCGCTGTTCCGGCGATCGACGGCGGGACCGTGTTGGACGGTGCAGCCGTCGTGACGATCACCGTCTGCGCCGAGGCGATAGGTCCGGTCGTGCCGCCCCCAGTCGTTGCGGAGACGCCGACGCGGAGCGTTCCGCCGACGTCGGCGGCCACCGGCACGTAGGTCGAGGACGTTGCGCTTCCGATGTCGGCGCAGTTGGTCCCGCCCGCATCGCACCGCCGCCATTTGTACGAATACGTGGGCGTCGAGCTCGTCGTCCACGTCCCGCTTGAGGCGGTCAGCGTCAAGCCGGTCCGTGCCGTTCCGGAGATGATGGGAGCGGCAGTGTTGGTCGGGGGCATCATGTTCGGGACGCACGCACTGTCGGCGTTGCTCCATTCCTGCTGCACGTAGTACGTGCCGGTCCCGATTGCCTGGTTGTACTGGCCGAATGCCGTCGACCCGAGCGACGGACCGAAGCTCCAGGCGCAGAGGTCGCCGTTCTCCCCGTTGACGTCCCCGTAGTACCAAGCGTCCAGCACCGGGTCTGTGATCACCTCGGCGTGCTCGTGACTGACGAGGTTGATGGTCGAGTCGGCATCGTCACCGTTCGGAAACTGGGCGGTTCCGCAGTTGACCGGCGATGACGAGGCGTAAGGGATGGTCGCGTAGAGGACAGTGTTTGCGCCGCTGCCGAAGTTGCCGTGGTACGCGCAGAAGTCCGTGTACGAACAGGATGGCCCGTAGCAGGTGCCGACGTTCTGCGGCGTGAGCATGAAGTAGATGTTTCCGGTCCCCCGCGGCCACCCCTGTGCTGTGATCACGCTGCTGATCTCGTTCTGTATCTGGAAGTCGGTCAGGCAGTGGCTCGTCGTCGCCGAGGTGGGCGGCGCGCCAGAGACCGGGTAGGTGTAGTTCGAGCACCCGGAGGGGAACGGCGTGGTGTCCACGACGGCGCCCCCGAAGGTCGAGCTGTATGCGGCCGATCCAGTTGCGTCGGTGTACTGGGCTGTCGTCGAGTAAACGTTCGTCGCTGCGCCGCTGCCGGTGGCGACGTTCTGGAGGAAGCCGCTGATCAGGCTCGTGTAGTTCGCGCTCACCGCCGAGCCGGCCGGCACCCAGTAGATGGCGTATGTCGTGTTCGAGTGCATCACGGGCCCGCCGTGGTAGGTCATGTTCGTGGGAGGGTCGAGGAATCCGACCGGCGCGAGGCCTCCCGGGGACGCGGCGGCGTCGACCTGCGGCGGCACGACGTCGCCGATTCCAGGCTCGGCCGCTGCCGTCCCCGCGCCGGCCCATCCGATCGAGATGGCGAAGAGGACCGCGATGAGCAGTCGTTTAGAGAGTGCCAAGGGTCGAGTTTCGATCACGGCCGCCCAGGGAGAGTAGCGTCAGGAAACTGCTGAAACGGCCCCGGTTTTTTCCCCGAGGCTGTCTTGTAGCTCGATCGAGGCAAGCTCCTCGATCCCGAGCAGCAAGCCGAGCGCCGGGCTGACTGCACGGCCCGCGCCGTCCTCGACCTTCAGTGCAAGCCCGCGCCCGGCGGGCGATACGGCGCAGAGGAGCCCTTCGGCGCCGCTCTTCGCGAGCCAGCCGGGTCGCAGGCGCATCAACTCGGAGTCGGCGCTGCCGGGCCCGCCGATCATGTCCGGCAGCGCCCGCATCGCTTGAGAGATCCTCGCCGGCACACGGTCGAGCAACCGCGCGGCGTCGGTGAGCGTCATCGCGTACGTCGGAAGGCCGCAGCCGTCGATAGCGGTCTCGCCGCCGCCCACGAGATCGTGGATCCGCTGCTGCAACGGGTGATCCGGCAGCCGGTAGCCCTCGAAAGGCCAGCCGTTCGCCCGGCAGGCCGCCAGCATCCCGGCGTGCTTGCCGGAGCAGTTGTGCCCGAGCCTGCCTTCGGGTCGGCCTTCCTGCGGGCCGTTTTCGAGATCGTCGACCGTCGCGCCCGCACGGACGAGCAGCCTGCGGACGGCGGCGAGCTGCGCCGGGGTCGCGCGGTGGGATGCGCACGCGATGGCGATCTCGTCGTCGCCGAGGTCGTCGTAGGCCTCGACGAGGGGCACCGCTTGGATCGGCTTCGCCGAGGAGCGTAGGAAGCAGACGAGATCCACTCCGCGCTCGAGACCGTCGCTCCAGGCGACGTGCACGCGGTGGACCGACTCGACGACGCCGCCGCGCCGCACCGTTACCCTGATCGGATCCACGGCAGGAGGGTAATGCCAGAGCTACCGGAGGTCGAGGCCTGGCGCCGCCAGCTCGACGACAACGTCAAGCGCTTTCCGATCGAGCAGGCGGGGCCTGCCCATATCGCGACGCTGAAGACGTTCGACCCACCTCTCACGGTGCTCGAGGGCGAGCGGCTGGCGGGTGCACGCCGGCGCGCGAAGCGGCTGCTCTTCCCGGTCGGCGACGGCGAGCTCGTGTTGATGGTGCACCTGATGAGCGCGGGCCGGCTGCGCTACGTCGGGGCCGGCGAGAAGGGACCGAAGACGCCTGCGTTCCGTCTCCGCTTCGCCGACGGCGGCGAGCTTGTGCTGACCGAGGCAGGCAAGAAGAAGCGTGCCGGTGTCTGGCTAATGCGTTCTTCCGCGCTCGAGCAGGAACTCGCCCACCTCGGCCCCGAGGCCGACGAGATCGACGCTACGGCGCTCGCGGGGATTCTCGCCTCCGACTCGCGTCGCCTTCATTCGCTTCTGCGCGACCAGCGCGCGATCGCCGGCATCGGCCGTGCCTGGGCGAACGAGATCCTGAACGCTGCGCGCCTTTCGCCCTACGCCCTCTCGACGCAGCTCTCCGCCGAGGAGATCGATCGGCTCGCCACGGCGATCCACGACGAGCTCGCGCGCGGGCTCGAGCTGCGCCTCCAGGGAGCCGACAACGAGCACACCTACCGTGTCCACAACCGGCTGGGGGAGCCGTGCCCCCGCTGCGCGACGCCGCTTGCCCGGGTCGACTTCGAGGAGCACACGATCTACTACTGCCCGGAATGCCAGACGCAAGGCCGCCTGCTCAAGGACCGCCGCCTCTCGAGGCTGCTGCGGTGAGGATCGAGCAACTCGATCAAGCCGACGAACAGCTCGTCGAGGTCGTGGCGCGGCTCCTGCCGCAGCTGACCGAGGCGAGGACGCCGCCCACCCTCGAGAAGCTCCGGGAGACGGTGTCCACGCAGACGATGCTCGTCGCCCGCGACGACGAGGGACGGATCATCGGGATGCTGACGCTCGTCCTCTACCGCGTCTCATCCGGGCTCAAGGGTCGCATCGAGGATGTGATCGTGGACGAGTCGGCACGTGGCCAGGGGATCGGCGAGGCGCTGACGCGCGAGGGGATGAAGCGCGCGGCCGCCGCCGGGGTACTGATGCTCGAGCTGACCTCGCTGCCGTACCGCCAGGCTGCGAACCGCCTGTACAAGAAGCTCGGCTTCGTTCGCAAGCCCACCAACGTCTACGTTTGGTGGCCCCGCTAGCGGCCTCGGGTTGCTAGACCTGAGCCGCTCGTCGAAGCCGGACGCGGTTCTCGGTGCCGGCGCGAAGCCTGCGGAGGTTCCCGCGGTGTAGCGCGACGACCCCGATCGCCACGAGCGCTGCGAAGACGATTACGGAGGCCGGATAGCCGAGCGCCGCCGCGGCGACCGGCAGTGTGAGCGCGGCTGCGATCGACGCGACCGAGACGTAGCGGGTGATCAGGAAGAGCGTGAGCCAGACGGCCCCGGCGATGAGCGCGATCCAGGGCGCGACGGCCAGGAAGACCCCCGCGCCCGTCGCCACCATCTTCCCCCCTTCTCGAAGCGGAGGAAGAGTGGTCGCCAGTGCCCGAGCATTGCAGCCGCGCCCGCAAGGATGCCGCAGAGGTGCGAGACCGCGACGACGCCGACGAAGGCGGGCGCGAAGCCCTTGAGCACGTCCAGCAAGACGACGGGCACGCCAAGCGAGGGCCCGTACGTCCGCCAGACGTTCGTTGCCCCGATGTTGCCGCTTCCCGACTCCCGGATGTCCTCGCCCCGGAAGATGCGGACGAGCCAGTAGCCCCACGGGCAGGAGCCGGCGATGTAGCCGAGGACGACGAGCGCGACGAAGAGGGTCATTGAGTCCGTAGGCTTTCATCCTAAGAAGCCGCACGCCGCGGCGCAGACATATCCCCTGTCCACCAGGCGACCCAAGGAGAAGAGATGCCGTACGAGCTTCCGCCGCTCCCTTACGACTACGACGCGCTCGAGCCGACGATCGACGAGCAGACGATGCGCATTCACCACGGCAAGCACCACCAGGCCTACGTCGACAACCTGAACAAGGCGCTCGACGGGACCGAGTGGGACGGCAAGCCGCTCGAACAGGTGCTCGCGAACCTCGATCTGCTCCCCGAGGACAAGCGCGCTGCCGTCCGGAACAACGGAGGCGGCCACGCGAACCACTCGCTGTTTTGGCAGATCATGCAGCCCGCACGGCGGGGGCGATCCGTCCGGCGACCTCGGGTCGGCGATCGAGGCGACCTTCGGTGACCCCGACCAACTCAAGGCGGCCCTGAACGACGCCGGCGTGAAGCGGTTCGGCTCCGGCTGGACATGGCTTCTCTGGGACGGGACAGGGCTTTCGGTTGCGTCGACGCCGAACCAGGACACCCCGCTGATGGAGGGGAGGACACCGCTGCTCGGGATCGACGTCTGGGAGCACGCCTACTACCTCAAGTACCAGAACCGTCGCCCGGACTACCTCGCCGCGTGGTGGGACGTCGTCAACTGGGACGAGGTCGGGCGCAGGTACGCAGAGGCGCGGGGCGAGTGATCTGACCGACTACGCTCATCCGGCTCCCGGCACGCAATCACGCGGCGCCTCCGCGTGGTGTGCCCAACCAAAGAGAGCACCAAACCGCCAGAGCCCGGAGTCCGTAGTACTCCGCAATGGCGGTTGTGGCTGCGACGCCTAGGATTGCCCACGTGGTCTCGGAGGGTGAGTTCGTGGCGCGGCAACCCGTTGTCGGCGCTGTTTCGGCGCGGGTCTCCGACGGAGAGCTGATCCAGCTGGCCGGGACAGGAGACGCCGCCGCGTTCGAGGAGCTCTATGCCCGCTACGCGAGGCCCGTGTTCGGGCTTGCACTGCGGCGGCTCGGTGATCGGGGCCGTGCCGAGGACGCCGTGCAGGAGACTTTCGCCTCGATCTGGCGGGCGGCAAGGAGCTATCGGCCCGAGCGCGGGCCCGGAGCACCGTGGCTCTACGCAGTCGCGCGAAACGCGATCGTCGATCGCGGCCGCGCGCGGAGCGAAACCCCGATCGAGGTGCCCGACGAGGCGTCCGCCGACTCCGGTCCCGACGCCCGCGCCGAGGAGTCGTGGACGCGTTGGCGGGTTCACCGCGCGCTCGAGGAATTGCCGCTGCGCGAGCGTCGAGGTGATCGAGCTCGCCTACTGGCGCGGCCTCTCGCAGAGCGAGGTCGCCGAGTCACTGGGAGTTCCGCTCGGCACGGTCAAGACACGCACCCGCAGCGGTCTGCAGCGGCTCGCCGAACTCTTGGAAGGTGAATTCCGTTGACAGACAGGTTCGACGACATCGTGGATACCGCGGGACTGGACGAAGGAGAGCAGGACCGGCTTCAGCGCGTCCACGAATTGCTCACAGCGGCGGGGCCGCCGCCGGAGCTGCCGGCGGGGCTCGCGACGCTCCCGGCGGGCGCCACCGAGGCCAGGGTCATTCGCTTTCCGCAGACGCGCCGCAGGCGACTCGTGGGCGGTCTCGTCCTCGCAGCCGCGCTGGCGGCTGCTGCCTTCGGCGGCGGTTACGTGGCTGGCGGCCAAACCGGGGGCGGCGGCGACGTCGTCCGTGTCGCCGCCATGAGCGGGTCGAACGCTGTCGCCTCGATTCGTGTCGGTGAACCTGACTCGGGCGGCAACTGGCCGGTCGATTTCGCGGTGCGCGGGCTCCCCAAGCAGACCGGCAAGTACGCCTACTACGAAGTCTTCGTTTTACGCAACGGCAAGCCTGGTTACCCGTGTGGTGGTTTCCGCGTGCTGGACGGCACGACGAAGTTGCGCTTCTCGGTGCCGTACGAGGTGAAGGCCTCGACCGCGTGGGTTGTGACGGCGATCGACAGCACTCACCGCTGGCCCGGTCGCACCGTCATGACCATGGCCTAGAGAAGACGAAAGAATTGGCGCCCCTTTTCGGGCGCAGCGGATGCGAGGCCGGACGGGAAGCCCGGCCTCGCTGTGCCCGGCGCGCCGCTTAGGCAGCGGCGGCGAGGTCTTCGTCTTCGGCGAGCCGGCGGAGCGCCTGCGCCTCGATCTGGCGCACCCGCTCGCGGGTCAGGCCGAGCTGCTTGCCGATCTGCTCGAGCGAGGTCGGCCCGTCGCCCACGAGCCCGAAGCGCAGCGCGATGACGTCGCGCTCGCGGCCCGGCAGCTTGGCAACCGCGCGGCGGACGGCGTCGTCGCGCAGCGTCGCGTCGGCCTCGTCCTCCGTCGACGGGCCCTGTGCCGGCGAACAGGTCGCCGAGGCTCGAGTCGCCATCGGTTCCGATCGGAGCGTCGGTCGAGGCGACGGCCCGGGCTGCGGCCCGCACCTCGTGCACCTGCGCGAGCGGGAGCTTGGAGTGCTTCGCGATCTCCTCGTCCGTCGGCGCCTGACCCTGCGTCGCAGTCAGCTCGCGCTCGGCGCGGGAGACCTTCTGCTCGCGCTCGACGACGTGGACCGGGATGCGGATCGTGCGCGCCTTGTTGGCGACGCCGCGCTGCACTGCCTGGCGGATCCACCAGGTCGCGTAAGTCGAGAACTTGAAGCCCTTGCGCCAGTCGAACTTCTCCGTCGCGCGGATCAGCCCGATGCACACCTTCCTGGACGAGATCGCCGAGCGTGATGCCCTGCGTCTGGTAGCGCTTGGCGATCGAGACGACCAGGCGGAGGTTGCTGGTGATCATCCGCTCCTTCGCGGCCATGTCGCCGCGCTCGATCCGCTTCGCGAGCTCGACCTCCTCGGCGGCCGTCAGCAGCGGGTAGCGCCCGGCCTCGTTGAGGAACATGCTGGAGCGAGTCGGTCGTGAACGATGCGTCGTGCCGACGCAGGTCGAGGTCGAGATCGGCCTCGTCGTCGACGAGCACCGTCGAGCTCGCGCGGCGAGCGCCTCTGCCTCGAGCTCGTCGAGCTCGTAGGCCTGGACGGCGTCGGCAACGTCGGCCGAAAGCAGGCGGCCGTGCTCCTCGCGAAGGGCAGCAGCGCCTCCGCGGCCTCGTGGACGTGCACGGTGGCAATGTCGTTACTCATTCAATCCTTCCCTTTACGGTTGTGCCTGACCCGCGGTTTCCGCTTTTGGCCCGACAATCCTTTAAACGGCCCATGCCCCCGAAGCATTCCGACCGTCCCAGAGAGAATACGGGTAGTTCCTTCAGAGAAGGTTAAGAATGCGTATGAACTGGACGGGAACTTCGAATGGGAGCCGGAGCCGGCTACGGCGCAACGCGGTCATTCGCGACGAAAGCGGCGTGCGTGACCGGCATTTTCTCGGCGAGGAACGTCTCGACGGCCTCGGCGTACCGTCGGATTTCGAGTTGCGCAAACGTCGAGTTCCGCAGCGAGACGAAGTTCATCAAGGCCCGCGCGTTGAGTGTCCAGTAGAACTGGGTGTAGGCCCCGACGGGGAGCACGGAGCGGGCGAGCTCGCGCGCGACGCCGGCCTCGACGAGCCGCTCGTACGTCTCGAAGGCATGCTCGTACACCGCTTGGAGCTCGTCCCGCGTCTGCTCGGCCAGCTCGGGCGTGACGGGCTCGAACGTGTAGGCCCCGGGCTTCCCGACCTGCGAGCGCACGTCCTCGACGGCCGGGACGTAGAAGTCGTCGGTTGCCTTCGCGTAGCGGAGGCTGAACTCGTTGAAGCTGCCGATGCGGTGCCGAAACCACTCGCGTGCGACGAAAATGGGGCAGCGGATGTGGAAGCGGAACGCGTTGTGCTCGAACGGCGTGCCGTGCCGATCGCGCATCAGGAAGCGGATCAGACCCTCGTCGGCCTCGTCCAACTCGTCCTTGCGCCGGGCGAATGAGACGCGGGCGGCGTTCGCGACCGAGAGGTCGTCCGCCATTGCGTCGTCGAGTCGCACGAAACCGTGGTCGAGAACGGTGATGGTGTTGTCGTGAATCACGTCGGTCGCTGTCATGGGGGTCCGCAAACGTAATCCCCGGCCCGGACGTACCGTACTCCCGTCTCGGCTCGCGGTCGATCCGCGGTTTTCACGGATCGGGATGCGGGGTCGCACGGATGCTCGGCAACCACCCGGGTGCTTGGCTTGCGGTGAGACCAAAGGAGACGGCGATGACGGTTCTGGTCGCCTACGCAACGAAGAAGGGCTCCACCCAGGAGGTGGCCGAGGCGGTGGCCTCGACCCTTGCGGAGCGTGGCCTTTCGGTGGAGACGAAGCCGGTGGACCACGTCGACGACCTCGACGGCTACGAGGCGGTCGTACTCGGAGCGGCGATATACATGGGCCGCCTGCACCCGGACGCGAGGACGTTCCTCTCCCACAACCGGGATGCGCTTGCGGCGCTGCCGGTGGCCGTCTTCGCGATGGGACCCTTCTCGCTCGACGAGGCCCAGGTCGCAGGGTCGCGCAAGCAGCTTGATTCGGCGCTCGCCAAGGTTCCGTCGGTAACGCCGCTATCGGTCGCCATCTTCGGCGGCGTCCTCGAGCCCGCCGAGCACCGGTTCCCATTCTCGCGCATGGCTGCGAGTGACGCGCGCGACTGGAATGCGATTCGTGTCTGGGCGGACGAGGTGGCGATCGAGCTCAGCGCTGCGGCGGCTGTGCGACGGAGGCGCTTGTCGGCCGGGGCGGCGGCTTCGAGTCGGTGAGGATCGCCGCGAGGAGCAGCACCGAGACGGCGACGGCGCACTCTCCGGTAAGGCTGCGCCCCACGCGCGTGAGGAATCCGTCGCCGGCCCCTGCGAGTCTCGGGCGAACGAGGAAGTGGTGGGCCGCTCCGAAGCAGATGACCACGGCGACGAGCGCGAGCTTCACCAGCAGGACCTGGCCGTAACGCTGCGTCCACAGGTCGGCGAGGTGGGGCAGCCGGACGATGCTGAGGTACGTTCCCGCAACGAGGACGAGCGCGACGAGGCCGGTCGCGAGACGCGAGAAGCGCGCGAAGGCCTCGCGGCGTAGCTCCGGCGCGACGCGCCAGACGGCGACGACCAGCGAGACGAGTCCCCCGACCCAGATCGACGCGGCCGACAGGTGCACCCAGTCCGCAAGCTCGCTCAGCCATGACGAGCCAGGGTCGACGGCGTCGTGACCCGACAGAGAGAGTCCGCCCTCGAATCCCACCGAGACCGCGAACGCCACCCACAGCAGGACGGCCCGCTCCAGCAGCCACGCGAGGTAGAGCGACGCTGCGACGACCGCGAATCCGAGTGTCATCGCGATGAACGCCGTGCCGAACCGCGTTCCGCCCGAGATGGGTGAGAGGTCGCCGTAGATGAACTTCCCGAACGGGAGCTGAAGCACCTCGGCGCAGCGCAGGCAGAAGCCGACGATGCCGATCTCGAGCACGCCGATCACGCCGATCGCGGAAAGCAGGTAGAGGCGCCGCTCGACCGCCGGCGGCAGAGCGAGCCCGCGCAGGCAGAGCAGGCGGAAGGCGAGCGAGCCGATGACGAGCGCGAATGCGATGAAGTAGAGCCAGCGCACAACGTGCTCGGTACGGGTTGGTCCGCCCGCGCCGAAGGCCTCCGTCGGCGGGGGCGCCTTGACACCGACGCCGAACGTCCAGATCCCCGAGACGACATGGCCGTCGGCCGACATGGCGTGCCAGCGCACGGTGTACGCCCCCGTCGGCAGATGCCTCACCGGCGCGGAGGCCGTCAGTCCGCGTGCCGTCGCGATTCCCGCGAAGTTCCTGCCGGAGTCGTCCACCACTTCGATTGACGGCAGCGTCACGAACTGGTCGAAGTGGAGCCTGACCGTCTTCGGCGCGCTCCCGAGCTCCTGCTGGAACCCAGGCCATGCGCCGTTCAGCGTCGCGTGCGCAAGTCCCGTCGCCGGCAATGCGAGCGCCAGGGCTCCCAGCACGATCGCCGCTTTCCTCATCGGTGTGGCGTCCCGGCCAGCTGCGAAATGTGGCCGAAGATCGGAGCGACGTCCCGGTCGGAGAAGAGCATCACCGAGAGCCCGAGAACGACGATCGCAAACCCCGTTCGCAGCACGACCGACCGGGGGCGAAACACGATCGCGAGCGCGAAGAGCGAGGCCACTATCAGCGACCAGCCCATCGCATGGTGGAGGAACGCAGCGCGGGCGAAGAACCAAGGGTTCTGCTCGTGGACGAGAAAGGCGATGCCCGAAACGGCGATCCCGACCGGCGCCGCGAGCTTCCACCAGCGGTTGTGCAGCTTTCCCTTCGCGAGCCCGAGCTCGGCGGCGCCCATAACCATCAGCGCCTGGGCCCAGGCGCCGTGAGCGACCATGTGGATTGCCGAGTTCGTGTAGAAGGCCATCACCGGCCACATGAGGACGCCGAGCGCGAACGCGATCCCGGGCCAGAGGTAGATCCTCCAATGGCGCAGTCGCCAAACCTCGTCGCCGACGAGTATCTCGGCAAGCATGATCAGCCCGAGGAGCAGGACGCCGGCCCCGAAGAGCCAGTGGACCATCTCAGCTCTGGGTTCCACCGCTCTCCTCGAGGTCGGCGAGCAGGGGTCGGGCGATCGCGTACGCGAAGAAGGCGCCGACCGCGACGACGAGTAGCGGCGGTTCGATCACGAGCCACCAGAATCCCTGTCCCCTCGGGTGCAGCAGCGTTATTCGTTCGGGTTGGGCAAAGGCCCAGAGGACGCCGCCGAGCGACGCGAGCGGACCGAGCGCTGCGACGGCGCGCGCTCGGAAGCCCGTGCGGGACCGGGCAACCGGCATGTGCGTGACAACTTGACTCTCCATCTCTCCCTCCGCATGTCGGGTGGACGCGACAACCCGCGGAGCCTTCCGCCGCGGGTCAGGCGGGAAGCGGAGGTGGGCGCGACTCGAAGGAGAGGCCGAAGAGGTGGCGCGGCGCGCTGCCTCCGGAGCGGGCCGGGCGGGGCGCCGCCGTCAGCGAAGGAAGGAGCCGATGTGCCCGGCCGAGGGAGGTCGAGGCGTAGCTCTCGACATCCGCGAGCCAATCGCTCACGGCCGCCCACCCGATCGCGACCAGGATCGCCAGGACGGCGAAGACGGCGAGGGCGTAGGTGTGGAGCCACGGCGCGAGCAGCGGCCAGCGTCCATGCGAGACGCGCAGGGCGTCGTTCTGGACCAGGTACCAGAGCGACGTTCCGACGAAGGAGGCTAGCCAGAGCCGGGCCGAGAGTCGCACCCGCAGGCGAGGCCGGTAACAGGGGCGCCGGTGCCCGATCGTCGCGAGGAGGCGCTCGGCGCCCCTCGCCGTCGCATGTGCGCGGACGATCCGCCAGACGAGAGCCGCCGCCGCGAGCGCTGCGAGCACCTTTACCCCGGCGAGCAGGAAGGGGTAGTAGCGCGTCGTCGGGGTCGCGAGTGGCTCGACAACCGACAGCGTGCGGTCGACGCGGAGCGTGATGCTTCGTCCGAGCATTTCCGCGACCAGCGCAAGCAGCGCGAAGGCACCGAGTGCCGTCAAGCGCCGCCGCGTAGCCAGCGTCATGCCGGCGATCATATAACCGCGTCCGCAACGGTCAACAGGACGCGTTGTGGCGTCGCGCGACCGGTGATTGGTCCACCATGCATCTGAATGGTGGTCGGCGCGCTGCTCACGGTGATCGGACGGAGCGCCGGCGTGATCCGCAGGTGAGACGGGATGTGCTCGCGGGCGCCATCGGCCTCTTCGGCCTATCGTGCTTTTTCCTCTGGCGGACGCCGCCGGACGGCGATGTCACCGAACTGCACTCCTACGGCGATGCCGTTCTCTCAGGGCAGGTGCCGTACCGAGACTTCGCGGTCGAGTATCCGCCCGGCTCGATCCCGCTCTTCACGTTGCCTGCGCTCGGCCACTTCGTGACGTGGTACCGGGTCGAAAATGCGGTCGGCTGGGCTCTGGTCCTGTCGCTCACCGCTGTGCTGCTGTACGACGTCTATCCTGGCCGCCGCGGCAACGCCCTGCTCCTCGGCGTGCTCGCGCTCGTGCCGGTGGTGCTGGCTCCGTTTTCGCTGATGCGCTTCGACGGCTGGCCGACGGCATGTGTCCTTGCGACGCTCGTGCTTCTCCGCCGTCATCCGAACCTCGCGTTGCTCGCCCTCGGGATCGGAACGCTCGTCAAGACGTGGCCGATCCTGCTGCTGCCGTTGCTCCTCGCGCACGGTATCCCCCGGCGGTCGCTCGCCACGTTCGCTGCAGTAGTGGTCGCCGGCTGGGCGCCGTTTGCCATCCTCTCGCACGGCGGCGTCTACAACTCAGTGGCGTATCAAGTCGACCGGCACCTCGAGTTCGAGTCGGTCGGCGCGTCGGTGCTCTCCATCGTCGACCGGCCGGTGCAGGTGTACTTCGAGTCCGGCTCCTGGAGCGTCCGCGGGTCGACGGCGAACGCGGTCGCGATCTTCCAGTCAACCCTTCAGATTGTTCTCGTCCTCGTCATCGCTCTGGCCTATCGCCGGTCGAGCAGGCGTCCGTCCGACCTGGTCGCCGCCGCGGCGGCGACCGTCGCCGTCGCGTCGCTGGCCGGAAAGGTGCTCTCGCCGCAGTACCTCCTCTGGCTCGCCCCATTCGCGGTGCTTTGCGACGGCGCTGCGCTGCTCTGCTTCGCCGCGGCGTGCGTCGCGTCCCGCGGGCTGTTCCTCGGGCGATTCGCCCACCTGCGCGAACAGGATCCGGCGGCCGTCGCGCTGCTTGCCACCCGCAACGCGCTCCTCCTCTTAGCGACCGTCTTGCTCCTCCGACGTGCGGTGCGCATGTGAGGTGGCTCACGCCCGGGCTCGCCGGGATCACGACCTTCCTTCTCACCTGTCCGCTTCTCCTGCGCGGGGGATCGTCCGACGGCGACATCCCGGTCTTCCGGCACTACGGTGATCTGATCGCGGCCGGCCAGGTTCCCTACCGCGACTTCAAGCCCGAATACCCGCCCGGTGCGCTTCCGATCTTTGCGCTCCCCTCGTTGCTCACATCTGACAGGCACTACCTCGCCGTGTTCCGCCTGTTGGCCGCGGCCGGCGTGATCCTCTGCCTCGGGCTGCTCGCGCTCCTGCTCGCGCGGCTCGGGATGAGCGCCCAGACGCGGTACGCGGCGCTCGTCTTCTCGGGGCTCGCGCCGCTGATGCTCGGGGCGTTCGTTCTCCGGCGCTTCGACATGTGGCCGACCGCGATCTGCCTCGGCGTTCTCCTCTTGCTGGTGAGCGACCGTCCAGTTGCGGCGTTTGCTCTTCTCGGGCTCGGCGCCGTCGTGAAGGTGTACCCGTTGATCCTGCTGCCGCTCGCGCTGCTCGCCGTCGACCGGAGCGTTCGCGTACGCGCGGTCGGCGCGTTCTGCGCGGTCGGGGTCGTGCTCATGGGACCCTTTGCGCTCCTCGGGCACGCGGGCCTCTACAACAGCCTCATGCAGCAGGCGAACCGGCACCTGCACCTCGACACCGTCGGATCGTCGATCCTGCTCGCATTGCACCGGCCGGTTCGGCTGGCGTTCGACGGCGGGGGTTGGAGCGTGTTCGGGCCCGGAGCCGGCGCGGCTGCGTCGGCGCACACGCTTGCCCAGGTCGCCGGGATCGCGGGTGCAGCCGTCCTGTTCGCGCGCTCCGAGCGCGGACGCTGGGATCTGATGGCAGCCGCCGCGACCACCCTGGCCGCGGGGGCGTTCCTCGGCAAGGTCCTCTCGCCCCAGTTCCTGCTCTGGGTGGCGCCGGCGATCGTCCTCGCGCGCGCCGCGCTTCCCGTCGCGCTCTTCACGGCCGCGATGCTCGCGACGAACGTCCTCTTCCCGGATCGCTACGAGGGGTTGCTCGCGCGCCACGACGGTGAGATCTGGCTCCTGGTCGCCCGCAACGCCTTGCTCGTCGCGACTCTGGCGGCTCTCTTTGCATGCCAGGCGCGGTGGCGCCCTTCCTGGCTACCGGCGTGGGCCCTGCGCCCACGCGAATGACGGTCCCCGGCTAGAACACTTCCCAGGGGGACGGCTTGCCGGTTCCGGGGAGGCAGCAGTTGTTCGGGCAGACATCCGGGTTCGGGCCGAAGCGGCCCGTGGTGCGCTTCGCGACGGTGTCGTCGAGACGCTCCTGGATCAGCTCCCGGATCATCGAGACGAATGCGGGATGCGTTCCGGCGGTGCCGGCTCGCACAACGTTGAGGCCGATCTCGCGCCCGACCCCGACGGCCTCGACGTCGAGGTCGTAGAGCACTTCCATGTGGTCCGAGACGAAGCCGACTGGCGCCACCACCACGTCGGTCACGCCCCCACCGCGAAGCTCGCGGAGGCGGTCGCACACGTCCGGCTCGAGCCACGGTGTGTGCGGCGAGCCGCTGCGGCTCTGGTAGACGATCGAGTACGAAGGCGCTCCGACGGCTTCAGCCACGAGCCGCGACGTCTCAGCGAGCTGATCGGTGTAGCGGCATTGCTCTGCCATCGAGGTCGGAATGCTGTGCGCCGTGAAGACGACCGGCGCTCCCGACCGCCGCTCTTCGGCCACTTGGGCGAGTGCGTCACGCACGCGGTCGGCGTTTGCCTCCACGAAGCCCGGGTGGTTGTAGAACGTGCGGAGCTTCAGCACCTCGGGCGCGTCCGCTCCGACGGCCAGCTGGGCGTCGTAGAGGTTCTCCCGGTACTGACGGCAGCCGGAGTAGGAGCTGAACGCCGAGGTGAAGAATGCAAGCGAGCGTCGCAGGCCGGCGTCGTGCATCTCCTGCAGCGTGTCGGCGAGGTACGGGGCCCAGTTGCGGTTGCCGAAGAAGACGGGCAGGTCGATACCGTGCGCGGCGAGCTCACTCTCGAGTGCGGCGATCAGGTCGCGGTTCTGCTGGTTGATCGGGCTGACGCCGCCGAAGAGCTCGTAGTGATGCCCGACCTCGGCGAGGCGTTCTCGCGGGATGTTGCGCCCGCGCGTCACGTTCTCGAGGAACGGGATCACGTCGTCCATTCCCTCGGGACCACCGAACGAGACGACGATCAGCGCGTCGTAGCCGCGGTCGTCGAGGCGGGCATCCGCGCCGTCAGCCGGCTGCTTCCGGGTCGTCGTGGTGGACATCGAGCTCAGCGTAGCCGGGGGCCGGTCACGGATCGCCGGCTGAGGCGGATCCTCGAGATTCGCGCGGCGAGGGAATCCGTGTCGATTTGGCGTCGCGCCGTTCGTAGTAGATATGACGGGAGCGGTACGGTGCCGATCCCCGCGAGAAGGAGGATGGGCGACATGACTCAGTATCTGCTGGCGGTGCACATGGTCGAGGGCGACGAGCCGCCGGCGCCCGAGACGATGGAGAAGATGTACGCCGACGTCGACGCGCTGAACGACGGAGCTCAAGGCGCGGGGCGTGTGGGTGTTTGCAGGCGGACTCCACCAGCCGAGCGCCGCGACAGTCGTGCGGGTCACGGACGGCGAGGTCGTGATCGACGGACGGCCCGTTCGCCGAGACGAAGGAGCAGCTCGGCGGGTTCTGGGTCATCCAGGCACCAGATCTCGACGCCGCCCTGGCGTGGGCGTCCAAGGCGACGATCGCCTGCCAGGCGCCGGTCGAGGTGCGGCCCTTCCAAGAGGAGCCCGAGGGCTAGCACTCGTGCCCGGAGCGGAACGCGCCGCGGTCGAGCATGTCTTCCGCGAGGAGTACGGCCGTGTCGTCGCGACCTTGGTTCGCCTCTTCGGCGACATCGACATCGCCGAAGAGGCGGTCCAGGACGCATTCGTCGTCGCCACGCGGCGCTGGCCCTCGACCGGCGTCCCGCCGAATCCGGGCGGCTGGATCGTGACCACGGCCCGCAACCGCGCGATCGACCGCTTCCGGCGCGAGTCGTCGCGCCACGACCGCCACGTCGAGGCCGCGCTGCTCCACTCGGGCCCCGCGGACGACGAGGCCGAGGTCGGTCCCGTGAGCGACGACAGGCTGCGGCTGATCTTCACCTGCTGCCACCCTGCTCTGGCGCCCAGCGCGCAGGTCGCGTTGACGCTGAGGCTGCTCGGAGGTCTGCGGACCCCCGAGATCGCGCGTGCGTTTCTGGTGCCAGAGGCGACGATGGCGCAGCGTCTCGTCCGGGCAAAGCACAAGATCCGTGCCGCCAACATTCCATACCGCGTCCCGGACGACGCCGAGCTGGCGGACCGCCTCCGTCCCGTGCTCGCGGTGATCTACCTGATCTACAACGAGGGTCACGTCGCGAGCAGCGGCGATCACCTCACGCGGGAAGACCTGAGCCTCGAGGCGATTCGCCTCGCACGGCTGCTCGCCGAGCTCATGCCCGACGAACCCGAGGTACTGGGGCTTCTCGCCCTGCTTGCTGCTCGCCGAGTCCCGCCGCAGCGCCCGCACCGGTCCGGACGGCAGCATCGTGCTGCTACCCGATCAGGATCGCGGACTCTGGGACAGAGCTCTCATCGCCGAAGGTCATGGACTCGTCAGCGCCTGCCTGCGGCGGAATCAGCCCGGCCCGTATCAGCTCCAGGCGGCCGTCAACGCGGTCCACGCCGATGCACCGACGGCGGAGGACACGGACTGGCGCCAGATCCTCGCGCTCTACGACCAGCTGCTCACCTACACGCCGACGCCGGTCGTTGCGCTCAACCGCGCGGTCGCGCTCGCCGAGGTTGAAGGCGCGGCGGTTGCGCTGGAGGCAGTCGATGCCCTCGACCTCGACGGCTACCACCCCTACCACGTCGCTCGAGCCGACCTTCTCAGCCGCCTCGGGCGACGCGCCGAGGCGGTTGTCGCCTACGAAGCGGCGATTCGCCTGACCGAGAATGCAGCCGAGCTCGCCCTTCTGCGGCGACGCCGAGAAGCAGCGCTGCAGTGACGAGCGCCGCGAGTTGCCGAGGGGCGCGCGCGGGTGAGAGACTTCACCGGTACTCAGCTGGCGTAGGAGGGGAACATGGAGCGCTCGCGCCCACCCGTCGTTTTCGTCCACGGCCTCTGGCTTATCAGTCACTCGACGCTGAAGCTGTACCGCAAGTCGCCTGCGGTGACTGACTTGAAAGAGTTCCCCGACCGGGGCCATTCTCTCGCGCTGGACTCCGGTTGGCGCGATGTTGCCGACGCGACGCTGGCCTGGCTCGAGAGCCAGTCGATCTAGCAAGTGAAATGGAACTAAGCGGAGCACTTTGGAACCTTTACAACCAGGGGCGGCTGCCTAGGTTGGCCGCACTGCATCAAAGCCTGCTTGCCCGGACACCGGAAATAGCGGTGGTCGGGCGACCGTTGCGGCGGCGGCAGGGAACCCTCCTTGACGCGGTCACCAGTGTTCTCGAGCTCGCCAGCTGTCCGATGCGAGTGCGTGAGGTTCACGCCGCCGTCGAGGAGTTGCACGGAGAACGGGTGCCGTTCTCATCTGTGAACGAGGCGCTGTCCACCCACGCGATCGGACGTGACCAGCGGTTCCGGCGAGTGCGCTACGGCATTTACGAGATGGCCGGTTAGCGGCGGGCCGCCGGCGGGCCTACGCAGCCGTTTGAGGGATCCTGGCCAGGTCGAGCGCTTCCTTGATCGTGAGTCTGCGGCCGAGCTCGGTCGCGCGGGCGACATCGTCGGCCGAGAGCGCTGCTCGTGCCTGGTCGACGAACTCGCGCCCCGGCGTCTCGTCGGAATAGACGTTGACGATGCCCTCCTGGTCGGCGTAGACCTCGGCCGCCGCGGCGATCTGGACGGCCCGTTCCGGCCTGTGCTCGACTGCCTCGGTGGCCGCGAGCCCGATCAGCGAGAGCCCGATCCCACGGACGCTCGCCACGTCGGTGTAGGCCTGTACCGACTCGAAGAAGTACTGCCGTGCAAGCCCGGTGCCTTCGTCACGGAGGTGCGTCCAGGCCATCTCGGAGAGAATCCGCGCTTCCTCGGCCCGGTCGCCGATCGCCTCGAACGCGGCGAGCGACTGCAGGTACAGCTCGAGCGACCCGGACAGGTCACCGCCGAGGGCGGCCAGCTGGGCGAGGCCGCTGAGGGAGACGCCGGCCCCCTCCTCGTCGCCGAGCGGCTGCTGAACTGCGAGTGCCTCGGTGAACCTCGACCGCGCGGCGTCGAGGTCGCCTGCGAGCGCGCTCGCGAACCCCTCGAAGGCCGAAGAAAATGCCTCTGACCAGGGGAAGCCGAGGGCGCGGCTCCGCTCGACGCTCTCTCTGGCCCACCGGCGCGCAGCTTCGTGGTCGGCTCCGAGTAACCCGAGAGCCCGGCACATCGAGCTGAGGCAGAGCTCGCGGTCGGCTCCGAGCGCGGATGCGATGGCGTACGCCTCGGCCCACTCTTCGTCCGCACGCTCGAGCCGGCCCAGCATCCACGAGGCGAGCCCCGCCGTGCGCAGTGCGCCCGCACGGCCGACCGTGGCAGACGCGCCGGCGACGGTGTCGAGAAAGGACGCGGCGTAGTCCCGGGCGGTCAGGTTCTTGCCGCGGATGTGCCAGTACATCCACAGATCGCCGCACGTCTGCATGCCCTGCTCGGCGGCGGTCTCGTCGCCGTCGCGCGCCGCCGCCAGAAGCGCGTCGAGGGCGGCCTGAATGTTTCCCTCCTCGGCGATTCCCCGCTCGACCGCGCCGACCTGATCGGCGCCTTCGACGCCGTCGCGGATCTCTACAGCTCGCATCGCGTACCGGCGCGCGTGCCGCAGCGCGACCTCGCGCGCCTCTCCCGCCGCCTCGAGCCGCTCGCGCGCGTACTCGCCGATCGTCTGCAGCATCCGGAGCCGGTCGCCCCGGCCCTCCGCCTTCACGAGCGCCCCGTCGACGAGTGACTCCAGCTCGTCGAGAACCGCCTCGCCGGGATCCGCGCAGACGGCCTCGGCGTCGGCGAGCGTGAACCCGCCGGCAAAGACCGCCAGGCGGCGGAAGAGCCGCTGCTCCGGCTCCTCGAGGAGCGAGTGGCTCCAGTCGATCGTGGCGCGCAGGGTCTGCTGGCGCTCGGGAATGTCGCGGGCACCGGACGTGAGCACGTCGAGAGCCCGGTCGAGCCGCTCGAGGAGCGCCTCGGGTGACAGCAGCCGCAGCCGCGCTGCGGCGAGCTCGAGGGCCAGCGGCAGCCCGTCGAGCCGCAGGCACACGGCCTCGACGGCCGCGGCGTTTGCGGGCGTCAGCTCGAATGGCCGGGCCGCCCCGGCACGCTCGACGAACAACGCGACGGCCGGCTCGATCTCGAGCGGGGCGAGCGGGACCTCCCGCTCGGCGGCGATTCTCAGCGGCGCCCTGCTCGTGGTCACGATCCGGAGTCCCGGGCAGCGCTCCACGAGCCCGGCCACCTCCGGCGCGGCCGCCACGATCTGTTCGAGGTTGTCCAGGAGCAGGAGCGCCTTCCGGTCGCCGATGAGCGTGACGATCCCCTCCCCGAGCGTCCGGCCCTCGGCCTCCTTCACGTCCAGCGATTCCGCGAGAGTCGGGACGAACGCCTCGGCCTCGGTGACGTCTGCCAGCGACACAAAGGCGACGCCGTCGAGGAACTCCGGGGCGAGCCGCCGGCCGAGCTCGACGACGAGACGGGTCTTGCCGACGCCGCCCGGGCCGGTGATCGTGACCACGCGATGCTCCCGCACGAGCTCGACGATCGACGCTACCTCGCGCTCGCGCCCGATCAGCGGCGCGGCCGGGTGGGGCAGGTTGCCGGGCAGGCTGGCAAACCGCTCGCCCTTGCCCTCGAGCGTTGCCGGGTCCGGCACCACGACGCCGTCGGCCGAGACCGCGTAGAGCTCGACCGGCCGCCCGACGTTCTTGAGCCTGAACCGCCCCAGACGGACGACGCCGACGTCGCTCCGGTTCTTGATCTGATCGTAGGCGGAGTCGGACAACATCACCCCGCCGGGCACCGCGAATGACTCGATTCGCGACGCGATGTTCACCGCGTCGCCGGTGAGATCCCCTGGCTCGACGATCACTTCGCCTACGTGGACACCGATGCGAACCGAAACCTCCTGCGCTGCGAGCTCACGCTGCATTGCGACAGCGGCGAGCACCGCCGCCAGCGAGCTCGGGAACATGCTCATGCTGCCGTCCCCGAGCCGCTTGACGATCGTCCCGCCGAAGGCGTCATGGTGACTCTCGAGCGCCCTCATGTATCGGTCACGCTTATCGAGTCCGAGGAGCTCGTCCGCCTGCATGAGCGCCGTGTACCCGACCATGTCGGTGAACACCACCGCGACAAGCCGACGGTCGAGCCGCTCGCTCACGCCCCCCTCAGCCCACTCGAAGGGACGGGACCATTTGCACTCGACGACCATATCGCAGTCCGCGAGAGGACACCGCGGGCTGGACGCTGACGCCCAGGAACCGCGCTGCGGAGGTCGCGGTTCATACCAGACGGTTTGCTTGTTTCCGTTACCCCTGGAAATCGACGGAATGGGGGCGGGAGGATTCGAACCTCCGTAGGCTGAGCCGACGGGTTTACAGCCCGTTCCCTTTGGCCGCTCGGGCACACCCCCTGGAGCGCGGGGCATTGTAGCCTCACCCCTGTGAAACATTTCGATGCCGTGGTCGTGGGGGCGGGGCCTGCCGGCTCGACTCTCGCGTGGCGGCTCGCCGATGCCGGGGCATCCGTGCTCGTCGTCGACAAGGCACGGTTCCCTCGCGACAAGCCGTGCGGCGGCGGGCTCACGCTCCGCGCCGTCCGCCAGTGCCCGGTCGACCCTTCGCCGGTCGTCGAGGAGCGGGTCGACGCCCTCGAGCTCCGGTTCCGATACGGCGACGCCGTTGTCCGCCACGCCGCCGAGCCGTTGATCTGGATGACCCAGCGCCGCATTCTCGACGCGTTCCTGCTCGACACGGCGCGTGAGCGGGGAGCGGAGGTACTCGAGGGAACTACCGTCCGGGTCGGGCCGGAGAACGAGGTCGTGCTCGACGGCGGCGAACGTGTTCACGCCGGGGCGGTGGTCGGGGCCGACGGCGCAAACGGGGTCACAGCGAAAGCCGTGGGGCTCGGGGGCGGGATCGTCCACGGGGTCGCGTACGAGGGGGATGTCCCGTACGGCACGCTCTTGCGCGAGCGTTACGCACGCCGCGCGGTGGTCGAGTTCGCCGACATCCCGGGGGGTTACGGCTGGGTGTTTCCGAAGGGCGATCACGCCAACGTCGGTGTCGGCGGCTGGCAGAGCGAGGGACCACGGATCCGCCAGCATCTCGCCCGCATGTGCGAGGCGCACGGGCTCGACCCCGAAGCAGTCGAGAACCTCCGCGGGCATCGGTTGCCGATGCGCCGGCCCGGGACGCGTATCGCGGGCGAGCGAGCGCTGCTCGTCGGCGACGCCGCCGGCCTCTGGACCCCGTCTCGGGCGACGGGATGTACGAATGCTTCGTCTCCTCGAAGCTCGCCGCAGCCGCGATCCTCGACCTACTCGCCGGCCGCTCCTCGACACTCGTCCCGTACTCGGCGGCCGTGGATGATGCGCTCGGACCGCTCCATCGCGCGTCCTGGAAGCTGAAGAAGGCGCTCGACCGCTGGCCACGCCTGACCTGGCAGATTGCGCGCACGAAGCTCCTCTGGGTGAGCGTCCAGCGGATCATCGACGGCGACCTGGCCGGTCCCGGCGAACAGCGGGGAATCGCGCAGGTGCCGCTTCGCGTGCTCGATCTGCTCGGCGGCTACGCAGCGAAAACTTGAAGGCCAATGTGGACACGTGCAGATCGAGCTCCGCCACCGGGACCGTGACGGGGTGGCGGTCACGAGCACGATGCTTCGCGACGCCGTGGGGTCGGCGTAGATTGCGCTCATGAGCTTCGCGGTGCCGGCGGATTCGTATGACCGCTTCATGGGCAGGTATTCGGTGCTGCTCTCACCCCAATTCGCCGACCTGGCCCAGGTGTCCGGGGGTCAGCAAGTGCTTGACGTGGGCTGTGGTCCCGGCGCGCTCACAGCAGAGCTGGTCACGCGAGTGGGACCTGCTGCCGTGTCAGCCGTCGATCCCTCCGAGCCGTTCGTGGCGGCAGCTCGCGCGCGCCATCCAGGGGTCGGCGTGCAGCAGGCGTCCGCAGAGCAATTGCCTTTCCCGGACGACGCTTTCGATGCGGCTCTGGCGCAACTCGTTGTCCACTTCATGTCGGACCCGGCCGCAGGACTGGCGGAGATGAGACGGGTAACTCATGAGGATGGTGTCGTCGCTGCTTGCGTCTGGGATCATGCCGGCGGCCAGGGTCCACTCAGCCCGTTGTGGGATGCGGCACGTGCGCTCGATCCAGCGGTTGAGGATGAATCTCGGCTTGTGGGCTCCCGTGAGGGCGACCTGCCGGAGTTGTTCGAGTCGGCAGGGCTGCGCGAAATCGAGGAAACGGCGATCTCCGTCAGCGTCGAGCACCCGAGTTTCGAGGAGTGGTGGGAGCCGTTCACCCTCGGCGTCGGCCCCGCAGGCTCATATGTGGCAGGGCTCGCCTCGGAACGCCGCGCGCAGCTGCGCGACCACTGTCGCGCAGTGCTCCCCGACGCCCCTTTCGTGCTCACAGCGCGGGCCTGGACGGTTCGCGGCCTCGCGTAGCGTGGTCGGTCCCAGTTTCCGGCTCTGTCGAGCGGCGGTGTATCTGCGGGCACCGGCATTCCGGAACGATGCCCGGGCACGGTGGCAATGCAGGGTCGCCGGCAATCCGGCATGAGACCCCGACCCGTACGAGTGGATGACTCTCCGACCGGAAGGAAATGCCATGCCGCTTAGATCCGTCGTTGTCGGTGGCACGATCGCTCTGATCTCTGTCTCTGTTGCGAGCGCTGCGCTCCAGAAGGGTGGGAATTCGCTTCACGCAACCTTGAGTGGCAAGGTGGAGGTGCCCAAAGGTGACCTTGATGGAACGGGCACCGCCGAGGTGAAGATCACCGGCACGACAGTGTGTTGGGAGATCAAGGCGTCCAAGGTGACGACGCTCGCGGCCGCACACATCCACAAGGGGCGTGCGGGTGCAGCGGGCCCAGTGGTTGTCCCCTTCGGGAAGACGTATCGGTCCAAGGGGTGCGTCGAGGCTCCGGCGACGGTCGCAGTCGCGATCAAGACGAATCCGAGCGCGTACTACGTCAACGTCCACAACGCGAAGTACCCCGGGGGCGCTCTTCGCGGCCAGCTCCGAAGCGACAACTGAGACGCAGCAATCGTCAGCGGTTGTTGATGTCTTTAGAAACTCACCCGCGACCCCGCGGGGGCGGGGCTGAGCGCTGTTTCCGCCAAAATCGGCTGCGACGGCTTCGTGCAGCAGATGTAGACGGCTGTGCCTACGGCAATTAGGAGCGCCCAGAGTGGTCGCACCGAACCAGGACTGAAGATCAGCGGGATATAGAAGAAGCCGACTAGCCACCGGGCCGAGAACCGAGGCGACTGCGTCGCGATCACGAGGTAGAGCAGCGCGAAATATGCGCTCCACGTGATTGGCGCGAAGAGCAGCGACGCCAGCACTGCGGCATTGAAATGCATTCGGCCCACGAGAAGTACAACTGCTGCCGCTGAGGCCGCAATGATCGTCGCCAGACGCTCGCTGGCACCGACATGGGATGCGATGGCATACAGGGATGCGCCGTGTGATCCTTGCGCCGCGGTAAGTCGGTCGAGCAGGCGTTGGTAGTCCCTGAGCCCGGCGAACCCGATCGCCGACCAGCCAACCAAAAGAAAGGCCGCAGCGGCTGAGGCTGTGAGGATCGCTCCTTTCGTTCTGCGCCAGAGCAACATCGGAAGCACGAACGGCTTCACCGTGAGTGCGGCCGCGAGCGCCAACGCCGACACGACCATGCTGCGCCGCCAGTGATACGCGACTGCGACGAGTAACACAACGATCGGTGTGGGGTTCCCGTACAGGATCGCCCCCGCGAAAGGGACGCCCAGAAGAGCAACGACGTAGCAACGCCAATCCCTCACGCCCATCAACAGCAACGCGCCGCCGGCGCACGCGACGAGCAGCACGTCCCATGCGGCGGACGCGAGGGGAAACGACAACGTACTGAGCGGCACGCCAGCGGCGAGGATCAGCGGGGGCGGATAGACGCTCGGCGCGCCCATCAGCGAGGCGTGCTCGCCCGGATATGGGCTGAGGCCTTCACGGATCAGCTGGCCCGGCAGCCAGAGGGTCCCTCGGAAATCTCCGTTCGTCCAAATGGTGAGCGCCATGAAGAGACCCGTTGCCACTATCAGGCTCGCGATGAGGCCGATAAGCAGGCGGCGCGCTCGCGGATACCAGGAAAGACGGATTGGCAGTCTCAGCGCTGGCGACAACGCGATCGCCTGCGGGCCCGTGCCACTGCCGTACGCGAGGAAGCGCCACTTCATGAGCGAGCCCACTCGGCCGCTGGCACCCGCGCGTCGGTTGCCATGACCACGGCCGCGATGACGCTGCGAAACGCTGGCCGTCCCATTCAGTGCACATGATCGCCCGGCGCAGCCTCGCGCGCCGTGTACCTTCGGCTAACAGAGCCTCGACCTTCGTGAGGTCGGATCACCTTGGGATGGCGCGCGAGTGATGACGTTGGGCAGCGAGCAATCGCGTGAGCATCGCGGCGTTGTGGGTGCCTGCGCGACCTCTTCCTGTTCGAGGTCGCCGAACAGGTTCCGCGCGTCGTCTCAATCGCCGGTCGACTGGCGACCGTCTTCTTGTCGTCGTCGTCGTCGTTACTTGACGAGCGAGAGCATCTTGAACATCGGCAGATACATCGAGATGACGACGATGCCGACCATGATCCCGACGCCGATCATCATCAGCGGCTCGATGATCGACGTGAGCGAGGCGATCGACGTGTCGACCTCGTCCTCGTAGAAGTCTGCGATCTTTCCGAGCATCTTCTCGAGCTCGCCGGTCTCCTCGCCGATCCTGATCATCTGGCTGACCATGGGTGGGAAGATCGGGTTCTCGACCAACTGCTGAGCGATCGGCACGCCCTCGTTCACCTTGACGCGCACCTCGTTCAGGGCCTCTTCGACGACCCAGTTTCCCGATGTGTTGCCGGTGATCTCGAGCGCCTTGACGATGTCAACGCCGGAGCCCACCAGAGTCGCGAGCGTCCGTGAGAACCGCGCCATCGTCACCTTGAGGACGACGTCGCCGATCTTCATCGGGATCCGGAGCTTGAACCGGTCCCAGATCTGGCGGCCCTGCTCCGTCTTCTTCCACTTGAGCAGCCCGTAGATCGAGCCCCCGATCAACGGGAAGATGATGAACCAGTCGTTCCGAAGGAGATTGGAAGCGTTCACGACGTACTGCGTGAGCGTCGGTAGCTGGCCGTCCAGCTGGGCGAAGATCTTCACGAACACCGGAACGAGGAAAAGCAGCATCCCGCAGAGGACGAGAGCCGCGAAACAAAGGACGACGATCGGGTAGACCATCGCGCTCTTGACGCGTCGCTTGATCTGCGTTGCTTTCTCGATCTGGATCGCGAGCCGGTCGAGGACGTTGTCCAGGGTTCCGGAGGCCTCACCCGCCTCGATCATCGAGACGTAGAGCCGGCTGAAGACGTGGGGATGCTGGGCGAGCGCCTTCGAGAGGATCATCCCCGACTCGACGTCCGCCTGCACCTCGGCCACGATCGGCGCCAGGCGCTTGTCCGCGGTCTGCTCGTGGAGAATTGAGAGCGAGCTGACGACGCTGACACCGGCTTCGATCAGGGTTGCGAATTGCCGGGAGAAGATCTGGAGCGCCTTCGGGTCGACCTTCTTGAACACGCCGCGACCCTGCGAAGAGGAGCCGCTCTTCGCTTGGGTGAGGCGCTTCGGGAGGAGGCCTCGCTGGCGAAGCTGTTCCTTCGCGGCGTCGAGGTCGGGAGCGTGCAACTCGCCCTTGAGCTCGAACCCCTGGGCGTTGATCGCCGAATACGTGAACGAGGTCATGAGCTAGAAACCTCCCCCCGGGGTGCTCGAGAGCTTGCGGATGTACGCGTTGGGATACCCGTTTCGGAGCGCGCGGATGAGCTCGCGGTTCGCTGCGGACGAGGAGTACGGCCCCGTGGAGATCGTGAAGTGACCCTTGCGTCCGTTCGCCGGCGGGGTCAGGAAGACATCCTTGAGCCCGGAGTTTTGCGCTGTGCGCACTGCACGGGCGCCGGCCTCTGGCCCTCGCGCAGCCGGGACCGAGGCGATCACGACCGTGTACGTCCCGGTGTCTGTCGACGGGCTGGAAACGGAGGCTTCTCCCTGTGCGACCGTGCTCATGACCGCGGTGGCAGCGACGGCGCCTGTGGGCATCTCGATCTGCGGATCGAATGGATCCTTGACGACGAAGTTCTTCGTCCGGACCTTCGGCCCCGAGGCGATCGACATGCCGGTAGTCGGGTTGCCGGTCGTGGCGGCCGTGGCGGCGACCTGCGGAACGAAGAGGTTCGTGGCGGCGAACCTACGCAGACGCGCAGGGGTTGCGGCGACCCGCGAAGCTCGAACCGCGACGGCCGGCTTCGTGTGGGCGATCGCCGCAGGAGGTAGCGGAGGCTGGGCGCTCGATCCCCCGGAGAGCTTCTTGAGCGTTCCCGGCCCCTGGATCGCGAGCAGGGCGACCAGGAGAACGCCACCGGCGCCGACGATGATCTTCTGGCGACGAACCTTCGCCGCCAGCTGTGCGCTCTCTCTGCTGCTCGCGCCGCTTCTGCCGACTCCAGCGGCCACCTTAGGCTCCCGCAGCTCCTGCCGCTGTGGTGGGGGTGACCGGAGGCGTGAGCGGGATACCCGTGTAGTAGAACGCGTCGATCGTCAACGTTCCCGTCACTTTGGGCGCCGGCGTGGTCTGCTGGAGCGTCACGCTCTGGACGTCGAACAGGCGGCCGATCGCGCGCACCGACGTCGGTGTGGGCTGCACCTGCGTTCTGATCTCCCGCAGGAACTTCTCGACCGCGAAGAACTCACCCGTGACGACCACGGTCATCGGCACCTCCGTGTACCCCGAGTACGGGATCGCCGCCTGCGGCTCGATCGAGTCGAGCGAGACGTTGACCTCGTTCGCAACGCGGCTCAGCTGAATGACGACTTGCGGCATCGCGAGGATGTTCGGCATTGCCCGATCCAGCCTTAGCTCGTTCAGCGCCGTCTGATGCGCGACGACCTTGGTGGTCTTGGCGTGCACCCGCGTGAGCTGCGCCTGCGCATGCTCGATATCCGTCTGGAGGCTCGTCGCGCTGTGGCGTTTCGGCCCCACGAGCATGAACCAGGTCGCTGCGCAGAGGACGAGGATCGTCCCCACCATCACCAGCGCGAGCTTGCGCGGCGAGAGGTCGATCGTGGAGCCGGTCACTTTGGCACCTCCGGCGCCGGGATGACGCTCGCCTGGAGCGTGAACTGGTAGACGGTCTCGGACCCGATCGCCGCCTTGGCGCTCGTCACGAGATTCACGTCTGTCAGCCAGGGAACAAGCGCCATCCGCCGCATCAGGCGGGCGACCGACGGCTGGGAATACGTGAAGCCCGTGATCTTGAAGCTGTTCGCTCCGGCGGTCGTGGTGCGCGCAGGAGTGGCGGGCGGGGTCGTGGTCGAGGCGCCGGCCGATCCGCTCGCCGCCTGCACTGCAGCCCTCGCGGCCGCCGCGGTTGCGAGCGTTGCCGCTGCGCCGGGCGAGGACGCCTGGAGGCTCTGGAGCCAGACGTTCTCGGGAACGACATTCGAGAACGTCGACAGGAACTGATCCCAGGCGAGCCGGTTCTCGGCGAGACTCGTGGCGGTAGTGCGACGCGACTGGACCGCGGCCCGGCGTCCGGCCGCAATTTCCGCCGACCTGATCACCGCGGCCGGTGTCGGCGTGGCGGCGATCTTGGCCTTGATGGCGTCGAGCTGCTTCTGCTTGTCGGCGACGCTCGAGTTCGACGTCCAGACCGCTGCCATCAGTCCGCCGACGACGAGTATCGTCGCGGCCACGGAAGCCACCAGCCCTGGGCGGCTACGGAGGCCCTGCCCGACTGCCGAGCGCTTGACCTCGCGCGCGTCTGCTGGAAGGAGGTTGACGGCTCTCATGTCAGTCCTCGATCCCGAGGCCGACTGCGACGGCCAGTCCGCCGGTCTTCTCCGGGCGCTTGAAGTCCTCGGCGAACTCGACCCGCGCGAATGGGTCGGCGGTGCCGACGGACGAGCCGAGCTGGCCGGCGAGCGTATTCGCGAAGCCAGGGACGTCGGCGAGCGATCCCGAGATCAGGAGCTCGCCCACCGGGAGCGCGTCGGGCTGAGAACCGTAGAACCGGAACGACGAGTGGAGCTCGCGCACGAGGATCAGCAGCTCGCGGCCGACGATGTCGCGCAGCTGCGCCGGTGGGGGCGAGCCGACCGCGGCCTCATGGTCCCTGTCGGTCGCGAACGAGAGATTCCGGCGAAGCTCCTCTGCCTGCCCGGCGGTCACCCGCAAGGCCCGTACGAACGCGGTGTCGATGTTCGCCTCACCCCACTCGAGCACCCGAGTGAGATGGCACACGCCACCGTTCGAGATCGCGAGGGTCGTCAGGTCGCGATCGATCGAGATGGCCGCGATGGACGCTGTCGGCTCGTCCTCATCACTTCCGGGCGATGCAGCGGCCCGGAGTAGCGCAAACGCTTCGAGGTCGATCCCTGAGAGCTCGAGCTCGGCTGCACGGGTCGCGGCGAGGTAGCGGTCGATCGAGTCGCGATACGCGACGACGAGCAGAATCCGGTGCGTGGCCAGCCCGTCGTCGTCGACGGTGGATTCGAGCAGGTGGTAGTCGACGACGGCTTCATCGAGCGGCACCGAGAGGATCTCGTGCGCGCGGAAGCCGATGGCGTTGTCGAGCTGTTGGGCGTCCTCGACCCCTGAGATCTCGATCATCCGAACGCCGATGCGGCTGTTCGCCAGCCCGAGTCGGATGCCGCGGCGGGGGAGCTCGTTCATCCTGAAGAACTGACTCAAAGCGCTTGCGAGTGCCGCCGGATCGCGGACCTCGCCTCCGTTGACGATGCCTTGGGCGAGCGGTGCTTGCGCGACGCGGACGAGCTTCTTGCTGCCGTTGTTGACGACGTGCGCGGCCGAAAGGCTTCCGGCTTCGATCTTCAAGCCGACGAGCTCGGGCGGCATTGTCTCTCGCTTTGGCGCTGTCATCGTCTTGCCGTTGCGCTTGAAGTCCGGTCTCTTCGGAATCAAGTCGGAGAGCTTGATCTCCCTCTTCAGGTTCATTCGTTCACGCCTCCGCGAGTTGGAGCCCGTTGTGTGAGTTGGAGTAAGGGTTGGAAAGCGTCACGCCGCGTTCGAGCAAGGCGTCGAGTTGCTCTGGCCGGGAGCTCCGCGCGAGCGCATGCTCGCGCGAGATGACGCCGCGGAGCATCAGGTCGGCGAGAGACTGCTCCATCGTCTGCATGCCGCGGGCCGTACCGGTCTGCATGACCGAGTAGATCTGCTCGACCTTGCCCTGCCGGATCAGGTTGCGAACGGCGTCGTCGGGAAGAAGGATCTCGAGCGCAGCCACGCGACCCAGCCCGTCGGCGGTCGGAACGAGGGTCTGCGACACGATCCCCTGGAGCGTTCCCGCGAGCTGGATCCGAACCTGATCCTGTTGCGTGGCTGGGAACACGTCGATGATCCGGTCGATCGTCTGGGGCGCGCTCTGGGTGTGCAGCGTCGCGAACACGAGGTGCCCGGTCTCCGCGGCCGTAAGCGCGGTCGAGATCGTCTCGAGGTCGCGCATCTCGCCGACGAGGATCACATCGGGGTCCTGGCGGAGCGCGGACCGGAGGGCGTCGGAAAACGACGGTGTGTCGAAGCCGATCTCGCGCTGGTTGACGATGCACGTCCTGTGCTCGTGCAGGAACTCGATCGGGTCCTCGATCGTCAGGATGTGCTCGTAGCGCGAGTTGTTGATCTGGTCGACCAGCGCGGCGAGCGTCGTCGACTTACCCGAGCCGGTCGGCCCGGTGACGAGAACGAGCCCACGCGGCTTTGCCGCGAGCTCCTCAAGGTGCTGGGGCAGTCCGAGCTCGCCGAGCGACTTGATGTCTGTCGGGATCATCCGGAGCGCGGCGCTGAGCGCCGAGCGCTGGAAAAAGATGTTGACGCGCAGGCGGCCGACGCCCGGGACGGAGTACGCCATGTCGATGTTGCGGCGCGTCTCCAGAACCTTCTGCTGCTCGGTGGAAAGGATGTGGTAGATGAGCTGTTGCGACATCTCCGGCGTGAGAACTTCACGGTCGGTCAGGGGCTCGAGCTCTCCCCGGCGCCGAACCATCGGTCTCGACGATGGCGTCAGATGAAGGTCTGACGCGCCGAGGTCCTTCATCTGCGCAACGAGGTCGTCGATCGAGAGCGGAGTCATCGCACGCTCACTATCGGCAGCACACTCGCGGGGCTTGACCCTGGAACTGAGGGTGTGAACTGGGGCGTGGTGGAGCGCACGCTGACGGGCCGAAGATCGCCCAGGAAGCGCCCTCCGACGGTCGTTCTGAACCGAACCCGCCATCGCCCGCCGGCAGGGATGCGGTAGGAAACCGCCACGCGATCACCGGGTGCCAGCCGGTAGCGGCGAGCTCCGAAGCGGATCGTGACCGCCGACGGGGCTGCCTGTGGCAGCGAGAGCGTGAAGGCCACGGTCCCCGGCCTGGTCGTTCCGGGCCAGACCTCCAGCTCGCCGCTCTGGGCGAGCCAGCCGTCCCAGAACCGCCCCGTCTCGAGCAGCCGAAGGCGGGCGGCTCCGAGCGGCCGCCAGAGCGAGAACGAGCCGGCTCTGGCGACGAGCGCAGCGCCGGTGAAGACCGGTGTGACGGCGAAGCCCTGGAAGAGGATCGCAGTGCTTACGGTTTCGCCGCCTGCCCGAATGACCCCCTCTCGGCTGACCTGCACCGTCGGCGCGGCGAACGCGTCGGTGGGCTCGGCGTTGTTACCCAGTACGAGCTCGCGGGTGAGCGAGCGGTTCCAGTAGAGCTGTTCGGCGAGGGCGGCTCTCGGCGCGTGCGCCGTCTGGAGAGCGGTTACGGCCCCGAGCTCCCGCGCATCGATCCACGCCGGGTCGGCCGCCACGAGCTCCATGCGGCTTGCCTGCGAGTGCGCGAGATCGAATGCGCTCGCGCCGAGGGAAGCGAGGGCCGTCAGGCCGAGGGCGGCGACGAAGGCGGGGCGCCAGCTGCGGCTCCACGCGACGGTTGCGGCGAGCACGGCGGCGATGCCCGCACACACCGCGACGAGCAATGAGCCGAGGCCCACACCAGCGAGCGACTCGAGCTGCGCGACGCACCAGAGGAGCGGAGAATCGACGTAGCCGGTCCCGGTTGCGTACCCGGAGAGCGGCACCCAGGCTGTGAGCACGACGATTCCGCTCGCGAGACCGGTCACGACCAGCCGGCTCGGCCGGCCCTGCCGCAGATAGAGCCCGAAGCCCAGTGGCAAGAGCGGCAGGAGCGCAAACAGGTACCGCTCGTGGAAGCGGTCGGAGCCGTTCGAGGCGTAGAGCGCGGCTTCGAACATGAGCCCCGCTGCGAAAAACGCGGCCATGAGCGCGAAGGCGCCGTCGCGCCGCCCACGCGCGTGGGCGATGCCGACGATCGCGCCCGGTACGAGAACGACTCCACCAGCAAGCGTGAGGAGGAAGAGATCGAGCGCAGCCCCACCTCAGGAGGCCGCCGCCGAGGTGGAGGTCGGCCACCGAGGAGTAGTAGCCGAGCACCTTCCCAGAGCCGAGTGCGACGGCTGCCGGCTGCTCCTGCTGCGAAGATCCCGAGCGGCAGCCTGTGCATCCGCAGCGTCGCGCGGCGATCGAGCACGACCGCGGTCGCGAGAAAGGCCGGCGTGAGCACGACGTACTGCGCTCGGGCGAGCGTGGCGAGCGCCGCGAAGCCGACGAACGCGAGCTGGCTCCGCCGGCTCGGTGTCTGCAAGGCGACCAGCGCCGCCAGAGCGCCGTGAGCGCAAGCGGATACGCGACCGGGTCGGCCAGGTTGGATGCCGAGTAGACGAGATCCGGAAGCGCGACCGCAGAAGGCGGCGCAGGCGAGCGAGTAACCAGTGCCGAACGCGAGGCGCCGTGCGATCAGGTAGACGGGCACCGCGGCGAGCGACATGAGGAAGGCGTTCTCGACCTGGATCAGGTGGTAGGCGGTCGCGGTCGACGCGGCGGCCCAGATCGGCGCGGCGAGCAGCGGCTCCAGGAGCGCCGGGAAATGGGCGCTCGCCCCGCGGACGAGCGGTCGCCCGGTGTCCCCCAGCGAGCGGGAGACCGCCGCGTAGACGTACTCGTCGGGGAAGTAGGTTGGAGTCGGGTGGGCGATTGCCGTAAGCGCCCTGACGGCGAACGAGACGCAGACGATCCCCGCGAGCGAAGCCCTTGCTCCGATCCTGATCCGGCTTGCGGCGATCGTACGCGGGGCCGCAGAGTGCCGAGTCGACCGCCATTCCATCGCTATCGGCGACCGCCGGGAGTGGCTTGAGAGAACGCCCGGTTCCCTGGAACGAGCGAGGGGCGGCGGGCCATTCGGCCCGCCGCCCCTCGAGAGTGGACTGATGTGGTGCTATGCCGGACTTAGCAGTTGTCTGCGTCCGCCTGAACCTTGGTCACGCCGCCGGCTGTGCCGCCGCCCGGGCCCGAGTAGTACCAGGTCGTGCCGGACTGTCCAGCTGCGGACAAGCAGTAGCCGCCCGTGCCGGCGTTCGACACGGTCACGGAGTTCGAGAAGCCGCTGTCGTAGCTGGTCTTCAGGACAGTGGCGTCCATGCCGGTGTAGTCGTTGTGATCTGCGAAGAACGCCTCGGCCGACGGCACCGCGGCGCGGACGTTGGCCTCAGCGGCCGTGTCCTGGGCGCGGGCGCGGAAGCCGAGGTACGACGGCACCGCGATCGCGAGCAGGATGCCGATGATCACGATGACCACCAGGAGTTCGATGAGGGTGAAGCCCTCTTCCGAGTTCAAACGATTCTTCAGACGATCCATGAGGTCTGCTCCTTGGGACTGAGAGGGAGAGAGTGGAGGGCGTGCACCCACACGATCGGCACCCCGGGGGAGACGGCTTAGCCCCGATTGGGGGATGTTTCTGCCATCAATCCCCTGGAGTGAGTGACTTCCCTCTGGAACGAGTGACTCACGTCGCGGGGCGGCTCACGAGACGACTCGGCCGAGTTCTTCGACCGAGGTCAGGCCGGACGCGATCTTCTCGAGTCCGTCGTCCCAGAGGGACAGCATTCCTTCGGAAGCCGCGATGCGGTTGATCTCCTCCTTGGTCGCTCCGCGGGCTGCAGCAGCGGCGATCGCCTCGGTCACCTCGAGCAGCTGAAAGACCCCGATCCGTCCCCGGTACCCGGTGTTTCCGCAGCGCGTGCAGCCGACCTTGCGCCTGAACGTCAGGCCGCGGTAGCGGTGTAGTTGGTCGTGAGGGACGTGCGTCGCGAGAAGCTCCGCGTCGGTCGGCTCGTACTCCTCGGAACAGAATGTGCAGAGCTTCCGCATCAGTCGCTGTGCCAGCACGGCCGAGACGGCCGACGCGGTGAGGAAGGGCTCGACGCCCATCTCGTTCAGGCGCGTCAGTGCGGCGGGCGCGTCGTTCGTGTGCAGCGTCGACAGCACGAAGTGACCCGTCAGCGCCGACTCGATCGAGATCTTCGCGGTCTCGACGTCGCGGATCTCGCCGACCATGATCACGTCCGGGTCGGAACGCAAGATCGAGCGGAGGACGGTCGCGAAGGTGAGCCCGGCCCGCATGTTGATCTGCACCTGGTTGATGCCGGCCAGGCGGTACTCGACCGGGTCTTCGACGGTGATCACGTTGATCTCGGGCTTGTTGATGCCCGAGAGCGCCGCATAGAGCGTCGTCGACTTGCCCGATCCGGTCGGACCTGTGACGAGCAGGGCGCCGGTCGGCCGCTTCACGATCTCTGCGAGTTGGTGATGCATGTTCTCGGACAGCCCGAGCTCTGCGAGTGTCGGAGCCTTGCGCGACTTGTCGAGGAGCCGCATCACGATCGACTCCCCGTGGACGGTCGGCAGGGTTGCGACACGGATGTCGAGCAGGCGCCCTGCGGCGCCGGCCCCGAGCGTGAGACGGCCGTCCTGTGGCTTGCGCCGCTCGGCGATGTCGAGCTTCGCGAGCACCTTGAGGCGGGTCACGACTCCGGCAGCGAACTGCCGCGGGATCCGCTGGGCGATCAGCAGCACTCCGTCGACCCGGAAGCGAACGGTGAGCGCGTCTTCCTGGGGCTCGAAGTGAACGTCGCTCGCCCCATCCTCGGCCGCCTGGAAGATGATCGAGTTGACGAGCCGAACGATCGGCCCCTCGGAGATTCCGTCGTCGGCTTCGAGGTCGTCTGTGGTGTCCTCGATGGCCGCGAAGTCGTCGTCGATGACGGCGGCGAATGCGACGTTGGCCCGGCTGAGCCGCCGCACCTCGAGCATGACGTCCTCGAGAGGTGCGACCGCGAACTCGACCGGGAGCCGTGCCGTGAGGCGGAGCTCGTCGATGCCGTGGACATTGTCGGGATCGGTGAGTGCGACGCGAAGCGAGGTCTCGTCGACGGAGTACGGGATCGCTTTGACCCGCTCGAGCACTGCGAGAGGAATCAGCTTGGTCGCCTCCGGCGAAACCCCGGTGACCGCCAGGTCGACGAGGGGCAGACCGTGGGCCTCGGCGAGTTGGCGCGCACGGTCGAGATCGTTGGGCTCCCCTGACTCCTGCATGTCGGAGGCACGGCGCCGGAACCCGCCGGGCGGTGGCACAACCGGAGTCCCGTTTTCGGTCTCGTTGTCCGGCGTCTCCGGCTGAGTGCCGCGGGTTGGATCGATCTCGACCGGCGGCTCCATCCTGATCGGCACGCTGCTCATAGCTGAGCGGTCAACCCAGGTTCAGATAAGCGTGCAGGATGTCGTGTCCCGCGAAGAGCGCGACGATCGCTCCGCCGGCGAGGAACGGTGCGAGCGGGATGTGCATCTTGCGGGCCCGCCCACGGTGCCGCATGAAGAGAAACGCGGCGGGAACAAGCGCGGCGACCATGCCGGCCATCAAGCCGACCGGGAGTGTCCAGCCGAGCGCGGCGCCGAGCAGCAGCGCGAGCTTGACGTCCCCCATGCCGAGGCCGCCCGGGTAGGCGAGTGCCGCTGCGAGCAGGAACGCGGCGCCCGCCGTTGCGGCGATCGCCCATTCGGGCGAGGGGTCGATTGCCGTTTGCCCGATCAGGACGACGGCGGCCGCGGGAAGCACGATGCGGTTCGGGATGATCCGCCGCTCGAGATCAGTGACGGTCAGCGCGACGAGAGTGGCGCAGAAGAAGGCGGCGACGGCGGCGTGGGGAGTCGGTCCGAACTTGAGCACGCAGGCCGAGACGAGCACGGCCGTCGTCAGCTCGACCAAGGGGTACTTCGCAGGGATGTGCGTGCTGCAGCTGCGGCAGCGTCCACGGAGCAGCGCGTACGAGACGATCGGGATGTTGTCGTACCAGGCGATCTCGGTCGAGCAAGAGGGACATGTCGAACGCGGGCGGACGATCGAGAGCTTCGCCGGGATCCGGGCGGCGACGACGGTCAGGAAGCTCCCGATCGCCAGCCCAGGGGCAAAGGCGAGAGCGGCGACGGACACGTTCACGCCGCGCTGGGGGTTGACGGGCCGGAGGTGGAAACGAGCGGGCTCCAGTCGGTGCCGGACGACGGCGCGCGCGGTGCGCTTTCCTCGGCCGTTGGAATCGCCGCGGCGGCCTCGGCCTCGGCCGCGAGCGTCTTCTCGACGTGCGCGAGGGCGATCAGGAAATCGTGTCGGTTCGGCGCCGCATTCGCCGCGTCTTCGCGGTCGACATGGCCGGCGATCGTCAGGTCGATCAGCGCCTGGGCGAGCGTCTGCATGTCGTAGAAGGAGCCGTCCTTGATCGCCGCCGGGATGTCCTCTGCCTTGCTCTCGCGGATCAGCTCGGCGATTCGGTCGTTCACGACCATCACCTCGACCGCGGCGATCCGGCCGCCGTTCGGCATCGGGAGGAGACGCTGGCTGACGACGCCCTTGAGGACGCCGGCGAGGATCGAGCGGATCATCGTGCTGCTTCGCGGCCGGGAAGAACTCGATCATGCGTCCGAGCGTCTCGGCAGCGTCGACGGTGTGCATGCGTCGAGAAGACGAGGTGCCCCGACTCGGCCGCCTGCAGCGCGGTCTCGGCCGTCTCGGAGTCGCGCAGCTCGCCGATCAGGATCACGTCGGGGTCCTGGCGGAGTGCGCGGCGAAGCGCCTGTGCGAACGACACGGTGTCGAGTCCCGACCTCGCGCTGGTTGACGATGCACTCCCGGTCCGGGTGCAGCATCTCGATCGGGTCCTCGATCGTGATGATGTGCTGGCGGCGCGTGCGGTTGATGTGGTCGAGCATCGCCGCGAGCGTGGTCGACTTGCCCGAGCCGGTCGCGCCCGGTGACGAGCACGAGCCCGCGATGCTCCTCGGCCAGGCGCCTCACGCCGGGCGGCATGTGCAGCGTCTCGAAGGTCGGGACGTCGCGCGGGATGAGCCGGCAGACGACCGAGATCGCGCCCCGCTGCCGGAACGCGTTGATGCGGAATCTGGCTCCGGCGCTCTCGTAGCCGACGTCCAGCTCGCCGCTCGAGTCGAAGGTCGAGCGGCGGTCGGGCATCGATCGCGTCACGAGCGCGACGACGGCGTCGAGGTCCTCCTCGGTCAGCGGCGGGTGGCCGGCGAGCGACTCGATCGCACCGTCGCGACGCACGAGCGGCGGCTGGCCGAGCTTGAGATGGACGTCGCTGGCGCCCAGTTCCGAAACCTGTAGCAGGAGGCCGTTGAAGTCCACTGTTAGGGGTATCGGCCGCCCGTTGGAGCTTCTTTAGCGGGCGTGGGAACCTCCCTACGCGGCGGCCAGGAGCTCCCGCTGGAGGAGAACGTTGTAGGGCTTCTCGACCGTCGGGAACCATGGCGGGAGCAGCCAGAGCAGGTTCTGGTCGTAGTTGTAGACGCGGGTCGTGAACATCGACATCGAGCCGCCCTGGTTCGTCGCTGTCGAGCCGTTGAACGTCATCGTGCCGTGCGTCCCGCAGCCGTACCCGAACTTCCCGCAGGTGTCCGTCCACTGGCCGCTCTGCGCGATCGTCGCCGCGTACCACGTGAGGTTGTTCGGCGCCCAGTAGGCGACGATCATGTCGTTCTGCGCGACGAGTCCGAGGATGGAGTTCGTCCCCGGCTGATAGCTGATGTTGTTGCCGATCACGATCGTGTTGTTCGAGGTGACGGTCACGCGCCCGTTGACGGTCGACGCATTCGACGCTCCGGAGCCGCCGATGATCACCGTCTGGTCGGAGTAGATAGCCCCGTTCGAGGGGACGTTGTATGTCGTGGCTGCGGCCGCAGGTGGGCGCGACCTGGGCGACGTCCGAGCTTCCGACCTTGGTGCACGCGGCGGCCGTGAACGTCGCGTTCGACTTGAAGACCACGAGCCACGCGTCCGGAGCGCGGTGTCTTCGTGAGGTAGACGCCACCCACCTGCGACGCGCGCTGGATGTCGGAGATCGAGGTCAGGAAGGTCGCGAAGTCGATCGGGTCCTTGATCACGGTGCGGATCGTCGGATTCGAGTCGGAGTCGTACTTCAGCGCGCCGTTCGTCATGGTCGTCGTCGCCGAGCACCTGAAGCTCGGAGTAGACGTTTCCGCTGGCAGTCCCGTTGTGGGTGACGTTGCCGGTCGAGTAGATCTTGCCGTTCGTCGTTGCGGCCGACGCCGTACGTGATCGAGGTGTTCGCGAGCATCTGGAAGTTGGCGACCGACGACGGCAGGAGCAGCGTCTGGACGACGCGCACGGCGCTGTTGGCGGCCGCGCCGCACGCGCCCGCGGCGGAGTCCCAGCGGCAGCCGGTCGAGACGATCTGGATCGCCTGCTGCTGCGGTGTTGCGGAGCCGCTCGGTGCCGTGATCTGGAGGTTGTAGGCGTAGCCGTTCCCGAGCTGCCTCCAAGCGTTCTTGCCGTTCGGATACGTCCACGTGATCCCGCCGGTCCACGTCGAACCGGCCGCCGCTGTGAGCGCGCCGGACACGCGAGTCGACTCGCCGGGGGCGACATAATGGAGGAAGTAGAGGTGGTCGTCGAGGAGCTTCGCGGCGTAGGTGTCGATCCCCGACTCCGCGGCCTGATAGGCGGAGTCACTCGAGACGAGCTGGCCGCTGCGCTGGGTCTCGCTGGTCACCAGGTCGGTGAGGCCGACGGCCAGCGTCGAGAGGAGCGCGACTGCGAACACGACGAGTGTCATCGCCTGTCCCGACTCGCCGCGGAGGCGCCGTACGGCTCTCATGTCGTCGACGTCACCCGCAGTGTCGCGCTGTCGGAATAGGTGGACTGCTTGCCCCCACCGGGGACGGCCGCGACGGTGACCTTGATGACCGCGGTGCGTACCGCGGCCGGGTTCGTCGTCGGGACAGGCGGGTTGCTCCCGTCGTAGTAGGTGAAGACGTCGGTGTTGACGATCCCGCCCAGCTGGGTAACCCAGCTTCCGAGCGCTGGGATCGTCCACGGCGGCCCATTCGTGTTCGTGGCGAGCGCGGTGCTTCGCTGGAGCTTGCCACCGGTGAGCTGGTAGGAGATCTTGCGCAGGTGGAACGTTGCCGGCGAGGCCCCCGAGTAGGTGACGTCGGGCGAGTAGAAGGTGATCGAGGTCGGCGACATGACGCCGCCGGTCGTTTCGAACGACGAGGTCGCGGTCATCGAGGGTGGAAAGGCCTGGCGCAGGTCCTTCGAGAACTGTGCGATGGCCGCCCGGGCCTGGGTCTGGATCACGCTCTCGCTCGTGATTTGGGCGCTGTGGGTGAGGGTCGAGCCGATGACGAGCGAGAAGGCGGCGAAGATGAAGCCCATCAGCATCATCGAGATGATCATCTCGATCGCCGTGAACCCGTCCTGCCGCTTGAGGTCGATGCGGGCTCGCCGCGGCATCACGTGCAGGTTCCGTTCTGCGAGAGCGTCACGTTCGTCTGGTTCCCCGAGGTGATCGTGACCGACGCGGTCCCGTTCGAGCCGTTAGCCGGGGTCTTCGCCGTGTAGCCAGTGCCCGCCGGAATGTTCGTGAACGTGACGACGCCGCTCGCGTTGGTCGTCCCGGTGACCGAGAACGCTCCCGGGCCTGTCACGACGACGGTCTGGCCCGACCGGAGCGAGCAGCCGGTTGACGAGTTCTTGACGGTCACCTTGAGCGATCCGATCGGGATCGTCAGCGTCAGCGATGTCGTCGAGCCCGACGTGACGTTGACGCCCGTCTGCTGGACTGAGGCCGCCGCAGCCGATGTCGCGACGGTGTAGCCGCTCCCCGCGGGGACGTTTGTAAACGTGATCACGCCGCTTCCGTTTGTGGTGCCTACGGTGCTGAACGAGGCCGGACCGGTCAGCGTGACGGTGGCGCCGGAGAGTCCCGAGCCGTTCTGGCTGACCGTCACGGCGATCGAACCGGTCGGGATGGTCACGTTGACGTTCGTCGTCGTGCCCGAGGTCACCGTCTGCCCGGTCACGGTTGCGGTCGCGGCGGCGTAGGTCGCGGAGACGCTGTAGCCGCCGCCGACCGGGATCGTGTTGAAGGTGTAGATGCCCGAGGCATTGGTCGTTCCGGTCGCCGAGAAGGAGTTGCTGCCCGTCAGCGTCACCGTGGCGTTCTGAAGCACCGTTCCTGCCGCGTTCTTGACGGTGGCCTTGACCGACCCGGTTGCGATCGTCAGGGACACGTTCGTCGTCGCCCCTGACGTGACCGTGGTGCTCGACGAGGTGACCGACGCGGGGCCGTATGTCGCCTGGACGGTGTATCCGGACGCAGCCGGGATGCTGGTGAAGGTGTAGATGCCGCTGCCGTTCGTCGTGCCGGGAGGAGCGGTCACGCCGTTCGTGCTTGCCAGCGTGACGGTCGCGCCCGCCAGAACTGCGGCGCTCTGGTTGGTCACAGTCACCTTGATCGACCCGACTGGGATCGTGAGGCTGGTGTTCGTCGTCGAGCCGGCGGTGACGGCTATGCCGGTCTGCTGGACGGTGACGCCGTAGGTGAGCGATGCCGTGTAGCCGGGGCCGGCCGGGACGCCGCTGAAGACGAAGACGCCGCTGCCATTGGTCGTCCCCGTCGCCGAGAAGGAGTTGGGGCCGGTCAGGGTGATAGTCGCGCCCGGGAAGGCGGTCGCGCCCTTGTAAGCACTGACCTGGATCGACCCGACTGCGATCGTCAGAGACACGGACGTCGTCGAGCCCGAGGTGACGCTGACTCCGGTCTGTTGGGCGGTCGCTGCGCCGCTCGAGGTCGCAACGGTGTAGCCCGACCCGGCCGGAACGTTCGTGAAGGTGTATGTCGCCGGAGCCCGTAGTCGTTCCGGAGGGAGCCGAGTAGCCGTTCGGCCCGGTGAGCGTGACGGTCGCTCCGGCGAGCGGGGAGCCGTTCTGATTCACCGTGACCTGGATCGAGCCGATGGGGATCGCCAGCGAGACGTTGGTTGTGGCACCAGCAGTCACGGTCACGGGCGTCTGCTGTGCTGTGGCGGCACCGTTCGAGGCCGACACTGTGTAGCCGGGGCCGGCCGGCACGTTGGCGAAGGTGGCGATGCCGCTCCCGTTCGTCGTGCCGGTAGCGGAGAACGAGTTGGGGCCGGTGACCGTGACCGCGGCGCCGGAGAGCGGCGAGCCGTTCTTCGTGACGGTGGCCTGGATCGATCCGACAGGCAGCGTCAGACTCACGTTCGTCGTGGAGCCCGAGGTCACGCTCAAGCCGACCTGCTGAGCGCTGCCCGCGCCACGGGTCGCGGTGACCGTGTAGCCGGAGCCGGTGCCGACGTTCGCGAAGACGTAGACGCCACTGCCATTCGTCGTACCCGTCGCGGAGAAGGAGTTCGGGCCGGTGACCGTGACCGTTGCGCCGCCAAGGCCGGAGCTTCCATCCGAGACGTCGACGTGGATCGAGCCGGTCGGCATGGACAGGCTGACGTTCGTCGTCGAGCCCGCGGTGACGTTGACGCCGGTCTGCTGGACGCTCGCCGAGCCGAATGCGACGCTCACCGTGTAGCCGCTGCCCGAGCCGACCGCTGTGAACGCGTGCTTGCCGATGCCGTCCGTCGTCCCGGTTGCCGTGAACCCGGCCGGGCCGGTAAGCGTGACCGTCGCACCCTGGAGTGGGTTGGCCCCGCTCGTGACCGTCACGTTCACCGCGCCGACCGGGATGCCCAGAGTGACGCTCGTCGTGGCGTTGGCGGAGATGACGACGCCGGTCTGCTGGATCGAGGACGAGCCCAGGATGCCCTGGACCGTGTAGCCCTGGGGGCCGGCGGGGACGTCGGTGAAGTTGACGACTCCGTTCGCGTCGGTCGTACCGGTCAGGGTGACTGATTCAGGGCCGCCCGTGACGTTGATCGTGGCGCCTGGGATCAAGGTTCCGCCGTTGGAGGCGGTCACCGAGAGCGTCCCGCCCGGCCGTGTCAGAACGAGGTCGAAGGTCGACGTCAGGTCAGACGGATACGAGTTCGGGACAGATTGCGTCACAGCGGCCGCGACCAGTCCGTCGGAGGTGGTCGCGGTGAGCGTGTACTGGCCGTTCGGGATCTCGTTCGGGATCGACCCGGAGCCGCCCGACACCGTGTAGACCTGCGGCGTTCCGGTCGGGGGCGTGACCGTTACGGTCGCCGCTCCCGTGTACGGGTTGCCGTTCTTCGTCAGGTTGACGACGATCGTTGCGGGCCGATAGACGCTGAGTGTCAGGTTCGAGAGCTGGCCGGGACCGAGCTGCACCTGGGTGACGTCGTTCGTCATCTCCAGGTAGCCGCTCGGCAGCGTTGCGGCCACGTTGTAGTAGGCCTGGCCGCCGCTTGTCGGGTTCGCGGTGAGGCCGGCGAACAGGACAGCGCCGTTCGTGTCGGTCGTGTCGCTGCGGGGGGCGCTGGGCCCGGTCTGGAGCGCGATGCCGGCCCCTGGAACCTTCGAGTTGTCGCCGATGTCGATCACGGTGACTCCGACCGCGACCTGGTTGATCCCGCCGTACGGAGCACGCGTTGGGGGAGCCACATACGTCGCCTCGCGGGCCAACTGGCGGGAGTCCGAGTCACGTGTGACCGTGACCTCGACCTCCTTGTAGTTCGTCAGCTGGTTGTAGCTGCCCGGGACCCCGTCGCCGACGAAATGGATCGAGGTGTTCACGGTGGCTGCGAACCCGGGGAACCCCATGCTCGCGGCCGACTGGGTGGCGACGACCGTACCCGGTGGGTTTCCGCCCTGGGTGCCGACCTTGTCGTACGGCAGCGCTCGCACCTTTTCGATCTGAGCGTCGGCGGCCTCCTGCGCGAGCGACTGCTGGTGTGAGAACCCGTGGGCGTCGACCGATGAGGTCAGTACACCGCCGAGCCCCGCCGAGACAACCAGGAAGAGCGAGAGAGCCATCACGGTCTCGACCATTCCGATCGCCGCCTCGGACCGGAACGAAACGAAACTCCGCGCTAGACGGAGCCGGAATGCAACAACGAATGACCGGATCGGGGGCGCGATGTCTCTCATCGGATCGGAGGCGTCAGGCGCGGCAGGTGAGGTGCCACGCTTGATCCACTAGGCATCCCGGCGTTCCCGCTCGTCCTGCGCCGACTCGTCGAGTGGGGAGGCTTCCTCCTCGTCCAGGGTCAGCGCCTGAACCGTTCGCACGAGGTCGCGGAGCCGAGCTGTCGTCCCGTCGGCCTGCGAGCGGCTGCGCGCGAGGTCGTCCTTCAGGGTCTCGATCTCCGCCTTCAGGGTCTCGACCTCCGCCTCTAGGCCCGCGACGAGCTCGTTGTGTCCTTCGCTCGCCCTATTCGCCTCGGCGAGCTGCTCCTTCGCTTCGCGCAGTTCCCGCTGGTTCGCGTCCAGCGACTCGGTCAGGTGTACGACCTGTGACCTGAGGTTGCCGGTGCCGGCGGCGATCTGCGCCAGGAGTGTGTCGAGGACTTGGTTCGTGCCGTCGCCCACGCTCGGGCCATCGACATCCGGCTGGTCGAGCCGCGCCTCGGAGTCGGCCGCTGCTTCCAGCGGCGTCTCGTCTGCCGAGCCGCCCTCGTCGCCGACATCTTCGACCGGCACGGGCTTCTCGACAGATCGTTGCGACCCGCTCGATCGGGAGCCGTTTGGCTCGACGCTGAAGACCTTGCTGTTCAGGAGCGCATCGAGGGTTTCCTGCGCGACCACGACGAAGGTGGCGTTGTCTCCCGCGACAGCGCGGACCGCAGCGATGCGCTCTTCTGTCGGCTCGGCGACAGCGAGAACAGGACCGTCCGCGCCGAGTTGCAGCGGCAGTGCGCCCAGCCGGCGCGACTCGGCTCCGTCCATGATCGCGAGCGCGTTCGGATCGATCGAGAGCGTGTGCGCCTCGCGGTACTCGAGCCCCCAGCGCTGCGCCAGGAACCTCCCGGCGTCTTCCTGGACGGCGTTGCTCTCCTGCTTGGTTGCCTTCACGGACCTGACCCCACTCTGCGGTCGCGATTTGCTCGAACCCGGCTCAGTTCCGGGCTCTCGACTTCACCTATCGGCCGGAACGCGGACTTCGATACTCCCCCGGTTGGGGAATGTCTCGGCGCCGGTCACGAGCCGAGCAGAGCGAACCTCCCCTCGGTCACCGGGCCGACGCCGGGCGCAGGCGGTTCGGCTGGGTTTTACGTTCGTCTTACGTTCGCCGCATGGCCCTGTGACAGCCGCGGGGAATCATCATCATGTGAGCATGGGATCAATAGGGGCGCGTGGAACGGCACTCGTGGCAGCGCTCGGGCTCGCGCTTGCGCTCTCAGGCTCGGCGCTGGCCGCTGACCCGACAGCCTCGCTGCCCGGTAGCTGGTCGCATGCGCAGATCAACGTGATCGGTCCGCATGGCAGGCCTCACACCCAGATCTTCGACCAGGGACGTGTCCAGTCGGTGACCCCGTCGTCGGTGACGCTCAAGGAGATGGACGGGAGCGTCGTCACGATTCAGGTCGCACCCGATGCGGTCGTGATCGTGAACGGCCGGCGGGGGGCGTTCTCGCAGATCCAGCCGGGCTTCTCGGTGCGGACGCTCGGGATCGACGGGCTGCCCGCAAAGCGGGTGACCGGGATCTCGCCGAAGCCGAGGCGGTAGAAGCCTGTGGTGCCCGTCAGACCCGCCCAGGCGGCGACGGCCACAGTCGCGGCGACGACCACGGCCAGCCGATAGCCGGAGCCCCGCCCCCGGACGTCGTAGACTCGGATTGATGGCCGGAAACGTTCTCCTCGTCGAGGACGAGCCCTCGGTCGGTGAGCTCGTCCGCGGCTACCTCACACGCGACGGATACCACGTGATCTGGGTCAGGTCCGGGGAGGATGCGCTCATCGAGCTCGACCGCCACCAGGTCCGGATGGTGCTGCTCGACGTCGGGTTGCCCGGCATCGACGGCTTCCAGGTCTGTCGTGCGATGCGCCTCCGTTCGAGGGTGCCGATCCTCATGCTCACGGCGCGGGACGAGGAGCCGGACAAGGTCGTCGGGCTCGAGGTCGGGGCCGACGACTACCTGACCAAGCCCTTCTCGCCCCGCGAGCTCGTCGCGCGGATGAAGGCGATCCTCCGCCGGACAGACCCGCCGCCGTCGCAGGACGTGCTCACCCTCGGAGACGTTTTGGTCAGCCGGGAGACCCACGACGTGACCGTGGCCGGCGAGCCGGTCGAGCTGACCGCGAAGGAGTTCGAGCTACTCGCCTACTTCCTCGCGAATCCGGGCATTCTCCTCTCCCGCGACCAGCTCCTCGACCGGGTGTGGGGTGTCGAGTATCCCGGCGGCACACGGACGGTCGACGTGCACGTCGCGCAGCTCCGGCGGAAACTCGCCCGGCCCACGCTGATCCGTACGCTTCGCGGCTCGGGCTACAAGGCAGTCAACCCGTGACAACGCTCCGGGGACGGCTGTTCGTGGCAATCCTCGCCGCGATAGTCGCCTCGGTCGCGCTCACCGTGGCGATAGGCGCCGCGCTTTCGCGGCGAACCGCCGACTCGAACGACCGCGCCGCCCTCGCACGTCGGGCCGACCTGCTTGCCGCGGAGGAGAGCCAGCAGCCGAGTTACATCGCCGAGAACTACGTCGCCGGCTCGGTTCGTGTGATCGTTGACCGGCGCGCAGCGATGAAGAAGTACGTCACGGCCGACGCGTCCTCGAACGGCACTCTCACGCTCGACCGGAACCGGTACATCTACTCCTACCGGCCGATTGGGCCGCGTGGGTTGCTTCTCCTCGAGCGTCTTTCGCGGCCGGCCGCCTGGGGCTCGTTCCTGCGCGACCTCCTGCTCGCAGGTGCTGTCGGAGCGGTTCTCGCGGCGGCGATCTCTTTTCGGCTCGCGGGATCGATCGTGCGGCCGATTCGGAGGGTCGCTGACGCGAGCCGCGCGCTCGCGGAGGGCACGTCTCCGGACCCGCTGCCCACACAAGGAACGGCCGAGCTTGCGTCGCTCTCGTTGGCGTTCAACGAGATGGCCGAACAGCTCGCTGCGTCGCGCGAGGCCGAACGAGCGTTTCTCCTGTCGGTGAGCCATGAGCTCAAGACGCCGCTGACCGCAATTCGTGGGTACGCGGAAGGGCTCGCGGAGGGCGTGTTCACCCCCGCGGCCGCGTCGCAGACGATCCTCGTGGAGTCGAAACGGCTCGAGCGCCTCGTTCGGGACCTCCTCGACCTCGCCGGTATGAACCGCCGCGAGTTCCACGTCGGCCGTGAGCCGGTAGACCTTGCGAACGTGGCGCGTGAGGTCGTGGCGCGCCACCAGGCCTCGGCGAGCCAGTACGGAGTCGCACTGAGCGCGGAGGGCGGCGAGTCCTGGGTGGAGGCCGATCACGACCGCGTGCTCCAGATCGCATCGAATCTCGTCGAGAATGCGTTGCGTGAGACGCCGGTGGAAGGATCGGTGACGGTTCGCGTCGAGCCGGGGCGGCTGATCGTGTCGGACACCGGGCCGGGCCTCGACCCCGACGATGTCCCCCATGCCTTCGATCGCTTCTTCCTCTATGACAAGCACAGCCGCGAGCGCCCGGTCGGCAGCGGCCTCGGGCTCGCGATCGTGAAGCAGCTCGCGGTCGCCATGGGCGGCGAGGTTAACGTCGAGACGGCCGTCGGGAAGGGAGCGACCTTCAGCGTGACGTTGCCGTCAGGGTCGCAGCCGCGAGGAGTCGACGACTTCGAAGTCGGAGCCGCGCACACGTCCTAGTGTGTGGAGCTGGTCGTTCGACCAGCGCGCGTCCGGCGCGCCGCTGATGTACCAGGGAGAGCCGTTGTCGGCGAGGATCATCCCGTAGCGCTTCAGCGCCTCGAGCACGATCCGTGCCTGACGCGGGAAGCCGGCTGTCTTGAAGTCGGACTTCAACCGTACGCGAAGCCCCATCGGCGGGAGCGACGGGTCATTCGAGCTGCTCGCGTAGTGCCGGGCGGGATAGATATACGCGCGCCTGGTTTGGGAGGTCGTGAAGCGAAGCGCATGACCGATGCTTCCGGCCGCGACCTCGCCGTACCGCGCGAGCCCGGGCAGGATCGGCAGCCCGGCTGCGTCGGCCGATGTCCACCCGGCGGGCCGAAGCTTGTTCGACCCCAGGCTCCAGATGGCGCCTGAGCCCGCAGCCCAGCCGCCTCCGTTGCGGTGGAGCGCATAGAGCTCGTAGAGCGTGCAGGTGCTCCGGTCGACGATCAACGCGTGGCGGTCACCGTTTCCAGGGTTCGGATCGCCTTCGATCGGCACGTTCCCCGGGATGGGGTATGGGCCCGCGTCCGACTCGTCCGCGTAGTCGAACGTCACGCGAGAGCGCGGAGTTGTCTTGCCTTGGACGACGAGAAAGGGGATGCCGATCGCGTGCCCGTCGTAGAGCCCCGAGCCGAAATCAGGGTGCACCGAAGCATCGACGCCGATCGAGCGGATCAGCGCTACAGAGTCGTTGGAAACCGGCAGCTCGTCGACCCGCTGGTTCCAGACGTTGGCTGTCGGGAAAACGGTGCAGCCGCCGATCTCCGGCGTGGGCGCGGCTCCGGAGCCGCCCAGCGCGAGAACAGTTAGGCCGAGGAGGGCGCGGGCGAGAAGCATGCCGGTGTTCTATCGGCGTCCGGCGGGCCGGGGACGACCGTTTCACACGAGGACTGCGGCTCACCCTCGCAGCACCCGAGTTTGAAGGCGCAGCGCGGGCATTGCCACGTCGCATGTCGCCACTCCATCTCGGCCCCGCAGCGCCAGCAGCACTCGTTCATCGCACCGAACGTACTGGTGCGGTCGGCTACGATGTCGCGACCTTGGCGGCGTAGCTCAGCTGGTCAGAGCGCCGGACTCATAACCCGGAGGTCGGTGGTTCGAGCCCACCCGCCGCTACTCCGCGATGCTGCCGGTCCCGCGGGTCCCGCTACACTTCCGCGGCTCCGGGGCGGTGCGTCAGCGTGCGCCCGGGGGCGTCACCCGAGAGATCGTGTCGAACGAGGAGCCGTAGGCCTTGGCAAAGACAGGAGTCAGAGTTGCGATCACCCTCGCTTGCACCGAGTGCAAGCGGCGCAACTACCAGACGAACAAGTCCAAGCGGAACACGCCGGATCGCGTGGAGTTCTCCAAGTACTGCCGCTGGTGCGGCAAGCACACGCCCCACCGGGAGACACGCTGACCTGTGGCCCGCGAGGCCCACATCGGATCCGGCGGGACACCGTCTCGCCGCGACACGCGCCCGACCGGTGAGCCCGAGCCGCGGACCGAGCGGCGCGGCTTGTTCGGCCGTACGAGGCAGTTCGTCTCGGAGTCGTGGGCCGAGTTGCACAAAGTCGAGTGGCCGTCGCAGAATCAGCTCATCCAGGGCACGGTGGTCGTGATTGTCGCCTGTGTGATCGTGGGCGTCTTCCTCTATCTGAACGACGAGCTCTGGAAGAACGTCGTCCAGAAGGTCCTCCTCAACTAAAGGCGCTTCGATGTTCAAGTGGTATGTCGTCAACACGTATTCGGGCCATGAGAACAAGGTCAAGGCCAACCTCGAGCACCGAATCGACTCGATGGGGCAGCGACCGCGCTTCCGTCGCGTCGTCGTGCCGACCGAGCAAGTGATCGAGACCAAGGACGGCCAGAAGGTGCAGATCGAGAAGCGGGTGCTGCCTGGTTACGTCCTCGTCAACATGGACCTGAACGACGATGCGTGGATGGTCGTCAAGAACACGCCTGGCGTCACGGGGTTCGTCGGCGCCGGCTCGAAGCCCGTGCCGCTCGGCCAGGGCGAGGTCGACCGTATCCTCAAGACCGGCGCTGCGACAGGCGATCGCCCGCGCGCGCAAGTCGAGTTCTCACTCGGCGAGTCCGTCAAGGTGACGAGCGGCCCGCTCTCGGACTTCGACGGCGAGATCGTCGACGTCAATGCTGACCAGCAGAAGCTCAAGGTCCTGGTAGACATCTTCGAGCGCCAGGTCCCCGTGGAACTCGGGTTCGACCAGGTGAAGAAGCTCGACTGATGGCCAAGAAGATCCTCACCACGATCAAGTTGCAGATCCCCGGCGGGCAGGCGAACCCTGCTCCTCCGGTCGGCCCTGCGCTCGGCCAGCACGGCGTCAACATCATGGAGTTCTGCAAGGCGTTCAACGCGCAGACCGCACAGGAGAACGGGCGGATCACCCCGGTCGAGATCACGGTGTACGAGGACAGGAGCTTCGACTTCATCACGAAGACCCCCCCGGCCGCAGTGCTGATCAAGGAGGTGCTGCGGCTCGAAAAGGGATCCGCCGAGCCAAACCGGACGAAGGTCGGGAGGCTCACGCGCGAGCAGGTGCGGGCGATCGCCGAAACGAAGTTCGTCGACCTGAACGCTCGCGACATCGAGCAGGCGATGAAGGTGATCGCCGGGACGGCACGTTCAATGGGCGTCGAGGTGGAAGCGTGAGCTTCCACCAGTTTGACGCCCATCTGGTTTTCCAGGCGGCGAGTGCCGGGCGTTGCCCGGTGCTCGTACGGAGCAGCGAAGTGGAGGCCTGATGCAGCACGGCAAGCGATATCGCCAGGCTCGCAGCCTCGTCGACCGTGAAGAGCTGTACTCGCCGGTCGAGGCGATTCGCCTCCTCAAGGCCGCGGACGACGCGAAGTTCGACGAGACGGTCGAAGTGCACATGAACCTCGGCCTCAACGTCCGTCACGCCGACGAGCAGCTGCGGGGGACGCTGATGCTCCCGCACGGGACCGGTCGCACTGCGCGCGTTGCCGTGTTCGCCGAGGGTGAGAAGGCGAAGGAGGCTGAGGAGGCGGGCGCGGACGTCGTGGGTGCCGCCGACCTCGCCAAGCGTGTCGAGGAGGGGTTCACCGAGTTCGACGTCGCGATCGCGACGCCCGACCAGATGGGGAACGTCGGCAAGCTCGGCCGGGTGCTCGGCCCGCGTGGTCTGATGCCGAACCCGAAGACGGGGACCGTCACGTTCGACGTCGGCAAGGCCGTGCGGGACGCGAAGGCGGGGAAGCTCGAGTACCGCACCGACCGCGGTGCCAACGTTCACGTTCCGATCGGCAAGAAGAGCTTCGACGAGCGGGCGCTCGCCGAGAACTACGCCGCGCTGCTCGACGAGATCGTCCGCGCAAAGCCGTCGGCGTCCAAGGGGCGCTACATCAACAAGATCACCCTGACGAGCACGATGGGGCCGGGCATTCACATCGACCCGTCCCGCACCCGCGGGATCGTCGAGGAGCTCACCGAAGGCGCGGGAGCCGCTACCGTTACGGCCTAGCCGACACCCCGTCACCGAAGAACGGAAGCGCGATAGCGCTCGTCCGCCGCAGGCGGACCGGTGGAGGGGGTTGGGGGAACCGGGAGGTTCCCCCGACTCACCGCCATCACGAGCAACTATCGAGAAGCCTTCCCGAGGTGGCCTCCTGGGAAGCACGTCCTCCTGCGAGCCCGCCTGCGAGTCGGGCTCGGCATTTCGAAGGAGGAGGTGGAATGCAAAAAGAAGACAAGGAACGCGTTGTCGCCGAGCTGACCGAGAAGCTTCGGACGGCCGACACGCTGATCGTGGCCGACTACCGCGGCCTGACGATGCCCCAGATCGACGCTCTTCGTGGGCGGCTGATCGAGCACGGCGCGAGGTTCAACGTGGTCAAGAACACTCTCGGCCGCCGTGCGGCGCAAGCGGCGGGTGTCGATGCGCTCCTCGCCCTGCTGGAAGGCCCGTCTGCCATCGCCTTCGTCGAAAGCGACGGTGACATGGTGGCGGTTGCAAAGGCGCTCGCGGACTCGGCTCGTGAAACGAAGGTGCTCGAGATCCGTGGCGGCATCCTTCAGGGCCGGGAGATCTCGGCGGCCGATGTCGAAGAGCTCTCGAAGCTGCCGCCGCTCGACGTGCTGCGCGGCCAGGTGCTCGGAATCGTGATCGCGCCGCTGACCCAGCTCCTCGCCCTCATCAACGCACCTCTGCAGAACCTCGTCGGGCTGATCGACGCCCGGATCGAGCAGCTTGGGGCGGCGACGGAGGCGAAGCCGGAGTCGCCTGTCCGCGACAGCGGACCGGTGGAGGGGGCTTCGGGAGAACCGGGAGGTTCCCACGCGGGCTCTGAGGCAGATGCCGCGGAGGAAGCTGAACCAGTCTCGGAAACGGAGCCCGAGGCTGAGGCCGAGCCGGTGGCAGAAGGCGAGACAGAGACTGCAGGGCCCGAGGCGGAAGCCGCGGAAGCTCCGGCAGAAGCAATCCCAGGAATCCGAATCAGAAGATCAGGAGGCAGACGACGATGGCGGGAGTTGACACCGTTCTCGAACAGCTCGGGAAGATGACAGTGCTCGAGCTGGTCGAACTGAAGACGAAGATCGAGGAGGAGTGGGGCGTCACGGCCGCGGCTCCGGTTGCGGTTGCGGTCGCAGGTGCGGCCGGCGGGGGTGACGGCGGGGCTGCCGCCGAGGAGAAGTCCGCGTTCGACGTGGTCCTCACCAACGCAGGTGGCCAGAAGATCCAGGTCATCAAAGTCGTTCGCGCGGTAACCGGTCTCGGATTGAAGGAGGCCAAGGACCTCGTGGACGGAGCGCCACAGCCAGTCAAGGAGGGCGTGAACCAGGAGGAAGCAGACTCGATCAAGGCGCAGCTCGAAGAGGCCGGCGCCACGGTCGAGCTGAAGTAAGTTCCGGCCGTCGTTCTCAGGCGAACGCGGAGCCGGGTACAGCCCGGCTCCGCGCGTCTCCTCGCCCGGGCGTGCTACCATCGAGGCATTCGGCCACCAGGTCTTTCGCCGCGTGCCTTGCGGCTTGAGGGGCCGCTCCGCTATCCTGGGAGGTTCGCCGACAACCGGACGTTCGTTCTGCCCTGTGCTCGCCGTTTTCCCTCCGCGCCCCTCACCACATAGCATCTAAGGGAGGCTGTTCTTCTTGGCCCAGACGGTCATCGCGCCTCGCGCGCGCAAGTCGTTCTCTCGTCTCAAGCACGTTCTCGACCTCCCGAACCTGATCGACATCCAACGCGAGTCGTTCGACTGGTTCTTGCGTGAAGGCCTTCGCGAGACGATCGACGACATCTCGCCGATCGAGGATTACACCGGGTCGCTCGCGGTCGAGTTCGGCGACTACGAGTTCAGTCCGCCGCAGCTCTCGATTCAGGAGTGCCGCGAGAAAGACATGACGTACCAGGCGCCGCTCTCGATGACGGTTCGGTTCGTCAACAAGGACACCGGCGAGATCCGCGAGCAGCGCGTCTTCATGGGTGACTTCCCGATGATGACGGAGTGGGGGACGTTCATCATCAACGGGACCGAGCGCGTGATCGTGACGCAGCTCGTGCGCAGCCCGGGCGCCTATCTGATGGAGCCCAAGGACGCGACGAAGCAGGTCTTCACCGCGAATCTGATGCCGAGCCGCGGCTCGTGGCTCGAACTCGAGATCGACAAGAAGGGCGTCGTCTATGCGCGCATCGACCGGAAGCGGAAGCTGCCGATCACGACGCTTCTGCGCGCGCTTCCCGCCGAGGACCCGACGACGGGCTTCGAGCTCGACACGAGTACCAACGAGGCGATCCTCAAGCTGTTTGACAACTCGCACTTCATCCAGGCGACGATCGAGAAGGACACGACAACGCGCGAGGAAGAGGCGCTGATCGAGGTCTTCAAGAAGCAGCGGCCGGGCGAGCCGCCGACTCTCGACAACGCTCGCAACCTGCTGCGCTCGCTCTTCTTCGACCCGAAGCGCTACGACCTGACGAAGGTCGGCCGCTACAAGCTGAACCAGCGACTCGGCGTCACGGTGCCCGAAGACACTCGCGTTCTCACGACGCAGGACATCCTCGCGCTCGTCCAGAAGCTCGTGTCGCTGCCGCACCAGGTCGGGGTGCCCGAGGAGTCGAAGGACTTCGCCGCCGACGCGTTCGGGCTCGATCGCGGACCGATCCGTGCCGAGCTCGACGAATACGAGCACTTCGGCAACCGGCGCCTCCGCACCACGGGCGAACTGATCCAGGAGGCTTTCCGGGTCGGGCTCTACCGGATGGAGCGCGTCGTCCGCGAGCGGATGACGACGGAGGACGTCGACACGATCACGCCGCAGACGATCATCAACATCCGCCCGGTCGTGGCGGCGCTGAAGGAGTTCTTCGGATCCTCACAGCTCTCCCAGTTCATGCAGCAGACAAACTCGTTGGACGGCCTCACCCACCGCCGCCGACTGAGTGCTCTGGGAGCGGGTGGTCTGACCCGGGAACGGGCACCGATCGAGGTGCGCGATGTGCACCCGACCCACTACGGGCGGATGTGTCCGATCGAAACGCCCGAAGGCCCGAACATCGGCCTGATCGGTTCGCTGGCGTCAATGGCAACGGTGTCGGAATTCGGCTTCATCCAGACCCCGTACCGGAAGGTCGTCGGCGGCAAGGTGACCGACGAGATCGTCTACCTCGACGCGGCCGAAGAGGCCCAGTACACGATCGCTCAGGCGTCAGAGCCGGTTGACGAGAAGACGGGGAGGTTCCTGCACGACCATGTGCTGTGCCGGTCGCGTGACAGTGAGCCCGTGATGGCTGCACCGAAGGAAATCCAGTTCATGGACGTCTCGCCGGCCCAGATCGTCTCGGTCGCAACCGCGATGATCCCGTTCCTCGAGCACAACGACGCGAACCGCGCGCTGATGGGTGCCAACATGCAGCGGCAGGCCGTTCCCCTGATGATTCCTCAGGCCCCGCTCGTCGGGACTGGCCTCGAATACCGCTCGGCTGTCGACTCGGGCGATGTCGTAATCGCGCGCAATGCCGGTGAAATCGTCGAGCTCGATGCGACGCACATCGTTGTCGAGGGTCGCGGTAGCCGCGACGAGTACGACCTGACGAAGTTCATGCGCTCGAACCAGGGCACGCTGATCCACCACAAGCCGATCGTGAAACTCGGCGACAAGGTAACGGCGGGCGCGGTTCTGGCCGACGGGTCCTCGACAGATCACGGAGAGCTCGCGCTCGGCGCGAACCTGCTCGTCGCCTTCATGCCCTTCGAGGGTTTCAACTTCGAGGACGCGATCGTGCTCTCGGAGCGCCTCGTCAAGCAGGACGTGTTGACGTCGATCCACATCCACGAGTACGAGATCGACGCCCGCGCGACGAAGCTCGGTGACGAAGAGATCACGCGCGACATCCCGAACCGCTCGGAGGAGTCGCTGCGCAACCTCGACGATCGCGGCATCGTTCGCACAGGCGCCGAAGTCGGCTCGGGCGACCTCCTCGTCGGCAAGGTGACGCCAAAGGGCGAGACCGAGCTGACCGCAGAGGAAAAGCTGATCCGCGCGATCTTCAAGGAGAAGGCGCGCGAGGTCCGCGACACGTCGCTCAAGGTCCCGCACGGCGAGGGCGGCGTCGTCATCGACGTGAAGACGTTCTCGCGTGGAGGCGGCGACGACCTCTCTCCTGGCGTCAATGAGCTCGTTCGTGTCTACGTCGCCAAGAAGCGCAAGATCAGCGAGGGAGACAAGCTCGCCGGTCGACACGGCAACAAGGGCGTCATCTCGAAGATCGTCCCCGAAGAGGACATGCCGTTCCTCGAAGACGGTCGCCCAGTGGACATCCTGCTCAACCCGCTCGGGGTCCCGAGCCGGATGAACATCGGGCAGATCCTCGAAACGCATCTCGGCTGGGCGGCCGCGCACGGCGTGTTTGGCGGCGACGGCGTCGAGGTCATGAACGGAAATTCAAGCCGCGTGATCAACGCGCCGGCCCCGACCCCCGTCGCAACCCCGGTCTTCGACGGCGCGACCGTCGAGGACGTCGACGACGCGCTCGTGGCCTGGTCGGACGCGAACCCGGACAGCCCGATCAAGCTTGGGGTCGACAGGAAGGGCCCGGCCGGCTCGCGGTGCTCCGGCAAGGTGCGCCTCTTCAACGGTCGGAGCGGGGAGCCCTTCGAGCAGAAGGTGACCGTTGGCTACATGTACATCCTCAAGCTGCTCCACCTCGTGGACGACAAGATCCACGCGCGCTCGACCGGCCCGTACTCGCTCGTTACGCAACAGCCCCTCGGCGGCAAAGCCCAGTTCGGCGGTCAGCGGTTCGGCGAGATGGAGGTGTGGGCGCTGGAGGCTTACGGCGCCGCGTACACGCTTCAGGAGATGCTCACGATCAAGTCCGACGACACGGTCGGACGCGTGAAGGCGTACGAGGCGATCGTCAAGGGCGAGAACATCGCCGAGCCGTCGATCCCCGAGTCGTTCAAGGTGCTCCTGAAGGAGATGCAGTCCCTCGCGCTCGACATCCAGGTGATCTCGGAGGACGGGGGCCCGGTGGAGGTGCGCGAGGAAGACGACGAGCTTTTGCGCGCTGCGGAGGAGCTGGGGATCGACCTCTCGCCGGGGTCGTTGCGGCCCATGGCTCGCGAGGCGACCGGGCAGGAGGTCGAGGAGGGCCAGGATCGCGTCGACACGGAGGGCGAACTCGCTCTCCCGGTGGACGAGGCGATTGAAGACATCGATGTGCTCGCACTCGAGTCCGTGTCCGAAGACGACGAAGAAGATGCTCCGGTCGGCGCTCTCGACGACATCGAGCCGCTCGACCTCGAAGACTGATAGACCCGACGACTGCTTAGGGAAAGAGGGAAGAGAACTTTGATCGACATCAACGACTTCGACGCGATCAGGATCGGCCTCGCGTCGTCGAAGCAGATCAGGGACTGGTCCTCAGGTGAGGTCACCAAGCCGGAGACGATCAACTACCGGACGCTCAAGCCAGAGCGCGACGGTCTTTTTTGTGAGCGCATCTTCGGTCCGACGAAGGACTGGGAGTGCTACTGCGGCAAGTACAAGCGCGTCCGGTACAAGGGGATCATCTGCGAGCGTTGTGGCGTCGAGGTGACGCGCCAGAAGGTGCGCCGCGAGCGCATGGGGCACATCGACCTGGCCGCCCCGGTGTCGCACATCTGGTTTTTCAAGGGCGTTCCGAGTCGGATCGGCTATCTGCTCGACATCGCCCCGCGCGAGCTCGAGAAGGTCCTCTATTTCGCCGCTTCGATCGTCACGCATGTCGACGTCGACGCCCGGGCCAAGGACCTGAACGACCTCGAGGACAAGGTCAAGGCGGAGGTGGAGCGCATCTACGTCGACCGCGACGAGCAGCTCGCCGCGCTCGAGCAGCGCCTCAAGCGCCGCCGCGACTACTTCACCGCCAACAAGGACAAGGGCTTCGATGAGGACGACGACTTCTGGACGCGTGGCCTCGCCACGTGGGCCGAGGAGCAGGTACTCCCCGCCCTCGAGGAGGCGCGGACGCTCGTCGGAGGGCTCTTCGTCGAGCTTGTCGGCCAGATCACGACCGAGGACGCGAAGAAGATCCGCGAGCTCGTCCGGAACGCCGCGATCCGCGACGACCGCAAGCTGAGCTCGCGCGAGCTCGAGCTTGTTGCCGTGGCGGCCGAGCAGATCCTGGCTGCGCTCGCTCCGCTCCGCAAGGAGCAGGAGCAGGCGACCGGCTCCAAGAAGGGCGCTGTCTCCAAGCACATCAACCGCATCGTCGACGGTCTGCTCAACGGAACGGAGCTCTCACCCGAGGACCGCGAGGTCGTCGCCTCAGTCGACGCCAAGAACCTCGAGAAGTCGCGTGATCTCGGCAACGGGCTACTGGGCGAGGTGGTGGCGGCCGCCGACGGCGGAACGGACATCCGCGAGCTCACGAACGACTTGTGTCTGCGCACGGACGGAAAGATCCGCAAGGAGGACCTCGACGCGATCGTGCAGTGGTCTTTGAAGGTGCGCGAGATGTATCTCGACATCGAGTCGCGCCGTGAGGACACACGTGAGGCAGCCGTGGACTCGGTGAAGCGCCTCGAGGAGACGTGGCAGCTCTTCCGCGAGCTCGAGCCGAAGAAGGTCGTGAATGACGAGCAGCTGTTCCGCGAGCTCAAGGACCGGTTCGGCTCGCCGTATGGCTTCGGCGTCTACTTCCGGGGCGGCATGGGAGCCGAGTCGATCCGTGACCTCTTGCGCGATCTCGACTTGGCGGACGAGGGTCGCAGCCTGCGCGAAACGATTCGCACGGGCAAGGGGCAGAAGCAGCAGCGCGCGATCAAGCGGCTCAAGGTCGTCTCGGCATTCGTCAAGTCCGAGAACAAGCCGGAGTGGATGATCCTCGAGGCGATCCCGGTCATTCCGCCTGAGCTCCGCCCGATGGTTCAGCTCGACGGCGGCCGTTTCGCCACCTCGGATCTCAACGATCTCTATCGTCGCGTGATCAACCGGAACAACCGGTTGAAGCGGCTGCTCGATCTCGGCGCTCCCGAGATCATCGTCAACAACGAGAAGCGAATGCTCCAGGAAGCCGTCGACGCGCTCTTCGACAACGGCCGCCGAGGGCGCGCGGTCACCGGCCCGGGCAACCGGCCGCTGAAGTCGCTTTCCGACATGCTCAAGGGCAAGCAGGGCCGGTTCCGCCAGAACCTGCTCGGCAAGCGCGTCGACTACTCGGGCCGCTCGGTGATCGTGGCTGGGCCGTACCTGAAGTTGCACCAGTGCGGGCTACCGAAGCTGATGGCGCTCGAGCTCTTCAAGCCGTTCATCATGAGCCGGCTCGTCGAGCGGAAGTCGGTGCAGAACATCAAGGCGGCGAAGAAGTACGTCGACTCGATGACGCCCGAGGTCTGGGACGTGCTGGAGGAGGTGATTGCCGAGCATCCGGTGCTGCTGAATCGCGCGCCGACCCTCCATCGTCTCGGCATCCAGGCGTTCGAGCCCGTGCTCGTCGAGGGGAAGGCGATCCAGGTTCATCCGCTCGTCTGCCACGCGTTCAATGCCGACTTCGATGGCGACCAGATGGCGGTGCATCTGCCGCTGTCCGCCGAGGCGCAGGCCGAGGCCCGCATCCTGATGCTCTCGTCGAACAACATCCTCTCGCCGGCGTCGGGGCGGCCACTTGCAACGCCGACCCAGGACATGGTCCTCGGCATGTACTTCCTGACCTACTCGAGCCGCGACCTGTCGGGCCTTGACGCGACGAAGCTCGATCCGCGCCCGAAGCGGTTCGACTCGGCCGACGAGGTCGAGATCGCCATCGAGGGCAAGGGTGTCCATCTCCAGGAGCCGATCGAGTTCCGGTTCCGCGGCGAGCTGCACCTGACGACACCGGGCCGTGTGCTCTTCAACTCGGCCGTGTATCGCCAGCTCGGCGAGCTCATCGGGGACTCGGACGGCGAGCTCGAGGACTTCGTCTTCACAAACCAGACGCTCGCGAAGCCGGACACCGACCGTTACGTGCTCATGCTCTCCGAACGCTACGGAGCGCACACGCTCGCCCCGGCGCTCGACACGATCAAGACGCTCGGCTTCCGCTACGCGACACTCGCTGGGATCACGATCTCGAAGAACGACATCGTCATTCCGCCCGACAAGGAGAAGATCCTTGCCGAGTACGAGAAGCGCGTCGAGGACGTCCACGGCCAGTACGACCGCGGTCTGATCACGCAGGACGAGCGCCACGAGACGATCGTCAACATTTGGACCGAGGCGACCGACAAAGTTGCCGACGCGATGCAGGCCAACCTGAACGAGCTGAACCCGATCTTCATGATGGCGTCAAGCGGTGCCCGCGGGTCGTTCAAGCAGATCCGCCAGCTCGCCGGCATGCGCGGTTTGATGGCGAATCCGAAGGGCGAGATCATCGAGCGCCCGATCAAGGCCAACTTCATGGAAGGCCTTTCGGTGCTCGAGTACTTCATCTCGACCCATGGCGCCCGCAAGGGCCTCGCCGATACGGCCCTTCGCACAGCCGACTCCGGGTACCTCACTCGGCGACTCGTCGACGTGTCGCAGGACGTGATCATTCGTGAGGCGGACTGCAACACACCCGACTTCGTCGAGCTGCCGGTCCGCACGAGCGAAGGTCTGAACAAGTCACTGCTCGGACGCGTCGTCGCCGGCGGTCTGTACAAGCCGCTCGCCTCCGGCAAGCCCGGTAAGACTGCGATCGCCGAGGCCGGAGCCGTCGTCACCGTTGCCCTGCTCGAAGAGGTCGAGCAGGAGCTCGGCCCGGACGCGACAGTGCCGGTCCGCTCGGTAGTCAAGTGCCGAGCGGAAACGGGTGTGTGCCAGGCGTGCTACGGCATCTTCCTCGCAACCGGCGAGATGTGTGAGATCGGAGACGCGGTGGGTATCATCGCCGCGCAGTCGATCGGCGAGCCGGGCACGCAGCTGACGATGCGCACCTTCCACACCGGTGGCGTCGCAGGCGCCGACATCACGCACGGCCTCCCGCGCGTCGTCGAAATCTTCGAAGCGCGGAACCCGAAGGGCGCTGCGACGCTCACGGAGATCGGCGGGCGCATCGAGGTCGAGCAGACCGAGCGCGGGCCGAAGGTCACCGTCGTCCCGACGGAGCTCGGCAAAGACGGCGACCTGGTCGAGCCGGTCGAGTACCAGCTCCCCCGCAGGACGCGTCTGCTCGTGACGAACGGTCAGATCGTCGAGCCCGGCGACGCCCTCAACGAGGGGTCGCGGAGCCCGGCGGAGCTTCTCGCGCTGAAGGGCCCGACGGCGACCGAGTTGTACCTCGTGGCTGAGGTGCAGAAGGTCTACAAGTCGCAGGGCGTCGAGATCCACGACAAGCACATCGAGTTGATCGTTCGGCAGATGCTGAAGAAGGTGCGCGTGGAGAGCGCCGGCGAGACCGACCTCCTTCCCGGGCAGCTCGTCGACCGCGTCGTCTACGAACGGGAGAACGCACGAGCCACCAAGGACAAGAAGGAGCCGGCGACGTGCGAGCCGTTGATCCTCGGGATCACGAAAGCTTCTCTCGCGACCGAGTCGTTCCTCTCCGCCGCCTCCTTCCAGGAGACGACGAAGGTGCTCACGGACGCGGCGATCGAAGGCAAGGTCGACCGCCTTCTCGGTCTGAAGGAGAACGTGATCATCGGCAAGCTGATCCCGGCGGCGACCGGCCTCAAGCGTTACCGGATGATCGAAATCAGCCCGACCGAGCCGATCGCCCACGGGCCGTACGAGCACGACATGCTGCTGCAGGCGCTCGAGGAGATCGGCCAGGGTGGCAGCTCGCTCGACGCGGTCGACGAGTAGCCGCATCGCCGACGAACAGATCGCGCGAGGCCGGGTGTCCCCCGGCCTCGCTGCGTTCCCGATCAGGCGGATTCCGGAGTGTGGTCAGAGCGGGGAGATGTTCTGGTTGAGCCGGAAGAAGTTGTCCGGGTCGTATTTCTGCTTCAAGACACGCAGGCGGTCGTACTTGTCCGGTCCGTAGGACTGGCGAATCCGGTCGGGCCCTTCGTCACCGAGGAAGTTCATGTACACGCCCTCGTGCCACGGCTCGAGGGCTGACCAGAAGCCCCGCACCCAGTCGCGCTCCTCGTCGAAGCCGGCACCGGTCTCGGTACACGCGCCGATGTTGTACGTGAACCCGGCCGTGCGACCGTTGAACGCGGTCTCGTCGTTACCCACCCGCGCGACCGCTCCACCCATCTGCCAGATCGGGAACGACGTCAGCGGCGAGGCGATCTGCAGAGAGTGCTCGACCGTGATGTCGATGATCTCGTCACTTAACTCAGTGACGTCGCAACTCTTGAAGTAGTACCAGCGGCCGGGCACGAAGCTCGGATCGAACATCGACTGATGCGCCAGGTAGGGCTTCGGCTGGCACATGTCCGCGACCGGTGGGCCGAACTCCCTCAATGGGCGGATGAACTTCTCCCCTTCCGTTGCGTCGCCGACCCAGCAGCAGATGACCATCACGACCGGCTTTCCGTGCAGCTCCTGCGGAACAAAGGGCAGGGGCGGCGCCTTGCGATGGACGACGATCGTCATCAACTCATCCGGTGCCTCCGCAACCCAATCGCGGTAGAAGCGGAGGACCTCCCCGGACTGCTCCATCGGCCAGAAGAGCGGTCCTGCAAGTACCTGGGTGCCCAGCGGCACGCAGCGAAACTCGAATTCGGTGACGATCCCGAAGTTGCCGCCGCCCCCACGCACACCCCAGAACAGGTCTGCGTTCTCGTCCGCGCTCGCCTTGACGAACTCTCCCTCGGCCGTCACGAGATCCACCGAGACGAGCTGATCGATGGACAGGCCGTGCTTGCGCATGATCCAGCCGATACCTCCGCCGAGCGTGAGTCCTGCCACGCCGGTGTGTGTGACGATGCCTGACGGCACTGCGAGCCCGAAGGCCTGTGTCTCCTTGTCGAGCTCCCCGAGCAAGACGCCCGCCTGAACCCGCGCCGTGCCCTCGTCGGGATCGACGCGAACACCCTTCATCGGTGCGAGGTCGATCACCAGCGCGTCGTCGGCGATCGACAGGCCCGGGAACGAGTGCCCGCCGCTCCGCACAGCTACCGGCAGGCCGTTGTCACGCCCGAGCCTCAACGCGGCGATCACGTCCGAGACGCCCGCGCAGCGAGCGATCACCCTGGGGCGCTTGTCGATCGAGCCGTTCCAGATCTTGCGGTGCAGCTCGTAGTCCGGATCTCCTGGGCCCACGAGGCGCCCACGGAATGCGGCGGCGTCGATCTGGATCGGGTCGGCGGGCGAGCTCACTCCTCAAGTTTCGCACTTCGCGCAGCACCGGGCCAGGAACGAGCGCTGTGCTGGACGTACGCGTCCCCATATCGACCTCGCCGGCGGTCGGGGCCTCCCGTGAGCTACCCTTGGACTTCGTTCCGGGGCTGCTTTTCGTTGTTTGACGCCTCTCCGGGGCTCCGCTACGATGCTCGACGGTTCGGTTGGGCCTTGCCCAGCCGGCCTTTTGTGTGTAACGACCCGATTCTTGCTGCTCTGTAACAACCCGATTTCTCGATGCCGACCGTCAATCAGCTCATCCGCAAAGGCCGCACCTCGAAGCGCGACAAGACGAAGACGCCTGCGCTTCAAGGAGCTCCCCAAAAACGGGGGGTCTGCACGCGCGTCTCGACGATGACGCCCAAGAAGCCGAACTCCGCGTTGCGCAAGATCGCGCGCGTCCGGCTCACGAATGGGATCGAGGTCGGCACTTACATCCCCGGCGAGGGGCACAACCTTCAAGAGCACTCAGTGGTCCTCATCCGCGGGGGCCGAGTCAAGGACCTGCCGGGCTACCGCTACAAGGTCATCCGCGCGGCGCTCGACGCCTCCGGTGTCGCAGACCGCAAGCAGGCCCGCTCGAAGTACGGCGCCAAGAAGAGCGCGTAGTCATGCCGCGCCGCGCCGAGATCCAGCCCCGGCCGCTAAGCGGCGACTCGGTGTACGAGAGCCAGCTTGTGACGCAGCTCATCAACCGCGTGATGTTGCACGGCAAGAAGGCGACGGCCGAGACGATCGTCTACAGCGCCCTCGAGAAGGTCGGTGCGAAGACGGGCCGCCCGCCCGTCGAGGTGCTGGAGCAGGCGGTGAAGATCGTCACACCGGTCCTCGAGGTGCGCAGCCGGCGCGTCGGCGGCGCGAACTACCAGGTGCCCGTCGAGGTGCCGCAGCGGCGCGGCCGCACGCTCGCGCTGCGCTGGCTGATCTCGTACGCGCGCGACCGGCGCGAGAAGCACATGGAGGACAAGCTCGCGGGAGAGATCCTCGATGCGCTCGAGCAGCAGGGGAACGCGTTCAAGCGCAAGGACGACATGTACCGGATGGCCCAGGCAAACAAGGCTTTCGCCCACTACCGGTGGTAGACCATGGCTGTCGCTGAGACACGAGTGGCGCTCGACCGCGTCCGGAATATCGGGATCATGGCCCACATCGACGCGGGCAAGACCACGACAACCGAGCGGATCCTCTACTACACGGGCCGCACCCACAAGATGGGTGAGGTCCACGAGGGCGCCGCAACCATGGACTGGATGGCGCAGGAACAGGAGCGCGGGATCACGATCACGTCTGCTGCGACGACCGCGTTCTGGCGCGACAATCGGATCAACATTATTGATACGCCCGGACACGTGGACTTTACTGTCGAGGTCGAGCGGAGCCTCCGTGTGCTCGACGGGGCAGTGGCGGTGTTCGACTCTGTGGCCGGTGTCCAGCCTCAGTCGGAGACCGTGTGGCGCCAGGCCGACAAGTACAAGGTCCCGCGGATCGCGTTCATCAACAAGATGGACCGGACGGGTGCCAACTTCTTCGCCGCCGTCCAGTCGATGCGCGACCGGCTCGGCGCGAATCCCGTACCGGTGCAGCTCCCGATTGGCGCCGAGGACGGCTTCCGCGGCGTCATCGACCTCGTGGAGATGCAGGCGGTCGTCTACAAGGACGACCTCGGACAGGAGTTCGAGGTGACGGACATCCCGGCGGAGCTCGCCGAGCAGGCGCACGAGTACCACCATCAGTTGATCGACGCGATCTCGCATTTCGACGACGAGGTGCTCTCCGCCTACATCGAGGACGAGAGCTCGGTTACGCCCGATCAGATCAGGCGTGCGGTCCGAGCGGGGACGATCTCCGACGAGATCACGCCCGTGCTCCTCGGCTCGGCGTTCAAGAACAAAGGCGTTCAGCCGCTGCTCGACGCGGTGGTGGACTACCTACCGAGCCCGCTCGACGTTCCGCCGATCCAGGGCCTCGATCCCAAGACGCAGGAGGTGACCGAGCGCGAGGCCTCGATGGGCGCCCCGTTCTCGGCCCTCGCGTTCAAGGTCATGTCCGATCCATTTGTCGGCAAGCTGACCTACTTCCGCGTCTACAGCGGCAAGATCAAGGCCGGGGACCGCGTGCTCAACACGACGACCGGCAAGACCGAGCGCATCAGCCGAATTCTCCAGATGCACGCGAACCATCGCGAGGAGCGCGAGGAGATCGGGGCCGGCGAGATCGCTGCCGGAATCGGGCTGAAGGCGACGACGACCGGCGACACACTTTCGGCCGAAGCGACGCCGATCGTGCTCGAATCGATGACCTTCCCGGATCCGGTGATCTCGGTCGCCGTCGAGCCAAAGTCGAAGGCCGACCAGGACAAACTCGGGGCAGGCCTGGCACGGCTCGCCGAAGAAGACCCGACCTTCCGCGTCACCTCCGACGAGGAGACGGGCCAGACCCTGATCGCGGGCATGGGCGAACTGCACCTCGAGATCATCATCGACCGGCTCAAGCGCGAGTTCAGTGTCGACGCAAACGTGGGCCGGCCGCAGGTCGCCTACCGCGAGACGATCTCCAAGCCCGCCGAGAAGGTCCAGGGAAGGTTTGTACGCCAGACCGGGGGCTCGGGGCAGTACGGCGACGCGGTGATCAACCTGTACCCACAGCAGCCGGGCGCCGGATACGAGTTCGCCGACAAGATCGTGGGCGGGAAGATTCCCAAGGAGTACATCCCCGCCGTGGATCACGGGATCCAGGAAGCGATGGGGTCGGGCATTCTCGCCGGCTATCCGATCGTGGACGTCAGGGTCGAGCTGATCGACGGGAGCTACCACGACGTCGACTCGAGCGAGCGGGCCTTCAAGATCGCCGGTTCGATGGCATTCAAGGAGGCGCTGAAGCGCGCCAAGCCGAAGCTGCTCGAGCCAGTGATGGCCGTCGAGGTAACGACTCCCGAGGACTACCTCGGCGACGTTATGGGTAACCTGAACTCGCGACGCGGGCGCATCGAGTCGATGAACCCGGTCGGGAACGCCCAGATCATCAAGGCGAGCGTCCCGCTGTCGCAGATGTTCGGATACGCAACCGACCTGCGCTCGATGACGCAGGGCCGGGCAGATTTCACCATGCAGTTCGATCGTTACGAAGAAGTCCCGCAATCGATCGCGAGCGAGATCGTCGAGCAGGGCGGCGGCGGCTCCTAACCAGGTATCTACGGAGGAAGAAGAGAATGGGCAAGCAGAAGTTCGAGCGCTCGAAGCCGCATCTCAATGTCGGCACGATCGGGCATATCGACCACGGCAAGACCACGCTCACCGCGGCGATCACCAAGGTGCTCGCCGAGCAGGGCACGAACACGGCCGTCCGCGACTTTGCGTCGATCGACAACGCTCCCGAGGAGCGCCAGCGCGGTATCACGATCAACACCTCGCACGTCGAGTACGAGACCGCAAATCGTCACTACGCGCACGTCGACTGTCCTGGACACGCCGACTACATCAAGAACATGATCACGGGCGCGGCCCAGATGGACGGCGCGATCCTCGTCGTCTCGGCGGCCGACGGACCGATGCCTCAGACGCGCGAGCACATCCTGCTCGCCCGTCAGGTGGAGGTGCCGTACATCGTCGTCGCGCTGAACAAGGCCGACATGGTCGACGACGAAGAGCTGCTCGAGCTCGTCGAGCTCGAGGTTCGCGAGCTGCTGTCGAAGTACGAGTTCCCCGGCGACGACATCCCGATCGTGCGCGTCTCGGCGCTGAAGGCGCTCGAGGGCGATGCGGAGTGGACGCCGAAGATCCTCGAGCTGATGGATGCGGTCGACTCCTATATTCCGGAGCCGGTCCGCGACGTCGACAAGCCGTTCCTGATGCCGATCGAGGACGTGTTCACGATCACCGGTCGCGGCACCGTCGTCACCGGCCGGGTCGAGCAGGGCAAGATCGAGGTCGGGAACGAAGTCGAGATCGTCGGCATCCACGAGAAGGTCGAGAAGACCGTGGTCACCGGCCTCGAGATGTTCCAGAAGTCGCTCGACTACGCTCACGCGGGTGACAACGCCGGCGCACTGCTTCGCGGTGTCAAGCGTGAGGAGGTCGAGCGTGGCCAGGTGCTTGCAAAGCCGGGCTCGATCACGCCGCACACGCACTTCAAGGGCGAGGTCTACGTCCTCTCCAAGGATGAAGGCGGGCGGCACACGCCGTTCTTCAACAACTACCGCCCGCAGTTCTACTTCCGCACGACGGACGTGACGGGCGCCTGCAAGCTTCCGGACGGCCAGGAGATGGTCATGCCGGGCGACAACACTCAGATGGAGATCGAACTGATTCAGCCGATCGCCATGGACCTGGGCCTTCGGTTCGCGATCCGCGAAGGCGGCCGCACGGTCGGTGCCGGCGTCGTCACGGAGATCATCAAGTAGGGATGGACTAATGGCGCAAGGGAAAATCCGCATCCGCCTGAAGGGCTACGACCACCAGCAGCTGGATCGGTCGGCCCAGCAGATCGTCGACACCGCTCAACGGAGCGGTGCGACGATCACTGGGCCGGTTCCCCTGCCCACCGAGAAGAACGTCTACTGCGTGATCCGGAGCCCGTTCAAGGACAAGGACTCGCGGGAGCACTTCGAGGTGCGGACGCATAAGCGCCTGATCGACATTCTCAGCCCGACCCCGAAGACGATCGACCAGCTGATGCGGTTGGACCTCCCGGCCGGCATCGACATCGAGATCAAGCTCTGATGGCGAAGGGAATCCTCGTACCGAGCTTTGCTGGGGGAACCTCCCGGTTCCCCCAGACCCCTTCCACTGGTCCGCTTCGCGGACAGAGCCTTTCTGCCCGCGGGAGGGCGCTGTGATGGCGAAAGGGATTCTGGGCAGAAAGCTCGGCATGACGCAACTCTTCGACGAAGAGACCGGCGTTGTGACCGCCGTTACCGTGATCCAGGCGGGGCCGTGCCCTGTGGTCCAGGTCAAGAGCGTCGCGACCGACGGGTACGACGCCGTCCAACTCGCGTTCGACTCGGTGCCTGACCGGAAGATCACGAGACCCGAACTCGGGCATCTGAAGCGGTTCGGCGTCGGCGCCCACAGGATGCTCGTCGAGTTCCGCGGCGCGATCGAGGGCGCGGTCGAAGGCGAGACGGTGACGGTCGAGGCGTTCCAGCCTGGCGACGAGGTCAAGGTTGCCGGGATCGGTGTCGGCAAGGGCTTCCAGGGAACGATCAAGCGGCACAACTTCTCGAGCGGCCCTCGGTCTCACGGCTCGCACAACGTCCGGGCGCCGGGGTCGATCGGGGCCTCCGCGACGCCTTCGAGGGTCTTCAAGGGAATCAAGATGGCCGGCCGGATGGGCGGGAAACGCGTAACCCAGCTCGGTCTCCACGTCCATGAGGTCGACGCCGAGAACAACCTCCTGCTCATCAAGGGTTCGGTGCCGGGCCCGAAGAACGGGCTCGTCGAGGTGCGAGCCTGATGGCTGCGCTCAAGGCACCGTTGCTCGTCGCGACCGGCGGCAAGCCGAAGGACGTCGCACTGGACGAAGCCGTGTTCGGCGCCGAGGTCAAGCCGCATCTCGTTCACGAGGCTGTGCGTTCGGAGTTGAATGCGCAGCGGGCGGGCACGTTTGCGACAAAGAGCCGAGGCCTCGTCTCGGGTGGTCGCGTCAAGCCGTGGCGCCAGAAGGGCACCGGCCGCGCCCGGGCCGGAACCATTCGCGCCGCCCAATTCACGGGCGGAGGTCATGCATTCGCGAAGACGCCGCGGTCGTTCGTTCAGAAGGTGAATCGCAAGGCGGCGAAGGCGGCTCTGCGCTCTGCGCTCGCGAGCCATGTTTCAGGTGGAACGCTGGCGCTGCTCGACGCCCAGACCTTCGACGAGCCGTCAACGAAGCTCGCGAAGAGCATCCTCGACACTGCCTCGCTCGCGGCGCCGATCGTCGTCGTTCTGTCGGAGGGCGAAGAGGCAGCTGCGAAGTCGTTTCGCAACCTTCCCCGCGTCGCCGTCGTGGCTCCCTCCGAGCTCGAGGTCTCCGCGGTTGTCTGGGCGCGCTCGCTACTCGTCTCGGAGTCCGCGCTCCCGATCGTGCAGGGGAGGGCCGGCTAGTGGACGCCACACAGATTGTGCTCGAGCCGGTCGTCTCGGAGAAGAGCTACGAGGGGACCGCCGACGGCATCTACACCTTCAAAGTGCACCCCGATGCCCACAAGACGCAGGTCCGCCAGGCCGTCGAGCAGCTCTTCGACGTCAAGGTGGCGCGCGTGAACATCGTCAAGGTGCAGCCGAAGCCCAAGCGCCGCGGCCTGATCAAAGGCACGCGCCAGGGCTGGAAGAAGGCGATCGTCAAGCTCCATCCCGGCCAGTCGATTCAGTTCTTCGAAGGAGCGCAGGTTTAGTCATGCCCGTCCGTCGTTTCAAACCGACCTCTCCGGGACGCCGCTTCATGACGGTCTCCGACTTCGCCGAGGTGACGAAGTCCAAGCCGGAGAAGGCGCTGACCGAGAAGCTGACCAAGAAGGGTGGCCGCAACGCGAACGGTCGGATCACGACTCGTCACCAGGGCGGCGGTCACAAGCGCCGCTACCGGACGATCGACTTCAAGCGCTTGAAGGACGGCGTGCCCGCGAAGGTCGCGGCCGTCGAGTACGACCCGAACCGGTCGGCGCGGATCGCGCTGTTGCACTACGCAGACGGTTTCAAGTCGTACATCCTGGCGCCCGCCGGACTGCGCGTCGGGTCGACGGTGCAGTCGGGCCCCGACGCAGACATCAAGCCCGGCAACGCGCTGCCGCTGGAGAACGTCCCGACCGGCACTCTCGTGCACAACGTCGAGCTTCAGCCCGGCAAGGGCGGGCAGACTCGCGCGCTCGGCGGGCTCGGGCATCCAGCTCGTCGCCAAGGACGGCGGCTATGCCACGCTGCGTCTTCCCTCCGGCGAAATGCGGCGCGTCCTGCTGACCTGCCGCGCAACCGTCGGCCAGGTGGGGAACATCGAGCACGGCAACATCACAGGAGGCAAGGCAGGCCGCAGCCGCTGGCTCGGCAAGCGTCCGACCGTACGTGGCTCGGCGATGAACCCGGTTGACCACCCGCATGGCGGCGGCGAGGGCAAGTCGAAAGGCGGCCGGCATCCGGTCACTCCGTGGGGAGTGCCGACACTCGGCAAGCGCACCCGCTCGAAGCACAAGGCATTCCGACAAGTTCATCGTCCGCGGCCGGCGCCGCGGGAAGGAGAAGCGTTGAGTCGTAGCTCGAAGAAAGGGCCGTTCATCGAGGAGCGGCTGCTCGCCCGAATCCAAGCGATGAACGCCTCGGGCTCGAAGCAGATGATCCGCACGTGGTCGCGGGCGTCCACGGTGTTCCCGGACATGGTTGGGCACACGATCGCGGTCCACGACGGCCGCAAACACGTGCCGGTGTTCATCTCCGAGCAGATGGTCGGCCACAAGCTCGGCGAGTTCGCACCGACCCGGCACTTCCGTGGGCACGCCGGCGACTCGAAGACGCAGGTGAGGCGATGAGCGCCACCGAGGTCCGCTCGACGGCGAAGTACGTCCACGTCTCCCCGCGCAAGGCGCGTCTGGTCGTCGACCATATTCGCGGGCGCTCCGTCCCCGAGGCACGGACCGTGCTGGCGTTCACGCAGCGGGCCGCCGCGCGCGAGGTCGAGAAGGTCCTGCGCAGCGCCGTTGCGAACGCCGAGACCCACCCGAAGCTGCACTGGGACGGCGACGAGCTCGTCGTCTCCGCTGCGTTCGTCGATGAGGGCCCGACGCTCAAGCGTTGGCGTGCGCGGGCGCGCGGGCGCGTCTCACGGATCAACAAGCGCACGTGCCACATCACGATCAAGGTGACCAAGCCCGAGGCGGTTGCGCAGAAGTCCAAGCGGCCAGCCACGGGCGCGACGCCCGAGCGCGCGTCTGCTCCGAAGGCAGCCGGGGCCGCCGCCAAGCCGAGGACTCCACGCAAGAAGAAGGTGGCTGCGTAATGGGACAGAAGGTCAATCCGGGCGGCCTGCGGGTCGGCGTCATCCACGACTGGAAGTCGAACTGGATGGTCGCCAACAAGGATTTCGCGGGTGCCCTCCTCGAGGACATCACGATCCGTGACCACATTCGCAAGAAGCTCTCGCACGCGGGGCTCTCGGACATCTTGATTCGCAAGGACAAGCAGCGGATCACCGTGGACATCTACACCGCGCGGCCGGGGATCGTAATCGGCAAGTCGGGCGTCGAGGTCGACGCGTTGCGCCGCGAGATCCACGGAATGACGCAGAAGAACGTCCACATCAACATCAACGAGATCAAGCGGCCCGAGCTCGACGCGAAGCTCGTCGCGCAGTCGATCGCCGAACAGTTGCAGAACAGGGTTTCATTTCGTCGGGCGATGAAGCGCTCGCTCGCTTCCGCGATCCGCTCGGGCGCCGCTGGGGTCAAGGTCCAGTGCTCGGGTCGCCTCGGCGGGTCGGAAATGAGCCGCTCCGAGCAGTACTCGGAGGGACGCGTCCCGTTGCACACGATCCGCGCGGATATCGACTATGGCTTCACGGAGGCGCGAACGCCGACCGGGTCGCATCGGGGTGAAGGTGTGGATCAACAAGGGCGAGATCATGCCGGCGGGCTACGGCGGAGTTCCCGGCGGCGGCAAAGAGACTCGCCTCGGCGATCAGGACACGGCGCGTCGTCGCGGCGGCGTCACCGAGGGCCTTGGTGCCTCGCGCGAAGGCGGCCGAGGCCGCCAGCAGGATCGCGAGGGTCTCGGTCCGGTTCGTCGCGGCCGGCCCGGCCAGCAAGGCGGCCGTCCCGCTCCACGCCGGCCTCGCGACGAGGAGGCGCTGGTAACCGACAGCGTCGAGGCCGTCGAGCCCGTCGAGGAGACGTCTGCAGCGCCCGTACTCGTTGCGGAGACGCCCGCGCCCGAGTCGGAGGTGACTGCCGCACCCGCGGCGGAGGAGGAAGCCGCCACTTCCGTGGCGGAAGCGGTACCCGGGGATGACGCACCCGCTCCGAAGGCCACGAGGAAGAAGAGGTCGTAATGCTGCTTCCGAGGAAGACCAAGTTTCGGAAGATGCACCGCGGCCGCCGCCGGGGTGAGGCCAAGGGTCAGTCGACCGTGCAGTTCGGCGACTTCGGGATCAAGGCGCTTCAGGACGGGTGGATCACGAACCGCCAGATCGAGGCCGCACGCATCGCAATGACGCGCAAGATCAAGCGCGGCGGCAAGGTCTGGATCAACGTCTTCCCGGACAAGCCGTACACGAAGAAGCCCGCTGAGACCCGCATGGGTAAGGGGAAGGGATCGCCCGAGGGCTGGGTCGCCGTGGTCAAGCCCGGCCGGGTCATGTTCGAGCTGGCCGGAGTGCCCGAAGAGCTCGCCAAGGAGGCACTGGCCTTGGCAGGTCAGAAGCTGCCGATCAGAACGAAGTTCGTGCGGCGGGAGAGTGACATCTTTGAAAGCTAAGGATCTTCACGAACTTGACAACGATCAGCTCCTGCAGCGCCTTGCGGATACCCGGCAGGAGCTGTTCAACCTCCGCTTTCAGTCGGCGACCGGCGCGCTCGAGAACACGACACGGCTGAAGCTGGCCAAGCGCGAGATCGCCCGTATTTTGACCATCCAGAACGAAAGAAGTGTGAACGTGGCAGGAGCTGAAGGCAGATGATCGACGAGAACGCGAACCCGTCCGGCGAATCGACCGAGCAGGCCGAGGAGTCGCCCGTGGCCGAAACCGTCGAACCGGAGGCAGATGTGACAGAGCCGGAGGCCGAGGTCACGGAGCCCGAGGCCGAGGTCACCGAGCCTGTCGCTGAGGAGCCTGCCGCCGACCCCGAAGCCGTGGAGGAATCTGCCGCGAAGGTCGACGAGGCCCCTTCCGAGGAAGCTCCCGCTGAGGAGCCTGTTCCCGAGGAGCCGGTCGCCGAGGAAGCGGCCGCAGCCGAGGGCGCGCCCGCCGATGAGGCGCCGCCGGCTGCGGAGCCGGCACCCGTCGTCGTGCCAGAGACCCGGAAGCGCCGCAAGCGCCTGCCGAGGGCGCTCCGCCACAAGCATTCCAAGCCGGCCCGCGAGGGGGACGCGACGCGTAAGCCGATCACGCGCACGCCGAAGGCCGAGTCGCAACCGGGTCGCCGCCAGGAGCGTCGCGGAGTCGTCGTCTCCGACAAGGGGGACAAGACGATCGTGGTCTCCGTCGACACGACGAAGCTCCATCCGCGTTACAAGAAGGTCGTCCGGCGTCGGCACAAGCTCCACGCGCACGACGAGCAGAATGCGGCCACGGTCGGTGATGTCGTCCGGATCGTCGAGACGCGCCCGATCTCGAAGACCAAGCACTGGCGCCTCGCCGAAATCGTCGAGAAGGCGAAGTGACCGCCAAGTGATCCAGCAAGAGACACGTTTGAAGGTCGCCGACAACACGGGCGCCCGCGAGCTTCTCTGCATCCGCGTCGTTGGTGGCTCGAGGCGCCGCTACGCACGGGTCGGGGACATCATCACTGCGACCGTCAAGTCCGCGGCGCCCCAGGGCGCCGTCAAGAAAGGCGAGGTCGTGAAGGCGGTCGTCGTGCGCACGAAGAAGCCTTTCGGCCGCAACGACGGCACGCTGATTGCGTTCGATGAGAACGCGGCAGTGATCATCGACAACCAGAGCAACCCGCGTGGCACCCGCATCTTCGGCCCCGTCGCGCGTGAGTTGCGGGAGAAGAACTTCATGAAGATCGTCAGCCTCGCGCCGGAGGTGCTCTAGTGGCCATGAAGGTCAAGAAGGGCGACGTCGTCCAGTTGCTCGCGGGCAAGGATCGCGGCAAGCAGGGACGCGTCGTCGACGCGCGCCCGCGCGACGGCGAGGTCGTCGTCGAGAACTTGAACCTCGCAACGCGCCACCAGAAGCCGCGCCCGATCCGCGATACCAACCGCATGGGCGGCACGCAGATGAGCTCCAGGCGGAATGATCTCGAAGCCGATGGCGCTTCCGGTCGGCAACGTCATGGTTGTGTGCCCGACGTGCAAGCTGCCGACGCGCGTCGGCTACACCACGAAGGAAAGCAAAGGCGAGATCGTCAAGATCCGCGTTTGCAAGCGCCAGGGTTGCGGCCAGGAGATCGACCGGTGAGTCCCAAGGCCGCAGCAGCAGAGGCGTACATGCCACGCCTCAAGCACCGCTACAACACCGAGATCCGCGGGGAGCTCGCCTCGGCACTCGCCGTCTCGTCGGTGATGCAGGTGCCTCGGGTGGCGAAGATCACGCTCAACATGGGCGTCGGCGAGGCGAAGACCGACGCGAAGACGCTCGATGCGGCGATCGAGGAACTGACGACGATCGCGGGCCAGCGTGCGCAGGTGCGCCGAGCGCGGAAGTCGGTAGCCCAGTTCAAGATTCGTGAAGGGATGCCAATCGGGGCGCGCGTGACGTTGCGCGGCGACCGGATGTGGGAGTTCCTTGACCGTCTGATCTCGATCGCACTGCCGCGCATCCGGGACTTCCGCGGGCTCAACCCAGGCTCGTTCGACGGCCGGGGAAACTACTCGCTCGGTATCCGGGAGCAGATCATCTTCCCGGAGATCGACTACGACAGCATCAAGGAGATTCGCGGCCTCGACGTCGCGATCACGACCACCGCCGAGACGGATGAGCAGGCCGAGGCGCTTCTGCGCGGCCTGGGACTTCCGATCGCGACGGAAGAACAGAGGAGCTGATGGCAAAGAAATCGTTGATCGCGAAGGCCGGTCGCACCCACAGATACAAGGTGCGCAACTACACGCGCTGTAACAAGTGCGGGCGTCCACGCGCCGTGTTCAAGAAGTTCGGGCTCTGCCGGATCTGCCTGAGGGAGCTCGCCCACCAGGGCGTCATCCCCGGCATGACGAAGAGCTCCTGGTAGGAGGAAAGCAATGCTCACCGATCCTGTAGCCGACATGCTCACGCGCATCCGCAACGCCAACAAGGCGCTGCACGATCGCGTCGAACTGCCGTCCTCGAAGCTCAAGGAGGAGATCGCGCGCATCCTCAAAGAGGAGGGGTATGTGCGCGACTACCACGTGGTCGAGGCCGGCGAGCTCCCGTACAAGGTGCTCGTGGTCGAGCTCAAGTACGGTCGCAGCCGCGAGCGCGTCCTCAACGGGATCAAGCGCGTCTCGAAGCCGGGTCGCCGGATCTACGCGGGGAAGGACCGGCTGCCGCGCGTGCTCGGCGGCATGGGCACCGCGATCCTGTCCACCTCACGCGGCGTGATCACGAGCCGCACCGCCGAGCGCGAAGGCATCGGCGGCGAAGTCATCTGCTTTGTTTGGTGAACCCATGAGCCGAATCGGAAAACGTCCAATCGAAGTCCCGGCCGGAGTCACGGTCACAGTCGATCCGGGCCAGGTCACGGTCCACGGCCCCAAGGGCGAGTTGCGCCAGGTGGTGCCCCAACGGATCTCGTTCTCTCAGGAGGCGAACGTAATCGTCGTCACGCGGCCGACCGAGCGCGGCGAGGATCGTGCGCTCCACGGACTTGCACGCACGCTCGTTGCGAACATGGTCGAGGGCGTGACCAACGGGTTCGAAAAGCGCCTGGAACTGCAGGGCGTTGGCTACCGCGCCGCGATGACCGGCTCGAATCTGGAGCTCCAAGTTGGTTATTCGCACCCGGTTCGCATCACGCCGCGCCCAGGCATCGAGTTCGAGGTCCCGACGCAGACACAGATCATCGTCCGGGGGATCGACAAGCAGCTCGTCGGTCAGACGGCCGCGGAGATCCGCAAGGTGCGGCCACCGGAGCCCTACAAGGGCAAGGGCATCCGCTATGAGGGCGAGTACGTTCGAAGGAAAGTAGGCAAGCGCGCATGAGCGCGCTCTCGGTTCGCCAGGCGCGCGAGCGCCGCCATCGTCGCGTGCGCGGCAAGATCAGCGGCACCGCTGCCCGCCCGCGCCTCGTGGTGTTCCGCTCGAATCGCGGCGTCTTCGCCCAGCTCGTGGACGACGCGACGGGGAGGACGCTCGCCGGTGCAGGGTGGACCAATCTGCCGAAGTCGTTCAAGGGCGACAAGAGCGCCCAGGCCAAGGAGGTCGGCAAAGCAATCGCGTCCGCCGCCAAGAAGGCCGGGGTCGAGACGGTTGTGTTCGATCGCGGCGGTTACCTGTACCACGGACGCGTCAAAGCGCTCGCTGAGGGCGCGCGCGAGGGAGGACTCAAATTCTGATGGCCACCGACTTCGCCGAATCCAGAGAGCTCAAGGAGCGCGTCGTGGAGATCAACCGTGTGGCCAAGGTCGTGAAGGGCGGTCGCCGGTTCTCGTTCACCGCACTCGTCGTGATCGGTGACGAGGTCGAACGTGTCGGCGTCGGTTACGGGAAGGCGCGTGAGGTTCCGCTCGCAATTTCGAAAGCCGTCGACGACGCCAAGAAGAACCTGTTCAAAGTTCCGAAGCACGGCCAGACGATCACGCACGCGGTGCTCGGTGAGTTCGGTGCCGCCAGGGTCATGCTCCGACCGGCGTCTCCCGGCACGGGCGTGATCGCGGGGGGCGGCGTACGCGCAGTGCTCGAGCTCGGCGGCATCCGCGACGTGCTCGCGAAGTCACTCGGGACGACGAACCCGATCAACATGCTGAAGGCGGCGGAATCCGCCCTTCGCAATCTGCGCCGGCCGGAGGATGTCGCCAAGGCGCGCGGCAAGTCGATCAGTGAAGTGCTGCCGTGGAAACCCGAGGAGGCGGCGGAGCCTCCCGCCGGCGAGAGCGCACCGGTGGCAGAGGCTGACGGAAACCGAGAGGTTTCCCCGATGGACGTCGAGGCAGGTGTCTGACTTGGCGAAGACGAAGCTCCGGCTTACTCAGACTCGTAGCGCGATCGGCCAGAACCCGCGGAACCGCGGCACGCTGCGCGCGCTGGGCCTCGGCCGGATCGGCAAGAGCGTCGAGCACGACCCGTCCCCGGTGCTTGCAGGCATGCTTCGCAAGGTCCGGCACCTCGTCAAGGTCGAGGACGCCTAGTGCCATGACCGACGAGCTGAATCTCTCCAATCTGAGTCCCGCTCAACCGCGCAAGGATCGCAAGCGGGTCGGCCGTGGCATGGGCTCCGGGACGGGGCGTTACTCGGGCCGCGGTATCAAGGGCCAGAAGTCGCGTTCCGGCTCGCACATGATGAGTGCCGGCTTCGAGGGTGGCCAGATGCCGCTCTTCATGCGCATCCCGAAGCTGCGCGGGGCGACGTCGAAGGACGCGATGCCGATCGGCCCGTTCCGGACGTATTCGCAGCCGGTGAACGTTGGCGACCTCAACCGCTTCGAAGCGGGCGCCGATGTCACACCCGAGGTGCTGAAGGCCACTGGCCTCATCCGCTCCCTGCGAAAGGACGTCAAGCTGCTGGGCACAGGGGAGTTGACCAAGAAGCTCACGATCACCGTGCACGGCGCGTCCGCGGCGGCGCGCGAGAAGGTGGAGGCCGCCGGCGGCTCCGTCACCCTGCTTCGCGAGCCGAAGGTTCGCAAGGCGCGCAAGCACAAGGCGCCGAAGCAGGTCGAGCCGGAGGACGCGGTCGAGGGAGACGGGGGGAACGGGGACGTTGCCTCGGCTGAACTCGGCGACGAACCGAAGCTAACCGAGACAGAGGAGTAGGACCTGCTTTCCTGGCTTGCCAATGCGTGGCGGGTCCCGGAGCTCCGCCGGCGGGTGATCTTCACCGGCATGATTCTCTCCGCGTACCGGCTCGGTTCCTGGTTGCCGGCACCGGGTGTCGACTCAGGGACGATCGAGAACTACTTCAACGGCCAGGGCGGCAGCGTCCTCGGCCTTCTCAACCTGTTCAGCGGTTCCGCCCTGTCGCGCTTCTCGATCTTCGCGCTTGGGATCATGCCGTACGTCACGGCCTCGATCATCCTCCAGCTCCTGACGGTCGTCGTGCCGAAGCTCGAGCAGCTGCAGAAGGAAGGCGAGGCGGGCTACGCCAAGATCAACCAGTACACGCGCTATCTCACCGTTGTGCTCGCTGCGGCTCAGAGCGCCGGCTACACGTACCTCTTCGAGCGCCAGGGAGCGTTGCAGACGAACGGCGGCCGGACCGTTCTGATCGTGACGACGCTCACCGCCGGGACGACGCTCCTGATGTGGATGGGCGAGCTGATCACGAAGCGCGGCGTCGGCAACGGGATCTCGCTGCTGATCTTCGCCTCGATCCTCACCTCGGCCCCGGCGGGAATCAACGCGTGGATCAACGGCGGCCCGTTCGAGAAGCTGTTCTTCCCGCTGGTTGCCATCGGCATCGTCGTCGCGGTGGTGTTCATGCAGGAGGGCCAGCGGCGGATCCCGATCCAGTATGCAAAGCGGATGGTGGGTCGGCGCGAGACCTCGGGCGGCACGACGTACATGCCGCTTCGCGTGAACATGGCAGGCGTCATCCCGGTCATCTTCGCGGCGGCGATCATGGCGTTCCCGCCGACGATCGGCCAGTTCTTCCCGCAGACGCAGAGCTTCATCAACAGCCACTTCTCGCCGTCGAACTGGCCCTACTTGCTGATCGAGGCGGGGCTGATCGTGATCTTCACGTACTTCTACACGGCGGTGCAGTTCAACCCGGTCGACCAAGCAGACAACCTGCGCAAGAACGGTGGCTACATCCCAGGGATCAGACCCGGCCCTCCCACAGCGCAGTACCTCGATCGAGTGATGACGCGGCTGACGCTGCCCGGCTCGCTCTATCTGGCCACGGTGGCGGTGCTCCCGTCCCTGTTCATCCGTTACGGGGGCTTCTCGCAGGCGACCGGCCGCGCGCTTGGCGGAACCTCCGTGCTGATCGTCGTCGGCGTCGCCCTCGACACGATGAGACAGATGGAATCGCAGATGATGATGCGCTCCTATGAGGGTTTCTTGCGATGAACCTGCTCGTGCTCGGGCCCCAGGGCGCGGGCAAGGGGACGCAGGCATCCCGGATCGCCGCCGACTTCGACATTCCGCATGTCTCGACGGGCGACATGTTCAGGGCCGCGATTGCAGCCGGGTCGTCGCTCGGCCGGGAAGTGGAGCCCATGCTCGCGGCGGGCGAGCTCGTTCCGGACGAGCTGACCGTCGAGCTCATCCGCGAGCGCCTCTCCCAAGACGACGCACGTGAGGGGTTTGTCCTCGACGGTTTTCCGCGCAACCTGGTGCAGGCGGAGGCCCTCGACTCGATGCTGGCCGGGATTGGCCGAAGCCTCGACGCGATCCTCTTCTTCGATCTCCCGGATGACGTGGCCACCGAGCGGATCCTCAAGCGCGCCGCGGACCAGAACCGGCCTGACGACACGCCCGAGGTGATCGCTCGGCGGCTCGCGATCTACCACTCCGAGACCGAGCCGATCGTCGAGCATTACCGCGTGACCGGGAAGCTCGTGATGCTGCACGCCGCCCGCCCGGTCGACGCGGTGTACGCCGAGATCGAAGAGGCATTGCGCCGGTTCGAGGACGCTGGGGAGCCCCCCAGCGCCGGAGCGACGCGGTGATCATCAGGAAATCGCCCCAGGAGATCGAGTTGATGGCCCGCGCCGGCGAGGTCGTTGCGGGCACGCTCGCGTTGGTGGAGGAGCGCCTCGAGCCCGGGGTGTCGATGACCGAGCTCGACAGGATCGCCGAGGAATACATCAGGTCGCACGGCGGTGTGCCGACCTCGAAGGGCTACAAGGGGTTTCCAGCGGCGACGTGCATCTCGCCGAACGACATGATCGTGCACGGGATCCCGAACGCGTACCTCGCCCGCGAAGGTGACGTGATCTCGGTCGACGTCGGAGTCACGAAGGACGGGCTGATTGCGGACTCGGCTGCGACGTTCGGGGTCGGCGAGATCGATTCCGAGGCGCAGCGCCTGCTCGATGCCTGCAGGGCGGCCCTCCAGGCGGGGATAGACGCTGCTCAACTCGGTGCGTCGGTGGGAGATATTTCTGCGGCCGTCCAGGCGGTGACCGAAGGCGCAGGCTTCTCGGTCGTCCGGAGTCTTGTCGGGCACGGCGTCGGGCGTTCCTATCACGAGGACCCGCAGGTCCCGAACTTCGTCACGTCCCACCGCGGGCCAGAGCTGCGAGAGGGGATGACAATCGCGATCGAGCCGATGATCACGAGCGGGTCGCCGGAGGTCTACGTCCACGACGACAAGTGGTCGATCTCCACCGTCGACGGCTCGCTTGCAGCGCATTTCGAGCACACCGTTGCCATTGCAAAGGACGGCCCGAGGATCCTCACGAAAACGGCCTCGGTGCTGGTACCATGACCCGTCGCGGCACATAGCCGTACTTTTTTCTGTCCGGACGAGAGAGGATGGCGAGCAAGGAAGAAAAGATCGAGGTCGAGGGTGAGGTCACGGAAGCTCTCCCGAGCACGATGTTTCGGGTCAAGCTCGACGGAGGCCACGACATCCTGGCGACGATCTCCGGGAAGATGCGAAAGCATTACATCCGGATTCTTCCGGGCGACAAAGTCAGAGTGGAATTGTCGCCGTACGACCTCGATCGCGGACGCATCACGTACCGCCACAGAACATGAAAGTCAGACCCTCAGTCAAGCCAATGTGTGAGCGCTGCCGCGTCATCAAGCGGCATGGCCGCACGCTGGTCATCTGCACCAATCCCCGCCACAAGCAGCGGCAGGGGTAAGGAAACCCCATGGCTCGTATCGCCGGCGTCAACCTTCCCAACCAGAAGCGGCTCGAGATCGGGCTGACCTACATCTACGGGATCGGTCAGCCGAGTGCCCACGACATCTGCCTCGCGCTGGGGCTCTCGCCCGACACGAAGGTGCGTGACCTGACCGAGGACGAGGTCTCCAAGCTCCGCGAGCACATCGACGCGACCTACCAGGTCGAGGGCGACCTCCGGCGCGCACGCACCCAGGCGGTCAAGCGCCTCTCGGAGATCGGGGCTTACCGTGGGCTGCGGCATCGCCGCAACCTGCCGGTGAACGGCCAGCGCACCAAGACGAACGCACGCACGCGCAAGGGCCCCAAGAAGACCGTCGGCCGCGGCAAGAAGGCAGCCACCAAGTAATGGCGCCCCCCCGCAAGGCAGCGGCCACCCGTGGTCGCACGCGGCGCCGCGTCCGCAAGAACATCGCCATCGGCCAGGCGCACATCAAGACGTCGTTCAACAACACGATCGTCGCCCTCACCGATCCCGAAGGCAACGTGATCGTGTGGGAGTCGGCTGGCTCTGCGGGGTTCAAGGGCTCCAGGAAGTCGACTCCGTTCGCCGCACAGGTAACCGCCGACGCCGCCGCACGCAAGGGTATGGAGCACGGGCTTCTGAAGGTCGAGGTGTTCGTGAAGGGCCCGGGATCGGGACGTGAGACCGCAATCCGCTCGCTTCAGGCAGCAGGGCTCGAGATTCTCGGCGTCAAGGATGTCTCGCCGCAGGCGCACAACGGTGTTCGCCAGAAGAAGCGCCGGAGGGTCTAGGGCATGGCTCGGGATACGTCGCCGAAGTGCAAGCAGTGTCGCCGTGAGGGAATCAAGCTCTTCCTCAAGGGCGAGCGCTGCCTGACCGAGAAGTGCGCGATCGAGCGCCGCAGCTATCCGCCGGGCGAGCACGGTCGTGGTCGCATCAAGCAGTCGGAGTACCTGCTCCAGCTCCGCGAGAAGCAGAAGGCGCGCCGGTACTACGGCCTGCTCGAGACACAGTTCCGCAACTACTACGCGAAGGCGACGCGCCAAGGCGGCGTCACGGGCGAGAACCTGCTTCGCATGCTCGAGACCCGGCTCGACAACGTGGTCTACCGGCTCGGCTTTGCCGCCTCGCGGTCACAGGCCCGGCAGCTCGTTCGTCACGGCCACTTCCTGGTCAACGGGCGCCGCGTCAACATCCCGAGCTACCAGGTCAAGCCCGACGACGTGATGACGCTGAAGAGCGGCTCGACCGCCGAGCAGACTCGTTCGTGACGCGACCGATCTGACTGCTGCAGTCGCCCCCTGGCTCCAGGCCGATCACGAGGGCCTGACCGGAAAGGTTCTCAAGTGGCCCGAGCGCGAGGAGATCGACGCGCCGGTCCAGGAACAGCTGATTGTCGAGCTCTACTCCAAGTAGCTCGACTCGAGGAAAGGAAGTAGATGTCCGCTCGTAGCACCGTTATCGATTTCCACGTCCCAAAGATCACTCACGAAGAAGTCAAGGAGAACCGCGGGGTCTTCGCGATCGAGCCGCTCGACCGTGGCTTCGGTTACACATTCGGGAACTCGCTGCGTCGCGTGCTGCTGTCGTCGCTCGACGGCGCCGCGGTCACTTCGGTCAAGATCGAGGGAGTCGCACACGAGTTCACCACTCTTCCCGGCGTTCGCGAGGACGTGACGGACATCATCCTGAACCTGAAGCAGCTGGTGTGCATCCTGCACGGCGATTCGCCCGAAGTCGAAGTTCGCGTGACCGCAAAGGGCGAGGGCACGATCACCGCCGCCGACATCGAGGTTCCGGCCGATCTCGAGATCCTGAACCCCGAGCTCGAAATCGCGAACCTCTCGTCGAAGGGCCGCCTGGAGATCACGCTCACAATCGGACGTGGGCGAGGGTACGTCCCCGCCGAGGGGAACCGCGGCCAGGCGCACACGATCGGGGTCATCCCGGTTGACTCGATGTTCTCGCCGATCCGCCGCGTGTCGTACGACGTCGAGGCCGCCCGTGTCGGGCAGCGCACCGACTACGACAAGCTGATCCTGGACATCACGACGAACGGCTCGATCGACCCGAAGGACGCCATCACGCAGGCAGCGGAGATCCTGATCCGCCAACTCGCCATCTTCACCGACCTCGAGAGGATCGAGGGCTTCGGCGCCGAGGCCGCTTCGTCCGACGGCGGTGGCGCCACGAACGACGTCTCCCACGCGCATGGCATGGAGAACTTCCCGATCGAAGAGCTGGAGCTCGGGGTCCGCTCCTACAACTGCCTGAAGCGCGTCGGGATCGAGACGATCGGCGACTTGGTGACGAAGAGCGAGCACGAGTTGGCCTCGATCCCGAACTTCGGTAAGAAGTCGATCGAAGAAGTCAAGGAGACGCTCGCCCAGCACGGGCTGCGGTTGCGCGGCGACAACGGCTCGTCACCGGAGGCGTAGGTTGCGGCACCAGCGCACAGGCAAGAAGCTCGGGCGGGACTCGGCGCACAGGAAGGCGCTGTACGCCAACCTTGCCGGCTCGCTGATCGAACACGGTCGGATCAAGACCACGGTGACGAAGGCGAAGGCGGTCAAGCCGATCGCCGAGCGGATGATCACGCTCGGCCGGCGCGGAGACCTGCACGCCCGGCGTCAGGCTGTCGCCTTCCTGCGCTCGAAAGACGTCGTGCACAAGCTCTTCGCCGAGGTCGCACCCCGGTTTGCCGATCGTCCGGGCGGCTACTCGCGGATCGTGAGGCTCGGGCCTCGCTCGGGCGACGCGGCCGAGATGGTCTATCTCGAGCTGCTCGACGAACCGGTCGTTCCGAAGTTGCGCGCGCCGGCGCCCACAGAGGCCGCGGCGGTCGAGAAGGTCTCCGAAGCCGGAGCCGAGGCCGAAGCCAGCTCGGAGCTCGAGTCGGAGCCGGAGGCGGAAGCTGCAGAAACGGGGCCGGAGCCAGAGCCGGACGTAGCCGAGGCCGTCGAAGAGGACGCTCCAGAGGCGGTCAGCGAGGTCGCCATCGAGGAGATCTCGGAGCCTGTCGCCGAAGCAGATGCGCCAGACTCGTCAGCCGACGCCGAGCCAGACACCGAACACCGGTCCTAGGCTCCCGAGCCGACGGCGGCGCCGACCACCGCGATCACGACGCCGGCGAGCGTAACGTGCGCGAGCGACGTGACGAAGCTTGTTCCGAAGAAGCGCCACCGCAGTGCCGCGAGCCCGATGAGCTCGAACGCGACCACGATCGCGGCTGTGACGACAGCCGTATGGTAGTCGGGGATCAGGAACGGCAGGGTGTGCAGGATCCCTCCGAGGAACGTCCCCAACCCCGTGATCGTTCCCCGACCCAACGGACTGCCACGGCCAGTCAACTCTCCTGTGTCGGACAACCCCTCGGAGTAGGCCATCGAGATCGCGGCGCCGATCGCCGTGGCGAGCCCGGCGACGAACGCGGCATGAGGCTCCTGGGTGTAGAAGGCGATGCCGAAGATGGGGGCCAGCGTGGAGAGTGACCCGTCGATCAGCCCGACCATCGCCGGTTGTACACGCTGCAGGAGGAACGAGTGCTCGACGGCCATATGTAGAGTGTATAGATCAGAAGGCAAACGCCTAGAGCATAAGGCAGGCCTGACAAGTACAGTCAGGAGCGCCTGACATGCGCCTGAAGCTCACACTTGCCTACGACGGAAGCGGCTTCCGCGGCTGGGCACGCCAGCCGGGTGAGCGCACCGTCGAGGGCGAGCTGCAGGCCTCCCTCCACGAGCTCTACCGAGGCGTCGGCGAGCTCGTTGTCGCGGGGCGAACGGACGCAGGCGTGCACGCTCTCGCAAACGTCGTCTCGGTGGACGTCGACGGCGGCCCCCGCGTCGAGCGTGCGGCGGAGGCCTTGAACACAGTGCTCCCCGAGGACGTCGCGGTCGTGCTCGCCGAGACGGCGGCGCCCGACTTCCACGCCCGGTTTTCGGCTTCGTCGCGTTCCTACCGGTACCGCGTCTGGAGGCGTCGCGAGCGCTCGCCGTTCGAGGTCCGGCGCTCACTCTGGCATCCGGGCCGCATCGACGTTCAGAGGCTCGACATGGCGGCCGCCGCGCTGATCGGTGAGCACGACTTCCGCGCCTTCACACCGACCGAGACCCAGCATCGGGGGTTCGTCCGTGTCGTCGCGGACGCCGGGTGGCACGTGCGTGGAGACGCGCTCGAGTTCGAGATCACCGCCGACTCCTTTCTGCGGCACATGGTGCGCACACTCGTCGGGACGATGCTCGAACAGAGCCCAGACAAGCTCGTCGAGCTTCTGAGAGGCGCACCGCGCTCGGCGGCCGGGTCGACCGCCCCGCCGTGGGGTCTCTACCTCGTCGACGTCGGCTACGAGTAGCCCACGTCGCCACCGGGCTACGATCGGGGCATGCGGTTCCCGGTCGTCCTCTTCGACCTCGACGGCACCGTGGTCGACTCGGGCGGGATCATCCTCGCCTCGATGCGCCACGCAACGACGACCGTCCTCGCACGCGAGATCCCGGACGAGGATCTGATGGCCGCTGTCGGCGGGCCCGGGCTCGAAGCTCAGATGAGGGCATTCTCGGCGGAGCGCGTCGACGATCTGGTTCGCGTCTACCGCGAGCACAACGAGCCGCTTCACGAGGTGCTGGAGTGCTTCGCCGGAATCGACTCGCTCATCTCCGAGCTCAGCAGCCAGGGGCGGCGGCTCGGCGTTGTCTCGGCCAAGCGCCGCTCGACCGTCGCGCTTGCGTTCGCGCAGGTGCCGCTCGGGCACCACTTCGAGGTGATCGTCGGCGGTGACGACACCGAGCGCCAGAAGCCGTACCCGGACCCGCTGCTCCACGCTCTCGATCGTTTGGGCGGCCGGCCCGAGGACGCCGCCTACGTTGGCGATTCGCCGTACGACATGCAGGCAGCGCGCGCCGGCGGTCTCTATGCCGTCGGCGTCACCTGGGGCGGGATCCACGGCCGGGACGCGCTCGCGGACGCCGATGTGGTCGTGGACACACCCGAGGAGCTGCTTGCCGTCCTCTGACCCGGCCACGCGGGCAGCCGAGCTGCGGGAGCTGCTCGCGCGCTGGAGTTACGAGTACTACGTCCTCGACGACCCGAGCGTCGAGGACGCATACCTACGACCGGTACTACGACGAGCTGGTCGACGTCGAGCGGGCGCATCCCGAGGTTGTCACTCGCGACTCGCCGACTCAGCGTGTCGGGTCGGCTCCGTCCGAGAGGTTTCAGAAGGTCGCGCACCTCGCGCCGATGGGCTCGCTGGAGAAGGTGACGACGAGCGAGGGCCTTTTCAAGTGGGCCGAGGATGCGCGCAAGCGCCTCGACTCCGACGAGCCGATCGCTTTCGTCGTTGAACCGAAAGTCGACGGACTTGCGATCAGCCTCACGTACGAGCACGGCTTGTTCGTGCGCGGCGCGACTCGCGGTGACGGGATCCAGGGCGAGGACGTGACGCCGAACCTGCGGACCATTGCGACGATTCCGCTGAGCATGCTCGGCGAGGACCCGCCGCCGCTCCTCGAGGTTCGTGGCGAGGTCTACATGTCACGTTCTGGCTTTCGAGAGTTGAACGAACGGCTCGCAGGGACGAAGCAGAAGGTCGCTCCGAACCCGCGTAACGCAGCGGCCGGGTCGCTCCGCCAGAAGGATGCGGCGATAACGGCATCCCGGCCGCTCGCGGTCTGGGTCTACGGCATCGGCGCGTCTGACGGGCTCGTGCTCGACTCGCATCACGAGACCCTCGGTTGGCTTCGCGACCACGGCTTCCGAACGAACCCCTACGTTGAGCGGGTCGAATCGATCGACGAGGTCGGCGCGCTGTGCTCGGCCTGGGAGACGCGGCGCCGGGAGCTCGACTACGAGATCGACGGCGTCGTCGTGAAGATCGACTCGATTGCTCAGCAGAGGCGTCTCGGCGCACTGCACGAGCGACCCCGGTGGGCGCGCGCGTTCAAGTGGGCCCCGATGACCGCGGAGACGAAGCTGGAGAAGATTCTGATTCGCGTCGGCCGCACGGGCGCGCTCAACCCGTGGGCGCTGCTCCAGCCGGTCGAGGTCGGCGGCGTCACCATCTCGCGCGCCACCCTGCACAACGAGGAGGACATCAACCGCAAAGAGATCCGAGAAGGCGACACGGTGATCGTTCAGCGCGCAGGCGACGTGATCCCGCAGGTCGTCGGCCCCGTGCTGCCGCACGCCAAGGGGACGACGCCGTTCCGGATGCCGAAGCATTGCCCGCTCTGCGGGTTCGAGATCGTCAAGCCCGAGGGCGAGGCGATGCACCGGTGCCCGAACCGCGCCTGCCCGTCGCGCGGGCTCGAGACGCTGATCAACTGGGTTCAGGCCGCCGCCGACATCGAAGGGGTCGGCGAGCAGTTCGTTCGACGGCTGTGGACCGAGGGCTTGCTGCGTTCGATGCCGGACCTCTATCGGCTACGCGCCGAGCAGCTGCTCGAGCTCGACGGGTACGGGGAGATCTCTGTGCGGAACGCGATCGCCGCGATCGAGGCATCACGGACCTCGATCCCCTTCCGGCGCGTCCTCTTCGGGCTGAACATCCCCGACGTCGGGTGGGTGACGGCGCAGAACCTCGCCCGCCATTTTGGATCGGTGGACGCGCTGATCGTCGCCTCGCCGGAAGAGCTCATCGCCTGCGAGGGGATCGGCCCCGAGCGGGCCGAGGCGATCGCAGAGTGGTTTGCCGAGGACGACAATCGGCGGCTCGTCGACGAGCTGCGCTTGCTCGGGCTACGGATGGAGTCCGACGATGAGGATCGGCCGAAGGGGGGCCCGCTGACAGGCCGCCAGTACGTCCTCACCGGAACGCTCGAGTCGTACACGCGCGAGCAGGCGCCGCGCGGCGCTCGAGGCACTCGGGGCGAAGGTCTCGGACAGCGTCTCGAAGAAGACGGCGGGCGTGATCGTGGGCGAGAGCCCCGGCTCGAAGGCGGCGAAAGCGGAGGCCGCCGGGGTGCCGATCCTAACGGAGGATGACCTGCGCCTGCTGCTCGCTACTGGCGGAACGCCACGTACACCAGCTGGCTGAAGAAGCCGGTGTGCCCTGAGTTCTGGATGTTCAGGCTGCCGTTCATCTGATCGCCGTCCGAGCTCAGCCTTCCGGTCCAGATCCCCAGAGCGGAGTCAACGCCGTTGCCCTCCGGACTCGTGACCGACCCTGTGATATTGAAGGTTTGGGTGGACGTGGTGCAGGGGCCTTCCTGGACCCCGTCCGCCGAGATCGGCGGCAGGTTCGTGAGCGTCGCAGTTCCCGCAACGGTGGAGACGGGCGCCCCTTTAACGACAGCGACCTTCTGCGTGAAGACGAGCTTCAGCTTGCCGGAGAGGGGCGTGTTGCATGTGAAGGCGCCCGGGTCGCCGGAGAACTCGCCCTGCCACACTCCCTTGTATCCGCTGAAGACCGTGATCGTCGTGGCCTTGCAGACGGTTGATCCCGCGTGTGCGCAGATCGAAACCTTGTACACGCCGGGTGTTGTGGAGCCTGTCGGCTTGATGTCGGTATTCGGCTTCGGAGTTCCGCTGATCACACCCGTCTTCGGGTCGATCGTCAGCCCGCCGGGAAGGCCTGCGGTCTTGCTGGCCGTGAAGGTGTAGGCGCCGCACGAGCCGCCGGCCTTGGGAACCGGCTTGCAGACCGATACCGTGGGGGTCGGCTTCGACGGGTAGGCAACGCCGACCACCGCCGGCGGCAGCATCGCCGGTACGGCAAAGGAGGCCGACGGTTTCGCCGAGTGGACCGTCCGGGCGCCGGCCGCAGGCGAAATCGTAAGAACGGCGAGCGCGCCGAAGGCGAACGTAACCAAACCGAATCCAGCTCTCACCGTCTTCCTCCCGTTCCCGCTGACACTCGAAGGGTACGCAATTGTAACGGTCTGGCTGCTGAGACGTCTCAACGCCGAGGACGGTCGCCCGGTGGCGAGGGCGTCACTCCGATACCCGCCGGGACGGCTCTGGCGTACCTAGTGCAGTGCGATCGTGAGGGTGCGGAGCCCCCATGTCCGAGCCTGGCCGACGGTCGGGAACCAGAGGTCGACCTCCGCGCCGACGACGCCGCCGCCGACGTCCGCCGCGACTGCCTCGCCGTATCCCGGAACCCAGATATGCGAACCGAGCGGGATCACCCGTGGGTCGACTGCGGCGACACCCCAGCCGACCGGGATGCCCGTGGCGGTTCTCCCGGGAAGTGCATAGCCGGTGATCGACACCTTGAGCATGCGCCTGCCCGAAAGCGCGTCGGCTTCTCGTTGCGAGCCGGGAGTGACAGGGCGTGCGACTGCCGCGCCGGGAATGGAGGCTGTCAGCCGCTGCGAGTTCGCTTGCGCGACGCGCGCCTGTGATTCGAGACGGCTGATCTGCTCGGAGTTGAGGTCTTGGTGTGAAGTGAGGGATGCGACGTAGGACGCCCGCGCCGACCGTGCACGGCTCAGCGACGCCTCGTTGGCCGTCGCTCTCCGGAGCGCCGCGTCGAGGTCAGCGTTTCGCGCGGCGAGCTGCCGCGCCGTCACGACGAGACGGGACTGGGCACTGTGCAGTTGGGCCAGAACCATGTCGTTCAGTGACGCGACCCGGTGCACGTTGTCGAGCTGCGTCATCGCGTCGGTAATCGAGGTCGCGCCGAACACGACCTCGAGGGCGCTCACGTCGCCCTGGTCGTACAGCTGGCGCAGGCGGGACGCGAGTTGGCGTTCGGAAATCTGCTCGCCGGCGCGCGCGACCCGGAGCTCGCGACTCAGCATCGCACGCTCGTTGCGCAGCGCGCTCATCTCTTTGTGAACTGACGCAAGGCGGGAGCGCGCGGCGGCGAGCTGCGAGTCGAGCGAGTAAAGATCGAGGAGCGCGGAGCGTGACTTGGCCGCGAGCTGGACGTTCTGAAGCCGGAGCGTCGCGGCCGAGTCGATCGGGTTGGACTGGCCCGCTGCCGGGAGGACCACGACGAGAAACGCGGCGACGGAAAAGCCGAGCAGCCGCGCGAGGGGCCGGTATACCTCCCCGAGCACGCGCGGGACCGTACCACAGGTGCTGGGGCCGCAATGGCCTGCTCGCAGGAGATTCCTGGTCGCGTCGCGAGGGGTCCAGTGCCGTAGGCGGTTGCCCGTGTCCGAACAGATTGCTAACGTTTACGACTCGTGACGTACCGGCCCCTCGCGGTGCGCCGTCCTTTTCCCGAACTGGGACCGGTCGTCGAAAGGCGACGAGGATTGGCGCCGTACGTGCTCCTCCTTATTCTCGCGGCCCTTCTCGCCGCGCCTTCTGCGTCCGCCGTATCCCCGATCTCGGCGAAGCGGGCGGAGGCCGAGCGCGTCTACGCGCAGGTGATGGAGCTCGATTCGAGTCTCGGCCGGGCCGATGAGCGCGTCAACCTCGCGAATCTCCGCCTCGCACAAGTGAAGCGCGACCTGGCCGTCAACAGTCGCGAGCTCAAGGTGGCGAAACGGAACCTCAAGCGAAGTGAGCGGATGATCGCGCAGCGCCTGGTCACGCTCTATACGACGCCGCAGATCTCGACGCTCGAGGTGATCCTCGGTGCGACGAACCTCGACGACGTCCTTACGCGCGTCGACACCGCGAACCGCGTCTCCTCGCTCGAAACCGACGTGCTGAACCAGGTGAACACGTTCAAGAGTGCGGTCAAGCGGCACGCGCTGGCGCTCGCGAAGGCGCGCGTCGAAGCGAATCGGCTCCTCGCGGAACGCGCTGCGCAGCGCCGCTCCATTGCGAACCAGCTCACGGAGCGCCGTCGGCTTCTCTCCTCGATCAACGGCCAGATCGCCTCGCTCGAGGCGGCCCAGCGTGCGCGCGAGTTGCAGGCGGCGCAGGCGGCGCGAGGACAGGTCTTCGAAACCCAGGCCAACGCCCAGGCCCTGTTTGCGAACACGGTTGTCGGCGCGTTCGCCACCACGCCGGAGGGAGCGTCGGTTGTGCCGCCGTCGGCGTACCAGGGCGTAGCCAGTGTCGCGCTCGGATACCTCGGGACGCCCTATGTCTGGGCCGGCGCTGCGCCGGGAGGCTTCGACTGCTCCGGCCTCGTCATGTACTCGTACGCGCAGTACGGCGTGTCGCTGCCGCACTCGTCGTATGCGATGTGGAGCAGCGGCGTCGCGGTCCCGACCAGCCAGCTCGAGCCGGGTGACATCCTGTTCTTCGACGGGCTCGGTCACGTCGGCCTCTACATCGGGAGCGGGCAGTTCGTCCACGCGCCGCACACCGGTGACGTGGTGAGGGTCGAGACCCTCTACGGGCGCTATGGCTCGTCGCTCGTCGGCGCGCGCCGCATTCTCTAGCCCGTCCCTGGACACACTCGGCTCTCGCAGGGAGCGAGGCTCCGCCAGGCAGTCATGCTGTTGGTTGCAGGAGCGGCTGCCCGGCAGGCGAATTCGGGGTGTTCCCTCTACACTTTTGCCTGCACATGCGCACAACCTGGAACGGCTCGATCAGCTTTGGTCTCGTCAACATCCCCGTCGGCCTCGCGCCGGCGACGACTTCGTCCGCGCGCCAGTCCGACGTCTCGTTTCGTCTTCTTCACCGCGAATGCCTGACGCCGATTCAACAGAAGCGCTGGTGTCCCGTGCACGACGTCGAGGTTGGCCCCGACGAGCTCGTTCGCGGGTGGGAGGTTTCGAAGGGCCGGTTCGTCGCGGTCGAAGACGCCGAGCTCGAGGCGCTCGAGCGGCGCGACACGTCCCGTGCCATCGAGATCGGGAGCTTCGTCAAGATCGGTGAGGTCGATCCGGTGTACTTCGACCGCACCTATTACCTCGTGCCGGCAGGCACCGAGGCGCAGCGTCGGCCTTACGCGCTGCTGCTCGAGGCGATGAGGGAGTCGGACGTCGCCGCCCTCGGGTCATTCGTCCTGGCGGGAAAGGAGAAGCTCTGTCTGATCCGCCCGAAGGGCGACGCGCTCGCGCTCGAGACCTTGTTCCTGCAGGAGGACGTCAAGGGCCAGGAGGAGATCGACGAGGCGGTGGCCTCGTCGGAGGTGCGGAGCCCGGAGCTCGCCCTCGCTCGGCAGATCATCTCGAGCCTCGAGGCCCCGTTCGATCCCGTATCGCTGAAGAGCGAGTACCGCTCATCGCTTCGCGAGTTGCTCAAGGCGAAGCTCGACGGCGAAGAGCTCGAAAGCGAAGAGCAGCCGGCGGTGGCCGAGAAGCCACTCGCCGACCTCATGGACGCGCTGCTCGCGACGGTGTCGGCCGCCGGCGAGGCGCCGGCGGCGGGTAAGAAGCCTGCCGGCCGAAGCAAGCGCGCAGCCCGCTCTCGCACCTAGGCGCGTCGCGAGGCGTTAGTGCTTGATCGCCGGTGCGCCGAGCGGCGTCAGGTGCGCCTGAAACAGCGTCTTGTCGATCTTCCCGTGATAGATCGGCACATGCTCCTCGATGCAGATCCTGATGACTTCCTCGCGCTCGATTCCGACCTCTTTCGACAGCTCGTCGGGTGTCAGGTGGTTGGGCATCCGTAACTCCTCTCATGACACAAAAAAACCCGCCGCGCTCGTGCGCTGCGGGCCGAATCGTTCAGCTCCAGTCGGTTGTCGGCGTGAACGCTCATTCGGGACGCCGTTCGCCGGGAGCACTCATTACAAGAAGAATAGTCAACCGCGAGGACGGACGCAAAGTCCCGGCGACCGTCGGCACCGGGGAGCTGCTGGGGAAGCGGTACGATTCGCGCGCTCGGGGTGTGGCGCAGCCTGGTAGCGCGCTCCGTTCGGGTCGGAGAGGCCCCCAGTTCAAATCTGGGCACCCCGATTACTCACCGGGAGGAGCGCAGGGGAACGAGATTCCTGCGCGCTCCTCCCGACGGAATCGGGTTCGGGCCGGTGCAGTTAGACTCCGCTGTCCAATGCTGGGTTGGCGATGGCGAGTCCTGGTCGGAGTCGGTCTGGTTTGCGCGCTGGCTCCCGGGCCGGCTGCTGCGTCTCCGGGTCTTGTCATAGGCGTCGCCGACGACAACCTGAAATGGGCGGTGACTCCACACGAGATCGTGGGGATTCACAAAGACCTTGGGCTCGGCGCGGTCCGCGTCACGCTTCAGTGGCAACCGGGGCTCGCAAAGCTGGACAAGCTGAGCTTGGTCTATGTCGACCGCGCTCAGCAGGCCGCCCGGCTTGGCGATCGCGTTGTCCTTGCGATCTACGGGCCCGCCACGGCGCCTCCGACCACGACCGAGGAACGCGACAACTTCTGCTCCTTCGCCGTCGACGTGCTCGCGAATGCCCGCAACCTCTACGACGTCGTGATCTGGAACGAGGCGAACTACGCGTCGTTCTGGCGCCCCCAGCAGGGGGCGGCCGCGGGCTACGAGGCTCTGCTCGAGGTCTGTTACGACGCACTGCACAAGGCGCGGAAGAACATCAACGTGATCACGTCGCTCGCGCCGCACGAAGGCCCGGCGAAGTTCATCCGGGACATGGGGGCGGCCTACCGGGCCGGTGGCCGCACGAAGCCGATCTTCGACACCTTTGGGTACGACGCCTATCCGGAAGCTTCGAGCGAGTCACCCTTCGTCCAGCATCAGGGCTCCACTTCGATCGACCAGGGTGACTACGTCCAACTCATGCAGGTCCTGGCCGAGGTGTTCACCGGAACAGGTCAGCCCCTACCTGGGAGCGGCGTCGCGACGCCCGGCAGCGTGCCGCCCACCGGTCTCACCACCGCCCAACTCGAGCCCGCGCCCGTGACCGCCAAGAAGAAGACTCCGGCGCCTGTCGTCGTCGTTCCGGACGGGCCTGTCATGATCTGGTACCTCGAGGACGGGTTCGAGACGATCGTGCCCACTGCCAAGCGTGCTGCCTACACCGGCAAGGAGTCGAACACGCTGCTCGTGCCGGCACTGCTGTATGGGAGGGCGACCTCGAACTTCTCGAGCGACCAGTCGAGCCAGCTGCGCGACGCGCTCATGCTCGCCTACTGCCAGCCGGCGGTGGGCGCGTTCTTCAACTTCCAACTCACCGACGAGCCCGATCTCGGCCGATGGCAGTCGGGCCTGATCTGGGCAGACGGGACTCGGAAGCCGTCGTACAAGATCGTGAAGCAGGCGGTGACCGCGGTGATGGAGAAGGCGATCGACTGCTCGCAGCTGCCCGCCGCGGCGACGGGCATCACGCCCGGCGGGTAGGCCGAGCGTTCCCGACCGTCGCTCAGTGATTCACTTCGCGGTCGTGCTGCGCGCAGTCGTGTTCGACGTCGACTTCACTCTCGCGAGGCCCGGGCCGGACCTCGGGCCGGAGGGCTATCGCCAGCTCGGGCTTCGGTATGGGCTCGATCTCGACCCGGCGCGGTACGACGAGGCCCGCGTGGCTGCGATCCGCGAGCTGAAGCGCCATCCGGAGCTCGACCATGACCAGGAGATGTGGATCCTCTTCACCGAGCGGATCATTGTCGGCATGGGCGGCGAGGGCGACACCCGCGGCGCTGCGACCGAGATGGAGCGGCGCTGGGTGAACTCGGAGCACTTCGAACTCTATGACGACGCGTTGCCCGTGCTGGACTTTCTGCGCGCGCGGGGGATCCTGATCGGCCTCCTTTCGAACTCCTCCAGAAACCTCGAGGAGTTCGTCTCCCACCACGGCTTGGTCGCGGACGCGGTGCTCACCTCTCACGTGCACGGAAAGACCAAGCCACACGAGACGATCTTCCGGGCTCTGCTGGCGCAGCTAGACGTTGCACCGGAAGACGCAGCGATGGTCGGGGACACCGTCGAGGACGACGTGGAAGGGGCGCTGGCGATCGGCATGCGGGCGGTTTTGGTCGACCGTGAGGGGAGATACCCCGGCGTCGAGGGCCGGCTCGATGACCTACGCGAGTTGCCGGCGGCGCTCGGGCTCTAGCGCGTCAGACCCTCGAACGTGCTACAAGCCATCGAGGCGGGCGTGTCTGCCGCCGATGGAAGCTCCACGTGCGGCGCAAGCACCTCATCAATCTCGTGGTCGTTCTCGCAGGGCTCGCGGTTGCCGGGCTCACGGCACGGCACTTCGTACACGCGGGCTGGCCTATCCACCATGCAAACCCGTGGCTGGTCGCGCTCGCCGCGCTGATTGTGCTTGCCGCCTACGCGCTGAAGGCCTGGGGGTGGCAACGCCTATTCCGAGGGGACGGGCGCCCGACGATGCTGACTCTCGCCGCCGCGGGAGGGGCCGCATCCGTTGGCGGGATCGCGCTGCCCGGGCGATTCGACGAGGTCATCCGCGTTGCTGTCGTGCGGTGCTTCGGCCGGCGGCGCGCGAGTGTCGGTGCGATTGCGCTCTCGCTCTTCGTGCTCGGGCTCGTCGACAGTGCCGCGCTGACGCCACTCGCGTCGATCTCGGTCATCGTCCTCGACGTGCCCTGGCTGGTGCGTGCCGGATTGATCGTCGTGGCGGTATCCGGGATCGCCGCAGCCGGTGTCGTTCTCGGCCTTCCACGGCTGACGCGCGTTCGGTGCCTCGCGCGATTTCGGCTCGTAGGATGGATGTCGGAGCACTCCACGCCGTCGAGGAGCGCCATCGCTGCGTGGGCGGCGGTCGTGGTTTCGTGGACGCTGCGAGCGCTCGCGATCTTCGTGTTGCTCGCTGCGCTCCGGATGGGACAGGACTTCGCGCTCGCGCTCGCGTTCGTCTGTGCGGCTTCGGCAGCCTCGGTGTTGCCGATCGCACCCGCGGGGGCGGCGATGCAGGCGGGAGCCGGCGCAGCGATCCTGGTCGCCGCCGGGATGCACTCGGGCGAGGCAATCGCGTTCGGGATCGCGGCTCAGGGCCTCATCGTTGGCGTCGGGGCGATCTACCTCGGCGTCGTCGCGGTCGCTCACGCCGGCGCGCGCTTGCGGCCGGCGCTCGCCCTTCGCTGACGCCCAGCGTCCTTTGTCTCGGCGCACCGTCCGTGCGAGGATGCGTGCCGTGCAGCGTGTCAACATGTTCGTTCCGGAGTTCGATCACGCATCTGAGCGCGAGGGCTACCGGTGGCGCGGCGCGCGCGTCGGGAAGGCGCTCGGTGCCGCACGGATCGGCGCGTCGCTCTACGAGGTACCCGACGGCCAGCGAACCTTCCCCTATCACTTTCACCACGGGATGGAGGAGTGGCTCTTCGTGGTCTCGGGGACTCCCGTGCTCCGCGGGCCCGACGGCGAGCGCGACCTCCGCGCGGGTGACCTCGTCTGCTTCCCGGCGGGTCCCGAGGGCGGGCACCAGGTTCGGGGCCCGGGCACCGTTCTGATCATCTCGGCCAACCGTACGCCCGAGACCGTCACCTACCCGGACAGCGGCAAGATTGGCGCGACGCCGCCCAGAAAGATCTTCCGACTCGAGGACGCCGTCGACTATTGGGAGGGCGAATGAACCTTTACGAGGTCGAGACGGCGCGCGACGACGACGACCCGCCCGGGTACGAGACTCCATACGTCCGTGTCGGCCCGCTGATCGGTGCGACCGCCCTCGGCGTCTCGGTGTACGACCTGGCCGCCGGGCAGAGCGTCTGCCCCTACCACTACGAGCACGGGCACGAGGAGTGGCTCTTCGTGCTCTCCGGCGCTCCCACATTGCGCGATCCCGAGGGGGAGCATGAGCTCGCGCCGGGCGATGTCGTCCTTTTCCCCGAGGGGCCAGAAGGCGCGCATAAGGTCACGAATCGCGGCGACGGAGTCGTCCGGATCGCGATCCTCTCCAACAAGGGCGAGCCGTCCGTTGCCGTCTACCCGGACAGCGGCAAGGTGGGGGTCTGGCCGCCGGGCAAGCTGTTCCGGCTGGAAGACGCGGTCGACTACTGGGAGGGCGAGCTCTGAGCGCCTCCCTGGTTGCCTGCGGCTCCCGCGCTGCGGAGCCGCCCTCCACCGAAGACCGACGTCCCCAGGAAGGCGCTCTACCGGGGTTGAGGGCCATGCGCCGGCGAGAGCGCCGGCGCCCATGAGCACAGCGGAGAAGACTCGCCATCCTCGCCGTTCAAGTGCCGGTAGCCAAGCGCGTGTTCCGCCTGCATCAGCTTGTGGATCTGCGTCGTCCCCTCGTAGATGATCGGCGCTCGGGCGTTTCGGAAGTAGCGCTCGATCCCCACCTCCGCGCTGTACCCGTACGAGCCGAACACCTGAACTGCGAGGTGCGCTGCCTCGAACGCGGATTCGGTCGCGTGCCACTTCGCGAGCGATGTCTCACGGGTGGAGCGACGGCCCGTGTCCTTCATCCATGCCGCCTGTATGACGAGCAGCTTCGACGTCTCGTAGCCGAGCACCATCGTCGCGATCATGTCCTGGACGAACTGGTGGCGGCCGATCTCCTGGCCGAACGTCTGCCGCTCGCGTGCGTAAGCCGTCGATCGCTCGAGGCAAGCACGGATGACGCCGCACGCACCTGCGGCGACGGTGAACCGGCCCTGGTCGAGCGCGTACATCGCGATCTCGAAGCCTTGCCCTTCGTCTCCGAGCCGGTTCTCCAAGGGAACCTCCACGTTGTCGAAGAACAGCTCTCCGGTCGAGCCTGCCCAGATTCCGAGCTTGTGCTCGGTGTCGCGCGCGCTGAATCCCGGCGTTCCCTTCTCGAGCAGGAAGGCGCTGATTCCCTTGTGTCCGGCCTCGGAGTCGGTCTTCGCGAGGACGAGAGCGTGGTCGGCGACAGTCGCGTATGAGATCCAGTTCTTTTGCCCGTTCAGAACGTAGGTGTCGGCTTCGCGGCGCGCGGTCGTCCGCAGCGCAGCGACGTCCGACCCCGCTCCGGGCTCCGTCAGCCCGAAGCACGCGAGCTTCTCGCCTTTCGCCTGCGGAGGAAGCCAGCGCTGTTTCTGCTCCTCCGTCCCATAGCGCAAGACGGAGAGCGAGTTGAGCCCGACGTGGACGGAGATGAGGGTGCGGAAGGCGGCCTCGCCGCGCTCGATCTCTTCGCAGACGAGCGCCTCGGAGACGAAGTCGAGCCCGGCCCCGCCGTACGCCTCGGGGATGACGATCCCGAGGATCCCGAGCTCGGCCATTCCCTTGATGAGATCGACGTCGAGCTTGTGGCCGATGTCGTTCGAGACGGCAACCGGGAGCACATGCTCGTCGACGAAGGACCGGACAGTCTCCTGGGTCAGCCGCTGCTCGTCCGACAGCTCGAGGTTCATCAGGCGTTCGCGGCCGTGTCGGTGAACGCGGGCAGGCCGTCGATCGATGTCGCGTTTCGCTCGCGCACGTATTCGCGCTGCCCCTGCGCGCCGATGCGGTCGAGCCACAAGTCGCGCTGAGGCCTCGTGCCGAGGAAGGTCATCAGCGGGACACCGAAGCCGCATGAGTCGGCGATGCGCCCGACATGAATGCGGATTACGCCGCGTACCCCACCGGCTCCCGGGTCGTCGACCGGAATGATCTCGCCGGTCCCGTGGAGACGGAGGATCCGCGGTGGCCCTTCGAAGGCGCAGAACATGATGCAGACGCGGCCGTTCTCGCGGATGTGTGCCACGGTCTCCGCGCCGCTTCCAAGGTGATCGTCGTACTCGACCGTGTGCCCGTCGATGACGCGGAACGACTCGATCGGCCCCTTCGGTGAAACGTTCACATGGCCGCCCTCGTGCGGGGCAGTGGCGACGAAGAAGAGTGGCTGCTCGCCGATCCATGCGCGCAGCTCGTCGGTGATGTGTTCGAAGAGCTTTCCCACGGCAGACCGCAAGCCTAGAGGCTTGGTGCGGCGTCGGCGGCGGCCAAATCCTTCGCGCCGCTACGATTGCGCCACCTTGAGTGCGCAAGGACCCCTTACGGCGGGCCGGCGGCGCCGCCGTGCTGACGGCGGGGCCGGCTCTGTCCGGCTCGCGATCGTCACGGCAGCGATCGCGTCGATTGCCATCGGCCTCGGCTACGCGTTCGCCGGGGCAGCCAACACGCTTGCTTCCGGCACACAGATCGACGGGGTCGACGTCGGCGGCATGACGGTGGGAGACGCCCGGGCATTGTTGGAGACGAAGGCGGCGAACCTCGCGAAGGTGCCCGTCACATTTGTCGCGGGCGGTCACAGCTGGAAGATCCGTCCGTACGAGCTCGGCGTCACGGGCGACTGGCAGAAGGCCGTCGATACTGCTTTCAACGGCGCCGGTGGCTTCGGATTCGTGCGTGGCTACCGCCGGCTTGCGCTGCGCTTGTTTCCCGAGCGCGTCACTCTCAGCGCCCATGCCTACGACGCTGCCGTCATGTACAAGGTCGGCCTGCTTGCCGACGAGATCGACCACCCTGCACGCAACGCGAAGCTCGTCAGACACGGGCTGCAGGTCTCCGTCGCTCCCGGCCAGCCAGGTGCCGTCCTTGACCGCACGAGCGCAGCACGAGTGATCGTCCAGGCACTCGCGGCCTTCGAGAGGGCACCCGTCCAGCTGCCTGTTCGGACAGAGACGCCGAAGGTCACGGTCCCCGACCTCCAGCCCGCTCTGGCCCTTGACCGGCGTATCCTCTCGGCGCCCGTGACGCTCGTCCTGCGCGGCAAGCGCCACCGACTCAACGAGTCGCAGCTCGCGTCGATGCTTCTGCTTCAGCGCGACCCGGGCTCCAGGCCGCTGCTCGGAGGGCCGGTCGCGAACGCGTACTTCACGAAGCTCGACCGTACGGTCAGTCACCCCGCGCGCAACGCCACCTTCGCTGTGGACGGCCCGAAGGTGCGGATCGTGCCCGGGCGGCTCGGGGTCGGCCTCGACGTGGCCCGTTCGTCTGCGCTTGTCCTCGCAGCTGCGGAACGCAAGCAGAACCGCGTCGCGTTGTTGACCGTCAGCAAGGTTCCCCCCAAGCGTGGTACGGCGCAGGCGAAGGCGATGGGGATCACAGGACTCGTGAGCACCTACGAGACGTTCTACGGTGGTGTCCCGAACCGAATCCACAATGTCCAGGTCGTGGCGCACCTTGTCGACGACAAGCTGATCGCGCCGGGCGCCATGTTCTCGTTCAACGCCACGACCGGTGAGCGCACTGCGGCGAAGGGGTTCCTCGAGGCGCCGGTGATCGTGAACGGAGAGCTCCAGACCGGGCTCGGCGGCGGCGTGTGCCAGGTCTCGACCACAGTGTTCAATACCGCCTACGAGGCGGGGCTGCCGATCACGGCACGCACCAACCACGCCCTCTACATCTCGCACTACCCGCTCGGCCGCGACGCGACCGTGAACTACCCCGGCACCGACCTGGCGTTCACGAACGACACCGGTCACTGGTTGCTCCTCCGCACCTTCGTCGGCTCGTCGTCGCTTTCCGTCTCGCTCTACGGTACGCCGCAGCATCGCCGCGTCGAGACCGAGACGGCGCCATTGCGCGTGGTCGGCCCGCCGCATGTGACGCGCATCCCTGACAAGACACTGAAGCCCGGCGAAACCGTCATCGACGATCCCGGCGTCCCAGCACAGGCGACATCGGTGCGCCGCCGCGTCTATGCGCCGAGCGGCAAGCTTCTCTATGACGCGACGTGGTACTCGAGCTACAAGTGGGAGGCGAAGATCATTCGCTTCGGCCCGAAGGTGAAGAAGCCGAAGGAGCCGAAGGAGAACGTCACGAAGGACGTAGCGGTGTCTCCGACGGTGACGCGGAACCAGCAGTAGCGATTGCCTCGGTGAGCCACGGGGGGAGTCGCGTCGGGCGAAGCGTCGCCGCATCCACGGTTGCGTGTGTCGTCCAACCGTCCGCGATCGTCGCGCCGCCGCGCTCGATCGCGTAGTCGAACCGGAAGCGCGCCCCGCGCACGGTATGGCAGCGAGTGTGTACGAGAAGCCGGTCGTCGAAGACCGCCGGTTGGAGGAAGCGTGCGTGGGACTCGAGCACCACGGACTCGATGCCCTCGTCGCGCAGCCGCTGGTAGCCGCCGGCATAGCGCTCGAGGAACTCGACTCTCGCGACCTCGAACCAGACGAAGTAGTTCGAGTTGTGGGCGACACCCTGCGCATCCGTCTCGGCGAACCGCACGCTGACCGCCGCGGCAAAGGGGAACGGTTCCACGGCCCGGGACTCTAGAGGCAAATCGGGTTCATGACGCTGGCACCGTGTGGGCGATTTGCTCTCGGTCGAAGCAGTTGCCCTAGCCGACCCTCAGCTCGAGTTGCGAATGCTCGGCGAGGCCGGAGACGCCGACGCCGACGAGCCGAAGTGGCCCCGGGCGGTCCCGCAACGCCCGGTCCAGGAGCCCGCAGGAGAGGTCTCCGATCCGATCGCCGTCATCGGTTCCTGCGGGAAGCGAGGTCGAGCGGGTGCGGATCGAGAAGTCCGGGTATCGGAGCTTGGTGGTCACGGTTCGGGCCGTTTGCCCCCGATCGCGGAGGTGCGCTGCGACCCTGCCCGCCATACGGCGCAGCTCGTCGTGGAGACGCTCGCGGTCGTTGAGGTCGTGCGGGAACGTCTCCTCGTGAGAGATCGAGATTCGCTCGGTGGACACTTCGAGCTCGCGCGGGTCGACTCCGCGCGCTCGGTCGCGGAGGACCCGCCCCATCTTGCCGGGTGCGACCCGGCGGAGCGAGTCGTCGTCGAGTCTCGCGATCTGGCCGATCGTCTCGATTCCAGCCTCGGCAAGCCGCTCCTCGGCGCGCGGGCCGACGCCCGGGAGCGTCCGCACCGGGAACGGGGCGAGGAACGTGGCCTCGCGTCCTGGCCGGACGACGGTGAGCCCGCCGGGCTTGCGACGGTCGGACGCGATCTTCGCGACCACCTTCGATGTGGCGAGGCCGATCGAGCAAGAGAGCCGGGTCCGGGCACGCACGACCGCCTGGACCGCCTCGGCAAGCGCGCGGGCGTCGTCGAAGCCGGGCGCCACCTCGCCAAGGTCGAGATAGCCTTCGTCGATTCCTGCCTGCTCGACCGTCGGCACGACGTTACGGACGATCGACCACACCTCGTCCGAGTAGTCGCGGTACACGCTCATGCGAGGGGGAACGAAGACCGCCTGCGGACAGCGGCGAAGCGCCTCCGCGCACGACATTGCCGAGCCGACTCCGAAGCGGCGGGCCGCATAGTTCGCCGTCGCCACGACGCCCCGGCCGCGTGGGTCACCGCCGACGACGAGCGGCCGGCCGGCGAGATCCGGGCTTTCGAGCTCCTCCACGGCTGCGAAGAACGCGTCGAGATCGAGGTGCGCGACGATCAGCGGCACGCGACGAGGGTATTCACTGCGCCGGTCACGTATCGTTCAGATGGGCGACCGATTGGGAAAGGAGAGGGCGATGGCGACAAAGCGAACGGTGATATCGCAACTGACGTCGGCGGGCGAGAGCGCGCTCGAGCAGCTTGCGGCGAGCCCAGTGGGGAAGAAAGCGGTCGAGGGCGCTATGCAGGTGAAGGACCGCCTGGAGAAACTCGTCGGCGTGCTCGGCGACATCGACGGCCGAGTCGCCGCGCTCGAGAAGCGCATCGAAGCCCTCGAGAAGGCGAAGCGCACGACTCGCGCGCGGTCATCGACCACCAAGGCGCGCAGCGCGACCCGGACGACCCGCAGCAAGTCCTAGTCGGCAGGAATCCGCACGCGAAGGGCGTCTCGGACGATCTCGAACCGGACCGGCGTCGTGCCGACCGGCTCGCCCTCGACCTCGACCGGAAGCGGCACCGGAGCGTCGACGACGATCGTCCGGCTCCGGAGCACGTCGACCTTCGGGTGGTGAACGTGACGGCCGCTGTAGAGCTTCGGGGCGGTGGTGAGGAAGTCGAGCTTGTTCACGTCTCCGATGAGCACGACGTCGAAGAGCCCGTCGTCCCAAGACGCGTCGGGGGCGAGCTTCATCCCACCGCCGTGCCAGCGACCGTTAGCCACGATTACGTCGTGCATGCGCCCGTGACGCTCCTCGTCGTCGAGCGTGACAGTCAGCTCCGTGTTGTGCCAGCGTAAGAACTCCCGCACGAGTGCGTAGAAGAAGGTTGCCCGGCCGCCGAGCGCCTTCGACATCGAGTTCGCTCGCGCTGCCACAGCGCCGCTCATCCCAACCGAACCGACGTTCGCGAACCACCGCTCGGCGTCCCCGCTCGGTGTGCGGTAGCGGACGCGACCGAGATCGATCGTCCGCGACCGACCCGTCAGCACGACGCGCACGGCCTCGTCGAAACCGGCAGGAATGCCATGCGTTCGCCCAAAGTCCTGTCCGGTTCCCGCAGGGAGCACCGCGATCTCTCTACCTGTGGCGGCGATACCGTTGACGACCTCGTTGAGAGTGCCGTCGCCGCCGACCACGACGAGCAGCGCGTCAGGGGCGGCGTCGCGGGCGGCCTCGGCGAGGTGGCCCGGATGCTGTGAGATAACCGTGTCGCCCGTCAGTCCGAGCTCGGCTGCTCGCCGCTCGAGCTTCGGCCAGCGCTTGCCGGTCGAGCCGTTCGCGCTCGCGGGGTTGACGAGGAAGAGGATCCTGCCGTTAATCCGACACCGCGACGTCGAGCGCCAGCCGCGTCATCCGATCCACCGCGGCGCGCAGCTCTTCGTCGCTGATCCGGGTGAAGGCGCCGTCGACGACGATGTCGCTGACGGTGAGGAGGCAGCCGGTCTCGACACTGCGTAGGGCGCCGACCGTGAAGAGTGCGGCGGCCTCCATCTCGACTGCGAGCACGCCGCGCTTCGACCAGCGTTCGTATTGGCCCTCGTCGGGATTGTAAAAGAGGTCGCTCGACACGATCGGCCCCACATGCAGGTGCTCGCCGGCTCCCTTCGCGAGGTGAACGGCCTCGTGGACGATGTTCCAGGACGCTGTCGGGCAGTGCGGCTCGTTGCCGACGAGGTGCATCGCGGTCGAATCGGCCGGGACGGCCGAGAGCGCCACGATCAGGTCGCCGAGCGCGTGCTGGGGCTGAAGGCCACCGCACGTCCCCACCCTGATCAGCCTCTTGCACCCGAGCTGGATCAGCTCCTCGAACACGATCGTTGCCCCCGGGCAGCCCATTCCCGTCCCTTGAACCGACACGGGCTTGCCGCCGTAGCTGCCCGTGTAGCCCAGCAGTCCGCGCTCTTCGTTCCGCTGCACGACGTCGTCGAGGTAGGTCTCGGCGATGTACTTGGCGCGAAGCGGATCGCCCGGCAGGAGGACGGCGTCTGCGTAGTCGCCCGGCTCGGCGCGGATGTGGATCGGCATGGCGGCGGACTCTAGTCGGCCCGACACCCGGACGCATGCGCGAGGATGCAGGCCGTGCAAGAGGTGATCGCGCCCACCTTCGAGCAGGTGCTCGAATTCTGCGCCCGCGCGCCCGTCGAGCGCGTGTTCCTCGAGGACGTGGCGCGGCGCGGGCTCGGCCGGTTCGTCGGAGTCGAGGGCGAGCGAAGGGCGCTCGAGGCGCTGTGTCACCTCGGTGCGAACCTCGTGCCGTCGGGCCGGGGATGCGAGGCGTTCGCGCCGATGGCGGCGCGGAGCCGCGCGCGGATGCTCATCGGCGACGAGCACGCGGTCGGCGCGTTGTGGGCGGCGGCGGGGGCGCGGATGCCGTCGCCGCGCGAGGATCGCCCGGGACAGCCCGTCTACGCGCTCTCCGAGCCTCCGAACGCTGGGGACACGGGTCTCCGCAAGGCGACCGGGCTGGACGTCGAACGGCTCCTGCCGGCCTGCGCGGCGGCACATGCCGAGGAACTCGGAGTCGACCCGCTCGCCCGCGACCCCGACGGTTTTCGCTGGCGGACACGGGAGCTCATCGACGACGGGAGATCGTGGGTTTGGATCGAGGACGACGTGGTCCTGTTCAAGGCGGAGGCGTCCGCCTGGACGAACGGGGCCGTCCAGATCCAGCAGGTCTGGGTCGACCCGGCCGCTCGGGGCCACCACTACGGCAGCCGGGGCCTGCGCGATCTCTGCCGCCTCCTGCTCGAGACGACCCCGGTGGTGACGCTCTTCGTCCGCACCGACAACGCACCGGCAATCGCGCTCTACGAGTCGATCGGCATGCAGCGTGTCGGTAGTTATCGGAGCATCTTGTTCCCATGAGCTTCCTGGTCCTTGTAGGGCGTCCGCCCACGTGAGGTTCGTCCTAGCTCGCCACGGCGAGAGCGAATACAGCGCGCGTGCGCTCCTCAACGGGGACCCGTCGGTCCCGTGCGGGCTGACCGCGGCCGGCGTTGCTCAGGCACGAGCGCTCGGCGCGTCGCTGGCCCGGGAGCACATCGAGCTGTGCGTCACAAGCGGCTTCCAGCGTGTGGAGGCCACTGCGGACGAGGCGCTCCGCGGCCGCGACGTCCCGAGACTCATCGTGCCGGGGCTCGCCGACCCGCGCTACGGCCCGTTCGAGGGGAAGTCCCTCGCCGAGTTCCGCGTCTGGGCGGCGCAGGCGTCGTCAGCCGACGTGCCCGGGCCCGGCGGCGAGAGCCGACGCGAGGTCGTCGACCGCTACGCGCGGTCGTTCCGCCTTCTGCTGGCGATGCCTGAGGAGTCGGTTCTCGTCATAGCCCACTCGCTGCCGGTTTCGTATGCGCTGGGCGCACGCGACGGGATCCCCCCGGGCGCGACCACGCCGATCGCAGAGCATGCGGAGCCGTACGCGTTCGAAGGTGCCGAGCTCGAGCGTGCAGCCGCGTTCCTCGAGCGGTGGCTCGCGGCTCCCACCTGGTGATTGCAACACTGTTGCCGGTGGACATCCTCGAGCGCGTCGAGCAGCACATCCGTCGGCACGAGTTGATCGAGCCGGGGGGCGAGGTGACGTGCTTCGTCTCGGGCGGCCCGGACTCGACGTGCCTGCACGGCGTTCTGCACGAGCTCGGCTACCGCGTCTCAGCGCTGCACGTCGACTACGGCTTGCGCGGGGAGGAGTCGGACAGCGACGCGCGCCTGTGCGCCGAGCAGCTCGGCGCCGAAGTCGTGTGCGTCAGTCCGCAGAGCGCCACCGAGGCGGAGCTTCGCGACCTGCGCTACGGCCTTGCGACAGACAGCTTGCGTGCGACCGGCCACACTGCGACCGATCAGGTCGAAACGATCCTCTTCCGTCTCGCGTCCAGTGGGAACGCGAAAGGGATCAAGGCACGCCGCGAGGACGGCGTCGTGCGGCCGCTCCTACCGTTGTGGCGCGAGGAGACCGAGGCGTACTGCCGCGAACGCGGGCTCGCCTTCCGGCTCGACTCCTCCAACCGCGACACCGCCCGCGGCCTGATCCGCTACGAGATCGTTCCGCTGCTCGAGCGTCTGCACCCGGCGGCGCGCGAGAACGTTCTGCGCGCGCTCGACGAGCGGCGCACACTCCCGCCGGCGCTCGCGGAGCTTCTCGACTCGCCGGTGGCCTCCAAGCGTGTCGATCTCGGAGGCGGGCGTCCAGGCGGTGCGCGAGCACGACCGGCTGTGGCTCGAGCGGAGCCCCGTCGACCTCGAGGGCGAGGTGCGCTGGGGACGGTGGCTCATCAAGACGGAGCTCCCAGGGCTTAAGGTACGAGGGTGGCGGGCCGGCGACCGGATCGCCGGCCGCTCGAAGAAGATCCAGGACGTGTTCGTCGACGCGAAGATCCCCCGTTCCGACCGAGAGGGGTGGCCCCTGGTCGTGCGCGGGAACGACGTCGTCGCCGTGCCGGGAATCGTCGACTGCGAGGGGGTGAGCGCGATCCATGACGAGCACTGAGCTCGAGCGCGGGGTCGGTGATGTCCTGATCGGCGAGGAACAGCTGCAGACGCGGATCCGCGAGCTCGGCCGTGAGATCACCGCCGACTACGCCGGCCGCGAGCTCCTGCTCGTCGGGGTGCTGAAAGGCGCCGTCTTCTTCATGGCCGACCTGATGCGGTCGATCACGGTGCCGTGCGAGATCGATTTCATGGCGATCTCGAGCTACGGGGCGTCCACGGACTCGTCGGGCGTCGTCCGGATCCTCAAGGACCTCGACATCAACATCGAGGGGCGGCACGTGCTCGTGATCGAGGACATCGTGGACTCGGGCCTGACGCTCTCCTACCTGGTGCGCAACCTGGAGTCGCGCGAGCCGGCGAGCCTCGAGGTCTGCGCGCTGCTCACGAAGCCCGGCCGGCGCGAGATCGACGTCGAGGTACGGTACGTCGGTTTTGAGATCCCGAACAGGTTCGTGATCGGCTACGGCCTCGATTTCGCCGAGCGCTACCGAAACCTCCGCTACGTCGGAGTCCTGCACGATGACCTCACGCCTGAGGGCGTCTAGCCCGAAGATCCCATACGTGCGGGGGAAAACCCTCGCCAAAGGAAAAGGGGCTCCTGTACCCTGACCGCAGAGATCTTGTGAATCGCTTCTTCCGCAGCGCGTTTTTCCCGCTCATCGTGATCGTCCTGCTCGTGTGGCTCGCGAGCCAGACGCTGATCCCGAAGAGCAATCACACGCTCAAGAAGACGTACTCGCAGCTCAAGCAGGACATCCAGGCGAACCCCGGCGACTACAGCGAGGTCGTGTTCAGCCCCGCGAAGCGCTCCGCGACGGCCAAGCTGAACGACAAGAACAAGACGACGATCACGGTCCACTATCCGAGTGACCAGTCGCAGCTCCAGTTCGAAGACCTCCTCGACCAGAAGCACGTCGTCTACGACTCGAAGGGAACCGGCGGCTTCTCGTGGGCGTCGCTCATCGGCGCGATCCTGCCCTTCCTGCTCCTGATCGGCTTCTGGATCTTCCTGATGAATCAGATGCAGGGCGGCGGCTCCAAGGTGATGAGCTTCGGCAAGTCGCGCGCGAAGCGGATGGCTCCCGACTCGCCGAAGATCGGCTTCAAGGACGTGGCGGGCGTGGATGAGGCGGTCGAGGAGCTACAGGAGATCAAGGAGTTTCTCGAGAACCCGAAGAAGTTCCAGGCGCTGGGCGCTCGAATTCCGAAGGGAGTTCTGCTTTACGGGCCCCCCGGCACCGGGAAGACGCTGCTCGCTCGCGCCGTCGCCGGCGAGGCCGGAGTGCCGTTCTTCTCGATCTCCGGCTCGGACTTCGTCGAGATGTTCGTCGGGGTCGGCGCCTCGCGCGTCCGCGACCTGTTCGAGCAGGCGAAGCAGGCGTCGCCCTGCATCGTCTTCATGGACGAGATCGACGCTGTCGGCCGTCATCGCGGCGCCGGGCTCGGCGGAGGCCACGACGAGCGCGAGCAGACACTGAACCAGCTGCTCGTCGAGATGGACGGCTTCGAGATGAAGGACAACATCATCCTGATCGCGGCCACGAACCGTCCCGACATCCTCGACCCGGCGTTGCTCCGCCCCGGCCGCTTCGACCGTCAGATCGTGGTCGACCGGCCCGACCGGAACGGCCGCCGCAAGATCCTCGAGGTGCACTCGAAGGGCAAGCCGCTCGATTCGTCGATCGACCTCGACACTCTTGCCGGCGGGACCCCGGGATTCACCGGTGCCGACCTTGCGAATCTCGTCAACGAGGCGGCGCTGCTCGCGGCGCGCCACGGCAAGAAGGTGATCGAGCAAGAGGACCTCGAAGAAGGGATCATGCGCGTCATCGCCGGTCCAGAGAAGAAAGCGCGCCTGCTCTCCGAGAAAGAGCAGCGGATCACCGCCTACCACGAGATGGGTCATGCGCTCGTCGGGCATTTCCTCGAGAACACGAACCCGATCCACAAGATCACGATCGTCTCGCGTGGCCAGGCGCTCGGTCTGACGATCTCGCTGCCGACCGAGGACCGCTACATGCAGACGAAGACCGCGCTCCTCGAGGAGATCGCGATGACGCTCGGCGGCCGCGCTGCGGAGGAGCTCGTGTTCAACGAGGTGACGACCGGCGCCGCGAACGACCTCGAGAAGATCACCCAAACCGCGAAGGCGATGGTGATGCGCTTCGGGATGAGCGAGAAGCTCGGCCCGCGCGTTCTCGGCCGTGATGCGAGCCTGCCGTTCCTCGGCCGCGACATGGGCCACGAGCCCGACTACTCGGAGGAGGTCGCGCGCGAGATCGACGACGAGGTGCGCCGGATCATCGAGGACGGCCACGAGCTTGCACTCAACGTGCTGCGCGAGCACATGGACGACCTGCACCGGATCGCCCAGATCCTGATCGAGCGCGAGACCATCGACTCCGACCAGTTCACACGCCTCCTCGCCGGCGAGTCGGAGGAGTCCGTGTTCTCGGACGAGACCGAGAAGGCGCCTGCGTCCGAACCGTCTCCGGAGCCGGAGCGGCGCCCGCAGACGAAGCCCCGTCCTTTCCCGCTTCCCGGCGCGACCATGCAGCCGCCGAAGCCCGAGGGCGCCAACTAGGTCCACGAATCCGGCGGTGAACGTACGGCCGCCGATCGAGAAGCGCTTCCCGCGTCCGTCGGTGATGGGCGTCATCAATCTCACGCCCGACTCCTTCTCGGGTGACGGCCTGTATCTCCGGCCGGAGGTTGCGGTTACCGAGGCCCGCGGAATGCTCGACGCTGGCGCAGCGATCGTGGACCTCGGCGGCGAGTCGACGCGACCGGGCGCCGACGCCGTCCGAGTAGACGAGGAGCTGCGCCGCGTCGAGCCGGTGCTGGCGGCGCTCGCCGGCGAGCCGATCTCGATCGACACCTCCAAGGCCGCGGTTGCGCGGCGGGCGGTCGAGCTCGGAGCGGAGCTCGTGAACGATGTGACCGCCCTTCGCGGCGATCCCGAGCTTGCCGGCGTTGTCGCCGACTCCGGGTTGTACCTCTGCCTGATGCACATGCGCGGCGAACCGCGAACGATGCAAGCGGGCCCGGCCTACGACGACGTCGTCTCGGAGGTCAAGGCGTTCCTCGAGGAACGTCTCGCCTTCGCCGTCGGTGAGGGGATCCGCGAGGAGCTCGTCTGCCTCGATCCGGGCATCGGCTTCGGCAAGACCGTCGAACACAACTTCGAGCTCGTACGCCGGCTCGACGAGCTCGTGGCGCTCGGCCGGCCGGTTCTTGTCGGCTTCTCGCGCAAGAGCTCACTTGGGAAGATCATGGGCGACCCTCAGGCGACGACCGGGACGACGGCGGCGTCGGTCGGGGCGGCGGTCGCCGCGTTCGATCGTGGTGCGACGATTGTGCGGGCGCACGACGTCCGTGACCACGTCGAGGCGTTGCGCGCTGCGCAGGCGGTGGCGGGGTGAGAGTCGAGCTTCGGGGTATCGAGCTGCGCGGCTATCACGGCGTTCTGGCGAAGGAGCGGCGTGACGGGCAGCCGTTTCTCTTCGACGTCGAGCTCGATGTGGGGGAGCGCGGTGCGAGCGACAGGATCGAGGACGCCGTTGACTACCGCGACGTCGCCGCTGCGGTGCGCGAGGTGAACGACCGGCAGTTCCGGCTCCTCGAGGCTCTCGCCTGTGCCGTTGCGGACGAGCTGCTCGAGCGCTTCCCGGTCGAGCGGGTCAAGGTGCGCGTTCGCAAGCCCGATGTGCGCCCGGCGGGCTTGACCGTCGAGCACAGCGCCGTCACCGTCGAGCGGCCGTGACGATCGCCTACGTGGGGCTCGGCGCCAACCTGGGTGATCGCGAGACCACAATCCGGCGTGCCGCGGCGCTGATCGGCGCGCGGCGCCTTTCCACGATCCGCGAGACCGAGCCGTGGGGCGTCGAGGACCAGCCGCTCTTCCTGAACGCGGTCGCCGAGCTCGACACCGAACTTTCGCCCCGCGCCCTCCTCGATCGCCTGCTCGAGGTCGAACGGGACCTCGGCCGTGTCCGCGACGGAGCCCGCTACGGCCCGCGGACGATCGACCTCGACCTGCTCCTGTACGGCGCCGAGGAGGTCGACGAGCCGGGCCTGACCGTCCCGCACCCACACCTCCACGAGCGGATCTTCGTCCTCGAGCCGCTCGCCGAGCTCGACGCCGTGCTCGTCGTTCCCGGGCGCGGGGATGTCGTCTCCCTGCTGGCAGGGCTACAATCGGGCACGTGAGTCACCTCGACGAACTGGACGACTTCGAGGCCGAGCTCGAGCTCCGTCTCAAGCGGGAGTACAGCGCGGTCTATTCGCTGTTTCGCTACTGCGTGCTGACACAGGACGCGACGTACCTCTGCAACCGGCTCGACCTCCAGTACGTCCCGCAGCCCTCGTACCCGTTCTTCCAGCTGAAGATGGAGGACGTCTGGGTCTGGGACAAGAACCGCCCGACCAGGATGATCCCGCGCGTCGAGGTCTACACCTCCGCCGACGTCACCGTGGAGGAGTTGCGGGGCGAGGGCGAGGAGCCGGCGCTGACCGCCGAGGCGCTCGCCAAGCGGATGAGCGACCTCGCACAGCCCGACGATTCCTAGCGCCCTGCTGCTCGCGATCGACGTCGGGAACACCCAGACCGTCTTCGGCCTGTTCGACGGCGACCGCCTGACCGAGCAGTTCAGGGTCGGGACAGATCCCGGCCACACGAGCGACGAGCTCGCGGTCATGCTGCGCGCGTTCGTCGATCTCCAGGCGCTCGACGGGATCGTGCTCTCGTCGACCGTTCCGCAGCTCGAGCGGGAGTACGAGGCGCTTGCCGAACGCTGGGCGGGAACGGACTTGCTCGTGCTCGGGCCCGGAGTCTCAACGGGTATCCCGGTGCGCTACGACGACCCGCGCGAGGTGGGGCCCGATCGGATTGCGAATGCGGTCGCGGCACGCGAGCGGCACGGGGCGCCGGCGATCGTCGTCGACTTCGGCACCTCGACGAACTTCGACGTCGTCTCGGCGGCCGGAGAGTACGTCGGGGGCGTGCTCGCGCCCGGGATCGAGGTCTCGATGGACGCCCTGTTCGACCGCGCCGCGCGTCTGCGCAAGGTGCCCTTCGTCGCCCCCGAGCAGGTGATCGGCAAGACGACGACCGCTGCGCTCCAGTCCGGTCTCGTCTACGGCTTCGCGGGCCAGGTGGACGCGATCGTCGACCGGATACGCGAGGAGCTTGGCGCGCTGGACGCGCCGGTGATCGCCACCGGCGGTCTTGCCGGGCTGATCGTCCCGCACTCGCGGACGGTGACCGCGGTCGACGAGGAGCTGACCCTCCACGGGCTGCGTTTGGTCTGGGAAAAGAACCGCTGACCGCGAGGGCGTCCCCGGTCGCCTTTGGCTCCCGAGCACGCCCATGAACGCACTAGCCGCCGCCGTAGGCGGAGATCGGCATCGAGTCGAGTAGCACCTCGTCGACCTCGGGCAAGTCGGCTTCGAGCTGCTCCAGCAGGACGGCTGCGCCCGGCGCGGCGGCCAGCAGTCGTAGCTCGACCTCCTCGAGCGTCTTCGCCGTCACGAGCTCCTGCTTGAACGGTCGCGGGAAGCGGCCGTGGCCCAGGTACCAGCCGTAGAACTTCTTCAGGAACCCGGTCGCGCGGAACTCGCCGAGTTCCCGCACCGTCTCACTCATGAAGAGCAGCAGCTCCGCGACAACCTCTTCGCGTGACGGCTCGCCCGGCTCGCCCATGATCTCGGCGAGCGCCCACGGGTTCCCTTGCGCGACACGCCCGACCATCACCGCTGCCGCTCCGGTCGCCGCGAGCACGGCCTGCGCCTTCGCGCGCGAGGTGATGTCGCCCGAGGCGATCACAGGCACCTCGACGAGCGAGACGAGCTCCGCCGTGAGCGAATGGTCGGCCGTCCCCGTGTACATCTGTTTCGCCGAGCGCGGATGGAGGGTCAGCGCTGCCGCGCCCGCTCGCACGAGCATCGGCCCGACCTCGAGGCAGGCCCGCGAGCCGTTCTCCGTCCCGCGGCGCATCTTCACCGTGACAGGCGCGTCCACCGCACCGGCGACCGCCGAGACGATGCGCGCGGCATGGTCGGGGTCGTCCAGGAGCGATGCACCGGCGCCTGTCTTCGTCACTTTCCTCACCGGGCAGCCGAAGTTCATGTCGACGACGTCGGCGCCCGCTGCGACCACCATCCGTGCCGCCTCCGCCATCACCCGCGGCTCCGAGCCGAAGATCTGGATCGCGAGCGGATGCTCGTCGGATCCGACTCGGAGGTAGCCGAGCGTGCGCTCGTTCCCATGCGCGATTCCGGCTACGGACACCATCTCCGAGCACACGAGCCCGGCGCCGTAGCGACGACCCTGGCGACGGAACGCCTGGACGCTGACGCCCGCCATCGGCGCCAGAACCAGCCGGCTCGGGATCTCGACGCTCCCGATCAGCCACCGCTCGCGGAGATCGATCGGCATCTCCGGGGATGGTAGCCCCGGAGGCTTGCAGCGCCCTTGACGACGCCGCTACTATTCGCGCCCGTTTCGGGCCGCGCGTTTTCGCATCAAGGGCAGGAGGCCGCTTGTTGAAAGAAGTCATCCTCACACCTGAGGGTTACGAGAAGCTGAAGCAGGAAATCGACTTCCTGCAGAACGACAAGCGCCGCGAAGTCGCGGAGCGCATTCGCGTCGCACGCGAGTTCGGCGACATCGCCGAAAACGCCGAATACGACGACGCGAAGAACGAGCAGGCGATGCTCGAGCACAAGATCGCCCAGCTCGAGGAGCGGCTGCTGTCCGCGCGGGTCATCACGAAGAAGGAGATCTCGAAGGACACGGTGTCGGTCGGCGCGAAGGTGCGGCTGCGCGACGTTCAGGCGGGCAAGACGTTCGAGTACCACATCGTCGGCTCAGCCGAGGCAAATCCGGCAGAGAGCAAGCTCTCGAACGAGTCGCCGGTTGGCAAGGCCATCATCGGGCACAAGAAGGGCGACGTGGTCGAGGTCTCGACGCCGCGCGGCGCGCTCACCTTCAAGATCCTCGAGATCAAAGCCGCCTAGGCGCGGGGGTTCGGGCGGTGTCGGCTTGCGCCGGCAGAGCTCGGCTCCGCCGCCACCTGACGCCGCGGCACGCTGTCGGGCGCGCGGCTCGCTAGGGTCGCCCGATGGAGATCGTCAGGCTGCGCCCTGACCAACTCGAGGAAGCGGGCGCCGTTCTCGCGCGCGCATTCCATGACGACCCGGCGTGGGGCTGGGTGCTGCCCGACCCGCGGCGTCGGGCTGCGCTCCTGCCCTGGCTCTTCCGGATGGGGTTCGAGATCACCGAGGCGGAGGTCTGGACGACACCGGGCGCGGTTCGTGGCGCCGCCCGCTGGCTTCCGCCGGAACGGCCGCCGCTGCGTCTCGGCCCCGCGTTGTTCGCGTTCGTCTCGACGCCGCTTCGCTTGCGGGAAGCCACACCGCGGTTCCTCGCCTATGGCAGGGCGGTCGAGAACATTCGCTTCCGCGTCGCGTCCGGCCCGCACTGGTACCTCGCCGGAATCGGCGTCGATCCGGCCGAGCAGCGGAAGGGTGTCGGCTCTGCGCTTCTCGCCCCCGGGCTCGAGGCCGCGGCTGCCGCGGGGCTGCCGTGCGTCTTACTGACGAACTCGGAGCGCAACATTGCCTTCTACGAGCGCCACGGGTTCGAGGTCGTGCTCGAGGAGGCGGCGCCGGCCGGGGCGCCGACGGCCTGGGCGATGGTTCGCAAGCCGTAGGCCACTAGACTCGCGGGCTGTGACGCCGAAGCATTTTCGCAGCCGCAACACCGTCGCCGAAGCGCTTGCGGCGGCCGGGCCGATTGCGGCGGGCGAACTCGGTTCGGGGCGGCTGCGGCTTGCGGGGCGGATCATGGCCCGCCGCGGTCACGGCGGAATCGTCTTTCTCGACCTCGTCGACCGGACGGGGCGGATCCAGCTCGTCGTCCAGGACCCAGGCGAGTCGCTCGACGATCTCGACCTCGGTGACATCGTCGGGGTGGGCGGCCACCCGATGCGAACGAAGCGCGGAGAGCCGTCGCTGTCGGTCACCGAGTTCGAGCCGCTCGCCAAGATCCACTCGCCCCTCCCCGACACCTTCCACGGCCTGACGGACGTCGAGCAGCGTTACCGCCGCCGTCACCTCGACCTCCTCATGAACGAGGATGTCCGCGCCGACTTCCTGCTGAGGACGGCGATGGTCTCGGCGATTCGGCGCGCACTCGACGAGGACGGGTTCATCGAGGTCGAGACCCCGGTCCTCCAGCCGCGCTACGGCGGCGCGTTCGCCCGTCCGTTCTCGACCCACCACAACGAGCTCGACCAGACGCTCTACCTGCGAATCGCGACCGAGCTGTACCTCAAGCGGCTCATCGTCGGCGGCCTCGAGCGTGTCTACGAGATCGGCAAGGACTTCCGCAACGAGGGTGTCTCGTACAAGCACAACCCGGAGTTCACGATGCTCGAGTGGTACGAGGCCTACGCCGACTACCAGGACACGATGGTGCGCGTCGAGCAACTTGTGGAGCGGGTCGCACTCGAGGCGATCGGTACGACGGTCGTGTCGTTTCGCGGACATGAGATCGACCTGAAGGCCCCGTGGGCGCGCGTCAAGCTCGTCGACGCGCTCGAGACACACGGCCTCTGGACGCGTGACGAGGCCGACTTGCGCTCGAGACTCACCGAGCGCGAGGTCGACACGAAAGCCGACAAGACTTGGGCGCAACTCGTCGATCACGCCCTTTCGCACTTCATCGAGCCGGGGCTCGTGCAGCCGACGATCCTCCACGACTACCCGGTCGAGCTCTCCCCGTTCGCGCGCATGAGCGACGAGGACGGCATCGTCGAGCGGTTCGAATACTTCGTCGGCGGGATGGAGATCGGCAATGCCTTCACCGAGATCAACGACTCGGAGGAGCAGGCGGCCAGGTTCGCGATGCAGGAGGCGGAGGGAGCGGGCGGCAACGTCGAGGCCGAGCCTGGCGATCCCGACTACGTCCAGGCGCTCGCCTACGGGATGCCCCCGACCGGAGGGCTCGGTCTCGGCGTCGACCGGCTCGCCATGGTGCTCTCTGGCAAGGACTCGATTCGCGACGTGATCTTCTTCCCGGCTCTGCGGGAACGACACTGACCCAAGGCGGGACGTCTGCGAACCGGAATCCCCGCTCTGAGCGTGTAGCACCGTTCCAGACGCCGGTGACGTTTCGGCCGCGAGATCCGCACAGGGCGGTACCATGGCCTCCTCAGAGAAGAGCAATCGTGGTGCGCCGCCGCTCGACGGCGGGGGAGAGGATCGAGTGTTCGAAAGATTCACCGAACGGGCTCGCCAAGTCGTCGTCCTCGCTCAGGACGAAGCGCGCGCGCTCAAGCACAACTACATCGGCACGGAGCACATTCTGCTCGGGCTGCTGCGCGAGGAAGAGGGGCTGGCCGCCCGGGTGCTCGAGTCGCTCGACATCACGGTCGAGGAAGTGCGCGCACAGGTCGCCCGCATCGTCGGCCAGGGCGACGAGGTCACAACCGGCCAGATCCCGTTCACGCCGCGTGCCAAGAAGGTGCTCGAGCTCGCTCTCCGTGAGGCTCTGTCCCTCGGCCACAACTACATCGGCACCGAGCACATCCTGCTCGGTCTGGTGCGCGAGAACGAGGGCGTCGCCGCCAGGATTCTGCTCGACTTCGACGCCGACGCCGAGAAGATCCGGAACGAGATCATCCGGATGCTCTCCGGCCCAGGGCGTCGCCAGCAGGGCCAGAGCGGTCCCGCCGGCGAGAAGTCGAAGAGCTCGAAGCTTCTCGACCAGTTCGGCCGGAACCTGACCAAGCTCGCCGCCGAAGGGAAGCTCGACCCCGTCGTCGGCCGGCAGAACGAGATCGAGCGCGTGATGCAGATCCTTTCACGCCGCACGAAAAACAACCCGGTGCTGATCGGTGAGCCCGGTGTCGGCAAGACCGCCGTCGTCGAGGGCCTCGCGTCGCGCATCAGCTCGAACCAGGTTCCCGACCTGCTGAAGGGGAAGCAGATCTACACGCTCGACCTGGCGGCCCTCGTCGCGGGCTCGAAGTACCGCGGCGAGTTCGAGGAGCGCCTGAAGAAGGTGATGAAGGAGATCACCCAGCGCGGCGACATCATCCTGTTCATCGACGAGCTCCACAATCTCGTCGGGGCCGGCGCCGCAGAAGGTGCGATCGACGCAGCGTCGATCCTCAAGCCTGCCCTCGCCCGCGGCGAGCTCCAGACGATCGGCGCGACGACGCTCGACGAGTACCGCAAGTACCTCGAGCGCGACGCTGCCCTCGAGCGGCGCTTCCAGCAAATCCGGGTCGAGGAGCCGTCCACCGACGACACCGTCCAGATCCTGCGTGGCCTTCGCGACCGCTACGAGGCACACCACCGGTGCAAGATCACCGACGACGCTCTCGTCGCGGCGGCCACGCTCGCCGATCGCTACATCCAGGACCGCCAGCTCCCCGACAAGGCCATCGACCTGATCGACGAGGCCGCGTCGCGGATGCGGATCAAGACGATGACGGCGCCGCCGCGCTACCGCGAGCTCGAGGATGAGATCGACAAGGTTCGCAAGGACAAGGAAGACTCGATCGAGAACCAGGAGTTCGAGAAGGCCGCATCGCTGCGCGACAAGGAGCGCAAGCTGACGCAGAAGAAGCGCGAGCTCGAGGAGGAGTGGCGCAAGGAGGAGCAGGTCGAGCAGCCGTCGATCGGCGAGGAAGAGATCGCGGACATCGTCTCGATGTGGACGGGGATCCCCGTGTTCAAGCTCACCGAGGCCGAGTCGCAGAAGCTGATCCGGATGGAGGACGAGCTGCACAAGCGCGTGATCGGTCAGGACGCCGCGATCATCGCCGTGTCCAAGGCGATCCGACGGGCCCGCGCCGGGATCAAGGATCCGAAGCGACCGACCGGCTCGTTCATCTTCCTCGGCCCCTCGGGCGTCGGCAAGACCGAGCTCGCGCGCACCCTCGCAGAGTTCCTGTTCGGCGACGAGGAGTCGATGATCCAGATCGACATGTCCGAATACATGGAGAAACACGCGGTCTCGCGTCTCGTCGGCTCGCCGCCGGGCTACATCGGCTACGACGAGGGCGGCCAGCTGACAGAAGCTGTCCGGCGTAAGCCGTACTCGGTCGTGCTCTTCGACGAGATCGAGAAGGCACACCCGGACGTCTTCAACATCCTGCTCCAGATTCTCGAGGACGGGAAGCTGACCGACGCTCAGGGCCGCAAGGTGGACTTCCGCAACGTGATCGTGATCATGACCTCGAACATCGGCTCGACGTCGATCTCGAAGAACCAGGCGCTCGGCTTCAACCTCTCGGACGAACAGGGCCTGTCCTACGACGATATGAAGGGCCGTGTCATGGGCGACCTGAAGAAGGTCTTCCGGCCCGAGCTTCTGAACAGGATCGACGAGATCATCGTCTTCCCGAAGCTGGCGAGGGAGGAGATCCTCCAGATCGTCGACCTGATGCTCAACCGCCTGCGCGTGCAGATGGCAGAGCACGAGGTCACGCTCGAGCTGACCGACGAGGCGAAGGAGATGCTCGTCGAGAAGGGCTACGACCCGGCGATGGGCGCCCGGCCGCTCCGCCGGGCGATCCAACGGCTGATCGAGGACCCGCTCGCCGACTTCGTGCTCGGCCGGAGTCTCGAGCCTGGCTCGACGATCGTCGTCACGCGCAAGAACGAGGAAGAGGTCGACATCGACGTCGTCCCGCCGGCCCCGCCGGCGGAACCGGCGGCCGTCGGCGCTCCGGCGGGCGAAGCCGACGAGTCTGCCGCGGACGAGAACTCCGAGTAAGAAGCGCGAACGCCGCCGGTTCGGCATCGGGTCGCCGGTTTTACGCAGCGTTTACCGCGGATTACCTGCGTCTGATGCCAGGTCGCGGTTGTCCTAACACTCGACGCTGAAGCTCCGAACGTCAGGCACCTCCCGCGACGCAAGGAGCTTCCGATGTTCAAGCGCATCATCCTTCTCACTACCGCGGTTTTCGCGCTCACAGTTGGGAGCGCCGTCGCCGCGGGTCCGGTCAAGGGGCCGTTCGCCGGCACCGTTCATGCGGTCGGCAACATCACCTACAAGGACGGATCGCACCAGACCTGGAACTGGGATCGAGGCGGGATCACAGCTCTCGACTCCAGCTCGATCACGCTGACCCGGCGTGACAAGGTTCAGGTCACTTTCGCGATCACCCCGGCCACGCTTGTCCGCAACAACGGCGCGTCGTATCGGCTCTCCGATCTGAAAGTCGGTCTCGCCGCGACCGTGCTTACTCAGAACGGCAACGCGTTGATCATCCGCAACATTCGCGGCGAGGGCGCTCCCTCCGGCGCCGACCAGTCGGCGATCGAGGGTCCCGCTGCGAGATCCGTTACCGGGACGATCGAGGCGCTCTACGTCGACGGCTCTTCGCAGAGGTTCGACTACGACCGAGGCCGGATCACGGGGATCGGCGACGGCTCCCTCACGATCAAGCGCGCCGACGGGCAGTCGGTCACGTTCTCCTACGACCACTCGACGGTCGTGAAGTGCAGGGGCGAAGTCGAGTCGATCTCCGATCTGAAGGTGGGCGAGGGTGCGACGTTCTTCTCCCAGAACGGCGCGCTCGAGCTCGTCCGCTGCATCGCACAGCCGAAGCGAACCCCCCCGCCCACGGGTTCGGGCGCTCGGGCTGCCGCGTAGTCTCCGTTCACGTCGGAGATGGGAAGGGGGCGCCTCCGGGCGCCCTCCTCTTTTTCTCCCTGAGACCTGCCGAGAAGACCTGTGGAAGCATCGTCCCGAAGTCGGCACGAATGCCGTCGGGCGTCGTCCGTACGCTCCCCGGATGGCCAAAGCAGCAGCCGTCCAGTACGCCTGTAGCGAGTGCGGCACTGCCACGGGCCGGTGGCTCGGGCGCTGCCCCGGATGCGGCTCGTTCGGAACGCTCGTTGAGGAACTGGTCGGCGCGCCTCAGTCTGCCCCGGCGCGGCCGTTGCTCAAGCTCGTCGACGTGGTGGCCGACGAGGCCGACCGGATTCCGACCGGAGTCGAGGAGCTCGACCGAGTGCTCGGGGGCGGGCTCGTCCCCGCGTCGCTCGTGCTCGTGGGCGGCGAGCCCGGTGTCGGAAAGTCGACGCTGCTGCTCAGCGCTCTCGGTTCGGTGTCCCAAACACGACGGGCTCTCCTCGTGACGGGCGAGGAGTCTGTCGCGCAAGTCAAGCTCCGAGCGGACAGGCTCGGTGGCTGCGACCGCGTCGAGATCCTTGCCGAGACAGAGCTCGATGTCGTGTGCGCGACGCTCGAGCGCGAACGGCCCGCCGTGTGCGTTATCGACTCGGTGCAGACCCTCTACTCCGCCGACATCGGCTCGGCCCCAGGGTCGGTCGCTCAGGTGCGCGAAGCCGCGGGACGCCTGTTGCGCGTTGCGAAGGAGGCCGGCGTGGCGACCTTTCTCGTCGGCCACGTGACGAAGGACGGGTCGGTGGCCGGCCCGCGCATGCTGGAGCACCTCGTCGATTGCGTGCTCCAGTTCGAAGGCGACCGCTACAACGCCCATCGCGTGCTGCGGGCCGTCAAGAATCGCTTCGGCTCGACGAATGAGCTCGGCGTGTTCGAGATGACCGGGGGCGGACTCGTCGGTGTTCCCGACCCCTCGGCCCTCTTCGGTCGAAGCGAGCCCGGCGAGATCGGAGCCGCGGTCGCATGCACCCTCGAAGGGACGCGACCCTTGTTGATCGAGGTGCAGGCGCTCGTCGCGCCGACCGACCTCGCGATGCCGCGGCGAGTTGGCACCGGAGTCGAGCCGAAGAGGCTCGCGATGATCGTCGCTGTGCTCGCCCGCCACGCGGGAGTTCCGCTCGGCTCGGCCGACGTGTTCGTGAACGTGGCGGGTGGCCTGAGGATCGATGAGCCCGGGGCCGACCTCGGGATCGCCCTCGCGATTGCGTCCGCTGCGCGCGGCGTGCCGGTACGCGAGGCGCTCGCCGCGTTCGGTGAGATCGGCCTCACCGGTCGGCTGCGCCCGGCGACGCAGGCGGAGCGGCGGCTCGACGAATGTCGGAAGCTCGGCGTCGTGTCCGTGCTCGCCCCAGCCGGAACCGCGGGCGTTGGCCTGGAAGCCACCCATGTGCGTGCCGCGCTGGCCTCCGGGCTCGGCGAGAAGGTGGTCTGAGCAGGGATTTTCTCGTAAAACCCCTGCAAAAGTGGCGCTTTTACAGGGATTCTGGTACCCTGAACCGGTTCGCCGGCACCCCCACAGGTCGCCGGCGCTTTTCGCGACTACGGACGGAGAGAGGGATCAGCTTGTACAGAATCGGCGACAAGGTCGTGTACCCCCATCACGGCGCGGGCACGATCGTGAAGCGCGAGAAGCGCGAAGTTCTCGGGGAAAGACGCGAGTATCTGACGATCAAGATCCTGCACAACGACATGACCGTGAACGTGCCTGCGGACAACGCGGAGCGTGTCGGGCTGCGCAAGGTCATCGACGAGGAGGCCGTCAAGAAGGTCGTCAGGTACCTGACGAGCGGCGGCACCGAGATGCCAAAGAACTGGAATCGCCGTTTCAAGCACAACCGCGACAAGATGAAGACAGGCGACATCTACGAGCTGGCCGAAGTCGTCCGGAACCTCTCGCTTCGCGACGGTGAGAAGGGCCTCTCGACAGGCGAGAAGCAGATGTACGTCAAGGCGAAGAAGATCCTCGCCTCCGAGCTGATGTACGCCAAGAACTTCAGCGAGGACGACGCGATCGCATGGCTCGAAGAGGTGCTCACTCCGCAGGAGAGCAAGCCGACGGCCGCGAAGCGGCCCGTGGCCGCCAAGAAGCCGGCGGTGGCAGCACCCGCCAAGACCGCGCCGAAGAAGAAGACTCCGGCAGCCGTGTAGAGGGCACTCGCGGGTGCCCGGAGGGAGTCTGGGCCGTCCTCGTCGCCGCCGGCCGGGGCGAGCGGCTCGGAGGCGACCGCCCGAAGGCGTTCGCCGCGCTCGGCGGGCTCCCGCTTCTCGCCGAGTCGCTGCGGCGGCTCGACGAGTGCGAGTGGGTCGACGGGATCGTCGTCGTCGCTCCACCGGGCTGGGAGGAGCAGGCGATCCTCCTCGCGGAGGAGATCGGCGCCTCGAAGGTGTCGGCATGCGTACCGGGAGGCGAGAGCCGTTCGGCCTCGGTGCGCAACGGACTGGCCGAGGTGCCCGAGGATGCCGCTGTCGTCCTGGTCCACGACGCCGCGCGGCCGATTCTCCCGCCTGAGACGGTGCCGCGCCTTCTCGAGGCGCTCGCCGAAGGCTACGAGGGGGCGGTGCCGGCTGTTCCGGTCGCGGACACCGTGAAGCGCGCCCGAAACGGTGTCGTCGTCGAGACGCTCCCGCGCGACGAGCTCGTCGCGGTCCAGACACCCCAGGCGTTCGTCGCTCCGGTGCTGCGGGCAGCTGCTGCGGGCGAAGGGTCCGATTGCGCGGCGCTGGTGGAGGCCGCCGGCGGCCGGATCAAGATCGTCGCCGGAGACGAGCGCCTTGCGAAGGTGACGACGCGTGCCGACCTCGAGCGCGTGGCAAGCTGGTTGTAGTGGAGCTCCGGGTTGGGATCGGCGTCGATGCGCATGCCCTCGAGGAGGGCGTCCCACTCGTGCTCGGCGGGGTGGAAATCGACCACCCGCGTGGGCTCGCCGGACACTCCGACGGCGACGTCGTCGCGCACGCGCTGATCGACGCGCTGCTCGGAGCGGCAGGCCTCGGCGACATCGGCGGCCTATTTCCGTCCGGTGACGAGCGTCTGCGCGGCGTCTCCTCGCTCGCAATGCTCACCGAGGCGTACGCGCAGGTGAAGGAGGCGGGCTTCGCTCTCGTGAACGCGGACTGCGTCCTCGTCGGCGAAGAGCCCCGAGTCGCGTCCCACCGGGAGGAGATGCGCCGCCGGCTGCAGGGCGCGATCGGCGAAGGCGACGTGAACGTCCGGGCCACGACGACCGACGGTCTCGGCTTCACCGGCCGTCGCGAGGGCCTCGCCGCGCATGCCGTCGCTCTTCTCGAGCGACGGTAGCCGGAGGGCCCGGTGTACCATGAATTGCGGTATTCCACGGTCTCGGGGCTGCGGAATTCCACGGTTGTCGCACCCCTCCCGGGGTGGCTAACTTCGACAACAGGTTGACGTAGATAGAAGAGCGATCCGTCGCCGGTATCCGGCGACGAATGGGGAGGAACACACCATGGGTCACCGTCGTATCGGAGCGAGCCTTGCCGCCGTCACCGTTGTGGTTGCAGTCCTCGGTCTCGTCGCGGGCGCATCAGCGCGGCCCGCCGACTCGGGCTTCACGAACTGGACGAACTTCGGGAACACGGTCGACCAGAACCGCTACTCGACGCTCACGCAGATCACGCCGTCGAACGTCGGCCAGCTCGGACGTGTCTTCACCGCCGATCTGAACGTGTTCGTGCCGGGGATCGGGAAGGGCCAGCAGTCCTACCCGATCGCGCTCGACGGGCGCGTCTTCGTCACGTCCCGCGACGACCAGGTGTTTGCGGTCGACGGCGAGACAGGCGACGCTGCTGTGGCGCTACGCGCCCGACAACTACGCCGCGTTCAGGAACTACGGGGTCGCCGCCAACCGTGGTGTCGCCTACTGCGACGGCAAGCTCTTCCTGCTCACGCTCGACATGACCATCGTCTCGCTCGATCCGGTGACCGGCAAGCAGCTCGCCCGCGTGCCGATCGCGAACGCAGTGCGCGGGCGCGAAGTCGAACTACGGCTACTCGAACACGAGCGCACCGATTTGCGCGAATCACACCGTCGTGACGGGCGCGGCGGGGTCCGACTACGGCGTGCGCGGCTTCGTGATGGCGTACCACACCGATCTCACGCCGGCCTGGGCGAACCCGTTCTGGACGATCCCGCCCGCCGGAACGGGATGGCGGAGCGCTGCCCGGCTCGTGGGCGGGGCGACCGTCTGGACGCCGACCACGGTCGACCCGACGACGAACACGCTCTACTTCGGCACCGCCGGGCCGTCGCCCGCCTACTACCCGGCGCTGCGTCCCGGGCGCGAACCCGCGCGCCGATTCCCTGGTCGCGGTCGACCTGGCCACCGGCAAGCTGAAGTGGTGGCAGCAGCAGCTCGCCTCGAACCAGTGGGGGTACGACTCCTCGCAGCCGCCGCTCGTCTACACGGCGAAGATCGGCGGCAAGGAACGGCGCGATCGTCTCGATCGCCACGATGGAGGGCGTCTGGTTCGCCTACGACGCCGCGACCGGCGCGCCGATCTACCAGCGGGTGAAGGTGATCGACAACGTCGAGCATCCGGCTCTGAAGCCCGGCCAGCCGGTCGTCGTCTACCCGTCCTCGCTCGGCGGCCTCAACTACTCGCCGGCCTCGTACGACCCGCAGACGAACTACGTCTACAACGCCGCCATCGAGTCCGCCGTCGTGATGCAGCAGCAGACCTCTGCGCAGGAGAAGAAGCAGCTGCTGCTACTCGGTAACACCTTCCTCGGTCTCGCCAACGGCGACTTCGGCTCCTATCTGCAGTCGGGCTGGCGGGACTACGGCTCGGTCAGCGCGATCGACGTCGCGACCGGCAAGCGCGTGTGGAAGTTCAACACGCCGGAGCCGGAGCGCGGCGGTGTCCGACCACGACCGCGTCGGGCCTCGGTTTTGTCGGCGGCGGCGACGGCAACCTCAGGGCATTCGACGCGAAGACCGGCGACGTTCTCTGGAAGTTCCAGACGGGACGCCAGATCGCCGCGGGCCCGACGATCTACGCGATCAACGGGAAGGAGTACGTCGCGATCACGGTCGGCGGCACGGCGACCTCGTCGGGCGGCGGCACGGTCGTCTCCCAGCTGCAGGTCTTCGCGCTCGGCGGCAGCAACACCCAATCGCCGACGTTCCCGCTTCCGGCCGCCTACAAGCATCCCCCCGAAGCCCACTCGCGTGCTCGCAGCCTCGCACCACGTCGCCTCGACCGCCGGAGCCTTCTCGGCGAAGGTCGGAGGCGCGCAGCATCGCGACCCCGGCGGGCCTGACGATCAAGGCGTGGGACCCCGACACGTCGAACACCCAGGACGTCAAGGGCCACGTCCTCCTCGGCGGGAAGCCGGTGGCCGGCGTGAAGGTGAGCGTCCACGGCTGGGTTGCGCCGGCGACCGACTCGTCAGGGGCGTTCACCTATCCGGTGGACATCACGATGCCTGTCCGGCACGAGGTGACCGTCGCCAGCGCGGCGGGCGCGACGGTCGAACGGGCAGCCGTTGTCCGACTCGCAGCGCAGCGCAGTGCTCGGCGGCGAGTGGCGGTGTCAACGTCGGCTACGGGCTCGCTGACCTGAAGACTCGCATCGGAAGCGGCGGAACGGTCGTGATCGACGGTCGGCTGAGCTACGGCGCTGGCAAGGCGCCGTCGCCGGTGGGGCTGTACAGCTACCTGCTGAAGGGGACGGTGACCTACGCCGACGGGAGGCCGGTCAAGGACGCGGTCGTCACGACGCGGACGAACGACCGCGGGTTCTGGACCTTCTCGTTGCCGACCGGCCCAAGCGGGAAGTACTCGGCGTTCCTGGTCGCGTCTGACCTGGCAGGCAGCGACCCGGTCCCGATGACGGTCGGCGTGGCCGTCGGGAAGGACGCGTATGCCCAGCCGCTGGACGAGTTCGTCGACTTCCCTGCGCTGAAGAGCGCAAGCCTCGACATCAAGCTCCCCGCCGCCGCGGGAGGCGCGCTCGTGAAGTCGACCCTGAACCCCCAGGCGATCCCCGGCGCGATCTACCAGGGCCTGCTTGTCGGGGTGGTCGGGAAGGGCCGCCCGATCAGGCCGGTGAGTGCCACCTGGCCTGACGAGAAAGGTCGCTTCGAGATCGTCCTGCCGAGCTCGGCGCGCGGCCTGACCGTCAAGTTCTGGGAGACGGACCGGCAGTTCTTCTCGACCGCGGCGGCGAAGCCCGGCGGTACCGTCAACCTGAAGGTCTATCCCGTAGTCGCTCCCCTCCGACGCGCCTCGGGGATTCGCGACGGTCAGGCTCCCGAGTTGAGAAGTTCCTAACACGCCAGGTGCGACAACCCTCGGTAGAGTTCTCTGTGGGTCTGCACCGGCACGTTGCCGCGTACGCTTCAGCTCATCTCGGAAAGGAGCCAGCACTTCTCATGCATCGCAAACGTTTGACGATGGTTCTGGTCGTCTTCGCGGCTTCCGCCGTGGGGCTGAGTCTCTTGGCCGGCCCTGCCGCTGCCAAGGGCAACGCTCCGTCGGCCGCCAAGGTCACGACAGTGATCACCGTGACGGCCGGGAAGCCGTCGGAGCTTGCGTTCAAGCTCTCGAAGTCGTCTTCGATCGCCACAGGGTCGGTCACGTTCAAGGTGACGAACCAGGGCACGCTCGTGCACAACTTCAAGGTCTGCACGAAGGCCGTTACGAGCAGCGCCGCGAACGCTTGCGTCGGCAAGGCGACGAAGATGCTCAAGAAGGGCCAGTCGGCCGTTCTGGTCGTGACGATCTCGAAGGCCGGGAAATACGAGTACCTCTGCAGCGTGCCCGGGCATGCGAAGGCCGGGATGAAGGGCCTCGTCGGTGTCGGCGTCAAGGCCACCACCACTCCTCCGAAGACCACTACGGTTCCGAAGGGGACGACGACGACCACCCCCGGTGGCTCGACTGGGCCGCCCAAGGCGACCGAGACGCTCGTCGGGAATCCTGGGGCAGGCGCAGCCGTGTGGACGAGCGCAGGGTGCGGGGCGTGTCATGTGCTGAAGGCAGCAGGCGCGACCGGCCAGGTCGGGCCGAACCTCGACTCGTCGGCGCCCGGACAGGACCTCGTGATCCAGCGGGTGACGAACGGCATCAACGTGATGCCGGCGTTCAACACCTCGCTCTCCGGTGGGGACATCCAGAACCTCGCCGCGTACGTGTACCAGTCGACTCACGTCTAGCCCGAGTCGACCGCAGGACCGCTGACGAGGCCGGGGGAAACCCCGGCCTCGTCGTCTGTCTGGGCCGAGTGCGCGGCGACGTAGACTGCGGAGGTGCGACTCGACGGGACCGCGCGCCTGGGATTCTGCGCCGGGATCCTCGCCGGGCTCGCGGTTGCAGTCGTGGGGTGCGGCGGGAGTGGCGACCGGGGCACGGACTGGCCGCTGCCGAACCACGACCTCTCTTCGACGCGCGCGCAGGGGGACAGCGCGATCGACCGCTCGAGCGTCGGGAGCCTCCACGTCGCGTGGCGCTTCCGTCTTACGGCGCCACCAAGCGCCGAAGGGGCGTTCACCGCGACCCCGATCGTGGTGGGAGGGTGTCGTGTTCGTCCAGGACATGAAGAGCAACGTCTTCGCCCTCGACCTCGCCACGGGGGCTGTGCGGTGGCGGCGCCTGTTCTCGGCGGAGAGCCCCGGCCCCAACGGCCTCGCGGTCGTCGGTGACCGTGTCTACGGTGCGACGGACGCCGCCGCGTTCGCCCTTTCGGCGGAGACGGGTCGCATCCTGTGGCGGCACTTCATCGTCACGGAGGTCGATCGCTACATCGACGTCGCGCCGCAGGTGGCCGGTGGGACCGTCTACGTGAGCACAACAGGCCAGCCTCCGAACGGCCGTGGCCACCTGTATGCGCTCGACGCGGCAACGGGAAAGCTGCTCTGGAAGCTGGACACGATCAAGGGCCCGTGGCGTTTCCCGCTCGAGGCCGGGGGTGGAGGCGCGTGGTACGCGCCGGGCGTGGACGGGAACGAGGTCTTCTGGGGCACCGCGAACCCGCTTCCGTGGGGCGGCACGCGAAAGCGGCCGAACGGCGCTGCGTTCGAGGGGTTAGCTCTCTACACGGATTCGCTGTTGGCGGTGGACGGCGGGACCGGGAAGCTGCTCTGGTACGACCAGGTCACTCCGCACGACGTTCGTGACTACGACTTCCAGCTGTCGCCCATCCTCGGCCGAGCCGGGGACACGCCTGCTGTCTTCGGAGCCGGCAAGGGAGGCATCGTGATTGCGTGGGACCGCGCGACGCATAAGCGGATCTGGCAGACGGAGGTCGGCATCCACCGCAACGACAAGGGCCCTCTGCCAACGCGCAGGGTCTCGGTCTGCCCGGGTCTCTTCGGAGGGGTCCTGACGCCGATGGCCTACGCCGAGGGGAAGCTCTTCGTTCCCGTCGTCGACCTGTGCATGCAAGGGAGTGCGTACGGATACGAACCGTTCGAGAAAGTCGACGTCTCCGGACGGGGGAGAGGTGAGCTCGTCGCGCTCGACGCCGCGACAGGCAAGCCGGTCTGGACGCGACGGCTTGCCCAGCCGGATTTCAGCTGTGCGACCGTCGCGGGCGGCGTGGTGTTCACCGCGACGTTCGATGGGAAGGTCTACGCCTTCGACACGACGAACGGCGCAACGCTCTGGTCAAGCTCGGTGCGGGCGGGCATCAACGCGTGCTTGTCAGTCGCGGGCGGGACGCTGCTGGTCGGCGCCGGCGTGCCGACGGACGGCGGCGTGCTCGAGCTCACGGCGTTCACCACCGCCGGTTAGCAACGCAAGCTCAGGCGACTGTAACCGTGCCGTGGAAGCCCTTCTTGCCCTTGTCGGGCGGGCTCCACCAGCGGAAGGTGCCGCGCTTGACCGCCGCGTGGAACAGATGCGCCGACTTCCCGGGCTTCACCGCCGAGACCGTCTTCCCGAAGATCGAGAAGTTGCGGGGCTTCTTGGTCCGGTTGAGCACGTAGATCTTCAGGTAATCGCCCCGCGGGACGGTCGTCCCGACGTAGGGCAGAAAGCCGACGGCCGAGCCCTCGTAGTAGTAGGGGCGGATCCCATGGTCGGTGATGAAGAAGCTGATCATCATCGTCTTCGTCGGCAGGGTCGTCCGAGTGGCGGCGAGAGACGTCGCCGGGAATGCCAGGGCGGCGGCTGCGATAAGCGTGAGTACGTGTGCTTTCAGCATCGATGCAGCACGGGCTTTCCGAAACGCTGCCCGGGCCCTAGACGACAGTGAGGTAACCGCGATAGTTGACCTTCTTGCCCGTGGTGCTCGTCCAGAGGAAGTTGCCGCGTACCATCGCCGCCTGCGAGAGGTGGGCTTTCGCGCCGGGCTTCAGCGGCGGGGTCTTCTTCCCGAAGATCGAGAAGGTCTGGACCTTCTTGCTCCGGTTGAGCACGTTGATGCTCATGAAGTTTCCGCGCGGAATCGTGTCGGGGACCGGGATCAGGCCGTTGTGATTCTTTGCCCCGCTCCACTTCCCGATGGTCGTTCTCTGGTCGGTGATCAGCACGAAGATCAGCATGTACTTTCCCGGGACGGTCGTTCTCGAGGCAGGGAACGACGCCGCCGGCAGGATCGAGGCCGCCGCGATCATCACGGCGACTGCGAGAACCATCGCGCGCACTTTCATTCCGCCAAACTCCTCTCGTGCATGACCCAACCCCGTCTTAAAATCGTAGCACCGTCAATAGCGGTCGCAGAGGCCGCGCCGGTCAGAGGATGTCCTTGTTGACGAGGGTCTTGCTCTTGCGGTCGAAGCAGAGGCTGTAGAGCACGATCGGCTTGTCCCACCACTCGTAGCACTGGTGCTTGTAGGAGTCGTGGTAGGTCTGGTAGGGCTTCGGCCAGTCGTCCAGGACACCGATCGTCGTCTGCCCGATGCTCGCATTCGCGAAGAGCTGGGCGTAGGCCTGGTGCGACGGCGGCGGAGCTGCCTTTCCGCCTGTAGTAAGCGCGACAGCGACCCCGACGACGAGTGCGAGGACGAGCACTGCTGCCGCACCAAGGTAGGTCTTCTTTCGCGTCCCGCTCATGTCGTGAGGTGCCCTTCCCGGCTCTTCGCCCGCTTACTGTCGGCGGTGAGTCGTGTCGGGATGGTAGCCAAGGGACAGCCGGTGCCGGACATCCACATGTTCGCGGGCTTGGGTTGCGAGAAGTACCTCATGACGTAATATTTCCAGTCGATTTCTACGCCGTACAGCGGCGCGAGGGGGTTCATTCGCTTGTCCTTGCTAGGTCTACGGATTCGAGACGGCGGTTGGATTGCACGCCGCGCATCGATGCCTTCAATTCTGCTCGTTGCCGCGATCGCTAATTGCGCTGTTGTGTTCGGGCTCGTGGTCGCGTACGGGTCGGTGGGATCGGGCATCGGCCAGGGCTTCTACCTGTCCATCGTTCTGACCGCGCTTGCGACGGGGCCGGAGTGGGGAGCGCTTGCGGGAGTGTGCGCTCTTGTCGTCTACGTGTGGGGTCTCGCGGCTGGGGGACATTTGCCTGCGGGAGGCATCGTTTCGCCACCGATCGAGGTGCGTCTGGTGACCTACGTCGCTGCGGGGATCGTGGTTGGCTTCGTCGCGCGGCGCGGGCGACGGTTGCTCGGCGAGTCCCTTCGCATCCTCGAGGAGTTGCTTGCCCTGGCCGGGCGCGACCTCGCCACGGCCACCCTGGGCAGTCATGGACTCGAGTCGGCGATCGGTCGCCGCTTGGCGTCTCGGCAACCGTTCGTCCTGCTCGTCGCCGAACTGGATGACGCTGCGAGAAAGGCAACTGGTGGTCGCGGTTTCGGCCGATTTCGGCCGTGAAGACGAGCACGCTCGTACAATCGCCTCTCTCATCGGCCCTCAGCTCGGCGCGGAGGACGAGCTCGCGCGGGTCGGGCCGAACCGGTTCGCGATCCTCGCTGCCGTCCAGGCTGGCCCGGAGTGGCTCGCGACGCTTGGCTCCTGCCGGCGCGCCCTCGCCGAAGCGGGCCTCGACGGGAGCTTCGGCTGGGCGGTTTTTCCGGACGAGGGTGACGACACGCTTTCGCTGTTCTCGACCGCGATCGAGCGCCTTCACGGGAGTCTGTTCGCCCGCGGCTCGTGGAACCCACCTCTTGGCCGCAGCCGACCCGGTCGCCTAATGGTGAGCAGCGTCGGGGTGTGGCCAGACTCAGGTAGTGGTCGCGGCGCGGAGGCGCGCGTCGACCCGGTGGAGCGCTTCCGTAAGCGCCTCGGCTTCGTCGCGTAGGCCGGCGATCACGCTCATCAGCCGCTCTTCGCCCGCCGCAGTCAGGCGGAGCAGCCAGACGCGTCCATCCTCATCTGATGACCGTCGTTCGATCAGGCCTGCTTCCTCTGTCCGCTTGACGAGCTGGGTTACGGCCGTCTGCTGGAGCTGAAGCAGGTCACAGAGCTCGGTGACGCGCAACTCTCCGGCCGACCTGATCATCAGCATCAGGTCGTAGCGTTGCGAACTCAGGCCCGCCTTGCTTGGCCACGGAGTTCGTGCGGAGCAGGAAGCCGCGAAGCTCTGCGCGAAACGCCGCAACCCGCTCGAGCTCGCTAGCGGCCCTCACGTTTCTTCGTACATCACTCACCGGCACCATTTCTACCACAGCCGCGAGGCGACTCGGAGCTTGCCGATTGCATCATATGGTGGTATAGATGCATGCTGACGTGATGTTTCTGGCGTTCCGGATGGGCGCTTAGACAAGGGAAGGACAAAGGGAGGATCATGCGCAGATTCCTGTTCTTGGTGGTTGCGACCGGTTTGGTCGGTGCCACGGTTGTGGCGTTGGCGACTGCGTCGCATGCGGCAAAGTCGGCGGCCCCGTCGTCGCTCGCGGAGACAGCGTGGCCGTGGGAGGCGAAGGGTTCGATTCCGGCGGGCACGACCGGTAACAACTGGGAGCACGGCAAGGGTGACCTTGGCGACACCCAGTTTTCGTATTTGAAGCAGATCAACACGGGGAACGTCGCGGGGCTGAAGGTCGCGTGGCAGAACTCGTATGCGGCTCCTGATTACACGGGCGGCATCCAGGGTTCGCCGATCGTCGTCTCGGGCAAGGACAAGAACTTGCCGATGGAGTCGGGGACGATGTTCCTGTCGGCGGCGAAGGGGATCGTTGCGATCGACCCGTCGACCGGCAAGGTGTTGTGGCAGTACATCGGCCCGAACCCGAAGCCGAGCTCGCCTGGTGGTGCGCCTGCTGCGCAGCTGCAGTACGGCAACACGACGAAGGCGATCTCCTACTGCGGCGGTCAGATCACGACGGGGCAGCAGGACGGCTCGATTGCGTCGCTGAACGCGAAGACGGGCGCGCCGATCTGGACGAACCAGGTCTCGGCGGTGTCGGAGTTCGCCGGCCATGTCGGCCAGACGAGCCCGGTGACCGACTGCGACCCGACCGCGGGCCCGACCAAGAACGGGCTTGTGTTCGGCGGCCCGAACGGCAGCTCCTCGCCGCTTCGCGGTCACATGGACGCGATCGACCTGAGGACGGGTCAGCTGCACTGGCGCTGGTTCACAACGCCTGACCCGACCCAGCTTCCGTTCATCCTGACCTGGGGCAACCCGGCCGAGGCTGCGCTGGGCGGCGGCGGCACGTGGGGCTCGAGCTCGATCGACCAGGGCCTGGGCCTGATCTGCTCGGAGACCGGCAATGCGTACGCGCAGCTTGGCCGGCAGCCTGGCATGAACTACTGGACGGCGAGCCATTTCTGTCTCCGCGAGAACACCGGGGAGCTGGCGTGGTTCTGGCAGGAGGCCCATCACGACAACTGGGACCTCGACCATTCGCACCCGCCGATCCTGTTCAACACCACGATCAACGGGAAGGTGTACCCGGCGATCCTGAACTGCAACAAGGTCGCGAACTGTGAGGTGCTCGACCGTCGGAACGGCTCGCCGCTTCCGAACTTCCCGATGAAGGAGACGAAGGTTCTCGACTACTCGGGCAAGGGTCTGGCGCTGAACAACGAGACACCGACGCAGCCGTGGTTCGGCTGCAACCAGGCCCAGCTTGGTGTCAACGGCATTCCGGCGGCGCAGGCGGCGTCGGTGCACCTACGGGCAGACGATGCCGAAGGGCACGACGTGTGCGATGTCGTACCTGATCATGCACGCACCGAACGACGCGGATCGGCGCCTGGAACTTCCCGACCTACCCGGTTGCCCCTGACGGCGCCCCGATGGTCGCGAGGCCGGCGTTCACGTCAACCTACAGCGACTCCTACACGGTGTTCCCGACCTGCTCGTGCGGTTACAACTACAACCGCTCGACCTACTTCGCAGCCGCAGAACGCGTTCATCGGCTGCGGGAACGGGAACACGACGGCGCAGAAGAACACCTCGCCGACCGACTGGCACAAGGGGTCGACCGGCGGCACGATCGGCGGGGTTTGGATCACCTCGGTCGACATGTCGAAGAACACGATCAACTGGCAGCGCTTCTTCACCGGCTCCAAGTACGTGAAAGGCGTCGAGACAGCAGGTCAAAACGCCGGCTTCACGGACGGCACCTGGGACAAGGGCTGCTACGGCGGGAACTTCTCGACCGCCGGCAACCTCGTCTTCGTGACCTCGTGGGGCGACGGCACCCGCACGAAGACGACCATCACCGCCTCGGAGCGGAACTACGGCGGAACGCTCGCCGCGTTCAACGCGCTGACCGGTGAAGGCCCGCTCTGGGCATGGCAGGCCCCCGACTACATCAACGGCTCGGGGATCACCTACTCAGTCAACGGCAAGCAGTACGTCGCCGTCTACAGCCAGGCGCCCCCGCTGGGGTCGCCTCGTTACAACGGGCACGGAGAAGTCCTGACCGCCTTCTCGCTCTAAGCCCGAAGCAGGACGAGCTACCCACGGTCGGTGCGTGGGGCCCTTCGGGGCTCCGCGCACCGGCCAACCCACCCCCACCGGTCCGGTGCTGCGCGAGCGGCACCGCTTGCTTAGTGCGCCAGACAGGGCTATGATCGGCCGGTTATCCAAAAAGGGGACCGGTCAGGGTTCCCGTGCTTAGGGAGGGTAGCTCTACATGCGCAGATTCCTGTTCTTGGTCGTTGCGACCGGTTTGGTCGGTGCCACGGTTGTGGCGTTGGCGACCGCGTCGCATACGGCAAAGTCGGCGACCCCGTCGTCGCTCGCGGAGACAGCGTGGCCGTGGGAGGCGAAGGGGTCGATTCCGGCCGGCACGACCGACAACAACTGGGAGCACGGCAAGGGTGACCTTGGCGACACCCAGTTTTCGTATTTGAAGCAGATCAACACGGGGAACGTCGCGGGCCTGAAGGTCGCGTGGCAGAACTCGTATGCGGCCCCTGATTACACGGGCGGCATCCAGGGTTCGCCGATCGTCGTCTCGGGCAAGAACAAGAACTTGCCGATGGAGTCGGGGACGATGTTCCTGTCGGCGGCGAAGGGGATCGTTGCGATCGACCCGTCGACCGGCAAGGTGTTGTGGCAGTACATCGGCCCGAACCCGAAGCCGAGCTCGCCTGGTGGTGCGCCTGCTGCGCAGCTGCAGTACGGCAACACGACGAAGGCGATCTCCTACTGCAACGGCACGATCACGACGGGGCAGCAGGACGGCTCGATCGCGGCGATCAACTCGAAGACGGGCGCCCCGATCTGGACGAACCAGGTCTCGGCGGTGTCGGAGTTCGCCGGCCATACCGGCCAGACGAGCCCGGTGACCGACTGCGACCCGACCGCGGGCCCGACCAAGAACGGGCTTGTGTTCGGCGGCCCGAACGGCAGCTCCTCGCCGCTTCGCGGTCACATGGACGCGATCGACCTGAAGACGGGCCAGCTGGTCTGGCGCTGGTTTACCACGCCTGACCCGACCCAGCTTCCGTACATCCTCACCTGGGGCAACCCGGCCGAGGCTGCGCTGGGCGGCGGCGGCACGTGGGGCTCGAGCTCGATCGACCAGGGCCTGGGCCTGATCTGCTCGGAGACCGGCAATGCGTACGCGCAGCTTGGCCGGCAGCCGGGGTACAACTACTGGACGGCGAGCCACTTCTGTCTCCGCGAGAACACCGGGGAGCTGGCGTGGTTCTTCCAGGAGGCCCATCACGACAACTGGGACCTCGACCATTCGCACCCGCCGATCCTGTTCAACACCACGATCAACGGGAAGGTGTACCCGGTGATCGTGAACTGCAACAAGGTCGCGAACTGTGAGGTGCTCGACCGTCGGAACGGCGCGCCGCTTCCGAACTTCCCGATGAAGGAGACGAAGGTCCTCGACTACTCGGGCAAGGGTCTGGCGCTGAACAACGAGACACCGACGCAGCCGTGGTTCACGTGCAACCAGGCCCAGCTTGGTGTCAACGGTGTCCCGGCTGCGCAGGCGGCGTCGGTGCAGTACGGGCAGACGATGCCGAAGGGCACGCCGTGTGCGATGTCGTACCTGATCATGCACGCACCGACCGACGCGTCGGCTGCGTGGGCGTTCCCGACCTACCCGGTCGCGCCTGACGGGAAGCCGATGGTCGCGAGGCCTGCGTTTGTCGCGACCTACAGCGACTCCTACAGCGTGAACCCGACCTGCTCGTGCGGTTACAACTACAACCGCTCGACCTATGACGCAGCGCACAACGCGTTCATCGGCTGCGGGAACGGGAACATGACGGCGCAGATCAACACCTCGGCGACCGACTGGCACAAGGGGTCGACCGGCGGCACGCTCGGAGGGGTTTGGATCACCTCCGTCGACATGTCGAAGAACACGATCAACTGGCAGCGCTTCTTCACCGGCGCCAAGTACGTGAACGGCGTCCAGACACCAGGTCATGACACCGGCTTCACGGACGGCACCTGGTCGAAGGGCTGCTACGGCGGGAACTTCTCGACCGCCGGCAACCTCGTCTTCGTCACCGCATGGGGCGACGGCACCCGCACGAAGACGACCGTCACCGCCTCCGACCGGAACTACGGCGGAACACTCGCCGCGTTCAACTCGGTGACCGGTGAAGGCCCGCTCTGGGCATGGCAGGCCCCCGACTACATCAACGGCTCGGGGATCACCTACTCAGTCAACGGCAAGCAGTACGTCGCCGTCTACAGCCAGGCGCCCCCGCAGGGGTCGCCTCGTTACAACGGGCACGGAGAAGTCCTGACCGCCTTCTCGCTCTAAGCCCAGCAGTACCCGAACGACCGGTTCGGTGCGCGGAGCCCTCCTGGGCCTCCGCGCACCGAACCTTTTTTGTTTCCCCGCCGGGCAGATGCGGGGGCTCCGAGACGCATCTCGCATCTGGGCGCTGGTACGATTGCTGTGTCTTGGGGCGCTCTTCCGGCTTGATTGTTGGCTCTCTTGCTGCGCTCGTCGTGGTCGGTGCGCTCACAGCTTGCGGTGACGGCGGCGGCGGGAGCAAGAACGAGACCGCCGCGCAGCTCTACGCGCAGGAGATCCGGATGGGCGATTTCAACACCTACGCCCCGGGGACCGACCCCGACGAGCTCGACCGAAGCGGCACCGACGTGACCACGACGATCAAGACGCTCGGGAACGACCACTACCTCCTGTACATCCAGAACACGAGCGATGTCGGCTTCATCAACACGTTGCGCTGGAAGGCGAACGGGGCGGCCGGTCTTGCCGGCAACACGAGCGCCGCGCGGCTGATCAAGGTCGTCCGTTCGAGCAGCGGAGAATGCTGGCTCTCCGATCCGAACACGATCTCGTGCACCGGCCTGACGGTTCGGCCGCCGAAATGTTCGTGCACACCGGGCGGGACTGTGACTGTCGAGTTCATCGCGAAGCCGACGGTCAAGCAGGCATCCGGAGTGACGCTCGCGATCATGCAGAACAGCCGCACGATTCTCGGCGACATGACACCGGTGCCGTACCACATCCCGTCGTATCTCGGACAGGCGACGAACGCGGACCTTCCCCTTGCGAGAAGGGCCAGCAGAGCACGAAGGAACACCTCTGCGTCCATGCGAACTAGGCGCGCGAACGCGATGCGTCTCGCGTGGCTTGCAGCCGCAGCGGCGGCGCTGCTGGCCGGGTGCGGCGGAGGCGGCAAGGTAGACGCGGGCGGGTTCACGTCCAGCCAGTTCACCGCGGCAAAGAACGCGCTGGGTGTGCTCGGGCCGACCGCCGTCTACGACAACGCGCTCAAGACGTCGCTCACGTTCGCGTCGCCGCCGACGGCATGCGTCGTCCACATCGAGAGCACGAAACCGCTGACGTTCAGGGTCTTCATGACGTGGATCCCCGACCAGAGCAAGCTCGGAAAGGGAACCGAGAGGCCGTACTCCTGGCTCTCGGCGGTGATCGGAACGAACGGGCTGAAGGGCGACTACTCGTTCCATTCCGGCAACGAGGTGAGCGAGGCCGCCTTGAAGGCGCAGTATGGCACCGTGTTCGAGAAGCCCGTCGAGAAGTGCCTGGTGCTCCAGAACCGCCGCTTCGGGCTGCTTCCGTCCTAGCTCCCCGCCGCCGCTAGCCTGCGGGCGCGGCCGGAGCCGGTTTCCGCGAGTCCCGTTTCGGGACGCGCAGCCCGGATCCGAGCCTTCACCTGCGTGAGCTCCGTCTCGCCGAAGAGCCGAAGCGCGGCGCCGAGGCCGCGGTGGATCCGCGGGAGCACGAGCAGCAGCGGCAGGAGTGCGAGCAGCGCGACGTAGGGCGCGAGCGTCCGCGTCCGCTCGGTGTGGCCCTGCACCCTGGTCGGCCCGCTTCCGGCTGCGTCCCTGACCGCCGTGCGGCGGCGCCGAGGGAACCCTCGCCGAACGAGCGCCCACCTGCTGCGTCCGCGAGAGACGAGATCGCCTGGGCGCTTTCCGGATGCGTGTGGTAGCCCTGCTCCGGCGGAGCCGTTCGGCTCGAACACGGCCTCGTTCGAGTCCCCGGACGTGCACGAGCACGACGCGCACTCCCGGCCCGGCGTCGAGGTCGTGAGCGACGCTCGCCGGGTCGAAGGCGACGCCCTCACCGTCGGTGAGGACGACCAGGACACGGCGCTTGGCCGACGGGTCGAAGAAGTTCTGGGTTCCGAGCGACCCGAGCGCGCCGAGCGACGTCGCGAGGACGTTCGAGCTCACGGGCGGCGGCTCCTCGATCTTGACCGCTTGGTCGAGCGTCTGCTGGAACACGTTGCGGTCAGGATTCGGGAAGAGGTTCGGGACGACGCGGTCGGTCAGCATGGCGATCCCGGCGGGCACCTCGGGTACGGCGTCACGGAGCGCGAGCGCGTCCTTCTTCGCGCGGGCGAACCGGGTCGGCGATCCAGGCGCGCGCGACGCCAGCATCGATCGCGAGGTGTCGAGGACGAAGAACACCTGGGCGTCGGTGCGGACGCGCGCGCTCTCCGTCGATCGCAGCGCGGGCTGCATCGCGGCGAGGCCGAGCAGCAACGGGCACCGCGACGAGCGCGGCGGTGCGACCGACCTGGCTCACGCGCGGCGGAGGCCGCAGGCCGAGGATCTCGCGGGCCCGGTGCTCGCGGCGCGCCGCGAGCGCGAGCCCGGCGAGCGGAATCGCGACCGCGAGCATGGCGATAGCCGCCGGCGGGAGTCAGGAAGACGAGCGAGCTGACGACCACTAGTAGCCCTTCCCGGGCGAGCCGCCGCCGGTTCCCTTGTGCCCTTTCGCGGCGGAGCCCTGTGACGGCCGAGTCGCCCGAGCGGACGCCGTGGGCGACGAGCTGCCGCTGGAGCCACTCGAGGTTGAACTTCGCGTCGGCGTTCGTGGGGTCGAGCTGTACGGCCGACTGGAAGGCGGCGACGGCACGCTCCACCGGCGCGGGCTGGCTTGTTCCATCGCGTCTGCGAGTCCGAAAACGCGAGGATGCCGAGCAGGTTGTCGGCGAGCGAGTCACGGGCCCGGTTGCTGCTGCGGGCGAGCGTCGTCAGGACAACCTCGACATCGGCACGCGCGCGTGCCTCCGAGAAGCCGTTGTCAAAGCCGTTTCCGAGCGCATTCACCGCGACGAAGCTCTGCGCCGCCCGCCGGAAGGCGACCTGGTCGGAGATCCCGAGGATCCCCCGCGCGAGGTCGAACGGGAGGAGCGTCGACGGGTCCCAGGTCGCGGCAGCGGGTTGCTGGGCGAAGCGCGCGTCCCCGTCCCGGAGGCCGTCCTGCCAGCTGCGCAGGTCCGACGCGAGCAGCGCTGCGAAGACCGCCGCGGCGATCGCGACAGCTGCGAGTGCGATCCGCCAGCGGCTCCTCACGCCGGAACCTCCGCGCCGCTGCCCCAGCGCAAGCGCGCGGATCGGAGCTCGTTGACCGCGAGCAGCGAGGCGACGACGACGGCGAGGATGACGAGCAGGGTCGGGAAGCTCGCCCGGGGAGGCTCGGCGGCTGCAGGATGCTCGCCCGGGAGCGACGCCGGGATGATGGAGGACGCGGTGCCGACCAGACGCGCGAAATAGTCGCGGTCGTTCGGCGCTGCGTTGAGGGCGATGATCCGGAGCTTGATTCCGTCGCGGTGATAGGCCTGGAAGACCCCGGGGAGTCGCTGCTGGTCGTTCGGGTCGTCGGCCAGGTCGCTGATCAGGACGACGGCCGGGTGCTTGGCGCCGTTCGCGACCTCGATCTGGCGCGCGAGCTCGAGACCACGGGAAATCTGGGTGCCGCCCGTGAACGACGTCGGTCCACGGGTTTGTCGGGTAGGTCGGCTGCTCGCCGGGCACCGCTTGACTCGGCAGTGTGAAGTAACGAACGAGCGGCGCGAGCGCCGACGCCGGAGTCCCGGCGGGTAGCGCCTCGTAGGCTGCGGTCGAGAAGACGACGAGCCCGTAGCGGCCTCCCCGCGCGACGAGCTCGCGAAGGGACTGCCCGATCCGCGAGTACGTGTCGGACGAGATGCTGGCCGAGAGGTCGAGCACGACCACGCCGCCGGCTTTCGGCGAGACGAGCGGCTGCTTGTTGAGCTGCGGGTGGCGCGCGGCGGCCGCGGCGGCGAGAACGAGGGCCACCAGCGCGACGCTGAGGACGACCCGCGCGACGATCGTCCGAGCCGCAATTCGGGCGAGCGTCTGCGCTCCGGTGTACGGAATCCAGTTCATTCGCCCGCCCCTCGTCGTGACCTCTATCTCGTCCGCCAATTCGAGCGCCCGATCCGGCGTCGGCGGCTCTTCCGACCAGGCGACGTCGCTTGTCGTGCCCGCGAGCGCGGGAGCGCCTTCGCTCTCGAGCGTCGTTGCGAGCAGGCCGAGCGCCTTGCGGCGATCGGCGGGGTCGGGCCGGCGCGCGGCGTCGCGCGTGTACGCGAGAGCCGCCTCGAGAGGCGTGAGCGTGACGGTGGCCCGCTGCCGCCGGCGCTCGACGAGCCTCACGAGCTCGAAGCCGATCAGGGCGAGGGCGCCGACCGCGAGAGCGCCCGCGAGGACGGTCAGCCCGTCGGCGAGGGCTCCGGGGGAGACGGCGAAGGTCGGTGCCGGCATCGACCTCGGGCGGCGGAAATGGGTGGTCGCAACGTCTCTTGCCTGCAATACGCGTGGCGACGAAGGTCGTGGGCCACGACGGCGGTCTCCTTCAACTCCTCCGTGCCCGCCTTGGCGTTGACGGTGACCGGAGGGAGCTTGAGGACGTACGGCTTGCCCACGCGGCAGGCACGCGTCCGAGACGCACTGGATCGAGTAGCGGTAGCGCAGGGTCTTCTGCCTGCCGACGCCGCTGCTGGTAACGACAGGCCGAGCCGGTCTGGACGTAGGGGTCGAAGCTCGGAGTGACGCGGACGCTGCTCGCGGAGACCGCGGTGGGGTCGATGCGGACATCGACCGCCGCTGTCAGAACGTCGCCGTAGAACGCGGGATGTGGCTCGAGCGACGTGCTGACGGCGAGTCGATTCGCGGGGGCCGCGCCGCCGTCCGGCTGCGGCATTCCACCAGCCCAGGCCTGTCCCCACGACGAGCACCGCGATCAGCACGCCTCCCGCCGCGACGCACGCGATGAGCTGTCGCGAGCTCACCGGCGGTTCCTCTGGTCGCGGCGTTGCTCGGCCCAGTCGAGGAACGTGCGGTCGACCTCGGACGGATCGCTCGTGTCCACGAGGACCGGGTCGAGCCCGAGTGCGAAGAATTCCTCGTGGAGCTCGTCGGCGGCGGCGCTCGTTTGCGTCTCGGCGCGCGCGGGCTTCGCGGCGCGTCAGCCGCACCTCGAGCACCTGTCCGGCACGGGGGTCGGCGAGCGGGAGCACGAGCGGGCCGACCAGCGGGAAGCTCTGCTCCCAGAGGGGGTCTTGGACGATCACCGGCACGACCTCCCAGCGGCGGGCTGCGGCGGTGAGCCAGGCCGACTCTGGCGGCAGCGGGCCGAGGAAGTCGGAGATGACGAACACGAACGTCCCCGACGAGAGCTCGCTGCGAAAGCGCGGAAGGAACTCGAGCGCCTGGGTCAATCCGTCCTCGGGCGCGTCGTAGCCCGGAGACTCGCGGTCGCGCGCGTCGATCCGTTCCCAGACGGCGCGACCGCTCGGCGGGAGCCAGAACGGCTCGCCGGCGCGCTCGGCGCTGCCCGCGTAGTCGATGTAGGCCACGGCTGCATTTGCCGCCTCGGCGCTCTGGACGATCAGCTCCGTCGTCGACCTGACGACGGCCGGCTTCGAGAGCCAGGGGAAGGGCGGCGCGTAGATCCCCATCGACGGCCGGCGGTCGTTCAGCACGACGACGCGCGGCGCCTCGTCCGCGTACCGTTCGCGCACGACGAACTCGTCGCGACCGAGTGCGGTCGAGAGGCGGGCACTGGCGCGCCAGTCGATGGTCGAGACCGGGTCGCCGCGGACGTAGAGCCGCGACCCCGCGACGTCGGAGCCGTGACCGCGGCGAAGGCTCGGCGAGCCGCCGAACGGCAGCCCCGAGAGCCGGTACTTCGGGACGAGTGGGAACGTGGTGCGGTTCCTGACCGGCACGGCCTTGAGTTAGACGGTCGCTGCGGCGTCCTGGGCCGCGGGCTCCGCAGCGACGTTCTCGGTCACCCAGTCCGGCCGCGGCGCCGGGACGCGCCCGATGCACTGCGCCTGGATCTGGCGAAGCGTCTCCTCCCGGGTCAGGTTGCGCGTCTCCGCGAGGTATGACGGGGCGAGCATGAGCCGGTGGCCGAGGACGGGGATGAAGAGCAGCTCGACGTCCTCGGGGAGCACGTAGGTGCGGTTGTGCAAGAGAGCCCACGCGCGGGCCGTCTTGACGAGCGCGAGGGAGCCGCGGACCGATGCGCCGACCTCGACCTCCCGGAGCGTGCGGGTTTCGCGCACGAGCCGGACGATCCATTCGTCGAGCAGCGCGTCGACGTAGACCTCTTCGCAGGCGAGACGGAGCTGGCCGATCTCGTCCTTCGTAACGGCCGGCCCGAGGCCGTCGAGGGGATGGCCGTGGCGCTGCTCGCGGACGATTCGGATCTCCTGCTCCTCGCCCGGATAGCCGAGGCTCGTGCGGAGAAAGAAGCGGTCGAGCTGCGCCTCCGGGAGCGGAAAGGTTCCCTCGTACTCGATCGGGTTCTCCGTCGCCATCAGCAGGAAGGGGTCGGGAAGCCTGCGCGTCACTCCGTCCACGGTCACCTGGTGCTCGGCCATCGCCTCGAGCAACGCGGACTGGGTCTTCGGCATCGCGCGGTTGATCTCGTCGACGAGAATGATGTTCGCGAAGAGCGGGCCGGGCTGGAACTCGAACTTGCGCAGCTCCTGATTGAAGACGCTGAGGCCGGTTACGTCGGTCGGTTGAAGGTCCGGCGTGCACTGGACACGCGACGGGATAGCGTCCTCGATGCTCCCTGCGATCGCGCGGGCAAGGACGGTCTTTGCAGTCCCGGGTACGTCCTCGAACAGAACATGGCCGCCGCTGACGAGCGCAGAAAGCACGAGGCGGATCTCCTCGCTCTTGCCGTGGATGACCGTCTCGATGTTTGCGATCAGCCGCCCGACGATGTCGGCGCCGGCAGCGGTCAACTGCTCGTTCGGCTGCGGCGCGCTCACACGACTATCTTACGCGGGCTTTGCGGGTTGCTCGTCGGGTTTTCGCTCTTCAGGGAGGGCGATCTTGCCGTTCGACACTGTTACGAGCCCGTCTGCCGCCAGCGAGGCCACGGCTTCGCCGTCATCGGTGCCTGCCCCCGATGCCACAGCACGCAGCGCCTGCGCCCGCCGCTGGCGGAACGAGCCCTCGAATGCCGGCTGCCTTCGGAGCGGCTCGTAGCGCCTTCCGCGCGACGGACAGGCCGCCGCGAGCGGGCAGGAGTCGCAGCGCGGTACGCGCGCGAGGCAAACGGTGGCGCCGAGGTCGAAGAGCGCCTGGGCGCACGATGCGTCGAACTTCTCGCCGGTGCGCTCCTGGACGCGCCGGATGTTCGTGTCCACCGGAAGCACCTCGGCGCCGAATGCAAAGTTCGCCACCGCGGCAGCGGTGTAGACGCCGACGCCGGGCAGTTCCGTCAAGTCATGGGGCCAGCCGTGCTCTGCGACGATCGCGGGCCGCCCGATGGAGGCTGACCGCGCGGCGGTTGTAGCCGAGTCCTTGCCACTCGACGATCACCTCGGCTGTGGAGGCAGCAGCGAGCGCTGACACAGTTGGCCAGCGCTCGAGGAAGCGGCGGTAGCGCGGGACGACGCGGTCGACCTGCGTCTGCTGCAGCATTACTTCGGAGACGAGGATCGCATAGGGATCTCGCGTCCGGCGCCACGGTAAGTCCCGCCCAAAACGGCTGTACCAGGCGAGAAGGAGGAACTCCATGAGCCCGATCCTACGGGCCGAAGATGGAGCACGAACAGGGCTCCGGACTCCCTTGCGGACACCATTGCGACGACCAACGCGTGAGGGAGCGACAGGAGCAACGACTGAGCGCTTCCGCGGGCAGTGGCTACGTTTCATGGTGGGATGCAGCCCACGTGAGCCCAGCGTTTACACCGACGGTTGCGTTTCTCCTGGTTCTCCTCGGACTGGCCGTTGGCACGTTTGGCACGCTGGTAGGGGTTGGTGGCGGATTTTTGCTCGCCCCGATTTTGCTTGTCGTTTATCCGGACGAGTCGCCGCAGACGATCACTGCGATTAGTCTCGCGGTGGTTTTCGTGAACGCGGTCGCTGGATCGTTAGCGTACGGGAGGCAACGGCGGATCGACTACCGCAGCGGGCTAGCGTTCGGGCTCGCAGGCGTCCCCGGATCGATCATCGGGGTGTTCGTAGTGGGTCTCGTGCCGCGGCGGCCGTTCGACGCCATCTTTGCCGCGTTGCTGCTCGGGGCCGGCCTCTGGCTGTTGTTGAGACCGCAGGCCGAGCATCCTTCGCCCCATGCTCAGCGCTCAGGGTCGCCGCGCGAGCTCGTCGATAGTCGTGGCAGACGCTATCGGTACCGCGTTCGGCTCGTCCAGGGCGCCCTCTTCGGGGTTCTGGTCGGGTTCCTCTCGAGTTTCCTCGGGATCGGCGGAGGCATCTTCCAGGTACCCGTGATGATCGGCTACCTCGGGTTCCCAGCCGCTATCGCGACCGCCACCTCTCAGCTCGTGCTGGCGATCCTCGCGGCTGTCGGCACAACTACCCATGTCTTGAGCGGCGGCTTCGCGCACGGCCACGGGCTCCGACGCACCGCGAGCCTGTCGGTCGGGGTTCTCGTCGGAGCGCAACTCGGAGCACGGCTGTCGCTCCTGATTGCCGCTTCGGTAGTACAGAAGCTGCTCGCGCTCGCGGTGATCGCCGTCGCGATCAGGCTCGGCGTGGCTGCGATTGGTTGAGCGTCCGGAGGCCCTCCTGCAGGCTCAAGCGTGCCCGAACCTCACGTCGGGAAGGATGCGGTCGAGCCAGCGCGGCAGTCGCCACGCCCAGGTACCGAGGAGGCGGAGGGCGACGGGGATGAGCACGAGCCGGATCAGGAGGGCATCGAGGAGGACGGCGACCCCGAGGATGACGCCCATCTCCTTCGGTGGCAGGGGTCCGGAGAGGGCGAAGGTGAAGAACACTGCGACCATCACGGCGGCTGCAGCGAAGATCACCCGCCCGGAATGCGCCAGGCCGCCGACCATTGCCTCCTTCGGGTCGTGCGCGCGGTCGTAATGCTCTTTTGCCGAGGAGAGCAGGAAGACCGTGTAGTCCATCGAGATCGCAAAGATCATCGCGAAGAAGAACACCGGCCCCCAGGCGTTGACGAACCCCTGTGGCTCGAACCCGAGGAGTCCGGCGCCGTGTCCGTCCTGGAAGATCAGCCGGGCGACGCCGAACGCCGCCCCGACGGCGAGGAGGTTCGTAACGACGCCTACTGCGGCGATCACCGGACCCTGGAGAGCGAGCAGGAGGAGCAGGAAGCCGAGGGCGAGCACGACGCCGATCACGAGCGGTGTCTTCGCCGCGAGCGTCTGCTCGAGGTCGTGGTTCTCCGCCGTGGCGCCGCCGACGAGCACGCCTCCGGGGAGCACGGCGCGGAGGCGGGTGATCGTCGCCCCGACCGCTGTGCTCGATGGATCGGCCTTCGGTACAGCCTGAAGCAGCTCGAGCCCGCCGCTGCCGCGCTGCACGGGCAGGACACGGGCGATACCGGGGTCAGCCTTCGCGATCGCGGCCGCGCGTTCGATCGCGAGAGCCGGCCCGACGATCTGGAGTGAGCCAGGCGCGCCCGAACCGAAGGCGGATTGCACGACCTCGTACCCCTGGCGGGACGTGTCGGTCTTCGGCACGACCTTGATCGAGGGCATCCCGGTCTTCAGTCCGACCACTGGCAGCGCGAGCGCGACGAGGAGCGCGAGCGCGGCGGTTCCGTATAGCATCGGCCGCCGCCACAGCCGTTCCGCCCAGGCGGCGAACGCGGGGGAGCGGTGCTCGCCCGAGTGCACCCACTTCAGCGACAACTTGTTCGACCCGTGGGCCGAGCTTGGCGAGCACGGCCGGCAGCAAGGTGAGCGTCGCGAGCAGGACGAAGAGGACGGAGACCATGATTCCGAGCGCCATCGAACGGAACGCCGGACTGGGCACCAGCATCACGGCGGAGAGCGAGATGAGGACGGTGGCGCCGGAGAACAGCACTGCCTTGCCGGCCGTGTCCATCGTCACCGCCACGGCCTCGCGGGCAGCCAGCTTCGAGCCGAAGAAAGCCCCGCGGAAGCGGTGCACCACGAAGAGCGCGTAGTCGATCCCGAGCGCGAGCGCGAACATCAGCGCGAAGTTCATCGCCCAGATCGAGATGTCGAACAACTGCGTGCCGAGATACAGCGTCCCGGCCGAGGCGATGAGCCCGAGAATCGTCAGCATCAACGGAAGCCCAGCGGCCACGAGTGACCCGAAGGCAAGCATCAGGATCACGAGCGTGACGGGCCAGGAGAACAACTCCGACTTCATCATCGCCGTTCGGTTGGCTGTGTTGAAGTCCGACCACATGCCAGACGCGCCCGTGAGGCTCACGGCGACGTCACCGGTGCCGGAAGCCTTCAGCCTCCCCTTCAGGTCGTCGGCGGCCGCGACCATCTCCGTCGTAGAACCTTTCGCACCTGCGCTGACGATCACGGTATGCCCATCCTGCGAGATCGAGAATCCGGCGCGCGGCAGCGCAACCGAAGCGACCCGCGGGTCGCTGCGGAGGACGGTCGCGACGCGATCGACCGTCGCAGCGAACTGTGGATCGCCCAGCTTCGCCGAAGGCGAATGGACGACGACCATCAACGCCGCACTCGACTGACCGCCGAAGCTTCGGTCGATCAGCTTCCGAGCCTGCACCGACTGCGACCCGGACGCCTCCCACCCGGCACCCGAAAGTGCTGTCTCGACCCGCGGCGCCAGCGCACCCAGCCCGACCGCCACGACCAGCCACGCGACCAGCACCGCGCGGAAATGATCGGCGGTCCACGCACCGAGCCGCCCGACAGGGCCCACGGATGTCATCTGCACGACGACCAGTTCATCGGCCGGCCCCTTTGAGGATGGCGTTCAGCTCGGCTACCTGCTGCTGGACGCTGCCGCAGACGGTCTCGCAGAGCTCGAACACGCCGGTGTCCGCGACGCTGTAGAAGACCTGCGTGCGCTCCTTGCGACGGGCGACGATCCCGACCTCGCGGAGGACGCTGAGATGTTTCGAGACGTTCTGCTGTGAGGCCCCCACTGCTTCGGTGAGCTCTTGCACGCTCGCCTCTCCGGCCCGGAGATGGTCGAGCAGCCTGATCCTCATCGGCTCGCCGATCACGCGGAAGCGGCGAGCGATGAGTTCGACGAGCGCCTCGGGAAGCGGGTGCGGCAACGCTGGGGTTCGCAAGTTGGCTTGGTTCACGGTCGCAGCGGCTGGCGGTGATCGACGGTATGCCGGTTCGTCGAGACGCCAATCAGCTTGTAGAGGGGACAGACGCCGACAATGGCGGTAACGGCGATCACCACAGCGACAGCGATCAAGATCACGCCGGTGATCGAGCCGACGCCGGCGATCGACGCGAGAATCAAGGCCACAGGCGCGATGAGGACTCCGCGGATGAGGCGATCGGGGGTTCCAACATTTCTGGTCATTTCAGGTTCTCCGTTTCGTTAGGTCGGTGAAGTCGGGTGAGCTCAGCTGCGAGCGGTCTCGGACGCGACACGCTCGGCGACGGTTGCGAGCTCCGGGTTGCGGATGATCCAGAGCAGGTGCTCCGCATCGACCGCGTCGCGGCCTGCTGTCCTTGTCGCGCTCGCATCTTCTCGGCCTTTAGCCGGTGCGCGAGAGCGCCGACAGGCGCGTCGTAGGTGCTCTCGACGTAGGCGTAGATGTTGTCCTCGCCGACGATCACGACGCCGTCTTCGGCCACGAGCGCGGGAATCGAGCGTGTCCCTGTCGCAGCGAGAAGCGCCTCGCGCTGCTCGTGCTCAACCGGCACCTGGAGTGCCACGTAGGTGACGTCGAGCTCGGTAAGGCGCTGCCGTACCCGATGGGAGGCCGGGCACCACTCCGTCTGGAAGAGCTTTGGGAGTGTGCTGGGAGGAGTGCGAGAAGCCATGACCACACTATATACAACTTTACGCTTGTAGATAGTAAGTAGTTGTTGCTGATTTGGGCGGCGTTACTACGCGATGCGATGCCGGCCACCTGCACCAGATTTCCCGAAGCATCAGCGCGCAAGAAGGGGTGAGCCGCGTGACCGCCGAACGTGATCCTGGGCGTGACGATATTCGCCGGCGCGTTAGGGTGTGATCGTGACGGACACCATGAGCTTCGTCGACCTACGGGCCCTGTACGTCAACTGCACGTTGAAGCCGAGCCCCGCGATGTCCCATACGCAGGGGCTGATGGACGTTTCGGTCGCGATCATGGAGAAGCAAGGCGTCACCGTCGATCAGTTCCGAGCCGTCGACTTCACGCTCGCGCCCGGCGTCTACCCAGACATGCGCGAGCACGCCGCCGCCGCCGACGACTGGCCCGAGCTCTACGAGCGTGTCCAGGCGGCGGACATCCTCGTGCTCGGCTCGCCGATCTGGCTGGGTGACAAGTCTTCGGTGTGCACGCGCGTGATCGAGCGGCTCTACGGCAACTCGGCGCAGCTCAACGAGGCGGGGCAGTACGCGTACTACGGCAAGGTCGGCGGCTGTCTGATCACCGGCAACGAGGACGGGATCAAGCACTGCTCGATGAACATCCTGTACTCGCTCCAGCACCTCGGCTACACGATCCCGCCGCAGGCCGACGCGGGTTGGATCGGCGAAGCGGGGCCCGGGCCGTCGTATCTCGACCCGGGCTCGGGCGGGCCGGAGAACGACTTCACGAACCGGAACACGACCTTCATGACGTGGAACCTGCTTCACCTCGCGCGGCTCCTGAAGGACGCGGGTGGCATTACGGCGCACGGCAACCAGCGCTCGCTCTGGGACGCCGGCGCCCGCTTCGACTTCGAGAACCCCGAGTACCGCTAGAGCGCGGCCTAGACTCAGGGCGTGAAGGTTCGCTTCGCACCCAGTCCGACAGGGTCGCTGCACATCGGCAATGCGCTTGGCGCCGTTGCCAACCGCAACTTCGGCGGGACGATGCTGCTGCGGATCGACGACACCGATCCGGCGCGCAACGTTCCGGGTGGCGAGGAGGCGATCCTCGACGACTTGCGCTGGCTCGGGGTCGCGTGGGACGAGGGGCCGGTCCGCCAGAGCGATCGAGCCGTGCGCTATCGCGAGGCGGCGCGAGGGGCTGCCGGAGCGATTCCAGGGCATCCAGCTTCTGCGCGAGGACGGCTCGCGCGACCTATCACCTCGCCAGCGTCGTCGACGACATCGACTTCGGGATCACGCACGTCATTCGCGGCAACGACCACCGGCCGAACGAAGGGCTGCACCGCGCGCTGACCGAGGCGCTCGGCGCGCGGCCGCCGGAGTACATCCACCACGGGCTGATCCTCGGCGGGGACGGGAAGAAGATCTCGAAGCGCGCGGAGGGCGGGTCGATCGCGGGGCTGCGAGAGGAGGGCATCCCGGCCGAGGCGGTACGCGCCTACCTCGACGAGCTCGGGCTGCCGCGTCACGACGTCCACCTCGATCTCGAACGGATCCGCTCGCTCTCGGTCGACGCGATCGCCTCGATGCCGGACGCGGAATTGGCGGCGCGCGTCGGCGTTCCGGTCGAGGTCGCGCCGCGTTACGCGGCGCCCACGACGTTGAACGAGGCGCGCGCGCTCGCGCGGACGATTCTCGAGCCGCCGGCGGTCTCGCTACCCGACGAGCGGGAGACGCTCGAGCGCTTCCGAGAGCTGCGGGAGCGCGGCAACGGCGATCTCGACAAGGACGCGGCGAAGGAGCTGATCCGGGAGCTGAAGGCCGTCGGTGGGCATCTGCGGGCGGTTCGGCGCGCGTTGACCGGCGCCGACAGCGGGCCCGAGCTCTGGACCGTCGTTGCCGCGCTGCCGCGCGACGAGACGCTGCGGAGGGTCGATGCGGCTCTATGACACGTATTCCAAGGTCGCTCGTCGAGCTGCCGCCACCGCCCGGCCCGGTGCGGATGTACTTCTGCGGCCCGACCGTCTACGCGCGGGCCCACGTCGGCAACGCGCGGCCGTTCGTCGTCGGGATGTGGCTGCGCTCGTGGCTCCTCGCGCGCGGGTACGAGGCGACGCTCGTCCACAACATCACCGACGTCAACGACAAGATCTACGACGCCGCGCCGGGCGCGAGCGCGGCGCTCGCCGAGCAGGCGACCGCCTGGTACCTGGAGGACATCGGCGACCTCGGGCTCGGCATGCCCGACCACATGCCGAAGGCGACCGAGACGATCCCGGAGATCGTCTCCTTCATCGAGCAGCTCGTCGAGCGTGGCTTCGCGTACCCGGTCGAGGGTGACGTCTACTTCCGCGTTGGCGAGCTTCCCGGAGTACGGGCGGCTCTCCGGACAGCGGCCGGATCAGGTCGAGGAGCAGGAGCCGAACCCGCTCAAGGAGGACACGCGGCGACTTTGCGCTCTGGAAGGCGAACAAGCCCGGTGAGGACACCGCCTGGGACTCGCCGTGGGGCCGCGGCCGGCCGGGCTGGCACATCGAATGCTCGGTGATGGCCGAGGAGCTCCTCGGCGAGGCGTTCGAGATCCACGGAGGCGGGCTCGATCTCGTCTTCCCGCACCACGAGAACGAGCTCGCGCAGTCGCGCGCGCTCGGCCACCCGTTCGCTGCGATCTGGGCACACAACGGGATGCTCCGCTTCACCGGCGAGAAGATGTCGAAGTCGGTCGGCAACATCGCGACGCTCCGCGAGGTGCTCGACGAATGGGGCCGCGAGACGCTGCTGCTCTTCTTCCTCAGCGGCCACTGGCGCAAGCCGATCGACTTCTCGAAGGAGACCATGGCTCAGGCCGCCGCGCGTGCCGAAACGCTTTCGCAACGCGTTTCGCGAGCAGGCAGTCTCCGCCGACGAAGGCGAGTGGCAGCGGGTCGTCGAGGCGCTCGAGGACGACTTCGACACGCCGCGGGCGCTCGCCGTGCTTCACGAATGGGCGTCGGCAGGACAGCTCGAGCCGCTCGGTCGAGCCCTCGCGCTCTTCGGCCTTGCGTCGCTTGCCGAGCAGGCTGCGGCGCCGGACGAGATCGTTCGACTTGCCGACCAGCGTGTCGCGGCGCGTGCGGCGCGGGACTTCGAATCCGCCGACCGGCTCCGCGACGAGATCGAGGCCGCCGGCTGGGAGATGCGCGACGGGTCGGACGGCTACACGCTCGTGCAGAAGCGGTGACCGGCGACATCGTCTACGGGCGCCAGGCCGTGCGGGAGGCGCTGCGCGGCCGTCGCGAAGTCCTCGAGGTGTGGGCGACCGAGCGGGCCTCGGCAGGCGAGAAATGGCTCTACGAAACGAAATTCAAGCTCGCGCAGGAGCGCGACCTGGCCGAGCTCGCCGGGACTCGCGACCACCAGGGCGTAGTCGCTCGCGTCGAGCCGTATCGCTACGCGGACGCATACGAGCTCGCGAAAGGCGACAAGCCGTTGCTCGCCGTCCTCGACCAGGTGACCGATCCGCACAACCTCGGGGCCGTCTGCCGTAGCGCGGAAGGAGCCGGGGCGACGGGGGTCGTCGTACCCGCCCACGGCTCCGCGGTGGTCACCGCTGCGGTGGCGAGGGCGTCGGCTGGAGCGATCGAGCATCTCCCGATCGCCGTCGTCACGAACCTCGCGCGGTACCTCGACGAGGTGAAGGGCGTCGACCTCTGGGTGTACGGCGCTGTGGGCGATGCGCCGGCCTCGATGTGGGACACCGATCTCTCCGGCGGTGCCGCGCTCGTCTTCGGCGCGGAGGGCAAGGGCCTGCGCCCACTCGTTCGGCGGACGTGCGACGTGCTCGTCTCGGTCCCGCTCGCAGGCAATGTCGAGTCGTTGAACGTGAGCGTCGCCGCCGCACTGCTCCTCTACGAAGCAAGAAGACAACGAACTCATGCCTGAAGCCCCCGAGGTGTCGCTGTATCTGTTCGACGGGTTCAACCTGTTGCACGCGAGCCCCTTCGACGACCCCCGCGAGCTCGTCGACGCGCTCGCGAGCTTCGTGGCCACTCAGGGCGCGCGCGGTGTGCTGGTGTTCGACGGTGTTGGGGAGGACGTCGAGCGCGGCCGCCTGTCCGTGCGCTACGCGCCCCATGCGGACACGCTGCTCGAGCGCCTCGCCGCAGAGCACCGCGACCGCGAGCGGGTGGTGCTCGTGTCGTCCGACGTCGCGGTGATCGAGACGGCAGGGCGCCAGGTCGGGAACCTCTCCTCGCAAACGTTCTTCCGCGACTTCCGCCCGGTCGAGCATCGCGACGACACACCGGAAGGCCTCGCCGGGAGGCTGGACGCCGAGACGAGAGCCAGGCTGGAGCGTCTGCGCCGAGGCGAGTAAGCGGGTCCACTGCAAGTCGGACTTGTGTTCTTTCCGTGATGGTGCTACTTTCACCTCAACTTCAGGGTGAGACTTCGGTGTGAGTCGGACGTCCAGACCTGAGAAAACACGCCAACTACCAGGGAGATGCTGGTGGCCGTTCGGACTGCGACCGCAACGAAGAGTCCCCAGAAAGCTCAACGAGAGCTTGAGGATTTGCAGCTCGTGCTCAAAGCCCGCAACGGCGACGGCGTGGCGCTCGACGCGCTCATCCGCCGCTACCACACGTTCGTCCGGCTGAAGGCGAGCTCGTATTTCCTCGCGGGCGGCGACAGTGACGACCTGATCCAGGAGGGGCTGATCGGCCTTTACAAGGCTGTCCGCGACTTCCGCACCGACAAGGAGACCTCGTTCCGGTCGTTCGCGGAGCTTTGCGTCACGCGCCAGATCATCACTGCGATCAAGACCGCCACGCGGTTCAAGCATGCGCCGTTGAACACGTACGTCTCGTTCAGCCACACGCCCGCCGGCCAAGAGGCCGACAGCGATTGCACGCTCGGCGACGCTCTCCCCGGCCCCGGTGTCCACGACCCGGCGGTCTGCGTGATCTCGACCGAGGAGTTGCAGAGCCTCGTCTTCTGCCTCGGCACCGGTCTCTCGCCGCTCGAGGCCGACGCGCTGAAGCTCTACATCGAGGGTTCCTCGTACGACGAGATGGCGGAGGAGCTCGGCTGCGACACGAAGACGATCGACAACGCGCTGCAGCGGGTCAAACGGAAGATCCTGAACCACCAGCGCGAGCGCCAGGTTCTGCTCTAGTCGCCCCACGTACCATGGGGCGCGCGCGCCGGAGTAGCTCAGCTGGCAGAGCAAGCGCCTTGTAAGCGCTAGGCCGTGGGTTCGAGTCCCACCTCCGGCTTCCCGCCATCCGGGCGGCACTCTTCGCATGGTGTCGGCCAATCCGGTTGAATGGCGCGGTGAAGCTCGTCGTGGCAATTGTGCGGCCGGAGAAAGCCAACGACGTCCTCGAGGCGCTCTACCGCGCCGAAGTGCGTGGCCTGTCGATGAGCCGGATTCAGGGCCACGGAGGGGAAACCGACAAGGTCGAGACGTACCGCGGCACGACCGTGAAGATGGAGCTCGCCGACAAGGTGCGCTTCGAGGTCGCCGTTTCGGAGCCCTTCGTCGAGCCGACGATCAAAGCGATCCAGGACGGCGCGCGCACCGGCGAGGTGGGCGACGGGAAGATCTTCGTGCTCGACATCGAAAAGGTCGTTCGCATCCGCACGGGTGAGGAAGACACGGCGGCCGTGACCCCGGTCGAGTAGCTCGCGTGGCTCTCACTTCTCTCCTTGCAGCGACCCCTGCTCCGATCGACACCGGAGACACCGCCTGGATGCTCACGGCGACCGCGCTCGTCCTGCTGATGACGCCGGCGCTCGGGCTCTTCTATGCGGGGCTCGTGCGCTCGAAGAACAGCCTGAACACATTCATGATGAGCGTCGCCGCCCTCGGCGCCGTGACCGTGACGTGGGCGATCGTCGCTTACTCGCTCGCCTTCAGCGAGGGCAACGGCTTCATCGGCGGCTTCGACAATGCCTTCATGCGCGGCGTCGGGCTCGACGCGGGCCGCGGCCTGACTATTCCCGACCTCCTCTTCTTCGCCTACCAGGCGACCTTCTGCATCATCACCGCTGCGCTCATCTCCGGCGCCGTGGTCGAGCGGATGCGGTTCGCGCCCTTCATGTTCTTCATGGTGGCGTGGGCGTGCCTCGTCTATGCGCCGATGGCCCACTGGGTCTGGGGCGGCGGCTGGCTCGCCGACCATGGCACGCTCGACTGGGCAGGCGGCGTGCCAGTGGAGATGGCATCGGGCTTCTCGGCGTTTGCGGCCGCGCTCGTCGTCGGTGCCCGAAAGGACTACGGGCGCCAGGCTGCGCTTCCACACAACAGCGTCTATGTCCTAGTCGGCGCCGGGCTTCTCTGGTTCGGCTGGTTCGGCTTCAACGGCGGCAGCGGGCTCAGTGCCTCGGGCGCGACCCTCTCGTTCACGAACACACTGCTCGCGCCGGCGGCGACCCTCGTCGTCTGGATCGTGCTCGACTTCGTCCGCGGGGGCAAGGCGACGGCGGTCGGCGCCGCGACGGCGATCATCGTCGGCTGCGTGCTGATCACGCCCGCGGCGGGCTACGTCAGCCCGATGTCCGCCTTGCTCCTCGGCGCGATCGGCGCGGTACCGAGCTATCTGTTCATCGTCTGGAGGCCGAGGACACGGCTCGACGAGACGCTCGACGTTCTCGCCGCACACGGCCTCAGCGGGTTCTTCGGGATCCTCTTCATCGGCTTCTTCGCGCAGTTCTCCTGGAACCAGATCAGCGACGGGCTGCTCTTCGGCGACCCGGGCCAGCTCTGGGACCAGGTGCAGGCGGCCTTCGCCGCTCCGCTCTACGCTTTCGTCGGCACGTACGTCCTTCTGAGGCTGATCGCTCTCGTCGCGCCGCTCCGCGTCAGCGCGAAGGACGAGGGAATGGGCCTCGACGTGACGCAGCACGGCGAGGAGGCGTACTCGCGCGGCGAGGGCGCGATCCTCGTGCACGCCGAGCCTTCCTGAGGTCTCGCGGGGAACGGGTCAGTCGGGTCGCGGCGTGCGGTCGAGCAGCGGAACGAAAAAGTGGGCGAGCGGGCCGATCCCGAGGGCGTAGAGCAGCGTGCCGATTCCGACGGTACCTCCGAGGAGCCAGCCGACGGCGAGGACTGTCGCCTCGAGAGTCGTGCGCACGAGCCGGATCGAGCCACCCGTCCGGCGTGCGAGCCCGAGCATCAGGCCGTCGCGAGGCCCCGGGCCCAGTCCCGCGCCGATGTACGCCCCGGTCGCCACGCCGCCGAGGACGATGCCGAGCGTCATGCACGTCCACCGGGCGAGCGTTCCGTGCGGCGCGGAGAAGGTGCCGAGCACGATGTTCATCACGAGGCCGATCACGATCGCGTTCGAGATCGTTCCGACGCCTGGGCGCTGGCGGAGCGGGATCCAGAGGATCAGCACGCCGACACCGACGATGATCGACCACGTGCCGATCGCGATCGACGAATGGCGGGCGAGGCCTTGGTTCAAGACATTCCAAGGCTCGAGGCCGAGCCCGCTCAGCACGAGCAGCGACGAGCTCACTCCATAGAGGATGAGCCCGGCGTAGAGCTGGACGAGCCGGCTTCCGAGCCGCTCGCGGAGCGGCAACTCGACGACGGTGGCGAGCGACGACATCCGGGTACCGTACGCGCCCTTTCTGGCTACCCCGCTCCGGCCGTTCGCCGCAGCGCGTTGACGCCGTGGCGGTGCAGGAGCACGAAGCCGATCGCGATGAACGGGAGCGAGTTGAGCGCGTGCAGGACGACGCCGAAGGAGAGCGCGTCCGCGCGGTCGACTCCGAAAGGCCGGAGAGCCACCACCGTTGCGGCCTCGAAGACTCCGAGCGCGGCGGGTGGACCGGGGATCACCATCGCGAGGCTTACCGCGACCATCACGAGAAGCGCCGCACCGAACCCGACATCGAGCCGAAGCGCGAACGTTACGAGCCAGAAGGAAAGCGTGATCACGAGGATCGCCGCGAAGCTGAGCAGGAGCGCCGGCAGCGCCATGCCTACAGAGCGCACGGCGGTGAAGCCGGCGACGATGTTCCGCGCCATGTGCTCGACGCGGTCGTGCGAGAACCCAGGCAGCCGTCGAAGCGGGCGGAGCAGGAATGCGACCGGCGTCTCCTCCCAGCGGGCGAGTACCAAGACGCTCGCCGCGACAACCACCGCGAGCACCACTGCAACCAAGGCCGCCCGGCGGAGCCACGTGAGCTCCGGCAGCCACGGGAGAGCGACGAACAGGAGAACGAGCAGCACGCCCATGTCATAGACCCGTTCCGTCACGGCGGTGGCGAGCCCCGCGGCGCGGGACGTGCCTGTTTCCTGATGAAGCGTGACGACGCGAATTGCCTCGCCCGGCCGGCCGGGGAGGATGTTGTTGAAGAACGTCCCGACGAGGACCGCCCTCACGGTCGCCGCGAGTGGCGGTCGTGACTCGGGCACGAAGAGCAGGCGCCAGCGGACAGCCTTCAAGAGGATGCCGATCCCGAGGACGCAGACGGCCGGGACCAGCCACAAGTAGTTGCTCCGTTCGAGCCCGGTGCGGAATCGCGTCCAGTCGACGTGCCTGACCGCGAGGTACGTGAAGACAGCGGAGACCGCGAGGCCGACGACGACCGTCGACGCCCGTGCTGCACGGTGGAGCCGCATCGCGGGCGAGCCTAACAACGCCTCCTGCCGCTCCCGCTCGACGCGGCCCGGCCGGCAGGGATCTTCCCGTCATAGACTCCTGTCGTGGCGCTAACCCGCGACGTCGGAGAAGGGTCACCGACGTTCTTCCGGCGCGCGCTTGCCGGCATTGCGTCGATCCCGGTTCCCCTGGTCGCACTTTGGGTCCTCGCAGGGGTCGGCCTTGCGGCGGTCACCACACGCGTCACCGACTGGTTCGTGATGACGGACGAGTTGCTCTACGAGCGGCTCGCGATCAGCGTTGCGCACGGTCACTCGCCGCTCCCCGAGGTGCGCGGGCAGTTGCTCCGCAGCCTCGATCAGCTCTACCCGCTGCTGATCTCGCCCGCCTTCGTGCACGGGCTCGTTCCGGACGATCTTCGCCAGGCCCATCTGCTGAATGCCTGGATCATGACCTCCGCCTGCATTCCCGCGTTCCTGCTCGCGCGGCGCGTAGCCAGAGGGCGATGGCCGGCGTACTTCGTCGCCGTGCTCACGCTCTGCACGCCGTGGCTCGTTTACGCGCCATTCCTGATGACGGAGGTCGCGGCCTATCCTGCATTCCTTTGGGGCTTGCTCGCGATGCAATGTGGGATCGTCGCCCCGTCGAGGCGGAACGACGTCCTCGCCCTGCTCGGCATCGCGCTTGCTTTCTTCGCGCGCACCGAGTTCGTCGCGCTCGCCCTCGTGCTGCCGGTGGCGCTGGTCGTATACGGCCTGCACGGTACGGCCCCGGGACCGAGGATTGCGAGAGTGCGGGACGCCATCCGGAGCACGGTCGCGGCGCATCGAGTGGTCGCCGTGGCGTATGGGGTGTTCGCCGTGGCGGGTGTGGTGCTGCTCGCGGCGGGCGCGCGGCTTTCGAGCTTCACCGTCTACGGCGAGGAGGTTCACGGGAGCCTGCTCCCGCACGGAACTCCGCGCGCCTTCGTCGAGCACCTGGCGACGCTTTCGCTCGGGCTCGGGATCCTCCCGTTCGTCGTCGGAGTCGCATGGCTTCTCGCGAACCTGGTGCTGAAATCGGAGAACGAGGAGAGGCAGGCGTTTGCGTGCATCGGCGCGCTCACGGTGACCTTCCTCACGCTCGAGGTGACGACGTTCGACCTCCGGGTCGGCGACTTCGTCCACGACCGCTACCTCTTCTATCTCGTGCCGCCCGTGCTGCTCGCCTTCGCGTGCGCTTTGCTCGACCGCCGCCGTGTGCGCTGGTCGATCGTCCTGCCGGCCGGCGTGATCGCTTTCGCGTTCGCGGTTGGCGCCCAGCCGAGCTTTACGTGGACGGACCCGAACAGGCGCCTGAACACCGACACGCCGATCTCTGCGTTCTTCGGCCTCGCGGACAGGGCCGCCCACGGCTTCATGAGCGGCGGCGCGCTTCTCGCCGTGGGGACGATCGCGCTCGCCGTGCTCTTCGTCGCGTCGGCGCGTATCGGGAAAGCACAAGCCGCGATCGTCTTCGGGCTCTTCGCCCTCGTTGTCCTGCCCGCGGAGACCGTGTACTCGTTCTCGCGGCTCCTCGGCGTCGACGACTGGGCGAGCCGGCCGGTGACGGGCTCGCCGAACGGGGCGCTTGGGTGGGTCGACGCGGCCGTGGGGACGCACGCGCACGTCGCGATGGTGCCGGCCCCCACGTGGCCGGACGTCTTCGGAACCCAGCAAGACTGGCGCGACCTCGAGTTTTGGAACAAGTCCGTCGATCGCGACGTCCACTATCCCACCGCGGACGATTTCAAGTTCACCGGGATCTTCTTCCCGAAGACGGTGGTGCGGCTCGACGCTTCGCGCGGGACGGTGAGCCCGTCGCCGGCGCCCTACGTCGTCGAGAGCACGCGGGAGACACGGTTCCGCGTCTCCGGTCCCGTTCTCGCGCAGGGACAGAAGATGATGTTGATCGACGCGGGCACCCCGTGGCGTCTCGACTGGCTGACGTCGGGCCTGTACGACGACGGCTGGACGAAGCCCGGGGTCACCGCCCGGCTGCGGCTCTTCGCGGCGCCGGGTCAGCGGCGCGCGAGGGTGCGCTTCCTGACGCTTCAGGTGTGGGCGCCGTCCGGGGTCGCACGGCGGCCCTTCACCGTGGTCTCCAACCTGGAGACGCGTCACGGAGTTGCCTCCGACGCGGGCACGGCCTTCGTGAACGCGGTTCGCGTATGCGTGCCGGCAGGAGGGTTCTCCGACGTTCGCCTGCGCGCCCTCGGCCGGTCATCGATCCCGGGCGATCTCCGGAGCATCGCGGACTCCTCGTCGCCCCGTGTCGGCGGCGTGTTTCTCGCCTTGATCGCCGAGGCCGACGAGGTCGGCCCGGCGTGCCGGGCGGCCGGCTGACCCTAGCGAATCGCACTACCGCTCGTGAGGTCGAAGTAGTGGAACCGCTCGGGGTCTACGGCAACGTCGATGAGGTCGCCTGGATCGACCTTCGCGTGAGCGTCGAAGCGTGCGGTCACTAGCGACCGGTCGGACTTCGCCTCGTCGAGGATCTTTCGGAGGGCTGTCTCGTCGACGTCCTTCGCGACCTCGAGCACCTCGTCGGCGATGACCGGCTCTGACGTTGAGCTCGATCTGGACCTGCCGCTCGGCGCCGAGCTGCTCGACGAACTTCACGCGTCCACGCAGGCGCGGGCGCTCGGGTGGGCCGTCGGCGGGGTCGCCGACGTGCTCGGACCGCATTCCCACGGCGACATCGGTACCGGCGTAGGGGGCGAGGCGCCGGCGAGGCCGTCGGTGGTGGGCACGGGAACGCGCTGATCGCCGAGCACGCACCGAGTGTGTCGCCGTCGCGCTCGATCCGGCCGTGGAGCAGGTTCATCGCCGGCGAGCCGATCAGGGTGGCGACGAAGAGGTTGTCGGGCTCGTCGTAGAGGGTCTGTGGTGGGCCCTGCTGCTGGAGGAAGCCCCCACGCATCACGGCGATCCGCGTCCCCATCGTCATCGCCTCGACCTGGTCGTGGGTGACGTACATCGTCGTCACACCGAGCTCGCGCTGGAGGCGCGGCGATCTCCGCCCGCAGCTGCGTGCGCAGCTTCGCGTCGAGGTTGGAGAGCGGCTCGTCCATCAGGAACACCTGGGGCTCACGGACGATCGCCCGTCCCATCGCAACACGCTGGCGCTGCCCGCCCGAGAGCGTCCGGGGCTTGCGCTTGCAGCAGGTCGTCGAGGCCGAGCAGCGTCGCCGTCCGCTCCACGCGCGTCCGGACCTCCGCCCTGGGAACGCCGCGCGCGCGCAGCGGGAAGGCGAGGTTGTCGAAGACGGTCATGTGCGGGTAGAGGGCGTAGTTCTGGAAGACCATCGCCACGTCGCGCTCGCGCGGGTCGAGCGAGTTGACGACCCGCTCGCCGATGCGGATCTCGCCTTCGCTGATCTCCTCGAGGCCGGCGGTCATCCGCAGCGTCGTCGTCTTGCCGCAGCCGGAAGGCCCGACGATGCACCATCAGCTCGCCGTCGGCGATCTCGAGGTCGAGCGCGGTGACGGCGCGCGTCCCGTCCGGGAAGACCTTGCCGACGCCGCTGAGGGTGATCGAGGCCATCAGCCCTTCACCCCCGCCGAGAACCCGCGGATCAGGTGGCGCTGGGCGAACAGGTAGAAGAGCGAGGATCGGCGCGATCGTGATCGCGATCCCGGCGAAGATCAGGTTCCAGCGGGCGACGTAGTCGCCGACGAACGAGTAGAGGGCGACCGGAACCGTCTGCGTGCGGCTGCCGCCCAGGAAGATCAGCGCGATGAAGAACTCGTTCCAGACGATGATCCCGACGAGCACGGCCACCGTCGCGGTGATCGGCCGGAGCAGCGGGAAGACCACCCTGGCGTAGGTCCGCAGGATCCCGGCGCCGTCGACTCGTGCGGCCTCCTCGTAGTCCCGAGGCAGCGCGCGGATGAAGCCCGTGTACAGGAAGACCGTCAGCGGCATCAGCAGGCCGATGTTGAGCACGATCATCCCGAGGTAGTTGCCGACGAGGCCGAGGTGGCGCATCGCGACGTAGAGCGGGATGATCGCGAGCTGGAACGGCAGGATGATCCCGATCACGAACAGCGACGTAGACCAGGTTGCTGAGCCGGCCGGCGCGGCGGGCGATCGTGTACGCGCAGAGCGAGCCGAGCACGATCAGGCCGACGACGCTCGAGACGAGTGATGATCAGGCTGCTCACGAGCGCGGGGGGAGCCCGCCCTGCCCGCCGGTGCTCCACGCCTCCGAGAAGTTGCCGAACTGCGGCGGCCACGGGAACGAGAGCGGCGTCTTGTACGTCTGCGCGGTTGTCTCGAGCGCGATCGCGACCAGCAGGTAGAACGGCAGGCAGTAGACGACCGCGACCAGGATGAGCGCGAGCTCGCGCAGCGAGCGTGCGGCGGGTGTAGCGCGACGAGGCCCACCTCAGAGCCGCTCCTCGTTTCTGCGCAGGAGCGCGAGCTGCGTCAGCGCGAGCGCGGCGATCAGCATCGTCAGGATCAGCGCGAAGGCCGCGCCGTACCCGAACCGGCCCAGGTAGAACGTCTGCTTGTAGACCTGGGTCGCGAGCGTCTCGGACGCGTCGACAGGGCCGCCCTCGGTCAGCGCCAGCACCTGGTCGAACACGCGCAGGCCGATGATCAGCGTGATCGTGGCGCTGACGGTCATCGCGGGCGCCAGCAACGGCAGGACGACTTTGCGCAGGCGAAGCCAGACGGAGGCGCCGTCGACGAGCGTCGCCTCGTAGACATCGTCCGAGATCCCCTGGAGGCCGGCGAGGTAGAGCACCATCGCGAGCCCGGAGAACTGCCAGACCATGACGACGAGGATCGTCCAGAGCGCCGTCTTGGGATCGCCCGTCCATGCCCGCCGCCACGACTCGAGGCCGACGCCGGCAAGAACCCGGTTCAGGGCGCCCTGGTAGTCGAAGATCCACTGCCAGATGAAGGCGATCGCGAGCGGGCTCATGACGACCGGGGCGAAGAACAGCAGCCGCAGCAGGTGCCGCGTCTTCACGGCCCTGTTCAGCGCGAGAGCAAGCGTCAGGCCGATCGCGTTCACGACCACGACGAAGCAAGCGGCGAGCTCGAGCGTGTGCCAGAGGGCACCCCGCGCCGTCGGGCTGGCGAAGATGTCACGGAAGTTGCGTAGGCCGACCCACGATGCGTGCGTCAGCCCGTTCCAGTTCGTGAAGGCGTAGTAGCCGCCGAAGCCGACCGGCAAGAAATGAAACGCGAAAAGGGCGATGAGCCCGGGGAGAGCGAGCAGCCAGGGCACTTGCTTCAGGCGCTTTGGACGCGACCCGCGCGACTCGGCGCCGGCGCTCACGGCGAGACGACGCTCGCTTCGGTGAGCAACCGGGGAAAGATCATCGCGTACTGCGCCATTCGCCGAGAATACGCCTCGGACCTCCGGCTTTCTATCGCGTGCGCGACAGTTGTTCGCCTACCCGCCGGTCAGCGGGTCGATGACCCGTAGGCCGGTGAAGCGACGAAAGCCGTGGTCGTGCGAGGCGAGAACGAGACCGTGCTCGATAGCGAGTGCCGCGACTTCGATGTCGGGGACGTCGTCGCTGCGCAGGCCCGGAGTCCGGGCGAGCTCGGCGGCGATCGCGATGTGTCCGGCGCCCCCGGTGACGACCCTGACGGCAGGTTGCTCGAGATAAGCGGCTGCCACGGCCCAGCCCTCCTTGACCGTGACCGCATGTTCTCCCAAGACCCTCGCGCTCGTGATCAGGCGAACGAACGCGTAGACGACCGGCCAGCAGAGCGCGACCGTGCCCTCGCCTTCGGCGAGGCGCTCTTCGAGCCAGCCGCGAGCGCGCGCGTGCTCGGGCGGATCCGCGAATGTCGCGTAGACGAGCAGGTTCGTGTCGAGGAGCGTCACGGGACGTTTCGCTGCGCCCGCCGCTCGTCGTCGAGGGTCGCGAGCAGCGCCGACACGTCGGACACGTCGACGAGAGGACGCCCGGGAAGCTCCGGCAGCGCAGGTGCCTTGTGGGGCGGTGTGGCTCGTGCGCTCCGCCGAAGCAACCGGTTGACCGCGGCGCGAAACGACTCGCCGGTCCGAGCGCGTTCGCTCTCGATCAGAGCGGTGACGTCGTCGTCGAGCGTGATGGTGGTGCGCATGATGCACCAACTCTAGCATCACTGGCATCACTGCGAAGAAGCCGGGTCAACAGCAGTGTCATCGCGGCGATAGACGGTGTGTTGGCGGCGGCGTATGGTGGCTGGATGGGAGTCTGCCCGCTCCGGGATCGGCTGAACCCACCAACAAGCCCGCGGTGCTTCAGCGGAGAGAGCCGGCTAAGACGGCCCCTGCTTCCAGGCGGCGTCCATGGCGTTCAGGATGTCGTCGATCGAGCGCTGGCCGGTGACCAGCCCGATCTGGTCTTGCTGGAGGGCGGCCAGGACGCTTGGGTTCCACCACTGCTGCTGCGGGTTGGCGACGTACTGGTGCTGCGCGATGACGGAGGCGTACGGGGCCATGAAGGCGGGCAGTTGTCGATGCAGGAACTCGTACTGGGACAGACCGCCGTTGATCTTGGTGAACAGCGCGTTCTGCTTCGGGCGCGCCATGAAGTCGAGGAAGGTCTGCGCGGCTACCTGGTGCTGCTCGTTCGAGTGCGCGTTGACGCCGAAGCCCGCCTGGATGTTGATGAAATTCGCCGTCTGGTTCGGCTCGGCTCCACTCGGAAACGGATGTATCGACATGCTGAACTTGGGGCCGGCGGCGTCGATGAGGCCTTTGTTCGAGCTTACGGTGATGTCCATCAGACCCTGTCCCTGGGCGAACTGTGCGTGCGCCGACGCCTGTGTTGTCCCCGTGAACCCAGGCTGGAAGCAGCCCGCGTCGTTCATGTCGATGTACTCCTGGAGCGCCTGGTGCCAGCCGGGTGTCCCTTGGAAGGTCATCTTTCCAGCCCGCTGCTTGCCCGCCCACTGCCTGTCCTTGCCGTACAGCGTCCCCACCGCCAGGGTGGCGAGCAGGTTCGAGACTTCCTGCGCGTCGGCGCTTGTGAGCATCGCGACGGTTCCGGCGGCCTTCGCTTTCCGGCAGAGGTCGAGCAGCTGAGCGAAGGTCTGCGGCACCTTCAGCCCGAGGTTCTCGAACAGGTCATCGTTCGTCATCACCCCGAAGAGTGCGAGCTGCGGCGAGAAGGCGTAGAGGCTGTGGCCGTACTTGTCGAGCGAGGTCACGAGCGGCACACCCCACCTCACCCACGGCTTGTTGACCAGCGGCGCCAGGTGGCCTGCCTTTGCATACGGGCAGACCGCCGCCGCCTTGAAGCAGCCCGGCGAAACCGACAGCACGTCCGGGGCGCTGTCCGCCGCGAGCTGCGTTGCTTGGAGCTGGTCGCGGTTCGGCGGATAGGTGACCTCGACGTTGATATCTGGGTAGACGCGCTCAAAGTTTGCGATCAGCACCTCGAGCCCCGGCTTCTGTGTGCTCACCGCGAACACACTCAACGTGACCGTGTCGTCTCGCGCCGGGCGCGCGTCGCCCGCGCCGAGCGCGAGCACGCACAGCCCGGCGAGGCCGATGACCGCAACGCGGCGTGAGCTCAAGCAGGCCCCTGTTTCCAGGCGGTGTCCATCGCGTTCAGGACGTCGTCGATCGAGCGCTGCCCGGTGATCAGGCCGATCTGGTTCTGCTGCAGAGCGAGCAGGACGCTGGCGTTCCACCAGCTCTGGGTCGGGTCGTTGACGTAGGCGTGGTCGTTGTACGGCGTTGCCAAGCTCGACATCCAGCCGGGGAAGTGCCCCGTCAAGAACTCGTACTGCGTCAAGCCGCCCGTGGCCTCGGAGAAGAGTGCGTTCTGCTTCGGACGGGCGACGAAGTCGACGAAGGCCTGCGCCGCGGCCTGGTTCTGTGCGCTCGAGTGCGCGTTGACGCTCAGCGTGAGGCCGAGGTGGAGGTAGTTCGTGGTCTGGTTCGGGCCGGTCCCGCCCGGGAACGGATGGGCCGTGTAGGTGAACTGCGGGTTGGCAGCGTCGATCACGCCTTTCGCCGAGGTGAGGTAGGGGAGCATCAGGCCCTGTCCCTGTGCGAACAGCCCGTCCGCCGAGGTCGTGCTCGTCCCGGTGGCGCCGGGCTGGAAGCAGCCCGCAGTGTTCATGTCGACGAACTCCTGGAGTGCCTGGTGCCAACCAGGGGTCCCGGCGAAGGTCGCCTTTCCTGCTCTCAGGTTTCCTAGGAACTGCTTGTCTCTCCCGTACACGGTCGGGACCGCCAGAGCCGTGATCAGGTATTGGACACCCGTGGCCGTCGCGCCGCCTAGGATCACGGCGGCCGTTCCGGCAGCTTTCGCCTTCTGACAGACCTCGAGGAGCTGCGAGAACGTCTGCGGGACCTTCAGCCCGAGCTTGCCGAACAGCCCATCGTTCGTGAACACGGCGAAGGGGTTGACATTCAGCTCGAAGCCGAACAGGCCCTGACCGTACTTGCTCGCGGACGTCACGAGCGGTAGCGACCGATTCGCCCACTGCTTCTTCACCATCGCCGCCAGGTATCCCGACCGCGCGAGCGTGCAGATCGAGATCGGCGTCCCGCAGCCCGGGTACGTCGCGATCAGGTCGGGAGCATTGCCCGCCGCCAGCTCCGTCGTCTCGAGCTGGTACAGGACCGGGACGCTCGGCGTGTAGGTGACGTTGACCGTGATGTTCGGGTAGACGCGCTCGAAGTTCGGGATCAGCAGCTCGTACCCGGCCTGCCCGGAGACATTGGCGAGCAGGCTGATCGTGACCGCACTTCGCTTCGCCGGCCTGGCGTCGCTCGCGCCGAGGCCGAGCACGCACAGCGTTGCCAGGCTGATGACTGCAAGCCGGCGCGAGCTCAAGCAGGCCCCTGTTTCCAGGCGGCGTCCATCGCGTTCAGGACGTCGTCGATCGAGCGCTGCCCGGTGATCAGTCCGATCTGGTTCTGCTGCATCGCGAAGAGGACGCCTGGGTTCCACCACTGCTGCAGCGGGTTGGCGATGTACTGGTGCTGCGCGAGTACGGAGGCGTACGGCGCCATGAAGGCCGGCAGCTGTCGGTGCAGGAACTCGTACTGGGACAGGCCGCCGTTGATCCGGGTGAACAGGGAGTTCTGCTTCGGGCGCGCCATGAAGTCGATGAAGGTCTGCGCCGCAGCCTGGTGCTGCTCGTTCGAGTGCGCGTTGACGCCGAACCCCGCCTGGATGTTGATGAAGTTCGCCGTCTGGTTCGGCCCGGCCCCACCCGGAAACGGATGGAACGACACGCTGAAACCGGGGTTGGCGGCGTCGATCTGGCCTTTGTTCGAGCTCACGGTGACATCCATCAGGCCCTGTCCCTGGGCGAACTGTGTGTGCGACGATGCCCCCGTGATGCCTGTGAATCCGGGCTGGAAGCAGCCCGCGTCGTTCATGTCGATGTACTCCTGCAGCGCTTGATGCCAGCCGGGCGTCCCGTCGAAGCTCGCACTCGCAGCCCGCAACCTGCCCGCCCACTGCTTGTCTTTTCCGTACAGCGTTCCGACCGCCAGGTTGACGAGCAGGTTCGAGACTTCCTGCGCGTCCGCGCTGGTGATCATCGCGACGGTGCCGGCGGCCTTCGCCTTCTGACAGAGGTCGAGCAGCTGCGAGTACGTCTGCGGCACCTTCAGCCCGAGCTTCTTGAACAGGTCGTCGTTCGTGAAGACCCCGAAGGGCGCGAGCTGCGGCGAGAAGGCGTAGAGGCCCTGGCCGTACTTGTCGAGGGAGGTCACGAGCGGCACCGACCACTTCACCCACGGCTTGTTGACCATCGCCGCCAGATGGCCTGCCTTTGCAAACGGGCAGACCGCCGCGGACTTGAAGCAGCCCGGCGAAACCGAGAGCACGTCGGGGGCGCTGCCCGCTGCAAGCTGCGTCGCCTCGAGCTGGTCGCGGACCGCCGTGCTCGACGCGTAGGTGACCTCGACGTTGATGTTCGGGTAGACGCGCTCGAAATTCGCGATCAGCACGTCGAGCCCCGGCCTCTGCGTGGCGAAGGAAAGTACGCTCAATGTGACCGTGTCGTCCCGCGCCGGGCGCGCGTCACCCGCGCCGAGCCCGAGCGAGCCCGCCACAAGCCCCACCCCGGCGAGCAGCGTGACTACGAGTCGGGGTGAGCGCGCCACAGAGCTTCCGGCGGGCGATTGTATACCCGACCCGGTTCTGCGGTCGAGGCGTTGGCAGGAAGCCAGTGGGCGCTTGCTCGAACCAGACACGGCGCCCTAACGTGTCACCGGAAATGCGGCCTGCGGCGCTCCGGCCCACAGCTCGACGAGCAGCGAGGCGACTCGCATCGGCTCGACCTTGTGAGGCGCTTTCAGATGGTGGAGCCCGTCGAAGACGACCTCGCGGAAGTTCGGGAAGATCATCGCAAGTCGACTCGCACTGCGCTCGTAGTGGTCTACGCTCAGCGCTCCTCGCAGGTACAGCACCGGCCCCTGAAAGGTGCGGAGTGCGTTGACGTCGAGACGGTGGCGCTCATACGCGCGCAGGACCGCCGCATAGCCCGCCGGCCGGTTCGGCAACGCGTCGGCGGCCGGCTCGAACTCCACGCCCGGTTTCAACTTGAGTCGCCTGATTCTCTCGACCATCTGCACGGGATCGTCCGCCAGGAGCTCGGCGAGCCGGCGATACTCGGCGAGGTCGGCGAGCATCTCCTCGCTGTAGTCGCATGCGGCCTCGCTCAACGTCAGGCTGAGCACCATCTCAGGCCGTGCGGCCGTGAACGCGAGTGCGACTGAACCACCGGCCGAGCTGCCGTAGAGGTGGAACCGATCGAGCTGCGCGCGCCGGGCCCAGGTGAGGAGCCCTTCAATCTCGTGGTCGATTGCGAAGTCCTCGAGCGGCGGCGAAAAGGCGAAGACCTCCATCTCCTTGACGCGCGCGTCGGCTTCGCCTCCGAGCTCGCGGATCAGCGGTGCGAAGGCGAGGATCCCGGGCGGGCCGGTGCCAGGAACGAAGATGCACGTCGGCCTGTCGTCCACCACTCTCACGCCTGCCTTGCGTGTTCGGCGCTTTCCGCCGCGCGCAGGCGAGCGGCGGCGGCGATGTTCCCCTTCTGCTCGTAGAGCTCAAGCGCCCGAGCGACGGCGGTGTTGGCTTCCACCGTCTGGCCGTTGGCCCGCTGCACCTCGGCGAGCGTCAGCCAGACGCGCGCTCTGCTGTTCAGGTATTCGCTGTCCTCGGCGAGCTCGACCGCGCATTGGGCGAGCCTCAGCGCTTCCGCGTGCTCGCCGCGATGCGCCGCAAGACGTGCCACGGCGGCGAGACGGAGCACGGCTGCATGTCGGAACCGGGTCGGCTCGGGCATATCCGGGCCTGAGGCGAGGCAGTCCGCAGCATCGTCCCAGCGGCCCTCGTCGCAGTAGAGGAGCGCGAGCAGGGACGTTGCCTTCACGGGGACAACGTCGGGCGCATTGCCTCGTGTGTCGCGGAAACGACGCCACTGCGCCGCGAGTTCCTGCTCGGCGCCGGCACGGTCGCCGACGAGTTCCTTCGCGTCTGCGGCCACATCGCGGAGGGCGGTCGAGGCGCTCGTCTGGTCGAGTTCGTCGAGCACCAGGCTGCTTCTTTGGAGGTGCTCGCGCGATTCGTCGAAGTCGGCCGCCATCGCGAGGAGCGCTGACAGGCAGCGGCTGATCACCGCTTCGAGCACACGGTCGTCCCGGCTCGAGTGCAGGAGCTCCTCGCAACGGCGGATCGCTTCGCCTGCCGGCATCGGACCAACGTAGAGGCGCCAGACGATATCCCGAATGAGGTGTCGGCGCATGGCCTGATCCCCGGACGCGTCTGCGTGCACGAGCGCGCGCTCCAGTGCGGCGAAGCTCGCGGTCGTGTGGCCCTGCTTCGAAAGCGCCGCGGCGAGCAGCTGCTCGGCGTAGGCGAGACCGAGCGAGTCACCGAGTTGACCGAACGTCTCGATCGCGTCCTCCGCGACCGGCAGCATCGCCGCGGGATCGACCTCCAGATCAACGTTTAGGCGGTGACGCGCGCGGTGAACGAGCGCGCGCGTGGCGAGGCCGCGTTCCTCGAGACTGGCTGCGGCGTCGATGCTCGCGGCGAACATCGCGTCGGATTCGGCCAGTCGCCCTGTTTCGTAGAGGGCTTCCCCGAGATCGACCTCGACGCGGACGCGCTCGCGTGGGCCGCTGATCCCAAGTGAGAGTGCGCGTTCGAGCAGGTTGGCGGCTGCTGCGTAGTCGCCGCGGGCGGTCGCTCTCCGGCCGGCGAGCGCAAGCCTGTCGGCGGCCCGCTCGCCGAGTGCGCGGGTCGCGTCGTCGAGGTCGCCGAGCTCTTCGCGGTAGCGGTGGGCCTGTTCGAGGTGGTAGCCGACGATCTCGTCGCGTTCGACCAGGTCGGCGCCGTGCTCGGCGAGCCAGTCGGCCAAGCGCTCGTGCAGCTCGGTCCGGCTTGCCTTGGGGAGTGCGTCGTAGGCGGCGTCGCGGATCAGCAGGTGGCGGAAGCGGTAGGCCTCGCTGATCTGGAGCTGCGCCCGGTCGGGCCGGACCAGGTCTTTGCGCACGAGCGCCGCCAGCTCGCGCTCGACCGGCGCCGGCTCGAGCGCCAGCGCCACGACCGCCGCGGCGTGGAAGATCTGCCCCTCGACGGAGCCGCGGTCGAGCACCGAGCGCTCGCCCAGAGCGAGCTGGTCGAGGCGGGCAGCGAGCAGCGCCCTGATCGAGGCCGGCACGACCAGCTCGCCCCCGCCGGAGTCGCGCACCAGCGCCAGCATCTCCTCGAGAAACAGCGGGTTCCCCTCCGCCGCCGCCTGGATCCGCTCTGCCAGCCCCGGCTCGATCCTCTCGCCGCCGAGCAGCCGCCCGATCAACTCCTCGGTCTCGCCGGTATCCAGGGGCTCGAGCAGCACCGTGGTCGCGTTCAGCTTGCCGCCACCCCAGCCAGGGCGGCGGTCGAGCAGCTCCGGCCGCGCCATGCACAGAAGCAGGATCGGCGCCTCTCGCGACAGGTCGGCCAGATGCTCGACCAGATCCAAGAACGCCGGCTCGCCCCAGTGAATGTCGTCGAAGACGACCACCAACGGGCGCTCCCGGGCTGAGCCTTCGAGCAGCTTGCGCACCGCCCAGGCGATCTCCCCCGCCGTCGTTGTCGCCGCCTGCTCGCCGAGCAGCGCCCCGATCGCCGCCGCCGCGCCGGGGCTCTCCGCGAGCAGCCGCTCGTCGGCGCCGCCGAGCCGCTTCACGACCTCGACCACCGGGAAGTAGGTGATCCCCTCCCCGTAGGAGAGGCAGCGCCCCTCTACCACCTGCGCATCCGCTCCCACCAGAAACTCGCGCACCAGCCTCGACTTGCCCACCCCCGCGACGCCGAGCAACGTGAACAACACGCACCCCTGCCGCGCGACCGAGCCTTCGAGCGCGCCCTGCAACAGCCTCAACTCGCGCTCGCGGCCGACCATCGCCGCGTCGAGGTGCCGCGCCACGCCGGGCGCGTCCGGGTCGACCGCCAGCAGTCTGAACGCCGCCACCCGCTCTTGTTTGCCCTTCAGCTGGAGCGGCGCCAGCTCCTCCACGGTCACCGCGTCACGGACGAGCTCGCGGGTCTCGGCGCCGAGCAGGACCTCGCCGGGCGCCGCCGCCTGCTGCAGCCGCGCCGCCACGTTCACCGCGTCCCCCGTCACCAACCGCTCAGCCGTCCCCGCCACCACCTCACCCGTGTTGACGCCGATCCGCCCCTCAACCCCCAACCCCGGCAACACATCCTGCATCTCCACCGCCGCCCGCACCGCCCGCAGCGCATCATCCTCATGCAGCAGCGGCACCCCGAACACCGCCATCACCGCATCACCGATGAACTTCTCCACCGTTCCCCCGTGCCGCTCGACAATCGCCCGCATCCGCTCGAAATACCGCGCCAGCAGCAACCGCATGGCCTCCGGATCAGTCGACTCACCAAGCGCCGTCGAGCCGACCACGTCGCAGAACAGCACCGTCACCGTCTTCCGCTGCTCCCGCAGCTCCGCAGCCACCAGAAGCGGGGCGCCGCAGTCACCGCAGAACCTCTTCCCATCAGGGTTCTCGTGACCACACGAAGGACACGCAGACACGGCGACAAGCCTACTGCGGGCTTGCTACGTCGGGTGTCGAGCGAGGAGATCAATGCGCGAAGGCTAGGGGCAGGCCGTCTCGATTTCGTTCGCCGACACGACACCCACACTGTCGTGCTCACGACACAGCCTTGTGGCTCCTCCACGAGTCCCTGTCCGCCTCCACGCTGAGGAAGCTGGACGCCACTGGGCTCGGGGTCGCGTCCGCGGGGGCTCTACTGAGCCATCGTCAGGGGTGGTACTGCTGCTCGAGTGAGCAGACGGTGTCCACGTGGAAGCGCATCCAGAAGCCGGTATCAAGCCCTTCGTACAGCTTGACGGGGTGTTTGCCGGCAACCAGCTGAGCGAGCGTTTCGACGCTGACCGGCTCGCCGGCCAGGTACTCCTTGGGGGTCAGTACGGTCACTCGGGCCGTCGGCGGCACGAGGTAGAGGTAGCGCCGGTGGCTCTCGTCGACGACGTAGTTGTCGTTCGGCATGGGCTCGCCAGGCGCGATGACGCCGTCCGCAGCGGCCGCGTCGTTGGCGGTCTCCCCGCTCGTGAACCAGGCGGGGTCGAACCGCAGCTCGTAGTGGTCTCCGCGGCGAACCAGCGAGCGGATGTGGCCGAACACACGCTGCTCGCCGCACGGAACCCCCGCCACGGCCGAGGTGCTCTTCGTGTCCCTGGTGAAGTAGAGCGCCGCGAACACCGCGGCGACGACGATCGCGGCAATCGCAACGGCGGCGACGACGACGAGTCCGCGGCGCAGGGCTACTCCCCGATCGCCTTTAACACGACACGCTTGCGCCTGCGGCCGTCGAACTCGGCGTAGAACACCTGCTCCCAGGGGCCGAGGTCGAGTCTTCCGTCGGTGATCGCCAGAACCACTTGGTGCGCCATCAGCTGCCGTTTCAGGTGCGCGTCGGCGTTGTCCTCGCCGACGTTGTGGCGGTAGCCGGAGACGGGCTCGTGCGGCGCGAGGCGCTCGAGCCAGTCGTCGATGTCGGCGATCAACCCCGACTCGGCGTCGTTGACGAACACCGCCGCTGTGATGTGCATCGGGTTCACGAGCACGAGCCCGTGCTGAATCCCCGACTCGCGCACGAACTGCTCGACCCGGTCGGTGATGTTGACGTAGTCGCGCCGGTGCGGCGTCTCGAAGGTGAGGTACTCGGTCGCGTGCATCAGCTGTCGGCCGTCACGCTATCGACGGGCCTTCGTCCTCTGCGGGGCTTCCGGGCCTGACGAGAAGCGACGACCCCACCTTTTGCGTGTGTACTGCGAAACGCGCAGGAACCACCACGATGGGATAAGCCTTGAGGCTTCGATATGCACCGGTCACGCCCGCCGGGCAAGAGCGGGGAAGGAGTGTCCGCTCCTGCCCACCGGGCGCGCCGGGTCATGCAACTCTCCGGCGGGCCGGTGCTTCGCACGGGCCCGCCGGGTCAGTCGGCCGTGTCAGCCGCCCATCTCGGGCGAGCCATCCATGTACGACTCCTTCGTCGGGTCGCCCGCTCCGCCTGAGGAGGTCTTGTACGGACCGATCTGGGAAGCCGCGGCCTTTTTGGCCGGCGCCTGCTTCTTCTTCTTCACGCCGCCGACGACCTTGTCGGCGTCCTCGTCGTTGAGTGCGAGGTCTTCCGTTTCGCCGAAGTTCTCGCTGGTCATAATTCTCCTCCTTCGTGTCTTGCGTGTTCTCGAGTCGATCGCCTGCTGCGATCTGACACCCCGGAAGCTAGGGCCGGCGGTCTCGATGTCGTTCGCGGCCACGACACCCACACTGTCACGCTCGCGACATAGGCTTGTCCGGTGGAATGGCGTCTCTTGGAGGGTGTCCCCGACGAGCAGGTTCGGCTGCTGCTCAAGGTGGCGCGGAGACGACGTTTCGCTCGCGGTGAGGTCGTGTTCCATCGCGGTGATCCCGCCGACTCGCTCCATCTCGTTTCGAGTGGGCATTTCGCGGTTCGAGTGATGACCGCGCTCGGCGACACGATCACGATCGTGCTGATCGGGCCCGGGGAGAACTTCGGCGAGATGGCCCTCGTGAGCCCCGAGAGCCGCGCTCCGCAACCGTCGAGGCGCTCGAGCCGTCGGAGACCTTCGCCGTCTACCAGACCGACTTCGCGCAGCTCCGCAAAGAGTACCCCACCATCGACGAGATCCTGATCCATTCCTCGCCGGCGAGATACGGATGCTGCACGAGCGGCTGCTCGAGGCGCTCTACCTGCCCGTCGAACGGCGCGTGCTACGTCGCCTCGTCGAGCTCGCGCGCGTCTACGACAATGGCTTCGGCATGGCGACCGAACTGCCGCTCACCCAGGAAGAGATCGCGACGTTCGCAGGCGCCTCACGAGCGACCGTCAACCGTGTGCTTCGCGACGAACAAGAGCGCGGCACGGTCGAGCTCCACCGAGGCAAGACGCACATCCTCGACCTGGAAGCCCTCAAGAAACGAGCACGCTAGGGCTCCCGTCAGAGCTCGAGTTGCTGGCTCGCGAGGTAGAAGTAGAGCCCCTGCCGGGTGATCAGCTCGTCGTGGGTGCCCTGCTCGACAAGGTGGCCGCGTTCGAGCACGAGGATGCGGTCGGCGTCGCGGATCGTGCTCAGCCGGTGGGCGATCACGAACGATGTGCGCCCGACAAGAAGGTCGTCGAGACTCTGTTTGACGGCCCGCTCGGATTCCGTGTCGAGCGCGCTCGTCGCCTCGTCGAAAAGCAAGATCGGCGGCGAGTGGTAGAGGGCGCGTGCGATCGCAATCCGCTGTTGCTGGCCGCCCGAAAGGCGAAGGCCGGATTCGCCGACGCGCGTGTCGTAGCCGAGCGGCAATCGCTGCACGAACTCGTGTGCGTAGGCCGTCTTTGCGGCGGCGGCCAGCTGGGCCGGGTCGACCACCTCTTCGCCGAAGGCGATGTTCCCCGCGATCGTGTCGCTGAAGAGGTAGTTCTCCTGCAACACGAAGCCGATCTTCCTGCGAAGCGTCCGGTAGTCGAGCGTACGCATGTCGAAGCCGTCGAAGAGGATCGTGCCTTCGGTCGGCTCGAGCAGTCCGGCCAGGAGCTTGACCAGGGTCGTCTTGCCTGAGCCGCTGCGGCCGACGATCGCGATCGTCTCTCCCGGCTCGACCGAGAAGGTGAGCCCTTCGAGGATCGGCGGTGCGTCGGGGCCTCCGAAGCGGAACCCGACCCCCTGCAGCTCAACCCGGCCTTCGAGCGTCTCCACCGCCCGTAGGTGGGAGTGGTCGTAGCCCTGCTCGGGCTCCTGCAGGATGACGTCGTCGAGCCGCTGGAGCAGAACCTTTGACTGCTGGAACTCATCCCAGAGCCCGAGGAGCGACAGCACCGGACCAGTCGCGAGCGCGATCAAGGCGTTGAAGGCCACGAACTGTCCAAGGGTGAGTGTGCCGTTGATCACCTGGAGCGAGCCGACGAGCAGGAAGAGACCAAACGAGGCAAAGCTCACGAGCTGGAGTGATCCCTGGTAGGCGAGGACCAGGAACTGGGTGCGGAAGATGCGACCAGAGAGCGCCTGGAACCGGGCCAGCATCAGCCGGCGCAACGACTCCTCGGCGGCGAGCGCCTTGACCGTCTCGATACCGCGGATCGCGTCGATCTGGCCCGAGGAATAGCGGCCGTAGGATGCCTCGAGGTCGTCGTACAGCGGTCGCAACCGTGTCGAGGAGAAGCGCATCAGGCCCACGTAGAACGGCACCGTCAGGAGGTAGACGACGGCGAGCGTCCAGCTGTAGATGAACATCAGCGTCAGCGACGCGATGAGCGTCGCGACCGCCGTGAGTGCTTCGATGCCGCTCGCGGTCAGGAACTGCCGCACCGTCCGGGCACCCGAAAGCCGCCGCTCGATATCGCCTGTACGCCGCGTCGTGAAGTAGCTCATCGGCAGCTCGAGCAGCGTCTTCGTCAAGTGGTCGAGCGTCGACACGTCGAGTCGAACCGCGACCTTGCTGAGCAGGAAGCCCTGCACGAACGCCGCGCCTGTCATCGCGAGCAGCACCGCGAAGATGGCTGCCATCACGATCCAGAGCATGTTCTTGTCGCCGCTCGGGAGCACGTTGTCCACGACGTACTGGGTCAGAATCGGCAACACGAGCTCGAGTCCGGCCCCGAGCGCAGCCAGAGCGATTGCGATCGCCATCAGCTTGCGGTGCGGGCGCAGGAACGGCTTCAGCCAGGCGATGCTGAGACGCGACTCCGGAACGAGCTCCAGACCCTCCCCGTAGGCGATCACCGACGCGTACCCGCTCCAGTTCTCGAGAAACTCCTCGCGAGTGAGACGCCGCAGACCGGTTTCGGGGTCGGCGAGCCGCACTTGGCCGCGGTCGACGCGGTACAGCACAACCCAGTGGTCGCCTTGCCAGTGAACGACCGCCGGCAACGGCAGGTCGTCGAGACGGCTCTTCGAGGCGCGGATCGAGCGCGCGACGAGCCCGAGCTCCTCGGCGCCGCGAGTGATCCCGTTGAGTGACGTTCCGCGGGTGCTCGTATGGGCGACTTCGCGGATGTACGAGATCGGGACCGGCCGGCCGAAGTAGCGGCACACCATTGCGAGGCAAGCCGCTCCGCAGTCCATTTCGTCGAGCTGGTAGACGTGGGGGAAGCGCCGCCGCCACCGTCGCCGCGGCGCTTTCGCCGGAGCCGTCTCGTCGCCCAGCTCCTCGACCTCGGTCTCCTCGAGCGGGCGCTCCTCGACCCCCTCGCCGGCCTCTTCCGCCGCGTAGACCTCGGCGGGCAGGATCTCTTCGGCGAAGTCGAGCGGCACCCGCGCCAGTCGTTTGTAGCTGTACTGCATGACCCGCTCCTCCACTCGCGACCGGAATTCCGGATGCTCGGCGAGCAGCTTCGCGAAGAGTGGGGTGGGAAGCCGCAGCAGCGAGCAGTCGACCAGCGCTTCGACGCTCGCGGCTCGCGGCTCTCCGCGAAACAGCGAACGCTCACCGAAGAAGTCGCCCTTGCGCAGGTAGGCAAGGTCCTGCTGGACGCCGTCCTGCACGCGAAACGTGCGCAGCCGCCCTTCCTCGACGACGAACATCGGCCCAGGGGGGTCGCCATCGTGCACGACCAATTCTCCCGCCTTCGCCTCGACCCGCTCCAGGCCGGTGATCAGCTCCGCGATGGCCTCCTTCGGCAGGGTGGTGAAGCCGACGTTGATCCGGAAGAAGTCCGAGAGCGCACGCGTGCGAATCAGCGCCTCGAAGGCTTCCCGCACCTCGGGATGCGTGCGCGCCAGAGCGTCGAAAACGCCGCTGTGAAGGCGCAGCACCTGGGTTGCGCTGCTCGCCCGCACCGTCGCCGTGCGCGTCGTCCTGTCGAGCAGCCCCGCCTCGCCGAACGCGTCGCCGCGGCGGAGGACGTTCAGCCCGATCTCCTCGCCCTGGGCGGTCTGCTTGACAACCCGTGCAGACCCGCTCGCGAGGATGAAGAACGCGTCCGCCTCTTCGCCCTCACGCACGATGGCGGTTCCGAACGGGACATCGAGCACGTCGAAGCTCGCGGCGACGAGGCCGCGGACGTCTTCGGGGAGGAGCGCGAAGGCAGGCAGCTGCGCGAGTGCTTCGTCGGCCTCGATCGTCGCGGTCTCAGACAGGCTCATGCCACTCCACACGACCCGCCGTCGCCCGCTTGATCGCGCGGTCGACCAAGGCCGCCCTTGCCCGCCGGCGCAGCTCCGGGTCGTCTGTCGCGGGTGGGGTCCGTTCATCGATCGAGACCAGTACGAACGCTCCGTCGCGCTCAACCGGCCCGACCAACTCTCCCGGCTGGGCGGCGATCAGCGACGGCGACAACTCGGGCTCCAAATCCGCGACGTAGACGCTCGTGTGTCGAAGCGGCGCGCCGGCGTCCAGTGCGACGTCTGCGATGTCGCGACCGTCGTCCAGCACGCACATCGCGGCCTCGCGGGCCGCATCGAGCAAAGGCAGTTCGAGCACATCCATCTCGAGTCGCGTCCAGTCGAGCCCCTGCTTCGCGATCTCACGGTCCAGATCAGGCGCCGAAGCTGCCCCGGCGCGCGCTGCTGCTGCCGCGGCCACGATCCGGCCGACGCGGGCCGATCCATCTTCGGCGAGGTCTACGCTTTCAAGGCTCGCGAGCGCAGCATCATCTGCAAGGCGGAGGGCCTCGCGCTCCAGGAAGCCGGAGCAGACAGCGTCGACGTATTCGCCGACTTCCAGAGCCTCGTCCTCGAGCGTCAAGCCGGTCTCTGGAGCAGGCGTTTCCTCGGCCCGCTGATCGAGCAGCAACGACCGTTTCAAGAACGAGGTCCACTCCTCGACCGTCAAGCTCCACTTACTCAGCCAGGCTTCGAGCTCCTCGGCGGAAAGCAGGCCGCGCTCGTACCGGAAATCTTGGGCCGCGGTGCGCACGGTGTCCGCATCGAGGTGGTCTCCGAGCGCCTCGGAACGCCGAACGAGCGCCACGCCCTGCCGCGAACGGCTCTGCAACTGGTCGAGTGACCCACGCGCGGATGCCGCGGCCAGCACGTCGGCCCAGCTGTAGGCCACGCCTTCGACGGAGAACAGCGGTCGCCCCCCGAGCTCGACGAGCCTGCCGCTCACAGGACCCCAACTCGGCATCGCAGAGATCGGGTTGCTTGGCTCGATCAGCCGCCCATCTCTGGCGATCCCGCCATGTACGACTCGAGCGAGTCGTCGCCGGCTCCGCCCGCGGAGTGCTTGAGGGGAACGCACGGGCTCGCGGCGACCGGGTGGGCGGCCTGCTTCTTCTTGGTCTTGTGCTTCCTACGCCACATCTTGCCCCCGACGACCTTGTCGGCGTCCGTGTCGCTGAGTGCGAGGTCTTCCTGTGCACCAATGTTCTCGCTGGTCACAATGCGCCTCCTTCTGTGGTGTTCCCGTACTTTCAAGACACCGATCGCAGTTTGCGACCTGATCCCTCTGAGACTAGGCGCCGACCAGTTCCGCGTCGTTCGCGGCCACGACACTCACACTGTCAGGCTCGCGACACAAGGGGGAGTCAAGCGTGCGACGAGCTGTTCCGACCCGCCCGCGACATGCGATCCTGCAACGCGGATGGATGTGACGCGCTGCCAATGGGCCGAGGGGTCGTCCGAGGCGATGCTCGCCTACCACGACGAGGAATGGGGCGTTCCGTCGCGCGACGACCGTCATCTGTTCGAGCTCCTGACGCTCGAGGGCGCGCAGGCCGGTCTCTCGTGGAACACGATCCTGAACAAGCGGGACGGATACCGGCGCGCGTTTGCCGGCTTCGATCCAGAGGTGGTAGCCGGGTTCGGCCCGCGCGACATCGCGAGGCTGCTCGAGGATCCGGGAATCGTCCGCAATCGGCTGAAGGTCGCCTCGGCAGTCGCGAACGCTGCGCAGATCCTCGAGGTGCAGAAGGAACTCGGAAGCCTCGAGTCGTACCTCTGGAGCTTCGTCGACGGCGAGCCGCTCGTCGGCGGGTGGCGGCGGCTGGCCGAGATTCCGGCCGAGACCGACCTCTCGCGCGCGCTCTCGCGCGACCTGAAGCAGCGCGGTTTCCGCTTCGTCGGGCCGACCGTCTGTTACGCGTTCATGCAAGCGGTCGGGATGGTGAACGACCACACGACCGACTGCTTCCGCTTCAAGGAGCTCGGCTGAGCGCAGCGTCGAGATCGGCCCAGAGGGCGTCGACGTCCTCGATCCCGACCGACAGGCGCAATAGGCCTCTCGGGATGCGGTCGCCCTCCCACCGATGCCGGCTCTCGATCGTCGAAGCGACGCCGCCGAGGCTCGTGGCGTTCAGGATCAGGCGCGTACGCGTTTCGACGGCCCGCGGGTCGGCAACGTCGAACGAGATGAGGCCCGAAAACCCTGGGTAGCGGACGTGCTCGACGGCGGGATGGGCAGCAAGGCGTAACGCCAATTCGGTTGCGGTCTCGGTGATCCGCCGCATCCGGCTCTCGAGGGTGTCGAGCCCCTCGAGCAGAGCGCCGGCCGCGTCGGGCGCCGCGGCGATCCCGGCGCGCGTCCTGATTCTCAGCAGCCGATCGGTCTTCTCGGGGTCACGGGTCACGGTCGCGCCCAGCAGGGCGTTGTGGTGGCCCGTCAGGAACTTCGTGGCTGAGTGGACGACGACGTCCGCGCCTTCATCGAGCGCATGGAGATACACCGGCGTCGAGACGGTCGCGTCGCAGACCACGAGCCCTGGGTGGCCGCGCAGCGAGGCCAAGTCCGGGAACGTGAGCATCGGGTTTGCAGGCGACTCGACCCAGACGATGTCTGCGTCCGGGGCTGCGCCGGTCTGGTCGAACTCGACGAAGGAGATGCCGAAGCGTGTGAGCTCACCGAGCAACTGCGAGGTGCCGAAGTACGCGCCTTCGGCAAGCGCGACGCGCGTCCCTGAGCGGGCGAAGGCGAGCAGGACGGCTGTCGCAGCGCCCATCCCGGAGGCATAGAGAAGGGCGTCGCCACCCTCCAGGTCTCCGAGGCGCGCCTCCGCAGCGGCGCCCGTCGGATGGCCGTAGCGTGCATACGAGAACTCGCCGGGGTCGCCTGCCTCGTCGTACGGCCAGATCGTCGAGCGGTCGACCGACTCCATCCAGCGAATCTAGCGGCTGTAAGCCCTGCCTATTGCAGGCCGGCTTCGGCCAGCGGCCGCCGGGCCCACGCGAGGCGCGAGCTTTCACCGGGCCAGAGCCAAGCGACGGCGACGCCAGAGCGAGCCGAGTTGATGTACCAGCCGTTGCCGAGGTAGATCCCCGTGTGATCGACCTTGCTCGGCTTCGACTTCGGGCCGTTCCCGAAGAAGAGCACGTCTCCAGGCTGGAGGTCGTTCACCCCGATCCGGAGAGACTTCGGCACCTCGCCGCTCATCGCCATCGTCGTCCGTCCCTGCAGGACGCCCGAGAGCTGGGGTGCTTCCGAGTACGACGTCAGCTTGTAGACGCGCCAGACGAAGCCGGAGCAGTCCATGCCGGACTCACTGGTGCCGCCCCAGACGTACGGGTCGCCGATGAATGAAACCGCGGTCTGGAGGATTCGCTGCTGCCATGTGGTCAGCTCGGGAAGCGCGAACGACTGCGCCAGGGCCTTGATTCCCTCGACCTCAGCGCTCGGAACGAGCTCGCTCGGGGCCGTCGCAGCCGAGGTCAAACGCGTGTCCTGATGCCCGTCCACGGCCCGGCTGACCGGGTTCTGGCCGCTCTGAACGTCGTTCGCCCGATCACCCTGGAGGCGCAGAATCCTGGCCACGGAGTAGGCGGCTTCGGCCCGCGTCGCCGTCTGCCCAGGCAGCAGCTCGAGATTGTCGTGGCCGACCGGGTGGTTGACTCGCAAGCCGAGCAGTCGCGCTATCACCTCGGTGCCGAAACGGGCCGGCGGATTCAGGCCGCTTGCGCGAGCGCTCTGGAAAACAGCCGCCGCGCTGTCGCCGAGCCCGAGCGCACGGACGAGGGCGGCGTCGAGGCTTTCCATCGAAACCTGCGCTTCAGGGTCCCGCGGCTCCTCGACCGGCTTGCCGGTCAGCCTGCCGATGACCGTGCCGAGCGTTCCCGCGGTCAGCGGGTCCTGCGGCCGGAACGTCGATGGCGTTTCGAGGAAGATCTTTCGCGTCGTGACGAGCTTGATCTGTGCCTGGGCCCAGGAGCGGCTTGTTCCGCCGGCAGCAGGTGACGCGGCGGGGAGAGCGGCGCAGCACAACGCTGCAGCAAGAGCCAACCGAACGAGGGGAACGAGGAGCAGCTGCCGCATGCGTCGTTAGCCGGCGATGGGGTGGACCGAGGCCAGCGCACCGGCTGTGGCGAGGCCGAGCAAGGCGAGAGGAATGAGCCCGAGCCGGCGCATGTGCCTTTGGTCGGCGCGATCGGCCGGCTCCGCGACCTCACGAGAGTGATCTTGGGCGCAGTTCCCTTACGAGAGTCACTCGAACGAGGGAGGCACCGGATGAGCGTCTAGGACGGTGTGACGGTGCTTCCGCGCAGGACCCTCGGCGCCGACCTCGCGTAGTCGAGGCCCGAGATCCACGTCAGCGCGACCGCGACGAGCAGGAACCACCACGAGACGTTGTCGCTCCAGACGCCCGCGGCCACTAGCCCGCCCACTGCGGCAGCAACAGCCTGCGACCAGGTCTTCAGCTTCCCGAGGTCGCGCGCCGGGATCACGACGCCGCGCTCGAGCGCGGCCAGGCGCAGGCCGCTGACGAGGAGCTCGCGTCCGACGATCGCGGCCACCATCCAGGCCGGGAAGACGTTCTGGGCGAGCAGGACGACGAGTGTCGTGAGCACGAGCAGCTTGTCGGCGACCGGATCGAGCAACGAGCCGAACTGCGACGTGTGTCCTGTCCGCCGCGCGATCCGGCCGTCGAACCAGTCGGTCGCCATCGCGACGCAGAACACCGCCGTGGCCCAGTAGTTGTGCCCGTTGAAGTCGAGGGCGAAGAGAGCGACGACGATCGGCGCGGCAGCAGCTCTCGCGACCGTGAGCTGGTCGGCGAAGGTCATGCCCGGAGAATACGTTCCTAGAGCGAGCGCTGGTACACACGGAGCGTCCAGTTGGCGAACGCAGCCGTCACGACACACAGCGCGGCGAGGTACCCGAGGTGGAGCGAGACTTCCCCCCAATCCGTTCCCGGGAGCACGACCGCTCGCGAGGCCTTGACGCCCCAGTCGACCGGGTTGAACGCAGCGGCGCTCTGCATCCACCCCGGCATCTGCGACCTCGCGATCAGCGTCGAGGAGAGGAAGAGCAGCGGCAGGCTGATGAAGTTCGCGAGTGTGATCATCGTCGCGTCGCGGCGTGTCAGCAGCGCCAGGCCCTGCGAGAAGCCCGCGAAGGCGGCGTTCACGAGCATCGCCACCAGGAGCACGACCACCCACCCGGCCACCCCTGCGTGCACGCGCACCCCGAGCGCCATGGCCACCACGAGGATGATCACCGCCTGGAGGCCCGCAGTCAGCGCCGAGCGCACGATCTGCGAGAGCACGAGCGAGACACGCGCGACGGGAGTGGCGAGAAACCGCTCCACGAACTTGCGGTCGAGGTCGGCGACCATGGCCATCCCGCTCCATGTGGCCCCGAAGAAGGAGTTCATGATCACGATCGCGGGCGCGAGAAACGTGATGTACGACGTGGTGCCGAAGCCGCCGAGGCGCGTCACGTTCTTGAACAGCTGCCCGTACAGAAGCAGCCACACCATCGGCTGGATCAGGAGCAGCACGATCCAGATCGGCTCGCGCATCAGGTTGCGCGCCTGGCGCACGATCATGAACCACGTGTGCGACGCGACCCTCACAGGCCCCGATCCTCCGCCTGGAAGTCTCGGCCGGTGTAGTGGAGGTAGACGTCGTCGAGCGACGGGCGGCTGACCGAGACGGACGCGACGGCGATGCCGGCGTCCGAAAGTGCCGACAGGATCGCCGGCAGTGCGCGACTGCCGTCGGTGACGCGAGAAATCAGTATCCGGCCCTCCCCGAGCATCTGTTCGACAGGTGCGTTCACGGCAGCGAGCACACGGCGGGCGTCTTCCACCTGCCCGTTTGCGAGCTCGACGTGGACGGCATCGCCGCGCAGCTCGGCCTTCAGTGCGGCCGGCGTGCCTTCGACCACCACGCGGCCGGAAGATACGATCGCGAGCCGGTCGGCGAGCTCGTCGGCCTCCTCGAGGTAGTGGGTGGTGAGGAGAATCGACAGCGTTTCCTGCTTCGCGAGGCGGCTGACCTCCTCCCAGAGCGCCACGCGAGCCTCGGGGTCGAGGCCCGTCGTCGGCTCGTCGAGGAACAGGACCCGAGGTCGGTGAACGAGCCCGAGCGCGATGTCGAGCCGGCGCTTCATCCCGCCCGAGTAGCCGTTGACGATGCGGTCGGCGGCGTCGGCGAGCCCGAAGAACGCGAGCAGCTCGTCGACGCGGGCCCGCAGTCCGGCGCCACTCATCCCCTGCACTCGCCCCTGCAGCATGAGGTTCTCCCGCCCGGTGCCGTAACGGTCGACACCGGACTCCTGCGGGATGTAGCCGATCGCCCGACGTACCGCCTCCCCTTCGAGCCGCACGTCGTGCCCGGCGACGACCGCCCGCCCCTCGTCCGGGCGGGTGAGCGTCACGAGGATGCGAACGGCCGTCGACTTGCCGGCGCCATTCGGGCCGAGCAGGCCGAAGATCTCGCCCTCGCGCACCGCGAACGACACACCGTCGAGCGCCGTGACGGCGCCGTAGCGCTTGTGAAGCCCTTCGGCGACGATCGTGTCCACGGTCCGAGGGTACCCGCGCCCGAACCACTAGAGTCGGACGCCGTGGACCTGCTCGAGCATCAGGGCAAGGAGCTCTTCCGCCGATACGGCATCCCGGTTTCCGAGGGGCGGCTCGCGACGAGCGCGGAGGAGGCGCGGCGCGCAGCCGAGGAGCTCGGCGGGCCGGTCGTCGTCAAGGCCCAGGTGCTGACCGGCGGACGCGGAAAAGCCGGTGGCGTCAAGAGGGCGGACAGCCCCGACGAGGCCGCCGAGTGCGCTGCGTCGATCCTCGGCCTCGACATTCGCGGGCACGTCGTGCGCAAGGTCTGGGTGGAGCAGGCGTCGCAAATCGCGAAGGAGTACTACCTCTCGGTCACGTTCGATCGCGGCGCGCGGAAGCCGCTCTTCATGCTGACGCGGGAGGGCGGCATGGAGATCGAGGAGGTCGCCGCGCGCGACGCGGGCGCGATCGCCCGGGCCAACGTCGATCCGCTCGTCGGCTACGAGCCCTTCGAGGGCCGCCGCCTCGTGCACGAGGCCGGGATCGACGACCCGGGCGAGCAGGCGCAGGTGCTCGACATCGTCGAGAAGCTCTACCGCTGCTTCGACTCGGAGGAGGCGATGCTCTGCGAGATCAACCCGCTGATCGTGACGCCGGGCGGTGAGGTGAAGGCGCTCGACGCGAAAGTGACGATCGATGACTCGGCGCTCTTCCGTCACCCGGAGGTGGCCGCGATGCGCGACACGAGCGCGGCCGACCCGCTCGAGGCGTTGGCGCGGGAGAAGGGTGTCACCTACGTCAAGCTCGACGGCTCCGTCGGGATCGTCGCGAACGGCGCTGGGCTCGCGATGTCCACCGTCGACCTGATCGTGATCGCGGGCGGCGCGCCGGCGAACTTCTGCGATCTCGGCGGTGCGAGCAACGCGGACACGGTCACGAACGCGCTCGAGGTGATCGCGAACGACTCGCAGGTGCGCTCGATCCTCTTCAACATCTTCGCCGGGATCACGCGGTGCGACGAGATCGCCCGCGGGATGCTCGTCGCGCTCGACCGCATCGGGATCGAGACGCCGATCGTTGTGCGCTTCGACGGGACGAACGCAGACGAGGGGCGGCGGATCCTCGCCGAGTCCGGGCGCACGCACATCTTCTTCGAGGCGACGATGCTGGATGGCGCCCGGCGCGCCGTGGAGCTGGCGGCATGACCGAACCCTGGAGTGAACGGGCCGAGCTCTACCGGACGAGCAAGGCGCACAGTGAGGGGCCCGACCTTGACCTCGTCGTCGAGTGGGCCTCGGGTGCGCGCACTGCGCTCGACGTGGCGACCGGGGGCGGTCACGTAGGACGTCGCCTCAGGGAGGCCGGGCTCGAGGTCGTCACCTGCGACCCTGCGCCCGGCATGGCGCCGGACGTCGTCTGCTCGGCCGAGGACCTGCCTTTCGCAGACGGGAGCTTCGAAGTCGCCGTCACGCGTGTTGCCGCGCACCATTTCGCGGACGTCGAGGCGGCCGTGCGGGAGCTTGCGCGGGTGGCTTCCGACCTGGTGCTCCTCGTCGACACGCTCTACCAGGGTGAGGCGGGCGAGGAAGCCGAGCGTCTGCGTGACCCTTCTCACGTGAGGAACTACAGCGAGGTGCAGTGGCTCGGGTTTCTGACGGCCGCAGGCGTGACGGTCGAAGAGGTGCGGGTCATCGAGGTGCCGATCGACCTCGAGGCGTGGCTCGAGCGTACGGCGTGCGTCGGGGCCGACGCCGACCGCGTCCGCGAGTTGCTTGCCGACCGGATCTCGGGTGGCCGGCTCGCGATGCAGCGAATCGCGATCCGCGGGAGCGTTGGCTCATAGCAATCCTCGTCGACCGGGAGACGCGCCTGCTCGTCCAGGGGCTGACGGGCAGCGAGGGCCGTTTCCACGGCCTGCGCAACCGTGCGTACGGCACGAACGTCGTCGCCGGCGTCACCCCCGGCAAGGGCGGCCAGGACGTCGAGGGAATCCCCGTCTTCGACACTGTCGCCGCCGCGGTCACCGAGACCGGCGCGAATGCGAGCCTGATCTTCGTGCCCGCTCGCTTCGCGCCCGACGCGATCTACGAGGCCCTCGACGCGGGCCTTGCGACCGTGATCTGCATCAGCGAGCACGTCCCAGCGCACGAGATGCTGCGGATCTACTGGCACGCGAGGCCGCTCGGCGTGCGGCTGATCGGCCCGAACTGCCCCGGGGTGCTCTCGCCCGGGAAGGCGAACGCGGGGATCATTCCGGCCCAGCTCTTCGCCGAAGGGAACATCGGGCTCGTCTCCCGCTCGGGGACGCTGACGTACCAGATCGGCTTCGAACTGGCCCAGCTCGGGCTCGGCAACTCCACAATTGTCGGCATCGGCGGCGACCCGGTCGTCGGCTCGTCGTTCACCGACGTGCTCGAGCTCTTCGAGGCCGACCCGGAAACCGAGCGCGTCGTGCTCGTCGGCGAGATCGGCGGTGACGAGGAGGAGAAAGCGGCGCGATACGTCGCCGAGCGAATGTCCAAGCCGGTCTTTGCCTACATCGCGGGCTTCTCGGCCCCTCCCGGCAAGACGATGGGGCACGCCGGAGCGATCATCTCGGGCTCGTCGGGAACCGCGCAGGCCAAGAAGCAGGCGCTGGAGGAGGTCGGGATCCTCGTCGGGACGACCCCGACCGAGGTCGCCGAGCTCGTCGCGTCGCGACGGTAGTGCTGCGGCGGCGTTCGGCCGCGTCCCTACACTCACGGCCATGGAGACCATCGCCTTCGCCCGCGGGGTTCCGGCCCCCGAGTGCCTCCCGGTCGAGGAGATGGCCGACTGCGCGCGCGCCGTTCTCGAGCGCGACGGCAGGACGATCCTGTCCTACGGTCCCGGCGGCGGGTACGCGCCTCTGCGCGCCTGGATCGCGGAGCGCCACGGCGTCGAGCAGGCGCGGATACTGCTCACGAACGGCGCGCTCCAAGGCTTCGTCCTGATCGCGCAGCGGCTGGCGCCCGGACGACGCGTCCTCGTCGAGCAGCCCGACGTACGACCGCCCGCTCAAGATCCTGCAAGGGCTCGGCGCGGAGATCGTCCCAATTGCGATGGACGACGAGGGGCTCGACCCTGACGCGCTCGAGGCCGCGCTGAAGTCGGGGCCGCCGCCGGCCTTCCTCTACACGATCCCGACGTTTCAAAACCCGACCGGCCTGACGCTTTCGAACGACCGTCGTCGCCGCGTCGCGGAGATCGCCGCCGACCACGGGCTGTTCGTCCTCGAGGACGACCCGTACGGCCGGATCCGTTTCGAGGGCGAGACACCGCCGTCGATCTTCGATCTCTCCGGAAAGAGCCTCGCCTACACGTCGTCGTTCTCGAAGACGATCGGCCCGGGTGTGCGCGTCGGCTGGTACGTCCTCCCGGTCGAGCTTGCGAAGGAGCTCGAGGACGACGCGAACTCGACCTACATCACGCCTGCGCTGCTCGGCCAGGCCGCCGTCTTCGAGTTCGTCTCGCGGGGCAACTTCGAGCCCAACCTCGTCCGCGTGAACGGGCTGCTCAAGGCTCGGCGCGACGCGATGATGGATGCCCTCGCGCGCCGTCTACCGCAGGCTCGCTGGTCACACCCGGAGGGCGGCTATTTCACGTGGCTCGAGCTCCCTGAGGGAACCGACGCTGCTGCGGTGGCCAAGCGCGCGGAGGGTGTGACGGTCGTACTCGGAACCGACTTCGGGGGGCCACCGAACACTATGCGCCTCGCCTACAGCTTCGTCTCTCCTGCTGAGATCGACCTCGGCGTCGAGCGGCTCGCTGCCGCGCTCTAGGCTACGGCCGGAACCGGGCGCGGCACGAGCCGCGGCTGCCGCGGCGGCTCGAGCACGCGGGTCGCGGCCCGGAACGTCGGGCACGGGCGCTCGAGGGCGAGCGCGCAGAGACCCTGTCGTTGGAAGTAGCAGTCTGCGCACGTCGGCCCTGGTTCCGCCTTGACGTTCGAGAGGTGGTTGGCCGGCGTCTGCAACGAGCAGCGATCCTTACGACAGCCGGGCCGTAGATCAAGGGCTTGCCAGAACGGAATACGCGCAGTTTCCGGCCGTTTCCGGTGCCCGAAAATGGCTGATATTCAGGGTTTCGCGGGCAATGTTGCCAGAGCGCGCAACGCCTGTTGAAAACTTTTCACAGGGATGATGCGCAGCCCGTGGGCGTACTTGCTCGCATCCCGTGAGTTCTCCCCTGCCGGAACGAGGAAGGCGTCCACACCCGCGTTGCGCGCGCCGATCGTTTTCTGCTTGATCCCGCCGATCGGGCCGACTGAGCCGTCCAGGAAGATCTCTCCGGTCGCGGCGATCTTGTGTCCGTGGTCGACGTTCCGACCGAGTTGCTCGAGGACGTCGAGCGCGAACGCGAGACCGGCGGAGGGGCCGCCGACATCCCCCGAGTCGATAGCGACCCGGATCGGCAGCTGGATGCGCTCGGCCTGGTCGAGGAAGATGCCGACGACCGCGCGCTTCGAGCCGTGGCCTGCAGAGGCGGTCTTCATCTCGACGACCTTCGTCTTGGCGCCGCGCCGGACAGTGAAGGTCACCGTGTCGCCGACGTGCTTCGCGCTCATCGACGCTTTCACGTCGGCGGGGGTCCGCACTTTCTTACCGTCGATCGCGACGATGACGTCCGTCGGCTGCAGCTTCCCGACAGCCGGCGTGCCGCCGACGACGTTCGTAACGAGCGTGCCGGTCTCCTCCGTGACGACCTTGAGACCTGCCGCGCGCAGCGCGACGGCCGCCGCGACCTGCTGCGACTGCCTCATTTCGCGCAGGTCGATCTGGCGCCGCTGCGCGTCGCTGACGCCAGGGAGTGAGACCGCGGACGGGCTCTCGAGGTCGGCACCCTCGTGGAGCCCGCCGAAGAGCCTCTCCAACCATGTCGCCTTGCGGACGATCACGTCGACGTAGTAGATGCTGCCCCTGTTCTTCGGAGGGTGGGCTTCGGCGACGGTGACGAGCGGCGCGACGAGGTGCGCATCGTCGGGCAGGAAGATGTACTTGTCCGACGGAACGACCCAGAGCGCGAAAACGGCGATCAGGAGCGCGACGCCGAGCGCGACCAGCCGCCCTGGAGTGACCAGCCTCCGTAGAGGCATACGGCGCTGCGGCTCCATCGGCTCCAGGGTAGCCCGGGTCACCGGGCAGACCACCGCTCGCCGCTACGTCGTGAGGACTCCGACGACCTCTCGGACGGCCGCGGCGGAGCTCTTCAGCGCTGCCCGTTCGGCGTCGTCGAGGTCGAGCTCGACGATCTGCTCGATCCCGCCCGAGCCGAGCTTGACGGGCACCCCGACGTAGAGACCGTCGATGTCGTACTCGCCTTCCAGGTACGCGGCGCAGGGGAGCACTCGCTTCTCGTCGAGCATGATCGAGTCGACGATCTGGGCCGCCGCGGCACCGGGCGCGTACCACGCCGACGTGCCGAGAAGGTTGACGATCTCGCCACCCCCTTTTGCCGTGCGCTCGATCATCGCCGCGATCCGGTCGTCCCCGACGAGCTTGCGCAGCGGCACGCCGCCGACGCGGGTGGCGCTGACGACCGGGACCATCTGGTCGCCGTGGCCGCCCAGGACGAGCGTCTGCACGTCCTTTACGGAGGTGCCGGTCTCCCAGGCGATAAAGGTCGAGAAGCGGGCGGTGTCGAGGATGCCGGCCATGCCGAGGACGCGCTCGCGCGGAAGGCCGGAGACGCTTCTCGCGACATGACACATCGCGTCGAGTGGGTTGGAGACGACGACGAGGACGGCGTCCGGCGACACCGCGATCGCCTGTTCGACGACCTGCGCGACGATCTTCTCGTTGGTCGTCACGAGATCGTCTCGGCTCATGCCAGGGGCTCGCGGCAGCCCGGCTGTGATCACGATCACCGCCGAGCCTGCGCTCACCTCGTAGTCGTTCGCCCCGACGACATTCGGCTCGTAGCCGAGCACGGCGCCCATCTCGTTGATGTCCAGCGCCTTGCCCTGAGGCAGGCCCTCCTTGATGTCGACCAGGGCGATGTCCGCGTAATCGCGCGAGGCGAGCACCTGCGCGCACGTCGCCCCGACATTGCCCGCGCCCACGATCGTGATCTTGCGCCTTCGGGTCATCGGAGCTTCTCGATCACAGCGTCCGCGACCTGGCTCGTCCCGACCGCGGTCGGGTCGTCCCGCTCGGGCTTCATGTCGTACGTCACGCTCTTGCCCTCGCGGATCAGCGAGGCCACCGCTTGCTCGAGCCGGTCTGCCGCTTCGTCTTCGCCGAGGTGGTGGAGCATCAGCATCCCGGAGAGGATCTGTGCGATCGGGTTGACCTTGTTCTGGCCGGCGTATTTTGGCGCTGAGCCGTGGGTGGGCTCGAAAACGGCGGCGCGAAGCCCGAAGTTCGCTCCGGGCGCGACGCCGAGGCCGCCGATCAGGCCGGCCGCGAGATCGGAGACGATGTCGCCGTAGAGATTCGGCAGCACCATCACGTCGTAGTCCTCCGGACGCTGGACCAGCTGCATGCACATGTTGTCGGCGATCCGGTCCTCGAATTCGATGTCGGGGTTCTCGGCGGCCACCTCCTCTGCCGTCCGGAGCCACAGGCCGTCGGTGAACTTCATGATGTTCGCCTTGTGCACCGCGGTGATCTTGCGGCGGCCCATCCGTCGCGCGTAGTCGAAGGCGAACTCGAAGACGCGTCGCGTGCCGCTGATCGAGATCGGCTTGATCGAGATGCCCGAGTCGGGCTGCGGAAGCTTGTCGCCGTGCGCCTCGATCCACGCGGCGAGCTCAAGAGCCTCCTCGCTGCCCTGCGGATATTCGATACCGGCGTAGATGTCCTCGGTCGTCTCCCGGACGATCACGAGATCGACGTCCTCGTACCGTGAGCGAACGCCGGGGTAGGTCTTGCAGGGACGCACCTGCGCGTAGAGGTCGAGATCCTTCCTTAACTGGACGTTCACCGACCGGAACCCGACGCCGACCGGAGTGGTGATCGGGCCTTTCAGCGCGACGCCATTCCGGCGGATCGAATCGAGGGTGGACTCCGGGAGCGGGTTGCCCCCGTGCGCCGCCATCACGTCCGCGCCGGCCGGCTGAACGTCCCATTCGAACCGAACGCCGGTCGCCTCGAGGACGCGCCGCGTGGCCTCTGTGAGCTCAGGGCCGATGCCGTCTCCGGGGATGAGTGTGACTCGGTGCGCCATCGAGGCGGGGATTGTACGGAGGCCGATTGGATAGCGTTGCGGCATGGAGGAGTTCCGGCCGGGGCTCGAAGGCGTTGTCGCCTTCGAAACGGAGATCGCAGAGCCCGACCGGGAAGGCTCCGCTCTTCGCTATCGCGGGATCGACATCGAGGACCTCGTCGGCCACTACCCGTTCGAGAAGGTCTGGGGGCTTCTCGTCGACGAGACTTTCGATCCCGGCATGCCGCATGCCGAGCGGATCGCGCTCCAGGAGCCGAGCGGCTCGGTGATGGCCGACCTGCAGGCGGGCCTCGCGACGCTCGGGGCGAAGTGGGGGCTGCGTCAGCTTGTCGACATCGGTCAGGAGGATGCGCGCAACGACCTTGCGCGGCTCTCCGCCGCGGCACTCTCGATTGTCGCCCAGGCCGCGCGTGGGGAGAAGCCGCCGGTCCCGGATTCCGAGATCGACCAGGGTGCGAACGCGGCGGCGCAGTTCCTGATCCGCTGGCGCGGGGAGACCGACGAGCGTCAGGTGCGGGCGCTCGACACGTATTGGGTCTCGACCGCCGAGCATGGCCTCAACGCCTCGACCTTCACTGCCCGGATCGCAGCCTCGACCGGGGCGGACTGCGCGGCGGCGCTGTCGGCTGCCGTCGGCACGCTCTCAGGGCCTCTGCACGGCGGTGCTCCGGCGCGGGTGCTGCCGATGCTCGACGCGGTCGCGGCGAGTGGCGATCCCGTTGGTTACATCCACGACCTCCTCGGCCGGGGCGAGCGGGTCATGGGCTTCGGTCACCGTGTCTACCGGGCCGAGGACCCGCGGGCCCGTGTGCTCCGCCGGACCGCGCAGGAGCTCGGTTCGCCAAGAGTCGAGGTTGCCGAGGAACTCGAGCGTGTCGCGATCGAGGCGCTCCGCGAGCGTCACCCTGAGCGGCCGCTCGAGACGAACGTGGAGTTCTGGGCCGCGGTCGTCCTCGATATTGCGGAGGTGCCGCCGGAGCTCGCTCCGGCAATGTTCGCGTGCGCGCGCGTCGCGGGCTGGTCGGCGCACATCCTCGAGCAGCGCCGCACCGGCCGGCTGATTCGGCCCTCGGCGCGGTACGTGGGCCTTCCCGCGCACTTGCCGGCAGACGCGTGACGCTGGCCGAGGCCGCCGCGCAGGCCGACGCGCTCGCGGAGCAGGGGGCAGAGCGCGAGCTCGCGACGCTCCGCTCGCAGTGGGACGACGAACTGGAGGGGGCCGCCCGCTCGAGGGACTTCCGCGAGCGCGCTGTCGCATATCGAGCGATCGCCCAGTTCCGCTTTCGGCAGAAGATGGAGCTGCTGCGGCGTGGGCTCCAAGACGAGAGCCCCGCCTGCCGCGGCTCGGCGCTGCTGTCACTCGAACGGCTGTCACGCGATCATCCGGGTGTGGTGAACTCCGCGCGGACTCTGCTCCACAACATCGTGGACCGAGACGACAACGAGGCTGTTCGACGCCTCGCGATCATGGCGCTTCGCAACGGGTCGCCGCAGCCGGACACGATCCGCATCCTCTCCTCGCTTGCCGACAACGACGAGCAGGACCGTGAGCTGCGTGATGCGGCCGCGAAAGTGGCGCAGGCGCTCCGCCGCAAGGCGGGGCCCGGCAAGTAGCCCCCCGAACCTGCTCCACCGCGCAGTCTGGGCCGTATTCGGATCTCAAGATCCAGCCGCCGAATACCGACAGGTCCATCGTGCGGCTGCCTTTCAGGGAGCGCCTTATCCTCATGATCGCGGCGGGATTCGTCGCCGCTGCGCTTCCCGCCGCCCTCGTGCACTCGATCGGCATGACGACTGTCCACCTCGATGGGCAAGTGCACTTCTACGCCGTCGGCTTCAGCGCGCTCGCGGCTGCTGCGGCGGCGACGGCACTCACCCTTGCCGGTGCGCGCTTCCGAGATACCCGGACGGTGCTGGTCGGCACGGCGTTCGCCGTGATGGCGGCCTTGCTCGCACTGCACGGCCTCTCGACGCCCGGCTTCCTGTTCGATGACGACAGCTACGGCGTCGTGGCGTTCACCGGCGGCGCGACCCTACCGGTTGGTGGCGCGATCCTGGCCCTTTCGGCGTTCACACTGCCCAGGTTTCTGCGCGGCGTGAAGCCTCTCCTCGTGCTCCAAGCTGCGCTGCTCGCGATCGTGATCGGCCTCGGTGTGACCGGCCTGATCTTCCCGTACCTGCTCCCGCCGGTCCCCGCCCCGAACAGCTCCTCCGCCCTGATCGTCCTTGGCGCCGGGATGGCTGTCTTCTGCGTGATCATCCTGCGCGCGTTGCGAACGTTCCTGCTCACGAGGCGACTCGGTGACCTGGTCGTCGTCGTCGGCCTGGTTTGGTTTGCGACCGCGCTTGTTCCTGCGCTGACAATGACCTACAGCCAACTCGGCTGGTGGATCGGCCACGGACTCGAGCTGGACGCGATCCTGCTCGTCGGTGTCGCCGTTGCGGTCGACCTCGCGCGGACCGTCCAGTCGCGACCGCTCGCGGGCGACCTCAACGCCGCCGTGCTCGTTACCGCCGAGGATGTCTTCCTCGGCTCGCACGTCCACGCTTTGATGCTGCGGCTCGCCGAGAGGGACACCTATACCGAGCAGCACACCCGCCGTGTCGCGCTGCGGGCGGTGCAGGTCGGCGAGCTGCTCGGACTGTCCCCCAGCCGGCTGCGTGTACTCGCGATCGGGGGCCTCGTCCACGACATCGGCAAGCTGTCCGTGCCGGACGAGATCCTGAAGAAGCCTGCCGCGCTCGACGCGGACGAGTATGCGGTGATCCAGAAGCACCCCGAGTGGGGAACGCGTCTACTCGAGGAGCTCGGCGGCTTCTCGGAGACCGTGCTGCGGCTGGTGCGCGACCACCACGAGCGGCTCGACGGGCAGGGCTATCCGCATGGGCGTTCGGAGGCCGGGCTCGAGCTCGACACGCGCATCCTCACTGTCTGCGACGTCTACGACGCATTGATCTCTCAGCGCGTCTACCGCCCGGCCTGGACGCACGAGGCCTCGATGGAGCTGCTTCGGCGTGAGCTCGGTACCGCATTCGACCCGCGCTGCGTCGACGCGCTCGCGCAGGTGCTGGCCGGCGAGCTGGGACACGGGATGCCAGCGACCGATCCGCGGGCGGCCCGGCGACAGGTCGCGCTCGCGAGCCTCGGCCTCGCTGCGCCGTAGGAAACGGTGTCTGCGCTCTCGGCCGCGTGGGATCCAGCGCCGGCGGTCCTCGCAGCCGCGGTCGTCAGCCTGCTCCTCTTCGCCCACGGCTTCCTTCGGCTTCGCCGTCGCGGCCGGACCGACCATGCCGGGTGGGGACGAGCCGCGCTCTTCGTCACTGGGGTCGCCTGCGCGACGCTTCCGCTCGTCTCGCCGCTCGACGCCGCCGCGGACCGGTTTCTGATTTCGGCCCACATGCTGGAGCACATGCTGGTCGGCGACGCCGCTCCGGCGCTGCTCCTGCTCGCGCTGCGCGGGCCGCTTCTGTTCTTCTTCATCCCCGCGGCCATTCTGCGGCCGTTCGCTCGGGTCGCTCCGCTGCGAGCGACGCTCCGCTTCCTTTCCCGTCCGGAAGTGAGCCTGTCGGTGTGGGCGCTCGTCTTCGCTGTGTGGCACGTGCCTGCGGCCTACGACTTCACACTCCGCCACCAGACCGTGCACGAGCTCGAGCACGCCTCGTTCGTGGTCGCAGGTCTTCTCGTTTGGACGCTGCTCATCGACCCTGCGCGCCACGGCCGGCTCTCGCTCGAACAACGCCTTCTCGTCGCAGGGGCGCTGTTCGGGCTCGGTCAGGTGCTCAGTAACGTGCTTCTCCTCTCGGATCGACCCCTGTATTCGGCCTACGCCGCCGAGCCGGAGCGCCTTTTTGGCTGGTCGGCGCTGAAGGACCAGCAGGTCGCCGGGGTTGTGATGATGGGCGAGCAGCTCGTCACGCTAGGGGCCTGCGCGCTGCTGCTTCTGATCCGGCCTTTTCCGAGGTCCGCGCCGCGAACTGCGGTGGTTGTTTCCTGAGCCGGGGCCGCGATAGGCTGCGTCGTTCTTACCCACGAAAGGAGCCCGAAGTGACGAACGTGCGCCGGCTTGCGGTGCTGGTTGCGACGACCAGCGCCCTCGTGGCCGCGGCCCCGGCAGCGGCTGCGCCGACGGTGATCCGATTTCTCGAGGTTGAGCAGCAAGACCTGAGCCACTTCGTGGACGCGAACCACAACAATCAGGGCGACGCGGGTGATGTGTTCATCGGCACGTCGTACCTCTACAAGTGGGCCGGCACGAAGAAGGGCGCTCGGATCGGAACGGCGCATTTCATCTGCACCGTCGTGGGTTCCAACTCAGGGCAGTGCGCCGGGACGTTTTCGTTCTCGGGCGGGGCAGTCACCGCCGCGGGCTACATCGTCTTTGGTGGCACCGACCTCGTGCCGATCACGGGGGGCACCGGCAAGTACGTCGGCGCGAGAGGCACGTTCAGCTCTCGTTCGCTCGGCGGCGACGAGTCGAACAACTCCGCGGACGCGATCACCCTGATCACGTAGCGGCGACCTCTGCGTAGCGCGACGCAAGTGACAACGCGTTACTTGCGCCGGCGTGCGTGCGGATGCGCTTCGAAGTACACCTCGCGACGCCGGCTGTCTGTGACGTGGGTGTAGAGCTCGGTCGTCGCGAGGTCGGCGTGGCCGAGCATCTCCTGCACGCTGCGTAGGTCGGCGCCGCCCTCCAACAGGTGCGTCGCGAACGAGTGGCGCAAGAGGTGCGGGTGTACGCGCCCCGGCTCGAGTCCGGCCTCGGCGGCGAGCCGGCGCAGGATCAAGAAGGCTCCCGCCCGGGTGAGCCCGCCGCCCTTCGCGTTCAGGAACAGCTCGGGACGGTGGCGCCGGTCGAGGTACGGCCGTCCCCTCGCGAGGTAGCGCCGGAGCGCCTCGACCGCCTCCCGTCCGACGGGGACGACCCGCTGCTTGCCGCCTTTGCCGGTGACTCGCACGAGCCGGTCGTCCAAGTCGACTCCGCCCTTCTCCAGGCCAACCGCTTCGGAGACCCGCAGGCCCGCGCCGTAGAGGAGCTCGACGAGCGCCCGGTCGCGCAGCGCCCGCGGGGTGATCCCGCTCGCCGCAGCGATCAGCCTCTCCGCCTCGCCCGGGGAGAGCGTCTTCGGCAGCGTCCGTCTGCGCCGGGGCAGCTCGACACCCGCCGCAGGGTTGTCGGCGCGCGCGCCCATCAGCTGCTGGTGGCGGAAGAAGGTGCGCGCGGCAGCCGTTCGCCGGGCGACTGTCGCGGCCGACAGGCCGTCGCTTCGAAGCTGCGCGACGTACCGCTCGATGTCTTCGACGGTGGCGTCGCCGATGCGCCCGCCGAGATACCCGGCAAGCGCTGCGAGGTCGCGGCGGTAGGCGTCCACGGTTCGGGGGGCCCGTCGCGCCGCGAGCAGCGCGAGAAACCCCTCGATCTCAGGATCTCGGATGCGCTCGGTCGTAGACACGGCGGAGTCGCTTTCCGTCCACGTGGCTGTAGGTCTGGGTCGTCGAGAGAGACGAATGGCCGAGGAGCTCCTGGATCACGCGCAGGTCGGCTCCACCCTCGAGAAGGTGCGTCGCGAAGGCGTGCCGGAAGCGATGCGGGTGGGGAGTGACACGGCGGAGCGTCGAGGTGTCGAGTCGGCGGCCGCGTGCCGAGAGGAAGAGCGCGTTCTCTGCGCCGCGGGCGAGCGCGGGGCGAGCCTCACGGAGATAGCGGGCGAGCCAGTGGGCCGCCTCCTCGCCGAGCGGCACGACGCGGTCGTGCCCGCCTTTCCCGTTCCGCACGTGAACGCGCTCTTGTTCGAAGTCGACATCCCCGAGGTCGAGACCGACCGCTTCGGCGCTCCGCAGTCCTGCGGAGTAGACGAGCTCGATCAGCGCGCGGTTGCGAAGGCCGAGAGATCCGGTCGCCGCAGAAAGCCCGTCGAGCACCTCGTCGACATGCTCGATCTTCGGAGTCTCCGGGAGCCGCCGTGGCCTGCGCGGCGCGAGTGAGGCGTCGGGAACGCGGTCACGGCCGAGCGTGAAGCGAAGCAGGCCGCGCACGGCAGCGAGCCGGCGGGCGATCGTGGACGGCGCGAGCTTGCCGCCCGGCCGAGCCGCCCCGAGATAGGCGGTGTAGTCGGAGAGCACGCGAACGTCGATGCGCTCGAGCGGGGCCTCGCCATACCATTCCGCGAAGTCCCGGAGGTCCGCGCGGTAGGCGCGGCGAGTTGCGTCGGAGATCCCGGCGGCAAGTAGGAACCGGTCGATCGACTGCTGAACGGTCACCGGCAAACGTTCGCGGTGGCGCTAGGATCGCCTGCGTGGATGAGCGCCTGCAGCCGCTCGCGGAGCTCGCCGTGCACGGTGCGAACGTGCAGCCCGGCCAGATCGTCGCCGTTGGTGCGACGATCGGGCAGCACCACCTCGCACGGGCAGTCGCCGGTGCCGCATACCGAAGGGGCGCGCTGTTCGTCGACGTCGTCTACTTCGACCCGTACGTCAAGCGCGAGCGGATCGCCAACGCAGAGCCGGAGAGCCTCGGTTACGTGCCGCCCTGGTATGGGGCCCGCCTCGAAGCGCTCGGCGAACGGGACGACGCGCGGATCGGGCTCGCCGGGATCGTGCATCCGGACGCGTTCACCGGGCTCGACCCCGTGCTCGTCGGGCGGGATCAGCTTCCTTGGCTCAAGGAGACCTCGCGTCTCGTCGCGGAGAAGTCGACGAACTGGTCGATCATCCCGTGCCCGCATCCGGTCTGGGCGAGGCTCGTCTACCCCGAGCTCGCGGAGGACGAGGCCTACGAACGGCTGTGGAACGACCTCTGGCACGTCCTTCGGCTCGACGAGCCCGACCCCGTGGCGGCGTGGGAGGACCGCGTGCGCGCGCTGAAGCGCTCGGCGGCGGCGCTCACGGAGCGCCGCTTCGACGCGATCGAGCTGCGGGGCCCCGGCACCGACCTCACGGTCGGGCTCTTCCCGACCGGATCCTGGGGCGCCGCGCGACTTCACGACCCGCTCGGGCATCCGCCACCTCCCGAACCTGCCGACCGAAGAGGTCTTCACGACGCCCGACCCGCTGCGCGCGGAAGGCCACGTGACCTCGACGAAGCCGCTCGTCCTGCGGGACGGCACGGTCATCCGGGGCCTGCGCGTGCGCTTCGAGGGCGGCCGTGCGGTCGAGATCGAGGCCGACGAGAACGCGGGTGCGCTTCGCGTCGAGAGTCGCTGTCGACGAGGGAGCAGCTCGACTCGGCGAGCTCGCACTCGTCGATCGCCACGGCCGGATCGGGCCGCTCGAAACCGTGTTCTACGACACGCTCCTCGACGAGAACGCCGCGAGCCACATCGCGCTCGGCATTCGGGTTCCCGTTCTCCGTCGAGGATCATGACCGCGACCGCATCAACAAGAGCGAGATCCACGTCGACTTCATGATCGGCTCGCCCGAGCTCGAGGTGACCGGCGTCACGGCCGCCGGCGAGCGCGTGCCCGTGCTGCGTGACGGCGACTGGCAGATCTAGAGGCTTGATGTGTATGAGCAGTGGCCGTAGTACCGCCCCATGCGCGGCGCCATGCCGTCTCGTCGACCTTGCCCAGGCCCACCGGCCTGGACTGCGGTCGCCGAGCCACCCTGGCTTGGCGTGGAGCGGCCCCACGACGGACTTCTCATACACATCAAGCCTCTAGATCCTCGTATGATTCGCGGCCGCTTGGCTGCACCGGCCGACAAGAGAGACCTCCGCGAGCATGGGATCGAGCCGTCGGGTTCCGTCTACTGGAACCTCACGAGCCCGGCTCTCTACACGCACGCCCTTCGCCGCGAGGAGGGCGTGATCGCCCACGGCGGGCCGTTCGTCGTCGACACGGGCAAGCACACGGGCCGCTCGGCCGAGGACAAGTTCGTCGTGCGCGAGCCCGGCTCCGAGGATCGCATCTGGTGGGGGAAGGTCAACCAGCCGATGAGCGAGGAGCAGTTCGACCGGCTCCGGGCGAAGGTCGCCGCCCATCTCGGGGAGCGCGACCTCTACGTGTCGGACCACTTCGCCGGCGCCGATCCCGACCGTCGCGGCTCTCCGTGCGCGTCGTCACGCCGACGGCGCACCACTCGCTGTTCTCGCGTCGATGTTCATCCGTCTCGACGACCACGAGCTCGAGTCCTTCACGCCCGACGCCCTCATCCTCCACGCGCCCGGCCTCGAGGCCGATCCCGAGGAGGACGGCACCCGCACCGGCACGTTCATCGCGCTGCACCCGACCCGCCGCGAGGTGCTGATCGTCGGCACGTGCGTACGCCGGCGAGATCAAGAAGTCGATCTTCACGCTGCTGAACGACAGCCTGCCGCTGCAGGGGGTCATGCCGATGCACTGCTCGGCGAACGTCGGCATCTACGGCGACGTCGCGATCTTCTTCGGCCTCTCCGGCACGGGCAAGACGACCCTCTCGGCGGATCCGCAGCGGCAGCTGATCGGCGACGACGAGCACGGCTGGGGTGACACCGGCATCTTCAACTTCGAGGGCGGCTGCTACGCGAAGGTGATCAAGCTCTCGGCGGAGGCCGAGCCGGAGATCTACCGCACGACGCAGATCTTCGGCACGCTGCTCGAGAACGTGATCGTGGACGAGCGCGGCCGGCTCGACCTGGACAGCGACGCGAAGACGGAGAACACCCGTGCCGCGTACGCGCTCGAGCAGATCTCGAACTCGCTGCCGACCAAGCTCGCCGGCCACCCCAAGAACGTCGTGTTCCTGACGGCGGACGCCTTCGGGATCATGCCGCCGATCGCGCGCCTGACGAACGCCCAGGCGCGCTACCACTTCCTCTCGGGCTTCACGGCCCGGCTCGCGGGCACCGAGATCGGCGTGACGGAGCCGGCACCGACGTTCTCGCCCTGCTTCGGAGGGCCGTTCCTGCCCCAGCCGCCCGAGGTCTACGCGAAGCTCCTCGGTGAGAAGCTCGAGACGCACCGGCCGAACGTGTGGCTCGTCAACACCGGCTGGTCGGGCGGGCCCGCGGGTGAGGCGGGGAGTCACCGAATGCCGATCCAGGCGACTCGCGCGCTCCTGCACGCGGCTCTCGACGGCCGCCTCGACGACGTTCCCTACCGGACCGACGAGGTCTTCGGGTTCGAGGTTCCGGTGACGGTGCCCGGGGTCGACACCGAGTTGCTCGACCCGCGCTCGACCTGGCGCGACCCGGACGCGTACGACGCGATGGCCCGCGAGCTCGCGGAGATGTTTCGCGAGAACTTCGCACGCTTCACCGACGTCGACCCGGAAGTGGCCGCCGCGGGACCGAAGGCCTGACGCGCGTTTCGGCGATGCGTTAGCGTCAGCACCCCGTGGAGGCGACGCACGACGTACTCGTGGTCGGCGCAGGCTGCGCCGGGATGCGAGCGGCAATCGAGGCATTCGACGCAGGCGCCGACGTCGCGTTGCTGTCGAAGCTGCACCCGACCCGGAGCCACTCGGGCGCGGCCGAAGGCGGGATCAACGCTGCTCTCGGGAACGCGTCGGACGACTCGCCGGAGAAGCACGCTGCGGACACGGTCAAGGGCTCGGACTACCTCGCCGACCAGGACGCGGTCGAGATTCTCTGCGCCGAGGCGCCCGGCGACATCTACCAGCTGGAGAACTGGGGCGCGATCTTCTCGCGCAACGATGAGGGGCGGATCGCTCAGCGCCCGTTCGGTGCCGCTGGGGAGCCGCGCACGGCATTCGCAGCCGACATCACGGGGCACGTGCTCGTCCAGGTGCTGTACGAGCAGGTGATCAAGCGCGAGATCCCGGTTTACGAGGAGTACTTCGCCTGGAAGCTCGCCGTGGACGACGGCCGCTGCGTCGGTGTGATCGCGTGGGACCTGCTGCACGGCGGGCTCAAGACGGTCGGCCGCGAAGGCGACGATCGTCGCAACGGGCGGTGCCGGGCGTCTCTACGCGGGGACGACCAACGCGTATGCGTGCACCGGAGACGGGATGGCGATGGCGCTGCGCGCGGGACTGCCGCTCAAGGACATGGAGATGATGCAGTTCCATCCGACGACGCTCGCGCCGACGGGGGTGCTCATCACCGAGGGCTGCCGCGGCGAGGGCGCGTACCTGCTCAACGCGACGGGCGAACGGTTCCTCAAGCGCTACGCGCCGAACGCGATGGAGCTCGCGTCGCGCGATGTGATCTCGCGCGCCGAGCAGACCGAGATCGACGAGGGCCGCGGCGTCGACGGAAACGTGATGCTCGACCTGCGCCACCTCGGCGCCGAGCGCATCCTCGAGCGACTGCACGGGACGCGCGAACTTGCGATGACCTTCGCCGGCGTCGACCCGATCTACGACCCGATCCCGGTCCGGCCGGGCGCCCACTACCACATGGGCGGGATCGAGACCGACGTCGTCGGCCGCACGAGCATGGACGGGCTCTACGCGGCCGGTGAGGTCGCGTGCATCTCCGTCCACGGCGCGAACCGTCTCGGTGGGAACGCGCTGATGGAGACGATCACCTTCGGCCGCCGGGCCGGGCCGGGACGCCGCCGAGGCGGCGAAGGGCGGTGGGGCCGCGGTCGTGCCCGAGGGCGCGGTTCGCGACGCCGAAGGCGAGCTGAAAGCGCTGCTCGACCGCACCGGCGGCGAGCGACCGTGGGCGATCCGGAACGAGCTGGCCGAGACGATGCACGCGAACTTCGGCGTCTTCCGACGTGAGGAGCAGATGCAGGAGCAGGGCACGATCGTCGAGCGTCTCCGCGACCGCTACGCGAAGGTCGTCGTCGAGGACAAGGGCGACGTCTTCAACAGCGACCTCACGCAGGCGCTCGAGCTCGGCTACCTGCTCGACCTCGCCTCCTGCATGATCGAAGCCGGGATCGCGCGGAAGGAAAGCCGCGGCGCCCACGCGCGGCCGCACGACCATCCGGACCGCGACGACGAGAAGTTCCTCAAGCACACGCGTCGTCCACATGATCGACGGTCGCGTGCAGCTCGACTGGAAGCCCGTCACGATCACCAAATGGCAACCCGCCGAAAGGACGTACTGAGCCGATGCAGGTAGCCCTGAAGATCTGGCGCTCCGACGCGGCGACCGGCGATCGCGCGCTGCGCGAGTACGAGGTCGACGCTCCCGAGTGGGCGACGCTGCTCGACGTCCTCGACATCGTCAAGGACCAGGTCGACGGCTCGCTCGCCTACCGCAAGAGCTGCCGGATGATGATCTGCGGCTCGTGCGGGATGCGCATGGACGGCGCCGCCGTCCTCGCCTGCAAGGTGCGGATGTACGACATCGCAGAGGCGGGCCAGGTTCCAGTGATCTCGCCGATGGGCAACCTGCCGGTCGTCCGCGACCTCGTCGTCGACATGGATCCGTTCTGGGCGAAGTACAAGGCCGTCAAGCCGTACGTCGAGCCCGGCAAGCCCGACACAGGCGGCAAGGAGCACGTGATCTCGCAGGAGCGCATGAACGTCGTCGCACAAGGAGTCGCTCTGCATCAACTGCGGCTGCTGCGTCTCCGAGTGCAACTCGATGGAGTCGAGCCCCGAGTTCCTCGGGCCGCAGGCGCTCGCCAAGGCGATGCGGCTCGTCGGCGACCCCCGCGACACGCAGAAGATCGAGCGCCTCGAAGGCCGTGGGCGGCGAGCACGGGATCTGGGAGTGCACACGCTGCTACTTCTGCACCGAGCGCTGCCCGAAGGGCGTCGACCCGCGCGACGCGATCGCGAAGCTCGGCGCCGAGTCGATCAAGGAGGGAATCGACTCGGACATGGGCGCGAAGCACGCCAAGTGGTTCGTCACGTCGGCGAGGACGACCGGCTGGCTGCGCGAGGCGGAGCTCGTCCCGAAGACGCAGGGGGTCGTCGAGACGATCAGGCAGACGCGGTTCGCGCTCGACCTGATGAAGCACGGGAAGGCGCCGGTGCCGTTCCCGCCGCACGTGGCGAAGCGCGTGCACGAGGCGCAGCGCCTTCACGACCTCGTCGGCATCCAGGGCCGTGACGGCTATCGCGGCATCGTCCAGGGCGAGCGTGGGCTCGCGAAGCTCGAGCACGGCCACCACGACGGGCATCGCGACCCGTACGGTGACGGCTCGTTCCCGCGGCCGTTCGTCGCCGGGGACCCGGAGCCGGAGGTCGAGAATGCATGAAACGCGCGTGAAGACGGTCGCGTACTACAAGGGCTGTCTCGCGTCGCTCTCGGCGAAGGAGCTCGACTCGTCGACCCAGGCGCTCGCGCCGAAGGTCGGTCTCGATCTGATCGAGCTCAAGACCGTCACCTGCACCGGTGCCGGGGACATCCACGAGGCCGAGCCCGACTACTACGTGCACCTGAACGCGCGGATCCTCGCGTATGCCTCCGAGACCGGTGCAGACACGCTGATGACCGTGTGCAACGTGTGCACCCTCAACCTGCGCCAGGCGAACTGGCAGCTGAAGAACGATCCCGAGCTGCGCGAGCGCGTGAACCGCGAACCTGGTCTCCGTCGGCGTCCCGCGCTACGACCGCGACGTCGAGGTCCGCCACCTCCTGTGGGAGGTCGCCGAGGGTGAGGGCTACGACCGGCTGAAGGCGGCAGCGCACCACGGGTTGAAGGGCCTGAAGATCGCCCCGTTCTACGGCTGCCAGATCCTGCGCCCGTCGAAGTTGATGGGCTTCGAGGACCCCGACCGGCCGTCGTCGCTCGAGCGGATCATCGAGGCGTGCGGCGGCGAGGCGGTCGACTACCCGGCGAAGCTCAAGTGCTGCGGCTTCCCGATCATCCAGGCCCGCGAGGAGACCGCGCTCGGCGAGATGATCCAGCCGATCGAGCAGGCGAAGGAGGCGGGGCCGACGCGATCGTCACCCCGTGCCCGCTCTGCCATCTGTCGCTCGACGCCTGGCAGTCGAAGCTGAAGGCAGACGACCGGGCGCGACTTCGAGATGCCGATCCTGCACCTCTCGCAGCTGATCGGCGTCGCGGCAGGTCTGAAAGAGTCGGAGCTGAAGTTCAAGCGCCACGTCGTCTCGATGGCGCCGGTACTCGAGAAGCTCCGCTTCGACTAACCGCTCTTCCGCCGAGCCCTCCCACTGCTGACGACACCTAAGATCATGGTGTGGAGGGTCAGAGCCTGATCTCGCCCGACGTCGTCGCCCGCTACGCGGGCGACGCGGCCCGGGAGGTGCCGGGTGTGACCCGGGTCGTCGACGGGGTGAGGAAAGGCGTACGGGTCGAGCCGGATGCGATCGAGCTCCATCTCGCCGTCGCGTGGGGCAGCTCGATTCCGGAGGTCGGCGCCGCCGTGCAGCGGGACGTCGCCGACTACCTCTCGCGGATGACCGGCGTGCGACCCGCGGTCGTCAACGTCGTCGTCGAGGCGGTCGAATGAGCACCAAGCTCGCCCCACTGACGAAGCTGACGCTCGAGACGGCGCCGACCGTCTGCCACGAGTGCGTCTGGTGGCAGTCCCGCGGCAGCCGCGCGGATCGACAAGGATCGTTGGATGGAGCGCGTCGAGCTCGAGTTCGGCGCGTTCGGGACGGTGTACTACGACGGCGACGGCCGCGTGCTCGGCTCGATGCAGTACGGGCCGGCGCCGCTCTTCCCGCGCGCGCACGAGCTTCCGGCCGGGCCGCCGTCGCACGACGCGATGCTCATCACCTGCGCCTACGTCGTGGACGAGGCGACCCCGTGGGTGCTCCAGTCGCTCTTCCTCGCCGCGATCGGCGAGGCGCGTGACCGGGGCGCCGCATGCGTCGAGGCGTTCTCGTACCGCTACCCGGAGGGCGAGTCGGCGTACGAGCGCTTCCGGGTGCACAAGACGGTGTTCCCGGCGGACTTCCTCGGCGACTTCGGCTTCCAGGTCGTCCGCTCTGCAGGCCGGGTCGGGCTGGCGAGGCTCGAGCTCGGCGGGCTTCAGCCGGTGCTCGAAGGGCGCCGCGAGAAGGTGCTGCGGGTGGTGAAGGAAGCGTTCCTGCCGGAGCCGGTCCCGGCGCCGCGGCCCTGAGCCCTCCTACGCTGCGGCTGCGCGGGCGTCCGGCGACCAGGAGCTCCGCGATCTGGATCGCGTTCAGCGCTGCGCCCTTGCGCAGGTTGTCGCTCGCGAGGAAGAGCGCGAGGCCGCTCTCGACAGTCGGGTCGCGGCGGATTCGCCCGACGAGCACGTCGTCGATTCCGGCGGCCTTGCCCGGTGAGGGAAACTCCTCGACGCGGACCGACGGCGCAGCCGCGAGCAGCTCGCGGGCCTGTTCGGCGTGAGAGGGGCTGCTCGGTCTCGATCCAGATTGCCTCGGCGTGACCGATCATCACCGGGACGCGCACGCAGGTCGCCTGGATCGGCAGCTCGGGCAGCTCCATGATCTTGCGCGTCTCGGCGCGGAGCTTCGACTCCTCGTCGAACTCCTCGCCGTCGAACTCCCAGTCCATCCGGAGGTCGTGGTCGGCGGGATCCTCGTTGCGAAGCCGCTCCATCGACTGTGCGCCGGCGCCCGACACCGACTGGTAGGTGGCCACTCGCACCCGAATCAAGCCGGCGAATTCGTGCAGCGGCTTCAGGACGCACGTGAGCGGGATCGTGCAGCAGTTCGGGTTTGCGACGATTCCCTCGTTCTCGAGTGCGCGGCGCGCCGTTCACCTCGGGCACGACGAGCGGGATCCCCGGCTCGAGCCGGTAGGCCGACGACTTGTCGACCACGGTCGCCCCGCCGCGCACCGCGTGCGGGACGAGCTCGCGCGAGGCGCTGGTGCCGATCGAGAAGAGGAAGATGTCGATGTCGCCGCGTTCGAGCGCTTCCGGGGTCGCCTCCTCGACGATGTGCCCGCTGATCTCCTTGCCCGCGGAACGGGCCGACGCGAAGACGCGCACGTTCTCGTAGCCGCGCTCGCGGAGAAGGCTCAGGGTGACGTTGCCGACGGCGCCGGTGCCGCCGACGACGCCGATCCGCGTCTTGTAATCCATGCGCGAAGGGTAGCGGCGGGCCTGGGAAGCCTGCCGGGATCAGGCAGCGGCGCGAAAAGCAAGAAGCTCGGGGCCGTAGTCGCGGAGCCAGTCACGCTGCTCCCTCCAGCCGGGCCTGCGCGTCGCGACGAGATCCCAGAACCGCGGCGAATGATTGGGCTCGCGCAGATGGCAGAGCTCGTGGACGACGACGTAGTCGAGCACGTCGAACGGCGCGAGTACGAGCCGCCAGTTGAACGACAGCGTTCCGCGCGGAGAGCACGAGCCCCAGCGTGTGCGCTGGTCGCGAATCGCGACCTGCCGGTAGCTGACGCCGAGCGCGGGCGCTTCGTTCTCGATCACCATCGCCACGAGCTCGCGCGCAGCGCGCCGCCCCTCGTTCTCGTCCACCGAGTGCGCGTCAAGCCGTAGCCGCGGCACCTGCCGCTCGCGCTGGCGCCTGATCCAGGCCCGGTGTGATTCGAGTACCTCCCTGGCCTCGTCGTCGGTGAACCACGGGGGCGCGACCAGCCTCACCGGCTCCCCCCAGGGGACGGTCAGCTTCCAGCGCCGCACGCTCCGAGAGCGGCGAACCTCGACGATCTCGTCCATCCGCACGACGGTAGACGGGTCGGCGGCCGGCGAGCTCGAGGACTCTGGCCTGTGCCAGTGTTCACGGATGACGCCTGAGCGCACGAGACCCGAGCATCATCGCTGTTGATGTCGTCCCCCTCGGCGATGCGGATCTACCGCGCGCCTCGACCGGGTCGTGGTACTCGTTGGACTAGAGTGTCTCGCGAAGATCGGGATCGGCGAGTCGAGGGAGGCGGCGTGGCGACGAAGGCGGAGTTCACTGACGAGGAATGGCAGGCGATGCACAAGGGCGTGACCGGCGCCGGGATGCTCGTCTCAGTGAGCGACGCGGACTTCACCGACAGTTTCGGTGAGGCGGGCGCGCTCGCGAAGTTCGTCGGGGCGCAGCGCGGGGAGAGCGCGAGCGCGCTCGTCCGTGATCTCGCAGCGGTTCACGGCACCGGGTTCGGCATCACCGCCTCGAAGAACGAGGTGGAGACGGAGACGATGGACGCCTTGCGCTCCTCGGTCGCGACGCTCTCGGTGAAGGCGCCCGACGAGCTCGACGCCTACCGGCAGTTCGTCCTCGACACAGCCGAGGCTGTCGCGGAAGCGAAGGGCGGGGTCACGCCTGCGGAGACGGCCGCGATCGAGGCCATCCGCGATGCACTCGGCGTGGGAAGTGGATCGTCACCGCCCGGCGGTGTTTGACCGCGAGCCAACGGCGGCGAGCCACAATCCGCCCAAATTGACGGTTCCAACGCCAGCCCGGCGAGAGTCGCCACCCCGCCCGAACCCCAATACGCTGCCCTGCGCCAGCGTGCCTGTCGCCTGAGGCTAGGGCATCTCTCGCCGACCCGAGAGCGCGCGGCCGAGGGTCACCTCGTCGGCGTACTCGAGGTCGCCGCCGACAGGCAATCCGCTCGCGAGTCGCGTCACCCGAACGCGGTCGCGCAGGCGGCCCGCGAGGAACGCGGCAGTCGCCTCGCCGGTCATCGTCGGGTTCGTCGCGAGCACGACTTCTTGCACGCCGTCCCGCTCGACGCGGCTCAGGAGCTCGTCGATCCGCAGGTCGCCCGGCTCGACGCCGTCGATCGGGCTGAGCGCGCCGCCGAGCACGTGGTAGAGGCCGCGATACTCGTTCGTCCGCTCGAGCGAGACGACGTCGACCGGCTGCTCGACGACGCAGATGGTGGTTCGATCGCGTCGTGGGTCTTGGCAAATCGCGCAGGTCTCATCCTCGGTCAGGTTGCCGCACTCATTGCAGAAGCGGACGCGCTCCTTGACCTCGACGATGGCAGAGGAGAGCGCGAGCGCCTCCTCGCTGCCGCGCTGGAGGATGTGAAACGCGAGTCGCTGTGCGGTGCGCTGGCCGATTCCGGGCAGGCGGGTCAGCTGCGCGACGAGGTTCTCGACCGACGGGCTGAACACCGAGCTACGCGTCGACTTCGCGGGCGTCGAACGTGCTCTTCATCAGCTCCACGATCTCTTCCTCCGTCGCCGGGTGCTCGTGCTCGTGGGCCGCTGGGGCGCGATCGGGCCCGACTGCGAAGGCCAGGGTGAGGTGCCGGCCGGTCACTGCGTACAGAGTCTCCTCGAGGAGCTTCGAATTCTTCGGTTCCTCCGCCTGGGTGCGGAGGAACCCGGCTGAGGCCGGGAACTCGAGCGTGAGGACGTCGGCTTCGAGCACGGCGGGATGCGCTTCGTGGAGGAGCATCGCCGTCGGGATCGACCGCTCCTCGACCGCGGGCAGAATCGTCCGCCGCCAGGCCTCCTGAAGCTGCCCGAGCTCGAGTGATGGCGCCTCGGGCGCAGGCACGTCCTCCTGTGGCACTTCGGCCGAGCTCAATACCGGCTGGCTCTCCCCTGCGAGCGGGCGCGTCGCGGGAACGTGGCCCTGTTCGAGCCGGTCGAGGCGGAAGGCGAGCGACTCGCGGGAGAGATCGGCGCCCGGGCGGGTCACCTTCACGAGCGCGAGCTCGAGCGGCAGGCGCGGATCGGCCCCTTGCCTCATGTCGTCGACGGCAACATGCAGCAGGTCGATCAACCGCAGCACGGTGGCGGGCCCGAGCTGGTTTGCCTGCTCGCGCAGCCGGCCGCGGGTCTCTTCGGTCACCGGCAGCGAGTCGGGCACCTCGGCGGTGTGCTGGACGAGCATCAGTGCGCGGAGGTGCTCGAGCAGGTCGATAACGAGCCGTCCGAGGTCCTGGCCCTGCTCGGAGAGCTCCTCGAGGAAGACGAGCGCACCGGCCGAGTTTCCCTCGACGACGAGGTCGCAGAGGCGGAACAGCACCTCTTCCTCGACCGCGCCGAGCAGCTGAAGGACGTCCTGGACCGAGATCCGGCCTCCGGTCGCCGCCGAGAGCTGGTCGAGCGTCGAGACTGCGTCACGGAACGAGCCGCGTGCCGACCGCGCGACGAGCGCGAGCGCGGCGTCGGGAACGTCCATCTCTTCGCCGTCTGCGACGCGGCGCAGCAGCTTGAGCAGGTCCGGCAGCCGAGGCCGCTGGAACACGAACGTCTGGCAGCGCGAGCGCACGGTCGGCAGCACCTTCTGGAGCTCGGTCGTGCAGAACACGAAGAGGAGGTGGGGCGGCGGCTCCTCGATGAGCTTCAGGAGCGCGTTCCAGGCGGCGTCGGTGAGCTGGTGTGCCTCGTCGAGGATGTAGACCTTCGACCCGCCCTCGACGGGCTGGAGGACGACGCGGTCGCGGATCTCGCGAATATCGTCGATCCCCCGCTGCGACGCCGCGTCCATCTCGATCACGTCGAGCGACGTCCCGTTCGAGATCGCGACGCACGCGTGGCAGGAGTTGTCGGGAGTCGGCGTGGGCCCCTGAGCGCAGTTGACCGCTTTCGCGAGGATGCGCGCAAGGGACGTTTTGCCGGTGCCGCGCGGGCCGGCGAAGAGGTACGCCTGACGCACCTTCCCCGACGTGATCGCGTTCGAAAGCGTGCGTACCACCGCTTCCTGCCCGACGACGTCCTCGAAGGTCTGCGGACGGTACTTGCGGTAGAGCGCGGCCACGAGGCCTCACTCTAACGAGATCTCGGCCGCCACCGAAAGGATTATCCAAAAGCTATATGAAACACCAAAACTCTTATTTGCAATCTATTTGTCGGTGGCTTAGCCTGCACGTGCCCACCAGAACGACCGGGAGACAAGAATCTATGAGCGCATCATCGACTGACGGAACCAGCCTGGAGAACAAGAGGCGCTGGGACTCCGGCGTCACGCCGTATGCCGAAATGGGGTACTACGACGCGGACTACGTTCCGAAGGACACAGACATCCTCGCCGCCTTTCGCATCTCGCCGCAGGTCGGAGTCGACGCGATCGAGGCGGCCGCCGCGGTCGCCGGCGAGTCGTCCACGGCGACCTGGACAGTGGTTTGGACGGATCGCCTGACCGACCACAAGCACTACCAGGCCAAGGCCTACAGCGTCGAGCCGGTACCCGGCGTCGACAACCAGTACATCGCACGCATCGCCTACGACATCGACCTGTTCGAGGAGGGCTCGATTGCGAACCTGAGCTCGTCGATCATCGGCAACGTCTTCGGGTTCAAACCGCTCAAGGCACTGCGCCTCGAGGACATGCGGATCCCCCCGCATTACGTGAAGACCTTCCACGGCCCTCCGCACGGGATCGTCATGGAGCGCGAGTACCTCGACAAGTTCGGCCGCCCGCTCCTCGGCGCGACCGTCAAGCCGAAGCTCGGGCTCTCGGCCAAGAACTACGGCCGCATCGTGTACGAGGCGCTCGTCGGTGGCCTCGACTTCACGAAGGACGACGAGAACATCAACTCCCAGCCGTTCATGCGCTGGCGCGATCGCTACCTCCACGCGATCGAAGGCGTCCAGAAGGCCCAGGCCGGCTCGGGTGAGGTCAAGGGCCACTACATGAACGTCACGGCCGGAGACATGGAAGCCATGTACGAGCGGGCCGAGTTCGCCAAGGAGATCGGCTCGATCATCATCATGATCGACCTGACGATCGGCTACACAGCGATGCAGTCGATGGCCAAGTGGGCCCGCGCGAACGGGATGCTCCTGCACCTCCATCGCGCCGGTCACGGCACGTACACGCGCCAGAAGACCCACGGCGTCAGCTTCCGCGTGATCGCCAAGTGGTGTCGCCTGATGGGTGTCGACCACATTCACGCCGGCACGGTCGTCGGCAAGCTCGAAGGGGATCCGGCCACGACGGCGGGCTTCTACGACACGCTACGGGACGATTTCATCCCGGAGAACCCGGAGCACGGCATCTTCTTCGACCAGGAATGGGCCTCGATGCCCGGCGTCATGCCGGTCGCCTCGGGTGGCATCCACGCGGGGCAGATGCACCAGCTCCTGCATCACCTCGGTGAGGACGTGATCCTGCAGTTCGGCGGCGGCACCATCGGTCACCCGATGGGCATCCGCGCAGGCGCCACGGCCAACCGTGTCGCGGTCGAGGCGATGATCCAGGCCCGGAACGAAGGCCGGGACTACTACCAGGAGGGCCCGGACATCCTCGAGAAGGCCGCCAAGGGCTGCCCCGAGCTGGACGCGGCGCTGCAGGTCTGGAAGGACATCACGTTCAACTACGAATCGACCGACATGCCCGACGTCCTCGCGATGCCGTCCATCGGCTACTAGGAGCTTGCGATGAAAATCACTCAAGGCACGTTCTCGTTCCTGGAAGACCTGACGGACGAGCAGATCGACGCTCAGATCCGGTATGCCATCTCGCACGGCTGGTCGCTCTCCATCGAATACACGGACGATCCGCACCCGCGGAACATCTACTGGGAGATGTGGGGCCTGCCCCGCTTCGACCTCACCACCGACCAGTCGGACGTGGTCCTGCGGGAGGTGCGCGCCTGCCGGGAGGCCTTCCCGGAGGCCTACATCAAGGTGATCGCGTACGACGCGACCCGTGGGCGCCAGACCTCGGCGCTCAGCTTCATCGTCAACCGGCCTCCGGTCGAGCACGGATTCCAGCTCGAACGGACGGAGGACCGAGACCGGGTCATGCGCTACCGGCTCGTGCACCTCAAAGAGGCCGTGGGCTCGGTCGGCGTTGGCAACATGCCGATCCGCGGCAACGACAACGGAGGCTCGGTCACCGAGTGAGCCGCGTCCCATTCGCCAACGCAGGCAACGCCCCGGTGGCTCAGGAGCACCCTGAGCCACCGGTGGCCGCGCCTGGCGAGACGGCTGTGGATGTCCCGGCGCCGGTGAAGGAGGTGGCCGATCTCGGCGCGGCACTCGCCGAGACCCACGTGATCGAGGTGCTCGACCAGCTCGACCGCGAGCTGATCGCGCTCGCCCCCGTCAAGCAGCGCATTCGCGAGATCGCGGCGCTCCTTCTGATCGACAAGCTTCGACTCGAGGTCGGCCTGGCGTCGGAGCGCCCGTCGCTGCACATGTCGTTCACCGGCAATCCGGGAACGGGCAAGACGACGGTCGCGATGAAGATGGCGGAGGTCCTCCATCGGCTCGGGTATATCGAGAAGCCGCAGGTCGTGGCGTGCACGCGCGACGACCTCGTCGGCCAGTACGTCGGCCACACCGCCCCGAAGACGAAGGAGGTGCTCCGCCGGGCCTACGGCGGTGTCCTCTTCATCGACGAGGCGTACTACCTCTTTCGGCCCGAGAACGAGCGCGACTACGGGCAGGAGGCGATCGAGATCCTGCTGCAGGTGATGGAGGCGGAGCGGGAAAACCTCGTCGTGATCTTCGCGGGCTACAAGGACAGGATGGACGACTTCTTCCGCTCCAATCCCGGTCTCAGCTCGCGTGTCGCCCACCACATCGACTTCCCCGACTACGACGTGGACGAGCTGATGGCGATCGCGCATCTCATGCTCGAGCAGCAGAACTACCGTTTCGGCCCCGGCGCCGAGGAAGCGTTCCGTTCCTACCTGGAGCGGCGTGTAACGCGCCCGCGCTTCGCGCATGGTCGCAGTGTCCGAAATTCGATCGACCGCGCCCGCCTGCGACAGGCAAACCGACTTTTTGCTGGGGGAACAGGCATGATTTCGCGCGAGGATCTCATGACCATCACGCCCGACGACATTCTCAAGAGCAGCGTGTTCGCGGAGGATCGCGAGCCCGAGGACGACGAGCCCACTCAGGCAGCGGCGTAATGGCACGCCCGATCATTCTCGGCGTCGTCGGTGACTCGGCGGCCGGCAAGACGACCCTCACCCGCGGGCTCGTCCGCGTGCTCGGCGAGGAGAACGTCACGCACGTCTGCACCGACGACTACCACTGCTACGACCGCAAGCAGCGCGCGGAGCGCAACATCACACCGCTGCACCCGGACTGCAACTACATGGACATCATGGCCCAGCATCTGGGGCATCTCCAGGCCGGGGAGCGGTTCCTCAAGCCCGTCTACCAGCACACGGACGGCACGTTCGGGCCGCTCCTGCTCGTCGAGCCGAACCAGTTCGCCGTTGTCGAGGGCCTGCTCGGTTACTACACCGAAGACCTACGGTGTCTCTACGACGTGCGCGTGTACCTCAATCCTCCCGAGGAGCTACGCCGCAAGTGGAAGGTCCAGCGCGACTGCTCGCGTCGCGGGTACACGACCGACCAGGTCCTCTCGGAGCTCGACCGGCGCGAACCCGACTCGGAAGCGTTCATCAGACCCCAGCAGCAGTTCGCCGACATCGTCGTCTCGTTCCTGCCGGGCACAGCCGACCAGGAGCATCTCGACGCGGAGCTCATCCTGCGCTCGTCGCTCCAGCATCCCGACCTGAGCGGGGTGATCGACGGGAGTCACGGACGGGACGGCATCAAGCTCATGGAACGCGAGGGCGAGGTGCACCTGTTCATCCCGGGGAACCTCGACCCGGAGATCGGCGCCGAGATCGAGGCGACCGTCTGGGACCGACTGCATTTCGCGAGTCACCTCCGAACCGAGCGGCTCGGCGAATTCACGAGCGGCACCGACCTGCACCGGTCGGAATGCCTCGCGGTGATCCAGATGCTCGTTCTCTACCACCTCTTCACGGCGACCGCGAGCGTTGCGCTCGGCGGCTCCGGCACACGCGTGCCGACAGCCGGAATTGTCGCCACCTAAGAAGTCCCTAAAACCGGCGCCCGACGGCGCCCGGTCGTTCGCGAGCGCCTTACACTCAGCGTCATGAATCCTCGCGACGGCGGCATCGGCCCGATGATGAACCATCCCTTCGTGGTCGAGCACGGCCACCGCCACGCCGACCACTCCTTCAGCTGGCTCGTGATGTTCCTCGTGCTTGCCCTCGTGGTCGCCCTCATCGTCTGGGTGGTGCTCCAGGTGACATCGCGACGCGGTGGGACACAGCTCGCGATGCAGCCCGCCATGGTCGGCCCGCCGGTCGACGGTGCGCTCGAGGTCGTGCGCATGCGCTACGCGGAGGGCAAGATCGAGCGCGACGAGTTTCTGCGCGTCGCCGGGGATCTCGGCGCACCAGTGGAGCCTTCCCCCGCGCCGTCCGCGCCGCCTGAACCTTCAGCGCCGAGCGAGTAGTCCCACCGTTCCGGCCGGAGAGTCTCGTAGAGTTGTCCGAAACGACGGCTGGGAGGCTCGATGAACGTCAAGTTGCACAGGTGCCGTAACGTGTGGGCCAAGTTCGGGTCTCACCCGTGCTGGCGCGTCCAGCGCGAGCTCGACGCCGCCGGCATCGAGTACGAGATCGTTCGCGGCCCGGTCAGGAGGGGCAAGCGCGATGACCTCGAGCGGCTCTCAGGGCAGCGGCGCTATCCGGTGATCGAGTTCGCAGACGGCAGGGTCTACCGCGCCGAGTCGAACGACATGGCAGAGCTGATCCGAACCGGCAACCTCCCGCTCTGGCGCTCGGACGCCCACCCGGGCCACGACGTCCACGACCGCGCCCAAGAGGCGCACCCGATCGACACCGAATCGATGTAGCGGAACGCTAGGCAGCGGTGCTCTCGTCGACGTCGTAGAAGACGTCCGAGAGCTTCAAGCGCTCGTGGAGCACGTTGACGGCTCGCTCCGCGTCCTTCCGAGGCACGACGCAGGAGACGCGGATCGACGAGGTTGAGATGATCTCGATGTTGATCCCTGCGTCCGCGAGCGCCTCGAAGATGTCGGCTGCGACTCCCGGGTGGCTCTTCATCCCGGCGCCGATCACGGAGACCTTCGCGATGTCCGGCTCGCAGGTGAACCCGCCGGCTCCGATCTCACGGGCGAACTTCTCGAGCACCGGCTCGGCGCGCTGCAGCTCGTTCTCGGGGAGCGTGAAGGAGATATCGGCGAGGCCTGCGACGGACGTGTTCTGGACGATCATGTCGATGTTGATCTCGGCATCTGCCAGGGCGCGGAAGGTTCGGGCGGCCACGCCGACCTGATCCGGCACGGCGCGAATCGTCACTTTCGCCTCGCCGGTGTCGTGAGCAATTCCCGAGATGATCGCCTGTTCGAGCATGTCCTCCTCCTTGACGATCCATGTCCCCTCTTCCGGCGAAAAGGACGAACGGACGTGGATCTTGACGTCGTGGGTACGAGCGTACTCGACGGAGCGAAGGGCGAGAACGCGCGCCCCGCACGCTGCGAGCTCGAGCATCTCCTCAAAGGTGACTCGACCGACCTTGCGCGCGCTGCTCACGATCCGTGGGTCGGCCGTGAAGACGCCCGTTACGTCGGTGTAGATCTCGCATACCTCTGCCTCGAGTGCGGCGGCGAGCGCAACTGCTGTCGTGTCGGAGCCGCCACGTCCGAGCGTCGTCACGTCGAGGGTGGTGGAGACGCCTTGAAAGCCCGCGACGATCACGATCTTCCCTTCGTCGAGCGCTTCCCGCACCCGCGTGGCCCGGATCTCGACGATGCGCGCCTTGCCGTGGCTCGTGTCGGTGACGATCCCCGCCTGGGAGCCGGTGAACGAGACTGCCTCCCGGCCGAGGTCGTTGATCGCCATCGAGAGGAGCGCCATCGAGATCCGCTCGCCGGCGGTGAGGAGCATGTCCATCTCCCGCGGATGCGGATCGCCGGAGATCTGCTTGGCGAGCTCGATCAGCTCGTCGGTCGTGTGTCCCATCGCCGAGACCACGACGCACACCTCGTTGCCTCCAGCCGCTGTCTCGACAACACGCTGTGCAACGCGCTTGATCTTCTCCGGCTCGCCGACCGACGTTCCGCCGTACTTCTGGACGATGACGCTCATGCGCAGAAAGCTACCCGTGGTCAGGAGCGACTCGCGCTCGAGGGTGACCCGGGCCGCGTGCGCGCTCCTCGGTCAATACGACCATAGGATGGCGCCGTGAACGGATATCCGGAGCATCTAGAGACCGATGTCGTGTTGCGCGACGGGAGCACGGTCCACATCCGTCCAGCGAGGCCCGACGATCTCGAGCCCCTCGAGGACTACTTCATCGGACTTTCGGACGAGTCGCGCAGGCTCCGTTTCGCCGGGTTGGTCGTCGATGTCGGCGCGCAGGCGGAGAACGCCGTTCGGATCGACTATGTCGACCACCTGACGCTGCTCGCGTTTACCGGCGGTGACCGGCAGAGAGTCATCGGGGGCGCGCAGTACATCCGTGAGACCGGCCAGCGCGCGGAGATCGCACTCAGCGTCACCGACGAGTTGCAGGGCCAGGGGCTCGCGTCGATCCTCATCGCCCATCTCGCCCAGGCGGCGAACGCGAACGGCATCCAGTTCTTCCGCGCCCAAGTGTTGCCCGAGAACCACCGGATGATCGACGTCTTTCGACAGACCGGGTTTCCTGTTTCGGTTCGCACCAGGCCGGGCACCGTCGAGATCGAGTTTCCGACCGAGGTCACAGACGAGACGGCCGGGCACTACGAGGAGCGGCTGCGGATCGCGGGCGCGAACGCCGCTCGCGCTGTTCTGGAGGCGCGCTCGGTTGCGGTGATCGGCGCCTCGCGTGATCCGACGAGCATCGGCGGCCGGCTGCTGAAGAACCTGCTCGGTCAGCCGTTCGCCGGCGTCGTGTATCCGGTGAACCCGAAACGCGCGTCGGTTCAGGGCGTCCGCGCGTTCCCGAGTGTCAAGGACATCGACGGGCCCGTTGACCTCGCGTTCGTCGCGGTTCCTGCTGATCTGGTTCTGGAGGTCGTGAAGGAATGCGCCGAGAAGCAGGTGCGCGCGCTCGTCGTGATCTCTGCCGGCTTTGGCGAGACCGGCGAGGAGGGCCGCCGGCGCCAGGCGGAACTGCTCGAGGAGTGCCGCGCGACCGGGATGCGGCTGATAGGCCCGAACTGCATGGGAGTCATCAACACCGATCCCGAGGTCAGGATGAACGGCACGTTCGCCCAGGCCTACCCGCCCGAGGGCCGGGTTGCGTTCATGTCGCAGTCGGGCGCGCTCGGGCTCGCCGTCATCAACATGGCGACTGCTCTCTCGCTCGGCTTTTCTTCGTTTGTCTCGATCGGCAACAAGGCCGACGTCTCTCCGAACGACCTTCTCTGTTACTGGGAGGAGGACCCTCGCACGGACGTCGTGCTTCTGTACCTCGAGTCGTTCGGAAACCCACAGCGATTCGCGAGCATCGTCAGGAGGGTTGGCCGCAGTAAGCCAGTCGTGGCGGTGAAGAGCGGCAGGAGCACCGCCGGACAGCGGGCTGCGACCTCACACACCGGGGCGCTCGTCGCAGCGTCCGACCGCACGGTCGATGCACTGCTGCGGCAGGTCGGGGTGGTTCGCACAGACACGCTCGAGGAGATGTTCGACGTGGCGGTGCTGCTTGCGAATCAACCGATCCCGAAGGGTCCGAACGTCGCGATCGTCACCAACGCCGGGGGCCTCGGGATCCAGTGCGCGGATACATGCGAGGCCCGGGGGCTCAACGTGCCCGAGTTCTCAGCCGAGACCGTTGCCGAGTTGAGGTCGTTTCTCCCGCCCGCGGCGGGTGTCGCAAATCCCGTCGACATGATCGCCTCTGCCACCGGCGACGACTACGGCCGAGCGATCAAGGCTGTTGCGGCCGACGCCGCGGTCGACGCGCTGATCGTGCTCTACATTCCTCCGCTCGAGGACGACGCGCCGGTGCTCGCCGCCAAGATGGTCGACGCGATCGGCTCGTTGGAGCGCCGGATTCCCGTGCTCACCTGCTTCATGTCGGCCCGCGGTCTCCCTGCCGCATTGTCGGCTCCCGGGGTGCGGATCCCCTCGTTCGCGTTCCCGGAGCAGGCCGCGATCGCGCTCGCCCACGCGTGGCAGCACGGCGCGTGGCGCGAGAAGCCGGCAGGGGTCGTTCCCAAGATTCCGGGGATTCGCTCCGACGAGGCGGCTGCGGTCATCTCGCGGGCACTGGCGCGCGGAGACGGCTGGCTGGAGCCCGACGAGGTCGCCTCGCTCTTCGCCTGCTACGGGCTGTCCATGGCCCGTCAACTTCGAATCTCGACGCCGGACGAGGGCGCCGCCGCCGCCGCCTCGATGCACGGCCCCGTGGCGCTCAAGGCAGTCGGGCCGCTGCACAAGACCGACGTGGGGGCAGTCCAGCTCGGCCTCCAGGCGACCGAGGTCGCCCAGGCCGTGGTCGCGATGACGGAGCACATCCGAGGGCTGTCCGAGCCGCTCGAGGGATTCATCGTGCAGGAGATGGTGGAGGACGGCGTGGAAGTGTTCGTCGGGATGGCCGTCGACGCGGACTTCGGTCCGATCGTCGCGTGTGGCACGGGGGGAGTAACGGTCGAGTTGACGCGCGATGTGGCGGTTCGGATGGCGCCGCTGACCGATGTCGACGCCCAGGAAATGCCACGGGCACTCGTGACATTCCCTCTCCTGGACGGGTTCCGAGGTGCGTCGAAGAAGGACGTGAAAGCGCTCGAGGACGTGATCCTCCGTGTCTCGGCGATGGCCGTCGACCAGCCGGCGATCGCCGAGATGGACTGCAACCCCGTCATGGTCCTCGAACGCGGGGCGGTGACCGTCGATGCGCGGGTGAATGTGCGTTCCCCGGCGCCTGAGCCCCCGTTCGCCGGCCGCGCGGACGTTTAGCACGCAGGAAGGCGCTCGCTCAGCAGATCCGCGGCAGTGGGTCGCCGACGAGCATGTCGACGATGCGGCCGCCGCCGAGCGCGGTTTCGAGGAGAACGAAACCTCCCGTACCGCGCCGATGATCGATGGCGCCTTCGAAGACGCAGGAATCCGTCAGCCCGGCCCGGCTCGGAGCCGCCATGAGGAATTGCCCGCAACTCGCGTCGGTGGGTGCCCCGATGTGAGGACAGGGGCTCCGTGGCACGCTGCATGCATGGGTGACACGCAAGCACCGGTCGAATTGCGGGACGAGCTGGTCGAGCTGGCCGTCGGGTCGGCGATCTGGGAGCGGGTGTTCGCCGTCGCGCCGCTCGTGTTGGTCGGGACGAAGGAGGCCGACGGCTACGACTTCGCTCCCAAGCACATGGCGATGCCGCTCGGCTGGGAGGGCTTCTACTGCTTCGTCTGCAGTCCCCGGCACGCGACCTACAGGAACGTGGTCGAGCACCGTCAGTTCACGGTGAGCTTTCCCAGGCCCGAACAGATCATGGAGTCGAGCCTGGCAGCGGGCAGTCGGTTCGAAGGGGATGTGAAGCCGACGCTCGCCGCCGTGCCGTCCGTTCCGGCGCGGGTGGTGGACGGGCGGCTCGTCGCGGGCTGCTTCCTGTATCTCGAGTGCGACCTCGAGCGGATCGTCGACGGCTTCGGGCCGAACAGCCTGATCGTCGGGCGGGTGGCGGCTGCGGCTGCGACCCGTGACGCGTTGCGCGGGCCCGAGGTCGACGATGCGGATCTCGTGCACCGGCTCGGCTTGCTCGCGTATCTCGCTCCCGGGCGGTTCGCCGTCGTGCGCGACAGCCTCTCGTTTCCGTATCCCGCCGATTTCCGGTTGTAGCGCGATGGCACCGTCCGTCTCGCAGCTGATTCTCGGCTGGATGAGCGACCACGATCGGGAGCTCGTCGAGCTGGTGGAGCGACTCGCAGGAGCCGAATCGCCGTCGCTCGATCCCCATAGCCAGCGCGGGCCGTTCGGCATCCTCGCCGCCGAGCTCGACCGGATCGACTATCTGGTTCGGCCCGTCCACGGCGTTGGGGTCGGAGATCACCTGTACGCGCGACCGAAGCAGCGGCTCCACAACGGTGCGCGCCAGCTCTTGATCGGGCACATGGACACGGTGTGGCCCATCGGAACGATTGCCGAGATGCCGATCCGCGGGGAGGACGGGTTGCTCTTCGGGCCGGGCGTGGCCGACATGAAAGGCGGACTGGTCGAGATCGTGTTCGCGCTCCGTGCACTGCGCGAGCTCGAGTTGCAGCCGTCGGTGACACCGGTCGTGTTCGTGAACACCGATGAAGAGATCGGCAGCATCGACTCGACCCGCTTCATCGCTCTGCTCGCCCAGGGCGCCGAGAGAGCGTTCGTGCTCGAGTCGGGCGAGGGCGCGGGCGGGAAGCTGAAGATCGCGCGCAAGGGCCTGGGCCGTTTCACCGTGACCGTCCGCGGTCGAAGCTCACATGCTGGCGCGGACTTCGAGCGCGGAGTCAGCGCGATCCTCGAGCTCTCCCACCAGGTGCAGCGGCTGTTCGCTCTGAACGACCCGGCCCAGGGCGTCACCGTGAACGTCGGCACAATCGACGGGGGGCTCCATCCCAACGTCGTCGCGGCCGGGGCGAGCGCGATCGTCGACGCGCGCGCGCCGACCGAGGCTGCGGCGCACCGGCTCGAGCGGGAGATCAGAGGCCTGCAGCCGGTCCTCGAGGGCGCCTCGATCGAGGTCGAGGGAGGATTTGGCCGGCCCCCCATGGAGCCGCTCCCGCGCAACCGGGCGCTGCTTGCGACTGCCAAGCGACTCGGTCACGAGCTGGGCCTGTCGATCGATGACGCCGGGCTCGTGGGCGGTGGCTCGGACGCGAACACGACCAGCCTTTTCACGGCGACGCTCGACGGGCTCGGCCCGATCGGCGAGGGCTCGCATGCGTCGGATGAGCGGATCGACACCACCCGGCTGCCCGCGCGGTCGGCGCTCATGGCGCTGCTCCTGCTCGAGCCGGTCACCCGGCCGCGGCTGGCCGGCCGTCGCACTCCGAGAAGACGCACCCGGCTCGCAGTGCCTACCACCACACGGGTTGCGCTTCGCGGCACCAGGGGAAGCGACACGAACATCGACATCGTTGCCGCCTGGCGCGCACTCGGAATCGATGCGGCGCTCGTCGGCCCGAACGAGCTCGGTGGGTTGCTTCGACCGGGTGACGTCGTGCTCGGCCGACTCGACATTCTCTCGACCGTCGACGGTGTGGAGCCCGGCCTCCTCGAGCTGCTCTGGCTCGAGCGGCGCGGCTTCCACGTCCTCAACCCGGCGCCGACCCTTGCCGCGGCTCACGACAAGCTGCTCACCGCCCGCCTGCTTGCCCGAGCCGGAATTCCTCACCCGCGGACCGAGTATCTGCGGCCGGGCGGTGAGCTTCCGGACATCGAACCGCCGCTGGTCATCAAGCCACGCCACGGGAGCTGGGGCGTCGACATCTTCCGGTGCGACACCGAGGAAGCGCTCCACCGCTGTCTCGAGGAGATCCGCGAGCGGCCGTGGTGCCAACGGCGCGGAGCGCTGGTCCAGGAGATGATCCCGCCCGCCGGGCACGACCTCCGGCTCGTCGTCGCCGGCGGCGTGGTGATCGGCGCCATCCGCCGCATCGCCGCCGAAGGCGAATGGAGGACGAATATCAGCCTCGGCGGAACGACTCGCCGGGCTCGGCCGAGCGAGGCCGCCTGTGCGCTCGGCATCGCCGCCGCAGCCGCGATCGGGGCCGACCTCGTCGGCATCGACCTCCTGCCGGCGGGTGACGGCTATTCGGTCGTCGAGCTCAACGGCGCGGTCGACTTCAACGCCTCGTACTCGCTCCCGGGGCGCGACGTCTTCCGGGACGCAGCCGACGCACTTGGGCTCCTGCCCGTGCATGCCGAGCTCGCAGCCTCTGCGTAGCGCCTCAGCAGATCCTCGGCAGCGGGTCGCCGACCAGCATGTCGACGATGCGGCTCCCGCCGAGTGCCGTTTCGAGGAGAACGAAACCTCCGGGTTCCTCCCGCACCGCGCCCACGATCGCGGCCTCGGCTCCGAGCGGGTGCTGCACGTAGGAGCGCGAGGGCTTCGTCTGCCGCCTCTGCGGCGACGACCGCAATCAGCTTTCCTTCGTTCGCGACGTAGAGCGGGTCGATGCCGAGGATCTCGCAGGCTCCGACGACCGCGGGGCGCAGGGGCAGCGCAGTCTCCTCGAGCACGATCGCCACGCCCGCCTGCAGCGCGAGCTCGTTGACGGCCGTTGCGACGCCGCCGCGAGTCGGGTCGCGCATCCAGCGCAGGGCTGCACCGAGACCGAGGAGATCGGCCGCGAGCTCGTGAACCGGTGCCGAGTCGCTCTCGAGATCGGTCTCGAGAGCGAGCTCGCCGCGGGCGATCATGACCGCCATCCCGTGGTCGCCGAGCGTCCCCGACACGAGCACGCGATCGCCGGGACGGACGCGCTCCGGCCCGAGAACGACGTCGGCGGAGACGAGGCCGATGCCGGCCGTCGTGACGTACACGCCGTCTCCCTTGCCACGCTCGACCACCTTCGTGTCGCCGGTGGCGATCGCGACGCCTGCCCGCTCGGCCGCCGCGCCCATCGACGCTGCGATGCGGCGCAGGTCGGCGACCGGGAACCCCTCTTCGACGACGAAGCCGGCCGAGAGCGCGAGAGGGCGGGCACCCGAGACGGCGAGATCGTTGATCGTTCCGTTGACGGCAAGCGCGCCGATGTCGCCGCCGGGAAAGAAGAGTGGCTTGACGACATAGGAGTCGGTCGTGAACGCGAGGCGAACACCGTCCAGTTCGATCAGCGCAGCGTCGCCGAGCGGGTCGAGGAGTGGATTGCCGAGCTCCTCGAGGAAGAGCCCTTCGACGAGGTCGCGGGTCGCCTTCCCGCCCGAACCGTGCGCGAGTGTGACGAGCTCGTCGCGGAGCTTCGATCTCCGGCGGCTCACGCCGGGACGTGCTCGCGATCGCGAAGGACGCGCCCGTAGTTGTAGTACGCCGCGCAAGCCCCCTCGCTCGAGACCATGCAGGTGCCGATCGGTCGCTCGGGCGTGCAAGCCGTGCCGAACACCTTGCACTCCCACGGCTTGATCGCACCGGTCAGCACCTCGCCGCACTGGCACGCCTTCGGATCCTCGACTCGCCGTCCGGGCAGCTCGAACCGCGCCTCGGCGTCCCACTCCGCGAAGTCGGGACGCAGTCGCATCGCGCTCCACTCGATCCAGCCGAGCCCGCGCCACTCGAAGGTGTCACGCAGCTCCATCGTCTCCTCGAGCACCGCGAGCGCACGCGGGTTCCCGTCGCGGCGCACGACACGCGTGTACTGGTTTTCGACCTCGCAGCGTCCGTCGCGGAGCTGGCGCAGGAGCATGACGACCGCCTGCAGGATGTCGAGCGGCTCGAACGCCGTCACGACGACCGGCTTGTCGTAGGCGGAGACGATGAAGTCGTACGGCCTGGTGCCCACGACGGTCGAGACGTGACCGGGCGCGATGAACCCGTCGAGGCGCACGCCCGGCGAGTCGAGAATCGCCTGCAGCGGCGGGCCGATGGTCACGTGGTTGCAGAACGCGGAGAAGTTGGCGATGCGCTCGGCGCGGGCGCGCAGGAGCGTGAGCGCGGTCGCGGGCGCCGTCGTCTCGAATCCGATCGCGAAGAAGACGATCTCGCGGTCGGGGTTGTGGCGCGCGAGCTCGAGCGCGTCGAGAGGCGAGTAGACCATCCGGACGTCGGCGCCGCGCGCCTTCGCCTCGAGCAGCGACCCGCGCCCGCCGGGCACGCGCATCATGTCCCCGAAGGTCGTGAAGATCACCTCGGGCCTCTCGGCCAGCGCAATGGCGTCGTCGACCCGTCCCATCGGGATCACACAGACGGGGCAGCCGGGCCCGTGCACGAAGTCGATCTCGGGCGGGGTGAGATCCTCGAGCCCGTGCTTGTAGATCGTGTGCGTATGACCGCCGCAGACCTCCATCAGCTTCACCTCGCGGCCCGCCTCGACGAGACCGGCGATCTCCTGCGCAAGCTTTTGCGCAAGCTCGCCTGACCGGAACTCGTCCAGATACTTCATTCCGCGCCGAGCTTCTCCAGGGCGATCCCGGCATGACAGAGGAGGATGTCGCCTGGCGCCACCGGCTCGACGAGCTCGACACCGACGTCCTCACGCCGGCCTCCTGCGTCGACCGTCGCGGTGTGGCCGCGGACCTCGAGCACCGTGACCTCGACGGCCACGTCGCCGCAGGTGATGCAGCGATCGTGGTCGAGTGTCATGGCAACGCGCTCGCGCGAATCTCGCTGAGCTCCTGCTCATACGCCTCGCCCATCTGCTCGAGCAGCAGGAGCGTCTCGCGGGCCTGCTCCTCGTCGATCTTCGCGAGCGCGAACCCGACATGGACGAGCACCCAGTCGCCGACCTCCGCCTCGGGACAGAGCGCCACCGAGACGTTCCGGCGAACGCTCGAGATCTCGGCCTTGGCGATCCCGGCCTCGGGATCGACGAGCTCGACGATCTGCGCGGGGATTCCTAGGCACATGTGGCAGTCCTCCTCGCCGCAACTGCGGCCTGCCCGTAGCTTATGCCTCCGTCGTTCGGCGGCACGAGGCGGTGCGTGAGCACACGGAAGCCCTCGGCTTCCAGGCGCCGCGCGGTCGACGAGAGCAGCCGCAGGTTCTGGAACGTGCCACCCGAGAGGACGACGGTCTTCGGCTCCTCCGCCTCGACGCACGCGGCGGTCGCGCCGGCGGCGATCGTCTCGTGGAATGCGGCCGCGACCTCCGCTCTCGGGCGCCCCGCGGAGACATCCAAGCTACACGTCTTTACGAGCTCATTTGCGGCGCCGAAGCGCCAGTCATAGGGGTCGGCAGCGCAGTCGCCGGCGAGGTGCTCGAGCTCGATCGCCGCCTGTCCCTCGTAGCTCACTGCGTCGCGGACGCCGAGCAAGGCGGCCACCGCGTCGAAGAGGCGGCCCATTCCGGATGAGAGCGGCGGCTCGAGCTTCAGGCTCTCGCGAACGAGCGGCCAGCGCTCCCACGGCACCGGAAGGCCAGCCAACTCGAGGTGTAGCGCAGCCATCCGCCACGGTTCCCGGATCGCCGCTTCGCCGCCGGGGAGCGGGACCGGGTCCAGATGGGCGAGGCGTTCGAACTGCTCGAGGTCGCAGCGCAGGAGCTCGCCACCCCAGAGCGTTCCATCCGTCCCGTACCCCGTCCCGTCGAATACCAGCGCGAGTGCGGGCCCTTCCTCGCCGTGCTCAGCGAGGCAGGCCGCGGCGTGGGCGTGGTGGTGCTGGACCCCGATGAGTTCCGCGTCTTGCTCCAAGGCCCACTTGGTCGAGAGGTACTCGGGATGGAGGTCGTGTGCGACGACCTCGACCTCGATCGAGAGCATGCCCAGGACGAGCTCGAGGTCGGAGTGGAATGCCCGGTGGGCCGCCTCCGAGTCGAGATCGCCGAGATGAGCCGAGAGGAACGCTTCCCGGCCCCGCGCGACACAGAACGTTGCCTTCAACTCGGCGCCTGCCGCGACGATCGGACACGGTGCCGCCACGGGAAGAGGGAGCGCCGCCGGCGCGTAGCCCCTCGACCGCCGCAATGGAAAGGCGGCGCGAACGACGGAGTCTTCGCAGCGACGGTGGATCGGACGGTCGTGGGCCAGGAAGGCGTCTGCGATTCCGACGAGCCGCCTTCGTGCGTCGTCGTCATCGAACGCGATCGGCTCATCGGAGCGGTTGCCGCTCGTCAGCACGAGTGCGCGGCCGAGGGCGGTGCAGAGGAGATGGTGGAGCGGCGAGTACGGAAGCATCACCCCGAGCCACGGTCCGGCCGGGGCGACGGAGGGCGCGACCTCGGCTCCGGGCAGTCGTCGGACCAGGACGATCGGCGCCTCGGGCGAGCGGAGGAGCGCGAGCTCCTCGGCGGTACACGACGCGATCGACTCGGGCGCCGCGGTCATCACGGCGAATGGCTTCTCTTCGCGCTCCTTGCGAGAGCGCAGGCGCGCGACGGCGGGTTCGTCGCCGGCGAGGCAGGCGAGGTGGTAGCCGCCGATGCCCTTCACCGCAAGCACCGCTCCGTCGCGGAGGAGCGACACCGCCTCGGCGAGGGGCATGGAGAGCTGGGGCCCGCAGGCCGGACAGCAGGTGGCTTCGGCGTGGAACCGGCGGTCTGCAGGATCCGCGTATTCCGAGCGGCACTCCGCGCACATCGGGAACGCGGCCATCGTCGTCGATGCGCGGTCGTACGGCACCTCTCGGACGATCGTGAACCGCGGCCCGCAGTTCGTGCAGTTGACGAACGGATAGCGGTAGCGGCGGTCGCTCGGGTCGAAGAGTTCGCCCAGGCAGTCGTCGCAGGTGGCGACGTCGGGCGGGATGAGGGCGCTTCCCCCGCCCGTGCGGCTCGCGGCGATCGCAAATCCCGCCCTGCCGGTGACCCCGACCGGGCGGGATGAAACCCCGTCGACGCGGGCGAGCCGAGGTGCGTCGGCGAGCAGCGCGTCCGAGAACGCGTCGAGCGCGTGGGTCTCCCCCTCTGCCTCGATCAGCACTCCCTCGCCCTCGTTGCGGACGAACCCCGTCAGTCGGTGCCGGTTCGCCAGTCCGTAGACGAATGGACGAAAACCCACGCCCTGGACGACGCCACGGACGGTGAAACGGCGACGCTCCCTCGACGGCACGCCGTCAGCGTGGCGACAAAGCGGCGTCGCCGCAAACGGCTGCGGGTTTTCCACCTGTGCGATGCGGCTGTGTCGGATACGGTCGCGGCGTGCAGGCTTGCTCGTCACGGCATTCTCGCCGGGATGACCGTCTTCGTATCGGCGGGCTCGGTGGAGCGGTGGCCTGCCTGCACGTCGCCGGCTGGGGGCTCTTCGGCTATTACGCGACGCGCGAGCCGGCGCTCGCCGGCCTCGGTCTGCTCGCCTACTCGTTCGGGTTGAGACACGCCTTCGATGCCGACCACATCGCAGCGATCGACAACACGACACGGAAACTGCTTCAGGAAGGACGGCGGCCGCTCAGCACGGGCTTCTTCTTCTCGCTCGGCCATTCGACGATCGTCTTCTCGCTCGCGGCCGGGCTCGCGGTCGCGGCAAGAGCCGTGAACTCGCACCTCGCGACGTTCCAGGCGTACGGCGGCACGATCGGCGCAGGAGTCTCCGGCATCTTCCTCTGGTTGATCGCGATCGCAAACCTCGTGGTGCTGATCGACATCGCCCGCATCTTCCGCGGGCTGCGGCGCGGCCACGACGAGGGGCAGCTCGAAGAGCGGCTCGTTCAGCGTGGCTTGCTCGGACGGCTGTTTCTCGGGCGTCTGCTCGGCTTCGTCTCGAAGTCGTGGCACATGTACCCCCTTGGCCTCCTGTTCGGGCTCGGCTTCGACACCGCCACCGAGATCGGCCTGCTCGCGCTCGCCGCCGGCGTCGCGACGCATCACGTGCCGATCCTCGCCGTGCTCTCGCTGCCCCTCCTGTTTGCGGCCGGGATGAGCCTGCTCGACACGGCCGACGGCATCGTGATGACGCATGCCTACGGCTGGGCCTTTCGGAACCCGGTGCGCCGCGTCTACTACAACCTCACCGTCACGGGGCTTTCGGTCGCGGTCGCAGCCGCGATCGGCACCGTCGAATTGCTGCAGGTGGCCGCGGGCAGGCTCGCGCTCCAAGGGCCGTTCTGGGCCTGGCTCGAACGGCTCGACCTCGGCACTCTCGGCTACGGAGTCGTCGGCCTGTTCCTCCTCAGCTGGGTGGTCTCGGTGACGATCTGGAAGACGGGGCGGATCGAGGACCGGTGGCAGCTAGGCTCGGGATCGAGCCGATGAGCCCGTCATACGTGATCGAGCCGGGTTCGCTCGACGTTCTCATCCGAGAGCTCGGCGCCCGCGGCTTTCGGGTCCTCGGCCCGACCGTCCGCGAGGGCGCGATCGTGTACGACGACCTCACGTCCGCCGACGACCTTCCGGTCGGCTTCACCGACGTCCAGCAGCCCGGGAGCTATCGCCTCGAGCGGCGGGACGACGAAGCCCGCTTCGGCTACGCCGTCGGCCCGCACTCCTGGAAGCAATTTCTCTTCCCGCCGCGGGTCCGTCTCTGGCGCGCCTCGCGTCGCGGAGACTCGATCGAGGTCGAACAGCCGGCGCTCGACGAGGCGCCGCTCGCCTTCGTCGGCATGCGGTCGTGCGAGCTCCACGCGATGGCGATCCAGGATCGCGTCTTCCTCGAGGGCCGCTATGTCGAACGAGACTACGCCGCGCGGCGCGAAGACGCCTTCGTCGTCGCGGTGAACTGCTTCGAGCCCGGCGGGACATGCTTCTGCGTCTCGATGGGCACCGGCCCGAAGGTGGAGGCCGGGTACGACCTGTCGTTGACCGAGATCCTGGACGGCGAGCACCGCTTCCTGGTCGAGGTTGGGAGCGACCGCGGCGCTGAGATCCTGGCCGTGCTGCCTCACCGCGAGTCGGTAGCCGCCGATCTCGACGCTGCAGGTGCGGCGGTCGACCGGGCTGCCGGCTTGATGGGCCGCGAGTTGGAGGTGGGCGACCTACGGGACCTGCTCGCGCGGAATCTCGAACACCCGCGCTGGGACGAGGTCGCCGAGCGCTGCCTCACGTGCGGCAACTGCACGATGGTCTGTCCGACCTGTTTCTGCACGGGTGTCGAGGATCACACGGAGCTTGCAGGCGAGAGCACCGAGCGTGTCCGTCTCTGGGACACCTGCTTCTCGGTCGACCACTCCTATCTCCACGGCGGCGCCGTCCGCCCGACCGGGCGGTCGCGCTATCGCCAGTGGCTGACCCACAAGTTCGGGACTTGGCACGACCAGTTTGATTCCTCCGGCTGCGTGGGTTGCGGGCGGTGCATTACGTGGTGCCCGGTCGGGATCGACGTGACCGAGGAGCTGACCGCGATCCGAGCGACCGACGGAGGTGGCAATGGAAACCATTGAGACACTGCTGCACGAGGTTCCGCTCTTCAAGGGCCTCGAGCCCGCCCAGTTCGAGCTGATCGCCGGCTGCGGCTCGAACGTGCACTTCGACGACGACCAGATGCTCTTCCGGCAGGGCGACCCGGCGGACACCTTCTACGTCATCCGGCACGGCAGCGTGGCGCTCGAGACGTTCGTCCCGAGCCGCGGCGCGATCACGATCGAGACGCTCGAAGCCGGCGAGGTGATCGGCTGGTCGTGGCTCTTCGAGCCGTATCGCTGGCACTTCGACGCGCGGGCGCTCTCGGCTGTCCGGGCGACGTCGTTCGACGCCGCGTGCCTGCGGGGCAAGTGCGACGCTGATCCTCAGCTCGGGTACGCGCTCATGTCGCGATTCGCAGGGTGTCCTGATCGAGCGACTCCAGTGGACGAGACTCCGGCTCCTCGACGTCTATGGCAGCGGCCGCGCCTGAGCCTGTCACCGGGGCGGAGGTTCCGCGCCCGTTTCGCGTCGTCACGCGGCAGCGCGAGACGCACGACACGTGGACGCTCGAGCTGGAGCCCACCTCGGGCGATCCGGTTCGCGCTCGGCCGGGCCAGTTCACGATGCTGTACGCGTTCGGAATCGGCGAGGTTCCGATCTCGGTATCCGGCGGTCGGTGAGCGTCTCGTGCACACCGTTCGCGCCGTCGGAGACGTCACACGTGCGATCTGCGCCTCGGAGGCCGGTGCGACGCTTGGCGTCCGAGGGCCATTCGGGAACGCGTGGCCCCTGACGGAGGCGATCGGTGGCGACGTCGTCGTCGTCGCGGGTGGCATCGGGCTCGCTCCCCTGCGGGCCGCGTTCCTGCATCTGCTCGAGCATCGTTCCGACTACGGGGATGTGGCTCTGCTCTACGGCGCGCGTACGCCTGACGACCTCGTCTACACGAAGGAGCTCGCGCGCTGGCGTGACCACGAGGGCGTCCAGGTGGACGTCACGGTGGACACGGCCGAGGGCGGCTGGCGGGGCAAGGTCGGCGTCGTTCCGAAGCTGATCGGCAGTGCGACATTCGATCCGACCACCGTGTCGGCGCTGATCGTCGGGCCGGAGATCATGATGCACTTCGCCGTCCAGGCCCTCCTCGATCGCGGCGTTGCACCCGAACGGATCCACCTCTCGATGGAGCGGGACATGAAGTGCGGTCTCGGTCACTGCGGCCACTGCCAGCTCGGGCCGACACTGATCTGCCGCGATGGACCGGTCTACTCCTACGACCGGCTGGCGCCGCTGATGGCGGTGAGGGAGCTGTGAGCAAGCCGAAGCTCGCCGTCTGGAAATTCGCGTCGTGTGACGGCTGCCAGCTCTCGCTTCTCGACTGCGAGGACGAGCTCCTTGCGCTCGCCGGCGAGGTCGAGATCGCCGAGTTCCGGGAGGCGAGCAGCGCCACCGTGGCGGGCCCGTACGACCTCTCGCTCGTCGAGGGCTCGGTGACGACCGCGCATGACGCCGAGCGGATCCGCCAGATTCGGCGCGACTCGAAGCGGCTCGTCACGATCGGCGCCTGCGCTACCGCCGGGGGCATCCAGGCGCTTCGCAACTTCGCCGACGTTCAGGAGTTCGTCTCTGCTGTCTACGCCTCGCCCGAGTTCATCTCGACGCTCTCGACCTCGACGCCGATCTCGGCGCACGTGCCGGTCGACTTCGAGCTGCACGGCTGCCCGATTGACAAGCGGCAGCTGCTCGAGGTGATCACTGCCTACCTCCACGGGCGCAGGCCCAACATCCCGACGACGAGCGTGTGCACCGAATGCAAGCGGCGCGGAACGGTCTGCGTGGTGGTGGCGCACGGAACGCCGTGCCTGGGCCCGGTCACCCACGCCGGGTGCGGCGCGATCTGCCCTTCCTTCAACCGCGGCTGTTACGGCTGCTTCGGGCCGATGGAAACGCCGAACACCGTCTCGATGACCGCGCGGCTGAAGGTGCTCGGCATGACGGACGGCGAGGTCGATCGCGTCTACCGAACCTTCAACGTCGCAGAATTCGACAAGGTGCGCAGCGATGGCTGAGCGTCGAACGAAGACGATCAAGACCGACTACCTCGCACGCGTCGAGGGCGAGGGGGGGATGCGCGTCCGGATCGAGAACGGCCTCGTTACCGACGTCGAGCTCAACATCTTCGAGCCGCCGCGCTTCTTCGAGGCGTTTCTGCGCGGGCGGGCCTTCACCGAGGCGCCCGACATCACGGCCCGAATCTGTGGCATCTGTCCCGTCGCGTACCAGATGAGTGCCTGTCGGGCGATGGAGCAAGCCTGCGGCGTCGAGGTCGTTGGGCAACTGGCGGCGCTGCGCCGGCTCCTCTACTGCGGCGAGTGGATAGAGAGCCACGCGCTGCACGTGTACATGCTCCATGCTCCCGACTTCCTCGGCTACGCGAGTGCAATCGAGCTCGCCCGCGTCGATCCGGAGCTCGTCGCAAAGGCGCTCGAGTTGAAGAAGACCGGGAACGAGGTGATGAGGGTCGTCGGGGGACGCGAAGTGCATCCGATCAACGTTCGCGTCGGCGGTTGGTACCGCGCGCCTCGCAAGGGCGAGTTGAAGCCTCTCGTCGAGAAGCTCGAGCGGGCGCGCGAGATCGCACTCGAGACCGTGAGCGTCGTCTCTGGCTTCGAGTTCCCCGACTACGAACGCGACTACGAGCTCGTCGCGCTGGCCGATCCGGACGGATACCCGATCGATCGGGGGCGGATCGTGAGCACCGGAGGGCTCGACATCGACGTCTCCGAGTACGAGCAGCACTTCGTGGAAGAGCACGTCGCCCGCTCGAACGCGCTGCACTCGCGCCGGGTGGGAGGCGGCTCCTATCTCTGCGGGCCGCTCGCGCGGTTCGCGCTCGGCTACGACCAGCTCTCACCGCTCGCGAAGGAAGCTGCGGCTTCGTGCGGGCTCACAGCGTCCGAGCGCAACCCGTTCAAGAGCATCGTCATCCGCGCAGTCGAGCTCGTGTACGCAGCCGATGAGGCGCTCCGGCTGATCGCCGCGTACGAGGAGCCGGACGCGCCGTCGATCCCCGTCGAGCCGCGGGCCGGGATCGGCCACGGGGTGACCGAGGCACCGCGGGGGATTCTCTACCACCGCTACGAGCTCGACGACGCCGGGACGATCCTCGAAGCGAAGATCGTCCCGCCCACGTCCCAGAACCAGCTCGCGATCGAGGAGGACCTGCGCGGCGTGGTCGAGCGCTCGCTCGACGTCGGCGACGACGAGCTTACGCTCCTCTGCGAGCAGACGATCCGCAACTACGACCCCTGCATATCGTGCGCGACGCACTTCCTCACGCTCGAGGTCGAGCGTTGCTAGGAGCTCGATTCAAGATGAACCTTGTGTCACCGGAGCACGCTGGCCGGCGCGATCCTGCGTCCTCAGTCGCGTCAATAGCGCTGCTATTGACGCTCCCTGCGTCCTTGGCTCACACTCGGCCACCGCACTCCGTCGACGAAGAACCATCTTGAATCGAGCTCTGAGGGTAATCGGCGTCGGTAACCCGTGGCGCTGCGACGATGCGGTCGGGCTCGCTGTCGCCCGGGAGCTTGCCGGCACCCTCCCGGAGGGGGTCGAAGTGCTGGAACGCGAGGGCGAGCCGGCCTCGCTGATCGACACGTGGGACGGCGCCGAGTGCGTCTGGCTGGCCGACGCGATCTCTTCAGGGGCCGTGGCCGGCACAGTCCGCCGTCTCGATGCGAGCGAGGAGGAACTTCCTGCGGAGATGTTCCGCACCTCGACGCACCACCTCGGCCTGGCCGAGGCGGTCGAGCTCGCGCGGGCGCTCGGCAGGCTGCCGCAGAGCCTCGTCGTCTACGGCATCGAAGGTGCGGCGTTCGACATCGGCGACGAGCTCACACCCGAAGTCAGAGCCGCGTCGGAGCAGGTTGCGGGAGCGATTCGACAGGAGGTGCTCGCATGCACGAGCACGCGCTGATGGTCGATCTGATGCGGAAGATCGAAGCGGAGGCAGCCGCGGAGGGCGGTGGTCGGGTGACACGGATCTGCGTGCGCCTCGGCGCGCTCTCGCACTTTACTCCCGAGCACTTCCGCGAGCACTTCGAAGATGCGTCTCGAGGGACGCTCGCCGAGGGCGCCGAGGTCGAAGCTGAGCTCCGGACCGACCCGACGGAGCCTGAGGCACAGGGCGTCGTGCTCGAGTCGATCGACGTCGAGCTCGAGTGAAGGATGTCACCGTGCTCCTCGCCACATCGCCACGCTCATAGCCACGACCCAGACGAGCATCGCTGGGATCGCAAGCATTCCGACGAGAGCGACGCTCGCGACGACCACCACGAGCGCCGCGGCGGCGCCGACCCACGCCAGCCAGCGGCCGAAGGCCGCGGTTCGCACGATCAGCCACGACGTCGTCGCGATCGCGACCGCCGCGGAGAGGAGGCCGCCGATGCCCAGCGCGGCGTAGCCGATGGTCGGGAAGTAGCGCAGCGTGTCGGCTCCCGGCAGCGGCTCGTTGACCCCCGGAGACTTCATCGCGAAGCCGATTCCTCCCCGCGCCGCAGCGGCGACGAAGAGAATCGCCACGAAGACTGCGCCGCTCGCAACGACGAGCGAGGTCAGCTCACCGGTTCCGCCCTCTGCCACGAGTAGACGGGACCGGAGCTTGGCCAGGAAGAGCAGGAAGAAGAGCCCGGCGAGGGTGAAGCAGTACATCGAGACGACGGCGGTCACCTGGTTCCCGCTGTCGGCCCACCACGCGACCAGCTTCGCGTCGGTGCCGCCGTGGGGAATGTTCAGCATCGCCGTTCCCATGAAGAAGGTGAAGGCGAAGGCGAGACCCGCGAGGGCGCCGATCCTGCCTCCCGCCGTTCGCGTCGTGGTTGTCGCATGCGTGCCGACCGCTGCTGTTGCTGACACCTTGAGCCTCCTTGTCGGGCGCGTGTTCGCGCGTTGCACCGACACTACGAGCGCGTCCGCCCGGAGTCGTCGTGACGGGCACTGAGATGTGCCTCGGTGCCAGCACCGAATCTCAGGCGGCGGAGGCGCGCAGGTACGTCAGGACCGCGAGCACGCGGCGGTGGTCGTCGCCGCTCGTCGGCAGGCCGAGCTTGCCGAGGATGGAGCGAACGTGCGTCTCGACGGTACGCTCCGTTAGCCAGAGCCGCTTCGCGATCGCCGCGTTCGTCCGTCCCTCCGCCATCAGCGCGAGCACCTCGTGCTCGCGCGGCGTGAGCCCGCCGAGCGGGTCGTCGCGGCGCTGCGGCGAGAGAAGCGTCGCGACGACCTCCGGATCGAGGGCCGAGCCCCCGTCGCAGACCCGCCGCGCCGCGTCGAGGAAGTCGTCCACGTCGAGCACCCGCTCCTTGAGCAGGTACCCGAAGCCGCCGCCTGTCGCGACCAGCTCCAGCGCGTAGCGGGTCTCGACGTGCTGCGACAGGACGAGGACGGCGGTTCCCGGGTGATCCCTGCGGATCTCGGCGGCGGCGCGCATCCCTTCGTGGTCGTAGTCGGGCGGCATGCGCACGTCCACGACGGCGAGATCCGGCTCGTGCTCGGCGACGACGACGAGGAGCGCATCGGCGTCGCCCACCCGTGCAACGACCTCGTGCCCGGCGTCCTCGAGCAGTCCCGCGAGCCCCTCGCGCAGGAGGACGGTGTCCTCGGCGATCACGATCCGCATGGAATCTCCGCCTCGAGCCGGGTGCCCTCGCCCGGAGGGCTGTGGACGAGCAGCGTCCCGCCCTGGGCCTCGACGCGATCGGTCAGTCCCGCGAGGCCGGTGCCGCCGGCCACCATCGCCCCGCCGACGCCGTCGTCGGCGACCACCAGTCTCAGCGCCCCGTCGACGACCGTCGCCTCGATGCGGACGTGCGACGGCGACGCGTGCTTGACGGCGTTCGTGACCGCCTCGCACGCAACGAAGTAGGCGGCCGCCTCGACCTGCGCCGGAAGGCGCTCGTGCGTTGACTCCAGCTCCACCGGAACGGGCGCCGCTCGCGCGAGGTCGGCGAGCGCAGCCGCGAGCCCTTCGTCGAGCCGTGGCGGCCGGACGCCCGCGGCGATCGTGCGCAGGTCCTCGATCGCCCGCCCGACCTCGTCGACCGCCGAGTCGAGCGCCGGCCCGAGGATCCGCGCCTCGCGCGGGAGCGAGTGCTGCAGCCGCCGCAGGACGATCCCGAGCGTCACGAGCCGTTGCTGCGCCCCGTCGTGAAGATCGCGCTCGAGCCGCCGGCGCTCCTCGTACCCCGCCTGGACGACACGCGACCTCGACTCCTCGACCTCCGCGAGCTGGAGCCGCACCTCGACTCTGAGGCGCGCGATCTCGATCGCCAGGCTCGCCGCGGCGAGAACGCTGCGGAGCAGGTCGGGGCGGTCGAGCAGGGCGGGCGCGTGCAGGAGCAGCGCGATCTCCTGCCCTCGATGCTCAACCTTCGTGACGGCGCGTCCATCGACCGGAGGGTCGCCGACCACGCCTGAGACGCCGTCAGCGTAGGCCTCGCTCGCCGGCAGCCGGAACAGCAACTCGGCGCTCGGGTCTCGCAGAGCCGCCGCAAGCACCGCACCGACCTCCTCCGGCTCGCGGCGCCCCTCCCGGACATCGTCGACGAACGCGCGCACGCGTTGCAGCCCGTCGTAGCGCGGGCGGTCGAAGCGCCAGTCCACCGCAGTCTGAGCCCGCCGGCGCAGCGGCCCGAACGCACACGCGACCAGCACAGCGGCGAGAGCCGCCACCCAGGTCGAGCCGCGGCCGGCTGCGACACCCGCGAGCAGCGAGACGGCGGCGTACAGGAGCCCCAGCGACGCGGTGACGACCGCGTAGACGAGCGTCCGGTTGATCAGCCGGTCGATGTCGTAGAGCCGGTAGCGAGTCACCGCGACCCCGACCGCAAGCGCGACCGCCGTCTGCGTCGCGAGCAGAACCGCGAGCACCGCGTCGCCGGGCTCGCCGAGCACGAAGCCCCAGACGAGGAAGCAGACCACCCCCAGCGGGATCAGCAATGCCGCGTAGGCCAACCAGAGCATCTGGAGCCGTTCGATCCCCTTCGAGCTCCGGTAGCGACTCCGCGCAGCCGCCACGCCCACGAAGAGGCTCGCGAAGACCGCCAGCCAGACCGGAAGCCGCAGAAAGCCGAGCGTGTCGGGCCAATGAGCGGGGAACGGATTCGGCACGTCCTCGAACGGGCTCTCGAGCCGCTCGGACAGCACGAGCAACACGACGAGCAGAGTCATCGAGCCGGCCGCGAAGATGCCATACGGACGCCACCGCGGCGACGGAAGTCGCCCGTCCGGGAACACGAACGCGATCGCCAGCGGCCAGGCGAAGAACACCGGCCACAGCGAGGAGACGAGCGCGGCCCACGATCCGCCGGAAAGCGAGCCCGGATGTGCCTCCAACGCCGCCCACGCGTACGGCTCAGCGGCGAGCACGGCGGCGAGCGACAGCGCGCCGAGAACGAGGATCCAGCCAATCGGGTTGCGAGGCCGCTGCACCGCGATCAGCGCGCCGACGGCGGCCGGCGCCAGGACGGCCGCGATGACCAACGGGTACAGCCACCACGCCCCGGACCCGGAAACGTCCTCGGCAGCGGCGATCCGGTCGAACACCAGCCCCCCGGCGATCAGGACGAGAGCCGTGAGAGCAAGCCCACAGGCAGCCAGGCGCGCGGCTATCCGCACGCGCCCATTCTCGCTGGTCGGAGCGCCGCCGGCCACAGTGCTGGCACCGAACCGCGTTTGATGACGAGGAATTTGAAAAGGGGCCGCTCTGTTCCTGAGCCCGCATTCGATGTTCCCTCTCGACGCGCTCTCGAGTCGATCAACGTCGAGCTGGACTGAGCCGGCGCTTAGAGTCGGCGGTGGGCGTACAGGCTGAGGCCCGCGTACGGGTAGGCGTTGAGCGCCCAGAACGTCGACGGGAGCTGTCCGATCCGGAGCAGCTTTCCGGCGATCCGGCGGCGGGCCAGCTCGTCCGGGCCTTCGGCGTACTCGAGCCGCGACGGGACGAGCCCGGCCTGCGCGAACGCCCAGACATAGGCCCACATCGTGTGCACGTGCTCGTTGATCCCGAGCTCTTTCTCGCGCTCCTGCTCGGGGTTGTGCCCACTGCGGTACGGCGCGCGCGTCCCCTCGTTGAGTGCAGCGACGACGCCTCCACGCCTCGTCACTCGCGCGAGCTCGCCGACCATCGCGCCGAGGTCGATGGCGTGGTGGAGTGTCGCGATGCAGAAGGCGACGTCGAAGGTCCCGTCGGCGAAGGGGAGCCGCTCACCGTCGGCCTGGAGTCGGAGGTACGGGCCGACGCGCTCCTCGAAGAAAGGTCCACGGCCGAGCCCGATCAACGGGTCGACCACGAGGTCGCAGGCGACGTATTCGCAGTCGCGCGGCAGCAGGTGCAGCGCGGCCCAGCTCTTTGCCGCGCCGATCTCGAGCACCCGGTCGCCCGGGCGGACGTACCGGTCGAGGAGAAGCTGGAAGCTGTGCTCCGTCGCCGCCCATGCGCGGTCATCCCACCCGAGGTCGCGGTTGAGGAACGGAAGCGCGGCGTCGATCCTGTCGTCCGCCTCGTACCAGCCCTGCTCGCGGGCGAGCTCCGGCCAGCCCGCGATCTCACGCAGCTTCGCGTCGATGCCGGGGGCGTCGGGGTCGAGCAGTGAGATGACGCCGTCGCCGGTCGAGTAGCGGCGCCCGCAGGAGCCGCAGAGGAGTTGCTCGTCGAGCGCGCCGCGGCACGACGGGCAGCGGACATAAGAGGGGAGGCGCACCGCGAGACGATAGCCCCGGCGCTTCGGTCGAGCCGCTTATCGCGTCGAGAGCCGGCTCCAGAGGTTGTCGAGCATTACGCTCACGTTGGCGGAGCCGGCAGAGCCGCCGAAGTTCAGACTGCCCGCTGCGAACACCTTCGCTCCGCGTGGCGTCTCGTAGTAGGTCATCGCAGCGGACCTGCCCTTGCCGAAGAGGTTCGGGATACGCGCGACGACATGCGTGCCGGCCGGGGTTGACGGAGCGACCGCGTCGACCTCGATGCCGAAGTGGCAGAGTCGGCTCCCGTCGTGGAGCGTGGTGCCGGCGAAGAGCCACGGCACGGCGCGCGAGTGGACGACCGTGTAGCAGCCGAGCTTGTTCTTGTGAGCGCGGTACTGGACGCCGAGGAGACGGGCCTCGGGCTTCCCGAGCGAACGGAAGCTGACCGTCTTGGTGAGCGTCTCGCCGCGCCGAACGACTCGCCAGTAGAAGTTGTCCGCCGAGAGGAACATCAGGTTGCCGCCGCGATTGCGGAAGGAGCGGATCATGGCGTAGGCGTGGCTCGTCACGTACTCCTCATGTCCGGGGAAGACGATCAGGTCGTACGCGCGGGTGAGCGTCGCCGCGCTGCGCACGCGCTGGAGGTCGTCGTCGGAGAGGAAGTCGGGCTCGAGCCCGCGGTTTCCGAGCCAGCGGATGAATCCGAGGTCGTAGGTGCTGAAGTGGGGCGGGACGCCGTCGTTGAGGTACGGGCGAGAGAGCACGAGGGTGTGATCGCCGCTTCCCGCGTACCACGTGTCGCCGTAGCCATCGCCGTCTCCGTCCCAGAAGTCGTAGGCCTGCCAGGTATTGGTCGGCAGGACAATGGCCACACGCGCGGTCCCGAGCCGCTTGGGAGCGACGAGAAACGGCGCGAATCCGACGCGTCCGTCGTCGGCGACGAGCTCGGCGAAGTAGAGGCCGCTCGGCCAATCGCCCACGCGGAGCCAGATCGAGCCGGGAGCGCGTCGGTGGCGCCAGATGTAGGGGACTGGGTCGGTGACGATCGCGCCGCGCATCTCCCGCGCGCTGTAGGTGCGGCGCGCCTCCCACCCAGCGCGGAAGACCTGCATCGTGAGCCTCTCAGCGTCCGAAGCAACCACGAGCCGGGCGAGTGAGCCGGGCTCGTAGCTCCGCTTCGTGAAGTGCGCGCCGACACGCTGCACGCGGACGACTGGGCCCGGCAGACCCTCGGTGCCCCACGACGTCGCGCTGCCGTAGGTCACCGTCGTGCCGCTCGCGTCGGCGGTGAGTCGCACAAGGTAGGTCCGCGCCGGAGTCGACCGGGATGGGCGCCAGTCGACCTTGTGGAGCCCGGCCGAGAAGCGGCCGGTCACACCCCAGACCTTGTGGAGGAGCTTGACCCTCGTCGTGTAGACGCCGACCGTGACGGTCGCCGCGCGGCTGAGGCTGAAGTGGACGATTGCCTTCTCGCGAAACCCGTCCGCGTTCGGGCTCACGGTGGTGAGCAGCCGGGTGTCTCCCTGGAACGGCGTCGCGCCGTTCGAGACCGAGATCCAGGTCACGAGGCGTGCAGTCGGTGCCCGCGCGGGCACCTGCTGCGGCGAGCACGACTGTCGCGACGACGGCGATGAACGGGAACCTCTTCACAGGTCAGACGTTCTGGGCGTGGGTGGAGGAACCTTTTCGCCTCAGGTCGTGAGTCAATCCGCGGCTCGTACTTGCACGGGGGGCCGGTCTCGCGGTTAGGGTCCGGGTGGTGCAGCCCGCGCACGATACCGCGCGTCGACAGGGGGCCGGCGATCGCGGCGTCGAGTACTTCCCCTCGACCGCTCCAGTGCGTATCCCCGGCGCCGCGAAAGTGGTGCTCAGCCGGATCTTCTTCCCGCTGCTCGCGTTCCTCAGCCGCGAGCAGTCGCTTCGGATCGGCCTGACCCCGATCGACGACGAGCGCGTGATCGTCGCGCTGCAGCATGCCGAGGGCCGCGTGCTGGACGTCGGGTGTGGCGGCAACCTGTTCGTGCGGTCCTACGGGAACGGCGTTGGTGTGGACGTGGTCAACTGGGAGGGGTGCGACCTCGTCGTCGAGGACGTCGGGCGGCTTCCGTTCGACGACGCCTCGTTCGACACGGTCACGTTCCTCGCTTGCCTCAACCACATCCCGAATCGCGACGGCGCGGTACGTGAGGCCCACCGCGTCCTGCGCCCCGAGGGACAGATCCTGCTCACGATGATCACTCCGCGGATCGGGACGTTCATCCACTGGCTGCGGGAAAAGCACGATCCCGATCATCTCCATCGTCGGATCGACCGCGAGGAGGAGCTGCTCGGAATGTCTGCGGAGCACATCCGCCAGATCCTCCGCGATGCCGGCTTCACCGGCGTGCGGCGCCGCCGATTCGTCTTCGGCCTGAACAACCTGTTCACCGCGACCAAGCCCCGGGAGGCCAGCTGAGCCGAGCGGCGAGGACGTTACGTCCCGCCGGCTTGGTCTCCGCGGTCGCGCTCCGCGCACCAGAGATCGAAGCGTCCTCGCGGGGAGTCGAGGTACGCGGCCAGGTCGCTGGTGAAGGCGCCGACGTCGTCGCGAAGCTGGAACATCTCGTAGTCGAGAAGGCGGTCGCGGTCGCAGACGTGCTCGTCCTCCCGTGACCGCTCGACAGCCGCTCCGCAGTCGGAGCACGGTACGTGCCGGGGCCGGGGAAACGGGATGGACATCGCGATGGGAGGTGCTTTCTTCATCGAACGCGATGACCCTGCGGGGCATCCCCCAAAAGGCGGAGGGCGGTCGATGGCCGCCCTCCGATGCGTTGCGTGAGCGTCGCGGCTAACGCGCCCGGGCGGGCTCGCCGGCAGGAATGGCGCCGATCTGCTGGAGCATCCCGAGCGTGTCCCAGTTCGTCCACTCCTCGACAATCTTGCCGTTCTCGACACGGGAAAGCGTCAGGCCCGACACCACGACGTCACGGCCTGTCGGCGCGATCCCCATGATCTCGCCGGTGTGCCTACCCCGCGCCTCCCAGCGGCTTGCGACGAGGTCGCCTTCGCCGCACTGGTCGAGGACGGTGATGTGCGCACCCTGGAATGCCGAGATGTACTGGTTGAAGTTGTCCTTGACGCCCTGGATCCCGCGAATGGGCTCCGGAAGCGCAGGGTCGTGCCCTATGTAGTCGCTGCTCACAAGCTCGTCGAGCGAGTCGAGGTCACTCCACGGCGCCTCGAGCGCGCGGCGAACAACGTCCTTGTTCATAGCCGACATCGCACTCCTTTCGTCGGACGTTGAAGGGCCGACTCTACGCCTCGTAGGCGGTGCAAGCAATGGCTCGCGCGGAAGTGCTCGATGCGTGCCCGACTCTGCGCGGAGGTCGTGGGCTCAGTACAGCGATTCCGGCGGGTGTTCCTTGTGCTGCTCGGAGCGCCACTCTTCCTGGTACGCCTCGGCATCCGCGAACTCCTGCTCGGTGCGCAACCGGTCGGCCTCGTTCTCGCCTGAAGGATGCTCGCCGGCGGCGTTCGAGCGGCGTGTGGCGAGAAACGCGATCACGAGCACCGGGATCGCGATCGCCGCGATGATGATCACTGGCAGCACGCGCCCACTCTAGAGGATCGAAGCGACCAGCTCGCCGGGCCCCTTCGGTTCTTGAGGTTCACTCGAATCGGGTACGGGCGCGCGTCACCCACGGTCGTCCCGCGTGCCGATGAGTTGTTCATGCCGACGGCATCGCTGCCCGTTTTCACCGGCTCGTTTCGGTCCGGACGAAGCCGAGCGGCTGCTCTGGCGCGCCGGCTTCGGCCCCCGAAGCGGCGAGGCGCAGCGTCTGGCGGCCAAGGGCCTGCTCCGGCGCGGTCGACTCTCTCGTTCACCCCCCGGCACAGGACAGGCTCGTCGGCAAGCCGCCCCTCGTCGACGGCGCGCCCCTCGCGCCGAAAGACGCATTCGGACACGATCACCTCTGGTGGCTCGACAAGATGGTGCGCACCTCGCGCCCGCTCGTCGAGCGCATGACGCTGATCTGGCACGACTGGTTCGCGACCTCGAACGCGACGGTCGGAAGCCAGAAGCTGATGCTGCAGCAGAACGAGCTCTTCCGCCAGATCGGCCTCGGGTCGTTCAAGGGCCTCGCGATGCGGGTGACGATCAACCCGGCGATGCTCGTCTACCTGAACGGTCTCAACTCGCTCAAGGGCTCTCCGAACGAGAACTACGCCCGCGAGCTGATGGAGCTCTTCACCCTCGGCGCGAGCAACGGCTACACCGAGCGCGACGTCCGCGAGCAGGCGCGGGCGCTGACGCGGCTGGACGGCCGACTACCGAAGACGGTCTCGGCTGGGTGCGCTTCCACTTCAAGCGCGAGAACCACGACGACGCGATGAAGGTGATCTTCGGCAAGGTCGGGCCGTTCAACTGGAAGAGCGCGGTGCGGCTGTCGCATCGAGCACCCGAACCATCCCGCGTACTTCGTCAACAAGCTCTGGAGCTACTTCATCCCGGTGCCACCCGATACCGACGACGGCGACGCTGCTGCAGCAGCTGTACGTGCACTCGGGCTATCAGATCCGGCCGGTCGTGATCGGCGATCCTGCGCCACCCGCTGCTCTACGAGGGCCCGCGCATGGTCAAGTCGCCCGTTGTCTACACCGCCGGGCTGCTCCGCACGCGCGGCGACCGGATCGCGACCGAGGACTGGATCTACCTGAACGCGATGGCCGGCCAGCAGCTCTTCTACCCGCCGAACGTCAGCGGCTGGAACGACGAGCACTGGCTCGACACCTCGACGTTCCGCGCCCGCTGGCTGATCGCCCGCCGTGCGCTCCACAAGCACGCGGTCAACCCCGAACACGCGAAGCCGGCTGATCGGCCACCGGCCGACCCGCAGAAGCTCGTCGACAGCGCGCTCGGATGGTGGGGCTCGCTTCGGGTGTCGCCGAACACGCGTGCCTCGCTCCTCGACTACGCCGAGAAGACGATGGCGTCGGCGATCGCCGACGAAGGCCGCCAGAAGACGTTCCCGCTCATGACCTACAACGGCCTCCGCCACCTCGCGGCGGTCTCACCGGAGATGCAGACGGCATGAATGCACTGCTGCAACGAGTTCTCACGGGCGGCACTCCTCCGTCAGGGTGTTGCCGAGGCTGGTCGCGGCCTTCCCGCGATCGAGCGCGGCATGCCGCTCCCGGCCGGCACGGGCCTCGACCGGCGCACGTTCGTGTCCCGCACCCTCGGCGCGGCGCTCACCGTCTACGGGGCCTCCGCGCTCGGCCCGCGCGCCTTCGACGCCGCGATCGCTCGGGCCTCGGCGGCAGGGCGGAACGACAAGGTGCTCGTCTCGGTCTTCGCTCCGGGCGGCTGGGACTCGCTCTCGCTGCTGTACCCGAGCGGTGATCCGCAGTACCGCCGCCTGCGGCCGAACATCGCGTTCAAGCCCGGCGATGGCCCAGTGTTCAAGAGCGACTCTCGCCTCCACTGGCACCCGTCGTTCGAACCGTTCTCGAAGCTTCACGCCCGCGGCAAGCTGACCGTCTTCCCGGCGATCGGCTATTCCCATCCCGACCAGTCCCACTTCACCTCGCGCCACTACTGGGAGGTCGGCGCACTCGACCCGCGGCAGGGAACCGGCTGGCTCGGACGGCTGCTCGACGTGATCGGCGACGACGACAACGCGATGCAGGGGCTGTCGCTCGACTCCTCGCTTCTCCCCTCGCTCGCAACCGGGAGGGTTCCTGTCGCGACGCTCACCGAGCCGGCCGACTACGGCTTCGACTCGCACAACGTCTGGGACGTTCCGGGTGCGCTGCTCCCGGAAGCGATCGGCTCGCTCGGCGGGCTGTCGGTGCCGACCGACCCGTTCCTCACCAGGGCAAGCCAGACGGCCGCGCAGGCAAACCAGCTGCGCCGCCAGCTATCCCGGTTCGTCGGCGACGACGGACAGGCGCACTACCACACGAAAGTCGAGTACCCCGGCGGCGACTTCGCGCGCCGCTTGGCCGGCCTCGCGGCGCTCCTCCACGCCGGCTTCCCGATTCGGGCGGTGGCGCTTCAGGCGCCGGGGCAGTACGACACCCATTCGGACGAAGGGGGGCCGCTGGCGTCCGGCGCGAAGGAGGTCGCAGACGCGCTCGTGGCGTTCCAGCACGACCTCGAGCGCCGCAACCTCGGCAACCGCGTCGCCACGCTGCTCTGGAGCGAGTTCGGCAGGCGGGCGGCGCAGAACGACACCAACGGAACCGATCACGGCGCCGCCGGGGTCGCGTTCCTGCTCGGCGACCGCGTGCGCCACAAGATGGTCGGCGAGTTCCCGGGCCTCGTCGCGTGGGCTCGACCGCGACGGCAACCTGAAGGAGACGGTCGACTTCCGCTCGGTGTACGCCTCGATCGCCGAGGAGTGGTTCCATGTCGACGCCGAGCGCATCCTGCCGGACGCGAAGAAGATGAAGAGGCTCTCGCTCCTCTCCTGAGATGCGCAGACTCCCGACGATACTCGCTGCACTTGGAGGGATTTCGGCGCTGGCCGTCGCGGCGACATTCCTCGCGGTCGGCGCCGGCGCAAGCACGACCGCACCGGCACCCGCCCGGCTGCAGGTGACCGAGAAGGAGTACACCCTCACCCTGTCGCGCCTCCGGGTGCCCTCAGGTCAGGCGATCATCCAGGTGCTCAACTTCGGGATGGACAACCACGACCTCGTCATCCAGAGCACGCGAAGGGCTCGAAGCCGATCCGGTTCCCCCAGCTGAGCGCCGGCGCTCACGCGACGAAGACGTTCAAGCTCCCCCCCGGCAAGTACACGATGTGGTGCTCGGTCTCCGGGCACAAGGCGCTCGGCATGGTCGCGCCGCTGACCGTGACGAAGTAGCCGGCGTCAGCCGCGGTGATAGGTGATCGTGCGGCTGAAGCCGGCGAGGTACCCCGGACCGGATTGGTTGACGCTCAGCGCGATGCGGATGCGGGACGATCCCTGAGGGAGATCGCGCGCCGAGAAGATCGCGACCGCGCTGGCGTTCAGCCGCTTGCGCTTCACGGTCACCCAGCGATCTCCGGAGGCGCGTTGGAGCTGGACGGTCTGGCCCGCGAACGAGCGCGCCGCGGTGACGCGAGTCGAAAATCGCGCCTTGGTGATGACACGGAGGGAGACGGCGGGCTGAACGCCGACCGTCGACGTCGCGCTCGTGCCACCGTTCGCGGACGCCTGATACGTCGTCGAGATCGTCGGACTGGCGAGATATGTCCATGCCCCGCCGGCACCCGTCAGGACTGTCGCGACCTGCGCGAACGACGCCTGTCCAAACGCCTGGCCGAGCAGGGTCACGTTGATCCCGGCTTGTGCGCCGAACACGGTCCCCGAGAGGCGAACGTAGTGTCCGAAGACGACTCGGTATCCCGACGGGTTGAGCGTCACCGAGGGGGGTGTGGAGAACGTCATGTCCGCGCCGAGGCTCGTGCCGCCGTTGCTCGATGCGACGAGCCGGAAGTGGTAGGTGCTCCCCGGTGTGAGGTTCGAGAGTGTGGCGCTCACATTGCGCGTCCCGCTGCCCGAGCCCGCGTTCTGCGAGGATGTTCGCGACCCGTACCCCGTTGTCGTCCCGTACTCGAAACGCCAGGTGGTCGACTGCCCTCTCGGGTCGACCGACCCGTTCACCGTGGCGGAGGTCGCCGTGACGTTCTGAGCGGCTGTGGTCTGAACGGCGGGTGGTCCCGTCGTCGTGAAGCTCTGGTCGTTTCCATAGACCGTGCCGGCGCCGCTCGTCGCCACGAGACGGAAGTGGTAGGTGGTGCCGGCGGTCAGGCCGGAGATCGACTCGGCGACGTTCGTCGTGTGCGTTCCCGAGCCCGCATTCCTCGACGGTGGTCTTCGCGCCATACGCCGTGCTCGTCCCGTACTCGAAGTACCGCGTCGTCGATTGGCCGTTTGGATTGACGCTGCCGTTGAGCCTTGCGGTCGTGGCGCCGATCGAGCTCGCCGAATTCGTCGTGGCCGCGGGGGCGTTCCCGGTCGAGAACGTCTGGTCGGAGCCTTGGCTCGAACCGCCCTCGCTCGTTGCGACGATGCGGAAGTGGTAGGTGCGGTTCCCCTGGAGCCCCGTGAGGGGCGCTGAGACGGTCACCGAGCTCGTGCCGGAGCCTGCGTTCTGGGCGGAGGTGGCGTCTTCGAGCCGTAGCTCGTGCTCGTCCCGTACTCGAAGTACCAGCTCGTGGAGGCGCCGTTCGGGTTGACCGAGCCGTTGAGCGTCGCCGAGCTCGACGTGACCGAGCTCGCGGGGCTGGTGCTCACCGTCGGCGCGGTCGCGGCCGACCCGGCCTCGGCGAACGTCAGGAAGAGCATCACCGCGAGGGTGAGCGTTCTCTTCATCGCAGGTCAGACTAACCGGTCACTCGTGATCGACTCGCAAAGAAAGCGGAAAGGTTCTTCGACGAGTCGTACCCGACGACTCATGATCGCGCATCCGCACGCCGTGTCTATGCTCCGTGTGGGTGAGGCTCGGGGCGAGCACCGGTCGCGGATCAACCAGCCGGTGTCGAGAACCAGCCGATCAGCCTCGACGCGGTCAGCGCTCACTGGCGGGTCGTCTTCGAAGCCGCCCAGGACGCGCTCCAGGCTGCTCGTGTCTGCGGCAGCAGCCTTCGCTTTCCCGAAGCGGAACTGCACGAGCGCAGCCACCGGCTCGGACAGCAACGGGAAGCCGTCGCACGGCTTCTCGACGAGGTCGCAGTCGAGGAGCGTATTTTGCTCCACCATCGTTTGTCGGCTCCACGCACGACGAGACGAACGCTCGGACTCTCAGACAGCGTGCTCGCATGCGTATTCGACCTCGACGGGGTGCTGACCCCGAGCGCGAGCATCCACGCTGCCGCATGGGCCGTAACCTTCGACGAGCTTCTTGCACGCCGCGTCGAAGCCACAGGCGAGCGATTCGCGCCGTTCCGGCCGTTCAATCGAGATACCGACTACGCCGAGCACATCCACGGCAAACCACGGTTGGAAGGCGTCGCCGCCTTTCTCGCGAGCCGCGGCATCAGGCTCGCCGAAGGCCACCCCGACGATCCACCCGGCGACGCGACCGTCTACGGGCTCGCAAACCGCAAGAACGAACTGCTCCTCGAACGCCTCGATCGTGAGGGAGTGACTGCCTTCGCCGGCACGCAGGAGTACCTCGAGGAGGCACGCGGGGCGGGCCTGCTCTTGGCGGTCGTCTCAGCGAGCGCAAATACCGACAAGATCCTCGAGCGAGCCGGGCTCGCCGCGCTGATCGACGAGCGCGTCGACGGAAACACGATCCGGTCCGAGCATCTGCAAAGCAAGCCGGCGCCCGACACGCTCTTTGCGGCCTGCAGTCGGCTCGGTGTCGAGCCGGGGCGCGCTGCGGCTTTCGAGACGACGCCCGTGGGTGTTGCGGCAGCCCGCGCCGCCGGGTTCGGTCTCGTGATCGGCGTCGATCGGCGAGGCCGAGCCGACATGCTCCCCCCGCACGGAGCCGACCGAGTCGTCACCGATCTCAGCGCACTGCTCGAACCAGCCGGTGCCGTTTAGGCTTCAGCGGTTGTACGTCCAGATCGCTCCCCTTCCGCGGAGGTCGAGTGTTTCGCTGCCGCTGTCGTCGCCGATCGTGAGGCCGACGTTGAGGGGGTTCGTGAGCCGTTCGAGGTCGCGGCGGATCACCTGGGCGTTCCAGGTGCCCTTGCCGAGGTCGAGCTCGAAGCGGCCGATCCCGTTCGTGGTCGCGGCCACGAACACGCAGCGGTTGCCCCTCTGGGGCACGAACTTCGTGCCCGGGAGGCGCTGGGCCACCGTGGTGTCGCCGAGTGTGAGTGTGAGGTCGTCGCCGCAGGCGATGCTGCGGCCGGCGACCGCCTCGAGCCTGCCGGAGAGCAGCGCGAGGTCGGGCAGCCACGAGAAGCGGGTGATCACCGCCCCGTCAACCGACACGAAGAGCGTGTCGTCGAGCGCGACGATCGGCTCGCCGGCTGCGTGCGCGAACCGGGTCGGGCGGGCCAGAATCAGAGAGCCGGACTTGTCGCCGTAGTTGCGCTCCTTGGTCGCGCCGCTGCCGATATCAAGAACCTTGCCTATCAGTCCGTCGGTGCTACCCACCGACAGCTCCGTCGAGCCGGCCGCGGCGTTCTCGGTCAGGGCTGTGCCCAGGCTCGAGATGCCCAGGCACGCGGAGAACTCCGAAGTCGACCCGTCAGGGGCCGTGGCCGTGGCGGTGAGCACACGACCGTTGTTCAGCAGACCGAGCGGTACTTCGAGCTGGAACCAGCCGTCCGCGAAGTCGGTGGTCGTGACCGTCGTGTAGTAGATCTCGCCCTCGCCGTTCCCGAGCGGCGCGTCGCAGCTGCTGTTCAAGTACACATCGACCTGGTAGGTGCCCTGCGCGGTCGCGTTGATCGGGACACGGCCATCGATGCGCACGGCGCCGTCAACGAGTATCGAGAACTCGGTGTGCCATTCCGGGAAGTTCTGCAACCCGTTTGGGCCCTTGTCCAGGTCGGCGAAGTCGTTCGGTGTCACCCCGTCGCCCTCGCGTCCGAACGGAGCGACGAGGTCGATCCCGAGCCCTCGGTTCGAGAAGATGCGGTTGCCGCGGATCCTGTGACCCGTGCTCGGGTCACCGAAGAGGGATTCGAGCACCACACCCTCGCTGTTGTACGCGATCAGATTGCCATCTCCCGGCTCAGTGCCGCCAACGACGACTCCGGATCCGCCGGCAATGTGGATTCCGTCGCCCAGCGGTGGCAGCGGGAGCGGCTGTCCGTTGATGTCGGGCCCGATCGTGTTGCCCTGAATGGTGACGGGATAGGAGAAGCCCACACCGAGCACGTCGTCGAAGGCGGCGACGTAGATTCCGAGCCCATTGCTCGAGATGAGGTTGCATGGAGACACGCACGGGCCCGAGACAGAACGACGGCCGCCGATGACGGCGGGACCCCATACGCTGATGCCGAAGTCGTTCGGCGCCGACAGGAGTCCGGTCTGATCCGTGCCGATGCGGTTGCCAGTGACGACGGTTCCCTCGGAATTGCTCTCGATGTGGATGCCCGTGCCGTTGTTGGAGAGAACGTTCGAGTCGATTGTGGTACGACGGGCGACCGGCGGGCCCGGATGGCAGGAATAGAGACCGCCGGTATCACCGACGGCGATGCCGAGTCCGTTGCTGTCGATCCAGTTGCCGCGGATCGAGGTATCCGACCCGAAAACCCACAGGCCCGCGCCTGATCCACGGATCGTGTTGCCCGACGCCGGGTCCGGACCGCCGATCCGATTTCCGTTTCCCTCGACCCGTACCGCACCGTCCTGGCAGGTGCCCGCTGGTCCCTGGGGGTTGGCATCGAGCAGGTTCCCGACGATGGAACTGTCGTCGGCCTCGAGGAACAGCAGCGAGTGACTCTCGTTCCGCTCGAGCGTATGGTTACGACCCGAGACGAAGACAACACCCGGTCCTTCAAAGGTAAGTCCGCGAACCGTCGCGCCATCCCCGATGACCCCGAAGGTGAACGGTTTGGCCGAGAAACCGGGATAAGGCCCCTGGCCAGGGTAGAGCTCCCTCTCACCCGGCGAAGGCGCGATCACCACACAACTCGGGGCGGTGCACCCCTCCTGGGGCTGTGTTTCGCCGTCGATGACATCCGGGCCCTTGAGCTCAGGCAGTTCTAACCCCGGTGTGAAATGCGCGGGCCCCGAGCCGGGAACATCGAAGTTGATAGTGTCGGCATCGGGGTTGGCGTCGGCTTCCTGGAGCGCGGCCCGAAGCGTGCATTCGGGCTCGTCCTGGCCGTCGCGGCTGATCGTGGCGCCGGTGTCGCATGCCCCGTCTCCCTGCGTCTCCTCCGCTTCACCCGTGTCGGCGACCGAGTTGACGACCAGCGGGCCGGCCTTGCGGTTGAGGAAGGTGCAGGTGACCGTCTCCTCCCCCTCGAGGGCGATCGTCGCGCGTGCGGCGCCGGCCTCGGTGGTCGTGCCGCCGCTCGGGTCGGCGCACGAGATGTCGGCGAGTTGCCAGCCGTCGGGCAGCGACTCGGCGACCGTGTAGCTTCCCGGCTCGAGGTCCTGGAAGGTCCTCCGGTCGGGGTCGGGTGAGACGGTGTTGGTGTCGAGCGTAAAGGCGCCGATCGGGCCGCTGCCGGTGAACGAGAAGCTCTGTGCATCACCGGCAGGCTCGGTCTCCTTGACGATCGTGATCGACCCCTTCTCTGTGGGGACGGCGTCCACCTGGAGCGAGAGCAGCGTCCAGCGTCCCTGTGTCTCCGCCAGCGTCGTCGCGCAGCTCCCGAAGCCCGGGGTGTCGAAAGCGTCCAGGGGAATCCAGCTCATGCCCGCGGGGGCCGAGCGCTCGATCTCCACGCCGGCTGTGGGGTGATGCGTGACCGTGTTCCACGGGGGCGCACCCGTCGCCGGGTACTCGAGCGGATCCGGCCCGAAGAACGCCGTGTCGGAGTTCGTCAGCGTCGCCAACGCGCTCGTCGCGCCTGGAACCTGGGTGAACTGTACGTACCAGGTCAGGCTGCAACGGTCGCCACCGAAGAAGGGGTTCGGGTCGGTGTACGTGAACGTGTCGTACACGATCGCGCCCTGCACCTGAACCTGCGCGGCCGGGGCAGCCGAGACCGCCGCGAACAACAAGGCACAGACAGACACGACACCGAGGACGAACCGTCCCAAGGTGATCACCGAGCCGTGCACGGAGCCACGCCGCATGTCCCCTCCCTTGCGATCAGACAAACAGCCTGACCGCACCGCATCCCACTCAAATCCTGCAACGGGTGAGTCTGACACGCGACCGCCTCCGTGTCCACGTGTGACGGCTGGGGTTGAGGGCCCATGCCGCTAGCAGCAATCCTTACAAACTTTTCGACGCCACGTCAACCCGATGCGTGGGTCCCCCGAGAACACCGCTTTGCAGGCCTTTCTCGATGGGCGCACCTGGGATCGAACGACGGACCTCTCGCGTGTGAATCTCGATCGCAACTGGCTTCGGTCTGGTCGAGGCGGCTTGGGTTGCAGTTAACCTTCGCTGCGCGCGGCTACCCTTCAGCGGTGAAGCAGATCGCCACCGGTCGGATGGGGCAGGTTGTCGCCAGGTATGGCGAGCACGCTCCCATGGCTAGCGTTTGCTGTAACGCCTGCCGGACGTGTGTGACCACGAACTTGGTCGCTGTCGTCGGTATGGCGCTCGCGGCGGCGGGTGGTGGCATCTGGCGGCTGGTTCGCGGCAAGCCTGAGTGAAGCGGCCCGAGTACCGGAGGCTTCACCGCATGGCGGGTTCGTACACGCTCCACGGTCGGCCCCGGTTCTGACCGAGGTCAATGTGTGGGTTAGCCGCAGGCGAGGTCCGGCGCGACACGGATGTCGGTGGCCGCACCTGACACGAGACTCACGGAGACAAGGAGGTAACCATGAGCACTCAGGCGATCGGGGGGCGTGCCTATGGTCACGCTCACACTCGGCTCACGCTCGCGTCTCACTGGACGTGGCTTGCGATCGGCTTTGTCGTGGCGTTTGCGACGCCGTTCCTTCTCACAGACGTCCTCGACATCAACCGGGACGTGTTCTACGGCGTGTACGCGCTCGCCGTCGCCGGTCTGTTCACCGGCTGGGTGCGCTCGACAGGCTATGACCTGGTCGCGGCTGTCCGACGGCACTGGCTGCTCGCGATTGGACTCGGCACGCTGTGTGGTGGTCTGCTGGCGATGATGGTCGTACGCACCGAGGCTGCCACGGTGAGGCCCGACGGCATCAAGCTCGTCGGCGCGTTGGCATGGCGCGGCGTCTTGTATGGAGTGACGGACGGGCTGCTGCTCTCGGCGTTCCCGATCCTCGTGGTCTTCGCTGCGTTCTCTGGCCGCACGCTCATGAACCGGTGGAGCGGGAAGATCGCCGTTGGGGCGATGGCGCTGCTCGCGTCGCTCGCTCTCACGGCCGTCTATCACGCCGGCTACAGCGACTTCCGCTCCAGCAAGCTGAGAAAGCCGATTAGCGGGGATGCCATTTGGAGCGTGCCGACGCTGGTGACGCTCAACCCGATCGGCGCGCCGATCGCCCACGTCGGCCTGCACGTGTCGGCAGTCCTTCACAGCTACAACACCGACACGTTCCTGCCACCGCACACGTGAGGGTTTCGTTCGGGGTAGCCGGCCGACCCGGCTACCCCGATTGTTTCGCAACACACTTTCTCGTCGTCGACGTGGCCAGGGAGCGTCTACCGTTTCATCCGTGACCGGCCCGAGCACCGGGGTGCTTCACCGACACGGCGACTTCGTCCACAGCCATCCGTACCTTCGGCCGCACCGCCACCTCTGGAGGCCCCGTCGATCCCGGCTCCTTCCCGCCGAGCACGACCACCCGCACGACCACGACCATCACGACCACCGCGACCACCCCCATGGGGAGCACGGTCATTCGCACGGGCTCGTAGACCGCTCGATCGTCAGGTCGCGCGAAGGCGTCAAGGCCGTCGCGATAAGCCTGGCCGTCCTCGCGCTCGCTGCCGCCGCTCAGGTCGCGATCTTCGCCGTGTCCGGCTCGGTTGCGCTCCTCGCCGACCTGATCCACAACTTCGGCGACGCGCTGACCGCGATCCCGCTCGGGATCGCGTTCTTCCTCCGCTCCTTCAGAGGCGAGAAGCTCGCTGGTCTCGCGGTCGTGTTCGTGATCTTCGTCTCAGCGTGCGTCGCGCTGTACGAGACGATCATGCGTTTCATCCACCCGCATGATCTCACCCACCTTTGGATTCTGGCCGCCGCCGGGGTGATCGGATTCGCCGGCAACGAGATTGCGGCTCAGGTTCGTCTCCGCGGAGGGAAACGGCTTTCCAGCCCCGCGCTGATCGCGGACGGCAAGCACGCCCGGGTCGACGCATACGTCTCGCTCGGCGTGGTCGGCAGCGCGATCGTCGTCTCGCTCGGCGCGCAGATCGGTGACCCGATCATCGGGCTCGCCATCACGCTCGTCATCCTCAAGATCACCTGGGATGCGTGGCGTACGGTCTCCAGCACCGACCCAGAAGAGATGGCGGACCGCTAGCGCCTCGGACGCGGAGGTCATTGAAGAAAGACCGCGGTACCAGGTTCTTCCGAAGTGGGCGCACCTGGGATCGAACCAGGGACCTCTCGCGTGTGAAGCGAGCGCTCTCCCGCTGAGCTATGCGCCCTGATAGTCCGCGGCACCTGCGAGGGATCCTTAGGGCTGCTTCCTCCCGGATCTGACCCGGTTCGGAATCTCGCAGCGCCGCGGGCGCCCGAAGTCTACCCGGGCGGAATGCGCGACGGCTACGGTCTCTGCGTGACATTGCCGGGGATCGCCGCAGCGGTTGCCGCGCTCGTCGTCGCCTCACCGAGTCTCGCCGCAGGGCCGCTCACCGGGAAGACCGTGGCGATCGATCCCGGCCACAACGGAGGCAACTACCTCCACACTGCCGAGATCGCCCGCCTCGTTGACGCCGGCACGTTGCGAAAGCCGTGCGACACAACCGGCGCGGAGACCGACTCCGGCTATAGCGAGGCGGCGTACAACTTCGACGTCGCGCTGCGACTCGCGCGCGTTCTCCGCGCCGAGGGAGCGCGGGTCGTGTTCACGCGCACGACCAACACCGGCTGGGGCCCGTGTATCACCGAGCGCGCGGCGATCGGCAATCGCGCGCACGCCGACGCGGCGATCTCGATCCACGCTGACGGAGCCCCGGCAAACGGGCGCGGCTTCCACGTCATCTATCCGCCGTCGATTCCGCATCTGACCGACGACATCGCCGCTGCCTCGAAACGGCTCGCGCTGGCCGTTCGGGACGCGTTTTCGGCAGGAACCGGCGAGCCGTACGCGACGTACGTTGGCCGCGACGGCCTCGATGAGCGCTCCGACCTCGGTGGTCTCAACCGCTCCGATGTGCCGAAGGTGTTCGTCGAGACAGGGAACATGTGGAACGCGAGCGACGCAGGCCGGCTCGAGTCGGCCGCTTATCGGCAGCGCGAGGCCGAGGCCCTTGCTCGCGGCCTCGCTGCGTTCCTGGTGCGCTAGAGGGTTGAGTCGGTGAGCAGGGCGCGGCCGACGACGGCCGCCTCGGCGCCCGCATCGGCGAGCGCGGCGGCGTCGGCAGGTGAGCGCACGCCTCCGGCTGCGAGTACCCGGAGCCCGGACGCGGCGACGGTCTCGACGAGAGCGAGATCGGGGCCGGAGAGCGTCCCGTCGCGGTCGATCGCGGTGCAGAGGACGCGAGTCACTCCCGCGGCGAGGCAGAGCCGGACCGCTTCTGCGAGCGCGAGCCCGGCCTCCGCGGTCCACCCCGCCGTGCGGATGCGACCGTCGCGCACGTCGAGCGCGACGACGAGCCGCTCGCCGAGTGCGCCGGCCCACGGCGCCGGGTCGGGGAAGGCAGCGGTGCCGACGACCACGCGCTCGGCGCCCGCCTCGAGCAGCGCCTCGGCGTCGCCGAGCGAGCGGATCCCGCCCGATGCCTGCACAGCAGCAGGCGCGGCCGCCGCGACGATCTCGCCGACGAGGCCGGGACGGACGGCGCCGGTTCGTGCGCCGTCGAGGTCGACCACGTGGATGCGGGTCGCGCCCGCGGCGGCCCAACGCCGCGCAAGCGCAACCGGGTCGCCTGCGCGCTCGACGACGTCGTCGTAGTCGCCCTGGTGCAGGCGGACGGCGCCGGCGCCGAGCACGTCCACGGCCGGTATGACCTCGATCCCCGCCTCGAGCCAATTCGACAGCACGTCACCATGTTACCGTGCTAACATGACGACCGCGAGAGACAACCATGGCAGACACCGGACGACACACGTGGCGTACACGCGAGATGAGCGAGCTCTTCGAGGCGATCCTGTCGCTGCGAGACGCCGGACGAGGTCGAACGCTTCCTGCGGGACCTCTGCACCCTGGCGGAGCTGGAGGCGATGTCCCACCGCTGGACGGTGGCCAGGTCTCGTGGACCAGGGTTTGCCATACCTGGAAGTCGCAGAGAAGGCGGGAGCGTCGACGACGACGGTGACGCGGGTGGCGCACTGGCTGCGCTACGGCGAGGGCGGCTATCGGCTCGCGCTGGATCGGCGCAAGGGGGCGACATCGACCGTCTGACCATCGCCGTCCCGGTCAAGGGCCGGCTGCGCGAACCGTCCGTTTCGCTGCTCGAGGACGCGGGCTTGGGCCCCGAGCAGCCCGGCGAGCGTGCTCTCGCCTTCCCGTGCCGGAACGCGCCCGTCGACGTGCTCCTCGTTCGCGCGGCCGACGTGCCGGAGTACGTGCAGGACGGTGTCGTCGACTGCGGGATCACCGGCCAGGACCTCGTCCGCGAGCGCGGCGCACGCGTGGAGGAGCTGCTGCAGCTCGGGTTCGGCGGCTGCCGGCTCGACGCGGCCGTGCCCGAAGAGTCGCCGTTCCAGCGGATCGAAGACCTCGCCGGTGCGACGGTCGCCACCGTCTATCCACGCCTGACGCGCGAGCTGATGCCCGTCGAGGTCGAGCTCGTCGACGTGACCGGCTCGGTCGAGATCGCCCCGCGGCTCGGCCTCGCGCAAGGGATCGTCGATCTCGTCTCCTCCGGGAACACGCTGCGCACGAACGGCCTTCGCTCCCTCGGGACGCTGTTCACCTCAGAGGCCGTCCTGATCGGCCGCGAGGGCGCGGACGCCGGCCAGCTCGTAACGATGATGCGCGCCGTCGTCGAGGCGCGCGCCCACCGCTACCTCATGCTCGACGCGCCCGAGGAGCGGCTCGAGGAGATCTGCGCCGTGATCGGCTCGCGCTCGCCGAGCGTGCTCCCGCTCGCCGAGAAGGGCATGGTCGCGGTGCACGCGCTCGTGCCGGCGAAGGACGTCTGGCAGCTGCTGCCCCGGCTCGAAGAGGTCGGCGCGTTCTCGATCCTCGTCGTCCCGGTCGAGCGGATGCTGCGATGACGCATCGTCGGTCCGGAGATCAAGGACGAGCGGCGAGGCGCCGTGCGCAGAGTGGGCCCTCGAGCTCGACGGGCTCGAGCCTGCGCGCGCCGTTCCCGAGCCGGAGCTGCTTCCCCGCGAGGCGCTGCTGGCGCTCGCCGACCGCGTCCGGCGCTGGCACGAGGCCGAGCGGCCGGCGGACATCGAGCTCGAGGTCGAGCCTGGAGTGCTGCTGCAGCGCCGTTGGGTTCCGCTGGACACCGTCGGCGTCTACGTGCCGCGGAACCTCGTCTCGACGCTCGTGATGTGCGCTGTCCCGGCTCAAGTGGCGGGTGTCGGGAAGATCGTCGTCTGCACTCCGCCGGCGGGCGCCGGGCTCGTTGCGGCCGCTGCGGAGGCGCTCGGTATCGACGAGGTGTGGGCGCTCGGCGGGCCGCAGGCGATCGGCTGGCTGGCTTACGTCCGCCAGGTCGACAAGATCGTCGGGCCCGGGAACGCGTACGTGAACGAGGCGAAGCTCGACGTTTCGCGAGACGTCGCGATCGACCTGCCGGGCGGCCCCTCCGAGGTCGTCGTCGTGGCGGACGCGGACGCCGACCCGCGCCTCGTCGAGCTCGAGCTGGCGGCGCAGGGCGAGCACGGCGCCGACGCCGTCTGCCGCGTCGTCTCGACGCTGGAGGAGGCCGAGGAGATCGCGCCCGAGCACCTCGTGCTCCTCGGCGCCTCCGAGGCGCGCGCCGGAGAGGTGCGAAACGCCGGCGCCGTCTTCGTCGGGCCGTCGTCTCCGGTGCCCGCGGGTGACTACGCGACCGGCGGCAATCACGTGCTCCCGACCGGTGGCTGGGCGCGCTCGGTGGGCGGGCTCGGCATCGAGACCTTTCTCAAGGCGATCACCATCCAGCGGATCACGCCCGAGGGGCTCGCGCTCCTTCGGCCGACCGTGGAGGCACTCGCGGCTGCCGAAGGCATGCCTGCTCACGCCGCGGCGGTGCGGCGATGAGAGCCCTCTCGCCCGAGTTCGCCGCGTACACCTGGTCGACGCCGACCGACGAGGTCGCGCGCCTGGCGGGAATCGATCCGTCCCAGGTTGTCCGCTACGACCAGAACACCCCTCCGCTGCCGCTGCCCTCGACGCGCCCGGGTGCGATCGCCGGCGCGCTCGCCGGGATCAACGGATACCCGGCGGGCGGGTACGTCGAGCTTCGCCGCGCGATCGCCGACTACACGGGTGTCGACCCGGACCAGATCGTGCTCGGCGTCGGCGCCGACGACCTGATCCTGCTCTGCGCGCGCGCTTTCGCAGGGCCGGGCGACTTGATCGCCGTCCCGGCCGCGCCGACGTATCCGCTGTACCGGATCGCCGCGCTCCTCGCGGGCGCCGAGGTCGGTGACGACGACCCGGTGCTCACCTTCACGTGCAGGCCGAGCAGCCCCACCGGCGAGTTGCGGCCGATGCCGGATGCGCGGCCGCTCGTCGTCGACGAGGCCTACTACGAGTACTGCGGCGAGACGGCCGTGCCGCTCCTCGACCACGGCGTGATCGTGCTGCGCACGTTCTCGAAGGCGTTCGGCCTCGCCGGGGCGCGGATCGGGTACGCGCTCGCCTCGCGCGAGGTCGCCGCCGAGCTGAACGCGCGACAGGCGCCCGCACCCGTGTCCACCGTCTCCGCTGCGCTCGCCGTCGCCGCGCTTGCGTCGCCGCCCGACGTCACACCGCTGCTCGAGGAGCGCGAGCGGTTCGCCGCAGCACTGCGCGCGATCGGCCTCGAGCCTCTGCCGTCGCGGGCGAACTTCCTCTTCGTCCCGCTCGCGGACGGCCGCGTGGTGGGCGATGGACTCCTTCACCAGGGACTCGTCGTCCGCGCGTACGACGACGGAATTCGCATCACGATCCGCGACCAGGTGGACGACGATCTGCTCGTCGAGGCGCTCGCGATGCGGTTCGACGTGCCCTCGCCGGTTGCCGAGAGCGCCGACCGCCGTGTGCGTCACCTGCGGGCGACGGCTGAGACGCGCATCGCGATCCGGCTCGGGCTCGACGGCGCGAGCCGAGTCTCGGTGCAAACCGGCTCCGGGATCTACGACCACTTCCTCGAGCAACTCGCCTTCCACGGCGGTCTCGACCTCGTCGTCGAGGCGGCGGGGGATCTCGAGACGGGCGACCATCACACCGTCGAGGACACGGCGCTCGCCTTCGGCGAGGCTCTCGACAAGGCGCTCGGCGATCGGCGCGGGATCGCCCGCTACGGCGACGCTGTCGTGCCGATGGATGACGCGCTCGCGCGGGCCGCCGTCGACCTCGGTGGGCGGCCGTTCGCGGAGCTCTCGTTCGAGACCGAGCCGGGAATGGCCGCGCACTTCTTCACCTCGCTCGCCCAGGCCGGGCGCATGGCGATCCACGTCGACGCGACCGGCCGCGACCCGCATCACACCGCCGAAGCCGCGTACAAGGCCGTCGGCCGCGCGCTCAAGACCGCGCTGCGGCACGACTCGACCGGAATCCCGTCCACGAAGGGCCTGCTGTGAAGGTCGCCGTCTGCGACTACCGCGCCGGGAACATCCGCTCCGTCGAGATCGCGCTGCGCAGGCTCGGCGCCGAGCTCGTCGACGACGTCAAGGGCGCCGACCTCGCCGTGCTACCCGGGGTCGGCTCGGCGCGCTCCGCGATGACCGAGCTGAAGCGGCAGGGCCTCGACGAGGTGCTGCGCGCCCGGGTTCGCGAGGGCCGGCCGGTTCTCGGGATCTGCCTCGGGCTTCAGCTCGCAGTCGAGTGGTCGGAGGAGGACGACGGCGTCGACGGCCTGAGCCTTCTTCCCGGCAAGGCGCTTCGTCTCCGCGAGGGTCGCGTGCCGCGAATCGGCTGGGCCGAGGTCGACGGGACTGCGTACTACTTCGCACACTCGTACGCGGTCGAGACGCCTGCGGCCACCGCTTGGTCGGATGGCGTTGTCGCCGAGGCGCGCTCCGGCTCGTTTCTGGGGGTGCAGTTTCACCCCGAGAAGAGCGGCGCCGGTGGGGCCCGCTACCTCGACCGCGTCCTCCGTGAGGTGAGAGAGCAATCACTCTCCCGCGCCTGATCCCCTGCCTCGACGTGGCTGCCGGCCGCGTCGTCAAAGGTGTGCGCTTCCAGGAGCTGCGTGACGTCGGCGACCCCGTCGAGCTCGGATCGGCCTACTCGGACCGCGGCGCCGACGAGCTCGTCTTCCTCGACGTGAAGGCGACGCTGGAGGAGCGCGAGACGCTCGTCGGCGTCGTCCGTCGCGTCGCCGAGCAGCTCGCGATTCCTTTCACGGTCGGCGGCGGCATCCGGACGGTCGGCGACGCCGACCAGCTCCTCAGCGCGGGCGCAGACAAGGTCTCGGTCAACTCGGCAGCACTCGCGCGGCCAAAGCTGATCACCGAGCTCGCGGAGAAGCTCGGCTCGCAGGCAGTCGTCGTCGCGATCGACACCGAGGGCGGCCGCGTCAGGACACGCGCCGGCACCACGGAGACGTCGCGCGGGACGGTCGAGTGGGCGCACGAGGCAGAGGAACGGGGCGCGGGGGAGATTCTGCTGACCTCGATCGACTCGGACGGCACGCGCGAGGGCTACGACCTCGAGATCACGAAGGCCGTGGCCGATGCGGTGTCGGTGCCGGTGATCGCCTCGGGCGGCGCCGGCGACGCGCGCCACGTCGCCGAGGCGCTGGAGGTCGCGCAGGCCGCGCTGCTCGCGTCGATCCTGCACGAAGATCCCGAGCGGCTCACGTCGCTGCGCGAGGAGCTTCGCGAGCTGGGGGTGAGAATTCGTGACGCAAGCTGACGGAGACCTCCGCGCCGCGATCGTCCAGGACGCCGGCACCGGGCGCGTGCTGATGCTCGCATGGATGGACGCCGAGGCAGAGCGTCGCACGCGCGAGTCGGGCGAGGCGTGGTTCTGGAGCCGCTCGCGGCGGGAGTACTGGCGCAAAGGGGAGACCTCCGGCAACACGCTGGCGGTCGAGGAGCTGCGCGACGACTGCGACGGCGACGCGCTCCTGCTGCGCGTGCGCCCGGCGGGACCCGCGTGCCACACGGGGTCGCTGTCGTGCTTCGCGCCTGCGCTGTGGCGGACGATTTCGGAGCGCGCGTTGGAGCGGCCGGAGGGGTCGTACACGACGAAGCTGCTCGACGAAGGCACCGCCGCTGTCGCGCGGAAGGTCGGCGAGGAAGCGGTCGAGGTCGTCACGGCGTCTTTGGCCGAGAGCGACGAGCGGCTCGTCTCCGAGTCCGCCGACCTGATCTACCACCTCTACGTTCTGCTCGCCTCGCGCGGAGTCGACATCGCCGCCGTGGACGACGAGCTCGCTCGGCGTACCCGCTAGGCGAGCAGCATTGCGAGCAGCGCCTTCTGGACGTGCAGGCGATTTTCCGCCTCGTCCCAGACGGCAGAATGCGCGCCGTACAGCGCCTCCGGAGCGATCTCCTCCCCCGGGTGGGCCGGGAGGCAGTGGAGCACGATCGCCTCGGGTGAGGCGAGGCCCACGAGCTCTTCGTCGAGCCGGTACGGCTCGAGGTCACGCACACGTTCCGCCCGGGTGGCCTCCTGGCCGAGCGAGACCCAGATGTCGGTGACGAGGACGTCGGCCCCTCGCGCTGCGTCACGTGGGTCGCGTACGAGATCGACCTGCGTGCCCAACGGCGGCTCGTAGCCCTCCGGGCAGGCGGCGACGACGTGCATGCCGACAAGCGACGCGAGCGCCGCGAGCGAGACGAGCACGTTCGTCCCGTCGCCGACCCACGCGACGCGGACGCCGTCGAGCCCGCCGAGCCGCTCGCGGATCGTCAGCGCGTCGGCGAGCGCCTGGCAGGGGTGCTCGTCCGCGGTCAGCGCGTTGATGACGGGGATTGACGCGGCGGCGGCCCAGGCTTCGAGCTCGGCGTGCGAGAGCGTTCGGATCGCGAGAGCGTTGAGGTAGCGCGAGAGCACCTCGCCCGTATCCTCGAGTGACTCGCCGCGCGAAAGCTGCATCTCGCTCGGCAAGAGCGTCACCGCGGTGCCCCCAAGCTGGCCGATCGCGACCGAGAACGAGATCCGCGTGCGCGTCGAGGGCTGGGCGAAGAAAAGGCCGAGCGTCTTACCGGCCAGACGTGGCTTTGAATCGGTCTTGAGTGCGACCGCGAGGTCGAGGACAGCTTCGACCTCGGCCGGAACGAGGTCGGTGACCCGCAGGAAATCGCGGCCGGAGAGCGAGACGGGGAGTGGGGGCATCTTCACGACCACCGCTTTTTCGCCGCCGCGACCGAAGCCCCTACCTCGCCGAGTCGCGGCGCCGCGTCGGGGGCGACGAACGTGCCCGCGCGAACCTGGGCTGCGACCTGCTCGATGCGCGTCGCGGAACGGGACTCCCTGGCGGACGAGGGCCTCGGCCGCGTCGGTCGCGCTGAGGAGCGGGTCGGAGCACGCGGCGGCCATTCGTTCGCGGTCGAAGGCGAGACCACCCACGAGCACGGCCAGCGCCTCGAGCGCGCCCTTCACGTCGGCCCGTGCGCCGAAGACGGGAGGCTTGTCCTCCTGAAGGTCGCGGTCGTACGCAAGGGGCAGACTCTTCACCGTCGCGAGCAGGCCTGTCAACCGACCGATCGCCGTGCCGGCCTTTCCGCGGGCGAGCTCGGCGACGTCGGCATTCAGCTTCTGCGGCATCATCGACGAGCCCGTCGCAGCCTCCTCCGGCAGGCGTGCGAAGCCGAACTCGGTCGTCGTCCAGAGCACGAGCTCCTCGCCGATCCGGGAGAGGTGCGTGAAGAGGGCTGCCGCCGCGTAGAGGTAGTCGAGCGCGAAGTCACGGTCCGCGACGGCGTCGATGGAGTTGCGCATCGGGTCGGGCGGCGGTGGCAGCGGCAGAGTCGATCCCGCGAGCGCCCCCGCGCCGAGCGGCGAAGGGCCGGCCTGTGCGGCTGCGAACGCGAATCGCGAGCGGTCTCGCTCCAGCATCTCCACCCATGCGAGCAGATGGTGGCCGAGCGTGACGGGGTATCGCGCGCTGGAGATGGGTGTAGCCGGGCATCGGCGTCTCGGCCTCCTGCCCTGCGCGCTCGAGCACCGCTCCGGCGAAGCCGCGCAGCGCCTCGTCGGCCTCGGCGCAGGCGTCCGAGACGTAGAGCCGGAACGCGGTGGCGACCTGGTCGTTACGCGACCGCCCGGCGTGGATCTTCCGGCCGACATCGCCGAGCAGCCGCTCGATCGCGGAGTGGACGTCCTCATCGGAGCTCTCGAGATCGTCCACGGTGATCGCGCCGAGTCGCTCCTCGACCTCGGTGAGCTCGGACGCGGTGAGCAGGCCGGCGGACTCGAGTCGTCGCGCATGCAGCGCGGTCCCCGCAAGGTCGTAGGGCAGCAGCTCCGCGTCGTTCGCGCGCAGGAAGGCCCACACCTCGGGCGCGAGTGGCGTACCGACTCTTCCCGCCCACAGCGTCACTGGCCGAGCTCCAGCGGGTCGGACGGAGATGCGGGCGGGTGCAACCGCAGGCGGCGGTGCTCTGCGAGCATCCTTCGCGAGTCGTCGATGTCGTTCGCTTGCACTGCGAGCTGGCCGATCCGGTCGGCAGCGGTGAACGCCGTTGCGCTTCGCTCCATCGACAGCCGCTCCGGGTTGTAGGTGACCGCCTCGCCGCGAGTGTCGAGGATCGTGTAGTCGTCGCCGGCGCGCAGTTCGAGCGTCACCTCGCCGGTGACGACGGCCGCGACCCACCGCTGGAGCGCGTCTCGCAGCATCAGCGCTTGCGTGTCGAACCAACGACCCTCGTAGAGCAGACGCCCGAGCTTCCGACCTTCGGTCGCGTACTGCTCCAGCGTCGCCTCGTTGTGGATCGCCGTCAACAGTCGTTCGTAGGCGACGTGCAGGAGCGCCATTCCGGGCGCCTCGTAGATGCCGCGGCTCTTCGCTTCGATGATTCGGTTCTCGATCTGGTCGGACATGCCGAGCCCGTGGCGGCCGCCGATCTGATTCGCGCGTTGGATCAGTGCAACAGGGTCGCGCAACTCCTCGCCGTTCAGCTCGACCGGCAGACCGTTCTCGAACCGCACCGTCACGGTCTCGGGCTCGATCTCGGCCGCCCAGAACGCGACACCCATGATCGGCTCGACGATCTTCATGCTCGTTGCGAGGAGCTCGAGATCCTTCGCCTCGTGCGTCGCGCCGAGCATGTTTGCGTCCGTCGAGTAGGCCTTCTCGGTTGAGGCGCCGTGGGGGAGGCCGCGAGCGGCGAGCCACTCGCTCATTTCCTTGCGCCCCCCGAGCTCCGACACGAACGCCTCGTCGAGCCAGGGCTTGTAGATCCGGAGGGCGGCGTTCGCGAGCAGCCCGTAGCGGTAGAAGCGCTCGATGTCGTTGCCCTTGTACGTCGAGCCGTCGCCCCAGATCTCGACCCCGTGCTCGTGCATCGCGTGCACGAGGAGCGTGCCGGTGACTGCCCGGCCGAGCGGAGTCGTGTTGAAGTAGCGGCGCCCCGCCGTCGAGATGTGGAACGCGCCACATTGCAGTGCTGCGAGTCCCTCGCGGGCAAGCGCGTCCTTGCAATCGACGAGCACCGCTTCCTCGGCGCCGTACTGCGTGGCCTTGTCCGGGGATCGCGGCGACGTCGGGCTCGTCGGGCTGGCCGAGATCGGCGGTGAAGGCGTACGGAATCGCGCCGTGCTCACGCATCCACGCGAGAGCGCAGCATGTGTCGAGGCCGCCGGAGAAGGCGATCCCGACACGCTCGCCGACGGGGAGGGCGCTCAGGATGACACGGCCGTTGCCGCTCATGATGCCCCTTCGATCTGGCCGAACTCATCAGCGAGATCGGCAGCGGCGCTGCCGTCGCGGACGGCAACGAAGACGGTGTTGTCGCCCGCGACCGTGCCGGCGACCTCGGGCAGCGCGGCCTCGTCGATCGCGTCGGCGAGCGCGGCTGCAAAGCCGCGAGGCGTCAGGATCACGAGCAGCTGGCCGGAGGGGATCATGCCCTGCCCCCAGCTGCGGAGGGCGGACGCGAGCTGGTCGCGGCGACGCAGGTCGGCGGCGCCCGGGAGGGCGTAGATCAGCTTCCCGTTCCCGTTCCTGACCTTGACCAGACCGAGCTGCGCGATGTCGCGCGAGACCGTCGCCTGCACGGCCTCGATCCCTTCCCGGTTCAGCGCCTCGGCAAGATCTGCCTGCGTCGAGAGATGGTTGTGCTGGACGAGCCTGCGGATCGCGCCCTGCCGCTCCTGCTTGGTCGTCATGCCAGCACCTCGTGCAGGAGCGAGATCGCCAGGTCGGTCTCATCGGCCGAGATCGTGAGCGGCGGGGTGATTCGCAGGGCCGTATCCCCGGCGGTGCCGACGAGGAGGCCGTGCTCGAGCGCTTCGAGGGCGACAGGTATGGCCGGGCGCCCGAGCTCGATCGCGAGCAGCAGGCCCACGCCGCGAGTGTCGTCGAACGCCGCCTGGAACCGGGCACCGGTGTCGCGCACGTGCGCGAGGAGGTCGTTGTCGATCGCGTCGATCACGGCGCAGGCGGCTGCGCAGGCGACGGGGTTGCCGCCGAAGGTCGACGCGTGGTCGCCGGGAACGAAGCCGCTCGGCGCCTCGTCGGCGACGAGGAGCGCGCCGATGGGCAGGCCGTTCGCGAGGCCCTTTGCCAACGTGACGGCGTCGGGGCGGACGCCCGAGCGCTGCCACGCGAAGAACTCCCCGGTCCGTCCGAGACCGGTCTGAACCTCATCGAGGATGAGCAGGGCGCCGTGCTCGTCGGCCAGCGCACGCGCCTGCTCCAGCGTCCCGGCCGGGAGCGGTCGCACGCCGCCCTCCCCTTGCACTGGCTCGAGCACGATTGCGGCGGTATCGGAGCCAACTGCGCCGGCCAGCGTCTCGGGTGTCGCGAAACGCACTCCCGGGACGAGCGGCTCGAATGGCGCGCGCTTGGCCGGCTGGCCGGTGATCGAGAGCGCACCCATCGTTCGGCCGTGGAACGAGCCTTCGAGCGCGACGAGCCCAGGGCGCCCGGTCACCTTGCGCGCCCACTTGATCGCTGCCTCGACCGCCTCCGTTCCGGAGTTGCAGAAGAAGGCGTGTGCGCCTCCGAAGCGGTCGGACAGCTTGACTGCGAGCTCCTCCATGGGCAGCGTCGAGTAGAGGTTCGAGACGTGCCAGAGCCGCTCCAGCTGATCGTGAGCGGCCTCGAGCGGAGCCGGGTGGCGGTGGCCGAGGCCGGCGACGGCGATCCCGGCGACGAGGTCGAGATAGCGCTTGCCGTCCTCGTCGACGAGCCAGCAGCCCTCACCGTCGACAAACGTGACGGGGAAGCGGGCATACGTCGGCAGCAGCGGCGCCCCGATGCGGACGCTCATGCCGGCACCGCCGTTTTACCGATCGAGGCAGGGACGCCGCCGCGCGCCGCCGCGACCGCCGCGGTCAACTTCGGGATGATCCCGCCCTCGAGCGTCCCGCCGCCGAGGAGCTCGGTGGCGGATGCGATGTCGATGTGATCGACGACCTCGCCGTCGAGGATCAGCCCGTCGACGTCGGTGAGGAAGAGCAGCCGGTCCGCCCGGAGGCCGATCGCGAGCGCGGCGGCGGCCTCGTCGGCGTTCACGTTCAACGGTCCGACGGCGATCGGTGCGACGACCGGGATCAGACCTGCCGCGAGAGCCGCGACGACCGCGGTCGGCCGGGACGGAACAGGGTCACCGACAAGCCCGAGGGCGGGCACCTTCGTCGCTTCGAGCCCGATCTCGTCGCCGAGCAGCGGGACAGCGCGTTCGCCGATCGCGGCGCAAAGCGCCGCGTTGACGGCCGCAAGCGAGGCGCGGACGATCTCGATCCCGGCCGAAGTCGTCACGCGCCTTCCGTCGACGAACTCGACCGGAATCCCGGCGCGCTCCATCTCGACGCTGATCTGCGGGCCCGCGCCGTGCACGACGCAGACGTCGTTCGCCGCCGCGAGCTCGAGCACCGCGCCGGCCGACGCGCCCGCGACCGCGCCGCCGACCTTGACGACAAGCAACGTCACGACCGGTAGTCCGCGTTGATGCGGACGTAGTCGTAGGAGAGGTCGCTCGTCAGGTAGCCGGCGCTGCCCGATCCGAGACCGAGGTCGAGCTCGATCGTGCAGCTCGGACCCGAGACGTCGGGCTCGACGCCGAGCGGCGAGCCGTTCTCGAGGACGAGCGTGCCGTTGTAGCGGAGGTTGACGCGGTCGGCGTCGATCTCTGCGTAGCCGCCGTTCCAAGGCGCCGAGCCGGCGGCCGCGAGCACGCGGCCCCAGTTCGCGTCGTGTCCGAAGAGCGCGGTCTTGACGAGCGGCGAGGTCGCGATCCGGCGGGCGATCGCCTTCGCCTGTCCGTCGTCGGCGGCGCCGGTGACGGTGATCTCGGCGAGGACGGTGATGCCCTCGCCGTCCGCGACGACCTGCCGCGCGAGATCCGCGCACATCTCGCCAGCGCCGCGGCGAATGCCGCGTCGTCTCGGCGTGCGCTCGATGCCGCTCGCGCCGTTCGCGAGCAGGATCACCGCAGTCGTTCGTCGACGGCTCGCCGTCGACGGAGATCGCGTTGAAGCTCCCGTCGACTGCGGGTCGCAGGAAGCGAAGCGGCCTCGCCCGGATCGAGCGGGTAGTCGGTGGTGACTACGGAAAGCATCGTCGCGAGATCAGGGTGGATCATCCCCGAGCCCTTCGCCATGCCGCCGACGGTGAAGCCGTTGCTCTCGACCGCAGCGGTCTTCGGATGCGTGTCGGTCGGTCATGATCGCCTCGGCCGCGTCGGCGCCACCGTCGGACGAGAGCGCCGCGGCTGCTGCAGCGATGCCGGTGAGGACCCGGTCCATGGGAAGCCGCTCGCCGATCACGCCGGTCGACAGGACGAGCACCTCCTCGGTTTCCAGGCCGAGCAGGCGTGCGGCCTCGGTCGCGGTCGCGAGGGCGTCGGCCCTGCCGCCTTCGCCCGTCGCCGCGTTCGCAACGCCCGAGTTGATGACGATTGCCTGTGGCTCGGCCACTGCCATGTGCTTGCGGTCGACCTGGAGGCAGGCCGCCTGCACGCGGTTGCGGGTGAAGACCGCGCCGCCGGTCGCGTGCGGGAGGGACCGCACGATCGCCAGGTCTTTCCCGTCGCGCCGGATCGCCGCCGCGATGCCCGACGCGACGAAGCCCTTCGCGGTCGTCACGCTCATACCGCTGCTCCGTGGAGTCTCAGCCCGTCTGTCTCGGGCAGCCCGAGCACGAGGTTCGCGTTCTGCACGGCCTGGCCGGCTGCTCCCTTGCCGAGGTTGTCGATCGCGCAGATCACGATCGCCTTGCCGGTCGTGGCGTCGTGGAAGATCGAAACCTCGGCGGCGTCGGTGCCCTGAACGCGGTGGAGCTCGGCGCTCGTTCCCTCCGGGAGGACTCGCACGACCTCGCTCTCCGCGTACGCGGCTTCGATGAGCGCGCGCACGTCGGCCTCGGATTCGACGTAGCAGGTCGCCAACAACCCGCGCCGGATCGGCAGGAGGTGCGGCACGAAACAGACCGGGAAGCCCAGCGCTTGCTCGATCTCGGGGGCATGCCGGTGCGACCCGACCGCATAGGCCGAGAAGTTCTCGAGCACGAAGCCGGCGTGCGAGCCGGACTTGAGCGCGCGGCCGGCGCCGGTCATCCCGGACTTGGCGTCGATCACCGCGTCGTCGATCACGCCGGCGAGCGGGGCAAGCGCAAGCAGAGCCGCCGTCGCGTAACAGCCCGGATTCGCGACCAGGCGTCCCTCGGGTGGCGACACCTCGGGCAGGCCGTAGCTCCAGGCGCCCGGTGCGACTCCGTACCACTTCTCCGCGCCGGCGTCGTCTCGCAACCTGTGCGCGCCTGAAAGGTCGACGACGACGGCACCGATGGGGGGCTGGAAGTCCGCTGATTGCACGTGGTCGAGGCAGAGGAAGATCAGCTCGGCCCCGCTCGCCGCCGCCTCCGCGTTCGTGACGAACGCCGGCAGGCTCGGCGATAGGCGCGGATCGAATGAGTTCGGCGCCTTGCCGGCCTGCGAGTCCGACCCGAGTGCGACCGGCTCGAACCCGGGGTGGGCAAGCAGGCGGTCGAGCGTCTCCTGGCCGGTGTAGCCGGCGCAGCCGAGGACAGCGGTGGCGATCATCTACTGCGTATTATGCAGAAAGTCTGCAATCTATGCACCGAAGCCCCGAAATCGGCCCCATTTGAAGCGTCCCGACGCTATGGAGCGGGGATCGGCATTGGAGCAGGAACCCCGTTTGCGCTCCTCGGGCGTTCGTTCAGATTCGGGAACGGGCTTCCGAGCAGGCCGCCGAATCCCTTGGCTGACCCCGTCCCATCGACGACGCCTTCCATCCATTCCTCGACGTCCACGAGCAGCACGTGCTCCTGCTCCTTCGTGATCTTGTGGTGGGCGAGTTCGGCATCCAGGTAGCGTCGATGCGCTGTCAGCATCGTCTTGACCAGATCGTCTTTGGACTTTCCGGCGTCGTCGGCGAGCTGAGCGAGCGACTTGCCCGTCTCGAGCCGGCGCTGCAGCGTCGGCCAAGAGATGTCGAAATAGCCCGCAGCGGCCGAGAGACTTGCGAAGAAACTGTGGAAGAACGTCGTCGTCAGCTCGCGCCGGTTCGCCTGCTGCGCGCGGGCGGCGGCGATCAGCTGGGTGACGCGCAGCCCCGCGCCGTCTGTGGCCGGCACGCTGGGCTGGGAAGTGTTGACCGTTGTCACAGCGCCGGAACTCGTGTCCGACGAGCCGAGCTGAGCGGCCACGATCGCGGCGATCACGCCTGCCAAGACGAGGCCGGCGACGACTGTGACGAGGGTCTGTTTTCTCTTCGAGCTCACGGCCACCGAGCTCCTAAGTGCTACCGGTCGGTCGAGATCGCCGGTGCGATCGCAGGCGGAAGGAACGCGGACGATACCGTTCCGTCAGCCCGCTGTGTCAGGCGGGGGCGGTGCTGCCACCGAACGAGCCGGTTCCGCCGCCCGAGCCGTTCCCGCCGAAACCGCCGCCGCCGTCATCCGGGCCGAATCCGCCGTCGTCATCCGGGCCGAGCCTGTTGCCGCCGCCGTAACCGGGGCCGAACCCGCCGCCGAAGCCTCGCCCTGTGGGACGCGTGCCGTTCACCATCGCCGTCGAGCGCTCCGTCAAGGCCGACACGATCGCGTCCTCCTGCTCCTTGGTGAGCTGCCCGGACGAGACGGCCGCGTCGAGCTGTTTCTTCCCCGCAGCGACCATGGCGCTCACGAGCCCGTCGACCGATTTCCCGTTGTCCTTCGCGATCTGGGCGAGCGTCTTGCCGGCCGCCATCTCGGTCTGGAGCTTCTCCAGCGTCACGCCGAGGTAGGTCGCCGCGGTCGAGAAGCCGCCGAAAAAGCCGCCGCCTCTGTAACCGCCGCCGAGACGGGGCTGTCCGTCGAAGCCGCGGCTGCCGCCGAGCCCGGGCTGTCCGTTGAAGCCGCCGCCATTCCCGCCCTGCTGCACCGCCGGAGCGACGGCAACGACCTTCGCCTTGTGCGAGCCGTGAAACTGCGTTGCGGCGATGGCGGTGACGCCTCCCGCGACAGCCAGCCCGGCGACGGCAGCGATGAGCACGTTCCTGCGTGTCGAGGTCATGCCGGGCGCGTCCCGAGCGTGACGATCGTGGTGTGCGACTTGCCGTCACGCGTGTAGGTGACGGCGAGCTTGTCGCCCGGTGCCTTCGAGTCGACCATCCGGGTGAGGTCTTCAGCCGCCTTGATCGGGGTGGTGTCCATGCGCACGATCACGTCGCCCGACTTGAGCCCGGCGCGCGCAGCCGGCGTTCCCGGCTTCACCTCGCTCGCGAGGGCGCCGGCGGCGGAGTTGGCGGACGTCGAGGCGTCCTGGACGAAGATCCCGAGGTACGCGTGCTTGACGGAGTCACCTGTGACGAGTGTCGGTGCGACGCGGCGGACCGTGTTCGACGGGACTGCGAACCCGACCCCGTCGTTGCCGCCAGAGTCGCTCTGAATCTGCGCGTTTACGCCGATCACCTGGCCGGACGAGTTCAGGAGCGGCCCGCCCGAGTTCCCGTGGTTGATCGGCGCGTCGGTCTGAATCGAGTCGCTGATCGTGAAGTTGTTCGGCGAGGTCATCGAGCGGTGGAGGGCGCTGACGATTCCGGTCGTCACGGTCTGGGCGAGGCCGAACGGGCTGCCGATCGCGACGACATCGTCGCCGACCTTGATCGTTCCGGAGTCTGCGACCGTGAGCGGATGCAGGATCGACGCAGGAGCTGAAACCTTGACGATCGCAAGGTCGGTCGAGCTGTCAGTACCCACGACGTGCCCGGTGTAGGTGGCGCCGTTCCAGAACGTGACCTTGATCGATGACGCGCCGTCCACGACGTGCTGGTTCGTAAGGATGTGGCCTGCCGTGTCGTAGACGAAGCCAGAGCCCTCGGCCGTTGCCCGGCCGGACCCGCCGTGCCCGTTTGAGAACGACGAGGGCTGCCCGACCTTCAGGTCGACGACGCCCTGGCGGGTGCGGTTGTAGATCTCGTTGACCGTCAGTCCCGCGGACGCGGCGATCGGCTGCGCGCCAGTGGTGGGGGTCGCAACGCGTTCGACGACGGTGGTCGTGCCGTCCGGAGCGGTTGTGGCGTAGATCGCGGCGCCGATCGCGCCGCCGATACCGGCGATGGCGAGGGCTGCCACGGCAATCAAAAGAGGGTTCTTCATCGGTCCTCGAGCCTCCATCAATGCTCGCCGCCGACGGCGGCTGTCTGGGACTGCGGCGTCTCAGCGCCGTTGCCGGAGGCGACCATCGCCCCGTCGCGCATCGCGAGCCGCCTGGGCGCGCGAGCCGCCAGACCCGTGTCGTGGGTCGCGACGATGATCGTCGTGCCGCGCTGGGCCGCGAGGCCGGCGAGCGAGGTCGATCACATCGGAGCCGGTCTTCGTGTCGAGGTTGCCCGTCGGCTCGTCGGCGAGGATCACGCGCGGCTCGACGACGAGCGCGCGGGCGATCGCGACGCGCTGCTGCTCGCCGCCCGACATCTGTGACGGAAGGTGGGACGCCCGCTCGGCGAGCCCGACCTCGGTCAGGAGACCGAGCGAGCGGTCGCGTAGCTCGGTGCCCGAGACGCCGAGCGGCGCGAGCGCGACCTCGACGTTCTGCACCGCAGTCAGAGTCGGGATCAGGTTGAAGTGCTGGAAGACGAAGCCGAAGGCGCGGAGCCGCAGCTCGGCGAGATCGTTGTCGCGCAGGGCGGCGAGGTCGCGTCCCTCGAAGAAGACGTTGCCGTTGCTCGGCCGGTCGAGTGCGCCGAGGAGCTGGAGGAGCGTGGTCTTGCCGGAGCCGCTCGGCCCTTCGAGTGCGACGAACTCGCCCGCCGTGATCGTCAGGCTGACGTCGTCGACGGCGCGCACCTCCGTTCCGCCCTTCGAGAAGACCTTCGAAGCTTCCTTGACGTCGTACAGCGGCGCGTCCATCTACTCCACCGTCCTCAGCGCGTCGGCGGGGCGGAGGCGGGCTGCGCGGAACGCGCCGGCGGCGCCGGCGAGCAGGCCGCCGGCGACTGCGAGCGCGAAGCCGACGAGCAGCACGTTGACCGAGATCGGCGCCGTCAGCGAGATGTTGTCGGTGACCGTGCGGGCGGTGATGGCGCCGAGCCCGAAGGCGCCCTCGCCCCCGCCGGTTGACGAGGTCGCGGTAAGTGTCGGTCCGAATGCTCCGATCCCGGCTGCGATGACGATCCCGAGCCCGACGCCGAGGAGGCCGCCGGCAACGCCCTGGGCGAACGACTCGCCGACGACCTGCCGGATCACGAGGCCCTGCGTCCAGCCGAGTGCCTTCAGCGTTCCGATCTCGCGGACGCGCTTGCCGATCGACGAGAAGGTCAGGAGCGCCGCCATCAGGAACGCGGCGATCGCTGCCAGTGCAGCGAGCGCGATCCCGAGGCGGTGCGAGAGGTTCGACGCGTCGACGAGCGAGCCGCTGATCTGGTCGGCGACGTTCTTCGCGCTCGCGACCTGAGCGTTCGGGAACTTCGTCTGGATCGCCTTCTGCACGGCGCCCACGGAGCTGCTGCCGCTCGCCCGCACGAGCACGACGTTCGTCAGGCCCGCCTGGCCCGCCAGCTTCTGGAGCTTCGCGAGCGGGATGTAGACGTCGGCGGTCTGGCCGCCGAGCGGCGGCTTGACGAGGCCGACGACGACGAACTTGGTGCCGTTCAGGTTGAGCGTCGAGCCGATCTTCAGCTTGTTCTGGAGTGCGTAGGAGTCGGCGACGAGAGCCTCGTTGGCGGTCGCCGACGAGATGAACTTGCCGCTCGAGAGGAGCGAGGGGGTGACGAGGCCGATATCCGGCGTCGAGGGGTCGACGCCTGCGATCGAATAGCTCGAGCTCTTGATGTTCGTCTGCGGCGGGTTGACGAGCTGCTGGATCGTCTGCTCCGGTGTGACGATGTTCCGCCGGAAGTTCTGGAAGCCGGCGGGGAGACACTTCGCGGCCGCGGCCGGATCGAAGCCACCGCCGGGGCCGCCGAACCCGCGACCGCCGCCGCCGTTTCCGCCGCCGCCGTTCCGCCCCCGAGGCTGCCGCCGCCGCTGGGGGTGGTCGTCGTCGGGGTCGTGGTCGTCGTCGTGCTGCCCGAGCCCGAGCCCGAATTCGCGGCCGCGAGGTTCGCGAAGCACGCGGCGATCTTCGCGCGCTCGGCCGGAGTCTGCTGAATCCGGACGCGCCCCGTGACCGTGAGGGTCTGCCCGCCGGTCTTGATCTTGGCGACGATCTTCGGGACGGTTCCCGACTGGTGGACGGCGCTCAGCACGAGCCCGGCCGAGACGGCCGAGACACCGCTGAGCGCCTTGATTTCCTTGGTCTGGCTCTGTGGGAAGGTGAGCTGCGTGCCGGGGAGGAAGAAGTCGTGGACGAACTTCGTCCCGGGCTTGCCGAGCTTGGAGAGGTCGGTGATCGCCGACTGGTTCGCCTGGACCACCTGGCGGTTGCCGCCACCGCCGCCGAAGCCGCCGCCGAAGCCGCCGCCGCGTGTCCTGCTGCGGGGCGAGCGTGATCGTCAGGTCGGTGCCGATGCTGGAGAGGGGGTTGAGCGCGGTCTTCTGGGCGTGGTCGAGCCCTCTGGAGAGCGCCGAGATCGCGATCACGAGCGCGACGCCGATCGACAGGCCGAGCACCGTGAGGATCGTCCGGCTCTTGCGCCGGAGCAGCTCGCTGCGCAGATACGAGAGGTAGAACACTCTGCGAAAGGAAATCAGCCGCGGCTAAGAGCGACCTAAGACTTCTCCGGCGCCTCCGGCGCCGTTCCCGTTGCCGATCGTGAATCGCATGATCGTGCCGCCCTCGGGCGCCCGCTCGGCGACCACGGTTCCGCCGTGGGCCTCCGCCACCTGCTTCACGATCGCGAGACCGAGGCCAGAGCCCGGGCATGCTGCGTGCCGAGGTCGCGCGGTAGAAGCGCTCGAAGATGTGCGGCAGGTCGGTGTCGGCGATCCCGGGCCCGCGGTCGCGCACGCTCAGCTCGCCGTCGTGCAGCCGGACGTCGATGTGGGCGCCCGCCGGGCTCCACTTCGCCGCGTTGTCGAGCAGGTTCGCGATCGCACGCTCGAGCGTCGCCGGGCGTCCCGACGGCGGTCGTCGGCGCCAGCTCAGCGTCGATCGGGACGTCGGGATGGTTCCGCGCCGTTCGCCGAATCGCCTCCTCGGTAACGAGGTCGAGGCGGACCTCTTCGAGCGCCGTCTGCTGCTCCTCGCCGCGCGCGAGCTCGGTCAGCTCGCCGATCAGCGCCGTCATCTCGGAGAGCTGGGCGACGACGTCGGCGAGAAGCTGCGCCCGGTCCTCGTCCGGAATGGCCTCGTTCGAGGCGAGCACCTCGATGTTCGTGCGCAGGCTGGTGAGCGGCGTGCGAAGCTCATGCGACGCGTCCTGGACGAGCTGACGCTGACGCTGCGCCGCGTCGTCGAGCGACGCGAGCATCGCGTTGAAGGTCGTCGCGAGCTGGCTCAGCTCGTCGTGTCCGGTCACCTCGATCCGCTGGGTCAGGTCCTGGGTCGTCCGCACGTGCTCGGCGGTGTCGCGCAGGCGACGAACCGGCCGCAGGGCGGCGCGCGCGACGAGGAAGCCCGGCCGCCGACGGCGACGCCGATGCCGCCGATCGCGACGAGGATCAGCCAGAGCCTGATCTTGGAGAGCGCGTGGTCGGCGCGCGATCGAGCGGAGGCCGCGATCTGGAGCGCGTAGCCGGGCTGGAACTGCGCGGTGTAGATCCGAGCGTGCTGCCCGTCGACGTGCGCGTCCGAAGAAGAACGGTCTTGCGGTGCCGCTCGCGACCTGCCGCGCGTGATGTCGTCGACGGCAAGCGCCGTCGAGCGAGTCCGAGAAGGCGTTGTCCGGCAGGTACGTCGCGCCGTTCGCGTCGCACGAGCCGGAAGTGGGAGCGGGAAGCCGGTGCCGGGGGCGAATCCTGGTCCGTGCAGGATGAACTGGTTCGGCCGCGTGCCGCTGCGTCACAGCGGCGACCCGCGGGAAGTGGATCCTGCGTCGCCGCGCGTGCGGAGGCCGGTGTCGATCGGCCCGTAGAGCTCGCCGCGGACGACGAAGTAGACGATCACCGATGCGAACACGACCGCCGCCGCGACCGCGGCCGCCGCCGACGAGCACGAGTCGATCCGAAGGCTCACGGCTCGCGCAGGGCGTAGCCGACGCCGCGGATCGTGTGGATGAGGCGCGGCGCGCCGCCGGCCTCGGTCTTCTTGCGGAGGTAGCTGATGTAGACGTCGAGCGAGTTCGAGCCGTAGCCGAAGTCGTAGCCCCAGACACGGTCGAAGATCACCGAGCGGGTCAGCACCTGCCTCGGGTTGCGCAGAAAGAGCTCGAGCAGCGCGAACTCGGTGCGGGTCAGCGTGAGCGACTGGGCGCCGCGCGTCACCTCGCGCGTCCCGGTGTCGAGCTCGATGTCGGCGAAGCTCAGCGTGGCCGGTGGCTCGTCGGTCCCGAGCCGTCGAAGCAGGGCGCGCACCCGCGCGATGAGCTCCTCGAGTGCGAACGGCTTCACGAGGTAGTCGTCCGCGCCCGCCTCGAGCCCGGCGACGCGGTCGGACACCTGGTCGCGCGCGGTGAGCATCAGGATCGGAAGCGAGCTCCCGTCGGCCCGCAGGCGCCGGGTGACCTCGATGCCGTCGACGTGGGGCATCAGGACGTCGACGATCGCGAGGTCGATTGCCGACCCGTTCTTCGCGAGCGTCGCGAGCGCCTCCTCGCCGTCGGCTGCCAGCTCCACCGTGTAGCCCTGCATCGCAAGCGCGCGCCGGAGTGCTTCGCGAACGGCTTGGTCGTCATCGACCACGAGGATCGTCATGCTCGTATGGTGACTGTTCCCGCTGCCCATCGGGGCCCGAGACTCAGGAACGGCGTGACGACCCGAAAGGGAGGAGCAGGCGGGCGGCTGGTGGGCCGCCCGCCTGCTTTTCGGGTGAGGGAGGGAGCGGCGCCGAATCACGGCGCCCGTCGTGCCGGTGCGTTGGCCTTGCTGGGTTTTGGCTTTCGCTCGGCACAGTGGGGCCATCCTCCATTGCGAGTCTTAGAAACGTCTGAGAACGACATAAGAAGCTCCGAAGAGCCCTCAAACGGGTTTCCGGCAGGTATAAGCAGCTCGATGACGACGCTTCGCCGACTCTCCTTGCCGCTCGTCGCGCTCGCCGCCGCGGCGGTCGCCCCGGTCTCGGTCGCCGCCACCGCCGCCACCCCGCGAACGATCACGGTGCATGGGACCGGCATCGTCAAGACGACGCCCACCGTCGCCGACTTCACGTTCGGCGTTGCGGCGAACGGGAACACCGCTGCGGCGGCGCTCTCTGCCAACGCTGCGAAGATGAACAAGGTGATCTCGGCGCTCAAGGGCCGCGGGATCGCAGCGGGAGACATTCAGACCGCGCAGATCTCGCTCCAGCCGAACCGCAATCAGGCGGGCGACAAGATCCTCAACTACACCGCCACGAACTCGGTCGCGGCTCGCATTCGCTCGATCGCCAAGGCCGGGCCGGTCGTCGATGCGGCCGTTTCGGCTGGCGCGAACGAGATCGGCGGGCCGTCGCTCACGGTCACCAACGAGCTCGTCCTCTCGCGACGGGCGCTCAAGGTAGCGGTCGCCGATGCCCGCCTGCGCGCACAGGCGATCGCCACCGCGTCAGGCGTGCGCCTCGGGGAGATCCAGACGGTGTCAGAGGAGAGCACGTCGAGCCCGCTGCCACTCGGTGCGGTTGCCGAGGCGAAGGTGGCTTCGACCCCGGTCTCGGCGGGGACGGTCGCAATCCAGGCCGACGTCACCGTCGTCTACGCCATCAAGTAGCGGGCACGGAGAAACGACGTCGCATGCGCCGGCGTGCGGCAGTCACCAGATGCCCGGAACGAGGCGGTACGTGTGTTTCGCGTATTCGGCGTACGGTTCGCCGAGCTCTCGCCGCAGGAGCGCCTCCTCGCGTGGGATCCGCAACGCGAATCCGATCGTGGGAAACAGAATGCACGCCGCGAGGCTGAGCGCATTCGCGAGCCCGACCCCGATGCCCGCGATCATGAGGATCGCGCCTGTGTACGAAGGGTGGCGCAGGTACCGATACGGCCCGTCGACGACGACTCTGTGATCGGCGGCGACCTGAAGGTTGCGGCTGAAGTGCGACCCCAGTGCACGGATCGCCCAGAGGCGCAAGGCGGCGCCTGCGAGGCCGATGGCGCACCCGAGTATGACCCACATCCACTCGTCGCCGGGGAGGGCGGCTCCGGCGACGTTCTTGGCGGACAGCACTCCGAGAACCAGGCCGGCGATCTGCCACGCCTGCAAGGGCCAATACGTCCTGTCGGCCATACGCCGGCGGAAGTCGCCGCGAAACCGGCGATTCTCCGCCAACACCGACCCGACGAGAGGCCCGAACACGAGCACGGTGGCGATCCAGTTGTCGAGCGCAAGCGGAGTAGGCATACGAAGGCAACCGACGCGGAAGTGGCGCGACGATAAGGGTTCGGCGTGCGAACCGCAACCGCGAGCGGCCTCGGTGGCACGGGCGCACGCTCGCCGAGCGTTTACGCCGAGATATCAGTCGGCGGCAGGTGTCAGCCGGAGACGGCGGCTGCCCGCAACACCGAGTCGAACAATCCCGGAAACCGCTGATCGAGCTCGGTCCGCCGGAGCCGGATGTACTTGCTCGTTCCCTGCTCCCGGGCGGAGACGATTCCGGCTTCGTACAACGTTTTGAAATGGTGGCTCGCGGTCGACTTCGTTACCGGAAGCTCGACCTGGCCGCACTTGAGCTCGCTCGATCCCGTGCAGCCGGCGAGCTGGCGCACGATCTCGAGCCTGACCGGATCCGACAGGGCATGCAACACGGTCAGCACGTCCACCGAGTCGAGGTCGACCGCCTTAGGCGCATCGACCACCTCCTCAACTCGTTCCGGGGATGTCTGAATATGCGCCATTGTTTGACAACCGTCGAACAAATATGTACGGTTCCGGTCGAACAATAGCGCAAAGGAGCTTTCCTCGTGGAAACCACAGCTGATACGTCGCCGTTCGGCGGCACCGACAAATTGACCAAGCGCGCCTGGGGCACACTGCTCGTGCTCTGCGGCGCCCTCTTCCTGGACGCCCTCGACGTCTCGATGATGGGCGTCGCACTTCCCTCGATCCGCACCGACCTCGACATGTCCACGAGCTCGCTGCAGTGGGTCGTCAGCGCCTACGTCCTCGGCTACGGCGGCTTCCTGCTGCTCGGTGGACGTGCCGCCGACCTCCTCGGCAGGCGTCGCGTCTTCCTGATCGCGCTCGCCGTCTTCGTCGTCGCCTCGACGCTCGGTGGGCTTGCGAACGACGGAACCTTCCTGATCGTGATGCGGTTCATCAAGGGCGTGAGCGCGGCGTTCACGGCGCCCGCCGCGCTGTCGATCATCACGACGACGTTCGCGGAGGGCCCGGCGCGCAACAAGGCGCTCTCGATCTTCACTGCGACCGGAGCGACCGGGTTCTCGCTCGGGCTCGTAATCGGCGGGCTCCTGACCGAGATCGGCTGGCGCTGGGTCTTCTTCCTGCCCGCCCCGGTGGCACTGATCGCGCTCGTCGCCGGACTCCAGCTCGTGCCGAGAGACGTGCCGGCGCGGCGTGCGTCGCGTGCGTTCGACGTGGCCGGAGCCGTGAGCATGACCGCGGCGATGCTGCTGCTCGTCTTCACGCTCGTCGAGGCGCCCGATGCCGGCTGGTTCTCGGTCCGGACGCTTGGCTCGTTCGTCGCCGTGGCGGCGATCCTGGCTGCCTTCGTCGCGCGCGAGCGCAGCACTCCGGAGCCGCTCGTCCGCCTCGGCATCCTTCGCTCCAGCTCGCTCGTGCGAGCGAACCTGGGCGCGATGTCGCTGTTCGGCGGCTGGGTCGGGTTCCAGTTCGTTCTGACGCTCTATCTCCAGCAGGTCATGGGCTGGTCGGCGCTCGAGACCGGGCTCGCGATCTTCCCTGCCGGAATGCTCGTGGCCGTCGCTTCACCGCGAATCGCGTGGCTGATCGGCCGGTTCGGAGTCACGCGGCTGATCGTGACGGGGATGGCCTCGATTGCCGTCGCCTACACCCTGTTCCTGCCGATCGGCCTCCACTCGAGCTACGTGTTCGGCATGCTGCCGACGTTCCTCCTGGCCGGTGCCGGGTTCGCGCTCGCGTTCGGCCCGCTGAACGTCGCCGGGACGAGCGGCGTCGCACCCGAAGAGCAGGGCCTCGCCGGTGGTCTCCTGAACACGTCGTTCCAGTTCGGGGGTGCGCTCGTGCTGGCGATCGTCACCGCGGTGAACAACGCGTACGTCGGGAGCGGGGGCACACCGGAGGCCACGCTCCAGGGCTTCCACGCCGCGATCTTCGTCTCCGTGGGAGCCGCGCTGCTCGGCATCGTGGCGATGACGCGCCGGTCCCGGACGGCCGACGTCGCGTCGGCATTCGACGACGAGTTCGTCGAAGCCCTCGAGGAAGCCGCCTGACCCTGAGGGGGCGCTGCGGAGACGCGGCGCCCCCCAGTCCTTCCAGCCGCGTGCGGTTCCTGGGACTAGGCTGCCTGTGCCTTCGCGGCGAGGTAGCGGTCGACTGCGGCTGCGCAGCGGCGGCCCTCGTTGATCGCCCAGACGATCAGCGACTGGCCGCGCCTCGCGTCGCCGGCGGCGAAGACTCCGTCGACGGACGTGGCGTGCGTCGGGGCCTTCGCGTTCGAGCGCTCGTCCTTCTCGACCCCGAGCTGGTCGAGCGGCAGCGCCTCCGGCCCGAGGAAGCCCATCGCGAGCAGGACGAGATCGGCGGGATGGCTCTCCTCCGTGCCCTCGACGAGCTCGAACGGCGGCACGCCGCTGTTCGAGGCCCAGTGGATCTGCTCGACCTTGCCGTTGCCGGTGAACTTCGTCGTCGAGATGGCGAAGTCCCGGTGCCCGCCCTCCTTGAGGGCGTACGGGATCCGGAGCTTCATCGGCCACCGCGGCCAGGGGGTGACCTCGTCCGGCCTGTGTGGCGGAGGCTCGCCGACAAGTTCGATCTGAGTGACCGATGCGGCGCCTTCGCGGTGCGAGTTCGCGACGCAGTCGGCGCCGGTATCACCGCCGCCGATGACGATCACGTGCTTGCCGGCCGCGCTGATCGGCTTCGCCGGAGGCTCCGGCGCTCCCGGCATCTGCGGGCCGAACTCGCGCGCGACAAAACGGTTCCGGCCGTAGAGGTACTCCATCGCGAAGTGGACGCCGTCGAGCTCGCGGCCGGGCACGGGCAGGTCGCGCGGCACGCGTGCGCCTGTCGCGATCACGACTGCGTCGTGGGATGACCGCAACTCGTCCGCCGTCACGTCGACGCCCACGTTCACGCCGAACCGGAACTCGACCCCCTCCGCAGCGAGCTGCTCGACCCGGCGCTGGACGACAGTCTTCTCGATCTTGAAGTCCGGAACGCCGAAGCGGACCAGCCCGCCGCCCGCCTCGTCGCGCTCGAACACAGTCACCGAATGGCCGGCACGCGCCAGCTGTTGCGCACAGGCGAGGCCTGATGGTCCAGCACCGATGACCGCGACGGTGCGACCCGTCCGTGTCGCCGGCGGCTGCGGAACGATCCACCCCTCTTCCCAGCCGCGGTTCACGATCGCGAGCTCGATCTGCTTGATCGTGACCGCCTTGCCCTCACGGATCTCGAGCACGCAGGCGGCCTCGCACGGCGCCGGACACAGTCGGCCCGTGAAGTCGGGAAAGTTGTTCGTGCGGTGGAGTTGCTCGATCGCCTCGCGCCAGCGGTCGCGGTAGACGAGATCGTTCCAGTCCGGGATCAGGTTGTTGACGGGGCAGCCGTTGTGGCAGAAGGGGACCCCGCATTCCATGCAGCGCGCGCCCTGCTGCCGAAGATCGACGACGGGCAGGGTGCCGACGAACTCGTGGAAGTCATGCACGCGCTCCGCCGGGTCGCGCTCGGGGCCTTCGACCCTGTCGACCTTGATGAACGCGCCGAGTTCCCCCATCAGACTGCGGCTTCTGCCGCTTCGTCTTCGGACTCGGTGATGACGAAGCCCTCGCCGCCGCTCGATACCGGATGCTCGTCGTGGTAGGCGATGTGGCCGTCGCCGTCGGCGGCCAGCTCGGCGAGCGCACGCTTGTAGTCGTGCGGCATCACCTTGACGAAGCGCTTCAGGCTGTTCTCCCAGTCCGCGAGGATCCCCTCGGCGACCGGGGAACCGGTGCGCTCCGCATGCTCCTCGACGAGCGACCGCAGGATCGCGATGTCGCTCTCCTCGAGCGGGTCGAAGCCGACGAGCTCCATGTTGCAGCGGCCGCTGAAGCCGCCGTCCACGTCCAGGACGTAGGCGATCCCGCCGCTCATGCCGGCGGCGAAGTTACGTCCCGTGCGGCCGAGGACGACCACGTGGCCGCCCGTCATGTATTCGCAGCCGTGGTCGCCCACACCCTCGACGACCGCGTCCGCGCCCGAGTTCCGCACGGCGAAGCGCTCGCCTGCGAGCCCGCGGAAGAACGCCTTCCCCTTCGTCGCACCGTAGAGGACCGTGTTGCCGACGATCACGTTCTCCTCGGCGACGAAGGTGGCCGCCTCAGGCGGGCGCACGGCGACCGTGCCGCCGGACAACCCCTTGCCGGTGTAGTCGTTCGCGTCGCCGAGGAGCGTCAGCTCGACGCCGGGGGCGAGCCAAGCGCCGAAGGACTGGCCGGCCGAGCCGCGGAGGGTGAACCGGATCGTCCCGGGTGGGAGACCTTCCGGCCCGCACCGCTTCGTGACGGCGTTCGAAAGCAGTCCGCCGACGGTGCGGTTCACGTTGCGCACCGCGACCTCGCCTTCGGTCGGCGTTCCACCCTCGATTGCCGCGCGTGACCGCTCGATCAGCTCCCAGTCGAGCGCCCCGTGGAGCGGCGAGTCCTGCGCGCGGTTGCGGTGGAGCGGCGCGCCGGCAGGAACGTCGGGCGCGAGGAGCAGGTTGGAGAGGTCGACGCCGCGTGCCTTCCAGTGGTCGATTGCCGCGTCCGCCTCGAGCAGGTCGACGCGGCCGATCAGCTCGTCGAACGTCCGTATTCCGAGCTGCGCCATGATTTGCCGTGCTTCCTCGGCGACGAAGAAGAAGAAGTTGACGACGTGCTCCGGGGTTCCTGCAAATCGGGCACGCAGCACCGGGTCCTGGGTCGCGATCCCCACCGGGCACGTGTTCAGGTGGCAGGCGCGCATCATCACGCAACCGGTCGCGATCAGCGGCGCGGTCGCGAAGCCCATCTCGTCGGCGCCGAGGAGCCCCGCGACGACGACGTCGCGGCCGGTCTTCAGCTGGCCGTCGGTCTGCACCCAGATCCGCGAGCGTAGGTCGTTCATGACGAGCGTCTGCTGTGTTTCGGCGAGCCCGATCTCCCAGGGGACGCCCGCGGACTGGATCGACGAGAGCGGTGAGGCGCCGGTGCCTCCGTCGTGGCCGGCGATGACCACGTGGTCCGCATTGCACTTCGCGACACCCGCCGCGACGGTGCCGACGCCCATCTCGGAGACGAGCTTGACCGAGACCTGCGCTTCCGGGTTCGCGCAACGCAGGTCGTAGATCAGCTGCTTCAGATCTTCGATCGAGTAGATGTCGTGGTGGGGCGGCGGCGAGATCAGGCCGACGCCCGGCGTCGTGAAGCGGATCTTCGCGATGTAGGCGTCGACCTTGTGCCCGGGCAACTGCCCGCCCTCGCCGGGCTTTGCCCCCTGCGCCATCTTGATTTGGAGCTGGTCGGCATGGATCAAGTAGTCGATGTTGACGCCAAAGCGGCCCGAGGCGACCTGCTTGATCTTCGAGCGGCGCGAGTCCCCGTTTTCGTCGAGGACGTAGCGCACCGGGTCCTCGCCGCCCTCGCCGGTGTTCGACTTGCCGCCGAGCCTGTTCATCGCGATCGCGAGCGTCTCGTGCACTTCACGGCCGAGCGAACCGAGTGACATCGCCCCGGTCGAGAAGCGCTTGACGATCTCCTGTGCCGGCTCGACCTCGTCGAGCGGGATGCCGTCGTCGTCAGCGAACCGGAACTTCATCAGCCCACGCAACGTCGCCTTACGCGCTGCGTCGTCGTTGACGAGGCGCGAATATTCCTCGAACGTCTTCGCCCCGCCCGCGCGCACCGCGTGTTGGAGGAGGGCGATCGTCTCGGGGTTCCACATGTGGTGCTCGCCTTCCGAACGCCAGGCGTACACCCCGCCGAGCGGCAGCATGCTCGTCGCTTTGTCCGGGTAGGCGCGCGCGTGACGGTCGATCGCCTCTGCCGCGAGCACATCGACGCCGATTCCCGCGATCCTCGACGGGGTGCCGGTGAAGTGCTGCTCGATCAGCGCGGGCTCGAGGCCGACGGCCTCGAATATCTGTGCGCCGCAGTAGGACGAGACCGTCGAGATCCCCATCTTCGAGATTGTCTTCAGGAGCGCCTTCGCGATTCCCTTGATCGACCGCGTCTGGGCTTCCTCGGCGGTCATCCCGTCGGGCAGCCACTCGGTGTCGACGAGCTCGCCAAGCGTCTCGAGCATCACGTAGGGGTTGATCGCGGCGGCGCCGTAGCCGATCAGCGTGGCGAAGTGGTGCACCTCGCGCGGCTCGCCTGACTCGACGACGAGCCCGGCTTGAAGGCGCGTTCCCTGCCGGACGAGGTGATGGTGGACCGACGCGACCGCGAGCAGCGCAGGGATCGCGACGCGCTCGGCGCCGAGGTTGCGGTCGGAGAGGATGAGGATGTTCGTTCCGCCGGTAAGGGCCTCGTCGGCCTCGCGCGAGATCCGCTCGAGCGCGGCAGCCATTCCGCCCGGGCCTTCCTCGACTAGCCAGGTTGTGTCGATCGTGTGCGCCTTGAAGATCGACGAGTCGACCTGGCGCAGGCTCTCGAGCTCGGCGTTCCGCAGGATCGGCTGCCCGATGACGAGCTGATGGGCATGCTCGGGCGTTTCGTCGAGCAGGTTCCGCTCGGAACCGACGCTCGTCGCGACGCTCATCACGACGTACTCGCGGGTCGAGTCGATCGGCGGGTTCGTCACCTGCGCGAAGAGCTGCTTGAAGTACGAGTAGAGCAGCGGACGCTGGTCGGAGAGGACGGCGAGGGCGAGGTCGTTGCCCATCGAGCCGATCGGCTCCTCGGCGTTCCGCGCGAGCGGCGCGAGGATCACACGCAGGTCCTCCTGCGTGTAGCCGAACGCGAGCTGGCGTGCGCGTAGAGGTTCGGTGCGCGGGACGCGCGGCGGCCGCTCGGGAAGATCGCTGAGGTGAACCACGCCCTTCTCGAACCACGTCGCGTATGGCTTGCGGGCCGCGAGCTCACGTTTGACCTCTTCGTCCTCGACGATCCGGTGGCGGGCGAGGTCGACCAGGAAGATCTTTCCGGGCTGGAGGCGTCCCTTGCGGACGACGTTCTCCGGCGGCTCGTCGAGCACCCCGACCTCCGAAGCGAGCACGACCCAGCCGTCCTTCGTCTCGACCCAGCGCCCGGGGCGCAGGCCGTTGCGGTCGAGCGTCGCGCCGATCACGGTTCCGTCGGTGAAGGAGATCGCCGCCGGACCGTCCCACGGCTCCATCAGGCAGGAGTGGAAGTCGTAGAAGCCGCGGACGTCGTCCGGGAAGTCGTCCCGGCCGGCGTAGGCCTCCGGGATCATCATCAACATCGCGTGCGGAAGCGAGCGGCCTGCGAGCACGAGCAGCTCGAGGACGTTGTCGAAGTTCGCCGTGTCCGATCCGCCCGGACGGACCACGGGCAGCACCTTCTGGAGGTCGTCGCCGAAGAGCTCGGAGGCAAGCTGCGACTCGCGCGCCCGCATCCAGTTGACGTTCCCGCGCAGCGTGTTGATCTCGCCGTTGTGGGCGATCATGCGGTAGGGGTGCGCAAGCTCCCAGCTCGGGAAGGTGTTGGTGGAGAATCGAGAGTGCACAAGCGCGAGAGCCGTCGTTGTCCGGGGGTCGCGCAGGTCGGCGTAGCACCCTGCGAGCTGGGGCGACATCAGCATTCCCTTGTAGACGATCGTCCGCGAGGAGAAGCTCGGTATCACGAGATCCGAGCCCGCGGCGAGCTCGGCGACCCGCCGGATCACGTAGAGCTTGCGTTCGAAGGCGTCCTGGTCGGTCGCCAGGTCCGGCGACGCTGCGATCACGAGTTGCTTCACGACCGGCGCAACCGAGCTGGCGGTGTCGCCGACGTGCGCCAGGTCGAGCGGGATGTCCCGCCAGCAGACAACCCGCTGGCCCTCCGCCTCGACCGTGTCGACGAGCAGCTTCTCGAGCTCCGCCGCTCGGGTCGGGTCGTCCTTCGGCAGGAAGCAAACGCCGACGCCGTACTGCCCGGCGGGTGGCAGCTCGTCGCCGACGATCCCCCGGAAGAGCTCGTCGGGCATCTGGATCAGGATCCCGGCGCCGTCGCCGGTGCGCGGATCGGCGCCTGTCGCGCCGCGGTGCTCGAGGTTCTCGAGCGCCGTGATCGCGCGTTCGACCGTCTCGTGGGTCGGCACACCGTTCAGCCGCGCGACGATCGCGACGCCGCAGGACTCGTGCTCGAACGCAGGATCGTAGAGCCCGACCGGTTCGGTGGGTCTGCGCCTTCGTGGGTTGGGAGTCGTGGCGCGTTGCGTCACTCGAAGCCTTTCACTGCCGAAGGTGCCCGCCGTGTGGTCTTTCGCTAGCCGGCGGGCGGGGAAGAAGTCGCCGACTAGCGTGCAGGCTTCGCGACAATCGCGCGCGCGATCGTCGTCACGACGGCGATATTGGTGTTCAGCGCGCGCACGGCCTGAAAAGAATAGGGAAAAGAGGCGACAGACCGCAAGTCCGAGTCGGAGACTGAAGTACACTGCTCCTGCGAATGAGCGAACGCCGGATGATGGAGGTCCACGACGGCAGCGTCTGCGCCGTCGCGGCCACGTCCGACTTGATCGGCTCCAAATGGACGGCGCTTCTCGTCCACGACCTCTCCGAAGGCCCGCGCCGCTTCACCCAGCTCGAGCACGCCTGCCACGGCATCAGCCCGCGCACGCTCTCCGAGCGCCTGCACATGCTCGAGGAGGAAGGGATCGTCTCGCGCCACAGCTACCCGGAGTCGCCCCCGCGGGTCGAGTACGAGCTGACCGCCAAGGGCGCTGCGATGCTGCCGATCATCGATGCGATGAGCAGCTTCGGCCACGCGTGGCTGATCGACGATCACGACCACGAGCACACCCCGCCGCGCACGCCCCGCGCCGGCGTTCGGGCCTAGCCCGTCGCGGCGCACTCGCCGCGACGCTGCGGCGACGCGCATTCTGTTGATCTCTGGCCTACGCGCTCCGGAGCGTCGCGCCCGTCTCGGGATCGAAGAAGTGAAACTGCCCGGGATCGACGGCGAGCCGAACCGAGCGACCGACTCCCGCTTCTGTCCGGGGATCGACCCGTGCGTTGAACAGGGTGCGCTGGTCGTCGGCGATGAGCCCTTCGATCGGCTCGTCGGCCGCTGCCTCCAGATCTTCGGCGGTGACGCGAGGTGCGTCGATGGGGAAGATGACGTGAGCGTCGGCGCCGAGTTCTTCGAGCACCGACACCTCCACCTCGATCTGGGGCAACGCCGGATCGGCGAACGCCGCGTCCTCGAAGCTCTCGGGCCGGATGCCGAGAATGACCTTGCCCTCGCGCACGGGGCGCCGTCCGGGCGCGAGCGTGAGGCGGAAGCCCGCGAACTCCGCGGTTCCGTCCGCGACCGTCGCCTCGGCGAGGTTCATCGACGGCGAGCCGATGAAGGCGGCGACGAACAGGTTCGCCGGCTCGTGGTAGAGGTTCTGCGGGGCGTCCACCTGCTGGATCCGCCCGTCGCGCATCACCGCGACCCGCTGGCCGAGCGTCAGCGCCTCGACCTGGTCGTGCGTCACGTAAATCGTGGTCACGCCGAGCCGCTCGTGCAGGCGGGAGAGCTCGGCGCGCATGGCCACCCGGAGCTTCGCGTCGAGGTTCGACAGCGGCTCGTCCATCAGGAAGGCCGACGGCTCGCGCACGATCGCCCGTCCCATCGCCACACGCTGCCGTTGGCCTCCGGAGAGCGCGGCGGGCCGGCGGTCGAGCAGATCCTCGAGCCCGAGCAGCTTCGCTACCTCGGCGACACGACGCTCGAGCTCGGGCTTCGGCGTCTTGCGCACCTTGAGCCCGTAGCCGAGGTTCTTGCGCACGCTCATGTGCGGGTAGAGGGCGTAGTTCTGGAAGACCATCGCGATGTCGCGGTGACGAGGTGAGAGGTCGGTCACGTCGCGCTCGTCGATGAGGATCGTCCCCTCGGTGACGTCCTCGAGGCCGGCGACCATCCGCATGAGCGTCGATTTGCCGCAGCCGGACGGCCCGACGAGCACCATGAACTCGCCGCTTGGGATCTCGAGCGTGACGTCGTCCGCGGCCTTCACGTCGCCGGGGTAGACCTTGGTCACGTGGTCGATCACGATCTTGCTCATGCCGTTTCCTTCGGGGGGGCTGTCGAGGCGCGCACGCGGAGCTTGGGCCGGAAGACGAAGTCTGGCAGAGGGCGCTCCGGTTCGTCGATGAGGCTCTTGAGGGCGCCGACCGCGGTCGTGGCGATGTCGGCGATCGGTTGCTCGATCGTGGTCAGCGCCGGTTGCGTCCAGGACGCCGCCTCGATGCCGTCGAAGCCAATCACCGAGAGGTCGTCCGGCACCACGAGACCGTGCTCGGCGGCCTCGATCAACACGCCGATCGCCATCAGGTCGCTCGAGCAGACGACGCCGGTCGGCGGGCCGTCCGGCGTCGCGAGCAGTGCGCGTAGGGCTTTCCGGCCGCCGTCGACCGAGAACGAGGTGTGGGAAACGAGACCGTCGGGATCGATGCCCGCGGCGAGAAGTGCCTGAGACCGGCCCTCCGCCTTCTCGCGGGTCGGCAACGCGTGTCGATCTCCGGCCGCGAAGCCGATACGCCGGTGCCCGAGCGCGAGCAGGTGCTCGGTCGCAAGCTTCCCCGCCGCGCGTTCGTCGACCCCGACAGAGGTCACTTCGAGCGACTCCGCGGAGCCGTTCACGAAGACGAGCCGCGCCCCCTCCTCCCGAAGGCGGATGTAGTGCAGGTGGTCCGAGCGCAGGTCTGTGAGTTCGCTCGAAATGAAGATCATGCCGTCCACCCGTCGTTCGAGGAGCATGTGGACGTACTCCGCCTCCCTCACGGCGGAGCCGGCGGTATGACACAAGATCGTGGCGTACCCGGCGTTGGTGGCGTGGTGCTCCATGGCCTGCGCGAGGGCCGGGAAGATCGGGTTGTCGAGCTCGGGCACGAGGAGCCCGACGATGCCGGTCGAGGCCGGCTCGCGGCCCATGTAGAGGAGCTCGCGCATCGCCTGCTCGACACGTTCGCGCGTCGCGGGCCGCACGCCCGGCGCGCCGGCTGCGACACGGGACGCCGTGGCGACGCTGACTCCCGCCTGCTTGGCGACGTCCCTAAGGGTTGGTGCCACGTGAGTCTGTGATCAAATCGATGAGTCGTTCCAAGGAAATGAAACGCGGCTCAGTAGCTTACATGGCTCATACAAAGGAGATCTCGCTTGACAAACCCGCATTGAGCGTCGTACTCTCGGGCACACTTTCATGGTATTGAAACACGTTTCAAAGTTCCAGCGGCCGTCAGGGCCGCTCGCCCACTAAGGAGGACACCAGAATGCATCGCTTCGGCCTACGGGCCACGCTGCTCGCGCTCGTCGCGGCAGCCGCGGTCACAGCCGCCACGCTCGCTGCGACGGCGACCGCGAAATCGCAAGCCACCACCATCACCTTCTGGCAGACGATGAACGACCAGGAGACGGTGACGCTGAAGAGCCTCGTCAGCCAGTTCGAGGCAGCCAACCCCGACATCAAGATCGACATGGTGACCGTGCCGTTCAGCTCGCACGGCCAGAAGTTCACGACCGCCGCGCAGGCGGGCCAGGGGCCCGACGTGATGCGTGCCGACACTGCCCCCGACGTCCAGGGCTGGGCAGCCCAGGGCCTGCTCACCGACTTGACCTCGATGATCTCGGCCTCTGACAAGGCCGACTTCGTCCAGGCGGCCTTCAAGGGCGCGCAGTACAACGGCAAGGCCTACGCGGTGCCGCAGACCGTCGATGCGCTCGCCCTCTTCTACAACAAGGCGCTGCTCAAGAAGGCGGGGCTCACGAAGCCGCCCGCGACGATGGCCCAGCTGACGCAGTACTGCCAGAAGCTCGGCAACGGCAAGGGCGTCGCGCTCCGCGGTGACTCCTACTGGATCCAGCCCTGGATCTGGGGCACCGGCGGCGGTCTCGTCAACATGTCGAAGAAGCAGATCCTGATCGCGTCGAAGAAGTCGATCGCCGGCTGGAGCGCCTACAACGCGCTCTTCCAGAACCAGTGTGCGTTCCCGGACAAGGACTTCTCGAACGACTACGGCAACGTGATGACGGCCTTCAAGAACGGCCAGGTGGCGATGATCGTGAACGGCCCGTGGTCGACCGCGGACGTGCTCTCGGGCCCGCAGTTCAAGAAGAACCCGAGCAACTTCCAGGTCGCGGTGCTCCCGCCCGGAGCAGGCGGTCAGGGCTCGCCGATCGGCGGCGCGAGCTTCGTCATCAGTCGGAACTCCCAGCACGCGGATGAGGCCTACAAGTTCATCAGCTGGCTGACCGCTCCGGCGCAGCAGGCGGTCTTCGCGACCAAGAACAACCTCCTGCCGAGCCGCGTCTCCACCTACAAGCTCCCGGCCGTGAAGAGCAACCGGCTCATCGTCTCGTTCCTCGCTCAGCTGCAGAAGGGGACCGATCGTTCGGCCGGGACGCAGGGCGCCCAGCTCTACACCGACTGGACACCTGCGATGCAGGCGATGCTCAGCGGAGACAAGACACCGGCGCAGGCCGCCGCCGCGGTTGCGGCCGCCTGGAAGAGCAAGCTCTTCCCGAGCTTCACGGTCGTGAAGTAAGGGTCTAGAGTTCGCTCGACTTGAGCGTTACCGGACAGGCACTCGAGCCCGTCGTCTCCCGAGGGAGTCGGCGGGCTCGCGGTCCAGTTCGAGGGTCTGAGGCGAGGCTTCCACAAGTGGTGGTTCGCCTACGCGATGCTCGCCCCGGTCTTCATCGTGATGGGGTTGCTCGTCTTCTACCCGCTGGTGCGCGGGATCCTGCTCTCCTTCACGGACGCCGACCGGTTCTCGATCGGGAACAAGTTCATCCCCTCGAGCTACCACTTCATCGGCCTCCGGAACTACAAGGACATCCTCACGAGCAGCGACTTCCGGCGGGTCGCCGAGTTCTCGGTGATCTGGACGTTCGTGAACGTGTTCTTCCACTTCACGATCGGCCTCGCCCTCGCGGTGACGCTGAACCGGCCGATGAGGTTCCGCGGCGTCTACCGGATGCTGCTGATGGTGCCGTGGGCGGTGCCGTCGTTCATCTCGGCCTTCGCGTGGCGCTTCATCTACAACAACCCGTACGGCTTCCTCGACCAGTTCCTGCAGAAGCTCGGCTGGAGCGACCCGCCCGCGTTCCTGGGCGACCCGACCTGGGCGAAGTTCGCCGTGATCATGACCAACGTCTGGCTGGGGGTGCCGTTCATGATGGTCGCCCTCCTGGGCGGGCTGCAGGCGATCGACAACGAGCTGCTCGACGCCTCCTCGGTGGACGGCGCCAGCACGTTGCGGCGCTTCTGGGACGTCACGCTGCCCGGCCTGCGCCCGGTCGCGGCGACGGTGATCCTGCTCGGCCTGATCTGGACGTTCAACATGTTCAACATCATCTTCCTGATCACCGGCGGCGGGCCTCAGAACGCCACCCAGATCTTCCCGACCTTCGCCTACCGAGCGGCGTTCACGGACTACCTCTACGGCCAGGCCGCGGCATGGGGCGTGATCATCCTCTCGATGCTGCTCGTGTTCGGGACGTCGTATCGCTGGCTCGTCGCGAGAAGCGGTGAGGAGACGTGGTCGTGAGCGCGCGCGAAGAAGCCGCCCCGGGCCCGATCAGCGGCGCGCTCGTCCGCGGCGTCGGTCTCGCCGGGCGGAAACGTAGGGCGGGGCGGACACGGAAGTGGTACGTGTCGCTGCTCCTGCACGGGAGCCTGATCGTCTGCTGCGTGATCGCGGTCTTCCCCGTCTTCTGGATCCTCATCAGCTCGTTCAAGGACCAGCAGGAGATCATCAGCTCGCCGACGCTCTCGATCCTGCCCCACCACTGGCAGATCTCGAACTACACGCACGTCCTCACCGACGACAACCACATCTTCGTGACCTGGTTCTGGAACTCGATCGTGATCGCGTTCTTCACGACGGTGATCGGCGTCTTCCTCGCGGCGACGGCGGCGTACGCGTTCTCGCGCTACCGCTTTCCCGGCTACCGGTCGGCGCTGACGGCCTTCCTGATCGCCCAGATGTTCCCGGCGGCGATCCTGATCGTCCCGATCTACAACATCATCCTCCACCTCGGCCTCCTCAACCAGAAGCTGGGGCTGGTGCTCGCCTACTGCACGACGGCGGTGCCGTTCTGCGTCTGGATGCTCAAGGGCTACTTCGACACGATCCCGATCTCGCTCGAGGAGGCCGGGCGGATCGACGGGCTGACGCCGTTCGGGACGTTCTGGCGCATCGTCATCCCACTGTCGCTGCCGGGGCTCGCGGTGACGTTCTTCTACTCGTTCATCACCGCCTGGAACGAGGTCGCGTTCGCGAACGTGCTGCTCGTCTCCGACAAGTCGTACACGCTGCCGGTGGGGATGCAGACGTACATCTTCGAGTTCGCCCAGAACTGGGAGAAGATGACCGCCGCCGCGGTTCTCATCACCCTCCCCGCCGTCGTCGTCTTCCTCATCGCGCAGCGCTACCTGGTCTCAGGTCTCACGCGCGGCGGAGTCAAGGGATAGCCAGCCGGCCCGCTTCCTCTGTCGCCGCGCGAAGCCGCGCGGCGAGATCGTCCGTGAGCTGTCCTGTCGTGAGGCGCCAACGCCAGTTCCCCTTCGTCGTCCCCGGCGTGTTCAGCCGCGCCTCGGCGCCGAGCGAGAGGACGTCCTGTGCCTGGACGACCGCCAGTCGGCCGCGCGAGGTGAACGCGAGGCGGGTCAGCGCCCAGCTGGGGTCGTCCCCGGTGATCCCAGTTGCCGCAAGCTGCCTTGCGACACGTCGTTTCACCGCATCCGGGGCGGCGCTCCACCACCCGGCGATGGGGGCGTGATCGTGTGTGCCCGTGTAGACGACGCAGTTCTCGGGGTGGTTCTCGAGCTCGTGCACGTTGGTGCGCCGGCCGCTGAACCCGTCCTGAAGGATGCGCATCCCAGGGGCGCCGAGCGCGTCGCGGAGGCGGCGCACGGTCGGGGTGATCACCCCGAGATCCTCGACCACCAGCGGGAGATGCCCCAGCTCGCGCTCGACCGTCCGGAACAGCTCCAGCCCGGGGCTGCGGCGCCACCGGCCGTGCTCGGCAGTCGGCGCGTCTGGCGCGACCGCCCAGGATGCGACGAAGCCCCGGAAGTGGTCGATGCGTGTCACGTCGACGAGCTCGAACGTGCGCCGGAAGCGCTCGATCCACCAGCGGAAGCCGTCGCTCCGGTGCGTTGGCCAGCGGTAGAGCGGGTTGCCCCAGATCTGGCCGTGCGCGTACTGGTGGTCGGGCGCCGCGCCCGCGACCTCGGTCGTGTCGAACAGCTCCGGATGGACAGCGACATCGGCGCTGGCGCCCGCGACGTAGATCGGCAGGTCGCCGATGATCCGGATGCCGCGTGCAGCCGCGTAGGCCCGCAGCGCACTCCACTCGCGCTCGAAGCGGACCTGGTCGGCGACGGCTTTCTTGCGCGCGAAGCGCTCCCAGTCGCCGATCCAGTAGCGATGGCGCTCCCGGAACCGCTCGATCTCCTCGGCCGTGACCTCGGCGTGCGGCTCCGCGAGCAGGCCCGGCCACGCCGCGAAGGCAGAGGCCGAGTTGTACGGCGAGCCGAACGCGTCGGGCGGGGCGACCGGGAGAACCTGCCACCAGCTCTGGCCCGCCGCCGCCAGCCAGTCGACGAACCGCTCCGCTTCGGCGCCGAGCCGCCCGCCTGGGAGGGACGTCGGATGCAGCAGGACTCCCGAGGAGCGCGCGAAGTCGACCGCAGGGCTCGTTCCGGCCGCACTCATCTCGACGCAACTGTACGCCACGCCCGGGCGGTTTCCCCTTGAGCCACGAGGCCTGGCGGCGGGATCTCGGCGCGGTCACCGCAGGGCCCGGGTGGGTCTCCTTCCGCGTCTGGGCTCCGGCCGCTTCGGCCGTCTCCGTCCGGCTCGAGCGTGGCCTCGTCCCGCTGGTCGAGGCCGGTGACGGCGTCTTCGAAGCCGTCGCCGAAGCGGCGGCAGGCGACCGTTACCGCTTCGTGCTCGATGGCGGGCCGGAGCTGGCCGACCCCTGCTCCCGGTTCCAGCCGCTCGGCCTCGACGGCCCGTCCGAGGTGGTCGACCCGTCCTCCTTCCGGTGGAGCGACGAGCGCTGGCGGGGCGTTCCGCTCGACGAGCTCCTCGTCTACGAGCTCCACGTCGGCGCCTTCACGCCGGAGGGCACGTTCGACGCGGTCGCGCCGCGCCTGGCCGGCCTCCGCGCCCTCGGCGTCACCGCGATCGAGCTGATGCCGGTCGCCACCTTCCCGGGCAACCGGAACTGGGGGTACGACGGCGTCTACCTCTCCGCCCCGCACCCGGCCTACGGCGGGCCGGACGGGCTCGCCCGGCTTGTCGACGCTGCCCACCGCGAAGGCATCGCCGTCATCCTCGACATCGTCTGCAACCACGTCGGGCCGGGCGGCGAGGCGTTCCGCGCCTTCGGGCCCTACTTCGCAGAGCACCCGACCACCTGGGGACCGGCGCCCGCCTTCGAGGGGCCTGCGGCGGGTCCGGTGCGCGAATGGGTGATCCAAAGCGCCTGCCAGTGGGTGCGCGACTACCACGTGGACGGGTTTCGGATCGACGCGGCGCACGAGATCCGCGACCGGAGTGCGCCGCACGTGGTCGCGGAGCTCGACCGGCGCGTCCATGCCGTCTCCGATCGGCGGGTTCTCGTGACGATCGAGGGCGACCCCACCGACCAGCGCATGACCTCGCCCCCCGAGGCGTGGGGCGCCGACGCGTGGTGGGCGGACGGTTTCCACCACGCGCTCCACGCCGCGCTCACGGGCGAAACGGACGGGTACTACGAGGGGTTCGGGTCGATCTCGAGCCTCGCCCACGAGTTCAACCGTTCAACAGATCCACGACTCGTCGTCTTCGCGCAGAATCACGACCAGGTCGGCAACCGCGCCGCCGGCGACAGGCTCCCTGCCCATCTCCAGCGCCTCGCAGCCTTCTGCGTGCTGCTCTCCCCGTTCATTCCGCTGCTCTTCATGGGCGAGGAGTACGGAGAGCGGGCCCCGTTCCAGTTCTTCACGGACCACCCTGACCCCGCCGCGGAGCAGGACGCGCGAACCGGCCGGCAGAAGGAATTCGCCTCCTTCCACGGCTTCGCCGGTTCGCTGCCGGATCCGCAGTCGCCCGAGACGTTTGCGCGCTCCTGCCTGCGCCCCGAGGAGGCCGACCCCGAACTCCGCGGCTTCTACGCCGAGCTGGTGTCGCTCAGGCGAACGCTCCCGTCCGGCGCAGCGACGGCGTCGTGTGACGACGAGCACCGCTGGCTGCGCGTTCAGCGCGGGGCGTACGAGCTGGTGTGCAACTTCTCCGCGAAGTCGGTTCGCGTGCCAACGGCGTGTCAGGAACTCGTCTTCGCGACCGCGACCGCGGACCTCGCTCCTGGCGAGGTCGTCCTGCAGGCGTGGAGCGGCACACTCCTTCGCTGACTCAGCTCCTCGGGTAGACCTTCTCCACGTACTCGTTGACCATGCGCGTCGCGCTGAACGCGGGGGCGCACGTGACGAGCGCGTGCTTGATCAGGTCGCACCAGCCCTGGGGAACGCCGTGTTCGTCACGGTCGTAAAAGAGGGGAATCACCTCATGCTCGAGCAGGCCGTAGAACCGCTGCGCGTCGCGGGCGTCGACGACGCCAGGATCGGGGTCGTCGTCACCAGGGATCGCCCAGCCGTTCTCGCCATCGTAGGCCTCCGCCCACCAGCCGTCGAGGACACTCAGCTGGAGCACGCCGTTGAACGTCGCCTTCATGCCGCTCGTCCCGCTCGCCTCCATCGGCCGGCGCGGGAGGTTGATCCACACGTCGCACCCTGAAACGAGGTGCGACGCGACGTCGAGGTCGTAGTCCTCGACGATCACGACCCGGTCGGCGATCTCCGCTTCGCCGCGCGCAAACCCATGGAGCGCCTGGAGCACGTCCTTGCCGCCCCCGTCGTTCGGGTGCGACTTGCCCGAGACGAGAAGCTGCACCCGGGGTTCGCCGGAGAAGATGCGGCGCGCGTGGTCGGCGTCGTGCGTGAGCAGGTAGACGCGCTTATAGGTCGCGAAACGCCGTGCGAAGCCCAGGGTCAAGGCGCCCGGGTCGAGGCCGGTTTCGATCGCACGCACGTACTCGATTTGCTCGCCACGCTGCAGCCGCTCGACCTGGCTGCGTTCACGGACATAGCGGAGGAGCTCCGCTCGAGCCTCGCAGCGGGCTGCCCACAACTCAGCGTTCGGGATCTCGCGCACGGCCTCCCACACCGCCGGGTCGGCGGACCGTTCGAGCCAGGCCGTTCCGAGCCGACGTGTCAACAGCTCGCGCATCGGATCGCCGACGAACGTCGAGAGATGCGCTCCGTTCGTCACGTGCGCGATCGGCACGTCGACGGGCTCGACGCCGGGGAACATCGGCTGCCACATTGCCCGCGCCACTTCGCCGTGCAAACGGCTGACCCCGTTGCAGCGCCTGCTCGTCCGGATCGCCAGGGGGGTCATCCCCGGAGGCTCGCCGGGGTTCCCGGGGTCAATGCGGCAGAGGCCGAGGAACCGGTCGTCGTCGATCCCGAGGCGGTAGGCGAGATCGCCGAACGCGTCGAGAAACTCGCCGGGCTCGTACGTCTCGTTGCCGGCCGGAACGGGGGTGTGCGTCGTGAAGACCGTCTGCTCGCGGACAGCCTGAAGGGCCTCCTCGACCGACGCCCCTCGCTCGACCCGCTGGGTCGCTAACTCGAGCGGCGCGAGCGCCGGGTGTCCTTCGTTCAGGTGGACAACGGCCGGCTCGATTCCGAGCGCGTCGAGCACGCGCGCGCCCCCGATCCCGAGCAGGCCGTACTGGGCGAGGCGTACGGCCCGGTTACCCTCGTACAACCGCGCCGTCGTCCAGCGCGCGACGGCGTCGTTCTCGGGCAGCTCGGTGTCGAGGAGGAGCAGCGGCACACGGCCGACGTCGACCCGCCACACCTGGAAGGTGATCGAGCGGCCGCCGATCATCACCGTTGGCAGCAGCGGCGTTCCATCGGGTGCCGAAATGCGCGCCATCGGCAGGCTCTTCGGATCGTTCGTCAGCCAGTACTCCTGCTGGCGACCGGAGAGGTCGAGCCGCTGACGGAAGTAGCCGTGGCGGTAGAAGAGGCCGATCCCGATCATCGGCAAAGCCTGATCGCTCGCCTCTTTCAGGATGTCGCCGGCAAGAACGCCGAGCCCGCCCGAGTAGATCGGCATCGAGACGTGGAAGCCAAACTCGGCGCAGAAGAAGGCGACAGGGCCGTCGACACCGGCGCGTACGCGCGGCGGCCGGCCGAGGTCGCCGGCGACCTCGGCGACGAGGCGGTTGATCCGAGCCCGCAGTTCCGGGTTCCGCTCGACGGCCTCCTGGGTCGAGGGCCAAAGGTCGCTCAGGAAGCGGACGGGGTTCTCGCCGGCGAGCGCCCAGCGGTGCGGGTTGATGTCGCGAAAGACCGCGGGTCCATCCGCGGCCCAACTCCAGCGGTAGTTGTAGGCAACGGCCGCCAAAGGCCGGAGGCTCTCGGTCAGGCGCGTTGCGAGCAATTCAATGCGCGCTCCGAGATCGGCTGCGCCAGGGGTGAAGGATCGACTTCCGAGCACGCCATCGTCTATCAGATCGACGGACTCGCGGCGATCGGTGTCCGATCGGGGATACGGGCTGCCCCTTTCTGCGGCCTTGACAGTCCGAAAGGGCATCGGCACACTGAAAGCCCTGATGACCCGCTCGACGAGCACCGGGATTTCCCCGCACACGCCTTCCGGCGCGGGCATGTTCGTCGTCGTCATCACGATTCTCCCCCTCTAGGGGGAGCATTTACTCACGCGGCCAGCGACGCCGCAGACAACGACCTCTCAGCGGGAGAGGTGCGTCACTCGACGCGCCGAACGATCAGGAGAACGAATGCACGGGAACACCGACATTTCGAGGGAACGCACAGGCCGCACCTGGACGGTCGCGTGCCTGGCCGGCGACGGCGTGGGCCCCGAGCTGATGGGCGAGGCCTGCCGGGTGCTGGCCGAGGTCGCGCGCCTGCACGCACTTCGCCTCGACGATGTCCACCTGCCGTTCGGCGGCGAGGCGGTCACGCGCTTCGGCCACCCGTTGCCACTCTCGACCCGCACCGCGTATCGCGATGCGGACGCGGTTCTCGTCTGCTCTCCCGATGAGCCGGCGCTCGACGGCGTGAAGGCCGACCTCGACCTCGCCTGGCGCGTCTCCCGCGTCCACAACGAGCCGCGCGGCGATCTCGTAGTGGTCGAGTCGGTCGGGTACGGAACGGATGAGCGTGCGGTCGTCCACGCTTTCCAGCTCGCCGCGGCGCGGCGGGCGCGGCTCACCTCCGTCGGTTCCACGCCCGAATGGACAGATTTGGTCTCTGCAGAAGCAGACGGCTGGGACGGCCTCGAGGTCGAGCATGTGAGCCTGGGCGGCGTGCTTACGCGCTTCCGCGACCACCCGGGGACGGTCGACCTGATCGTCGCGCCCAGCCACCTCGCAAGCGCGATCGTGGACGCTGCCGCGCATCTCGCCGGGAGCCTGCGGACGGTCGCGAGCGCCTGGCTGCCCGAGGAAGGGCCCGGGCTGTTCGCGCCCCAAGTCACGGACTCCTCGGAGGTTGCAGGCCTCGGAGTTGCGGATTCCGCGGGTACCCTCTTGGCGGCATCTCTGCTCCTCGCCGAAGGCCTGGGGCAACGCTCGGCTGGGAGGACGCTCGAGCGGGCCGTCGTAGCCGTACTCGCCATGAAGACACAGTCGAGAAAGACGAGAAGCTTCGCCGACGCCGTGATCGAGCGCCTTCCCGAGGCGCGGACCGATCACGAGTTGTTCCAGGAGGTTTCGTCATGACCCGTCGTTCGCCTACGGCTCACTCCCGTGGGGGAAACCAGGTTTCCCCCACGCGCCCCCTTCTTCTGTCTTTGTGGGGAAACCTCCCGGTTTCCCCACATCCCCTTCCCCCGGGTCATGTGCCGGAGGCCGGCCCATGACCCGCATGTTGGGCTCCGACGCGATCCTGCGCTGCCTCGAGGCCGAGGGTGTCGAGGTGATGTTCGGGATCCCGGGCGGGGCGATCCTGCCGACGTACGACGCGATCGCACGTGGGACGACGGTTCGCCACGTCCTTGCCCGCCACGAGCAGGGCGCCGGCCACATGGCCGAGGGCTACGCACGCGCATCCGGCAAGGTGGGCGTCGCGATCGCCACTTCCGGCCCCGGCGCGACGAACCTCGTCACGCCGATCGCCGACGCCTGGATGGACTCGACACCGCTTGTCTGCGTCACGGGCCAGGTGCGCTCGAATCTGATCGGCACTGACGCCTTTCAGGAGACCGACGCGACCGGGATCACGATGCCGATCGTCAAGCACTCCTGGCTTGTCCAGGACGTGCGCGATCTGCCACAGGTGATGCGCAACGCCTTCCACGTCGCTCGTACAGGCCGTCCCGGCCCCGTGCTCGTCGACATTGCCAAGGACGTCCAGGAGGCCGAACTCGACTTCTCCTACCCGGACGAGGTCGACCTCGCCGGCTGGAAGCCGCCGACGAAGGTGCATGAGCGCCAGATCCGCGAGGCGGCGAAGGCGATCGCGGAGGCAAAGCAGCCGATCATCTACGCGGGCGGCGGCGTCCTGAATGCGGACGCGTCGGCCGAGTTGCTCGCCCTCGTCCAGACGGCGGGGCTTCCCGCAGTCGTCACGCTGATGGGGAAAGGCTGCCTGCCCGACTCGCACCCTCTGAACTACGGCATGCCGGGCATGCACGGGTCGAAGTACGCGAACTGGGCGCTCAACAAGTGCGACCTGATCATCGCGATCGGTACACGGTTCGACGACCGCGTCACCGGCAAGGTCTCGGCGTTCGCGCCGGGTGCGAAGGTGATCCATTTCGACATCGACGCGGCCGAGGTGGGGAAGATCCGCCACGCGGAGATCCCTGTCGTCGGGCCGCTCAAGCTCGCTCTCTCCAAGCTCACGCGTGAGGTGAAGGGGATCCAGGATGCGAAGCCGTCCGACTACTCCGGCTGGTTCAGGCAACTCGAGGAGTGGCGCAACCTCTATCCGTACAAGTACCGCCGTGCAGAGGGCGTGCTGAAGCCGCAGACCGTGCTCGAGGCGCTACGCGACATCGCCGCCGAGCGCACGGAGGACGTGATCTGGACGACTGGAGTGGGCCAGCACCAGATGTGGGCGATGCAGTACCTCGTCTGCGACAAACCGCGGTCGTTCATCACCTCGGGCGGCCTCGGCACGATGGGGTACGGCCTGCCTGCCGCCGTTGGCGCGAAGGCGGCCCGGCCAGACGCGACGGTGGTCTGCGTCGACGGCGACGGCTGCTTCCAGATGACGTGCCAGGAGCTCGCCACCTCGGCGCTCGAGCGGCTGCCGATCGTCGTCGTGATCATCAACAACGGCTGGCTCGGGATGGTGCGCCAGTGGCAGGAACTGTTCTACGCGGAGCGCTACGCGGAAACCCACCTGACGAAGCAGGTGCCGGACTACGCGGAACTCGCCGACGCGCTCGGCTGCGCGGGCTTCATGGTGGACAACGAGGACGACCTCGACTCGACGTTGCGCGCGGCGTTCGATGCCGGCCTGGACCGCAGTCGTGGACGCGCGCGTCGATCCGAACGAGAACTGCTACCCGATGGTGCCCGCCGGTGCCGCCTCGGTCGACGTGATCGAAATGCCCGACGAGGAAGGCCTCCAGCCCGTCGAGGAGATCACCGGATGAGCCGTCGTTCGCCTTCGGCTCTCTCCCGTGGGGGAAACCAGGTGTCCCCCACGAACCCCCTTCTTCTGTCTTCGTGGGGAACACCGTCCCGGATCCTTCCGCCAGATCCCCTTCCCCTGGCTTCCCATCCAGCCGAAGGCGACGGCGGCCGATGAGCCATCACACCGTTTCGGTGGAGTTGGAGGACAAGCCCGGTGCGCTGGCGCGCGTCTCGCAGATGTTCGCGCGGCGCGGTTACAACATCCTCAGCCTGGCTGTCGGGCCGACCGAGCGTCGAGGCATTTCGCGGTTGACGCTCCGCGTCGACTGCTCCGAAAACTCGTTCGAGCAGATCGAAAAGCAGATGCACAAGCTGGTCAACGTTCTGCGCATCGTCGAACTGGCGCCCGAGGAGTCGGTCGAGCGGGAGCTCGCGCTGATCACCGTCGCTGCGCCGCCCGACAAGCGCGCCGAGCTGATTGCGCTCGGCGAGGTGTTCGGGGCACGCGTCGCGGACATCGGCGTCGACGCGCTGACCTTCGAAGTCGTCGGGCGTCCTGAGGAACTGGACGCGTTCGAGGAGCTCGTTCGACCGCACGGCGTGCGCGAGCTGGCCCGCACCGGGCGGATCGGCCTTCGCCGGCCGAATCCGCGTCGATCGCGGCAACAATCCGCCCCCCTCTCATAGTGGTAGTGGCTATTCCGGAAAAGAGTGGCGCCCTCTGGCCGGCTGCAAACCTGCGCATGCCCGCGTCCTCAGTCGCACCAATAGTCACCACTATTGGCGCTCCCTGCGTCCTTGGCCTGCTTGGTTTTCGCTCGGCCGTAGGGCACCGTATTCACCGGAACAACCACTAACGAAAGGAGCCGTGATGGCCGAAGTGATCAAGACCGGCAACGTCGACCTGCTCTCGGGCAAGGTCGCCATCCTCGGATACGGGAGCCAGGGTCACGCCCATGCGCTCAACCTGCACGACTCCGGGATCACCGTCGAGGTCGGCCTGCGGCCGGAGAGCTCGTCGTGGGCGGCTGCCGAGGACGCGGGCCTGACCGTTCGCACCGTCCCCGAGGCCGTGCGCGACGCCCAGCTCATCGCCTTCCTCGTTCCCGACGGCGCGCAGGCGGCGCTCTTCCGTGACGAGGTCGCGCCGAACCTCGCGCCTGGCGCCGCGCTCCTTTTCGCCCACGGCTTCGCGATCCACTACGGGTTGATCGAGCCGCCCGCCGGCCACGACGTGATCATGTGCGCCCCCAAGGGCCCCGGCCACATCGTCCGCCGCCTCTACACCGAGGGTTACGGCACACCCGCCCTGATCGCGGTCGCGCAGGACGCGAGCGGCGAGGCGCGCGAGCTCGCGCTCGCGTATGCCGCGGCGATCGGCGCCGGACGCGCCGGGATCCTCGAGACCACGTTCCCCGAGGAGACCGAGAGCGACCTCTTCGGCGAGCAGGCCGTGCTCTGCGGCGGCGTCACGCAGCTGATCAAGTACGGCTTCGAGACGCTCGTGGAAGCCGGCTACCAACCCGAGATCGCCTACTACGAGTGCCTGCACGAGCTGAAGCTGATCGTCGACCTGATCTACGAGGGCGGGCTCGAACGGATGCACTATTCGATCTCGGACACTGCCGAGTACGGCTCGCACGCCGTCGGCCCGCGGGTCGTCGACGAGCACGTGCGCGACAACATGCGAAACACCCTGGCCGCGATCCGCGACGGGTCGTTCGCCAAGGAGTGGATCGCCGAGATGGATCGCGGCCGTCCGAGCCTTGCGAGCTACCGCGCGAAGCTCGCCGAGACCCAAATCGAGCAAGTCGGCAAGCGTTTGCGGGCGCTCCAGAACCGGGAGGTCCAGGAACCGCATGGCGTCGGTTGACGTATCCGTTGCCCTGCTGGGCTACGGGACGGTCGGCACGGCGGTCAACCGCCTGCTGAACGAGTCCGCCGACGACATCGAGCGCGCGACCGGCCACCGCTTTCGCGTGGTCAAAGCGCTCGTGCGCGACCGGGACAAGCAGCGTTCGTTCCCGCCGACGGGCGTCGCGCTGACCACCGACATCGCGGAGATCGTGAACGACCCGTCGATCACTGTCGTCGCCGAGGTGATGGGCGGTGTCGAGCCCGCCGGCGGCTACGTCCTCGATCTGCTCTCGCGCGGCAAGCACGTCGTGACCGCGAACAAACAGCTCGTCGCCCGGCGCGGAGCCGAACTCTTCGCAGCCGCTTCAGCCGCAGGCGTCCAGCTTCGCTTCGAGGCGAGCGTCTGCGCGGCGATCCCGGTGATCAAGGTGCTGCGCGAGTCGTTCGTCGTCTCGAACGTGCACCGCGTGCTCGGGATCGTGAACGGCACGACCAACTTCATGCTGACCGAGATGGAGGCGGGCAGCACCTACGACGAGGCGCTCGCCGAGGCGCAGCGGCGCGGGTTCGCCGAGGCCGACCCGTCCGACGACGTCTCCGGCGCCGACGCGGCTGCGAAGATGGCGATCCTCGCGACGGTCGCGTTCAACTCGCGCTTTCCGCTCTCCGATGTCGACGTGGTCGGGATCGACTCGATCAACCCGCTCGACATCGTCGCAGCGCGCGAGCTCGAGATGGTCATCCGCCTCGTCGGCTCCGCGCGGCTCGTCGACGGCCACGTCGACGTTCGTGTGCGTCCCTCGTTCGTCGACCGCCACCATCCGCTCGCCACCGTCGGCGGCGCATTCAACGCCGTGATGCTCCAGGGCGACGCGATCCGCGAGATCACGCTCGAGGGGCCCGGTGCGGGCGGTGTCGAGACCGCGTCGGCTGTGATCGCCGACATGGCGAGCGTGATCGGGACGATGGGCACTGGCTTCCTGCAGAACGACGCGGTCTGGCGCGAGCTGCCGCGACTACCGCCCGGCGAGAGCCGTTCGCCCTGGTACTTCCACCTCTCGGTCGACGACAGGCCCGGCGTGCTCGCGCACGTTGCCACGCAGCTCGCCGAGCACGACATTTCGATCGCGCGCTTGGTCCAGCATCAGAACGGCGACGGCGCGGCGCTGCACCTGGTCACCCACGAGGCGAGTGAAGGCTCGCTCACCGGCGCGCTCGCAGCGATCACCGCGCTCGCCGAGGTGCGCCGAAAGCCTTTGCCCTTCCCGGTCGTCTCCGATCGTGGCGTTGCGGAGCTCGGATGGGCGTAATCGACCGCTACCGCGACCGGCTCCCCGTCGGTCCCGACACGCCGAACCTGACGCTCGGCGAGGGCTCGACACCGCTCGTCCGCTCGAATCGGCTCTCCGAGCGTTACGGCGTCGAGCTCTACTTCAAGTGCGAGGGTGCCGAACCCGACCGGGAGCTTCAAGGACCGGGGGATGGCGGTCGCCGTCGCGAAGGCCGTCGAGGCGGGCGCTGTCGGGATCGTCTGCGCGTCCACCGGGAACACGGCCGCGTCGGCCGCGGCCTATGCGGCCCGCGCCGGGATCTCGGCGGTCGTCCTGCACCCCGCCGGGGCGATCGCGGCTGCGAAGCAGGCGCAAGCGCGCGTGGTCGGCGCACGGGTGCTCGAGGTCCGCGGCTCGTTCGACGACGCCCTGCGCAGCTGCCAGCAGCTCGCCGGGCAAAGCTCGTTCGCGCTCGTCAACTCGCTCAACCCGCACCGGATCGAGGGGCAGAAGACCGCCGCATTCGAGATCGTCGAGGAGCTCGGCCGCGCGCCGGATGTGCTGGCGTTGCCGTACGGCGGCGGCGGCAACACGTGCGCGTACGACAAGGGCTTCCAGGAGGAGGGGTTGCTGCCGCGCCTTGTCGCCTGCCAGGCTGCCGAGCGCGCAGTCACGCTCGCTTCCGCGATCCGGATCGCAGAGCCGGCGCACCACGACGAGGTCGCCGAGATCGTCGATGCGGGCCGGGCCGAGGTCGTCACCGTCTCGGACCAGGAGATCACAGACGCCTGGCTCGAGATCGCGAGCCTCGAGGGCGTGTTCTGCGAGCCGTCATCGGCCGCCGGCGTCGCCGGCCTCTCGCACATCGAGCTTGTTCCTGGCAGCACGGTCGTGCTGCGTCCTCACCGGCCACGGCCTGAAGGACACGGGCGCGGTCGAGGTGCTCACCGCGGCGACCACGGTCGTCGATTCGAATGTCGAAGCGATTCTGGCCGAGGTCGGCGGATGAGCGAGATCGTCGTCCTCGCTCCGGCGACAACGGCCAACCTCGGGCCCGGCTTCGACTGCGCCGCTGCGGCGCTCGACCTCTGGAACGAGCTCCACGTCGACGACGCCGACGGGGCGGCACAGATCACCGTCGAGGGCGAAGGAGCCGGCGAGATCGCGCAGACCGCGGAGCACCTCGCGCTGCGGGCGTTCGCGCTTGTCGCGCCGGTCGAGGGTCGCCGCTTCCGGTTCGTCAACCGTATTCCGCTCGAACGTGGCCTCGGCTCGAGCGCCGCGACGATCGCTGCCGGGCTCGTGGCGGGGGCGGCGGCTGCCGGGCGAACGCTCTCGCCGGACGAGCTGCTCGACCTCGGCTTGCCGCTCGAAGGGCATCCCGACAACCTTGCCGCTGCGCTCCGCGGGGGCGTCTGCCTGATCTGGCAAAACGGCGCCGGGCCACATGCCGCTCGGATCGCGGTCGACCTGCCACTCGCCGCGATCGTCGTCGTTCCGAGCGAACGCGTGAACACGGCGGCGTCGCGCTCCCGGCTCCCGAGACGCTGACCCACGGCGAAGCCGTCGCGGCCGCGGCGCAGGCGGCGCTCCTTGGAGCCGCGGTCGCCGCAGGGGACGCGCGCTCCTCGCGAGTGCGTTCCACGACACCCTGCACGAGCCCTACCGCGCCGCCGACGCGCCGCTCCTCGGCGAGCTGCGCGACAACCCGGTCACCGGTTGCGCCGGGGTGACGCTCTCTGGCTCCGGCCCGTCGGTCGTCGTCTGGGTCGAGAAGGACCAGGTCGCCCAGGCCGCCGCCGAGCTTGAGTCGCGCCTGCCCGGCGCGCGTGTCCTGCCGCTCGAGATCGCGGAGCATGGAGCGGCGGTGCAGCCGCCCGTCCGCGAAAGCGGACCAGTGGAGGGGGTCTGGGGGAACCGGGAGGTTCCACCAGCTAACCAACGAGGCCACTCGTGAGCGTCTACAGCCAACCGACGAATCCGGGCAAGCGCCGCAGCTCTTTCCTCACCGACGGTGTCGACCGCGCCCCGGCGCGCGCGATGCTGAAGGGTGTCGGCTTCACCGACGAGGACCTCGCGAAGCCGCTGATCGGCGTCGGGACGACGTGGATCGAGACGATGCCGTGCAACCTCAACCAGCGCGTGCTGGCCAAGCACGTAAAGGACGGGATCCGCGCGGCCGGCGGGACGCCGATCGAGTTCAACACCATCTCCGTCTCCGACGGCGTCTCGATGGGCACCTCCGGCATGCGCGCCTCGCTGATCTCGCGCGAGGTGATCGCCGACTCGATCGAGCTCGTCGCCGAGGGCCATCTCCTCGACGGCATCGTCTGCCTGGTCGGCTGCGACAAGACGATCCCCGGCGCGGTGATGGCGCTCGTTCGGCTCGACATCCCAGGACTGGTCTTCTATAGCGGCTCGATTGCGCCGGGCCTCTTCCGCGGCAAGGACGTCACGATCCAGGACGTCTTCGAAGCTGTCGGCAAGCGCGCAGCGGGGAGCATGTCGCGACGAGGACGTGCACGCCCTCGAGGACGTCGCCTGCCCGGGCGCCGGCGCCTGCGGCGGCCAGTTCACGGCGAACACGATGGCGACGGTGATCGACTTCCTGGGCATCAGCCCGCGCGCCGCGAGCGGCGTGCCGGCGACGCACGAGAGCAAGCCGAAGGCCGCGGTCGAAGCGGGGCGGATCGTGATGGACCTCGTCCGCTCGAACACGCGACCGTCGCAGATCCTCACCCGGGATGCCTTCGAGAACGCGATCGCGTCGATCGCCGCCACCGGCGGCTCGACGAACGGCGTCCTGCACCTGCTCGCGATCGCACGTGAGGCGGGCATCCCGCTCGAGCTCGACGACTTCGACACCATCGCGAGCCGCACGCCGATCGTCGCCGACCTGAAGCCGTTCGGTCGCTACGTCGCCACCGACCTTCAGGCCGCGGGCGGCGTCGGCCTCGTCGCGCGCGAGCTCGTCCGTGCCGGCCTCGTTCATGGCGATGCCGCGTCGGTTGACGGCCAGACACTCGCGCAGTCGGCCGCGTCCGCCGTCGAGACACCGGGCCAGGAGGTCGTCCTGCCGTTCGACCATCCGGTCAAGCCGACCGGCGGCCTCGCGATCCTCCGCGGCTCGCTCGCCCCCGAGGGCTCGGTCGTGAAGCTCGTCGGCCGCGAGCGGCTTACGCACCGCGGCCCCGCACGGGTCTTCGACTCCGAAGAGGAGTGCTTCGCAGCGGTCAAGGCTCGGACGATCAAGCCGGGCGATGTGGTCGTGATCCGCTACGAAGGCCCGGCCGGCGGCCCCGGCATGCGCGAGATGCTGCATGTAACCGCCGCGCTCGTCGGCGAGGGGCTCGGCGACGAGGTCGCCCTGATTACCGACGGCCGCTTCTCGGGTGCGACGCACGGCCTCATGGTCGGCCACATCGCGCCAGAGGCGTTCAAGGGCGGGCCGCTCGCCGTCGTCCGAGACGGCGACGAGATCGTCCTCGACGTCGAGAGCCGCACCCTCGACCTGAACATCCCTGCCGACGAGCTCGAGGCCCGCCTCTCCGCCTGGACGCCGCCCAAGCCGCGTTACACCTCAGGCGTTTTCGCCAAGTACGCAGCCCACGTCAGCTCTGCGTCCGAAGGAGCAGTGGTGAGCTAGTGGCGCTACTGGCCCTGCAGCAGCTTGCGAATGGAGCGCGTCGCCTGCCCGATCCGCTGCTCGTTCTCGACGAGCGCGAATCGGACGTGGCCGTCGCCACCTTCACCGAAGCCGATGCCCGGCGACACTGCGACTTCGGCGTCGCGGGCGAGCTTGAGCGCGCACTCGAGGGAGGAGAGCCCGGCCAGCTGCTCGGGGATCGGCGCCCACACGAACATCGTCCCCTGTGGGGGCTCGACCTCCCAGCCGGCCCGCGCGAGGCCGCTGATCAGCGCGTCGCGCCTGCTCTCGTAGATCTCGCAGACCTCGTCGGGGTAGCCGCCGGCTTCCCGGAGCGCCACAATCGATGCGATCTGGATCGGCTGGAAGGTGCCGTAGTCGAGGTAGGACTTCAGCTTCGCAAGTGCGGCGACGACGTCGGGGCGCCCGAGCGTGAAGCCGACCCGCCAGCCGGCCATCGAGAAGGACTTCGTCATGCTGTACAGCTCGACCGCACAGTCGAGGGCGCCTTCGGCGGCGAGCACCGACGGCGGCTTGTGGCCGTCGAAGGCGATGTCCGCGTAGGCGAAGTCATGGACGAGCAGGAACTCGCGCTCGCGGGCGAGATCGACGAGCCGCTGCATCAACTCGGGCGTCGCGACCACGGTCGTCGGGTTGTGCGGGAACGAGATGATCACCGCGCGCGGCGCAGGCTCGGCGGCGTGCACCGCCTCCTCGATAGCGGCGTAGACATCGCTGCCGTCGAAGCGCGCGTGAATGACTGCGCCGCCAGCGAGCCGCGGCGCGACGAGATGGATCGGGTAGCTCGGCGTCGGGACGACCGCGGTGTCGCCGGCGTCGAGCAGCACCCACATCAGATGCGAGAGCCCTTCCTTGGCGCCGATCGTGCTAACCACGTGCTGGTTGGGGTCGAGCGAGACGCCGAAGTGGCTCTCGTAGCGCTCGCAGACCGCCGCGCGCAGGTTCGGCAACCCGCGGCTTGCCGAGTAGCGGTGGTTGATCGGCCGCGTCGCGGCCTCACAAAGCTTTTCGACCGCAATGGAGGGCGACGCGATGTCCGGGTTCCCGAACCCGAGGTCGATGACGTCGCGTCCGTCTTGCCGCAACTCGCGCTTCAGCGCATCGACCGTCGCGAAGACATAGGGGGGAGCTCGTGAATGCGCCGGAATTCCACGTCCATGAGTGTAGGGAGAGCCACGATGTCGGTTGAGGTTCTCCGTTGCCGAATCTGCGGGACCGACCATCCAGCGGTGGCAAACGGTGTGTGCAGCCACTGCTTCGGGCCGCTCGAGCCGGTCTACGACTGGGATGTCGTTGCCAAGCTCGCGCACTCGCGAGCGGATCGAGGCAGGTCCCGCCTCGCTCTGGCGCTACAGCATGTTGCTTCCCGCCGATCCCCCCGAGGACAGCGCGAGCGGGCCCGGGTGGACGCCGCTCGTACCGGCACCGCGGTTTGCGAGTGCCGTGGGCGTGGGCGAGGTGTTCCTGAAGCTCGACCTCTCGAACCCGACGCATTCGTTCAAAGACCGCGTCGTCGCCGTCGCCGCTGCGAAGGCGAGGGAGTTCGGCCTCGAGACGCTCTCGGCGACGTCCACCGGCAACCTCGCCAATGCGGTTGCCGCGCGCGCGGCCGCGACGGGTATCCGCGCGGTGATCTTCTGTCCGGCCGGGCTCGAGCCCGAGAAGTTCCAGGCCACGACGGTCTACGGCGCGACGGTCTACGGCGTCCGCGGCAGCTACGACGACTGCTCCAGGCTCGTCAGTGAGCTCGCGGGCGAGGTCGAGTGGGGGATCGTCAACGTCAATCTCCGCGCGTACTACTCGGAGGGCTCGAAGACCCTCGCGTTCGAAATCTCCGAGCAACTCGGCTGGGAGACCCCGGACGCCGTCGTGATGCCGATCGGATCCGGAGCGATGTACACGAAGGTGTGGAAGGGCTTCGAGCAGTTCCGCCGGCTCGAGCTGGCGGCCGGATCGATGCCGAAGATGTTCGGCGGCCAGGCTGCGGGGTGCAATCCCGTCGCGTCCGCGTTCGCCGAGAACCGGCGCGTCACCCCGGTGCGCCCCGAGTCGGTCGTGTCGTCTATCGCGATCGGCAACCCGGCCGACGGCGACCTGGCGAGCACGATTGCCGGGGAATCTGGAGGCGGGATCTACACCGTCCCGGAGGACGAAGTGGGCGCGAACATCTCGCTGCTCGCCGAGACCGGCGGGATCTTCGGCGAAGGTGCGACCGGCGTCGCGGTTGGAGCGCTGCGCGAGGCGGTCGCGCGCGGCGAGCTCGGCGCGGACGACCGCGTCGTCGTGCTCGTGACCGGCACCGGCCTGAAGACGCCGCAGGTCAGCCAGAGCTCGGGTCGGATCGTCGAGATCGAGCCCGACGTCGACGCGCTGCTCGACGAGCTGGGGGTGACCGCCTAGTGGACCCGGTCGACGAGTCGCGCGAGCAGATCACGGCGACCGACCGCGAGCTGCTGGCGGCGCTCAATCGCCGCGTCGAGATCGTCCGGCGCCTGCACGACTACAAGCTGCGCGAAGGGATTCCGCTGCGCGATCCGGGCCGCGAGGAGGCGCTGATCGCGGCACTCCAGGCTGCGAACGGCGGCCCGCTCTCCGCCGAAGCTGTCGCGCGGTTCTTCCACTTCGTGCTCGAGCTGACCCGCGACGAGATCCATGGCCCGTAGGGCCAAGGTTGCCTGCCTGCCCGGCGACGGGATCGGCCCCGAGGTGATGGCGCAGGCGGTTCGGGTGCTCGACGCGCTCGGCTTCGAGACGACCCAGCATCTGTTCGGCGGAGCCGCTATCGACGCGACCGGCGACCCACTTCCGCCCGAGACGCTCGCCGCGTGCCGCGAGGCTGACGCGGTGCTGCTCGGCGCGGTCGGCGGCCCGAAGTGGGACGGCGGCACTGTGCGCCCGGAGCAAGGCCTGATCGACCTGCGGAAGGAGCTCGGCGTCTTTGCGAACCTGCGTCCCGCGGTCGGCAACGGGGTCGACCTGCTGATCGTCCGTGAGCTGGTCGGTGGGCTCTATTACGGCGCCCGTGGCATCCGCCCCGACGGCGTCGTCTTCGACACCTGCGAGTACCACCCAAGCCAGGTCGAGCGCGTCGCGCGCCGGGCCTTCGAGCTCGCCCGCACGCGCGGCCGCCGGTTGCTCTCCGTCGACAAGGCGAACGTGCTCGAGACCTCGCGCATGTGGCGCCGCGTCGTCACCGCCCTCGCCCGCGACTACCCCGACGTCGAGTTGCGTCACGGGCTCGTCGACTCGGTTGCTATGCAGCTCGTCACCCAGCCCCAGACGTTCGACGTCCTTGTGATGGAGAACACCTTCGGCGACATCCTCTCCGACGTCGCCGCCGGCTCGACCGGCGGCCTCGGCCTGGCGGCCTCCGCGAGCATCGGCAACGGTGGCCCCGGGATCTTCGAGCCGGTACACGGCTCGGCGCCCGACATCGCCGGCACCGGGGCGGCGAACCCGACCGCGATGCTGCGCTCGCTTGCGATGGCACTGGAGCATTCGCTCGACGCGCCCGAGTCCGCGCGCCGGCTCGCGGACGCTGTCGACGCTGCGCTCGCCTCGAGCCCGACTCCGGACGTCGGCGGGCACGCGACCACCGACGAGCTCGGCGACGCCGTCCTCGCTTCACTGCGGGTTCCGGTCGGATGATCGTCGGCTACCCCGGCCCCGCCGGCTCACACAGCGCCGCCGCCAGCCTTCTCCTCGCCCCCGCGGGCTCCGCCACCGAGCCGCTCGCCAGTTTCATTGCGGTCGTCGAGGCGACGGTCGCATCCGAGATCTCCCTCGGCGTGCTTCCGATCGAGAACTCACTCCATGGCGCGGTCGCCGAGACGCACGACCTGCTCTACGAAGCGCCGCTCACGATCGTTTCCGAGGTGACGCTGCCGATCGTCCACTGCCTGCTTGCAAAGACCCCGATCCAGGTGGACGAGATCAAGACGCTTCGCTCCTACCACGCGGCCTTCGACCAATGCCGCGACCTCGTCCATACCCTCGGCGCACGGTGCCTGCCCTCGGCGACGACCGCAGATGCGGCGCGCGAGGTGGCCGCGTCCGACGACCCGGCCGAGGCGGCGATCGCGAGTGAGGAGGCGGCCGCGCGGTTCGGCCTGCACGTGATCGCACGCGACGTCGGCGATCACGAGTCCTTCACGCGTTTCGTCGGCATCGCCCCGTACACGCGCATCGAGCGTGGCCCGCGCTGGCGTACCGCCCTCTCGTTCGTCACCGACCACCGACCGGGCTCGCTCTACCACGCCCTCGGGCCGTTCGCTCGCCACGGGCTGAACCTGGTACAGCTCGTCTCGCGGCCGATCCCCCATTCGACGTTCCGCTACCGCTTCGACATGGTGCTCGACGGCCATCCGCTCGACCCGGAGATCAGGACGGCGCTCGCCGAGATGGGGGAGTGGACGCGCGAGGTGCGCATCTTCGGGAGCTACGAAGCCACCGGGAGCGAGATTTGAGAACGCTCTTCGAGAAGGTCTGGGAGGCGCACGTCGTGGAGGAGAAGCCCGGCGAACCGGCGCTGATCTACGTCGACCTCCACCTCGTCCACGAGGTGACGAGCGCGCAGGCGTTCGAGGCGCTGCGGCTCGCCGGGCGCAGCGTGCGGCGGCCGGACCTGACGATCGCGACGATGGACCACAACGTCCCGACCGAGCCGGGCCCGATCCGCGACGAGGTCGCGAAGGCGCAGCTCGATGCGCTGGCGGCCAACTGCGAAGAGTTCGGCGTGCCGCTGAACGCGACCGGCTCGGGCCGCGAGGGGATCGTCCACGTGATGGGCCCGGAGCTCGGGCTGACTCAGCCGGGGATGACGATCGTCTGCGGCGACTCGCACACCTCCACCCACGGCGCGTTCGGCGCGCTCGCGTTCGGGATCGGAACCTCCGAGGTCGAGCACGTGCTCGCGACGCAGACACTGCTGCAGACACGGCCGATGACGATGCTGGTGCGGTTCCACGGAGAGCTTCCTTTTGGCGTGACTGCGAAGGACATGGTGCTCGGGGCGATCGGCCGGATCGGCGTCTCCGGCGGTGCCGGCTACGCGATCGAGTACGCGGGACCGTCGATCGAGGCGCTCTCGATGGAGGGCCGGATGACGATCTGCAACATGTCGATCGAGGCCGGCGCGCGTGCCGGGATGATCGCGCCGGACGAGACGACCTTCGCGTACCTGCGCGGCCGCCCGGCGGCGCCCGCGGAGACGCCCGAGGAGTGGCGCGCGCTCCGCTCGGGCCCCGGCGCCGAATTCGACAGGACCGAGGAGATCGACGTGACTGCGCTGCCGCCGCAGGTGACGTGGGGGACGAACCCGGGCATGGTCGCGCCGGTCGACGGCCGCGTTCCCGATCCGGGTGAGTTCCGCGACCCGCGCGAACGCGAGGCGATCGAGCGGGCGCTGCACTACATGGCGCTCGAGCCCGGCACGCCGATCGGCGAGATAGCGATCGATCGCGTGTTCATCGGTTCGTGCACGAATGCGCGGATCGAGGATCTGCGCGCCGCCGCCGCGGTCGTGGACGGCAACCGTGTGGCCGAAGGCGTGCGCGCGATGGTCGTTCCAGGGTCGGCGAAAGTGAAGCGCCAGGCCGAGTCGGAGGGGCTCGACCGTGTGTTCATCGAGGCGGGCTTCGAGTGGCGGCTGGCGGGCTGCTCGATGTGTCTCGGCATGAATCCGGACATCCTCGCCCCGGGAGAGCGGTGTGCCTCGACGTCGAACCGCAACTTCGAAGGCCGCCAGGGGGCCGGCGGGAGAACGCACCTCGTTTCGCCGGCGATGGCCGCCGCGGCCGCGCTCGCCGGTCACTTCGTCGACGTGAGGGATCTAGGGTGAAGGCCTTGCGGGTCGTGACGGGACGCGCGGCGGTGCTCGACCGCCCCGATGTCGACACCGACCAGATCATCCCGAAGCAGTTCCTCAAGCGGATCGAGCGCTCGGGCTACGGGGAGTTCCTGTTCTTCGACTGGATGAAGGATCCAAACTTCGAGCTGAACCGGCCCGAGTACGAGGGTGCGCAGATCCTGATCGCGGGCCGCAACTTCGCCTGTGGCTCCTCGCGCGAGCACGCCGCGTGGGCGCTCGAGGACTACGGGTTCCGCGTCGTGCTGGCACCGTCGTACTCGGACATCTTCCGCTCGAACGCGGTGAAGACCGGCCTCGCGCCGATCGAGGTTCCGGAGGAGCATCTCGCCCGGGTGCGGGCGGCCGTCGGGAAGCAGAACGAGCTGACGGTCGACCTGGAGGCGCTCGACATCAGGCACCCGGACGGCCTCAGAATCCCGTTCGCCCTCGACCCGTACGTGCAGGAGACCCTGTTGCACGGCCTCGACGACGTCGCGCGCACGATGCAGCGCGAAGCCGCGATCGCGGCGTACGAGGCGGTGCGCGCGCCGCGCTTCGACACGCGGGCACTCCCCTAGGCGGCGAGCGCGAGCTCACGGCGCACCGCTGCGATTTCGCTCGTCCGGTTGGCGAGCAGCGCCGCCTGGAGACGGCCTTCGCGGTCGAGATAGCGAGCCGCGAAGCTGTCGCCGCCGCCGTTGAGCTCGACGCGCGCCGCGCCGACCGGGTCGCCGACGAGCTGGAGTCGCAGCCCGAACTGGTCGGACCAGACGTAGGACTGATCGAGATACGGCCGCTCCTCGCCGAGGATCGTGTACGCGGCGGCGGCGGCTTGTCCGGACGCGGCGGTCCAATGCCCGGTGCCGGTGACGTCGCCGCAGGCGTAGACACCGGGGAGTTGCGTTCGGCCGCACGCGTCGGAGCGGAGCTCGGGTAGGAGGTCCCGCACCGGCTCGACGCCAACCGCCCAGAGCAGGACGTCATGCGGCGGAACTTCAGTCGAGCCGAGCCGCACGTCAACGTCGTAGCTGCGGTAGCGGCCGGCGAGCAGTTCGCCGACGTCGTGTCCGAGCAGGCGTTCGAAGGGAATGGAGGCGGCCTCGACGAGCGTCACCTCGGCTCCCAGCGAAACCGCCGTCGAGGCGACCTCGGTGCCGACGAAGCCACCACCCATCACCGCGAGACGCACCCCCGGGCCGAGACGCTCCCGTAGTGCCAGCGCGTCCTCGAGCGTGCGCAAGCCACCGGGGCGGCGCAGCCGTGCACCGGTTGCGAGGACGAGGTGGGTCCAGGCGATTTCGTCGTCCCCGACGAGGGCAGTGCGACGCGTCGGGTCGAAGGAGCGAACGCGGGTACCGACCCGTAGCTCGATACCGAGTTCGTCCCAGTGGGGGGCCGGGCGGAGCGCGATGTCGTCGCGTGTGCCGGCGAGGAGTTGCTTCGAGAGCGCCGGCCGCTCGTAGGGAGCGACCGGCTCGTCGCCGACGAGGAGGATGCGGCCGCCGAAACTCTCTTCGCGCAGCGTCTCGGCGCAGCGGACGCCGGCCAGCCCGGCGCCGACGATCAGGACGGTCTCGGTCATGCCGCCTCCTCGAGCTCGATCTCGATCGCGCCCATCGGGCACTGGTTCGCCGCCTCGAGCGCGCCAGGATCGCCAGTTGCATCGATGCGAACCACGGCCTTTCCCCCCTCGAGCGCGAACGCTCGAGGGGCCAGTTGGACGCATGTGCCGAAGCCGCTGCAGAGGCTCTTGTCGATCGTGATGCGGTAGGTCATGGTGTTGCTCCTTTCGGAATAGGGCGGGCTGTGAGCGCCCGCCAGGCGGTGGCGGCGGCGACCGAGCCGGTCGCGCCGAGGTAGAGAGCGAATGTCCAGGGCCGGGAGGCGTCGGTGCCGGCCATGAGGCCGTGTGCCGTCGCGCCGGCGAAGATCGCGTAGGTCGCCCAGTGCAGCCGGCGCCAGTTGCGCTGCCCGATGCGATGGCGCAGGGCGAACGAGGCGTAGACGATGATCATCAGCTCGGCGGCAAGGACACCGAGCGTGACGGCGAGCGGCCGATACGTGGAGGTGAACGGGACGACGAGCGCCCACACCGGCGTGTGCACCGTCTGATCGAGCGTGAGCGAGACGCCGTGGATGACGAGCGCGCCCAGCCCGAGTAGTGCAAGCGTCCTGTGGGTGTCGGTCTGGGCGGCCGGCCGCACGCGTTTGCCGAACGGCCGAGACTTGACCGCGAGCCCGGCCAGCACCGACAAGGTGAGCAGCACGTAGGCGGTGATTCCGCTCGAACGGGCGAGCAGCCAGAAGGTCGGATCGTGCCTCATGCGAGCCCACCTCCGAGCGACGGTGCGTCCGTCGGCGGTCACGAGCACGTGGGGGGCGTCGACCGAGCCGCTCAGAAAGGCGACCTTGGCCAGGACCTCGGCTTCGACGGCCGTCGGGGCGATGACCGTCGCCCGGAGAATCTCGGACTCCGCGGGCAGGCCGGTGGCGGGGTCGATCAGAGTGGTGGTACTCGACCCCGCCGCGCTTCCAGCGCCGGCGGTCGCGTCCCGAGGTCGCGAGCGCGCCGCGCGTGAGCTCGACCGTCAGGTCGGCGCCGTCGATGCCGACCGGCCATGCTCCGCCGGCGACCGCGAGGTCACCGCCCGCATTGACGAGACATGGGCCGGCCGGAGCGAGGATGGACGACGGCCCTGTCGACGGCATATCCCTTGGCGATGCCGCCGAGGTCGAGCCTGACGCCGGTGGCGAGCCGGATCGTCGCTCCGTCAATTGTGACCACGCCGCCGCCACGAGGCCCTGCCGGAGCCGGACCACCGTCCTTCACGAGCTCGAACGTCCGGTCGTAACCTGCAGCGACGACAGCGTCGTGCAGGGTCGGGTCGAAGACGCCCACTCGTTTGGTCGCGCGCCGCGAGGGCGAGCTTTGTGACGGCGAGGAGGTCCGGCCCGGCGGCGAGCTCGCCGTTGGTGTTCAGGCGGGACAGCTCGGACTCCGGACGGAAGCGCGATAGGAGCGCTTCGAGCCGCTCGAACTCGTCCTCCACGGCTGCGAAGCGATCTCCGGGATCGCCATCGAGCAGGCACTCGACATCGGTGCCCATCGCACGGAACGAATGCCGCTGGATCATGACGTCCTCGTGATCGTCAGCGGCGGCAGCGTCACCACGCGAACCGCGGGAGTGGGGGCTGCCGACGCGAGGGTTCGTGCCGCAGCGGCACGCTGGGCCAGGATCTGGTTCACGAGCGACGTCTCGCGCCGTAGCGCCTGCTGGCGCAAGGCGATCAGCTGGAGCTGTGGGCTCGGCGAGGCCGTGACCCACGGCCTCGCCGAGATTGCGGCCCAAGCGAGGAAGAACGCGAAGATCGCGACGGCAGTCGCGTACAGGCGACCGACGTGGTTAGTCATCGAAGCCTTCCGACCCGCCTTCGTTTTCGCCTTCGCCGCTGCGGTGCTTGTGAATGATGATCGGAGCCGGGCGGACGTACACGGTGCGTTGTGCCCGGGCGGCGGTGGCCGGAGTGGCCGACGACTTCGCAAGTGCCTTCTTGAGCGACTGCTCTGCCGCGGTCAGCTTCTGTTGCTGCTGGAGAATCTGAGCTTGGTTCGCCGATCGAGCGGCGGCCCCGAGATGCGCTGTCCTGCTCGCTGCGAACACGCCGAGCACGACGGCGATCCCGAGCACCACTGCGATCACGAATGCGTGTGTCTTGTTCATGCCGACGACGGTACGGGGACGCCGGAAAAGGACGCGCGAGGCCGCTGCAAAGGTTGGGAAAGACACGGTAAGGATTCGGGAAACCACCGATTACCTGGGGGTTCCCGCAGGCGACGATGCAGGCATGAAGATCTTGCTTGTCGAAGACGAGGACTCGATCGCCGAGCCGTTGACGGAGGGTTTGCGGCGCGAGGGCTTCGAGGTCGAACGTGCTGCGACCGGCGCTGAGGCCCTCGCAGCGGGTGTGGCCGACTGCGTCCTGCTCGATCTTCGCCTCCCCGACACCGACGGCTACGCGGTCTGCCGTTCGCTTCGCGAACGCTCCGACGTGCCGATCATCATGGTCACGGCCAAAGGCGAGGAAGTCGATCGGGTGATCGGTCTCGAGCTCGGCGCCGACGACTACGTGGTCAAGCCGTTCGGGATCCGTGAGCTCGTTGCCAGGATTCGCGCCGTCACCCGCAGGACTGCCCGCAGGCCCACGGCCGGCCCGCTCGTTGTCGGCCCCCTCGAGGTCGACGAGCGCAGTCGTCAGGCACGGCTCGATGGCAGCGAGGTCGATCTGACGGAGCGTGAGTTCGACGTGCTCGCGATGCTCGCAGTCGATCCCGGGGCCGTCGTGAGCCGCGCTCAGCTGCTCGAGCGGATCTGGGGTGTCACCTGGTACGGACAGACCAAGACGATCGACGTGCACGTGGCGTCGCTCCGGCGCAAGCTCGGAGACCCGCATTGGATCGACACGGTGCGCGGCGTGGGCTTCCGCCTGCACGAGCCGTGAGACGCCGCCTTCTCCTCAGCTACCTGTCGCTCGCGATCGTGGCGCTCGTGCTGCTCGAGGTACCGCTCGGGGTGAGCTACGCGCGCAGCCAGCGTGGCGATCAGCTGACGAGGCTCGAGCACGATGCGGCAAACGTCGGTTCGTTTGCGCAGGATGCGGTCCAGGGTGGACTCACCGAGCGGCTGCGCACGTATGCGCACAACTACGAGGAGGAGGTCGACACCCAGATCGTCATCGTCGACCGGAAGGGGGCCGTGCTCGCCGATCCCTCGGATGACCTGCCGACGTCGCTCGGCTCGCGGCCCGAGATCGCGCAGGCCCTCTCCGGCCGCGCGTCGCGCGGAACGGCGGGCGGCTTGCTCTACGCCGCGGCACCGGTCGTCGTCAACGGAACGGTCTACGGGGCTGTGCGAGTGGCGTCGCCTGTCGCCGATGTCAACGCCCGGATTTGGAACTACGTGCTGCGGCTGCTCGGGATCGCAGCGGCGGTGATCGGGCTCGTCGCCTTGATCGGCTGGCTTCTCGCCCGGTCGGTCGTGCGACCCTTGCATGCCGTCGAGGAGGCTGCCGAGCGCGCTGGGCACGGGGATCTCGACGCGAGAGCGCCGGAGCGTGACGGACCCCCGGAGGTGCGCGCTCTCGCACGCTCCTTCAACGACATGGTGAGCCGACTCGGACAGCTCCTCCACGCGCAGGTGGACTTCGTCGCCGACGCCTCACATCAACTCCGCACGCCGTTGACCGCACTGCGACTCCGTCTGGAGAACGGCGATCAGGGCGGCGCGCTGACGGAGGTCGAGCGGCTCTCGCGCCTCGTCGACGGCCTCCTCGCCCTCTCCCGTGCCGAGGTCTCGGCCCCGGAGCGAGTCGACCTGGCCGCGGCGGTTGCCGAGCGGCTCGACGCGTGGGAGCCCGTTGCGTCCCAGCGTGGAGTCCGGCTCATCGCTGATGTGCGTGGTTCCGCCCTTGTCGGTCCGGACCGTCTGAGCCAGGTCCTCGACAACCTGCTCGCGAACGCGATCGCGGTCGCTCCCGCCGGGACGGTGGTGACCGTGAGCGGCGACGCTGACTCACTCCACGTCCGCGACAGCGGCCCAGGCATGAGCGAAGAGGAGCGTCAGCGGGCCTTCGATCGCTTCTGGTCGAAAGGTGGAAGCGGCTCGGGCCTCGGCCTGCCGATCGCGCAACGGCTCGCCGCCGCCGACGGCGGCACCGTCGAGCTTCACGCGGGCGCGGACGGAGGCCTCGACGTCGAGCTGCGCCTTCGCGCGTAAAACGCCTGCTTACAGGCTCCAAACGCACCGCCGCTAACGTGGCCGCCTGGTGCGTGGTGTCGCTTCGAGGTTGGGAGACGGCCACGAGGATCACGGGCAGCGCTTCCCATCTCCGTGCGTGCGCTTCGGCCATGTGTGTCCGAACGTAACCGTGCGGCGCTCGATTCGCACCGCAAAGTCTTAGGACCTTCTTAGCCTGCGTTAACAGCGCGCTCAAGCCCGCGGGCAGAATGGAAGCGATGAGTCGCGCGCTCTCATCCCGACAGCTGGCAGCCATTTTCGCCGCGGCGCTTGCCGCAGCCTCTCTCACACTCGCGCTCTTCTCGGACAGGGCTGGCGCCTTGAGCGCGGTCTCCATCAACTCGGCGCTCGTCGACGTCAACACGAACCTCGCGTATCAGGGCTCGAGTGCGGCGGGCACCGGCATCGTGCTCACGTCCAACGGCCGGATCCTGACGAACAACCACGTGATCCGCGGCGCAACCACGATCCGCGTCACCGACATCGGCAACGGACGCACCTATTCGGCGAGCGTCGTCGGGTACTCGGTGAGCGACGACGTCGCCGTCCTGCAGCTCAAGGGCGCCTCGGGCCTCGCGACGGCGAGCATCGGCAGCTCGAGCGGCGCGAAGGTCGGCGACGCGGTGGTCGCGATCGGGAACGCGGGCGGCATGGGCGGCACGCCGAGCGCGTCGAGCGGAACCATCACCCGTCTCGGCCGGTCGATCGTCGCCTCCGACGACCAGGGCGGGAGCCAGAGGCTGACGGGCCTGATCGAGACCGACGCCGAGCTGCAGCCGGGTGACTCCGGTGGCGCGCTCGTCGACTCGTCCGGCCGCGTGATCGGTCTGCTGACGGCGGCCTCGCAGAGCCCCGGCTTCCAGTTCGTCTTCCAGGGCCAGACCGGCAACCAGGGCTACGCGGTCCCGATCGCTCACGCGCTCTCGGTTGCACAGGCGATCGTGTCCGGGAAGGGCTCGGCGCGGATCCACATCGGCGCCACGGCGCTGCTCGGCGTCAGCGTCCAGTCGGCCACGGCCGGGTTCTACGACCCCTACGGCTACTACGGCGACACACCCTCGGGCGCTGTGATCGGGAGCCTCCTGCAGGGTGGGGCGGCGGCGGAGGTGGGCCTCAGCCAGGGCGACGTGATCACCTCGCTCGGCGGCAAGAAGGTCTCGACGTCGAATGACCTGACGACCATCCTGCTGACGAAGCACCCGGGGGACACGATCAAGATCGGCTGGACGGAGGTGTCCGGCTCGCACCGCTCCGCCACCGCCAAGCTCGGCAGCGGCCCACCTCAGTAAGCGCGGGGCGCTTCGGCGACACACGATCGTCGGGAGCGTCCGGAGCGATCGGTTGATTTCTCACGCGTGGACGGCGAGATATTCCGAAAACCCCTGCTTACAGGGTTCAAACCTGCGGCCGGTACCGTGGCTGCCCGGTGGGTGGCGTCGTCGTGAGGTTGGGGATCCCGGGCAGGCGCCTCGTCGGCCTGCTGCTCACGCTTGCCCTAGCCGGGTCGCTGGCAGCCGGGGCACCCGCGCAGACTGCGCCGACGGGCATCGACGTTTCGAACTGGCAGGGCCGGATCGACTGGCTTTCGGTTTCAGGAGAGGGCATCGACTTCGCGTTCATGAAGGCGACCGAGGGGACGACGTTCACGGACGTGACCTATCCGCTGAACCGCGAAGGAGCAGGCTCGATCGGGGTGCCGATCGGGGCGTACCACTTCGCGCGCCCGTCCGGGGCGCACCGCCGCGGCGATCGCGGCGAGTGCGATTGCCCAGGCGGACGCCTTCGTCGCGTTCGCCCAGCCGGCCGCAGGTGATCTTCTACCGGTGCTCGATCTCGAGACGACGGGGAACCTTTCCGTGACGGACCTGACGGCGTGGACGCAGGCCTGGCTCGACGAGGTCGCCGCGCGGCTCGGAGTCAGGCCGATCGTCTACGTGTCGCCCGCTTTCTGGAAGAAGTATCTCGGCGACACTCCGATCTTCGCCGCCGCCGGCAACCCGCTCTGGATCGCTCACTGGACAGCTTCGGCGCTGCCGATCCTTCCGGGAGGCGGCTGGGGCGGCGCCGGCTGGATGTTCTGGCAATGGAGCAATTGCGAGCGCGTGAAGGGGATCGCGCACTGCGTGGACGGCGACCGCTTCAACGGGACGAGCCTCGCGGCCGCGACGATCCCGGCGTACCCGCTGGGGTCGCCGGTCTCGGTTGTGAGGCCATCGATAACAGGGACGCCGCAGGCCGGGAAGCTGCTCGCGGCGCTGCCCGGAAACTGGCGCGGCGGCAAGCCGGTCTTGTTCACGTACCAGTGGCAGAGCTGCGGGACAGCCGGAGCAAGCTGCGTCCCGATCGCGGGCGCAACCGGAGAGACGTACACGCCGAAGGCGGTGGACGGCGGCCGCACCCTCGTCGCGACGGTCACTGCCCAGAGCCCCGGTGGCGCATCCGCGGCGAGCTCGTTGCCCACGCTGACGATCGCGAGCACGGGGACGCCGTCCGTCTCGGCTCCGACCGCGACGGCGCTGCCGACGATCCAGGGAACAGCCCAGGTCGGCCAGACACTCCTGGGGAAGGCCGGGACATGGAAGGGCGCACCCAGTTCCTTCAGCTATCAGTGGCGGCGCTGTGACGTCACGGGCACGGTATGCGCGGCGATCGCCGGTGCGGGCTCGATCAACTACACGGTCACACCGGGCGACATCGGCTCGGTGCTCTCGCTCGTGGTGACGGCGACCGGGACCCGCGGGTCTCGGTCGGCAATCTCATCCGTTACCGCGGTCGTCTCGGCAGTGCCGTTGCCGCCGGCCACCATCGGCTCCGGCCCCGCGGAGCCCGGGCAGGCAGGAGCCGTCTCGGCTCTCGACGGTAGCGCCACCGCCACCTGGCAGCCCGGCTCGGTCACCGTGAGCTCGACGATCACGCTCGGCCCCACCCCGAGCCGGTTGGCCGTCCCGGGCAGCGCGCTCTCGCTCGGGATCACCGCTCCCGCGCCGCTTCCCTGGCCGATCGACGTCCAGTACACCGCCGCGGCGAGCGACGCGGTGCCGGGGTTCCTCCCCGGCTCGGGCACGTGGCAGCCGGTCTCGGAGCTCTCGGCCCCGTCCCTCCCGAGGGACAGGACACCGGCGCCTACCGGGACGCCGCCGGCGCGCTCCACGTGCTCACGCGCAGTCCGGGTCGGATCGCGCTCTTCGCGCCCGGAAAGTGGGGCGATCCCCGCTTCGTCTCGTCCCATCCCCGAACCTCGCGCTCGTCCGTGACTTCACCGTTTCGCGACACCCGGACGGCTCTGCCCTCATCCGCGGCCGCGTCACGCTCGACACGCAGGGCCACCTGTACGTGAGCCTGCGCACGCCGCACGGCCAGGCGCTGCTTCCGCAGCAGGGAAGCCGCGTTGGCTGGTGGCTGCAGGGGCTTCCGACGACGACGATCCAGACTCTCCAGCTGCGCCCGGGCGAATTCCCGATCCGGCTCACCGTCCCGGCCGGGCAGATCGCCGCGGCCGGCCGCTACGCGCTCCGGCTCGCCGCGATCGACCCCTACGGCCGCCGCGTGCGGCTCATCGTCCCGATTCCCGCGCTCAGCGGCCCTCGCTGAGCGCGCTCTCGTATGCTCTTCGCAGCCGGAAGCGCGGCGGATCGAGCCGATGCAGACGTCTACAATTCCATCGCTGATCTGGCCGCCTCCCTTGGCCTCGAGCCGGGCGAGGTGCACCGTACGGCGGCTTCGCCGCCAAGATCGAGCTGTCGGCGATCGACCGCCTCGCGGGCGAGCCCGACGGCCAGCTCGTCTCGTCACCGCGATGACGCCGACGAAGTTCGGCGAAGGCAAGACCACGACGGCGATCTCGCTCGTCGAGGCGCTCGGCCAGATCGGCGAGCGGTCGCTGCTCTGCCTGCGCGAGCCGTCGCTCGGTCCCGTGTTCGGGATCAAGGGCGGCGGCACCGGCGGCGGGCGCGCCCAGGTCGTCCCGATGGAGCAGATCAACCTGCACTTCACCGGCGACATCCACGCGATCGGCGCCGCCAACAACCTGCTCGCGGCGATGATCGACGCCCACCTGCTGCACGGCAACGAGCTGGGCCTCGACCCGCATTCGATCACCTGGCGCCGCTGCGTCGACATGGACGACCGCGCGCTGCGCCAGGTCGTGGTCGGCCTCGGCGGCCGAGTCAACGGCTATCCCCGCGAGACCGGCTTCGACATCACCGCCGCCTCCGAGGTGATGGCGATCGTCGCCGTCGCGCGCGACCTCGCGCGACCTGCGCGAGCGGCTCGGCGCGATCACCGTCGGCGCGACGTTCGAGGGCGAGCCCGTGACGGCCGAGCAGCTCGGCGCGGCCGGCTCGATGGCCGTGCTGCTCAAGGACGCGCTGAAGCCGAACCTCGTGCAGACGCTGGAGGGCGAGCCGGCGCTCGTCCACTGCGGGCCCGTTCGCCAACATCGCGCACGGCAACAACTCGGTCGTCGCCGACCTGCTCGGCCTCAAGCTCGGCGACTACGTCGTCACCGAGAGCGGCTTCGGCGCGGACATGGGCTTCGAGAAGTTGGTCGACATCGTCTGCCGCACGAGCCGGAATCGCGCCCGAGCGCCGTCGTGCTCGTCGCCACCGTGCAGGCGCTGAAGCACCACGGCGGCGACCCCGACGGCGGCGTCGCGGCGCTCGAGCGCGGCGTCGCGAACCTGCGCGCGAACCTGCGCATCGTCCACGGAGTTCGGGCTCCCGTGCGTGATCGCGGTCAACCGCTTCCCCGGCGACTCGGCCGCCGACATCGACGCGGCGCGCGAGCCTTGCCGCGGAGCTCGACGTCGTCGGCGTCGCCGTCAACGAGCGGCTTCGAGCGCGGCGGCGCGGGCGCGGTCGAGCTGGCCGAGGCGGTCGTCGAGGCGCGCGGCGCGCCCGCGCAGCCCGCGCTTCCTCTACTCGCTCGACCGACCCGATCGAGAAGAAGATCGACGTCGATCGCCACGCGCGCCTACGGCGCCGCCGGCGTCGACTCTCGCCGGTCGCGCGCGCCCAGGCGGAGCGCATTCGAGCAGGACGGGCTCGGCGAACCTCCCGATCTGCATGGCGAAGACGCACCTCTCGCTCTCGCACGACCCGACGCTGATCGGCGCGCCGACCGGCTTCACGCTGCCGGTGCGCGAGCTGCGGGCCTACACCGGCGCCGGCTGGATCGTCGCGCTCTGCGGCGACATGCAGACGATGCCGGGCCTGCCCGCGGCCTCGGCCGCGATGCGGATCGACATCGACGAGACCGGCGGTGACGGTCGGGCTGCGCTGAGCGACGGTTACGGGCGCCCGAGCCTCTGCGAGGATCCCAGCGAGCGCCAGAGCTTGCCGGCTGCAAGTTGAAGCGCAGCCGCGCCGAGCAGCAGCGGTATTGCGAGGAGGAGCGGGATGATCACGTCAAAGACCGCGATCGCGACCGGCTTCACGTACGTCTTGTCGGAGGCGACGTAGATTCCGAGCAGGCGAAGGTCGCGAGTCCGAGGATGAACAAGGCGACGCCATGCGGTGTAAGCAGCAGCCAGAGGCCGACCGCTGCGGCGATGGCGACGACCCCGACCATCGTGATCGCGAGCGCGAACCCTCCCCGAATCATTCGTACCGGCTTAAGGAACCGTTCCTTCGAGATATGGAGGATCTTCAAAAGCGCGTCGGGATCGCGCGGCCCAGCTGCTTCGCGACGGCGTCGAACGCCCACCCGACGGGCGCGCCCGGCGTGCCAAGCGATGCCACGTCCGCGCGCGACGGGACGATCCGCCCTGCGAGCTGGTAGCCGTCCGCCATCAGCGACCACGCCTCGACGTCGCAGAACGCGTCGAGGTCGGTGCGGACGTTCGCGAGCGCGCGCTGCACGTCGAGGTGCACGCCGAATTCGCGTCGTCTCCAGCGACGTCCTGCTAACTGGTCGCCGCCCGGCGCGCGCGTCATCGCCGGCAGCCCGGTCTGCAAGTGCATGAAGGCGACGGTGTCGCGGCGCTGGAGTGCGGAGAGGAGACGCTGCTCTCGCTCCGCGTCGCCGTAGATCGAGACGACACGGCCGAGCACGGCTGGCAGACGCGTCGAAGGCCGCACCTTGTCGGGCATCTGGCCCGACCCGTCGCTGATGATCATGTGCGTGCAGCCGCGGTCGGCAAGGCCCTCGACGCCCTGGTTGTCGTGGACGCCACCGTCGACGAGCTCCACCGCCTCGCCCTCGTAGCAGCTGCCCCGGCACCGCACCGGCGGGAAGCCGCCGGGGAAGCACGCCGACGAGCGACACCGGCGCCCCGAGCGGAAAGTCGCGGCACCGGCGCCGGCAACCGTCCCAGCGCGTCCGCGCGAGAATCGTCGTTCTTGTCGATGTCGGGACGCACAGCGTTCGTCCTGTTCCCCTGACGGGGCGGCTCGCCCATGTACATAGCCTCGAACCGCCAGTTGTGACCGGTGTTGAGTGTCGTTGCCTCGAGGAGCAGGATCGGGACACGCGTGCGGCCGGGACGCGTTCTCCTTCGTCCGGACTCAAACGGGCCGCGTGGCCCTTCGGTGGATTGGCAGCCCCGCATTGCGATCCGGCCGTGGCGCCGTGGCCGGTCACCCCACGCGCGCTGCGTAGACCAGCGCGCTCGTACAGCTCGCCAGCCCGATCGGTGCGCGATTACCTTGGCTGCGCCATCTTGAAGTTCGCGAGCGGACTCGCCCACCCGGAGCCGCGGACGTTGCTGGCGGCCGCCTCCCGATACTCCCGCTCGACTGCCCGAACGAGCTGCACGTAATCCGCATCCGTGATCTCGGCGTCGGTCTTGTCCTCGAGGAGGTTCTTGACGTGGAGGTAGTAGAGCGCGCCGACGATCGACCCTCCGGAGACCGTCGAGATCACCTCGATGCGCCTGAGCAGGCCAAGTTCGGCCAGCTTCGCGAGCACGCCGATGTGGAAGAACGCGGCGCGGTGCCCGCCCCGGAAAGTGCGAGACCAAGCTTCGACTCCGCGGTCGTCACGATCACACCATACGCAGGCCGCCTATTGCACACGCTGCTTTCGATTGACAGGATCGCGCGAGCGTGCCCGGGTTCCCTACGCAAACCTCAATCAAGGAGTCGTCATGAGCTTGAGAACGTGTCGCGCCGCTCAGCGGGATCGTCTTCGTCGTGCTGACCGCGGTCGCCTTCGCGGCGCTGGCCGGTACCACCCCCGATATCAAGGATTCGGGCGCAACGATCGCAGCCTTCTACGATGCGCACAGCCAGAAGCAGGAAGTAGCGGCGTATGTGCTCATGATCGGCGTCGGCTTTCTCGCCTTGTTCGTCGCTTCGTGCTGGCCTCTGATCCGCGATCCGCACCGTCTCTGGTCGGCGCTGTTCTTCGCCGGCGGGATCATCGCGGCGGCGAGCTTCCTTTTTGCAGGGGCCGTCCACTTGGCCCTAGCCGACGGCGCGCACCACGGAGTCGATCCGGTGGCGCTCCAGGCGCTCAACGCACTCGATGCGGACAGTTACCTCGCGTTCGGCCCTGCAGTTGGGATCATGCTGCTCGGGGGCGCAGGCGCGATGATCCCGCTCTCCGGAGCGCTTCGTGTGCTCGGCTGGATCGCTCTCCTGCTCGGAATCGCGACCTTCACTCCGGCCGGCTTCATCGGCTTCGTCGGCGCGGGAGTTTGGGTCATCGCCGTCAGTTTGGTGCTGTTTATGCGCGGGGATGGCGCTGTGCCGACTGCGGCCACTCCGAGCGTGGCCGTCTAGCCCACGTGGGCTGAAGGGGAGGAAGCCCGCGAGGTGGGCGTCCTCCCCTCTTGCCGTCGCCCAGGCGATCGGGTTCTTCTCGCGGAAGAAGCCACCCGTCGGGCCGTCGTCAGGGAGCGTCGCCGCCCAGACGATGGTGGCGACGGCCTCTTCTGGCTCGAGAGCGCGCGCGCGGGGCCCCCATGTCGGTCCTCACCCAGCCGGGGCAGACCGAGTTGACGAGCACGTCCATCCCCCTGCCGGTCTCGTCGGCGAAAACCGGGTCAGCGCGTTCAGTGCCGTCTTGGAGACACGGTAGGCGGGGTAGTCCGCCCCACATCTCGGCGAGCTGCGCCATCCCGGAGTGAGACGTTGACGATCCGGCCGAAGCCGCGGTCGCGCATCCCGGGGGCGAGGGCCTGGGTGACGCGATCAGGCGCCAAGCGTGTTCGTCTCGAATGCCTCACGCAGCCGGTCGCTTGGGACGGCGAGGGCACTGCGACTGGGCTCGCGGCTCGCGGCGATGATCCCCGCGTTGTTCACGAGCACGTCGACGGCACCGAGCTCGCCCAGACGTGCGCAGCTCGCATCGCTCGTCACGTCGAGCTGCCGGAGGTCACGTCGAGCCCCTCTTCGCGGAGCATCGCGGCTGCGCGCTCCGCCTTGTTGGCATCGCGGCCGCTCGCCACGACGCGGTAGCCGAGCCGGCCGAGCTGCCGGGCAGTCTCGAGCCCGAGTCCGCGGTTGGCGCCCGTGACGAGCGCGGTGCGGGAACTCATCGACGAATGCGCCGGGGTCTCACAGCGCGGAGTCTACGGCGTCCATCCCGACCACGATGCGACGGTTTGGATGTCGT
>CAWAFJ010000003.1:0-31396 GCA_963781315.1 uncultured Actinomycetes bacterium | reverse complement strand
CCAGACACGGCTGGGCACGAACCAGCGGCCGTTCACGGTATTCAAGTTCCGGACGATGGGAATGAATGTCGACGATGCCGAGCATCGCGAATACATCCGGGCAACGATGAGCGCCGACGCAACCCTCAACACGAACGGGACGTACAAGCTCTCTCGGGAAGCCGACGTCACGCGATTCGGCCGCTTCCTGCGGAAGACGAGCATGGACGAGCTGCCGCAGCTGCTCAACGTCCTGCGCGGTGAGATGTCGCTCGTCGGACCGCGCCCGTGCATCCCGTACGAAACGGAGTTCTTCGAGCCGCACCACTTCGACCGGTTCCTTGTTCCGCAGGGCATCACCGGCCTCTGGCAGGTCACTGCCCGAGCCAACTCGACCTTTGGCGAAGCGCTCGAGATGGACGTCGCCTACGTTCGGGGATGGTCGCTCGGTCTCGATCTCCGGCTTATCTTCCGCACCCCGTTCGCTCTCCTCCGTCAGAGGAAGGCGACCTCGTGAACGACGTCCGCGTAGCGATCGTCGGGCTCGGGTACTGGGGCCCGAACCTCGTCCGGAACTTTCAGGAGCTCGAGTGCTCCGAGGTCGTCGCGGTATGCGACACCGACGCCGATCGGCGGGAGCGCATCCGGCGCCGGTTCTCAGACGTACCAAGCTTCGAGCGCTTCGAGGACATCCTGGAGAACGACAACGTCGACGCTGTGGCCATCGCAACGCCGGTATCAACGCATTTCCCTCTCGCACGCGCAGCCCTCGAGGCCGGCAAGCACGTCTTCGTCGAGAAGCCGCTCGCGGCTTCCTCGAGCGAGTGCATCGAGCTGATGCGGCTCGCACAGGAGCGTGGGCTCGTGATCATGCCCGGACACACGTTCCTCTACAGCCCTCCCGTCGTCGCAATTCGCGATCTGATCGAATCGGGCGAGCTCGGCGAGCTCTACTTCATCTCGACGAGCCGCGTCAACCTCGGCCTCCACCAGCCAGACGTCAGCGTCACATGGGACCTTGGGCCGCACGACTTCTCGATCCTTCGCTACTGGCTCGACGAGGGACCGTCCTACGTCAGCGCGCTGAGTCGAGGATGCGTCATTCCGACGATCCCCGACGTCGCGTTCATCGACCTCGAGTACTCGGACGGGCCGATCGCCCATGTCGAGCTGTCCTGGCTCGCGCCGAGCAAGCTTCGCCGTACGACGGTCGTGGGGTCGAAGAAGATGGTCGTGTACGACGACACGAGCGTCGAGCCGGTTCGGGTCTTCGACTCGGGCGTCGAGTTGAGGGAACCGGAGACCTTCGGCGAGTACAAGCTCACGTATCGGACGGGCGACATCGTCTCACCGCGAGTCGATGCAGCCGAGCCGCTCTCGCTCGAGCTCCGTGACTTCTGCGAAGCGGTGACGTCGGGCACGACGCCTCGTTCGTCGGCAGCGGTCGGGCTCGAGGTCGTTCGGATGATCGAAGCGGTCGACCAGTCATGCGGACTGGACGGAGCGAGGGTCGCGGTCGAGGAACTGGATCCGCACGCCTTGACCCAGCGCTACGTGCCGGCGGCCGACAGGGACCGCGCCTCGCTCTGACGGGGCGACCGAGCGCGCCCCCACCCACCGATCGTCAAGGCACGGTTGTCGTGGAGGCGACCGTGACCGTGACCGGAACGAGCACCGTCTTCTGCTTTACATTCGCCGTCACGACCCTGGTCACCGTGACCGGGACAGTCACACTGCGGGTGGCGTAGGCGGTCTTGGTCACGTAGACGGTGGGCCCTGTCACCGTGACCCGCCGAATGACGGGCACGAGCTTGCGGACGACCTTGCCCTTTTCGCGCACGGTCACGACGTTGTTCACCGTCACCGACTTCTTCACCTGGGGAACCGTCACGACGACCGTCGACGTGGTCGAGTCGCTCGCGGATGCCGTAAGAGACGATGCCGCATAGCCGCCCGCCGCGGCAACGGCGGCGAGCACGCCTATCAGCAGGCCTCGAAGCATGAACGGTGCACGGTTGTACCACCCCCGCCGGTCCCGGTCTTCGACCAGTGCTCCTCGCCGGCGAATCTTCGCATACTTCGCTAGCGAGTGACCATGCCCTCGCCGTGCGAACCTTGAACCAGCGCGTTCTCGCCGACCGAATCCTGAACCAGTGCCTCCTCGCCTTGCGAATCTTCGTACCAGTGCCTCCCTCGCCTTGCGTACCGCCCACGCGCCAGAAGCGGAGCGCATACCAGTCTTCGCCGCGGTCAAACCGGTGCCAGCCTTCGCTTTCAAGTCGCTTGGCCAGCTCGGCGAGGCGCACGACCGCACGCCCTCTCTCATGCGGAGCCGCGTTTCCGCGTAACCAGCGGAACGGTTTCGACCGAACGGCCTCTCCCGTCATGGGGCCTTCGACGCAGAGAGCGATGAACTCTCCGGAAACGTAGCCTCGCCAGTAGCCGACCTCGCACTCCTCCCACACGCCATCCGCCTGCGAGGCGCCACAGCTGGTGCAGTAGGGCGCAGATGTCGAGAGTTCGGCGCCGCACGACTTGCATCGCACCTGCACCGCTCGATCTCGATCGGGTTGGATATCTCGGGCGGCCATCTGTTGGTGCGACGCACCCCGCCGTCGGTAGCTCACTGGTGCCCGATTCTACCCGGCCCGCTACCTCCGCACGTCTCAGGCGGGGACCGCGTGCACGTGACGCTGTCAGATGGTCGGCGGAGGCTCCGGGCGGCGGCGCGCGCCAGGGTGCCGGTGCCGGTCGCTCGTCGTGCGGTGCACGGCGCAGCGCGCTGGGTCAGGTCTCCATCCTTCAGGACGATCGCCGAAGCGCATAGCTCCGCGTCCGCATTTGCGGCGATCGACCGACCACTGTGGCTGCAGCGGCTTCCACGAATTCCCTGAACGCGAGGCTTGGTAGACGTCGTCGACGAGCAAGGCTCCTACCCGGCGTGAGCACCCGCCACGCGACTTTCGAGCTCGACGCTCGGTTCGTGCTCCCCGTAGTGGATGCTGTCAGTGGATGAACAGATCGATCTCACCGAGAGCGGCGAGCAGGCGCCGAAGCCGCTGCCGGGAGGTGCCACGCACGTACGTCCAGCGATCGCGGAGCCGATCGGGGACGGCGATTCCAATCTCGGAGGTGGAAACGCGAGTCGACGCTCGGAAGGTCGACGCTCGAGCAGGTGCTCCACGCACCGTTTCGTTCGAGCGCCTCGAGGACGAAGCGTGACGTCACCGCCGCGGGCGACACCCGTCTCGACCACGCGTCTGAGGCCGCGATGGACGCTGAGGCTCCAGGCGGCTCGCGTGAACGCCGGCCCGCCGTCGCACCAGCCGGCATATCTCTCGGGGAGCCCCTTCGAGCGCGAACATCGACGTGATCTCCGCATGCAACGCGACTGCATCCGACTCGCAGTTGCACGGCCAGTGGACATCGAGAGCCTCGTGGAGGTGGCGATTGCCAGTCGCCGTCGATCGGATAGAGCATCGTCAGACCGAAAGACCCGTGGCCCGGAAGGCGCCAACGTCGCGACGGCGGTCAAGTCGTCCTTTGATCCGTTCGGCGGCAGCCGAACGGGTCCCGTGCCATCGACACGGGACGCACGGAGGACATATGCCGAACCTGAGACGGCAGGCCGGGGGACATCCTGGAGGAGCACTGCTTCGCCCTCGAGTTAGGCCGACTGTCAAGCCGCGTCGCCGGCCGATGCGGACGGAGGTCAGCTGGCGAGCGATCGCGCGGGCGATCGTCCGCGACGCGAACCACGTTCCGGAGACGAATCGCATCAGCGGCCCGTAGCTCCACGCGGCCGGCGCGCCGAGGAAATGCAGGCCGGGCGACGAGGTCTCGAAGCCGCTCCTCAGGACCGGATAGCCCTCTCGCGTGTCGACGTCTCGAAGGAGCGACTCGGCGAGAAAAGGGTACTTCGCGATGTCGACCTTGAAGCCGGTCGCCGCGACCACATGATCGACGATCCGCTCGCTCCCGTCGCTGAGCTCGAGTCGCACCCGGCCGGATCTGCTCCTCCGCCGAAACAACGACCGTGTCCCAGTGTCATCGGGACGCCTTCCAGGCGTGAAACGAGCCACTCCGCCCCGGCGGGCTTGATCGCACGACGGCCGATCGCGGTCTGCGTGTCTCGCGGCAGCCTCCGCAAGATCTGGGGGCGCGCGGTGAGGAGGTTGATGCCGGGTGGGCCGACATCCTCGGGTGGGTACACGAGCCAGCTCAGCGGGCCAAAGAGCTCTCGCAGCCGCTTGCCGCGCAAGAAACGAGCGGCCGGCGCGCGCACGATCAGCTCGACGCTTGCGCCTTGCTCGTGCAGCAGCGCCGCGGATTCGAACGCACTCTGCCCCCCTCCGATCACGGCAACATCTTTGCCCGTGAATCCGGTGAGGGCCCCTTCCGCGGTCGAGTGCGACGCGAGTTCCGGTTCGAGGCCCTCGAGAACGGCCGGAACCGCAGCGAAGCGGTCGATGCCGGTGGCGACGACAACCCGCCTGGCCGTAACGGATTCGCCGTCCGCGAGCCGGACCTCGTACTCGCCGCCCCGCCGTTCCACGCGTTCCACGAGCCGTGGATCGAGGTCGGGGACAGCCGCGGCCTGATACCACTTTCCGTACTCGACGAACGTCTGCGAGCGGCAGCGGGTTCAGGATCGGCTTTCCTGTGGCCTGGGAGAACGAGGCGAGGGTCAGCTCACCGGTCTGCTCTCCGATGTCGCAACCGTCGATCGCGGAGGAGCGCAGGAGCATGCCTTGGGGCATGTAGCGCTGCCAGAAGGACATGACCTGGCCGAACACAGCAACGTCGACTCCCGCGCGACTCAGATGCCTGGCGGCGCCGAGACCGTACGGGCCAGAGCCGATGATCACCACGTTGCGGTCAGCCATGTTCGACCGCCGCGTCGCCGTGCCGGGGCCGCCACGAGCGGGAGACGTACAGATGCGGGAGCAGGGCGACCTCGGCAAGAGTCGGGAGGGGATCATGGGCGGAGAAGACCGCTTCACAACGGGCTCGGCGCATCGAACGGGCATATTCGCCGAACCCGAGCCGGCCGTGTGCGAGACCCGCGGCGGCCGTCGGCAGATCCGTCACGAGTCGCACCCACGCGACTCCCGGCCGCGCGCTCGCCGGATTCGGGATCTCACCGAGCTGGTCTTGGTACAGCATGTGGGTGAAGTCGACCCCGAGCCGCGCCCCAAGGGCGTGATACCCCCATGTCCTGGCGTTGACGTCCAGGAGGCGGTACACGCCGTCACGAGGGTCGAGCTTGTACTCGATCTCGACAAGGCCGTAGTAGTCCATCGCCTGAAGGAACCGGATCGAGGGCTCGTCGAGCTCCGGCAGCTCGACGGTCTCGACACAGGTGGCGGAGCGGCCGAACTCCGCCGGGTGTTGGCGCGCGTACTGAACGACCATCCTGCCGACGACCTCCCCGTGATTGAAGAACGCGCAATAACCGAAGATCGTAGGAGAGCCCCCGGGAACGAGCTCCTGAACGATCACCCCGTCGACCCCGTCGACCCGTTCCGCGCGCCGGAAAGCGTCCTCCAGCTCAGCCTTTGAATTAACGCGCCAAGCCTTCGCCCCGGTTGCCCGCACGAACGGGTCCTTCGCAGCCGGCTTCACCACAGCGGGAAAGAGGTCGATCGCGGCCAAATCGGAGAGGCCTTCCGGATACCACGTCCTGGGAATCGGAATCCCAAGAGCCTCTGCGAGCCTGTACGTCTCGCGCTTGTCGCAGGCGTGCTTGACGCTTTCCCAGGCAGGCGTTGCGATGCGGACATGGGCGGCGAGGCGCTCGCGATTTCGCGCCAGCGCGGCAACGGTCTCGTCGCGGGTCGGGAAGACGATCCAGCCGGTCATCCCGAACTCCTCGACGGCGGCGAGCAGGGAGGCGATCATGGCCTCGGCGGTGCGGAGGTTCTCCACCCGCACGGTTCTCGTCGTGAAACGGGAGTAACGGCTGACGGACGGCTCGTCGTCGATGACGCACACGGGGATGCCGTGGCGGCCGAGGCTCCGGACAATTCCGAGCCCCTGGAAGTCGCCCCCGATGACGATCGCGCCCACCCGCTCGCCTCCGCTCATGGCCCCACCTTGGGTCGACGAGGCGTGCGCACGCGACCGACGCGCCGTGACGAGCTGCTGCGCGTCCATCGCGAGACAGCCTACTCGGATCTCGCGCTAGCCACCGTCCCTCGATCGAGGCAACCGCGGCTACGAGACCAGACTGGTCTCAGGCGGCGACGAGTGAGCCGGACACGAGCGCGCCCGGGTTACCGAGCTCGTTCAGGAGCGCGATCAGCGGTCCGTCGTGACGCCGATACGAAAAGACCAGCAGGTCGTTCTCCCAGAATCCGCTCGCCTCGAGCCGCTTGATCGGCCATTCCGAGACGAGCGCCCGAGCGCCTGCGAGCGTCCTGTGAACCTCGCGCGAGCGGTATATCCGGAGACCGGTGTCAAGTGCCTCGAGGAGGAGCCCGTCCGGGTCGATCCTCGGCTGGCGACCCTCACGGACTGCCTCCGCTTGCTGCCAATGCTCCTGCTGGGCGAGTCGGAAGCTGAGCGCTCCCGACACCTGGGGCACGATCATTTTCCTGGTATTCGCCAGATCGCGCAGCGATCCTCCGTCGGCGGAACGCGGTTCGAGAAGAGGGATTTCGGAGCCTGGCCCAGACGCGGAGCGAAGGCTCAAGCCGAGGATTCTCGCAGCCGATAAAGGAGCTAGAGCTCTACTTCTTGAAAGGACACCGGTGGACGCAGCAGGAGCACAGAGCCTCAAGAAACGTCTCGAGCAGCAGCAGCACTGGCAGCAGGCGGAGGCAGTCCGTGAGGGTCGCCAGCTTCCGGTCGACCCGGACGGCGACGAGGTAGAAGCGCTCGGCGAGGGTATCCGGGTCTACTCCCTGCGCGGGCCGAACGCCGAGCCTCAGCGGGTGTACAAGCGGCTTGTCGACGGCAAGTGGCAACGCGTGCCGATCGACGAGCCGGGCGAGCAGCTCGAGCAGCGCTGACGCACGCCTCACCCGCGCGCACGTCGGGCCCGCCAACCGCACATGGGGTGGGGTGGGACCTCCCGGCACCGGTGCGGTCCCACCCCTGACACCGCGAATCGTCTTCCGATGACTCCGAGAGCCCGCCGGCTAGTGACGCAGGGCCCTTACCCCCCTCTGTGTCAACGACACTGAACCACAGGAACCAGGGTGAGCGCCACAGACACGCGTCCTGGGGTCGCTGGCAAAAGGTCTAGGAAGGGTTTGGAGGGCTCCGCTTCGGTCTCGGAATAGTCGCGCGGACCTTCTCTCCGCTCCAGGGGGCGAGTGCGGTCCGATTGGTGAGGCAGAGTGTGGTAGTGGCCTCTGCCAAGAAGCTGTCGATCAGGGTGCTCCTCGTCGACGACCACCGGCTGATCCTCGACGGGGTGCGCGCCTCGCTCGAGAGCGCGGGCGGGTTCGAAGTGGTCGGCGAGGCGACGAGGGGCAGTCAGGTCATGCCGCTCGTCAACCGCACCAATCCCGACGTCGTGATGCTCGACCTTCGCCTTCCGGGCATGGACGGTCTCGTCTGCCTCGATCAGATCAAGCAGCGGAATTCGAACATCAAGGTGATCGTGCTCTCCGCCTCGTCCGACCAGCGGCTGATCGAGACCGTCCTCGCCCACGGCGCGAGCGCGTACATCGTGAAGAGCGTCAACCCGATCGATCTCCCCTCGGTGATCCGCCAGGCACTCGAGGAGACGGTCTATACGGCAATCGGGATGACGGAGGACACCTCGGCGAGCGCCGGGAAGGCCGCGGGCCTCACCGCACGCGAGCTCGCGATCCTGTCCGCGCTCGCGCAGGGCAAGTCGAACGCCGCGATCGCGAAGGAGCTCTGGGTCGCGCCGCAGACGGTGAAGTTCCACCTGACGAACATCTACCGCAAGCTCAACGTGGCAAACCGCACCGAAGCAGCGCGCTACGCCTACCAGCAAGGGCTCGTCGAGAGCCCCCGCTACGAAGGCGACGAATAACTCGATCGCGCGCGGCAGCCTGCGGCGGCTCAGTGCCAGGCGAGCTGGCTGCCCTCGGCGAGCGACACTCTGTGCGACTCGCCGGCTCGCAACTCGAGGACGTTTCGTGAACCTGGCCGCCACACGATCCTGAACGGCTTGACCTGCCGCGCGACCGAGCGAACGCGCAGGTCGCGGTCGAGAAACACTGCGTCGATCGCGAACGCCATGAAGAACGTGTGGATCGACGAGGTTCGCGTGATCAGGAGCCCGACCCCGGGCTCGAGCCCTTTGCGTCCAAGCAGCCCGCGCATCCGCTCGAGTGGACGATTCGCCACGATGCACTCCGCGCAGACCACGCGGCCCTCGCCGTCGACCAGCGTGCCTGACGTCGGCAGCTTCGCCCGCCTGACTGTCATGTCACCAGTCCTCTCCTCGGACAACGTTCTTGGAATTCGTGGTCAGACAAGGGGTGGCGGGTGGAAACCGAGAATCGCCACCGCGCCGCCGAAGGCGAGATAGGGAGCGTAGGCGATGTGGGCGTGGACATTAGCGCGCGAACCGGCAACCAAAGCCAGCGCGGCGACGGCCCCGGCAAGTGTCCCGATCAGGAGGGCGGGCGGCGACCGCGGCTCCGAGCAAGAAACCAAGCAGACCAGCAAGCTTCACGTCGCCCATCCCAAGCCCTCCGCGGACGACGAACGAGAACAAGGCGAATGCGAGCAGGCACGCGAAGCCTGCGACGACCACTTCGAGGAGCGCCGACCGCTCGAACACGGCCCGCATGCCAACGGCGAGCAGCGCCGCCGGAACCGTCAGCGCATTTGGAACCCGCCGCGTCGCCAGGTCGCAGGCGGCAAGCACGACGAGCAGCACCTGCGCTGCCGCCCAGGCGACACCGTTCGCGTTGAGCCCAAAATGCGCGATGGTCGCAACCGCGAGCACGATCGCAACAGGGAACGCCCACGGCGACACGCCGGCGAGCAACCCGCCGTCCGGAATGCCGAACGTCATCGTGCGGCGGATGCTAGATGCTAGTGCGCCGAGCGCAGGCGAAAGGCCGGAGATCCGACACCGGAAGCCGCCAGATCAGTGCCGGGCGCCGGGCCCCAGCTCTGGAGCACCACCGAGATGACGGTGGGGCCGCCGGGGCGGCTCGCGACGCGGAACTCGCCGCCGAGCAACTCGGCCCGTTCCTTCATGCCCGCAAGCCCGACGTGGCCGCGCTTCGTCGATCGATCAACGTCGAATCCTCGTCCGTCGTCCTCGATCTCGAGCATGATCGACTCGAACGTCCCGCTGAGACGGACAGTGACGTTGCGCGCGTGCGCGTGCCTGGCCACGTTGGCGAGTGCCGCACTCGCAATCCTCTGGAGAGCGATCCGCTGCGAGTCGGTTCTCGCGTGTGGGTCCCCGTCGACGATCAACTCGACCTTGGCGCGGGACTGGCGCTCGAACTCGAGGATCTCGGCCTCGATGGCGTCGACCAGCGGGATCGTCTCGGTCGCGCCGTCTTCGAGAGCGTTGATCAGCGCTCGAAGCTCCTGCTCGACCTCCACGAGCTCCGCCGTGATGTCCGTGACGCACGTGTCGAGCTCCGCCTGGTGCTCAGGCGGGGCGAGCTCGGAGATCCGCCGCCGCAGGGCGGACAACTCGAACCCGAGCGCGGTCAGGTTCTGCATCGGGCCGTCGTGGACGTCGAGCGCCAGGCGCAGTAGACGCCTCTTGAGCGTCTCCACCCGCTGCTCCTCCGCCGAGAGAGCCTCGTGGTGCGCGTCGAGCAGTCCCGGATCGGCCACGGTGAGTGAGCCGTCGTGCGCGATTCCGCCGGCGCGCGACCGCCGCAGACGACCCGCAAACACCGTCAACGCTCCACCCGGCGGGACGACCTGACGCACTCGCGTCCGGCACCGCATGTGTTCGGGCGTCGATCTGCCCGCTTCGTTGGACGGCGCGGAGCATGCACGAGATTCGTCGAAGTAGGCATCGTTTGGGCGGGTTGCCGCGGGCGGTACCCGTAGACACCTGATCGTCACCGAGAAGAGTCCCGCCTCTCCCCCGAACGAGGGATACGAACGCTTGCTCACCGCGGGACGAGACGCAGCCGCCCGTGGCGCCCGATGCACGCTTGCGAGGGAGGCTGCCGCAGCGACGAGGGCGGGCGGGCCTACAGACGGAACCGGCTCGTCAGTGACCGAGCGAATCCGAGAGCCGGTAGAGCACCGGCCCAAGGAGGATCACGAACATCGCCGGGAAGATCAGGAGAACGAGCGGGAACATCATCTTGACCGGCGCTCTTTGAGCCCGCTCCTCGACGACCTGCTTCCGTCGGGCCCGCATCTCGATCGCGAGGTTGCGGAGAATCTGCCCGATCGACACACCGAGTCGCTGGCCCTGAACCATCGATCGCACGAACGAGCGCACCGATGGTGTGTCACAACGGCCCAACCAGTTCTCGAGCGCCTCCGTCATCGAGAGCCCGAGGCTCTGCTCCTGGATCGTCAGCCGGATCTCGTCGCCCAGCGGCCCCTCGAGCCGGTCCGCGGCCATCTGCAGAGCAGCCGCGAAGGCCACACCCGCCTCGAGCGTCACGACGAGCAGGTCGATCAGCTCCGGTAGCGCGTAGTCGATCTCTGAGAGACGCGAACGGGCGCGCCGTGTGAGAACGATCCCCGGCACGACCCAGCCGGCGATCGCAACGGCAGCCGCCGCAAACACGATCACAGAGGTCGAGGCGCCGGCCAGGCCGAGCAGCCAGATCACCAGGAGCGGCAGGCCAACGGTCAGCAACACCCGATACCCGTTGAACCGGCGTGCTCCGATCCCGAAGAACCCGGCTGCAATCAGCCGTCGCTGGATCGCCGCTTCACGCTCACCACCGGATCGCCCGGTGACCATCGTTCCGACCGTTGCAGCCAGTTCGTCGAGTGTCTTCCTGAGCGCTCGCTTCGGACGCTCGTCGGCGAGCAGGCCGACGTAGCCGTAGGCCGCAATCTGCTCGAGGTTGTCCCCGTGGTGCACCCCGGGCTTCGAGACGGCGGTAGCCAGAAACGCAACCGATGCGGCGATGAGCAGGACGGCGAGGAAGGCGACGAGAACCATCTAGACCTTGATGTCCACGATCTTGCCGATGATCACCGATCCGGCGACGACCATCAGCGTCGCGCCTGCGATCAGGAAGCGGCCGGAGGTGTTGTGGAAGAGCGGGGAGAGGTAGCCAGGATTGAGCAACGTCAACGCGACGGCGAGGCCAACCGGAAGAGCGGTAACGACCCAGCGCGAGAACCGGCCTTGGGCGGTCAGCGTCCGAACGAGCCGCCGCAACTCCATCCGCGCGCGCACGTTCTCGACGACCCGGTCGAGCACCTCTGCCGAGTTCGATCCAACGTCGCGTTGGAGGCGGGCAACGAGCGCGACCTGGTCGATGTCCCGGTTGTCCATTCGCTCGATCACGACCTTGAATGCATCCTCGAGCGGAGCCCCGAGCCGCTCCTCCGCCAGCACTCGCTGCAGCTCGCTCTTCGAAGGCTCGGGCGTGTTGTCGACGACGACGGCGAGACCGCTCACCAGGCTGTGCCCCGTCCTCAGGGACGAAGCGAGCACATCAAGGTTCTCTGGCAGCTGCTCGGCAAACGCGCGCCGCCGCGCTGCCAGCCTCTTGAGGACACCGGCCCTGACGAAATACGGCACCGCCAGCGCGAGCAGGATGCCAATGCCGCCGAGCAGCGCCACGAATGCGACGGCCGCAAGGACAGTCCCGAGCGCAGTCAGCAGAACGAGCTGGCTTGCGGTCATCTTGATCTCGGCCACCGAAAGAACGGTCTGGAGCTGCTGCCAGAACCGATGCTGTTCGAAAGGCCGCTTGTGCCGGTTCAGAAACTGCGCCGCCTCCTGCTCTTCCAGCACCGAGGGCTTTCGCCGTCCCCGGCGACCGGTATCGGCAACCGTGACGAACTGTCCGACGCGGCTCGGAAGCGTTTCCGACCGGCCACCCACGATCGTCCGGACGCCCCATCCGAACAGAAGGGCGATCAAGATCGCAACGATGACCGCCGTCAGCGGGGACTCAACCACCCGGGAGAATCGTGAAGGGTCGTACAGTGGCGCGGGCACGATCCGCAGCGCCGGCGATGAGTAAGCAGCGACTGCCGCGCCGGGAAGGCCGTCGACCGCTGCTCGCACCGTGACACCCCTCCCGGGGCCCATCAGCGAGCGGTAGGCGATCACATACTGGTTCGAGAGGCGCGCGCCGAGCTTGCCGAAGATGCCCGACAACGCCGCGGGGTTCGCCGTCTCGACCTGCGACCCACCGGTCGCGGCCGCCGCCTTCGCGAGCGCGCCCGCATTGTACGACGGTGACTTCAGTCCCACGCTGTGGACACGCACGTGGTCGGCCGCGAGAGCCCGCAATACGGCTTCGGGTTTCGCGACGCTCCCGACGTCGGCTCCGTCGGAGAGGAGGACGATCGAGCCGTTCTCCGCTTTCGCTCCCGCGAGCAGCACCCGCGCGCGGTCGAGCCCGTCATAGACCCTCGTGCCTTGGCCCAGCGTGGGCGTCGTGCGAAGTGCCGCATCGATCTTGCTCGCGTCAGTCGTAAGCGGGAGCAACACCCGAACCTTGCTGTTGATGGCGATTACGGCCAGCCCTTGCCCTGGGCGGCGGCTCGCCGCGAAGGTGCGTGCAGCCGCCATCGCCTCCTGGATTGCCTTGCCGCGCATGCTGTTCGACGCGTCGATCACGAGCACGACGGCGAACTGCGGTTTGGCGCCAGCATGCTCCGAGGAGAGCACGAGGCCCTGAACCGGCCGGCCGTTCTCGGTGACATGCACCTGCGTGAGGTTCAGCGAGCGCTCCGTCGGAAGTGTCAGCACGTACGAGCGTTCGGGGAAGGTCGCCGTGGCCCCTTCGACCAGGCGAGGCGAGCCGGCACCCGAGGCGGATGAAGCCGCAAATGCGAGCACCACCCCGGCGACGCCGAGCAGGCGAACAGCGGTCAGCCCGTCATGCCGCATCACTGCCGCGTCCCGGTCGCCACCTCGAGCGGGAACGGGGGCCCCCCGTGGAAGAGGCCGACCGGGAGAGCGATCCCCCGCTTCTCGAACTTGTCCAGGAAGGCGGGACGCATCCCGGTCGAGCGGAGCGACCCGATCACGACCCGGTCATCGGTGATCCGGTCGACCTTGAATGCGAAGAGCTCCTGAAGCGTGATCACCTCCGACTCCATCCGTTGCACCTCGGTGATCGAAGTCACCCGGCGCGAGCCGTCGTCAAGCCGCTCCAGGTGCACGACCAGGTCGATCGCGGCGCAGATCTGCTGGCGAACCGCCCGGAGGGGGAGCTCGAGCCCGGCCATCAGCACCATCGTCTCGAGCCGCAAGAGTGCATCGCGGGACGAGTTCGCGTGCACCGTCGACAGCGACCCCTCGTGGCCGGTGTTCATGGCCTGAAGCATGTCGAGCGTCTCAGGGCCCCGGACCTCGCCGACGACGATGCGATCGGGCCGCATGCGCAGGCTGTTGCGGACCAGGTCGCGGATCGTCACCGCGCCCTCGCCTTCGATGTTCGCGGGACGCGACTCCAGTCGCAGAAGGTGACGCTGGTGCAGACCGAGCTCGGCCGCATCCTCGATCGTGACGATCCGATCGGTTTCGGGGATCGCTTCCGAAAGGACGTTCAGCATCGTGGTCTTGCCGGTGCCGGTACCCCCCGAGACGAGAATGTTCAACTCGGCGTGAACGCAGAGCTCGAGGAACTGCATCGTCTCCGTCGTGAGTGTCCCGAGCCGGATCAGGTCGTTCATCCCGAGCCGGTTGTGCGGGAACTTGCGGATCGTCATCAGCGGCCCGTTCAACGAGAGCGGCGGGATGATCGCGTTGACGCGGCTGCCGTCCGGAAGCCGCGCGTCGACCATCGGTGAGGACTCGTCCACGCGTCGTCCGACCTGCGCGACGATCTTGTTCAGGATCCGTCGCAGGTGCGAGTCGTCGGCGAACCGGACGTTGGTTGGGGAGAGGCGACCCGCGCGCTCGACCCAGATGTCGAACGGGCCGTTGACCATGATCTCGCTGACGGTCTCGTCGGCGAGCAGCTTCTCCAGCGGGCCATGCCCCAGAATGTCGGCCAGCAGCTCGTCGGTCAGCCGTTCGCGGTCGGTGCGCGACAGCCCGGCCTCTTGAGACAGGTGCCGGCGGATGTCGGACAGCACACGTTCGCGCAGCGCGCCCTGGTCGAGGTTCGAGTTGAACAACTGCGGTCCGAGCTCTCCGATCACGAGCATGTGGACAGTGTTCTTCAGGTCCGCGTGCGGGTCCGCGGTCTGCGAAGCCGGCCCGTCCAGCTGAGCGACAGTCAGACGTTCGGTCAGATCCATCTCACGACCTCCTTCGTCGATGCCGACGACCGCCGTTAGTCGCAGCCGCCAGCGGTTTCTCGGAGATCAGCGCCGCCAGCTGCCTAAACGCGTCGGACGCTTCGGAGCGAGGCTTTGCGACGAGAATCGGCATCCCTGCGTTCAGTGCTCGCGGGATATCGCGGTCGCTCGGCACCAGGACGTCCGGCCGCCTGCCCAGGATCGATTCGACGTCGTCGTCCGAGATCCCGACGCGGCTGCCCGCCCGGTTGAGGAGAAGGCTGACGTGCTCCCTTGGGAATGCCATCAGATCCAGTGTTTCGACACCAAGCTTGACGTTCTTGAGCGAAAGCGTGTCGAGCATGCCGACCATGCATATGCTCGTGGCGTTGTCGATGGTCGCGATCACCTCCGGGGTGAACCCTGGCGGCGTGTCGACGACGACATAGTCCACCATCCTCCGCAGAACCGAGTAGACGTCGCGCAGGAAATCGATGGAGACGACTGCCGCCTGGTCGGGCCGGCTCGGCGCCAGCAGAACCTTCACGCCCGACTCGTGCGTCAGCAGGAACGCCTCGAGCTTTTCTGCGTCCAGCTCGCCGCCGCTGCGGACGAGGTCGTAGATCGTGGTCTTGGGTGCCAGTCCCATGAAGAGCCCGACGTCGCCGAACTGAAGGTCGAGATCGACGATCGCGACCCGGCTCCCGTCCTCTGCGAGGGCGAGCGCCAAGCAGGTGGAGGTCAGCGTCTTGCCGGTTCCGCCTTTCGGCCCGAGCACGCAGATAAGCGCTCCCCGGGTCTGGGACGCGGCTTCCAACGCGCCGGCCTTCCGCGCGACCGCTTTCTGCAGCACGAACAAGACGTCAGCCGGGTTCGCCGGGAGCATGACCACGTCGTCGGCGCCGACGGCGAACAGTCTTCGCGCGAGCCCCGCCGACTGGCCGTGCGCGAGCACGACGACCGGCCGAGACGGGCGCTCCCTGACGGCTCCGTTGACCAGGGTGGCGAGCTCCTCCGAAAACCCCGTGCAGGCGATCACCAGCAGGTCGGCGGGCGTCTCGTGCAATGCGAGCCAGGCCTTGTCCAGCCCGTTCGCGATCTCGACGACCGCCACCTCACCGCCTGCGGGCGGCAGCGACAGCTCGACCTCATGCCGTTCGATGCCCTTTTCCAGGGCGACGAACGTCCTGATCTGCTCGGCCATCCGTAGTTACCTCGCGCGTGCGAACAAGGATGAGAGCGTTACGACGCGCGGTGGTGTCTTGGACGCGCCGACTTGAGGTCTCAAGACGAACCAGATCCGTGCATTTTCGGCAGCGAACGCGAACTGCGGCGCCTGCTGCGCCGTGACTCGCACGACGGCACTGGAGCTGGAGTTGCCAGCTCCGGAGCTTCCCGAGCTCGTCGGTGCGTCGAGCACGAGGACATCTGGCGCGAGCAGCTGCGACAACCGGCCCGGTGACCTCATTCGCTGCTCGTGCCGGCCCCGAGGTCACGGCGACGTACACGTCGACCTTCGCTCCCGGAGTGATCTGCCCGATCAACCCGTGTGTCGCGTCCACCGGCACCGCGATCGCTCGCTGCGCGCCGCTGAGTTGATACCGAAGGTCGCCGGCGTCCACACCCGCGAAATCCCCGGTCGTCAGCTGCGCGCCCGGATTGATGTCGTGGACCGCGATCTTGCCGGTCAACGATCCTGGATTCGTGATCGCGGACGTGAGCAGCCGGTCCTTACGCACCGTTGTCACCTGGTACAGGCTGCTCGTCGCGACCAACTCGCCGGGCATCCCGCGCGGAATCAGCGTCTTCGCGACGAGCACCGGCACGGGTTGCTTGCCGGAGTTCACGCTCGACCGGTACGACCTCAGGTAGACGATCAGCAGGATCGCGGCGAGTAGCGCCGCCACGATTCCCGCGGCCAGCGCGCCGCCACGAGACTTGAACCTTCGACCTGAAAAAACGTCCTGCATGGAGTACCCCCAGTCAAGCGCTGTGAGATCTCGGGCACCGAGCCCTGACGGGCAGGGATCAGGCCGAGCGTCTCGAGATGACCCTCCTCAAAGCGCGTTACCGACCCTCGAGAAGAGCGAGCTGATCTTGTCCTGCATGAACACCACGGCCACGAGCACCGCGAGTGCGACCAGGGCGAGGATCAAGGCGTATTCAGCCATGGTCTGGCCCTCCTCTCGCCTCGGTCCGCCCGCCGGAAGCAATCTTCCGGCGAGCGAACCTAGGCGAAGTACAACCTTCTCAGTCACCTCGATCAGAGCCCCCATCGTGTTCGAAGAACCCTCCTGTTCGACGAGCTCCGACCCGTTGCGGGCCGGAGCAGATCAGAGTGCGTTACCGATATCCGAGAAGATGCTGCTGATCTTGCCCTGCAAGAAAATCAGCGCGACGATCACAATGACCGCGATGAAGGCGAGAATCAGGGCGTACTCCACGAGAGTCTGCCCCTCTTCGCGCTCGAAGCTCAACGGCAGCCCGCCCTGAAGCACCAAGGCCAGACGCCCCCCGAGCATGTTGTTCAGAAACTTCATTGTGTACTCCTCCATGGTTATGTCGAGATTTCGAAGTGTTGGTGTGACGTAGAATCCGGGACCGATCTTGCTGTAGCCGGGCCCCCTTCCTGCACCTTGCTCACGTATTTAGCCCCGTCGCAAGACTTCCTGCATCGGCCGAAGGGCTAGTCACCTTTAGCCCGGCGGCGAGTCGTTCCTCGTCGCCCGAACGGGTGATTGGCACCCTCCCTCGCTGGAGTGATCCGAAAGCCTCTTGCAGAGCCAAGATCGCCCTCGCACCTCGCTGAAGCCGTCGGCATCGGCGGCCCCACGCGAATGGCCTCCGGACACGGCGATAGCCTTGACAGCTCATGCACGGGACGAAGCAGCAAGCGATCCTGAGCCACGATGCCAGCGCAGTCACACGGTCGCGGCAAGCGACCGGAACCGGCGTCCTGGCACGCGCCGCCACTCTCGCCGAGCAGAACGTCTTCATCGTGCTCGCTCTCGCCGCTTGCGGGGTGATCCAGACACTGTTCGCCCGGAGCGCGATCAGACCGGACAGTTGGTACACCCTCCTCGCCGGACGGCTGATCGCCCGGTCCGGGCTCCCGCACCACGACACGCTCACGGTGCTCACCGGCGGCCGGACGTGGGTCGACCAGCAGTGGCTCGGCCAGCTTGCCGCCTACGGCCTCTGGCGCACGGGTGGCTGGCCGCTCGCTCTCGCAGCCAGCGGCGCGTGCTTTCTCGCTGCGTTCGCCCTCGCAGCAACCGCAGCGCGCCTGGGTGGCGCGTCTGAGCGGAGCACGGCACTCGTCCTCGTGGTCTGCGTCCTCGCCGGACTTCCGAACACGGTCTTTCGGACGCAGATTCCGGCGTACGTCCTGTTCGCGCTCGTCCTGCTGCTGCTCCTTCGCGACGAGCGGCAGCCCTCGCGGAGTGTCTATCTCGTCTTCCCGCTGCTCGTGGTCTGGGCGAACATCCACGGTTCGGTCGTCCTTGGCGCAGGGCTCGTGACCCTCGCCGGCGCGGTCTGCGGCGCGGCAAGACTCCGCGAGCGGGCGGCCGCGAGCACGTGGCTTCCCCGGGTGGTGACGTTGCTCGTCGCTCCCTGGGTGTGTGTCTTCGTCTCGCCATACGCCTTCGGCCTCCCGGGCTACTACCGCAGCGTTCTCTGGAACCCGGCCTTGTCTCGGATCGTGGGCGAGTGGGGACCGAGCACGCCACGCGCAGAACCGGTCTTCATCGTGCTCCTCCTCGCGGCGCTATGGATCGCCGGCCGGAGCCGGCGGAAGCTCACCCCGTTCGCACTGCTCGCCCTTGTCGCCACGGGCATCGGCGGAGTCCTCGCCGTCCGCAACATCGTCTGGTTTGCGCTGGTCGCCGCGGCGGTGCTCCCGATCGCGCTCGACTGTCTCTGGCCACCCTCGATTGCTCCGCGCCGCCGGAATGTCAACCTCGCGCTCGCTCTCGGAGCGGCCGTCGCACTCGGCGCCTGCGTGGTGGTGACAGCCGCGCATCCTCGTCGCTGGTTCGAACACGACTACCCGGCCGTCGTCGCGCAGACCGTGGGCGCGGCAGCGGCACGCGAGCCGCGACTCAACGTGTTCGCAAGTGGTCTGAACGCCGACTGGCTGCTTTTCGTCGAGCCGCAACTCGCCGGCCGGATCGCCTTCGACTCGAGGTTCGAGCTTCTGACCGCAGCGGAGCTCACTCGCCTCGCCGAGTTCTTCGATCAGCAGGGCGCGGGCTGGCGCCGCGCGGCCGACGGCTACGGGCTGCTCGTGCTCGACAAGAGGCAGGGGCCGCCGGCAAGCTCGTTCGGCGACGCCCAACCCGACATCCTCCTAACCGAGCGCAACACGATCGTGCTGCGGCAGTCGGCGACCCGCGCTCCGTGAGCGCCTCGGCGGAGCGCGGGCCGCAGCTCGCGGACAAGGACGGTCTCTGGCTGGCACTGCGGCGCCTCGCGCCTCCCGCGTTCCTCGGCATCCTGCCGATCGCACTCCTGACGTTCGCCGCGGCGAGCGCGATCCACGACGGGAGCGTCGGCGTCGACTTCCGCGGCGAGATCTACCCCGAGGCGAAGCTCGTCGTCCACGGCGAAAACCCGTTCCCGGCCCCGGACGCCGACCTCTCCGGCGGTGTCAATCGGATCTTCCCCATCCCGGCTGCGCTACTCGTTGCCCCGCTGACCGCACTTCCGGACGGCGCGGCCGCCGCTGTGTTCACGGTCGTGCTTTTCGCCGCATTGATCGGCACCCTCGCGGTCCTCGGTGTGCAGGACTGGCGCGTCTACGGCGCCGTGGCGCTTTGGCCGGCCACCATCGCGGCACTCCAGACCGGGAATCTGTCAATCCTGCTCGGACTGCTTGTCGCACTCGCGTGGCGCTGGCGAGACCACCGAGTTCTCCCTGGGCTCGCGATCGGTCTTGCGATCGCGCTGAAGCTCTTCCTCTGGCCGCTCGTAATCTGGCTGGTTGCGATTCGCCGGTTTACGGCGGCCGGGACCGCCGCTGCTCTTGCCGCAGCAGGAACTCTCCTCGTACTCCCCTTCATGTCGCTCCGCGAGTACGAACGCCTGATGCGCAATCTCGGCGACACCTTCGGTCGCGAGAGCTACAACCTTGTCGGCCTGCTGCAGCAGTCCGGGGTCGCCGGACGGAGCGCCGCCCACCTGGCAGCGGTTGTCGCGGGGATCGCCGTTCTGGCCCTGGCCTATCGCAGGCGGTCGCTTCCGCTCGCCCTCGCGGCCTGCCTTCTGCTCTCGCCAATCGTCTGGCTGAACTACTTCGTCCTCTTGGCCGTTCCGCTCGCCATCGCCAGCCCTCGCTTCAGCGCCGTCTGGCTCGTTCCCCTGCTGCTGTGGGGCTGCCCCGGAAACTCCGGAGACGTGCGGCTTCGCCACATTGCGACCGCCTTGCTGGTTGTCGGAATCGTCACCGTGCTCTCCGAGCGCGCACTCCGCCGGGAGGGACTCCAGCGGGGAGAAAGCGCATGGTTGCTTGATTCCACTTCACTTGACAGATCCGTCGATCCCCCGTTAGAGTGATACAAGCTTGCAAGGCGGTCGTTTGCGGTCGTCGTGCGAGTGGAGCACCAGAGGCGCATTGACCGGGAGCGGGGCTTGCCGCAGAGCCATCGTTTTCGGGGTCGCCTCGCTACGGTGCCCCGCCTGACCAGGAAGAGCCCCGGGTGCCGCAGCCGGGGCTCTTCTCGTTTTGGTACGGAGGGTCTGGCCTAGGAGGGCTCGCGCAGCATCCAGGCGCGGCGCGAGGCGCGAACGCGATCGAGATCGCTGCCAAGAAGCCCGCCGAGCCGGTGGTCGATCGTCGCGAGCAGGCCACCGGCGACGAACACCCAGGACTCGGCGACCGGATCGCGATCCGGATGGATGACGCCCGCCTCCTGGCCGCGGCGGATCACGTCGGCGAAAAAGGCGTGGACCTCGCGGATCTGCGCGCGGACGGCCTTGGCGATGACGGCGTCCTCGGAGGCCTCGGTCAGCGCCTGGATCCAGAGGTCGACGATCCGCACCCGCGACCGCTTCGCGAGGTAGGCGTCCGAGACAGCTCCGAGACAACCCCCTGGGTCGTTCGCGAGCGCCGACGCCGCCAGCTCGCGGAAGCTCCGCCAGGCGTCGTCGAGACACGCAAGGTAGAGGTCGCGCTTCGAGCCGAAGTGCCGGTAGAGGATCGGCTCGGTGATCCCTGCCTCGCGAGTGATCTCCGCCGTCGTCGCGCCACGGTAACTCGACCTGTAGAAGACTCGGCATGCCGCCTCGAGCACGGCCTGCCGCCGATCCTCAGCCCGAAGCCTCGGCCTTGTCGTCGCCACGTCAGGCCTCGACGACAACTGGCGCGGGCTCCGGGTGATGCTGCTTTCGTATGGTCGCGAAACCGATCAGCGAGCCGGTGAGCGCGATCAATGCCGCCACCTGGAGCCCGTCGTGCAGCCCGTTGGTGAAGGCGACCGGCCGGGGGTCGCCGGCGGCAAGCGAGTTCGACAAGCCCGAAGCAACGATCGCGCCTGTGATCGCGATCCCGAGCGAGCCGCCGACCTGCCGCGCGCTGTTCAGGACGGCGGAGCCGACGCCCGCCTTGTCATAGCTCACCGAGCCCATCGCGGCGGCCGTCGTCGGGGTCATCGTCGCCGCCATCCCGGTGCCGCCGATCATCATCGCGGGAAGAAGGTCCCAGAAGGTCGAGTCCACCGTGACGCGTGAGAAGAGAAACAGCGAGATCGACACGAGGGCGAGGCCGCCACCGACGAAGATCCGCGCACCGAACCGGTCGGCCAGGTGTCCCGCCTGCGGCGCGACGACGATGATCAGCACCGTCATCGGCAGGAACGCGGCACCCGCCTCGACGGGCGAGAAGCCGAGCACCTGCTGCATGAAGAGCGAGATGTAGAAGAAGACGCCGAACATCGCAAGCGCGGTCATCAGCATCACGGTGTTCGCGCCCGAGAAGGTGCGGTTCTTGAAGAGCGAGAGGTCGAGCATCGGCAGCCGCTGGTGCCGCTCGAGCAAGACGAATGCCAGAAGCGCGACGGCCGCGATCGCGAACGAGCGCGATGATCCTCGTCGATCCCCAGCCGTAGTTGTTCCCCTCGATCAACGCGTAGCTGAGGGCGAACAGGCCGATCGCAGAGGTGACCAGACCCGGGATGTCCGGCCTCTGCTCGTGCGAGGTGTCGCGCGACTCGTCGATGAAGAGGTACGCCGCGACGATGGCGACGATTCCGACCGGGACGTTGATGAAGAAGATCCAGTTCCAGTTGATGTGCTCCGTGATCAGACCGCCGACGAGCGGGCCGATCGCGAGCGCGAGCGCCGAGACGCCGACCCAGATCCCGATCGCCTTCCCGCGCTGGTGCGGCGGGAACGTGACCGTGATGATCGAGAGCGTCGCCGGGTTCATCAGCGCCGCACCGACGCCCTGCACGACGCGCGCAGCGATCAGCACATTCGCCGTGCCGGCGAGGCCGCACGCGAGCGAGGCGAGGGTGAAGATCACGAGCCCGACCACGAAGATCAGGCGCCGTCCGAAGAGGTCGCGCGAGCTTTCCGCCGGTGAGCATGAGCGCGCCGAAGGTGAGCGCGTAGCCGGCCACGACCCACTCGAGCTGCGAGATCTTGAGGTCGAGCGACTCCTGAATCGCCGGCAGGGCGACGTTCACAACGGTGTTGTCGAGCATGATCATGAACAGTCCGAAGGCGACGGCCGCCAGCGTCCACCACTTCCTGTTCTCGTCCGCAAAGATCCGTGCTTTCATCTCTTCCCCTTAAGTTAGTCGCCACTAGGTTAGCGCCTGCTAACCGAACACGCAAGGGCAGCTGCGAGCCCCCCTGTGTAGAGTTTTCGCTCATGAGGAGAAAACCTGGACGATGAGGCTCGCGCTCGCACAGATGAACACTGTGGTCGGCGACCTCACCGGCAACCGAGACCGGATCGCGGCGCGTATCGCCGAGGCGCGACAGGCGAACGCGGATCTCGTGCTCGTGCCCGAGCTCGCCGTCACCGGCTACCCGCCCGAGGACCTCTTGCTGCGCGGCTCGTTCGTGTCGGCGGCGCAGCGAACGGTCGAGGAGATCGCTGCAGCGACAGACGGGATCGTTGCACTCGTCGGCGCGCCCCACCTCGATGTGGAGCTCTACAACGGGTGTTACATCCTCGCCGACGGCCGCGTCAGAGGCGTTTACCGCAAACGGTTGCTCCCGAACTACGGGGTCTTCGACGAGGAGCGGTACTTCACGCCGGGCCGCGAGCCCCTGCTCCTGCGCTTCGGCGACACGCTCGTCGGGCCGACGATCTGCGAAGACATCTGGGAGCCCGGGCCGCCCGCGACCGACCTCGCCCTGGCGGGCGCGCAGCTGCTCACCAACATCTCGGCGTCACCGTTCCACGTCGGGAAGGACCGCGAACGCGAGGAGATGCTCCAGGTGCGCGCGCGCGACAACGCCTGCTTCGTGGCCTACTGCAACGCGGTCGGCGGCCAGGACGAGCTCGTCTTCGACGGGCACTCGGTCGTCCTCGACGACGAGGGCGAGATCCTTGCGCGCGCCCCGGGCTTCGACGAGGCGCTCCTCGTCGTCGACCTCGACCCGGCTGCGGCCACGGGAAGACGCTTGGGTGACGTCCGCCGCAGGATGGTCGCGCGCGAACGTCGAGACGGGCCGGCCCTCGCGCGAGATCGAGCTTGCGCCCCCGCGAGAACAAGACGAGCCGGCGCGACCGCATCCCGCCCCGATGGTCGATGACCTCGAGCAAATGCGCCTGGCGCTCGAGCTCGGCCTTCGCGACTACATCCACAAGAACGGGTTCGGGGACGTCGTGGTCGGCCTCTCGGGAGGCATCGACTCTGCGCTCACCGCCGCGATCGCCGCCGGGGCGCTCGGCGCCGGACGCGTGCACGGAGTGTCGATGCCGTCCCGGTACTCGTCCGAAGGAACACGCACCGACGCGCGTCGCGTCGCCGAGTCGCTCGGGATCGACTTCAGGGAGATCGCGATCGAGCCGGTGGTCGAGGCGTTTACGGGTGCCCTCGCTCCCTCGTTCGAGGGATGGGCGGCCGACCTCACTGAGGAGAACCTGCAGGCTCGCGTCCGCGGCACCCTGCTGATGGCGCTCTCGAACAAGTTCGGTTGGATCGTGATCGCGACAGGCAACAAGTCGGAAATGTCGGTCGGCTACTCGACGCTCTACGGCGACCTCGCCGGGGGCTTCGCGCTCCTGAAGGACGTGTACAAGACCGACGTCTTCCGGCTCGCGCGGCGACTGAACGACCAGGCGGGCCGCGAGCTGATCCCGCAGTCGACCATCGACCGCGCCCCGAGCGCCGAGCTGCGCGCGGATCAGCTCGACGAGGACTCGTTGCCGCCGTACGCGGAGCTCGACAAGGTGCTGGAGGCGTACGTCGAGCTCGACCGCTCACGCGAGGAGCTCTACGCCGACGGATTCGACCGCGAGATCGTCGACCGCGCGCTGGCGATGATCGACCGAGCCGAATACAAGCGCCGCCAGGCTCCGCCGGGCGTCAAGCTGCACCCGAAGGCCTTCGGTCGCGACCGCCGCACGCCGATCACGAACCGCTGGCCCGGCTAGAAACTACGCCTCGACGAGAATCACCAAGGTCTCCGGCAACACGCCGTCATACGCCATCGCCTCGGCAGCCGCTTCGTTCTGCATCGCGGCCATCACGGCGTCCATGTCGGGGATCTCCATGAGCACACCTACCCGGGTCGGGTTCTCCGGGTCGACAAACGTCCGGATGTTGGTGACCCCCAGAGGGCCGAAGAACTCTTCGCGCTTCGGCGAAGCAAGCCAATGCTCAGTGTCCTTCACGTCGTGGTGGGCGATCACGGTGGGCATGGTGCTCTCCTTGGAGGTCGTGGGCCAGGCGGTAGCCCGGACCCGGTGCGCGAGATCGTATGCCCGTGTAACCGCTGCCGCAAAGCGGCTCGCGCTGCCTCCCCGCCGGAGGCATTTCCTGGAGACGCCAACCACCCCGCGACGCGTTCAGAGTTCTCTGCGTCAGATTCCCCGACCAAGGGAGGTCGTAGTTGGAGCTGATTCCACCGGACAACGTGAGCGGGCGGGGAAGTGCATCTCGCCAGCCGGTCGGTTGAGCCACTCGAGACTTCGTCCGGCCGGTTTCACCATTACGGAAACGCGCTCGCTTGGCTTCTTCCTGTTGTCGGCGCCAGGCGCGAAACACGGAGCCCAGCTCGAGCGCGCTGGAAGCAACGAGAGGGGTGCGCCCGAGGAGAGTGCACCCCTCCTCGCGTTCCGGGCACAAACGCCGACGCGACGACCGAAGCGCACCATCGGTGAGAGTAGCCTCGGGGCGTGATTGATCTCGCGGTCTTCGACGAGCAACTTCGCGAGTCGTTCGCGGACTTGGTGGTCGAGGGCGAGCAGATCGAGCGGATCGGACCGCTGGTCTGCGTCTTGGGCGCTGCGGGCGGCGGGTTCGTCGGTTACCGCAACCTCGCCGGGATCGAGGGCACCGAGCTCGACGCGCTGATCGCGCGTTGTGTTGCTCTGTACGCGGACCGCGGCGAGCGGTTCGAGTGGAAGCTCTACGGGCATGACCGGCCGCCCGACCTCGCGCGGCGGCTGGAGGCTGCGGGCTTCGTTGCCGAGGAGCGCGAGACGGTGGAGATCGCTCTGGCGGCGTCGATTGCAGGAGACCCGGAGCTTCCAGAAGGGGTTGCTCTGCGCCAGGTCAGCGAGCGCACGGACCTCGACCGAATCGCGCGGTTCGAAGAGATGATCTCGGGCGACGACCACGGCTGGCTTGCCGACATGCTCGAGGGCGAACAGACTGCCGATCCCGAGTCGCTCACGATCGCCGTCGTGGAGACCGACGACGAGATCGTCTGCGCGGGCTGGGTGCGGTTCGCGCTCGGCACGGACTTCGCGTCGCTCTGGGGCGGCTCGACGCTGCCTGCGTGGCGCCACCGCGGGATCTACCGCGCGGTCGTCGCTTACCGGGCGAGCCTGGCTGCAACGCGCGGGTTTCGCTACCTCCAGGTCGACGCCTCCGACGCGAGCCGCCCGATCCTCGAACGGCTCGGCTTCGTGCCCGTGACGACAACAACGCCGTACATCTGGTCGCCGCGGGCATGAGGAGCGACGCCACTCTCGATTGCGCCAGCGTGCGGAAGTGACGCCTGATGGTCGGCCTGCATTAAGACACCGCGGAGCGGAACGGCAGGCAACTGGATGTGTTCGGCTGCATCGTCTTCGAGCTCAAGGACGGCCGGGAGTACTTCTCCGATCTCTATGCCTGGGACGAGTTCTGGTAGCAGCTCGGCAAGTCACGCTGACGGCTACCGCCGAAAGCACTCCGCGCCGGGGGAAGCCGAGGAGGGATCAGCCGGCGAAGAGGTCACCGGCCAGGTACTTGAGGCCGGTGTCGATGAGGATCGTGACGACCCGTCGGCCGGGGCCGAGCTCCGCGGCCAGCCGCTTCGCGGCGACGACGTTGGCCCCGGAGGTCTGTCCCGCGAGGAGCCCCTCCCGTCGGGCCACCTCGCGTGCCGCGGCGAAGGCCTCTTCGTCGGTGACGGCGGCGATCTCATCAGCGAGGTCGAGCCGGGCGGCGGGAGGAACGAACCCGACCCCGATCCCCTCCAACCGATGCGCACCAAGCGGGCCACCCGAGAGGTTGCGCGACGTCGCAGGCTCGACCGCGATGCACCTGATGGCCGGGTTGTGGCCCTTCAGCACCTCGGCCACTCCGGAGAAGCAGCCGCCGGTCCCCACGCTCATGACGAAGCCGTCGATCGTGTCGCCCAACTCCTCCACGATCTCCTGCCCGAGTGCCCGGTAGGCGGTCGCATTGCCGGGATTGACGAACTGCTCGGCCCACCACGTGTCGGGCTCCCCTGCGAGCTCCGCGATCCGGGCCTTGAAGCGGTCGAACAGCTCCGGCGTCACCTTGCCGCCGTCGCTCTCGAGCACCTCGACCTCCGCCCCGAACGCCCGCATCGTCCGGATCTTCTCCGGCGCGTAACAGTCCGCAGTGACGAGGTGCGCCTGATACCCGCGGGCGGCGCAGACCATCGCCAACGAACTTCCGGTGCTCCCACCCGTGTACTCGACAACCCGCATGCCGTGCCGCAACGCCCCGGTCTCCTCACCGTGGGCGACCATCCCCGCGGCCATCCGATCCTTCATGCTGCCGGTCGGATTCGCCCCTTCCCACTTCACCCAGAGCTCGCCGCCACCCTCGGACTCAAACAAGCGGAGCCGAAGCAGGGGCGTGTTCCCGATCGCATCGAGCCCCGCCGCCATTCTCGCGGCAACTATACGACACCACGCATCCGGTCGGCAGTCCCCTGGCCGACATACCGTCCGCTGCTCTTACGCCTGTCGCAACCCCGACTCGAAGTGGCGGCGCGGCCACATCCCGAGACTTAAGGGCAGTCGGGGCTGGGCCAGCGTTCCGCAATGACGCCTGCGCGCATCTGAGAAGATCGTGCGATGACAGATCAACGGACTCGGCTCTACCGGAAGTTCGAAGACGGCCCGGAAGACGCAGAGGATGAGGACCCCAACGACGTTGGCCCGGCCTGGATCGACCGCCCGGACGGAACCTCAGAAAAGGTGAAGGGTGGCGGTGGGTCATACGCGCAGAGGCGAAGCGACTGGCCTCCGAGGGCGGCTACGAACTCGACGAGGACGGATAGCCAGGCGTAGTCGGACATCGCCTGCGCCAGTGTTCGCGAGTACACCCTGAGCGCGGCGGTGTTAGATGAGCGCCGTCGCCGCAAGGAAATCGAGCACTAGAGAGTCGAAAGTAGTTGGCTGTTCAAGACTCGGGACGTGGGCGGCACCAGGGATCGACGCGAGAGTTGCGTCCGGTATCGCTGTCGCCAACTTCTTCGCGAGCTGATGGATGTCTTCGACGTCTTCCTCGCCGAAGAGGACGAGTGTCGGGACTCGTACCTCGCTCAACCGTGCTGGAAGATCTTCAACGAAAGGCTCTTCTCGCAAGTCATTCCAATGGGGCACCTGTAGTTCCAGAGCGTCGCGCTGCATACGGGCCACCGCTGTGCGGACGCCTGGATCAACGTCCGACGGCGTGCGGTGCGGCCCGTCAACCCACATCCGTACGTTGATTTCGGTGGCGGCGTCAAGATCGCTTCGGGACACGGCCAACTCTTCAGCGGCTCGGCAGTCGCGAACTCTCTCTGACCACGCGAAACCAGGTAGACCCGCTCCGACGAGCACAAGAGAGCGCACGAGATCCGGGCGAGCAACGGCAAGCTCAAGCGCGATCCGCCCACCGAGCGAGCAACCAACGATTGCGGCGGCCGTGATGTCGAGCAGATCGAGCAAAGATGCCACATCTCTCGCCGGCCGCATGGTTCGACTCTCAAGAGGCGTGCGTCCGAAGCCCGCGAGGTCGCACCGCACGAGCCGATAGCAAGTAACAAATGACGCCCACTGCGGATCCCAAACCCGACTATCTGCAAGCCCGGGGTGCAGGAACACAACGGCAGGCCCGTCGCCCTTGATCTCGTAGTGGAGGGCCACGAACCGACTCTAACGTCGCTCAGCCGCGACCACTGGTCCGCGGTCGCAGCCCGAGGCGAACATTCGGCCCAGCGTCATGACTCCGTGGTGCCGGAGTGTTCACGAAGACACTCAGAGGGGAGCGACCTACTCGGCTGAAGGAGGCGGCGTGACTGTGGCCTGCCGCCGTCGTCCCGCCATCCGCTCGCTAGGCGGGACGTCGGGTAACGCGGCCAAGAATTCGGTCAGGCGCAACCCGTCGCTACTACGGGCTTCTGGCGGTATCAAGCCTGCGGGCGCGAGCGTGTGCGAAGTACGCCTGAGCAGCGGTTCCTGATCGGTCGACGTCAGGCGCATGCGACGTAACCCCGGCCATCGGGCTGCCTCATAGCGCGCGGTATCCTCGAAGCGTGAGCGATCTTCAGAAGCGCGGGAGTTACACGCCGCGGCGGGTTCGGGAGCGACGGCTGTACCAGTTCGCGATCGTAGGCTTCGTCACGGGGCTGATCGGCGTCGTCGGGCTCGTGTTGGCCGTAGTTGGTGTAATCGGCGCAACGCTGCCGATCATCGCGCTCCTCGCCGCAGCAGTCTGCGTCTTCATGGCCCGCCGCGTCATCGCAGGCTGACGACCCCACGAGCGACATCGGGACTGGAGCCATAACGGTGACCTGCGCCAGTGTTCCGCAATGACGCCTGATCGATTTGCGAGCATTCTCGACGGATAAGCATCGACATCGCCGGATCCCCCCCGTCTCCTGCCGCACAACAAACCCCGGCGGTCCGGCCGGAGTTTGCGGGGCCGGGACAGTGATTCCGGACTTTGTGCAACGTGCGCCACACGGTAGTGGACGAGGCCATCTGAATGTGTAAGTATTGTTGAGAATATTTCATTTGATAATGTAAACTGTCCTCAACCACGAGGTGTGATATACATTAATGCCGTAACCATCAGGACGGGAATTGATACCCGAGTCTTTTAAAATGAGCGTATATAGTGTAGTTTGAAGATAGCATGACGCAAAAGACGCATGAGCTTACTATTGATGGTAGTCGGCCTTTCCCTTCTGGAGGGACTGGTTATATACCTCAATATGGTGGTGCATCCTGACAGTCAGCCCGCACTTACCATCGTTATCGTCATTCTTTTTGCCATCGCGAGCGGACTCTCGGTATGGTATAGAACCAGAGTTTGTGGCATGACATACTCCTGACGAATGCACGGATCACATTAAAACGATTATACCCACATTTTTACGTGTCCCTGACCAGCAGGGATATTTTTTTTGTGAAATGCGGATTTCTCATTGAGGGGCGGGGCGTTTACGCTCATCGGGACTATGCCCCTCGCCGCGTGGGCTTGCCGTATTGTTTTCCAGTCTTTTATCGAATCATGCGTAAAAAGAGATCATTACTCATTACACGATCATACTCTGCACCAATAATTATTCTCTTAACCAACAATTTCGTGCGTGCCACACATGCGGCACCTCTCCCGTGTCCGTCGCAAAATGTTCCCGGTTTGAGCGCGTTCTTTCCGGAATAATGGTTGCAGTTCAACCAGCTAACCACCGGGTTATGCGGTCCGGGCTCAATTCTCGCCCCGATTTCCGCATACAAGCCGGAATAACTTCGAAACAATTCGAAGTGACCACAAGCCTTTATACCACGACCAGATAACATTCGGATCATACAATGATCGCAGAACTCATCGGGAAAATAAAATCGTCTGAAGGCGAAATTTGTGGCAGCAGCAAAAGCCCTCTCGCCCGAGACCTCACACCTTCCCGACAGGAATGCGATCATTGCAGCATCGGAAGGGAACGTAATGGACATGGGGAAGCGGTACAGGAAGACGAGCGGCCACCTCTCCGAGCCCCCTGCTTCTTCACGGAGGAATGGTTGCTTCGAACGCCGACGGACGTGTTCAGTACATCCTCGTTTCTAACAGATAGTGGACGGATGTAAAGTACCTGTTTTCGGCCACCGGGCAGACTCGAGGGAAGTCGTTGGGCGGTAAGGGGTTAGGCGGGTGTCAAACTATGGTTTGAGTGCCCGCGGGTCGTTGTGCCCGGGTTGCTTTCTGCCATCGCTACCACGTGTGTCGCCGTGACCGCATCGCAGTAATGGGGTAGAATTTGATAAGCAGCTCCGCGACTGTCGGAAAAATGGGAGGTCAATCAATGATGAATTCGCAGCAACCGCCAACCGTCCCCATTGATCATTGTGGAAAGTGGATTGCCTGGGACTTCGGTGAGACGAAGATCATCGCCACCGGGTCATCGTATGCAGAAACAAGAAAGGCCGCTCAAGCAGCAGGTGAAGAGCGGCCTATCCTCGTGAAAGCGCCGCAGGCTGACACGCGGTTCATTGGTGGACACCGATGAAATGGACTTACGGCCGTTACGCCGTTGAGCGGTCTCGTATCTGTCCGTCGGGAAAGGTGTATCGACCGGAAGCGAAGATCCGCATAGGCGGCACGCTTGGCGACGCTTATCTGCGTGTGTTGCTGGATACCGGTGCAGATCATACGGTTCTCCCGATCTCCATTGCGGCCGACATCGGCGCAGAACTGTTTGCCGACGAAGCGGACTCGGCGAAGGGCGTTAGCGGCCACGAGATTAACATCATACCTGGCAAAGTCGAGTTGGAGCTGTTTGACGGTCACGAGTCTAGTCAGTGGACGGCCGTGATCGGTTTTGCACAATTCGCTACTTCGCTGGATGAATGCAGCATTCTCGGCCACGCGGGCTGCCTGGAGTTCTTCTTGGCAGAATTTGACGGCCACTCGCAAGTAGTCGAGCTGACACCGCGGTCCAATTTTCCGTCGTTGGCGTAGCGGTAGCTCGTCCCCTTGTTGCGCGACGATCGATATCGGCGGGTTTTCCGCGGATTGCGGGTCCTTGAAGATCGAAGCCCGCGGGTTGACGGCAATCACTGTCGAAGATGGGGTTCCCCGTTTTTGCGCCCCCTTTCGATGGCGCCGCCCGCCAAGACGCCGCCATCCGTCGGCTGCTGCCACCCCTCGCTTTGTCAGCCCGCCCGCACCACACTACAATCACCGTCGAAGATGGATGTGCCGGAGTCGCATCCGATGTCCTCGGGTCGCCCCATACCGTGCTTCGTCGCCAGGCGATTTTGCGCAAAAACATGCGACAGAGGTTATATTTGTTCAAATGGGAACAAAATGGCCAGAAAACGTGATGTGGCCTGAACCGCCAAAGGTGATCTACTTCGAGAAGCGCGGGAAGGGTGTGATTCTTAGTTGCCGAATCACGGTAGACAAAGACTCAGCAACAGTGCTGGGTCAAGATGGCGAGACGAGCCGATGCTTTGATTGGGGCGATCAGTCGGAGACCAAAGCAGTTGAGTACGTTGAACGGCTCGGTTACGTGCCGCCGCCTCCGATTGGCAATTGCCACCGGCACTGTAAGCGTCGGTGCGCGATCATCGGTCTCCGCGCGATCGCGGCTGCAAGTTGATAGGAAGAACATGGCGAAACCTGTGGTGGTGACGATTCCGCATGCGCTCGGGAAGGCGGAGGAGCGG
>CAWAFJ010000002.1:0-253436 GCA_963781315.1 uncultured Actinomycetes bacterium | reverse complement strand
GGGCTGGCGTGAGCCACGCGCCGACGTTCTGGATCGAGGCGCGGGCGAGCGGTCTCGCCGCCTACATCCTTGTGACCTGCTCGGTGCTCGCCGGCCTCCTGGTCAAGTCACGCCCGTTTGCCCCTGACGTCGTCAAGCCCGCGACGACACTCGAGACCCACAGGATTCTCGCGCTCTGCTGTCTCGGAGCAACCGCCCTCCACGGATCTGCGCTTCTCCTCGACAAGACGATCCACATCACCGTCGCGGACCTCTTCGTTCCCGGGACGCTTCCGTATCGGCCTCTCTGGACGGGAGTAGGCGTGGTGGCCGCGGAGTTGATGCTCGTCGTGTACGTGTCGTTCTCCCAGCGGAAGCGCATCGGAGTCAAGCTCTGGAGGAAGCTGCACTGGGTGACGTACGGACTGTTCGCCGCGTTCACCGTGCACGGGATCATGAGCGGCTCCGACTCGGCCCACGAGTGGACTCGTGCGATCTACGTCGGCGCGATAGCCGCCGTCGCCGGCGCCACCGTCTGGCGATCGCTGGTTCCGCCGTTCAAGCCCGATCGTCGCGCACGCGAGGTCGAGGCCTCTGCCCGAGCCTGACCGGTTTCCCTGCTACCTGTCGATCGAGAGGGCCCCGATCGGGCATGCGTCGCAGAGCCGGTTGGCACGCTCCTCTTCGAGCTCCGCAAGGATCATCCGGGCCACTCCACGGTTATCCAGTTCGATCGCGTCCGGGTCGCATGACACGCATTCTCCCGAGCCGATACAAGTGTCCGGGTCAACGGTTACGCGTACGAGCATGGTTTGCCTCCTTGCTTCAGGTTGTGGTGAGCACTCGAGGTGCAGCAGATTCGACGAGCTCGCGGGCCTCGGCCAAGCGCGCAGGGGCGTTGAGAAGGAGGACGCATGCGGGGGCGCCGTCGGCGTCGAGGCCGACCTCGAGCCCGGCATCGTCGTGCCACTCGACCACCTCGTCGGCGAGGCCGACCTGCTGGATCCGCAAGGGTCCGATGTCGCTGAAGAAATAGGGCTGCCGCACATACGGCGCCTCGGAGCCGAGGATCGACTCAGCAGCGTGGCGCCCGCTCCAGAGAGCATGATCCCAGTGCGGAATTGCGATCCGGCCCCAGCGCGGGTGTGGGAAGGAGACGCAGTCGCCGCATGCCCAGACGCCCTCGTAACCGACCACGCGCAATTGCTCGTCAGCTGCGAGTGTGCTGGCGCGCCCGTCTTCCCCTGCGAGCTCAGGCAGAAGGCTCGAACGGAATCCTGCGGCCGACACGACGACGTCGCAGTGCAGCTCGCCGTGGGTCGACGTGCGAATGGTCGCGCCATCACCACCGATCCTCGCCGAGTCGATCCTGCACGAGCCCATGAAGCGCACGCCGAGATCGTCCAGGACGTCCCTGGCGGCATCCGACACGCGCGGAAGCAGCCGCGCGAGCGGACGGTCGACCATGTCCACGAGGGTCACGTGGTGCGCGCTTGCAAGCGTCGCGGCGGTTTCCGACCCGATGAGCCCGGCTCCCACCACGACCACTCGCCGTCCAGGCGTCTCGAGCCGCCGATGCACGGAGACAAGGCCCGCACCGGTGGCATTCTCCTCTGCCTCCTCGAAACCGGGAACTGGGGGCTTCGGATACTTGAGGCCGGTCGCCCAGACGAGGGCAGCTGCCTCGAGCTCGATTCGGGCGCCCCCTCCCGAGGGGCTGACCACGACTCGGCGGCGCCCGAGGTCGCACGCCGTCACGACCCCGTCGATGTGTTCTATCCCGCGCTCGACGAGCTGCGACGCGTCAGCGAGCAACGGTACGCGGCCGGTCGACAGCGCACGCTTGGAGAGCGGTGGCCGGTCGTGCGGGACGCCGGGCCCGACCATCGTCACCGGCACGCCGCGCTGGGCGAGGCGAGCTGCGCACGCGTACCCGGAGACCCCGTTGCCGACGACGACGACAGAAGTCCTCACTCACGAGATATACGGCGCATCGCGCGGCTGCCTGGATCACCCGTGCGGGCGACCATGACCATGCCCACGGAACTGGCACCTGCCGAGCTCGCTGGCCCAGCTCCGCCGAGCCGCGTCTATTCCGCATGTCACACTTCGGGATAGGTGATGCGCACCTCCAGAGCCGGCGTCACCTTGCTCGCGCTCGCTGCCCTGTGTGCGGTGCTCGCTCCGCAAGGGATAGCCGCCTCCTCGTCCCCGGCCGGGAAAGGCGCAATCAGCGTCCTGCGGGGTTGGCCATGTGCCGGCTGCCTGGTCGAGCTTCCCGGGGGCTACGACCCGGTCGCCCCTCCGCACTCATCGTGGCGCTGCACGGGGACGAAGGCGCCCCGGATTCGATTGCCTCGCGGATGTCGCCGATGACCATCGGCCGAAACGTCATCCTCTTCGCGCCTCAGTGCCCGACTGCCCTTGGCTGCCGGCTCTCCGATGGCGCGGGGTCGACCAACAGCTGGTGGGGCTGGCTGCAGTTCTCACGGACCTACGACGACAGCTGGCTCGGCCGCCAGATCGCCCGGGTCGAGGCGAGGTTCGCCGTCGACCGCGCACGCGAGTACGCGCTCGGGTGGTCAGGGGGTGCCGACTACCTCGGTTGGTACGCGCTCCAAGATGGCGGCCGTTTCGCAGCTGTGGCTTTCGTCGCGGGCGGCGTCCCGTATGTCCAGTCCTGCCCGTCTACTCACCTCGCCGCATATTTCTTGCTCGGACTGGCCGATCCCCGGTACCAGTCGGGACAGCCGCTGGCCGTGAGATCCGTCTTCAAGAGTTGCGGAAACCAGACGAAGCTCGTCACCTTGCCCGGAGCCGATCACCAGGCGACGATGCTCGCCCTCGAAACCCGAGGCCTCGCATCCAGCGTCCTCAACTGGCTGATGCAGCATCGCCGCTCGCCCGCCACGCGGTGAGAGAACCGACGAACGGACGCGGGCGCGGCAGACCGCCGCGACGTCAGATCGCACCGGTCAGACGGAAATCGCCCCGAGATCGCCCAGTTCGCGTCCTGCTCGGAGCGGCTCGACAGCCTTCACGCGCGCGGCAAGCAGAAAAGCGCCGGCGACGACCGCGGCGAAGGCAACGATGCGAACCGCGCCGACCCAGCCTGCGGGCAGCGGCTCGTGGAAGACGACCATCCCGGCCACGATCGGCAGCGCGTTCGTCAACAACGTCGCGAGACCGGCGGTCGTAAGCGCACTGCCTCTCTGGAACCCGGCCTGCAATATGGCCGTGCCGGCCGCATAGAAGACGATCAGGCAGACCAGGAACGCAATGTCCCGGGCCCCGCCCGAGACAGCCATCTTCGTCGACACGTCCCCCGCTGCGAAGAGGATGCCTGCGGCGATTCCCCAGGCCGGCCCGCCGCCGATCACGCGTGCGAGTGGCCACATACAGAACGCTGCGGCGAGCCGCAGACGCGACGAGCCAGACTGCGACCCACAGATAACCGGCGGCAGAACCCTCGCCATGGGTGCCGAAGAGGCTGATGCCGAGCAACGCGAGGCCCGCGACCGACACCGCCGCGCCGACCCGCTCACGCGTGGTCAGCGGGACGTGTGTGAAGCGGGAAACCATGATCGCGAGGATCCCGATACCGCCGGCGGCCGTCGCCTGCACGAGCGAGAGCGGCGCCAGCGCGAGCGCGGCGACGTAGAGGAGCCAGCCGGCTGCCTCGGCACCGAAGCCCGCGAGCCAGCGGCGATTGCCCACAAGCGAGGTCAGCGAGGCGATCGGCCGGCGCAGTGAGAGCGCCGGCTGCTTCGAGGCGACGCTGTGCTCGAGCAAGTACCCGACGTTAAGAAGACAGGCCGAGACGACCGTGATCGCGAACGCGAGCGCAATCTGCACCAGCCTTCACCCACTTCCTCTCGCCAACGCGGCAGTTGCGGGGCACGGCGGCGGACACCTCCAGCACATCTGACCCATGCAACCATGCGGAGGGCCGTGGCTGCCTGGGTTCGAATGGGCCGTGAAGGATTCGAACCTTCGACCTTGGGATTAAGAGTCCCCTGCTCTACCAACTGAGCTAACGGCCCGCAGGGCGCGCGTAGTCTAGATGATCGATGCGCGTCCTCTCGATCGTCGGGAACCGGCCGCAGTTCATCAAGTCGGCGCCTCTCTCGGTCGCGCTTCGCGAGGCCGGGATCGCCGAGGTCGTGGTTCACACCGGGCAGCACTACGACCCCGAGCTGTCGGAGGTCTTCTTCGACGAGCTCGGCCTTCGGAGCCCGCTTACCGGCTCGGGCTCCGCACGTCCGACCCGGCGCTGATGACGCCGTCGATCCGCGAGGCGATCGCCGCCGAACGGCCCGATTGGGTGCTCGTATACGGCGACACCAACTCGACGCGCGCCGGCGCCGAGGCGGCAGGCGGTGTCCCCGTCGCGCATGTCGAGTCCGGACTTCGAAGCTTCGATCTCTCGATGCCCGAGGAGCACAACCGGATCGCGGTCGACCGGATCGCGGCGCTCCTGCTCTGTCCGGACGAGCGCTCGGCCGCTCAGCTCGAATCCGAAGGCGTGGGCGGACGGCGCGAGGTCGTCGGCGACGTGATGGCCGATGCGGCACGCGTGTTCGGGCCGATCGCGCGCGAGCGGTCCAGAGTGCTCGAACGACTCGGGCTCGAGCCGCGCCGATACGCCCTCGCCACCGTCCACCGCCAGGCCAACGTCACCGAGGACGAACGGCTGCGACGGATCGTCGAGGGGCTGCGGCGCGTCGACGGGCCCGCTCGTCTTCCCCGCACATCCCCGGACACGGCTGGCGCTCGACCGGCTCGGGCTCGACCTGCCGACGATCGCGCCGCTCGGCTACCTCGACTTCTCCGCGCTCGCTTCGGAGGCGCGGGTGATCCTCACCGACTCGGGCGGGCTGCAGAAGGAGGCGTACTGGTACGGCGTCCCGTGCGTGACGATGCGACCGTCGACGGAGTGGGTCGACACGGTCGAAGCGGGAGCGAACGTCCTCGTCGACGACGACCCGGACGCGATCGCGGCGGCCGCAGCCTCGGCGCGCATGCCGGACGAGCGCCCCACGCTCTACGGCGATGGCCATGCGAGCGAACGCGTGGCGGCCGCTCTGTACGCTTGGCGACCGTGAGCGACCACATCTGGGACGTCGGCATCATCGGCGCCGGCTACGTCGGCGTGCCGCTCGCGCAGGCTTTCGCCGAGGCGGGAAAGCGCGTGCTGCTCGTCGACGCGGTGCCCGAGCTCGTCGAGGCGCTGAACCAGGGCGAGAGCCACATCGAGGACGTCCCTTCAGCCGCACTGCGTCCCCACGTCGAGGAGGGCCGCATCGCAGCGACCCTGGACTACGCCGAGCTGCGCGGCGCGCACACGATCATGATCGCGCTGCCGACGCCGCTCACAAAGCAGCGCGAGCCCGATCTCTCGTACCTGACGAACGCTGCCCACGCACTCGCACCGGTCCTCGAAGCCGGCCAGGTCGTCGTGCTCGAGTCCACGACCTACCCTGGGACGACGCGCGAGGTCTTGCTCCCGATCCTCGAGGAGGGGAGCGGCCTCAAAGCCGGCACGGACTTCCACCTCGCGATGTCCCCGGAGCGCGTCGACCCGGGACGTACCGACTGGACGACGAAGACGACTCCCAAGATCGTCGGTGGTCTCACCCCGGCCTGCGGCGAGGCGGCCGCCGCCGTCTACCGCAGCCGCGGTCGACACCGTCCACATCGTGTCGACGCCCGAGGCGGCCGAGCTCACGAAGCTCCTCGAGAACATCTTCCGCTCCGTCAACATCGCACTCGTCAACGAGCTTGCCCAGCTCTGCGACCGGATGGACATCGACGTCTGGGAGGTGGTCGGCGCCGCCGCTACCAAGCCGTTCGGCTTCATGCCGTTCCAGCCCGGACCCGGCCTCGGCGGGCACTGCATCCCGCTCGACCCCTTCTACCTCTCCTGGAAGGCACGCGAATACGACTTCACGACGCGCTTCATCGACCTCTCGGGAGAGGTCAACAACAACATGCCGTACTTTTGCCGCTCGGTCATCTCGCAGGCGCTGAACCACGGTCTGCAGCGCTCGCTCTCCGGCTCGCGGATCCTCGTCCTCGGCGTGGCCTACAAGGCCGACATCGGCGACACCCGCGAGACGCCTGCGGAGAAGCTGATCCATCTCCTCCGAAACGCCGGCGCCGAGGTCGCCTACCACGACCCGCACGTGCCCGAGTTCGACGGAATGACCTCCGCGCTGCTCAAACCCGAGGACCACGACTGCGTCGCCATCGTCACCGCCCACTCGGCGGTCGACTACGCCAGGTCGATCAAGCGCGCGAAGGTCGTCGTCGACTTCCGCAACGCAACCAAGGGGCTGGACGGCGAAGGCAAGGTGTGGAAGCTCTAGTGGTTGTTCCGGTACGTCATGAGAGTGAAGCGTGTCGGCGGAGTGAAGACCGCTGACCCAGGTGGGCCAGATCGGACTCGGGCCATGGGGCGCGAACCTCGTCCGCAATGTGGACGAGCTCGCGCACCTGACCTGGCTTTGCGACATTTCCGAGACGCGGCGCGAGCAGTTCGCTGAGCGCTATCCGGGAACCCGGCTCACCGGCGCCTATGCCGACATGCTCGCCGACCCGGAGCTCGAGGCGGTCGTGATCGCAACGCCCGTGCCCACGCACTACACGGTCGCCAAGCAGGCGCTCGAGGCGGGCAAGCACGTCTTTGTCGAGAAGCCTCCCGCGATGCGCGGTGCCGAGATGGCGGAGCTCGTCGCGATCGCCGAGGAACGAAGCCTCGTCCTCATGCCAGGCCATCTCCTGCTCTACCACCCGGGCGTGCACAAGCTGAAGGAGCTGGTCGACTCTGGCGAGCTCGGCGACGTCCTCTGCATCTACGGGAACCGCCAGAATCTCGGCGTCATCCGCAAGGACGAGAACGCGCTCTGGTCTCTCGGCGTGCACGACCTCTCGGTGATCCTCCACCTCGTCGGCGAGGAGCCGAGCGAGGCCTGGGCACACGGGAACGCCTTCCTGAATCCGGGCGTCGAGGACGTCGTCTTCTGTTATCTGCGCTTTCCGAGCGGGAAGATCGCGCACATGCACCTGTCGTGGCTCGACCCCCACAAGATGCGGAAGATCACCGTGGTCGGACGCGACAAGATGGCTGTCTTCGACGACATGGAGCTCGAGCGCAAGGTGACCATCTACGAAAAGGCCCCGGAGGAGCCATCGCAGACCTACGGCGAATGGCGGACACGGACAGGAGACATCTTCAGCCCGAAGATCTCGAATGACGAGCCGCTCCGCCTCGAGATCTCGCACTTCCTGCGCCTCATCGACGATGGCTCGAACCACGCGGAGGCCCGCGACGGGTTGACCGTCGTCCGCACGCTCGAGCGTCTCCAGGACTCGCTGTCCGACGCAGGCGCCTGATGACCGCCGACGTCCATCCCTCGGCAATCGTCTATCCCGGCACGGTTCTGGGCGAAGGCGCGAGGGTGCTCGAGGGTGCCGTGGTCGGCAAGCAGCCGTCTCTGTCCCCGCGCTCGACCGCGAAGCGCGACCCGCTGCCGCCCACCGAGATCGGCGACGGGACGATCGTCTCGACCGGAGCCATCGTGTTCGCCGGCACGCGCGTGGGGGCCCGCGTCATCCTCGGCGACCAGTCATGTGTGCGCGAGCGCGTCGTGATCGGCGACGACGTCGTGGTCGGGCGCGGCACGCTCGTCGAGAATGACACCACGATCGGCGCGCTGACGAAGATCCAGGCCGATGCCTACATCACCGCCTACTCGACGCTCGAGGACAACGTCTTCATCGCCCCGTGCGTCGTTACGACAAACGACAACTTCATGGGCCGCACCGAGCGACGCCACGAGCTCGTCAAGGGGCCGACGATCCGCCGCGGCGCACGTGTGGGCGGGGGAGCGATCCTCTGCCCCGGGATCGAGATCGGCGAGGAAGCGTTCGTCGGGGCGGGCGCGGTCGTGACGAAGGACGTGCCCGCACGGACGCTCGTCGTGGGCAACCCGGCGCGCGTTCTCCGCAACGTGCCCGAGGACGAGCTGCTCTCCTGAGGCTGTACCAAAGCGTGTTTTGGAGGGCTCGCGCCGCCCGCGCCCGAAGGCGACCAGGAGCGGCCTAGCCCGGTGCCGCGACCGCGAGGGTGTATGCGACGGGATTCCGGGACGGGTGGTCCAGCCTGACCTCGAGGTAGTAGAGGCCCGCGAACGGAACGCTGATAGCGAGCCGCTGCTGGCCTCCGGCCGACTTCGAACGGGCCGCCTCGCTCGGAGGCGGGAGCGCGTTGTCGCTGACGGCGATCGTCCCCGGCTTCCACAGGACGAGCTTCACGCGGGTGCCGCCGGACGAGGTTGCCCGCGCGTAGAGCCGCTCCCCGTTCCGCAGCGACACCGCGTACACGTCGACAGGGTCATCCCAGTAGTCGAGCGTTGCGGAGATCGTCCGCGGCCGCTCGAGACGTCGCGCCCGCTTCCCGGCATCGTCGTTTGACTCGAGCACATCCGCAGCGGGACGCACCGCGCTCGACGCGAGCCTCCGTAGCGCAGCAAAGACATCGACCCGACCCCAGCCGGTGAGGCTGTCGCGCTTCGGCGGGCAGATCGAACAGCCGGTCGCAGGCGTCTCGTCGGCGGCAGTCCGCTCCAGGAGCCACGAGACCTCGTCCGGAGCGAGCGAGGGGTCATCGCCGAGCAGCAGCGCGGCGGCAGCCGAGACTTGCGGGGTGGCGAACGACGTCCCGACGGCGTTCCGGTAGTCGAACGGGCCGCAGTCCGAGTAGGGATCCTGTGCGCAAAGCGGGCGCGAGTTGTCGACCAGATTGCGCGGCACGGTCGAGAAGATGTTGTCGCCGGGCGCGACGAGGTCGACGTACGACACATCCCGATTGGAGTACTGTGGTACGGAGCCGTTTTGGCGGACCGCCCCGACGCCGATCACGTGCGGCAGCGCGGCTGGGTAGTCAGCGTAGCCCCAGGGCGTCGCCGGGGACTCCGAACCGTTGCCCGCTGCGGCAACGACAATCGCTCCCTTCGAGTATGCATACTCGACAGCGGACTGCTCGGCAGCGGAGTAGGTGTCCAGCCGCGGGTTCTCTGGATCGCGGACGCCACCGATACTGAGGTTGATCACACGCGCACCGCGTTCCGCCGCCCAGCGGATCGCCTCGATCTCGCCTTGCAGCGACACGCTGCCGTCGGGCTTCAGGACTTTGGCGATCAGCAGCTTCGCGTTGAACGCAAGACCCGCGATTCCCTGCCCGTTGAAAGGGTCGGCCGCAATCTCGCCCGCAACAAACGTCCCGTGGCCATCCGCGTCGTGCTTCCAAGACCCGGAGACGAAGCTTCTGCCGGCGAGGATACGGCCGGCGAACTCCGGGTGCCCATAGTCGATGCCGGAGTCCACGACCGCAACGGTCACCGGCGCGAGCTGAGGGGCCGTCGGCCAAAAGTTCCAGGCACGGTCGGTGGGCAGGTACCACTGCTTGGAGGCAAGCGGCTCGGTGTTGTCGAACGCAAGCGAGCGGCGGATGTCGTCGAGGCGCTCCACGTACTGGGCGCCGCGCACGTGCGGCTCCCCGCCGACGACAAGCACCGCCCGGCCGGGAATGAGGATCTGGGCGGACGGGAGCTGCGCGCGCACCATTGCGAACCGGGCCGGAGTCGCCCCGACGGCCCAATGCCCGGCAGCCGCCTGCGCGGGCGCGGCGAACGCCGCGGCCACGGCGCAGACAAGTAGCGCTCTCACGCGACCACGAGAAGCTGGGAGACCCCAGGCAAGAGCCCGTGCCCCGGCGCACACCGGACGCGGTACGTGCCGGGCGAGAGAGCTGCGGACAGTGTGAACGAACCGGCGGCATCGGCGCTCGCCGTGGCGACAGTCGTCCAGCCGGTCACGTCCTGGCGCTGAAGCTGAACCGGAGCGGCTTGGAACGCCGGCTTGATCGTCCCCGCGACCGAGCCGCTTCCGACCGAGGCGGTGACGACCGGGGCGACAGCCAGCGTGACGAGTGCCCCGTGCAAAGCACCGGCGGTGAGTCGGTACTGGGTCGTGACGTCGGGCCTGACGACGGTGGTGAAAGCACCGTTGACATCAGGCGTGACCGCCGACACGGGCTGCCAGGCGCCGCCGGCCACCTTCGACTCGAGCATGACGCCCTTCACGCCGCGCGCGATCCCCGTCAGCGTGTCCCCTGCGCCGAAGCGCATCGGCGCCGGACGCGGCGCAAGCGCGAGCCAGCCCACCGTGAACCATGTCGAGCGCAGCCCGAGATCGGAGCGAAGAGCGGTCCCGGTGAGCACGACCGAGCCGGTCGAGCCGATCGCCGTCACCCTCGACACATGCCTGGACGGGCCGCTCGCCGTCTGGAGATCGACCAGCGAGCCCTTGAGCCCGACCGCTTTCGCAACTTGATCCGCGCCGAAGAGCACCGGGCCCCAGGTGTGGTGCGTGGCGTAGGTGTCGTACGGGTCGGAAACCGAGAGCAGATACGGCACTGCTGTGCCCGTCGCCTCGAGCGCGGAGACCGTGCGGCCTCCGGAACTCGATGAGAAGTAGGTCATGGCGACCTTTCCGCCGTACATGACGACCTGATGCGCCGTTCCCTTCACCGCCGCCGTCGCCGGCGGCGTCTCGGCCGCGATCCCGCCGTAGACCTGGCTGCGCGTGTCGGCAAAGACGTCGTAGTTGCCCGCCGTGAACACCGTCGTCAGGACCGCGAGCGCGTACGACCGGGCGGCGACGGCCTGCGCCTTGAGCGCCTCGGGGGGCCATGTTCGACGGCACCTCCGACGGAACCACAGCTCGGACATACGCCTCGATCCCGACCTTGTTGACGATCTGGAACTTCCCGCCCGCCAGGATCGCGACGATCGTGCCTCGGTAGGCGTTCGGTCCGAACTGAAGGGGCGCCCTGCCGGGGACGAACGTGAGAGGCGAGACGAGCTTGTAGCCGTCGACCATGAGCGACCGGTCGAGAACGACTTTCCCAGGCGGCAGAAGCACGGTCGTGCCGTTGGCGTCGACGACGCGCCAATCTGCCGCAGATTCGAGAGTGGCCCGCGTGCTGCCCTCGCCGAGGAGCACCCGCAGGTTCACCTGCGGATCCTGACCAAGTGTCGTGCCGGGGTAGTAGTGGGCAAGAATCGTGTCGTAGGTCCAGCCGTGGAGCGCGTAGCCGTAGGCGCCCCACTGGCTCATCCCCATCCCGTGCCCCCAGCCGTGACCGGAGAGGACGACAGTGGCCGGAGACGTGCTCGTAGTCGTCGGCTCTGGCTGGACGGCGGTGGCCGTGGAGGTCGTCGTCGGCTTGGCCGTCGTGGTGGCCGCCGTCCCCGCGGTGGTGGCGGGAAACGTCGTGGTCGCGCCTGTCGCCGAGAAGACACTCGTTCCCGCCGTCGTCGGATCGACGACGCGAGCCGTCCCGGTCGCGGGCAGCGACGAAGCTGCCCCGGCAAGGCCGAGAACAGAGAAGGCAACGAGGAGAGCGGCGCGCCGGAGCACGGGAGGCTCACGGTAGCAATGGCCCCTAAGCACGATGGTAGGCGTTTCGGTCGCGGCCCGGCGTCTCCTTTAGGAACCCGCCAGGCGGGCCGCGTACTGTTGCTCGTAGTAGGCGCGGTACTCGCCTGACTTGATCGGCTGCCACCAGTCGCGATGCTCGCGGTACCACTCCACGGTCTCCTCGAGACCGCCTGCGTCGAATGCGTGCTGGGGCGACCAGCCGAGCCCTCGAAGCTTCGACGAGTCGAGCGCGTAGCGGCGGTCGTGACCGGGTCGGTCGGTCACGTGCCGGACAAGATCGGGGCTCGCACCGGTCAGGTCGAGGATGCGGCGGACGATCTCCATGTTCTCGCGTTCCTGGCCCCCCACGTTGTAGATCTCGCCCGCACCTCCGTTCCGCAGCACGATCTCCACCGCCGCGCAGTGGTCAGCGACGTGCAACCACTCGCGCCGCTGGCGGCCGTCGCCGTAGACCGGAAGCTGCTCTCCATCGAACGCGTTCGTGATGAAAAGCGGCAGAAACTTCTCGGGATACTGGCGCGCGCCGTAGGTATTGGCGCCGCGCGTGATCGACGCGTTGACGCCGTACGTCCTCACGTAGGCGAGTACCTGGAAGTCGCCGCCGGCCTTCGACGCCGAGTACGGGCTCGACGGGCGCAGCGGAGCGTCCTCTGTACAAGGAGCGGCCTCGAGCGGCAGGTCGCCGTAGACCTCGTCGGTCGAGACCTGGACGTACCTGAGCTCGTGGTGGCGGGCGTGGTCGAGCAGCACCTGCGTCCCGAGCACGTCGGTGAGGATGAACTCGGCCGGGCCGAGGATCGAGCGATCGACGTGCGACTCGGCGGCGAAATTGACGATCGCCTCGCAACCCTCGGCCGCCGCGGCGACCGCGTCAGGGTCGGCGATGTCTCCCTGGTGGAACTCGTGCTCGACGCCTTCGAGGTTGGCGCGGTTGCCCGCGTACGTCAACTTGTCGAGGACGACAACCTGTTCGCCCGCACCGGCGAGGCGGCGGACGAAATGGGAGCCGATGAAGCCGGCGCCACCGGTGACGAGCACACGCATCACAGAGAGGCTACCGGGCCATCCGTGCGACGCATTCGCGGAGGCCTTCACGCCAGTGAGGCAGCTCGGGGGCATGCTTCTCGGAGCGAAGCACCGAATACGCGGGTCGCTGTGCTTTCGCCCCGAACTCGGTTGTGGTGATCCGTCGCACCCGGCAGTCTACGCCCGCCTCCTCGAAGATCGCCTCTGCGAAGTCTGCCCAGGTGCAATCGCCTCCGGCGGCGACGTGGTACAGGCCGAACGGCAAGTCGAGCACCGCACGGGTCGCCTCCGCGAGGTGCCCGACGTACGTCGGGCACCCCCTCTGGTCGTCGACGACCGCGACTTCTTCACGTTCGGCGCCGACTCGGAGCATCGTGCGAACGAAGTTACGCCCTGTGGGGCCGAAGAGCCACGACGAACGGACGATCCACGCCCGTTCGCCCGCGGCGGCCTCTCCGTACAGCTTCGACCGGCCGTATGCACCGAGCGGGCTGGGCGGGTCCGACTCGACGTACGGCTCGCTCTTTCGTCCGTCGAACACGTAGTCGGTCGAGTAATAGACGAGCGGAGCCCCGAGCTCGGCCACGTGCTTGGTGCCACCGACGTTCACCGCGGCGGCACCCTGGGGGTCGTCCTCGGCCCCGTCGACGTCCGTCCAGGCGGCCGCGTGCAGGACGAGATCGAAGGGCGGTTCGGGCAGCCGGTACGGATGCGCCACATCCCAGTCCGCCCGCGTCAACGCACGCGCCTGCGGGAAAGCCTCCCCGAGCGCCGTCCCCAGCTGCCCTCCGGCGCCTGTGATCAGGATGCGGTTCGGTCTCGATCCGAGAGCAGTGGTGATCGGGTGCTCCAAAGGTCGACGACGCGTGGGTCGTTCCACGGCACGCCGAGCTCGTCGGGATCGGCGGGATCGTACTCCTCGGTTACGAAGTAACAGAAGAGGCAATCGGTCAAAGCCTCGTAGCCATGGGCGTAGTGGCCCGGAACGTAGACGGCGACAAAGTTCTCGTCGCCGATGTCCACGGTCTCGGTCTCACCCGTGTCCCGGTTGAGGACAACGACGCGAACCATGCCCTCGAGACAGACGAAGAGATCGTCCTGGCCGCGCTCGTGATAATGCAAGCCGCGGATCACGCCCTTGCGCGACCGCGCGAGGTTGCCCTGGCGGATCGGCTTCGGGAGTTCGCTTGCCCGTGCCAGTTCGGCGAACCAGCCGCGCTCGTCCTCGTGGCGCGTGAGCGGAAGGCGCGTGATCACTTGTTGACGCCGGTCTCTTCGATTAACCGGCCGACGTCGGCGAGATCGGCCCAGTGCTTGCCGCCGTCGTGCCACCAGCCCTCGACGCGGCAGACAGCCAGTTCGCCCCGGCGGGCAAACTCGCGGTTGACATCGGTGATCTCGAGCTCCCCACGGCTCGACGGCTGGAGCGAGTCGATGATCTCGAACACCTCCGGCGGATAGCAGTAGAGGCCGACGACCGCGTCGTTCGAAGGCGGCGTCGCAAAACGCATGTCGACCACTCCCGCTTTCTCGACAATGTCGGCGACGTTCCCGTTCGCGTCGTAGGCGACCACGCCGAAGTTCTGAGGATCCGGCACTTCCTTCACGAAGACGAGCGCACCGCTCTCCCACGCCGTGATCGCGTCGGTATGGGCATGCTCGAAGACGTTGTCGCCGAGACAGACGACGAGCCGTTGCCCCCGCGCGAAGTCTCGCGCCATGCCGACGACCTGTGCGATCCCGCCCGGCTCGACCTGGACCTTGTAGGTGAGATCGAGGTCGAACAGCGCCTCGCCGCCGCCTCTGGCCGGAAGATGGCCGTCGCCGAGCAGGTCGATGAAATCACCCGCGTGCTGCTTCCCCGTCACGAGCATCACGTCGTGTACGCCGAGGCGCTGGAGGAGCTGGAGCGGGTAGTAGACCATCGGCCAGCGCCCGACCGGCAGCAGGTGCTTGTTCGTAACCCGCGTCAGCTCTTCGAGTCGAGTGGCGGTCCCACCGGCGCAGATCAGGCCCTTCATGCCTCGCGGATGCTAATGGCCCGCGGCGGACAGCGCCTCAGTGCGGCAGGACGAGCAACAGCGTGGTGAGCGTTCCGGTGACAGCGGCGATGTAACGCATCTCGCCATGCTCCCCGTCGCGGATTGGCGTTCCGTTCGATCCGTGTTCGAAGTTCGTATGCACTCAGGGCCGGTGCGAGTCAAGCGGAGACGGCGCAACGCGCACGAGCCGGGCGAGCCACGCGGGCAGCCACCAGTTCCACCGCCCGAGGATCGCCATCATGCTCGGCACAAGCGCCGACCGCACGATCGTGGCGTCGACGAGAATCGCCACCGCGAGGCCGAGCCCGAACTGTTGAAGGCCGACGATCCGCCCAGCCACGAAGCCGGAGAACGCCGCGCACATGATGAGCGCTGCAGCCGTGATGATCCGCCCGGTGCGCTCGAGCCCGAACGCGACTGCGGTCGCGTTGTCCGCGCCGTCGTCCCAGGCCTCGCGCATGCGGGTGACGAGGAACACCTCGTAGTCCATCGAGAGGCCGAACAGCATCGCGAACAGGAAGATCGGGATCCAGCCCTCCACCTGTCCGAACTGGTAGAGGCCGAAGAGATCCTGCCCGACCCCCCAGCGGAAGACGACCACGAGCATCCCGTAGGCGGCCGCGACGGACAGCAGGTTGAGGAGAACCGCCTTGAACGGCAGCATGACCGAGCGGAAGGCGCGCAGCAGGAGCAGATACGTGAGCACAAGCACGGCGGCGATCAAGAACGGGAAGAGCGTGTACGCCTCATGCAGGAAATCGACACCCTGCCCGGGCGCTCCGCCGACGAGCACTCTCGTGCCCTCCGGGAAATCTGCCGCCGGAATCAGCCTCTCCCGAAGGCGGTGCACGAACGCCTGCGCCTCTGCGAAGCCATAGTCGTGTCGGCCGGCGAGGATCACCTGCGTGTAGCTCCGGCTCGGATCGACGTACCTGCCTGTCGTCCCCCGGTAGACGGCCGCCACCTCGGGATCGCGCTTCACCGCGGTGACGAGACGGTCGACCGCCCGCTGAACGGGTGGGGTGAGCACAGTGCCCGCTGGTGACTCGACGAGGACCTCCGCCGGCGCGACGGCGCCTGGGCCGACCGCCCGTTGGAGGACGTCGAAGCCGCGAACCGCCTGTGGTGTCCGCGGGATCCCGAACGTCGACCCCGGCGTGAGATGGAGCGCGAGCGCAGGAAGCGCCATGGCGACGAGCACCGCCGTGCCGGCGGCCAGAAAGGCCACCGGGCGCGCCATGATCACACGCGCGAGCCGTGCCCACATTCCTTGCTCGGGGTCAACCGGTTCGCCCGGAAGGATCCGCTTGCGAGCGGTCCCGCGCCTACCGTAGTACGAGAGGAGCGCCGGCTGGAGCGTCACGGCTGCCAGTACCGACACGACCGGGATCAGGAAGCCGGCGACGCCCATCATCCGCATGAACGGGAGCGGCATCGCAACAAGAAGCGCCAGGCCGAGCGCGACTGCCGCGCCTGAGAAGACGACCGCCCGCCCCGCCGTCTGCATCGTCCGCACAACCGCGTCGTCGGTGGGCAACCCCCGCGCGAGCTCCTCGCGGAACCGGTAGACGATCAGCAACGAATAGTCGACCGCGATCCCAAGCCCGATCAGCTGGACGAGATTCGTCGTATAGGTGGGTGTCTCGGCCAGGTGCGCGATCCCGTACAGGATCCCGAGCGAGGCCATGATGGTGCAGGCCGCGAAGATGAACGGGATCGTCACAGCAAACGAGATCCCGAACACCGCGATGAGGATCACGATTGCGATCGGAATCGCAATGCTCTCGCCCTTTTTGAGGTCCTGGCTGAAGATCGGGTCGAGGTCGTGCTGGATCGGGCCCGCGCCGGTGATGTAGGCGTGCTCGACGCCCGGCACGCCGGAGACAACCCTGACCAAGCGGTCGGTGTACCCCTTCGCCTGCGCAACCGTGAGCTTCGAGATGATGTCGGCGAAGACAGCGTGGGGGCCGGCGACGGTCAGCCTCGTCGCTCTTCCCGTCGGCACAACCTTGGCTGCGTCGTCGACGACGCGCTGGATCCGCATGAGTAGCTCGGGGTCGCGGGCGTTCGCGACCTCGAACACGGCGGTGAACGCGCCGTCCGGGCGGTCGCCGAAGTCCTTCTCGAGGACATGACGGACCGTGTCCGAGTCGGTTCCGGGAACGGTGAAGGTGTTGGAGAGGAGCGGCGATAGCTTGGTGCTCGCAAAGCCACCGGCGAGCAGCACCCCGAGCCAGAGGAGAAGCACCGCCCGGCGATGGCGGAGGACGACTCGGGTCCAGCGGAGCACGGCGCAACACTAGTGGTCACTCCCGTAAGTCCTCTGCCCTGGGGCGGGTACCTTGTGAACCGATGACGCGACGCGACATCGAGCGGCGGAGCGACGAGCTCGAGGCGCTGTTCACCGACCTCTGGCAAGGGTCGCGCTTCCGCTCGGCTCGCGGCGGCTTCCGCCCGAACGTCGACAGCTACCACACAGACGATCCACACGAGCTGACGGTGATCGTCGAACTCCCCGGAGTCGACCCCGAGAGCATCGCGGTCGTCGTCGGCGAGCGCATTCTCGTCGTCGCAGGAGAGCGCGCACGGCCCCGCGCGAAAGGCCGGATCTACCAACAAATGGAGATCGAGTACGGCCCGTTCCAGCGTCAGGTGCGGCTCGCCGAGGACGTCGACCCCGCCCGTGCGCGCGCCGAGTACGAGCGCGGCATCCTGCGAATCTCGCTACCCGTCTCGGGCACTCCCGCCTCGCACGGGCGCGTGTCGATCACGGTGCATCTCAGATGACGGATATGGGCTTCGACATCCCCGATCAGGACGGCGAGGAGCTCGATCTTCCGGCAACGCTCCCGATCCTTCCGCTGAAAGACACCGTCGTCTTTCCGGAATCGACGATCCCGCTCGCGATCGGGCAGGAGCGGTCGGTTGCGCTGATCGACGACGTGGTCGGCGGGGAGCGGGTGCTCGCGCTCATGACGGCCCGCGACGCCTCGATCGAGACGCCGAGCTTCGACGACATCTACGAGATCGGGACCGTCGCGATGGTCCACAAGATGATCAAGGTGCCCGACGGGACACTGCGGATTCTCGTCCAGGGCTTGCAGCGCGTCCGCCTCGAAGAGCGCGTCTCCACCAGTCCATATCTGGTCGGGCGTTTCGAGACGGTTCCCGACACCGGCGCAGACACACCCGAGGTGGAGGCGTTGACGCGGAACGTGCAGGGACTGTTCGACCGCATCATCGCGCTTGCTCCGTACCTGCCGGAGGAGCTTCAGCTCGCTGCGGCCAACGTCGACGACCCGAGCGCGCTGGCGCATCTCGTCGCCTCAACACTCCGCAGTATCAAGACCAGCGAGCGCCAGGAGCTGCTCGAGACCGCCGACGTCGGACAGCGGCTGCGCCACATCACCGCGATTCTGAACCGCGAGCTCGAGGTGTTCGAGCTCTCCTCGAAAATCCAGACGCAGGTGCAGTCCGAGATGGAGAAAGGCCAGCGCGAATACTTCCTGCGCCAGCAGCTGAAGGCGATCCAGCAGGAGCTCGGCGAGGGTGACCCCGAACAGGCCGAGGCCCTCGAGCTGCGGCAGCGGCTCGCCGAGGTAACGCTTCCCGAAGAGGCCGCCAAAGCCGCGGAGCGTGAGCTCGGGCGTCTCGAGCGCCTCCCTCCTGCTGCCGCCGAATACGGCGTGATCCGGACCTACCTCGAGTGGATCCTCACACTCCCCTGGGGCAAGGTCACCGTCGACGACCTGGATCTCGAGCACGCCCGCAAGGTGCTCGACCGCGACCACTTCGACCTCGAGAAGGTCAAGGACCGCATCATCGAGTACCTCGCTGTCGCGAAGCTCCGGAACGAGGTATCGGGGCAGATCCTCTGCTTCGTGGGACCGCCCGGGGTCGGCAAGACCTCGCTCGGCCAGTCGATCGCCCGCGCGCTCGGCCGTAAGTTCATCCGCATGTCGGTGGGCGGTGTCCGCGACGAGGCGGAGATCAGAGGTCACCGGCGCACCTATATCGGCTCAATGCCCGGCACGATCATCCGCTCCCTCCGCGACGCGGAATCGACGAACCCCGTCATCCTGATCGACGAGATCGACAAGATGGGAGTCGACTTTCGGGGCGACCCGGCAAGCGCGATGCTCGAGGTGCTCGACCCCGAGCAGAACCGAACGTTCCGCGACCACTACCTCGACCTCCCGTTCGACCTCTCGAAAGTCCTCTTCATCTGCACCGCGAACACGGTCGACACCATCCCGGGCCCGCTCCTCGACCGGATGGACATGATCGCGTTGTCGGGCTACACCGAGGAAGAGAAGCTCGGGATCGCGAAGCGCTACCTGCTCCCAAAGCAACTCGCGGCGAACGGCCTGAAGCGCACCCAGCTCGAGATCTCGGCGCCCGTGCTGCGCACGATCATCCGCGAGTACACCCGAGAGGCCGGTGTACGGAACCTGGAACGGCGCATCGCCGACGTTTGCCGGAAGGCGGCAACCCGGATCGCGAAGGGCCACACCGAGAAGGCGCGCATCTCCGACGACCAGCTTCGCGAGTGGCTCGGCGCCCGACGGTTCTCTGGCGAGGTGCGCAAGCGCACATCCGCGCCCGGCGTCGCGACCGGACTCGCCTACACCGCGGCGGGCGGCGATGTCCTCTTCATCGAAGCGACCGCCTACTCCGGCAAGGGCGAGCTCCACATCACCGGCCAGCTCGGCGAGGTGATGCAGGAGTCGGCCCAAGCCGCGCTCTCATGGGTGCGCTCGCATACCGGCGAGCTTGGCATCGAGGAGGACTGGTTTGCTCAGCACGACATCCATATCCACGTTCCCGCCGGAGCGATTCCGAAGGACGGCCCGTCGGCCGGCGTGACAATGGCGACCGCGATCGCCTCGCTCGTCCGCGGCGAGCCGGTCGCAAGCGACGTGGGTATGACCGGTGAGATCACCCTCACGGGACAGGTGCTCCCGATCGGCGGCATCCGCGAGAAGTCGCTCGCCGCCCAGCGAGCCGGGCTCAAGCGCGTCATCGTCCCACGCGAGAACGAGCCCGACCTCGCGGAGCTCCCTCCAGAGACCCACGCAGCGCTGCAGTTCGTCCTCGCCGACACGATCGAGGAAGTCTTCGCGGCAGCGTTCAGCGGAAAGAGCGCGAGCCGCGTCCGGAGACCACCGGCAGCGGTGCGCCAAGCGGCGAAGCCGTCGGGGCTCTAGTGGTTGCTCCGGTAAGTCCGGTGCCCTTTGGCCGCGCGAAAACCGAGGACGCCGGCGTGCGACGGTTTGCAGCCGGACGAAGGGTGCAGCTACTTGCCGGAGCGACCGCTAGGGCGGGCTAACCAGCGCGAAACTCGAAACGAGGCGCGCACAGGCGGGCTCGGCGGCGCTCGCCGCGTGCCTGCACAGCAGCTCGTACTCGTGGAGACCGTCGAACACGAACGTGAGCTCCTGGACGATGTCGCGGTACCCGATCGTGTAGGCACGCGCCTCGCGCCCGGCTGCACGCACGGTCGCGCGCAACTCGACGCGCCCGCGGAGCTGGTCTGCGATCGCGGCGGCCACCCGGTCGAGCTCTCGCTTCGAGCGAGCGAAGAGCTCAGGGCGGTACGCCCTGGCGAGCCGGAAGGTGACGACCTCGACCCGGCTTACCGGTCCACTCGATGCGGCAGTGGATGTCCCCGTCCTGGTCACGGTCCACGCGTCGGGAGCACTGAAGCGGAAGCCGTCCCCGGCGATCTCCTGCCAGCCGCCGCTACCGCTTCCGCACGCGACAAGCAGCCAGACCACTAGGATCGGTATGCCCCGCCACAGGCGACGAAAGGATCGGGTGAAGATGGCCAAGACAAAGAGCAAGGTCTACGACACGGCTGACAGCATCAAACCGTACGTGGAACGCGCGATGGCGGACGACAAGCTCCGCGCTGACGTCATGCACGCGTACAAGACGGCGAAGAAACTCTACGGCGAGCTCGCGGGCGGCGACACGGCGCCTGTCACCATCGCGACGCGGGTCGCGACGGACAACGACATCCGCGAGCAGCTTTCGACGGCGATCGAGGACCTCCGGAGCGCAAGCGACCGCCTCCAGGGGAAGAAAGACCACAGCGGCCGCGCGAGCGCGCTGCTCCTTGTGGGCATCGTGCTCGGGATCCTCTACAACCCGGTCACGGGAGCCGAGACCCGCCGCTTCATCAGGGAGATGCTGACCGGGGAGCCGCAGGAAGGCTAAGCAGCACACACTCACGAGGAACCCTCCGGCCTTCGTCTTCGCGGCCAGCTCCAGAGCGGCTCAGGTCTGGGGCGTCCGGCGCCGCTTTCGGAGCCGTTCGACCTGGCTCCACGAGCGGGTGTTGACGACGTCGTCGGATGTCAGCCACGCGCGGCGTGCCTGGCCGACCCCGAGCTCGACGTAGTCGAGCGCGGCCAGCCGGTGCGCGTCGGAGTCGATCACGAGCTTGAGCCCTGCCTCTCGCGCCGCGCGCGCCTGGATGTCCGAGAGGTCGAGACGGTCGGGCTGCGAATTGATCTCGAGGAACGTCCCGGTCTCGAGCGCCTTTTCGATCACGCGCTCGATGTCGATCTCCGCGGGCGCGCGCCTGCCGATCTTGCGGCCTGACGGATGGCCGATGCAGTCGACGTACGGGTTCTCCATTGCCGCGAGCAGACGCTCGGTCGGGGAGTTGTCGAACCCGTGGTGGAGAGACGCGACGACCCAGTCCCTCGTGGCGAGCTCCTCGTCCGGAACGTCGAGCGATCCCGTCGACCGGATGTTCGCCTCGACCCCTTTCAGGATCTTCAGCGGCACGCGCGCGTTCAGCGCGTCGATCTCCTCCGACTGCTCCTGCATGCGGCCGTCGCGCAAGCGCTGCGAGTGGTCGCAAACCGCGTAGTAGGCGTAACCCTTCTCGACCGCCCGTACGACCATCGCCTCGAGCGTGTCCCTGCCATCCGACCAGGTCGTGTGTGTGTGCAGATCGCCCCGCAGGTCGCCCGGCTCGACGAGCGCCGGAAGCGCACCGCGCCGGGCCGCCTCGAGCTCGCCGAGGTCCTCGCGGAGCTCCGGCGGAATCCAGTCGTAGCCGAGGAACCTGTAGACCTCCTCCTCGGTTGCGAAGGCGTGGACGATGCCCGTCTCGGTCTCGGTGATCCCGTACTCGGAAACGGAAAGGCCTCTCCGCACCGCGGCCTCACGAAGGGCGATGTTGTGGGCCTTCGAGCCGGTGAAGTGCTGGAGCAGGTTGCCATAGCTCTCCGGCGGCACCACCCGGAGGTCGAAGCGGAACCCTTCGTGAGAGACCACTGTCGCCTTCGTCGGGCCGTGCGCGGCGACCTCTACTACCCAGGGCTCGGCGCAGAAAGCATCCACGAGCGCCGCCGGGTCGGACGCGGTGGCGATGATGTCGAGGTCCCGCACGGTTTCGCGGGCTCGGCGGGCCGAACCGGCGAGCGACACGCTTGCGCAAGCCGGATGGGCTGCGAGCGCGGCCACTGCGGCCCTGAGCCTCGGCAAGGCGTTCCCGAGCAGCACGCGGCGCTCCGACGGATCCGGCTTCGCGCCGAGCGCGCGCAGGCCCGCGAGGATCTTCTCCTCCGACTTCGCGCCGAGACCGGCGAGGCCTCTGAGTTGTTGCGCCTCGGCCGCCACGCGGAGATCCGCCACGCTCGTGATCCCGAGCTCCTTCCAGATCCGCCTGGCCGTCTTCGGGCCGAGCCCCGGAAGGTGGATGAACGACGCGACCTCCGCCGGCACTGACACCTTCCGCTTCGTGAGCGCGTGGATCTCACCGTCTTGGACAACCTCGACGATCTTCTCCTCGATCGTCTTCCCGATCCCTTGCAGCTCCTTCGCGCGGCCGTCGAGCGCAAGGCGCGCGACGGATGTCGGCGTCTCGCGAATCTGGCCGGCAGCCCGACGATAGGCGGCGATGCGGAACCCGTCCTCGCCCTCGACCTCCATCAGGTCGGCAAGCAGGTCGAACTGCGCTGCGATGTCCGGGTTCCGCGGCAGCGTGTCGCCCACGATCCGATGATACGCGCGCGTTTTCGGCAGACTTGGCGGCGTTGCGCGCGACGATCTGCCTGCCGACCTACAACGAGCGCGACAACCTCGAGCAGATGCTGCACGCCCTCGGCGGAGTGCTCCGCGACGGAGACCGCGTACTCGTGATCGACGACGGCTCTCCTGACGGGACGGGTGAGATTGCCGACCGGCTCGCCGCCGAGCTCGGCTTCGTCGACGTCCTCCACCGGGAGCAAAAGGAGGGGCTCGGCCCCGCGTATCTCGCCGGCTTCCGCCGCGTCTTGGCCGGGGACGCCGAGCTCGTGCTCGAGATGGACTGCGACTTCTCGCACGACCCGGCGGACGTCCCGCGCCTGATCTCGGCCGCAGAGCAGGGCGCCGATCTCGTGCTCGGCTCACGGTACGTCCCCGGCGGGTCGATCCCCGACTGGGGCCTTGCCAGGCGGGCCGTCTCGTCCGCAGGGAACCTCTACGCACGAATCTTCCTCCAGAGCCCGATCCACGACCTCACAGGCGGGTTCAAGTGTTTCCGGCGGCGCGTGCTCGAGTCGATCGACTTGGACGCGATCGACTCGAAAGGCTACGCCTTCCAGATCGAAACGACCTACCGCGCCCGCCGCGCCGGCTTTCGCGTGGAGGAGGTCCCGATCGTCTTCGTCGACCGCGAGCGCGGCGGCTCGAAGATGAGCCGCTCGATCGTCGCCGAGGCGATGTGGAAGGTGCCGCGGTTGCGCCTCCGGGCACTCACGGGCCGTCTGTAACCTGGAAGTAGTGATCGCCCCGACAAGTCACGGCACCTGCTGGACTTCCCGGGGCAACCACTAATGCGCGAGGTCACCGACGCGAGCTTCGAGCAGGACGTCCTCCAGGCCGACAAGGCTGTTGTCGTGGACTTCTGGGCGCCGTGGTGCGGCCCGTGCCACGCGGTTCACCCGGTACTCGAAGGCCTTGCTGGAGAGACCGAGAAGGTCGAATTCGTGAAACTGAACATCGACGACAACCCGGTCGCAGCCTCGAAATACGGCGTCCTCTCGATCCCGACCGTGATGCTCTTCGACGGCGGCGAGCCGCGCGAGACACTCGTCGGCGCACGTCCCGCAGGGCACTTCCGCGAAGCGTTCGCCGCCTACCTGTAGTGCTCGTAGCCGCGAAGCTCGTGCGGCGTGCCGTGCAAGCGTAACTCAACGCCTTCGCCCTCTTCGACAAGCCCGATCACGCTCAGCCCACGTGCCTCGGCGACCGCGGCGAGCAACTCGAAGTCTTCGCCGAAGCCGAGATCGTCCACCGTTGCGCCCTCCGCGAGCGGGACGCGCTCGAGGTCGATCGAGCAGCGGACTCCCGAACGGCTGGCGAGATGGCCGGCGTCGATGGCGAGGCCATCGGAGATGTCGAGCATCGCGTGCGCCGTTCGCGCGAGGCGTCGTCCCTCCTCGATCCGATTCGGCGGGCGAATGTACCCCTGCCGCCGAAACGCGGCGCCGGCGGCGCCGAGCGGGCCCGACACAACCAGCAGGTCGCCGGGAATCGCCCCTGCACGTCCTGGAACACGCTCGGCATGCCCAATCGCGGTGACGCTCAGCATCACGGCCTGCGCCCTGCTCGTGTCACCGCCGACGACGGGCACGCCCGCCTCCGCGATCCCTTCGTAGAGCGCGACGACGTCCTCCGTGCGCGTCTCGCCGGGGGCGGCGAGCGACACGACGAACGCCTCCGGCTCGGCACCCGACGCCGCAAGATCGCTGAGGTTGACTGCGGCGGCGCGAAACCCGAGCTCGCGCCACCCCATCCAGTCGAGCCGGAAGTGAACGCCTTCGACAAGCGCATCCTGGGTGACGACGAGGCCTCCTCGCAGCTGCGCCGCGTCGTGCTCGACCCCGACGATCAGCCCTCGCCGCTCCAGCTCGTCGAGAAGGCCGATCTCACCGAGCTCCGAGAGCCTCATCGACCACCTCCCGCAGCGCAGGGTCGGTCGCTGCGCGAATGACCGCAACCCCAACCGCACCCGCACGGATGCAAGCCGCGGCGTTCGAGGCATCGATCCCGCCGATCGCGATTACCGGCACCTTCGCCGCGGCTGCGATTCGCGTGAGCCCGTCAAGGCCCAGCGCAGGGTCGGCATCCGGCTTCGACGGTGTCTCCCAGACCGGGCCGACACCCAGGTAGTCCGCGTCGGCTTCGAGGGCCTGCTCGAGGTTGACCGCCGAGCGCCCGAGGAGCAGGCCCGCGGCGCGCGCGCGATCCGCGCCCGCGTCGGACTGGCCGAGGTGCACGCCGTCGGCCCCGAGCGCGATCGCCGCGTCGACGTCGTCGTTGACGACAAACGTGACGCCCAGCGCGGCGAAGCCGTGACCGCGAGCGACGACCTCTCCGGTCGGAGCCTTGACGCGGAGCTGAACGACCGTCGCGCCGGCGTCGATCGCACGGCGCGCCGTTTCGATGTTCTCCACGATGGCGTGGACCCTCACGACACCTTCGCCCGCGCCTCGAGCGTCGCGGGGTCGAGGGCCGCAAGCGCGTCGTAGAGGTTGACGTGGAAGCTCCCAGGCCCCTTCGCGCCGACAGCGGCGTCCTCGCCGGCCACACCGAAAGCGACAAGCCCCTCGACCGCCGCGTCGAACGCCGACTCGGCGACCGCGAGAAAGCAACCGGTCACCGCGCTCGACATGCAGCCGGTGCCGGTGATCGACGCCATCAGCGGGTGACCGTTCCCGATAGCCACCACGCGCTCGCCGTCGGAGACGTGGTCGACCGGCCCCGTGACCGACGCGACCAGGCCGAGCGCGCTCGCTGCCGCTCGCGCGAGTTCGGCAGGATCGCCGCCAGCGCCGACCGACTCAACTCCACGCACTTCGGCTTCCACCCCGACGAGCGTCGCGACCTCGCCCGCGTTCCCCCGCAACACGGCAACGTCCACCTCCTCGAGGATGCGCCGTGCGACCTCCGTGCGGTAGCGCGTTGCGCCCACGCCGACGGGGTCGAGCACCACCGGGACGCCCCCCGCATTCGCCGCGCGTCCCGCGGCCACCATCGCGTCCACCCAGTGCGGGGAAAGCGTTCCGATGTTGATCACGAGCGCGCCCGAGATACCGACCATCTCCTCGACCTCCTCGCGCGCGTGCGCCATCACAGGCAGCGCGCCGAGCGCGAGCGTGGCGTTGGCGGTCTCATTCATCACGACGTAGTTCGTGATCTGATGGACGAGCGGCCTGCGCTCACGCATCCGCCTCAGAGACTCTCCGGCGCTCATGGCGCTCCTTTCAGGTTGAACACGTCGACCGGCCCGTCTCCGTGGCCGAGCTCGCTCAGACCGTGACGGACGGCCTCGGAGGCGACGCGGGCGGCGCCGACGGCGGCGCCGACCAGCGAGAACCCTCCCGCGAGTAAGGCCGTCAGCGTGGCCGAATGCGTGCACCCGGCGCCATGACTCGCGCCGACGTCATACCGCTCAACCGGGATCTCGACGTGGTCTCGCCCGTCGAAGAGATGGTCCACCGCGGTCTCGCCGTGGCCGCCGGTCACGATTACCGCGGGAGCTCCGAGGTCGTGCAGCCGCTCGGCGAGCTCCCGGCGCGTGCCGTCCCGACCCACGAGCGCAACGGCTTCAGGCAAATTCGGCGTGACAACCGTCGCGAGCGGAAACAGGCGCACGATGAGCGCATTCACCGCGTTGTCCTCGAGCAGCTTCGCGCCCGAGCTCGCGACCATGACCGGGTCGACGACGAGCGGCACAGGGTGCGCTTCGAGGAAGTCCGCTGCGGTCTCGATCAACTGCCGCGAGAAGAGCATCCCGGTCTTCGCCGCGTCGACCCCGATGTCCGAGAACACCGCGTCGAGCTGGGCGACGACAAACTCCGGCGGCAGCTCGTGAATCGCCGTCACCGCGGTGGTGTTCTGCGCCGTGAGCGCCACCAGCACCGACATCCCGTGCGCACCCGCGGCGGCGAACGCCTTCAGATCGGCCTGGATGCCCGCTCCACCACCACTGTCGGAGGTGGCGATCGTCAACGCTCGAGGTACGGTCACTGCGCTCCCTTCGCCGGCATAACCCGGATCAGGTTCGACGGGTGTGTTCTCAGCCCCAGTCGGGGCACCCCGGTAAGACGAAGCGTAGTCGTCCGCCTATGCTGAACGCCATGCGCTCGTTCGTTCTTGCAGTCACCGGCCGCGACCGGCCGGGAATCGTCGGGACACTCACACGGGCCCTGCTCGACCACAGCGTGAACATCGAGGATGCCGAGATGGCGATCCTGCGCGGGCACTTTGCCGTCATTCTTGTGTTGTCGGCTCCCGACTCGCTCGACGAAGCCGCACTGCGGAGCGCCCTCGAGTCGGTGCGGAGGGACGTTCCCCTCGAGACCGTGTCGCTGACCGAGGTGCCTGCCCTCGCGCACGGCGTGACCGAGCCCTCGCACACGATAAGCGTCTACGGCGCCGACCACCCGGGCATCGTCCACGGGGTCGCCCAGGCCCTCGCCGACGACGGAGTCAACATCGTCGGGCTCAGCACCCGCGTGATCGGCGAAGAGAACGCACCGCTCTACGTGATGCTGCTCGACGTCGCCCTCCCACCTTCGCTCGACGAAGCGGGGCTCGAGCGAATGCTCGAGGCTGTTGCCGAAAGTCAGGGCGTCGACGTGTCCGTGCGCACGGTCGCCGGCGACGCCCTGTAGTGGCTGCGAGGCCCGTTCTCCTCTACCCGAATCCCCTGTTGAAGCAGCGGTGCTCGCCGATCGCCGATCCCACCGAGATCGCCCGAGTCGCCGCCGACCTGATCGACACAATGCGCAGCCGGCCTCGCTGCGTCGGTCTCGCCGCCCCGCAAATTGGCGAGCGTGTGCGGGTGGCGGTCGTCGACGTCACCGGCCACCACAAGGCGACAAGCTGCAGCGGACTGCTCGTCCTCGTCAACCCGTCGATCGTGCGCGCCGAGGGCGAGGAGCTCGGGCGTGAAGGATGCCTCAGCATCCCCGACCTGACCGCAAACGTCCAGCGTGCCTCGGTCATCGAGATCGAAGCTGTCAACCCCGAGGGCGAGCCTCTCTCGGTGACGGCGGAGGGGTTCGAGGCCCGCGCGCTCCAGCACGAGCTCGACCACCTCGACGGCATCCTCTTCCTCGACCGGATCTCGTCGAAACAGGATCTTTTCCGACGCCGGGGCTACGGGTGACCATGGACGTCGCGCTGGAACCGTGGCGTGGGCTGCTCGAAGGCGAGGAGCTCGCATATCTCGTCGAAGAAGCCCCACGCGAGGGGCTCACCGCCCTGCTCCCGGACTCGCTCGAGCCACGCGTTCGCGAGGCGGCCGGGGTCGCGAGGTTGTGGGCGCACCAGCGCGAGACGTGGGACGCGGCGGCGCGCGGCGAGCACGTGATCGTGACCACGGGCACCGCTTCGGGCAAGACCCTCGCCTTCAACCTGCCGGTCCTGGACGCGCTCGCGCGCGACCCCATGAGCCGCGCCCTTTACCTCTACCCCACCAAGGCGCTCGCGCAGGACCAGTTCCGCGGGCTCCGGCCCTTCGTCGCGGGAGTTCCCACGCTCCGGCCTGCGATCTACGACGGCGACACGCCGGCCGAACAGCGACGCCAGATCCGAACGACTGCGAACCTCATCCTCTCAAACCCCGACATGCTCCATGTGGGCGTGCTCCCGAATCACACCCGCTGGGGAGACGTCCTCGCGAACCTCCGCTTCATCGTGATCGACGAGGCCCACGTCTATCGAGGGGTCTTCGGCTCACACGTCGCGAACGTCCTGCGGCGGCTGCGACGACTGGCCGGCGCCTACGGTGCGTCGCCGCAGTTCCTGCTCGCCTCCGCCACGATCTCGAACCCCGGCGAGCTCGGCCGGGAACTGCTGGGGCTCCCGGTGACCGTCGTCGGTGACGACGGAGCGCCGCGCGCCGCGCGCACGATCGCTCTCTGGAACCCGCCGCTCGCCGACGCGGAGATGGGCTTGCGCGGCTCGCCGCTCGCGGAGGCAGCAATGCTGCAGGCAGAGCTCGTCAAGCGCGGCGTCCGCACCCTCACGTTCGCGAAGTCGCGAAAAGCCGCCGAGCTGATCCACCGCTTCACAGCCGGCCGGCTCGGCGACGACTCGCGCCTGTCGCCCTACCGTGCCGGGTACACGCGCGAGCAGCGGCGGGAGATCGAGCGGCGCCTTGCTGAAGGTGACCTGCTCGGCGTCTCCGCGACGAATGCACTCGAGCTCGGGATCGACATCGGACTGCTCGACGCCGTCATCTCTGTCGGCTTTCCGGGGACAGTCGCCTCGCTGCGCCAACAGTGGGGCCGCGCCGGCCGACGCGGGCACGGGCTCGCCGTCCTCGTCGCTTCGGAGGACGCACTCGACCAGTACTTCATGCGCGAGCCGGAGATGCTTCTCGGGCGTCGCGTGGAGGCGGCGATCCTCGACCATGCAAACCCGCGCGTCCTCGCCGGGCACGTTCGGGCCGCGGCCTTCGAGGCACCTGTCGACGAGGCTGACGCCGAGATTCTCGGCCCTGAAGCCCTGACGGCCGCGGCGACGGACACCGAGCTGCGCAGCACGCCGCGCGGATTCGTCTGGGGCGGCCGCGAGTCACCCGCTCCGCGCGTTCCGCTCCGTTCGGCCGACTCTGACTCCTTCACGGTCGTGGACGCCGGGAGTGGCTCCCTGCTCGGGCAAATCGAGCGCGCCCGCGCCTACTCGACGGTGCATCAAGGCGCGGTCTACCTCCACCTCGGCGAGTCGTATCTCGTGACCGACCTCGACCACGCGGCAATGCGGGCAGTCGTCGAGCCGTTCTCAGGCGATTGGTACACACAGGTCAAACGCGACACCGAGACGACAATCGTCCGCCCGCTCCGTGCTGAAAGGCGCTGCGGTCTCGCCCTCGTGCTCGGCGAGATCGAAGTGACCGAGCACGTCGTTGCCTACGAGCGAAAGACAGCCGGAACGCAGGAGCGGATTGCGACCATCCCACTCGTCCTGCCCGCCACCACCTTCGCGACAGAGGCGGTGTGGTTCGTTCCCGAGCCCGCGCAGCTCGAGGGGTTCGAGCAGATGCCGGCGCTCCTGGCAACGCTGCACGCGAGCGAGCACGCCCTGATCGCGATGCTCCCGCTCTGGGCGATGTGCGACCGTTGGGACATCGGCGGGCTCTCGACGAATGTCCACGCCCAGACAGGCCGGCCGACCGTCTTCGTCTACGACGGCCACCCTGGCGGGGTCGGGATTGCCGAGCGCGGCTTTGACGCGTTCGAGGGTTGGGTCGCCGACACCGCCCGGATGCTCGACGGCTGCCCGTGCCACGACGGCTGCCCTTCCTGCGTCCAGAGCCCGAAGTGCGGGAATCTGAACGAGTTGCTCGACAAGGCGGGCGCGCGCGCGTTCCTCTCGCGCCTAACGTAGAGCCTTCTCGACCGCCTCCTCAGGGCTCATCGCTCGCTCGACGCCCTCGACCTCCCAGCCGGGCTCCAGCACAACCACCCGCCGGCCCAGCACACGCGCAAACCCGATCTCGGCGAGCGTCCCGAAGCTGCCACCGACCGCGATCACAGCATCCCCGGACGCGACGACCGCGAGATTCCGCGCGTGCCCGATCCCCGTCACAACGACGTGGTCGCACCACTCGTTCGCGGCGGAGCGGCTCTCGCCAGGGAGGACACCGATCGTCGTCCCGCCTGCCGCTTTCGCCCCGCGCATGGCTGCAGCCATCACCTCGCCGAGCCCTCCCGTAACGACCGCGCATCCCCGCTCGGCGAGGAGCCGACCGACCTCCTCGGCGCGCGCCTCGTGCTCGGCGCCGCTCCCGATCACCGACACCTGGATCACGGCGTCCGCCGGCGCAGCGTCCTCGCGCCGAGAGCGAGCGCGCCAACGGTCACGCCGACCACGATCGCCGCGTCTCTCACGACGACTCCGCCACCGAGATCCCCCTGCACCGCATGCGAGAGCCCGTCGAACGCCCAGGTAAGCGGCAGGGCGTACGAGATCACGTAGAGCGCGTGCGCCATCTGATCGCGCGGCACGAGCAGTCCGCAGAGCAGGATCTGCGGAAAGACGACAGCCGGCATGAACTGAACGGCCTGGAACTCGGTACGTGCGAACGCGCTCACGAAGAGGCCGAGCGACATTCCGAGCACGGCGTTCCCAACCGCAAGTGCGACGACGAGCCACACCGGGCCCTCCACGTCCAGCCCGAGCAGACCGAATGCGACCGCCGAGGTGACCGTGGCCTGAACGGCGGCGACCGACGCGAACGCGATCCCGTATCCGAGCAGGATGTCCAGCTTCGCGAGCGGCATCGTCATCAGGCGCTCGAGCGTCCCGCTCGTCCGCTCGCGCAGCATCGCGATCGAGGTGACGACGAACATCGACGAGAAGGGGAAGATCCCGACCAGCGGCCCGCCGACGCGGTCGAACGTCGCCGCCTGGTCGATGAAGACGAAGTAGAAGAGCGTGATCAGCAGCGGCGGCACGAGAAAGACGAGCGCAAGCGTGCGCGGGTCGCGGCGCAGTTGCTGGAGCACCCGGAGCGCGGTCGCGCCGGTGATCCGGCCGCTCACGGGGACGCTCCAAGATCAGCCGCCCTGTCCACCGGCCGCCGCGGACGGGCGCCTTCGGCGCCGCCTCGACCAGGGCGAGGAAGGCCTCGTCGAGACGCTCGCGGCCGGTGCGCACGCGCAACGACACCGGCGTCTCGTCCGCGATCACCGATCCTTCGCGCATCAGCAAGAGGCGGTCGCAGCGCTCGGCTTCGTCCATCACATGCGAGGATACGAGCAGCGTCGTCCCGGACGCCGCGAGCCGCCCGAAACGTCGCCCAGAGGTCGCGCCGAAGCACCGGGTCGAGCCCGACCGTCGGCTCGTCGAGAATCAGCACCTCCGGCTCTCCGAGCAGGGCGGTCGCGAGCGAGACTCGCGAAAGCTCGCCGCCCGAGAGGGTCCGAACGATGTGCCCGGCGAGGCCGCTCAAATCGACCGTGTCGAGCACACGGTCGATCCGCTCGGCTGGGGCGGCAAGCACGCGCGCGAAGTAGCCGAGGTTCTCCCGCACTGTGAGGTCGAGGTAGACCGACGGCGCCTGCGTCAGGTACCCCACGCGCGCCCGCACCTCCGGCGACCCCGCCGGAAGCCCGAGCACGGCGACCCGGCCCGACTGCGACGATCTGCACGCCCACGATCGCACGCATGAGCGTCGTCTTGCCCGACCCGCTCGGGCCGAGCAGACCCGTCACAGTCCCCGCTTCGACGCCAAGCGTCAGGTCCGAGAGGACGACCTTGCCGCCGCGCACGACGCGCAGGTGCTCGATCTCGATCGCCGGCACTGGCTCGAGCATAGATGCGGCCGCCGAACCCCTCCCTACGATCGAAGAGTGAACTGGCGCGCATTCGGTGAAACCTTCGTCACGCTGGTCGTGATCACGGACCCGATCGGCAACGCACCGATCTTCCTCACCGTTACACGGCGCCTCGATCCGCGCGAGCGCCAGCGTGCGGCGATCCAGGCCGTGATTGCGGCTGGCGCGCTGATCGTCGGCTTCGCGATCTTCGGAGCGCTCGTCCTCCGCTACCTGCATGTGACCCTCGAGAGCCTCTCGATCGCCGGCGGACTGCTCCTGCTTCTCGTCGCGCTCGAGATGCTGCGCGGCGTCGACTTCCCGATCCGGCGAGGCCGAGGACGTGGCACTCGTGCCGCTCGCGACTCCGCTCGTGGCGGGCCCCGGCGCGATTGCGACGGCGATGGTGCTCTGGCGCAACTACCCGCACGCCGGTCGGCCACACCGCCGTGATCGTCGGCATCGTCGGCCGCGGTGGCATGCGTCGGCATCGCGCTGCCTCGTCGCCGAGCGGGTCACGCGCGCCGTTCGACCCGTCGATCATCTCGTTCCTCACCCGCGTCTTCGGACTGCTGCTCTCGGCGATCGCCGTGCAACTCGTGGTCGACGGTGTGAAGGGCGTAACGTGAGCCTCAGGGCTCCAGGCGACCCTAGACGTTTTCCACAACTCATCTGTGGAAAACGCTACTGCTGGCTGTCCGCGGAGTCGATTGGCCCTATCCGCGCCCAAAATCGCTTCCTTGGGTATCGAACTCTTCACACTCAGGTGGACAACCTGTGGGTGATGTGGAGAAGCGCGACTTCACCACCGCGGCGAGGAGGCTCAGGCGAAGACACCCATGCCGCGGAACTTCGCTCTCCGCAGCAGGCGCAGGTCTTCGCCCGGGACGTCGTCGAGCTCTCCGAAGGCCTCGAGCAGCGCCGCCCCGAGCAGCGTCGCAGCCTCGTCGTAGTCGGTCTGCGCCCCGCCCTCGGGCTCCGTGACGATCCCGTCGATAACGCCCAGCTCGAGACAGTGCACCGCGTCTGGCTTGAACGCAGCCGCAGCCTTCTTCGCCTTGCTGTCGTCGCGCCACAGGATCGCGGCACATCCTTCCGGCGAGATGACGGAGTAGATCGCGTTCTCCTGCATCAAGACGCGGTCGGCAACCGCCAGCGCGACCGCGCCTCCCGAGCCCCCTTCGCCGATGATGCAGGTGACAGTCGGCACGGTCAGCCGCGCCATCACGGCTTGCGACCGGGCGATCGCCCCGCCCTGGCCGTGCTGCTCCGCAGCAACGCCTGGGTAAGCGCCGGGTGTGTCCACCAGGGTGACGAGCAGGGAAGCGGAAACGCTCCGCGATGCTCCATAACGCGCATCGCTTTCGCGTATCCCTCCGGATATGCCATGCCGTACTGCCGGTCGAGCCGCTCCTTGAGGTCGCGTCCCTTCTGGTGGCCGATCAGCGCGATCGTCCGCCCGTCGAACTTGCCGAGGCCCGAGACGACGGCGCCGTCGTCCGCGCGACTCCGGTCGCCGTGCAGCTCGACCCAGTCGTCGAGCAGGCGTTCGATGTAGTCGAGCGTGTAAGGGCGGTCGGGATGCGCTCGCGAGCTCGACGGAGCGCCAGATATCGGCTTCCGTCGCAGTCGCCTCGGTGCCGAGCCCCTTCAGCTGCTTCGAATGCGCTCCTCCTCACCGGACACCCGTGTCCCGCGAAGCAGTGGCAGGCTCGAAAGCCTCCCGAGCCGCTCCCGCAGCCGAAGTTCGGCGTCACCGGGCAAAGAGTCGCAGGAGCCGCGCCAAGTACTCGCGCTGCTCGGGTCGCGGGACGACGGCGTCGAGATGGCCGAACTGCAGATTGTGCTCGGCGAGACCGAACCCTTCGGGGAGCGTCTCGCGGGTTGTCTGCTGGACGACCCGCGGGCCTGCGAAAGCGATCAGCGCAGCCGGCTCCGCGATCATGACGTCGCCGAGCGAGGCGAAGCTCGCGAGCACTCCGCCGGTCGTCGGATGCGCCAGCACCGCGATCATCGGCAGTCCAGCTTCGCGGAGCTCTTCGAGGGCGCAGATCGTCTTCGGCAGGGTCATCAGCGAGAGGATCCCCTCCTGCATGCGGGCGCCACCGGAGCTCGAAACGGTGAGCAGCGGCGTCTTTCGCTCGACCGCCGAGTCGCAGGCGCGAACGAACTTCTCTGCGACGGCGCTTCCCATCGAGCCGCCCATGAAGGCGAAGTCCATCACCGCGAACTCGAGCGGATGCCCGGTCGAGCGCGCCGTGGCCAACGACCATCGCCTCGCCCAGCCCCGTGTTCAGCTCCGCCGCCGCGAGACGTTCCACGTACGGCCGAAGGTCGACGAAGCCGAGCGGATCGGTCGAACGAACCTCCGCGGCCTCCTCGACGAACGAGCCCGCGTCGGCTAGCCACGCGATCCGGGCACGTGCGGGCATCGGAAAGTGGTGGCCGCACTGCGTGCAGACGTACAGCGACGCTGCGAGCTCGTCGTCGCGATAGTGCGAGGAACAGCTCGGGCACGTGTTCGGGTGCTTCTTCTCATCCGGCGGCTGCCTGCTTGTGCTCGACCTGGACGTCGATACGGGTCTCGGCCATAGCCACCACGATCTTAGACCGGAGCGCGCGGTCGCCGGTTACACCGGCGGACGCGCACGACCGTCCGCGAAGCGGACCGGTGGAAGGGGTCTGGGGGAGCCGGGAGGTTCCCCCAGCGACTAACCTGCCCGGAACCAGCTCGTCGATCGTGTCCGGCAGCCGGCTCAAATCCGGAAGCTCCCGCGTCGGCGTCGGCCCGGGCGTCTCGCCGAGACGGTTTATCCATACCGACGGAAGGCCGAGCTCGTTCGCAGGACCGATGTCGTGGAAGAGGCTCGCGGCGACGTGCACGTGGGCTGCCGGGTTCGCCCCCGTCCTCGCGGAGAACTCCAGCCAATGCCCGGCCGCCGGCTTGTAGGAGCCGAATCTCCTCGGCCACCACAGTCTCGTCGAAGGGCACGGCAAGAGTCTCCTTGGACGCTGCGATGAGATCCCGGTCCGAGTTCGAGAGAATGGCGAGCCGCCAGCCGCGGCGGCGCAATTCCTCGAGAGCCGCCCGCACCTCGGGAAACGGCCGCCAGTGCGGAAGGGAGTCAGCGAGGACCGCTCTCCTCACCGGCCGGCGCTCCGAGCCTGCGCATCGCCTCCGTCATCACCTCTCGATAGGTCCGCGCGCCGTCGTGCTCGAGCTCGGGCTCGAGCGCGTGGTAGCGGTCGAGCAGCTCGTCGGTCCCGGCCTCGCCGAAGAGCCGCGCGAGCTCGGCGCGGATGCCGCTGTTCCAGTCGATGAGCGTCCCGTAGCAGTCGAACGTCGCCCAGCGCCCCATCCCGCGCTACTCGTCCCAGCGGCGAAGGACGATCGTCGCGTTGTGCCCACCGAAGCCGAACGAGTTCGAGAGTCCGACCTCGAGGTCCGGCACCTCGCGCGCGACGTTCGGGACGTAGTCGAGGTCACACTCCGGATCCGGCTCCTCGTAGTTGATCGTCGGCGGGACGATACGGTCGCGCAACGCGAGCAGCGTGAACACCGCCTCGATGGCGCCGGCGGCGCCGAAGCAGTGCCCCGTAGCTCCCTTCGTCGACGAGATCGGGGTGCGGCGAGCGTGCTCCTCTCCGAGCGCAAGCTTGATCACCCGGGTCTCTGCCGCGTCACCGAGCGGCGTCGAGGTGGCGTGCGCGTTCACGTAACCGACGTCTGTCGGGCCGATCCTCGCGTCGTCGAGAGCCATCTTCATCGAGCGTGCAGGGCTCACTCCCGTCGGGTCGGGCTCGGTCATGTGCGAAGCGTCCGCCGACACCCCATAGCCGATCAGCTCCGCGTAGATCCTCGCCCCGCGTCCGCGCGCGTGCTCGAGCTCCTCGAGCACCAGCACCCCTCCCGCCTCGCCCATCACGAGCCCGTCCCGGCCCTTGTCGAACGGACGCGATGCACGCCACGGGGTCGTCGTTGCGGCGCGAGAGCGCCCGCATCGCGTCGAAGCCGGCGATCCCGACCCGCGTGACCGGCGCCTCGGTACCGCCCGCGAACATCACGTCGGCGCGACCCATCCGGATCGCGTCGACCGCGTCGCCGATGGCCATGTTCGCCGCCGCACACGCGGTGCACTGGCTCATCAGCGGCCCCTTCGTGCCGAGCTCGATCGAGACCCAGCCGGCGCCCATGTTCGGGATGATGCAGGGGATCGAAAACGGGCTCACGCGATCGGGACCGCGGGTCATCAGCGTCTCGTAGCAGTCCTGGAACGAATCGAGGCCGCCGATTCCGGTCGCGATCGACGCACCGATTCGCTCCGCTTCCGGGGCGACGTCGATCCCCGAGTCCTGCTCGGCCTGTCGGGCCGCCGCGATCGCGACCTGCGCGAAGCGGTCCATTCGCCGGCTCGCCTTGCGATCGATCCACACGGTGGGGTCGAAGTCCTTCAGCTCGCAGGCGAAATGCACCGGGTACCCGGTGTGGTCGAAAAGCGTGATCTCGTTGACGCCGCTCTCCCCGGCGAGCAGCGCCTTCCAACTCGACTCGACGTCGTTTCCGAGCGAGCTGATGAGGCCGATCCCTGTGACGACGACCCGCCTCCGCCCGTTGTCGTTCTGCCTCTCCACCGCTACATCCCCAGTCCGCCGTCGACAAGCAGCACTTCGCCCGTGATGAACGAAGCCTCCTGTGAACAGAGAAACCGTACCGCCCTCGCGACGTCCTCCGGCTCGCCGAGCCGGCCGAGCGGAGTGTTCGCGAGCAGCGCCTGAGTCGCTTCTTCGGGGAGCACGTCGGTGAGCCGGGTCGTAACGTACCCCGGAGCGACGACGTTCGCGCGCACGCCGCGCGAGCCGAGCTCGCGAGCCAGCGACTTCGTGAAGCCGATGATCCCGGCCTTCGAGGCCGCGTAATTCGCCTGCCCGGCGTTGCCGTGCACGCCGACGATCGAGCTCACATTGACGATCGCCCCGGCGCGCTTCTTCATCATCGGCCGGACCACCGCGCGGCAGGTGTAGAACACCGAGCTGAGATTCGTCTCGATCACGGTCCGCCAGTCGTCGTCCGTCATCCGGGCCAGCAGGCCGTCGCGGGTGAGGCCGGCGTTGTTGACGAGGATGTCGAGATCGCCGGCCTCATCGACGAGTCGAGCGGCTTCCTCGGGCGAGGACACGTCGGCCTGCACCGCCCGGCCGCCGATCTCGCCGGCCAGCGCCTCCGCCTCGTCCGCTCCCGCGCGGTATCCGACAACGACGTCCGCGCCCGCGGACGCGAGTTCCCGCGCGACGGCGGCGCCGATCCCGCGCGAGCCCCCCGTGACGAGGGCGTGCATCCCCCCAGCGAGGCGAACTCGGGCGAACTCTCAGGCAAGCTCGTGGACCGCAGCGTCAAGTGAATCGAGATCGTTGACCGAAATCGCACGTACGGAACTGTCGATCCTCTTCAGTAAACCGCTGAGGACGTTGCCCGGGCCGACCTCGACGAAGATGGTAACGCCCTGTGACACGAGCTCGCGGGCGGCCTGTGCGAACTTCACCGGCGCCGTCAACTGCTCGACGAGAAGCGACCGGTACCGCTGGACATCCTCGAGCTTCGCCGTGACGGTCGAAACGACGAGCGACGTCGGCACCTTGAATTCGATCCGGTCGATCGCCGGGCGGAGACGCTCGGCGGCGCGGGCAACGAGCGGCGAGTGGAATGCGCCCGAAACCCGCAGCCGTACAGCTCGGCGCGCACCTTCATTCGCAGCCTCGACGCAGCACTCGTCAACCGCCGGCGTCTCGCCTGAGATGACGACCTGGCCGGGGCAGTTGTAGTTTGCGGGCCACACGTTCTCAATATTCCGGCAGAGCGCCTCCACGACCTCGTCGTCGAGACCGAGAATCGCGGCCATGGAGCCCGGGTGCTCCCGCGCCGCCTCGGCGGTCGCGAGGCCGCGCTCACGCACGAGACCGATCGCCTCGGGCACGGAATACGACTCGGCCGCGCAGAGTGCCGCGAACTCACCGACGGAGTGGCCGACAACATAGTCCGGGTGGACACCTCGCGCGCGCAGCGCCGAGTTGATGGCGAGGCAGGTCGCGACGAGCGCGGGCTGTTGCACCTCGGTCTGCATCAGCTCCTCCTCCGAGCCTGCGAAACAGAGAGCTCGCGAGGTCGAGGCCGGAAGCGCGGCTGCCCGCGTCGTACACGGCCATCGCCGCAGGTTCGGCCTCGGCGATCTCGCGACCCATGCCAGGCGTGAAGGAGCCCTGGCCGGGAAACATGAAGGCGATTTTGGTCATACGGTCGCTCCGCTCATCGTATGCGTCCATTCCACGAGCGCCGAGCCCCACGTGAGCCCGGCCCCCATGCCAGTCATCAGCACAAGCTTCCCCGGCTGAAGGCGCCCGTCGTCGGCCGCGTCGGCGAGTGCAAGCGGGATCGACGCCGACGAGGTGTTGCCATAACGGTCGACGTTCACGACGACCTTTTCCGCGGGGAACCCGAGCTTCCTCACCGCGTGGTCGATAATGCGGACGTTCGCCTGGTGCGGCACGTAGACGTCGACGTCCTCGACGGTCTTGCCGCACTCTTCGAGCACCGCCTCCGCCGAGCTGACCATCACCCTCGTCGCGAACCTGAAGACCTCGCGGCCGTTCATCTTCAGGAACCGATCGGAGTCCTCGAAGACGCGCGACCCGCTCGACGGCAGGAACAGCTCCGCGCCTCCGGCTCCATCCGCTCCGAGTTCGAAGCCGAGGAACCCGCCCGCACCGACGCGCTCGAGCACGACCGCGCCCGCGCCGTCGCCGAAGAGGACAACCGTCGAGCGATCGCTCCAGTCCAGGATCCTCGAAAGCACGTCGCCGCCCACGACGAGGACCCGCTTGGCGAGACCTCCCGCCAGCATCCCGTAGGCCTGCGTCACCGCGTACATGAACCCGGTGCATCCCGCAGACAGGTCATAGGCGGCGGCGTCCGGCATGCCGAGCTCGTCGGCCAGAATCGCCGCCGTTGACGGAAAGGCCATGTCCGGCGTGATCGTCGCGACGATCAGCAAGTCGATGCTCTTCGGGTCGGCGCCGGCCATCTCGAGCGCGCGACGCGACGCCGGCAAACAGAGATCCGACAGCGCCTCCTCCGGCGCCGCGATCCGCCGCTCGCGGATCCCGGTGCGGTCGCGAATCCACTCGTCCGAGGTCTCGACGATCTCGGCGAGGTCATCGTTCGTCATGACACGCTCCGGAACGTGACATCCGAGGCCTGTCATCGAGATATGGGCGCCATTCGCGCGAGCGATCACGCCGCCTACTCTCCCACCGCGAACGTCAGCGTCCCGCGCACGGCCAACTCGCCACCGACGGAAGCGCGCACCTTGCCGCGCCCGACCGGGCCACGCACCGCCTCCACCTCGCACGAGAGGTCGAGGACGTCGCCAGGCCGAACGATCCGTTTGAAACGAACGTCGTCGATCCCGGCAAACAGCGCAAGCTTGCCGCGGTTCTCGGGCTGCGAGAGCACCGCCACGGCGCCGCATTGCGCGAGCGCTTCGACCATCTTCACGCCGGGCATGATCGGGTTGCCGGGGAAGTGCCCGGCACAGTCGGCTTCGGTGACGGTCTTGCGCGCGATCACGCGCTCGCCCGGGATGAGCTCGAGCACCTCGTCGATCAGCAGGAACGGATCGCGGTGGGGGAGAATCGCCTCGATCTCGGCGCGCTGAAGCGCGGTCATGGGGCAGCTCCTGTCCCATGACCGCTGGGAGGGGGTTTGCGGGAACCAGGAGGTTCCACCAACTTCAACCGGAAGAAGGGGGTTCGTGGGGGAAACCCGGTTTCCCCCACGAGAGAGAGCCGAAGGCGAACGGCGGTCATGCCGAGAGCCTCTCGCGCAGGTTGTTCCGGCCGCGGTGCGCGTAGCACTTGGCCGTCCCGACCGGCAGGCCGGTCGCCGTCGAGATTTCTTCGAAGCCGAGATCGAAGGCATCCTTGAGGGCTACCACCGTGGCCTGCGCGGGCGGGAGCTCGGCAAGGCAGCGTCCGAGCTCGAGGCGCGCCTCCGACGCGGCGAGAGCGGCGACGGGATCCCCGTCGCGCGCGGGTCGCTCGTCCTCGTACAGCGGCTCTGTTCGATGTGCGAGCCGCGCTTGCGCCATGTCCTTGCACGTGTTGACCACGAGGCGGTGTAGCCAGGTCGAGAACTGCGACTCACCGCGAAACTGACGAATGCGGACAACGAGCTTCGCGAGCGACTCCTGCGCGGCGTCGCGCGCTTCCTCGGGGTCGCGGAGAAGGTGCAGCGCGAGCTTCTCCACTCGCGACGCGTGGCGCTCGCAGAGCGCTGCGAGCGCGTGCTGGTCTCCGTCTTTCGCGCGGGTCACGAGAATCGGGTCGGAAAGCCTCTCGTAGGCGAGGTGCGGTTCGACAGGCCGCCTACTTTGAATTGGACCGGGCCGGCGCAGGGGGGGTTGCACTCGGCCTACTGTAATGCGCGGTGACACTCTCGCCCGACGTCGTGCTACCGGCGCTCCGCGGAAGCTTCGGCCGCGAGTACCACCACACCCTCGAGACGGCCACGACGCAGTCAATGCTCCCCCGCGACGCGGGCCACGGCGCGGTCGCTCTTGCCGAGCACCAGACCGAGGGTCGCGGCCGGCTCGGCCGGGTGTGGATAGACGAGCCCGGCGCGGGCCTCAGCTTCTCCGTCGCGCTCGTTCCCCCGCCCCCACTTCGGCGCTGGCCCGAGTTGACGCTCGTCGCAGCCGAGGCGCTTGTGTCCGCGATCGGACATGGCGCAGCAATCAAGGAGCCGAACGACGTCCTTCTCGACGGGCGCAAGGTCGCCGGCGTCCTCGCCGAGGCGCAGGGCGCCCGCGTCGTGCTCGGGATCGGCGTCAACGTCGGGTCGGCGCCGTGGCCCGGAGCCGGCGCCGCAGGGATGGACCGCCTCGAGCTCCTCGTCGGAATCCTCGAGGCCCTCGAACGGGGTTATGAGGCCTGGGCGACGAGCATCACGGGCTCGTGACGTTCGCACTCACGTTCCCGGCGGCGTCGTCAGCTTGCGCCGAGACCGTTGTCACGGTCCCTCCTTGCCACGGGATCGTGAACACCCCCGCCGGTTCCGGCCTCACAACTACCTGTCCGTTGACGGTCGCGGTCACCGTCGCGGGCTCGCTGAGCTGAAAACGGAGCTTCGGGGCGTCGAGCAGCGTCAGAGTCGGTGGCGTCGCGTCCACGGCAAGCCGGAGCGAGAACGACGTCGGTCCGAGCGGGCCGGTCACAAGCACAATGGCGTCGTATGTCCCGTCTGGGACCCTGACGCCCGCCGTCGTCCCGTCCCATGGGATCGTCTGCGGGCCCGGCCCGAGCTGCCCCGAGTAGACCGTGGCGGCCACGACACCCGAACGCACAAGGACGACCTGAGTCGGGAAGGACTGCGCGAGCGTGAACGTGAAGGTCGTCATGTCGTTGACACCGTCGGCGTTCGGTGAGAAGAGCGTTGGCGTCACCGCGAGCCCGGTCAAGGTGCGGTCGACCGCCACTCCCGCCGCCTGGATCGTCGGGCTGCCGTCGCGGGGCTTTGCCGTGACGACGATCTGGTAGCGACCGTCGGGGAACGCAGCCAGGCTCCAACTGAACGAGTGGTCGCCCGCCGGAAGCCTCGAGGAGAGCAGCGTCACGGGCAACACGGCGGCTGGGGCCGCAGCGGTGGCCTGCACCGTTACCGCCGCGGAGACCGCGAGCGTGAAGTCGGCAGTCACAAAGCCAGCGGTGCCGTCGGGGTTCGGACTGACCACAGCCGGGTGCGCAACCATCCCGGACAGCACAGGTCCCGCGGCGGGGACTGGCATCGGCGCCGCTGCGGGCTTGGGCTTGATCCGAACGGCAGCCAGCGTTCCCGAGGCGGGCAGAACGGTTGGGCCGGCATCTATCGACCATGTAAACGGCCCCTTCCCGGCACGGGCCGAGTCCCACGACCAGTCAACGTTCACCCCGTGTCCTTCACCTTTTGCGACCGGAGCCCCGCCCGGACCGGTCACCGCCACCGTCCACCGGAATACCGAGGAGAGCCGAGCCTGAAACCGAACGCTCCCGCCGAGCGTCCCGGTCACGGACGGCGAATACAGCTTGGGAAGACCCGTTAGGGACACGCGTCTCGACAACTCCGGCAGAAGGTCGTACGCGCCGTTCCCGGGACACTCGGTGGGCCCCGTATCCCGGTGGCCGGAGATCGCGCGAAATGTCACGGGCTTTCCGGCCTTGAACTTCGCGTTCCCACGCGAGACGTCTCTCACGTTGGAGAGCGGATCGACGTGGGCGACGTCGAGGCGCCAGGCGAGCAGGTTGACGAGCGCGGACTGCATCACCGGCGGAGGAACCTCCGACGAGAAGTCTCCGATCAACGCGACACCGACGCTGCCGGTGTTGAACCCCAGCGAGTGAGCACCGATCACGTCCTTGTCCGTCCCGCCCGCGCGGCCCTCATAGACCGTGCCGAAGCGGTCGACGAGGAAATTGTAACCGATGTCGTTCCAGCCGTTTCCCTGCACGTGGTAGAGCTCGATCCCACGCACGATGGCCGCAGCCTGGGACGGCGAGTATGTGTTCGTCCCGACGGTGTGGTGCACGACGGCGAGCTTCAACGTGGGCGCGTACCGCGGCTTCACGCGCTTGATCTTCTCGTCGGCCTGCCACCCCGAGCGCGGCACGATCGTCGGGAGGCCTGCGACCAGAATCGTCCGTCGGGCCGGGTTCGTCACGCGCGACCAGAGGTAGTAGGCGCGAACGCGGGAAACGACGCCCGACGTTCGGAACCGAACCCCGTCGGACGCACCGACCCAGGCGAGGTTCCCGTCGTGAATTCCCGCCATAGTACTGCTCTCGGCCGAGCCCGAGTCGGGCCCGGAGTCGGCGTCCGCGGCGGTCCAGGCGCTCCACCGCCCCGAGAGCGACCGCGTCCGGTATTCGACTGCGCCGGCACCGGACCAGTGGATGCCGAGCATGTTGAACCGCATCGGAGCAGCCGCCGATGCGAGCGAGCGTGAATCGAGCGGCACATCGCGCGCAACCATCGTCACGAGCCCCGCGCCGGCAGCAGCGGGGAACGCGAGGGCGATCGCGGTGGCGAGAAGAGCCTGCTTCATGACGCGAGGGGCTTCGTACGTGCCCGAGGGTCGCTTCGCGCTGGAGGGCCGAGTCCCTCTTGCGAATACAATCCATTCACCGTGAAACGCCTGCTTTTGGCCGCTCTCGTGGTGGCTGCCGTAGCGGCGCCAGGCGCGTCGGCGTCCCGCGTGCTTGCGGTGCATTTCGGGATGGACGTCAACCCCGTCACCCAGGACTGGCTCACAAATGAGCTCGACCGTGCTCAGAACGAAGGCTACGACGCAGCCGTCATCGTTCTCGACACCCCGGGCGGGCTCCAAGAATCGATGCGGAAGATCGTCCAGAAGGAGCTTTCGCTGCGGATCCCCGTGATCGTGTACGTCTCGCCGAGAGGCGCACGAGCCGCTTCCGCGGGGGTTTGGATTGCCGAGGCCGCCGACCTGCTTGCGATGGAGTCGGCGACCAACATCGGCTCGTCGACCCCGATCAACGGCAACGGCGCCAATATCGGCTCCGACCTGCGTCGGAAGGTGATCAACGACGCGGCGGCCTCGCTGCGATCGCTGGCGAAGAGTCATGGGCGCAACGAGCAGTGGGCCGATCTCGCGGTGCGCAAGGCCTCGAACCTCACCGAGACCGAAGCGCTGAAGATGAACGTGATCGACATGCTGGCGCCGAATCTCCCGGCGCTGCTCACCAAGGCGGACGGCTACCGGACAAAGGGCCCCGGCCGCTCGTTTACGCTGCACCTCGCGGGCGCGACGATCGCGGACGCGCGGCCGGGATTCTTCACCCGCTTCCTTTCAGCCCTCATCGACCCGAACATCATCGGCTTGCTCTTTCTCGCCGGCCTCGCTGGCATCGGCTACGAGATCTTCCACCCCGGAGTCGTCCTGCCCGGTGCCCTCGGTGGGGTCGCACTGCTGACCGCGCTCTTCGGATTTTCGGTTCTACCGCTCTCCTGGGCCGGGCTCGGGCTGGTCCTGCTCGGCGCGGGCTTACTCGTGGTCGATGCCCTGGTGACCACACACGGGGCCCTAACGGTCGCCGGACTGATCTCGATGACCGTAGGCCTGCTGACGCTGTTCCACAACGCGCCGGCCCCCTACCACACCTCCCCGGGGCTGGTCCTCGCCGTCACCATCGTCATCGGCGGCGCGTGGGCGATCGCGATCAGAAAGGCAGTCGCGGTTCGGCGCGTACCCGTTGCAGTCGGACCTGAGGAGATCGTCGGCATGGAAGGCATCGTCCGTGAGGGCGGGCTCGTGTTCGTCCACGGGGAGCTGTGGCAGGCTCGCTCGCCCGAACCGCTCGCCGAGGGCCAGCGGGTCGAGGTCGACGCCCTCGACGGTCTCACCCTGCGCGTGCATCCGATCTAGAGTCTCGGTATGTCAGCCGCACTCGTCGCGCTCGCCGTCGTCCTCTTCCTGCTGCTGCTCTTCCTGATCGGCGCGATCAAGGTCGCGCGCGAGTACGAGCGCGGAATCATCTTCCGGCTGGGCCGCCTGCTGCCGGAGCCGAAGGGCCCCGGCCTTTTCATCCTGATCCCAGTCATCGACCGGATGGTCAAGGTCGACCTGCGCACGGTCACGCTCGTGATTCCGCCCCAGGAGGTGATCACCAAGGACAACGTGCCGGTACGCGTGAACGCCGTCGCGTACTTCCGGATCGTCGACCCGAAATCCGCAATCGTCCAGATCGAGAACTACATGGTCGCGACGCAGCAGATCGCTCAGACGACGCTCCGCTCCGTGCTCGGCCAGCATTCCCTCGACGAGCTCCTGTCGGAGCGCGTGAAGATCAACACGATCCTCCAGGGGATCATCGACGAGCAGACGGCGCCGTGGGGTATCAAGGTCAGCGTGGTCGAGGTGAAGGACGTCGAGATCCCGCAGGGGATGCAGAGGGCGATGGCGCGTCAGGCCGAGGCCGAGCGCGAGCGGCGCGCGAAGGTGATCAACGCCGAGGGCGAATTCCAAGCATCGGAACGGTTGAAGGACGCGGCGCTCGTGATCGAGGATCACCCCGTCGCTCTCCAGCTTCGCTACCTCCAAACCCTGCTCGAGCTCGGCCCCTCGGCGTCGACGACAATCGTCTTCCCCGCACCGGTCGACGTCATCTCGGCCTTCCTGCCGAAGAAAGAGGACCGACCGAGCTAGCTCGCAGGGGCCGCTAGTCCAAGTCGGGCTCGACCTCGTCGTCCGGCTCGGCATCCGCCTCCGGCTCTCCATCGTCCGAATCGACTTCGAACTCCGCGGCGAGATCGCCGTCGAAGGGGGCGCCGGGTGGGCCGACCGCCTCGACTCCGCCGGGCTCGTCACCCGACTCGATCACCGGCGCGAGCGACGAGACGATCTCGCCCTCCCGCTCACGCAGCCGCATCACGATCACGCCCTGTGTCGCGCGGCCGAGCCGCTTCACGTCCTCCACCGGCATCTTGATCACCGTGCCGCCGGTGGAGATCAGCATCACCTGGTAGCCGTCGCGGACGACGCGGGCACCGACGAGGTGGCCTCGAGCTTCGGTCAGCTGCACCGTCTTGACGCCGAGCCCGCCACGCCCCTTCTTCGGATACTCGGAGACGCGGGTGCGCTTGCCGAACCCGTTCTCGGTGACGACGAGCAGGTCGGCGTCGGGGGCGGCGATCGCGACAGAGATCACCTCGTCGCCCGCCCTCAGCCGCATCCCTTGGACACCTGAAGCGTCGCGTCCCATGGCTCGCACGTCCCGCTCGGAAAAGCGAATCGCCTGGCCTTTGCGCGAGACCATCAGGATGTCGTCGTCGCCCGTCGAGTGGCGGACGCCGATCAACTCGTCTCCCTCGCGCATCTTGATCGCGATGATCCCGTCGGCCTTGAGCGGCGTGTTGTATGCGGCAAGCTTCGTCTTCTTCACCACCCCGTTCTTCGTCGCGAAGAGAAGGTATTCGGCCTCCTCGAAGCTGCGTGTCTGGATGACGGCCCGCACCTGCTCGCCCTGTCTGAACGGCAGGAGGTTGACGATTGCCCGGCCCTTCGACTGGCGCGAGCCCAACGGGAGCTCGTGCACCTTGAGCCGGTAGACCTTCCCGACCGAGGTGAAGAAGAGGACGAAATCGTGTGTCGAGGCCACGAACAGGTGCTCGATGTAGTCGTCGTCCTTGAGATCCATGCCCATCACGCCGATCCCGCCGCGGCGCTGCTCCCGGTAGGCGGTAACAGGCAAGCGCTTGATGTAACCCGACCGCGTGATCGCGATCACCATGTCTTCCTCCGCGATCATGTCCTCGAGCTCAAGGCCCTCCTCAGCGGCGATGATCTCGCTGCGCCGGTCGTCGCCACGGCCGTAGATCGTCTTCAGCTCGAGCAGTTCCTCACGGATCAACGCGTCGATCTTCGCCTCGTCGGAAAGCAGCGCACGCAGTTCCCCAATCCGCTCCTGAAGGTCGCTGTGCTCGTCCTCGACCTCCTTGCGGGCCAGTCCTGTGAGGCGCGCGAGCCGCATCTCGAGAATCGCCGAGGCCTGGATCTCGCTGAGCGCGAACTGTTCCATGAGTCCCGCGCGAGCTTCCTCGGTGTCGTTTGCGGCGCGAATCAACGCGATCACGGCGTCGAGGTTGTCGAGGGCGATCAGGTAGCCCTGAAGGACATGCGCCCGCTTTTCGGCCTGACGCAGCTCGTGCTTGGAGCGGCGTGTGACGATCTCGCGCTGGAAGTCGAGGTAGTGCGTGACGAGCTCCAGGAGCGAAAGCGTTCGCGGAATGCCGCCGACCAGAGCGACAGCGTTGTAGCCGAAGCTCGTCTGGAGGCCCGTGTGCTTGAAAAGCTTGTTGAGCGCGACTTGCGGAACAGCGTCCCTCTTGAGCTCGATCTGAATGCGCATTCCCGACCGGTCGCTGTGATCGGCGAGGTCCGAGATCTCCGTCAGGACCTTCTCGTGGACGAGGTCTGCGATCTTCTTGATCACACCGTTCTCGCCGCCCTTGCGCACCCCGTAAGGGAGCTCGCTGACGATGATCGCGCTCTTGCCGCCGCGCAGCTCCTCGATGTGAGCACGGGCGCGCATGACGATGCGGCCGCGGCCCGTTCGATAGGCGTCGCGGATACCGGCGCGACCGACGATGATCGCCCCGGTCGGGAAGTCCGGCCCCTTCACATGCTTCATCAGGTCCTCGACGTTAGCCTCCGGATTGTCGATCAAGGTCACGACCGCGTCGATCGTCTCGGCGAGGTTGTGGGGCGGCATGTTCGTCGCCATCCCGACAGCGATCCCGGACGAGCCGTTCACGAGCAGGTTCGGGAACCGCGCCGGCAGGACAAGCGGCTCGCGCTTGCTCTCGTCGTAGTTCGGGCCGAAGTCGACGGTGTCCGACTCGAGTTCGCGGAGCATTTCCTCGGCAAGACGTGCGAGGCGGCCCTCCGTGTAGCGCATCGCTGCGGCCGGGTCGTCGTCGATCGAGCCGAAATTGCCTTGTCCGTCCACCAGTGGATAGCGCAGCGAAAACGGCTGCGCCATGCGGACGAGCGTGTCGTAGATAGCGGAGTCGCCGTGCGGGTGGTGGTTACCCATCACGTACCCGACGATGTTCGCGCACTTGACGTAGGGCCGGCCGGGCCGGTTCCCATTCGTCCACATCGAGTAGAGCACACGGCGGTGGACCGGCTTCAGGCCGTCGCGGACATCCGGCAACGCGCGGCCGACGATGACCGACATCGCGTAGTCCAAGTAGCTCGAGCGCATCTCCTGCTCGAGCTCCCGCGGCTCGATCCGGCCCGGGCCAAGCGCTCCGGTCTCGACCTCAGACATCCAGGAACTTCACGTCCTTGGCGTTCTGCTCGATGAACTGACGGCGTGGCTCGACAGCGTCTCCCATGAGCATCGAGAAGAGCCGGTCGGCCGCGTGCGCGTCTTCGACGTCGACACGTATCAGCAGGCGCTTCGACGGATCCATGGTCGTCTCCCAGAGCTGCTCGGCATTCATCTCGCCGAGGCCCTTGAAGCGCGAAACGTGGATTCCTTGCTTGGCCGCGTCGAGCACTCTCGCCCGGAGCGCGTCAAAGGTTTCCGCGATCTCGACCTCCTTCCCGACCTGCACGGTGAAGGGTGGCAGTCCGGCGAGCTCGACGAGCCGCGCGTAGGCACGGCGAAGGTGAGCGTAGATCGGCGAGCCGAGCAGTTCGACGGGGACGCTGATGTTCCGCGCCGCACTCGTCTCTGTCTCCACGAGCCGGATGCGGAACGATTCCGAGTCCTGATCGATTACGGTCAGTTCGTAGCCGTTCGGAGCGATCTCCGTGAGTGCCGCCTGGATGTCGGATGGGCTCTCGATCTCGTACTCGACCAGGCGGTGCTGGAGCATGAGCTCGGACGCGGCAGGCCCGAAGTCGGAGCGCAGCCGTGCGGAATAGCCTTCGTACTGCGCGAGCTCCTTCGCGAACCGGCCCCACTTCGCCTCGGTGAGCTTGACCTCGGCGCCGTCGCGCGAGGTGATCTCCACTTGCGGAATACGCTCCCGCGCGAGTAGATCCTCGAGCTGCGAGTCCTTCTCGAAGTAGAACTCCTGGCTGCCGAGCTTGATCTTGTAGAGCGGAGGCACCGCGATGTAGACGTGGCCGCCGTCGATGAGAGCGGGCATCTGCCGGTAGAGGAAGGTGAGGATCAGGGTGCGAATGTGGGAGCCGTCGACATCGGCGTCCGTCATCACGATCACGCGGTGGTAGCGGAGCTTCTCGAGGTCGAACTCATCGCCGAGACCCGTTCCGATCGCGGTGATCATCGCCTGGATCTCGTTGTTGGAGAGAACCTTGTTGATCCGGTTCTTCTCCGAGTTGATGATCTTCCCGCGCAACGGCAGGATCGCCTGGTACGAGCGGTCACGGCCCATCTTTGCCGACCCGCCGGCCGAGTCGCCCTCAACGATGAACAGCTCGGCCGATTCCGGGTCGTTGATCGAGCAGTCCGCGAGCTTGCCGGGAAGCGCCATGCTTTCGAGCGCCGACTTGCGCCTCGTCAACTCGCGTGCCTTCCGGGCCGCGAGACGCGCCCGGGACGCGCCGATCGCCTTGTTGACGATCTGCCGGGCGTCTGTCGGGTTCTCCTCGAGGTACTCGGCGAGCTTCGCGTTGACGGTGGACTCGACGAGTCCGGCGATCGCGGGATTGCCCAGCTTCGATTTCGTCTGGCCCTCGAACTGCGGGTTCTGCAGCTTTACGGAAATCACGGCGGCAAGACCCTCGCGCACGTCCTCGCCTTCGAGGTTGTCCTCCTTCTCCTTGAGCAACCCCTTGTCGCGGGCGTACTTGTTCAGCGTCCGCGTGAGCGCCGAGCGAAACCCCTGCATGTGGGTGCCGCCTTCGATCGTGTTGATGTTGTTGGCGAACGAGAAGACGGAATCCTGGTACGACGTGTTCCACTGCATCGCAACCTCGACGTGCCCGGCGGAAGTCTCGTTCTCGAAGTACGCGATGTGGCGATGCACGGGGTCCTTGGCGTCGTTCACGTACGCAACGAAGTCCCGGATTCCGCCTTCGTAGTGAAACTCGACGTGCTCCCCGCCCGCCCGCTCGTCGCTGAGCGCGATCCGCAGCCCACGGGTGAGGAACGCAGTCTCGCGCAGGCGCTGGGCAAGAGTCTGTGCCGAGAACTCGGTCTCTTCGAAGATCTCCGCATCCGGCAGGAATGAGATCGTCGTCCCGGTCCCGCTCGCCGTGCCGGGCTCCGCCACGTCGCCTTGCGGAACGCCGCGAGCGAACTCTTGGCGGTAGACCTTGCCATCGCGCTCAACCTCCGCCACGAGCCACTCGGAGAGCGCATTGACGACCGAGACGCCGACACCGTGCAGCCCGCCGGAGACCTTGTAGCCGTCACCACCGAACTTGCCGCCGGCATGGAGTTTCGTCAGCACGACGGTAAGCGCCGAGAGGCCGCTGTCGGGCATCACATCCACCGGGATGCCGCGACCTCGGTCGCGCACGGTGATCGAGTTGTCGGGGTGGATCGTCACGTCGACCGACTCGTTGAACCCCGCCATGGCCTCGTCGACCGCGTTGTCGACCACCTCGTACACCAGGTGGTGTAGCCCTCGAAATCCTGTCGAGCCGATGTACATGCCCGGCCGAAGCCGGACAGGCTCGAGCCCCTCGAGGACCGTGATGTCCTTCGCGGAGTAGGATGCCTTCGCGGGAGATTTCGCCATAGAGAAAATCCCTGCAAAACAGGTGTTTTACAGGGCGAGACAAGTGTATCAGACCGGGCGGTCTGAGGTGGGCCTGGCGAGGCTCAAACTCACCGCTTTTTGCACACTTTTGCGCAGGTTTTCGTCGGTGATGGCGGCGGCGATCTCGGCTGCGGCTCGTTCATGCTCTGCCGACGGCCTGGCCGGCTCTGGCGGCGCTATTTGAGCCCCCTCCTCTGGAAGGGGGCCGGGAGCGAATCGCACCTTCGGAACGCCGAGCCGTGAGGCGATGTCGAGCGAGCGATGGGTCAGCTCGAACGCCCAGGTGGAGTCTGCGGTGGCGACGTGCAGCGTCCCGTCGCGGCCCACCCGCGAAGGCCACGCATTCCGTGCGATCGCCGCGCCAACTGCCTCTGCCCAGCGGTCGACCACGTCGGCCAGACCGCCCTCCGGCCCGAACCGCGCCAGCTCGGCGCGAACCTCGTTACCGAGCCTGTCCAGGGGTGACCTCCACCACCTGCGCCGGCTCGAGTGGGAACGCCGATCGCTGCGTTGCGGTGATCACGACCTGGCCCATCTCCGCAACCCGGCCGGCCAGCACCGCGCGGCGGCGAGGGTCGAGCTCCGACAGCACATCGTCGAGAAGCAGGAGAGGCTCGCAGTCGAGCAACTCGCTCTCAGCGAGCAAGAGCGAGAGAACCGCGAGCCGCTGCTCGCCCTGGGAGCCGAATCTCCGCAGGTCGCGGTCGCCGGCCGCGATCAGCACGTCGTCGAGGTGCGGGCCGAGGCTCGTCGCGCCTCGCGCCACATCTCGGTCGACCCGGGCATCGAGCTCCGCGACCGACGGGGGCTCGGCGTCGTATAGAAAGTCTCCCGCCGGCCAGGCCGAGTTCGTCCGCGCGCTCGACGAAGCGCGGCTGGAGCGCCGCCGACGGTCTCGCGCCGCAGCTCGACGAGCCTCGCGGCGAGGGCCGCGACCTGCTCTGTCCACGGGTCCAATGCATCGCGCCCCGAGAACCCGAGCTGGATGCGACGCAGTGCCGCGTTTCGTTGCGCGAGCGCTGCCATGTAGTCCTGGGGCGCTGCGAGGCGAGACGGGAACAGCCGGCCCGCAGTTCGGTCGAAATAGGCGCGGCGTGCTGCGGGACCGCCCTTCACCACTGCGAGACGGTCCGGCGTGAAGACCAATGCTGGAAACGAGCGGCGCAGGAACTCTGCGGACAGCAGGCGCGCGCCGTCGAGCTCCGCCTCCTTCCCAGCGCCCACCGCAAACCTCACCGTCACCGTGTGTCGCACCGTCGAACGAACCACGCTGAGCGAGAGCAAAGCCTCCTGCTCGCCGAATCGCACGAGTTGGCCCTCGGAGCGCGTGCGTGGCGAGAAGCCCTGCGTCCCGACGTGAAGGGATTCGAGCAGGTTCGTCTTGCCTGTTCCGTTCTCACCCACAACCAGGATGATTCCGGGCAAGAGGCCCCAGTTCGAGCGAGGCGTACGAGCGGTAGTTCCTCAGCGTGACGTCGTCGACGATCAGCCTGCAAGCCGGATCGGCATGAGCAGATACGTGTAGTCCGTCGTCTCGCCCTGCAGCACCGCCGGACGTAGCGGGCTGATCAGCTTGAACATCACGGTTGAGGAGTCCACCGATTCGAGGCCGTCGCGCAAGAACTCGGCGTTGAAACCGATCTCCAACGTATCTGCCTCATACGCGGCGGGCAGGGACTCGTGCGCCTCTCCGACGTCCTGGGTTTGTGCCGAGATCGTCAGCTCTCCAGCTGCAAACCGCAGCCGGAGCGGCGAGTTGCGTTGCGCCATCACCGAGACCCGGCGGACGACCTCGAGCAGCTCCTCGCGAGGCAGTTCGAGCTCGTGCTCGAACTGCTCCGGGAGAAGCTGGCGGTAATTCGGGAACTGTCCGTCGATCCGGCGGGTGGTAAGCCAGGTGTCGTTACCGCCGAAAACCACGTGGTTGTCGAAGACGCCAAGCTGGAGATCCTCCGACGCACCGGTGATTCGAGACAGCTCCTGCAGCGCTCGAGACGGAATGATCGCCTCCAGCTCCGGAAACGCGCCTTCCAAAGGGGTCTCTTTGACCGCCAGCCGGTATGAGTCTGTGGCCGCCATGACGATCTTCCCGGGCTCGAAGCGAACCAGGATGCCCGTCAGGACGGGTCTGCTCTCGTCACGGGACGCCGATCGCCCAACCCGTGCGACCGTGTCGACGAGGGCATCGCGGTCGACTACGTGGAGGTGTGCTGTGTCGATCTCGGGCAGCCGCGGAAAGTCCTCGGTTGAGTACGTGTGGATCTTGTAACTCGCAGAGCCACAGGTGACGGAAACCAGGGATTCAGCCGTTAGGTGCTCGATCACCACGTCCGCCGGCGGGCAGCGAGCGAGCGACGTCGAGGAGAAGCCGTCCCGGCACGACAACCTCGCCTTCCGCACCCGCGTCAGCGTCCAGCGACGTGCGCAAGCGACAACTCCATGTCTGTCGCGGCGAGATGAAGTTGCTCGCCGGAGACACGCAGCTGGATTCCGCCGAGCACGAGCACCGCCGTGCGGCTCGACAACGCCCTCGAGACGAGCGAGAGCTTCTCGACGAGGAGATCTCGCGAGACCGTGACTTTCAACCCTGTGTCAACCATTACGTCTGAGTCAATCATGGAATTAAAAGACCGTCGTAGTACATAGAGAACCGAAGAGCGGGGACAACGACCGGAAGCCGTGCGGGGAAGCCATTCTCGCTGTGGGTGCGGATGGTGGACAACACCGCGAGCTCGAACAGGCGCCGCGGTCATCGCGCCTGTTTCACGCGAGCTGTGAGTTCCTGAACGAGGTTGTACACAGACCTGTCCTCACGGATCAGGCGGGCGATCTTCGACGTGGCGTGGATCACAGTCGTGTGGTCGCGACCCCCGAACTCCTTGCCGATCTTCGGGAGCGACGAGTCTGTGAGCTCGCGCGAGAGGTACATCGCGACCTGCCGCGGGTAGACGATGTTCTGGGAGCGGCGGTCGCCGGTCAACTCGGTCCTGCTCACGCTGAACCGCTCGCAGACGAGCTCCTGGATCTTGTCGATCGAGACGGCGGCGGCCTCGCCCTGCGGGAAGACACGTCCCGGAGCACGTCCTGGGCGAGTTCAACGTCCATGCGGCGGCCGGTGAGGGAGGAGAACGCGACGACCCGCGTGAGCGCCCCCTCGAGCTCGCGAATGTTCGTCGAGACCCTGCTCGCGATGAACGTCAGACACCTCCGCGTCGTCGACGTCGATCCCGTCGTACTTCACCTTTCGGCGGAGGATCGCGATGCGCGTCTCGAGGTCGGGCGGCTGGATGTCGGTGATCAATCCCCACTCGAAGCGAGATCGCAGCCGCGCTTCGAGCGTGGCGATGTCGCGGGGCGGCCTGTCGGAGCTCATGACGATCTGCCGGCCCGCCTCGTGCAGCGAGTTGAACGTGTGGAAGAACTCTTCCTGGATCCGCTCCTTGTGCTCGAAGAACTGCACGTCGTCGATCAGCAGCACGTCGTAGGTGCGGTAGCGCTGCTTGAAGCCCTCGATGCGCTTGTCCCGGAGGCTGTTGATGAAGTCGTTCACGAACGTCTCCGAGGTGACGTAGCGCACCGTCATGTTCGGCCGCGTGCCGCCCGACGTAGTTCGCGACCGCGTGCAGGAGGTGGGTCTTGCCGAGCCCGGTGTACCCGTAGATGAAGAGCGGGTTGTAGGCCTGGGCCGGCGCCTCCGCCACGGCGAGCGCCGCCGCATGGGCAAACCGGTTCGACGACCCGATCACGAACGAGTCGAAGGTGTACTTGGGGTTGATGCTGCCCATCTCCGACCGCGGGGCGGACGCCGGCCGCGGGCGCGAGAGCGGCGCGCCGGCGCAGGCGGGCCGGACGTGCTGCCGGGCTCGACCGCGAGCTGGATCCGGCGCTCGCCGCCGGTCGCGTCCTTGACGGCCGCGCGGATCAGCTCGAGGAAATGGCCCTCGATCCACTCGCGCGTGAAGTCGTTCGGGACGGCGAGCACGAACGTGTCGTCGTCGACGTCGAGACGCCGCCGACCTCGCTGAACCAGTTCCGAAAGGTCGTGTCGTTAGAGCGCTCCGCGCAAACGAGCGGACACGTCCTGCCAGAGGCTTTCCGCCGTCAGCTCGCTCTGGTGCTCCACGCTGTCTGCCTGCTCCTCGACTCGGAAGGTGCCGCGCGCGCGGGCGACAATAGCAGCGTCTCAGGACCGCTCAACGAGGGAAATCCGAGCGCACCAACAGCCCAAAAAACCCGCTGTTTTGCAGGGAAAAACACCACTCCACACGACTCTCCACAGCTGTGGACAGTCGTGTCACCGGCTCGACATTTCGCCCGCACTTTCCACGCCTTTTCGCTGCCGAACGGCCTGTGGACAACGTCGTCTCGAATTGGTCCGTCTATACTCTTCGCTCTCGCCGCCGGGATTCACCGGCTCTTTGCATCTCTTTCGAGTTATGAAGCGGACCTATCAGCCGAACGTGCGCAGGCGGAAGCGGAAGCATGGCTTCCGCGCCCGCATGTCCACGCGCGCCGGCCGTGTCGATCCTGAAGCGGCGCCGCGCCAAGGGGCGCAAGCGTCTCTCGGCTTAGTGAGCGTGCCCGCGTGCAGCGCAAGCACCGCCTCTCTCGCTCCCGCGACTTCGACGCCGTCTACCGGCATGGCCGCTCGGTGTCGACGCGGTTTCTGACCCTCTACTGGTTCACGAGGCCAGCCGAGCCGGGTGAACCGCGTCTCGGCCTCGCCGTGCCGAAAGCGGTCGGGAACTCTGTCGTTCGCAACCGCATCAAGCGGCAGCTGCGCGAGATCTGGCGCGTCGCGCCTCGACGCCGAGTCGATCGCCCGCACTGAACGACTACGTCCTCGTCGTGCGTGCCGGCCTGCCGGAGGCCGCCGGAGACCCGCGGGCACGAGTGGCTCGCCGAGCGCGTCGACGAGGTGCTGGGAGCTGCGGGGCTGCGGGCCACCGCTGTCGGTGGACCCGAGCCGCCGCAGCCGGGCCAAGAGGCCCCGCCGACTGGCCTCGAGGCTGCTTCGTGAAGCTACTGAGTCTCGTCTTCCGCTCGTTCTTCCACGGCCCGGGTGTCGCGGGCGCGCCGACCTGCAAGTACCACCCGAGCTGCTCGCAGTACGCCTCGCGACGCGGTGCGCAAGCACGGTCTGGTGCGCGGCCGGTCTCAAGGCGGCCTGGCGCATCCTGCGCTGCAACCCGTGGTCGCGCGGAGGAGTGGACTACGCGTGATCGTCTTCGGGATCAGCAGCATCCTGCAGCCGCTCGAGGACGCCGTCCTGCTGGCTGCTCGAGCGCTTCCACTACAACCTCCTCCTGCCGTGGGCGTGGGCGATCGTCGCGACCACGATCGCCGTCCGGATCCTGCTCGTGCCGCTGACGGTGCGCCAGATCCACTCGATGCAGTCGATGCAGACGCACGCGCCGGAGATGAAGGAGATCCAGCGCAAGTACAAGGGCGACCGCCAGAAGCTGAACGAAGAGCTGATGAAGTTCTACAAGGAGAACCACATCAACCCGGCCGCGTCGTGCCTGCCGCTCCTGGCGCAGTTCCCGGTCTTCATCTCGCTCTACCTCGTGCTGCCGGCATTTCACGAAGCACGCTCCATTCGGGCTCGCTCTCGTGGCTGCACGTCGTCCCGGACATCAGCGCGAAGGCGAACTCGCACTGGTCGGGCTACGTGCTGCTCGTGATCTACGCCAGCAGCCAGGTGCTCTCGACCTACTTCATGTCGGCGACGATGGACAAGACGCAGCGGACGATCATGATGATCGTCCCGCTGATCTTCATCACGGTGATCGCGAACTTCCCGGCCGGGCTCGTCCTCTACTGGGTGACGACGAACCTGTGGACGGTCGGCCAGGGCCTGGTCACGCGGCGCCTCGTGCCGAAGACGCCTGCGCCGGCCTGGCCCAAGCGCACGCTCGCGCGTCCGGCGCCGGCAGCGCCCGCGCGGAGCCGGCGCCGTTCCGGCCGCCGCCGTCAAGCCGGCCCCGAAGGCGTCGACGCAGCCCCGGCGCGTGAAGCGGAAGCGAGGCGGCGGCCGCAAATGAGCGACGAGGTGACCGTCGAAGCGACCGGCGAAACCGTCGGCGAGGCGAAGTGGAACGCGCTGCGCGAGCTCGAGCGCCTTGCGCCGGGGATCGACAAGGCCGCCGTGCGCTTCCAGGTCGTGGCGGAGGGAGAACGGGGTCTGCTGGGCGTCGGCGCCACACCGGCACGCGTTCTCGCAAGCGCTGCTGCGATCGAGACGATGCGTACCACGGCGGCGGCCCCCATCGACGAGTCTCCCGACGCGGCCCGTGTCAGGCTTCTGCTCGAGCATGTGACTGCCGCACTGGGGATTCGCTGCAGGGTCGACGTGGCCGAGTCCGAGGGAGCTCTCGCACGCGATCTGCTCCGATGGCGATCTGGGTCTCCTCATCGGGAAGCACGGCCAGACGATCGACGCGGTGCAGACGATCGCGAGCGCGATGCTCGCGCGCGCCGCTGAGCGCAAGGACGTCGTGATCGACGCGGAGGGGTATCGCGAGCGGCGCAGGCGAACGATCGAGGCGATCGCCCTCCGCGCAGCTGAGGAAGCGGTTCGCACGCGGGTGCGCGTCGAGCTCGAGCCGATGACGCCCGCCGAGCGGCGAGTCGTTCACGAGAGCTTGAAGGAGTACGGCGGGGTGGAGACGGGGAGCGAGGGAGAAGAGCCGCATCGGTACGTCGTTGTCAGCGTCGTCTGAAGAGTGGCTTCACGCCGTCGTCGGAACACCGGGTCTGACGACGCTGACGCTTCGGGCCGCACGAGATCGCCTGCTCGCCGACTCGCTGCGCGCAGTGGAGCTTCTGCGCGGTACGCCCGGCCCTGTCGTCGACGTCGGCTCGGGCGGCGGTGCGCCGGGCATCCCGCTCGCGCATGCGTTGCCCGACGCCGAGTTCGTTTTGCTCGAGGCGGAGCGCCGCAAGTGCGACTTTCTCGAGAAGTGGTCGCCGCCGAACGCGCGTGTCGTGTGGGGACGTGCGGAGGATCAGCCGACCGACTGGGCCGCTGCTGCGGTTGCCAAGGCGCTCGCGCCGCCCCACGTCGCGGCTGAGTGGTGCCTGCCATTGGTGCGCGAGGGCGGAGTCGTCGTGCTGTGGGTTGGCAAGACGGCAGAGTCCGCACGCGTCGCGGCGGTGGCGAACCTGGTGGGGGGCACGCTCGCCGACGAGCGGGATGGGCTGCTCATCCTTCGCAAGACCGGCCCCACCCCGGAAGGCTTTCCGCGCCGGCCGGGGATCGCAAGAAAACGCCCGCTCGGGTAGCCGCGCAAGAGAGCACCATCCGAGCCTGCCGGGAGAATCCCGTTGTGTTGGGAGTTCGTGGAACCGGCAGGGTTTACGCGTTTGCGAACCAGAAGGGCGGGGTCGGCAAGACAACCACGACGATCAACGTGGCCGCGTGCCTCGCCGAGGCCGGCCAGCGCGCTCTCGTCGTCGATCTCGACCCGCAGGCGAATGCCACATCCGGGCTCGGCATGCGTGCGAACGGAACCTCGAGCTACGACCTTCTCGACGGTGCGCCGCTCGCGGAGCTCGCCAAGCCGACGGCGTTCGCAAATCTCTACCTCGTCCCGTCTCGGCCTGAATTGGCCGGAGCGGCTGTCGAGTTGGCCAGGCGTGACGACGGCGACCGGTACCTCGTCGACGCTCTGGCCGGCGCGAATGGGTTCGACTTCGTTCTGCTCGACTGCCCGCCGTCGCTCGGGCCGCTGACCGTGAACGCCCTCGCTGCGTCGGATCGCGTCGTCGTGCCGGTCCAGGCCGAGTACTACGCGCTCGAGGGGCTCGCCCAACTCGTGCACTCGATCAACCTCGTGCGAGGCCGGCTGAACCCCGGCCTCGCGATTGCCGGCGTCTTGATCACGATGAGCGACGCTCGGACGAAGCTCTCGGCCGAAGTCGAACACGAGGTGCGTCGACACTTCGGCGATCTCGTTTTTCGCACGGTCGTACCGCGAGGGGTGCGCGTTGCAGAAGCCCCGAGCCACGGCCTTCCCCTCACGCACTACGACCGGCGCTCGCGAGGCGCCGAGGCCTACTGGAAGGTGGCGATGGAGCTTGTCGAACGTCGTTGACAGCGGACTGAACGGCGGCGCCCCGCGTCGCGGCCTCGGCCGTGGTTTCGAGGTCCTGATCGGAGGCGCCGACACCCCAGAGCTCGCGCACGTGGCAGTCGAGCAGATTCACGCGAACCCGCGCCAGCCTCGGAAGCGCTTCGACCATGAGGCGACTGCCGGCCTGGCCGACTCGATCCGGGCGCAGGGCGTCGTGCAGCCGGTCGTGCTGCGATCTCGGCCGGAGGGTGGCTACGAGCTGATCGCAGGGGAGCGCCGCTGGCGCGCGGCTCGTGAGGCGGGCATTCCGACGGTGCCTGCGGTGATCCGTGAGGCGGACGACCGAGAGACGCTGCTGCTCGGCCTCGTCGAGAATGTTGCGCGCGAGGATCTGTCACCGGTTGAGGAAGCGCGGGGCTACGCACTGCTCATGGACGAGTTCGAGCTTTCGCTCGGCGACGTGTCGGAGCGTGTTGGCCGGTCGAAGCCGGCCGTGTCGAACAAGACACGGTTGCTCGAGTTGCCGGACGACGTGCTTGCGATGGTCGAGCGGGGTGAACTCTCGGAGGGTCACGCGCGGGCGGTGCTCGCAGTTCCAGACCAGACCAGCCGCCGCCGCCTCGCCCGGAAAATCGTCTCGCAAGGAATGTCGGTCCGGGCGGCCGAGCGTGCGGCGCGCTGGTCGGGCGCGCGTACGAAGCCGAGAACGAAGTCGGCTGTCGACCCAGCGCTCGCGGCCCGGGTGCGCGAGGAGCTCCGTCGGATAACCGGAATCGAAGCGCGGGTGGCCCCGGGGCGCATCGAGCTCGCCTACGGCGACGAGCACGACCTCGAGGAACTGGCCGGGCGCCTCGAGTCGTTCTAGACGAAGGCGCGGGGCATGGGCGATCGTGGATTCGAACCACGGACCTCCGCCTTATCAGAGCGGCGCTCTAACCAACTGAGCTAATCGCCCGCGCCGGGGAGTGTAGCGCCGGCGCGTAGAGCCGAGGCACGTGGATACTCTAAGACGAGATGACGGAGATGGTCATCTACGGCGTCTCCTACGACCTGGTCGGCAAGCAGCCGATCGTCTTGCTCAAGACCGCTGACGGAAGCAAGTTCCTCCCGATCTGGGTCGGTACGAGCGAGGCGAACTCCATCCTGACGAAGCTCCACGGGCCAAGCCCGGCGCGGCCCCTCACGCATGACCTGCTCGTGAACATGCTCGAGGAGCTCGGGGTCGAGGTCGTGCGCGTGACCGTCACCGAGCTTCGCGAAAACACATTCCACGCGTCGATCACCGTGAAACAGGGCGACTCCGAGCACGACATCGACTCGCGCTCTTCCGACGCGATCGCGGTCGCGATCCGAGCCGGAGTCCCGATCTTCGCCGCGGACTCGGTAATCGAGGAGTCGGCGATCGAGATCGAAGGGGACGACGTGAACGAGGAGGAGATCGTCGACGAGTTCAGGCGCTTCCTCGACGAGGTCTCGGCCGAGGACTTCGCGGCCGAGGAGGATGAGGGCGGCGAGTTGCTCGAGATCGAAGAAGAGGACGAGGACGAACCGCAGCCCTCGTAGGCGCAGCCTCCGCCAACATCTAGTGGTGCACCGTGACGGCCACCGCGAGCGCGATGGAGTTGAACGCCGAATGGAGCAGCATCCCGGGATAGACGCTCGTGGTCTTCGCGCGTAGCCAGGCGAGCGCGCATCCGAAGAGCAGCAGCTCCGGAAAGGCCTTGAAGAGACCGTGGGCGAGCGCGAAGGTGGCGCCCACGGTGACGATTGCAGGCCAGACGCCGAACCGCTCGAGCAGCGAGTAGCCGAGCCCGCGGAACATCAGCTCCTCGACCACGGGGGCGACGACTGCGATCACGATGAAGTTGGCGGCGTATGCGCCCGCGTGGCTCGGCTCCCAGCCCGACGGTGTCAGGCCTTGCTCGCGGCCTCCGTGAAGTACCGTTTCGAGGGCGGCGATCACGACGAAGACTCCGACGAGGAGCGCCGCCATCAATCCGGCCGCCTTGGGCCACGAGATCGGCCGCCGCAGTGCAAGCAGCTCGCGACTCCAGCCGGAGATCCCGAGCACCATCAGGAGCAGGAACCCGTAGACGATGGCCGAGCCGGCGGCCGTCGAGTAGCGGTAGAGCACCTCCCGGTCGGGAGTCCCGCCGCCGAGCCGAGCCGCGTACTCGACTGCGATCATGAACCCGACGAGCGTCAACCAGAGGGCAAGCCGCGCCCTGTTCGTCACAGTTCGCACCTAAGATGGTGCACCGCCGCCGTGGCCCAGACCTTCACTCCTGCCGAGGCTAACAGCGCCCTTCCGGAGGTGCGTTCTCTCGCCGAACGCATGGTGGTCGCGCGTGCGCGGCTTCGGGAGCTCGAGGGCGGGCAACACCAGGTCGCCGAGCTCGTTGCTGGGAACGGGAGCGGATACGCCGTGACCGAGGCGAGAACAGATGAGTTTGCGGCTGCGGCCGCCGAGCTCGAGGGCTGCCTTGCGCAGCTCATCGCGATTGGTGTCTGGGTGAAGGATCCGGACGCCGGTCTTCTCGATTTCCCCGCCGTTCGGGAGGGCGAGAGCGTCCTGCTCTGCTGGCAGCTGGGGGAAGCCGCCGTTGAGTGGTGGCACGGCCTCGACGCCGGCTTTGCCGGACGCAAGCCGATCGACTGGGGCGAGGATTGATGGGGGATCTCTGGACGCGTCTCGCGGTCGCGGCCGGGATGATCCTCCTGGTCGCGGTGGTTGCGAAGCTCGTGGACAGACGCATCGACCGACGCGGCCTCACGCCCGAGGCCGCCACGCGCTACCGCATTCTGCGCCGCACGATCATGGTCACGATCGTGTTCGTCGGCGTGCTCTCCGCGCTGCTCGTCATCCCGCAAGTTCGCGCGATCGCCGTCGCGATTCTTGCCTCCTCCGCCGTGCTGGGGCTTGTGATCGGCATGGCGGCTCAGCGGACCCTCGGCAACTTCGTCGCGGGCCTCTCGATCGCTTTTACCCAACCAGTTCGGCTCGGGGACGAGATCGAGGTAGGAGGGGCAGACGGTGTTGTAGAAGAGATCGGGCTCACCTACACATGGATGCGCACCCGCGACGACGACATGCTCGTGATTCCGAATGAGAAGCTTGCCTCGGAGACGATTCGTAACAGAACGATCCGCACCCCGGGTGCGGTGGCGGAGGTCAGGGTGGAGGTGCCACTCACGGCTGACATCCGCGCGGTTGTGAGTGCGCTCGAGCAAGACGCCACCGATGTCTACGTCACCAAGCTCGGTGTGAACGCGACCATCGCGGTGCGAAGGCGCCTTGTCGGCGGACAAGACGTCGACCGCGAAGAGAGCGACCTTCGTCTCGCCGTGCACGAGCGGCTTCGCACGCTCGGCGTGCTGGAGGTGGCGACGTGACACGCGGCGATCTTCTGGAGGAGGCCCGGCGCCGCAGGCGACTTCGGCGGGCGCGGGCGAGCCGCCGCCGGCGTGCGGGCGTCGGCGCGGTGGTGATCGTCGCAGCGACTGCGACCGTGATCCTGGCCGCGACCGTCGGGACAGGCGCCGCGCTCTCCGCCGGGTGCAGTCTCTCCACGCTGCGCCCTGTGCACATCGGCGAGAACTCATTCGTGTACGCCGCCGACGGCACGCGGCTCGGGTCGATCCCCGCCGACCGGAATCGCGAGCCGGTCAGGCTCGCCCGCATCAGCCGGTGGCTGCCGACGGCGACGGTAGCTGTCGAGGACCGCCGCTTCTACCGGCACGGCGGGGTCGACTACGTCGGGATCGCTCGCGCATTTTGGCGCGACATCAGCGCCGGGAAGGTCGTGCAAGGCGGCTCGACGATCACGCAACAGCTCGTCCGCAATGTCTATGTCGGCAAGGAGCGAACCTTCAAACGGAAGATCAGGGAAGCCTGCCTCGCGATCAAGCTGAGCGACCGCTGGTCGAAGGACAGGATCCTCCAGGAGTACCTCAACACCGTGTACTACGGCAATCACGCTTACGGTGTCGAGGCGGCGGCCCAGACCTACTTCTCGAAGCACGCGCGCGAGCTCAACCTCCCCCAGGCCGCCCTGCTCGCGGGCCTGCCGCAGGCACCCTCTGACTACGACCCGTTGCACAATCCCTCCGCAGCGATCGTCAGGCGGAATGAGGTCTTGTACGCGATGCTCACGAGCCATGTGATCACCGAGCGCGAGTACCACTGGGCATCGCGATCGACCAACCTCGGTCTCAAGCCGGGGAGCGAGTACACGCGGATCCGGGAGCCGTATTTTTTCTCGTACGTGATCAACGAGCTCCAGCGCGTGTACGGAGCGAACACCGTGCGCGAAGGTGGGCTGCGCGTGTACACGACGATCGAACCGCGACTCCAGTCGGCTGCAAGCAAGGCGATCCGCAACACGCTCAACCTGCATGACGACCCGGCGGCGGTTGTCGTGTCGGTGGAGCCCGGCACGGGCGCGATCCGTGCGATGGCGGCCGTCATCCCGGGCAATACCACGAACCAGTTCAACCTCGCGGCCCAGTCCACGCGCCAGGCGGGCTCGACCTTCAAGGCGTTCGTGCTCGCCTCGGCGATCGAGCAGGGGATTGACCCGGACCACAACTACTACCTCTCCGCGCCGTTCACGTGCACGAAGAGCGCGTGGTGCGCCGGCGACTACGAGGCCGGGAAGCCGTGGCGGGTGACGACCTACTCCGGGGCGTATGCGGGCTGGACATCGATCACGCATGCGACGCTCCGCTCCGACAACACGGTCTTCGCACAGCTGACGCTCGACGTCGGCCCCGAGCGCGTGTGGCGAATGGCGAAGCGGCTCGGTGTCCACCTGTCACAGAAGCCGGTCGCCTCGATCGGCCTCGGCCCGCTCGCTGTGTCGCCCCTCGATATGGCGGCTGCGTACGCGACGTTCTCCGCCGGCGGTGTCTACACACAGCCGACCGCGATCGCGAAGGTCGTCCTGGCGGACGGCAGCATTGACGACGAGGCGGGCTGGGGCACGCCGTCGCGAAAGCGCGTGTTGTCCGCAGGGGTCGCCTGGAAAGTCACCGATATCCTTCGCCAGAACGCCCTCTACGGCACGGGTTACGGGTCGGGCGACGGAACACACCCGAATGCGGGCAAGACGGGGACGACCGAGGACCACGCAGACGCGTGGTTCGTGGGATACACACGCGGTCTCTCGACCGCGGTCTGGATGGGATACCCGGGCGGAGAGATCCCGATGGAGTCGGTACACGGAAGCTCGGTCGCGGGCGCAACGTTCCCGGTCCCGATCTGGCACGCGTACATGACGGTGGCGGAGGCGGGCAAGCCCGTCCGAGACTTCCTCGAACCGAAGAACCTTCCGACCTACCGCCCGTTCGTGCGTGGCAACTTCGGCTACACGGCGGATCTGACCACGACGACCACACCCACAACGACGTTTGTCGTACCAAAGCCGGCGCCGGTTGTGGAGCCCAAGCCGGGTCGCCCCGTCCCCCAGCCTGCGCAGCCCCACAAGGCCGCAAAGCCGGGGACGAAACTCCCGCCGTAAGCCGTGCGAGAGCTCTTGACGATGTTCGAGGCGCTGGCAATCGTGCTCGGCCGGGCGGAGCCGCTCGACGCCGAGGAGACGGCTCTGGCCGCGGCGGACGGGAGGGTGCTCGCGGCACCGGCGGTGGCGCTGTTTGACCTTCCGCCGTTCCCGAGCTCGTCGATGGACGGGTTCGCTCTGCGGGCGGACGACACCCCCGGCGAGCTTGCAGTTACCGCTCGGATCGCCGCTGGAAGCCCGGCCCGCAGCACGCTCGGCCCCGGTGAAGCGATGGCGATATCGACAGGCGGCGAGGTGCCCGAGGGCGCCGACGCCGTCGTTCCCGTCGAGCGGGTGGAGGACCGGGGCACGACCGTCGCCGTGGGACAGCCGGTTGCCAAGAATGCCAACATTCGTGCGCGCGGGAGCGATGTTGCTGCCGGGGGGAGCGTCGTCCCGGCCGGCGACGCACTCGGCCCCGCGCAGCTCGGTGCGATCGCAGCGGCCGGGCTGCCGTCGGTGCGGTGTACGCGCCGTCCGCGGGTGGCGGTTCTGGTCACGGGCGGCGAGCTGCGTGATCCTGGCGAGTCTCTCGGGCCGGGCGAGATCTATGACTCGAACGGACCGATACTCGACGCGCAGATTCGCTCCGCGGGGGGACAGGTGGACCGGCTCCCGCACGTTCACGACGACGAGGATGCGCTGCGAGCGGCGCTCGAGAGGGCTCTGGAGGCTGACGTGGTCGTCACGACGGGCGGGGCGTCGGTGGGGGAGCACGATCTGGTGCGTCGCGTCACGGCGGAGCTGGGCGTGTACGAGGTGTTCTGGGGCGTCGCGGTCCGGCCGGGAAAGCCAATCGCGTTCGGCACGCGGGGGGCGACGCTCGTGTTCGCTCTCCCCGGAAACCCCGTCTCCTCGCTCGTAGGGTTCGAGCTCCTCGTTCGCCCCGCACTGCTCGCGCTCCAGGGAGCCTCCGAGCCTGGGCCGAGATTTCGTCCCGGCCGGTTGTCAGTGGCGGTGAACCGAAACCGGATGCGCGACTCGCTCCTCCGGGCGCGCGTCACTGTGGCCGGTGACGATGTGATGCTGGAGCCATTGAGCGAGCAGGAGTCGCACATGATCGTTCGCGCTGCCGCTGCACAGGCTCTCGTGCTCGTACCGCGTGGCGAAGGAGAGCTCGCTGCGGGTGCTGCGGTCAGGTACCTCGGGATCTGAGCCGTCGCCGCCGGGCGCGGTTGGCGAGCACGACGGTGCGGATGACCTCGCGGATCGGCCCGCGAGCTCCGCGCTCGTCGGGGCTGGGGTAGGGCGCGTAGCGACCGGCGGCGATTGCAGCGAGTTGCGCGGCGGCTGCGGCTCCTGTGAGGGCGATCGCGACGGGGACGGTGGTTACGTAGCCGACGCGCGACCAGCTCGAGCAGGTACCACGGCGCGTCCAGGCCAAGCCCAAAGCGCCATGCGAGCGAGGCGAGGACGATCATCGGCCCGGAGAGTCCCGCTGCGAAGACAACGAGGCGAAGCGGCAGGCGCCACGTGCGCACCATGGGCAGCCAGAGCCAGATGTGGAGCGCCGGGAGGGCGAAGACGAGTGAGAAGGGGTTCGTGGCGGTGACCAAAAGCGCGGTGATGCCGAGCGAGAGGAGCGCGACGGCGTCGCCCGCGAGCTCTTCCTCGGACGTGGTGGGCCGCCGGCGCGGGACGAGTCGATGCCGTTCGACGAGCCACGCGGCGGCAATCACGACGAGGAGGGCGGCCAGCGCCACGACCGGCCAATCCCCTGCGACAGCCGTCGCGGGGTTCGGAGGCAGCGGTGGGCCGGAGGGCCACGCACCGAGCCAGCGGAACGCAGCGAACGACAGCCCGACGAAGAGCCAAAAGGCGAGGCGACTCCGGAGTGCACTGACCGCGGGGCCGAGCGGGATCCGCCGCCGGCGACAGTAGGCGAAGAGGTCGACCGCGCCGACGAGGAACGGCAGGAGGAGGGCGATGAGGACGAGCTCGAGCGCCCACCCCTGAACGATCCGGTTTCCGATCCAGACCGAGCTGCTCGTGCCCTGGGCGAGCTCAGGCCCTTGGTCCAGCGAACCGAGGACCTCCTGCGCGGCTCGCCCGAGAAGTCGGAGTGCCTTCGTGTCCATCCGGCGGGCCGTGTCGCCAAAGGCCTCCGGCGGGCGGGTGCCGCCGGTCGTGAGGGAGACCGCGGAGACGCCGTGCGCCAAGAACGGCCCCTGCTCGTAGAGGGTGAACGGAAAGCCGAGATCGATGAGTTGCCCGAAGAAGCGCGGGGGACGCGGCCATGCCCCGCCACCGTCGGTGACCCGGTGTGCGACAGTGGCGACGAGCGAGGGTGCGGGCGACCGCGGCCTCTCACCCGCGAGCTGGATTGATGGCTGCCCGTGACCCGCGAGCGCGTCGAGGTTGAGCACCGCGACGATTCGGTTTCGAAACGCGGAGGTGTCAACGAATCGAGCTGCGCCGATACCCCCGAACGCGCCGCCGTCGGTGGAGAGAAACACGATCGTGTGTGCGGGCTCCACGGCGCCTTTCACCGGCAAGGCTGGTTGCGCGTAGGCGCGCGCCAACTCGATCAGGGCCGCAGTCCCCGACGCGTTGTCGTTTGCGCCCGGCCCGACACCCGTGTCGTCGCGGTGCGCCATCACGACGATCGTGTCCGGCGATTTCCCGCGTGCCACCAGCCAGACGTTCTGGAGCCGTACCTGGCCGACGCCGGGGACGGTCTCCTTCCACGTGTCATTGTGCGGAGGCAGGCCGTAGGCCCGAACCTCAGCCCTGAACCACGCTGCGGCTCCGAGTGCACCGGCGCCGCCCGGGATGCGGTTCGGGTAGGTATTTGCGAGGCTGGCCGCGAGGCGGCTTGTGGCGACAGCGTCGAACGTCGGTGGGAGCACGGGCGCCTGTAGGGCGATCGGCTGGCGGATCGTGAACGCCGTCAGGATGAGCGGGAGGGTCAGGAGCAGGAACGCGGCGCGATAGAGACGGCCGTCGACCGGCCGCTCGAGCGATCCGCGCCGCGGCCGCCGCCGCCGGGCCGGAGGCAGGGTGGGCGCCATCTCACGAGAGTCTAGGATGGTTTCGTCTCGTCCTCCCGGGGGACGGGGAGCGCGGGCCCGCTCGCAGGCCGTTCATCGGAGGCACTACGATCGGACTCCTGACGAACGTAGCCACAGAGAGATCGGGCGCCGCGGAAACGGTCACCAGCACGACGCTCTCCGTCTGTCTCATGACGGCGGGGCCGGGACGGCGCGTCGCCGCGCTGCTTGACCTCTTGCGTCCGGTCGCAGCTGAGCTCGTCGTCGCGCTCGACGACCGCGCCGACGCCGAGACAGAGCGCGCCGTTGCCGCAGTTGCCGACGAGGTGGTGCGCTATCCGTACCGCGAGCCGGTCGACAGGCCGTTGCGGTGGCTCTACTCGCGTTGTCACGGCGACTGGATCCTCAACGTCGACGACGATGAGATTCCGGGAGCCGAGCTGCTCGCGGCGCTGCCGGAGCTCGTGCGTGCGACCGACGTCACCCACTACTGGCTGTTGCGCCGTTGGCTGTGGCCTGACGATGGAGCGGTGCTCGCCGAGCATCCATGGAGCACCGACTATCAGCTTCGCCTGGTACGCAACGACCCCCTTCTCTTGTCGTTCCCGTCGGAGACGCACCGGCCGATCGAGGCTCTCGGGCCGCACCGATTCCTTCGATTTCCCCTCTACCACGCGGACCTGCTCCTGAACTCGCTCGAACAGCGCCAGGCGAAAGCGAGGCGGTACGAGGCCCTGCGGCCCGGGAAGCGGGTGGGCGGCGGGCCCATGAACCACGTCCTCCACCTTCCCGAGCGCCGGCCGGAGCTTCGCACTTCGCCGCTTCCGCCGCCGGACGCAGAGCTCGTTCGCGGTGTCCTTTCCGGCGCCGACGTGAGCGGGTCGCCGTCTGCTGTGGTGACAAGCGTGGACGAAGCGGAGATCGACCGGCTCTGGTCCGGACGCGAGCTCTCGGATGCGGATCATCGAGCCCAAATCGACCTCCTCGACGAGCCCGAGGCGTTGCTCGAATGCGAGCAGCGCACCTACGACGTCCGAGTCGAGAACCTCGGCGGGACGACCTGGCCAGGCGGCACCCGGGGCGAGCCCGAGGTGAGGCTCGCCTACCGTTGGCTCGAACGCGACGGCGCAATAGCCGCGCACGGGCTCCATACGCCGCTGCCGGCGGATCTGGCGCCCGGAGAGTCGCAAGTCGTTCCGTTGCACGTGCTCGCGCCGTCGCGCGCCGGCCGCTACGTCCTGCGGCTCGATCTGGTGCACGAGCACGTCCGCTGGTTCGGCTGCAACGTGGATCACGAGGTCGAGGTGGAGCGGCGGCTCCGTGTTGCCTTGATAGGCGACACAGCCGCTCTCGCCAGGACACTCGAACAACTCACCGAGGAAGCACCCGAGTTCGAGCCGCTCGTTCTCTCGAGCGACCCGCCACCGGCGCGCTTCGGAGCACCGGTGGCGCCCGATCTGCGTGCGTACCTCCTCGCGGGGACGACCCACGGCCGTCTTGGAGACGTGCGCCTGCTCGGTGCTCGAACGTTCGTCCTCTTTCGGGTCGCCCGCAAGCTGCGCGCCGGTGTGGCGGTTCGTCCCTTGTTGCGCGACGCGCAGGGTTTCCTGGAGCAGGTCGGCGCGAGTACCCACCTGCTGCTGGTTTCCGGTACGCCCGCACCCGGGCACGCGCGAGCTGTGGCTTCAGGCGGCGACGGTCGGTGCAGCGCATCGGCTCGGCGTTCGTGTCGTGGTGGAGGACGGCGCACTGACGCCGGCACGCGGCCTCGTCGGCCGAGTGCTTGCACGGTCGGTGTTTCGGCACGCGGAGGTCGTCCCGGCCGGAGAGCTCGGGCTCAGGTGATGGAAGCCGGACTCGCGGAGCACTTTCGCGGTAAGCGCGTCCTGATCACCGGCGGGCTGGGCTTTCTCGGTTCGAACCTTGCCCGCGAGCTCGTCGACGCGGCCGCGCACGTCGTCCTCGTCGACTCCCTCGTGCCGGAATACGGCGGAAATCGAGCGAACATCGCCGGGATCGAGGACCGTGTGACGGTGAACATCTCGGACGTCCGCGACGCGCACAGCCTGGGTCCGCTCGTCGTTGGTCAGGACGTGCTCTTCAATCTGGCCGGCCAAACGAGTCACCTCGACTCGATGACCGACCCGTTCACCGATCTCGAGATCAACTGTCGTGCCCAGCTCTCGATTCTCGAGGCCTGCCGGAAGCACAACCCGGGCGTGAAGATCGTCTTCGCGAGCACGCGTCAGATCTACGGCAGGCCCAAGTACCTTCCGGTCGACGAGGCGCACCCGGTCGTTCCGGTGGACGTCAACGGAATCGACAAGGCGGCGGGTGAGGCGTTCCATCTTCTCTACGGTGAGGTCTACGGCCTGCGCGTGTGCGCTTTGCGCCTCACGAACACCTACGGGCCCGCGGATGCGCGTCCGCGATGCCCGGCAGACGTTTCTCGGCGTCTGGCTGAAGGCCGCGCTCCTCGGGGAGCAGATCGAGGTCTGGGGCGACGGGAGCCAGAGGCGCGACCTGCTCTTCGTCGACGATGCAGTGCGCGCGTTCCTGCTCTCCGCTGCAAGACAGGAGGCGGAAGGGGAGGTGTTCAACGTGGGCGCGCCCACGTCAGTGACGCTGAAGGAGCTCGCCGAGCTGCTCGTCTCGCTGCGTGCCGGCGCTGCGTGCAGATTCGTCCCATTCCCCGCCGACCGGAAGGCGATCGACATCGGTGACTACTTCACCGCCGGCGACAAGATCCGCGACACTCTCGGCTGGGCCCCCTCGATCGGGCTAGAGGAAGGGCTGCGGCGGTCGCTCGACTACTACGCCGAGCACGGCGAGGCCTATTGGGGAAAGGAGTGACCGTTCCGTTTCTCGATCTCAGCCGCAGCGTTTCGGCGCTCCGGGCCGAGCTCGACGAGGCGATTGCAGGTGTCCTCGACCGCGGGCGTTTCGTGCTCGGCGAGCGCGTTGCCGAGTTCGAATCGGCCTTCGCGGCCTTTTGTGGGGCCAGGGAGACGGTCGGCGTCGCCTCGGGGACGGATGCGATCGCTGTCGCACTTCGCGCCGTCGGCGTCGAGCCGGGCGACGAGGTGATCGTTCCTGCGAACACCTGCGTTCCGACGATCGCCGGTGTCGAGGCGACCGGCGCGACACCGGTGCTCGCCGACGTCGACCCCGAGACGTGGACGCTAGACGTCGCATCCGCGACGGCTGTGGTCACCGAACGCACGCGGGCTGTCATCCCGGTACACCTCTATGGACTTTGCGCCGACGTCGAGGGGTTGCGCGGGCTCGGCTTGAAGATTGTCGAGGACGCAGCTCAGGCGCACGGCGCCGGGGTCAACGGCTACCGCGCGGGGACGCTCGGTGACGCTGCGGCCTTCAGCTTCTACCCGACGAAGAACCTGGGTGGGCTGGGCGACGGTGGCGCGGTCGTCACGAATGACCCTGAGGTCGCCGCCGCTGCGAGATCGCTGCGCGTGTACGGAGAGCGCGAGCGGTACGAGTCGGTGCGAAGCGGCTGGAACAGTCGGCTCGACGAGCTGCAGGCGGCGATTCTGCTCGTCAAGCTGCGCCATCTCGAGGAGGGAAACGCGCGCCGGCAGGCGATCGCCGCGCGGTACGCCGAGCTCGAGCTCGAGCGGCAGTTCGTCCCGGACGGCGCCGTACATGCCTACCACCTCTACGTTGTTCGCTCCCGGGACCGGGATGCGCTGCGGCGGCGGCTCGCAGAGCACGGCGTCGAGACGCTCGTCCACTATCCGCGCGCGGTCCACCAGCACCCCGGGTACGCGATGCTCGCGCGGCCCGGGCTCGACGTCAGCGAGCGGTTGGCGGCGGAGGTGCTGAGCCTGCCGCTCTACCCCGAGCTCACCGACACTGAGGCCAACGCCGTCGTGACGGGAGTCGTTGGGTGAGCGAGCGCGTCCCCCCGTTCGTGCGCGCAACGCTCGTCGTCAAGGGCCTGACGCCGCCGTACCTGTGGTCGGCTTTGAAGGCTTTACGGGCCAGAGTGCGGCCAAAAGTCGAGCCGCCACCGCTTCCCGCGGAGCCGCCACCGGGGCCTGAGCCCGTCTCGCCCGAGTGGGAGTACGTTCCCGAGGGCTGGGCTCGTCCGGCAGGCGGGTGGGACGCCGAGGCGATCGCACGCGTGTACCGCGAGAAGTGGCCCTCCTTCCTCGCCGCCGCTGAGGGCTCCGGCCCGCTCGGTGTGAATCACGAGGCGCCGCTCGGACAACCGGTGCCACGAGACGACCTCGACGCGCAGCAGATGGTTCTGGCGTTCGGCTACGCGCTCGCTCGCGCCGCGGCGGGCAAGCCGCGTGCCTCGGTGCTCGACTGGGGCGGCGGGCCTGGGCATTACGCGGTGCTTGGACGTGCGCTCCTGCCGGGAGTGGAGCTCGACTACCACTCACGCGACCTGCCGCCCCTGGTTTCGCTCGGCAGGGAGCTGCTTCCGGATGACTCCTTCCACGACGACGACGGGTGCCTGGCGGACACCTACGACCTCGTCGTCGCCTCGAGCTCGATCCAGTACTCGCAGGACTGGCGGGCCACACTCGCCGCGCTTGCCGGCGCGACAGCCGGCTATCTCTACGTCACGCGGGTTCCCGTTTCCTTTGGCTCGGCGTCGTTCGTGGTGCTCCAGCGGGCGTATCGATACGGCTACGAGACGGAGTACCTCGGTTGGGTGCTGAACCGGGACGAGCTGCTCGAGGCGGCGCGGGCGGCCGGACTCGAGCTTCAGCGCGAGATCATCCTGCCGGCATGGCTCTCCGCGCCGGGGGCCCCCGAGGATCCCGTCGGCCACCGCGGTTTCCTGTTCGCGCCCCGCAGCTGAGCCGTTTCGAGGGCGTTTCACGTGAAAACGGGACCAAACCTCTAGGATCGGACGCGTGGGCGAGCTCTCGCACGTCGACGAGCCTTCTGGGGCCGTCAGGATGGTCGACGTCGGCGCCAAGCCTTTGTCGAGGCGCCGCGCGACCGCCGCCGGGACCGTGCGCATGGCGCCGGAGACCGCGCAGCGGCTCCGCGACCTTCCGAAAGGCGACGCCCTGGTCGTCGCGCAGTTGGCAGGGATCATGGCCGCAAAGCGCACCGCCGAGCTCATTCCGCTCTGCCACCCGCTTCCGCTCTCGAATGTGGAGGTTGAGCTCGTCGTCGCGGGCGACCGTGTCGAGATCGTCGCCACCGCCGAGACCACCGCTCAGACCGGGGTCGAGATGGAGGCGCTCACGGCCGTCACGGTGGCGGCGCTGACGGTCTACGACATGGCGAAGGCGATCGACAAGGGGATGACGATCTCCGACGTCGTCCTGCGCGAGAAGACGAAGGGTTAGTGCGGTGCGGGCTGCCGTGCTGACAATCTCCGACCGCGTGTCGGGCGGGCAGGCAGAGGACGGGAGCGGCGACACCCTTGCCGGGCTTCTGGAAGAGGACGGGTATGAAATCGTGCGCCGTGTCGTCCCGGACGACGCCGCGCGGATCGCCGAGTCGATCCGCGAGCTGGCATCCGAGGCAACCGTCGTCCTGACGACGGGCGGAACCGGGCTCGCACCGCGGGATGTGACACCGGAGGCGACGAGGGATGTCCTCGAGCGCGAGGCGCCGGGCATCTCCGAGGCGCTCCGCCGGGACGCTCTCGAGAGGACCCCGTTCGGCCTGCTGTCGCGAGGTGTCGCCGGGGCTGTAGGCACGACGCTCGTCGTCAACCTCCCAGGGTCGCCCGGCGGCTGCCGGGACGGCTACGCGGTGCTGCGGCCGGTGCTCGCGCACGCGCTCTCGCTTCTCGCCGGGCACCCGACCGGCCACGCCCAGAGCTGATGGGCCGCGCCACGCTCTTCGCTCGCCTGGTCAAGGTGGAGCACACCGTGTTCGCGCTCCCGTTCGCGTATGTCGGAGCGTTCCTCGCTGTCAGCGCTGTGCCGTCGGCGCAAGATCTCCTGTGGATCACCGTCGCGATGGTGGGTGCTCGCTCGCTCGCGATGGCGCTCAATCGCCTGATCGACGCCGGGATCGACGCCCGCAATCCGCGGACTGCGGGCCGCGAGCTTCCCTCGGGAGCGCTGACGATCGGCGCCGTGGTCGCATTCTCCGTTGTGTCGCTGGCCGTGTTCCTGTTGGCCGTCTGGCAACTCGACCCGATCGTCCGCTGGCTGTGGCCGATCCCTGTCATCGCCTTTGTCGTCTACCCGTACCTGAAGCGCTTCACGTGGCTTTGTCATCTCTGGCTCGGCGCCGTGGACGGTCTCGCTGCCGTTGGCGCGTGGGTGGCGATCACGGGCGAGCTTCCGTGGCAGGCCTGGACGCTTGGCGCCGCGGTCGGCTGCTGGGTCGCAGGATTCGACTTGTTCTACTCCCTGTTCGACGTCGAGGTCGACCGCGAGCAAGGCCTGCACTCGTGGGCAACGCGTTTTGGTGAAAGCGCTGTGTTCACCGGCGCGCGAGCGCTTCACGCCGCGACCGTCGTGCTGCTCGTGGTAACGGGGCTTGGGCTCTCCGTTGGCGTCTGGTACTGGCTGGGCGTTGCCTGCGTCGCCGCGTTGCTCGCCTACGAGCACTCGCTGGTTCGGCCCGGCGATCTCCGACGGCTCGACGCTGCTTTCTTCACGATGAACGGTGTGATCAGCGTTGCCTTCTTCGCGTTCGTCCTGGTGGACGTGCTTTGACCACGGTAGCCGCGCGCAGCCTGTCCAAGAGCTTCGGTCCCAAGCGGGTCTTCTCGAAGATCGACCTCGAGCTGGCGCCGGGGGCCTTTCTGCTCGTGACCGGCCCGAACGGCGCAGGGAAGTCGACACTCCTACGCGTTCTCGCTGGCCTTGCCGCGCCGACGAGTGGCGAGGTCGAGTTGCCGGAACGTTCCGCGGTCGGGTATCTGGGGCACGAACCGCTTGTCTACCGCGAGCTGACGCCCCTCGAGAACCTCACGCTCTTCGGCCGTCTCTACCGGGTCGCGGACCGGCGCGACCGCATCGCGCTGCTGCTCGAGGAGTTCGGCCTGTGGGGCCGCCGTGACGACCGTGTCTCGACGTTTTCACGTGGAATGCAACAACGGCTCGCGCTCTGCCGGGTCTTGCTCCACGAGCCACAGCTACTGCTCCTCGACGAGCCGTTCAACGCGCTCGACGCGGACGGCGCTGCGCTACTCGACCGCACGCTCGACGGGCTCGTGGGCAGGACGCTCGTCGTCGCCACCCACGACCCCGGGCGTGTCGAGCGGCTTGCGACGGCGTCGCTGGAGCTCGCATGAGCTACTTCGCCGATGTCGCGGCGCTCGCGCGCAAGGACCTGCTGCTCGAGCTGCGCGCGAAGGAGACGCTGCCCGCGATGTTGATCTTCGTCCTGTCGGCCTTGACGGTTTTTCATTTCGCGCTCCCGCGTGGTACGGGGCATGTCGCTGCACTCGGACTTCTCTGGATCGCGCTCCTCTTCACCGCGCTGCTCGGGTTGACGCGAGCGTTCGTGCCGGAACGAGAGCAGGGCACGATGGACGCGCTCGTGCTTGCGCCGTGCGAACGCAGCGCGATCTGGCTCGCCAAGACACTGGCCGTGCTCGCGTTCCTCGCCGTTGTCGAGGTTGTGGCGTTGCCCGCGTTTGCGGCGTTCTTCTCGGGGATCGGGGCGCAGACGGTTGCAGCGGTCGCGCTCGCGGACGTCGGTATCTGCGCAGTCGGCACCCTCACCGGGGCGATGGCCGTCGCTGGCCGCGCGAGGGAGCTGATCCTGCCGCTGCTCTTCCTGCCGCTCTCGATCCCCGTCGTCGTCGGTGGAGTCGGTGCCAGCGCGGGAGCCGGGGGGCGCTACCTGGCCTTCCTCGCGCTCTACGACGTCGTGTTCGGCCTGCTCGCGTGGGCGGGGTTCGAGTACGTCGTGGCGGAGACCTGACCGCCGGCGGCTCGGGCCCGTCTACGATTGGTCACGTGAGGGAGGCCCTCGACCGCAACCGGTTGCCCGCGCTCGCGGGTCTGACGACGGTTCTGCTGACGGCGGGGATTTCGCTGACCTTCTTCTACGCCCCGACCGACGCCGACCAGGGGCTTTCCCAGCGGATCTTCTACTTCCACGTGCCGATCGCTCTCACGGCCTACGCCGGCTTCGCCTGGGGGGCATGGAAGGCGCTGCTCCACCTCTGGAAGCGGCCCGAAGGAGCCGATCTCGAGAGCTATGTGGCGATCCACCAGGGCGTGATCTTCGGATCGCTGACGCTCGTGACCGGCTCGATCTGGGCGAAGATCTCCTGGGGGGTTTGGTGGTCCTGGAGTGACGACCAGCTCGTGCTGTTCCTCGTCCTCTTCCTTTTCTATTCCGCCTACTTCATGTTGCGCTACTCGGTCGACCCGGGCCCGTCGCGTGCGAACATGTGCGCGGTCTACGCTCTGTTCGGGGTCGTCCTGATTCCGATCTCGTTCCTTGCGATCCGGCTTTCGAAGAGCTTCATCCACCCCGTCGTCTTCACGTCACAGGGACCGCAGATGACCGGCACCCAATTCCTCACCTTCTCCGTCTGTCTTGCCGCGATGCTCGCGCTCTTCGCGACCCTCTACCAGATCGAGCTCGCCGGAAAACGCATCGACGCACGCCTGCGCGAGCTCCGGGAGTTGATCGCTTGACGCCGAGCGAGAAATACACCGCGGCGGCGTACCTGGTCGTGTTTCTGGCGTTGCTCGCGTACGTTCTGATCGTCGCGTCGAAGCTGCAACGGCTCCAGCGCGAGGTCGCGGAGCTCGTCGAGCGGCTTCGAGGCCGCGATGCCGATGGTTGAGCTTCTCTTCTGGCCCGCGCTTCTCGGCTACGGCGAGGCAGCGCTCGCCTACTTTTCGCCGAGGTTCACCGGTTACGGGACGTGGGGCGTGCGGATCGGCTGGCTCGCGCAGACAGGCCTTCTGGTGGCGCAAGCCGCGAGTGCCGACGGCTTCCCGTGGTCGAGCTGGGCCGGCTCACTCAACCTGTTCGTGTGGTTCGTCGTCGGCACGTACCTGATCTGGGGCTGCGGTCCGCGTTACCGGCTGCTCGGTCTCTCGGTGATGCCGCTGGCGGCCGTCCTTTTCATGGTCGCCCGCTTCGGCGGCGGTACCGGGGCCGGCGAGCGATCGCACTACAGCAACCTGTTTCTCGTCCTCCACGTCGGGTGCGTCCTCGCTGCGTTCGCGGGCTTCACGCTTGCCGCTGCGCTTTCCGGGATCTACCTGCGGGAGGAGCGACGGCTGAAGATGCGGGCGGCCGACATCCTCTCGCTCCGGCTGCCCTCGCTCGTCACGCTCGAGCGTCTCACCCGACGGACCGTCGCGGTGGCTCTGCCCGTCCTGACCCTCGGCCTCGGGGCAGGGTTCGTCCGCCTCCACCAGCAGGGTCGCAGTCTCGACACCCTGATGGCGGTCACGGTTGTGACGTGGCTCGTCTACGGCGGGTTTCTCGCAACTCGCCCGACCGGCCGCCGCGGCGCGTACGTGGTGATCGGAGGCTTCGCGCTCGTCATCTTGGTTCGCATCGCCCTTTCCGGGAGCCACACGTGAGGCTCTCGCTCGTCGGACTGTCTCATCGCGTCGCTCCGGTCGAGTTGCGCGAGCGGGTCTCTCTCGAGCCGTCGCGGGCGGCGGCTCTGGCACGCGGCCTTGGCGATGCCGTGTGTCTTTCCACCTGCTACCGAACCGAGCTCTACCTCGCCGACGCGAATGTCGAACGGGCGGTCGCCTCGCTCGAGGAGCTCGCCGACGAGCCGCTCGCCTCGGTGGTCTATCGGCTCCACGACGAGGCGGCGGCGGTGCATTTGTTCCGCGTCGCCGCCGGTCTCGACTCCCTCGTACCGGGTGAGGGGGAAATCCTCGGCCAGGTCCGTACCGCGTACGACTCGGCCTCACCGGGCCCGCTCCTCGACCGGGTCTTCCGGCAGGCGCTTCAGATCGGCAAGCGGGTCAGGACGGAGACCGCGATCGGCGAGAGCCCTGCTTCCGTCCCTGCCGCCGCCGCGGCGCTGGCCCAGCAGGTCTTCGGCGATCTTCGTGGCCGCCGCGTTCTGCTCGTCGGCGCCGGACGGATGGCCGAGCTCGCTGCCGCGAACTTGTCCTCACGGGGCGCGACGATCGCCTACGTCGCGAATCGAAGCCCCGGGCCGGCGCTCGAGCTCGGTGGGCGTTTCGATGCGAAGCCGATCGGTCTCGACGACGTGGCCGGGACTCTCGGCGACGTCGACGTCGTCCTCGCGTCGACGAGCGCGCCGGGGACGGTCGTAGCGGTGGGTGACGTCCCCGGACGACGCCACAAGCCCCTGTTCTTCATCGACATTGCCGTCCCTCGCGACGTCGACCCGGCCGTCAACGCGTTGGACGGGTGCTTCCTCTATGACGTCGACGACCTCGAGGCTGTGGTTGCGGACACGCTCGCGGGCAGGCACGACGCCGCCACGAAGGCAGAGGAGCTCGTGGCCGAGGAGGCGGAGCGCTTCCGCGAGTGGCAAGCGTCGCTCGAGGTCGTTCCGGCGATTACGTCGCTTCGGGCGCGAGCAGAGGAGATCCGCGCCGCGGAGCTTGCGAAGCTCGGGCGTCTTTCCGATCAGGAGCGCCGGACCGTCGAGGCCGTGACGGCGCAGATCATCAACAAGCTTCTGCACCTGCCGACGGTTCGCATGAAGGAGGCTGCGGCGGCTGACGAGGGTGCGGCCTACGCCGACGCCGTCAGGCATCTGTTCGGCCTCGAGGAGGGGCGCTGAGCTCGTGTTGGCGGTCGCTCGTTAGCCATGCTGGTTCGGGTCGGCTCGCGCGGGTCCAGGCTCGCGCTCGTCCAGGCCGAGCACGCCGCGGCGGCGCTGCGTCGGGCTGGGCATGAGGTCGCGTTTCTACCGATCACGACGATCGGCGACCGCGACCGGTCGAGCCCCTTTGGGCAGATCGGGGAGCGTGGCGTGTTCGTCAAGGAAATCGAAGAGGCTCTGCTCGCCGGGAGGATCGACGTCGCGGTCCACTCCGCCAAGGACATGACGTCGTCGGACACGACCGGGCTGGTGGTCGGTGCCTGCCTCGAGCGCGACGACCCGCGCGACGCGCTGGTCGGCGCCTCCAAGATTCGCCCGGGCATGCGGATCGGCACCGCGTCGGTGCGACGCCGGGCTCAACTCCTGGCGCTCGAGCCGTCGCTCTCGATCGAGCCGTTGCGGGGGAACGTCGAAACACGCTTACGCAAGGCGCGGGAGCGGGGCCTCGACGCCCTCGTGCTGGCCGCGTGCGGGCTCGACCGGCTCGGCCTGGCCGGTGAGATCGGCCTGCGAGTTCCGGTCGACACGATGCTTCCCGAGGCGGGCCAGGGCGCACTTGCGCTCCAGGTCAGGGCGGGCGAGGAGGATCTTGTTGCCTCGCTTGGCGACAGCGAGACGAAGCGGCGGGTGGATGCGGAGCGGGCCTGTGCCGGAGCGATCGGCGCCGGCTGCCTTGCGCCCGTTGCTGTGCACCACGACGGGATTTCGCTGCGGGCGATGATTGCCGCAGAGGACGGTTCCTGGCTCGAGCACGCTCGCGGCGACGACCCGGTCGCACTCGCCGACCAACTGATGGCGGCGGCGGCTCTTCGGGCGGCATGAAGGTCATCGTGACGCGGCCTCGCGCGCAGGCCGGCCCGCTCGTAGAGCGGCTGGAGGCGCTCGGTTTCGAGGTCGTCGAGTGCCCGCTGATCGAGATCGAGCGAACGTCTGACGAGCCGATCGACTGTGCGGGCTACGAGTGGCTGATCGTGACGAGCCCGAACGGGGCAGACGAGATTGCCCGCCGCGCGACGAACCTACCGAAGGTCGCGGCGGTTGGGCCCGGTACGGCCGAGACGCTGCGTCGGCACGGGATCGAGCCGGATTTCGTCCCGCGCGTCTCGTCCCAGGACGGGTTGCTTGCCGAGTTCCCACGGCCTGAGGGGCGCATCCTGTTCGCCGCGGCGGAGAACTCCCGCCGCGGCCCGATCGACGCGCTCGGCGCGGACTTCGTCGCGCTCTACCGGACGCACCTGCTCTCGCCGTCACCGCCTGCCGGCGACGTTGTCGTCCTCGCGTCCGGCTCCGCCGCTCGGGCCTATTCTTGGATCGGTGGCGCCGCCCCCGCCGTGACGATCGGGCCCGAGACGACGAGGATCGCCCGAGGCGAGGGCCTCACCGTGCTCGGTGAGGCCGAGACCCACGATCTCGACGGTCTGGTTGCGGCGGTCGCGAGGGCCGCGGCCTAGTGGTCACTCCGGCAAGTAGCGGCACCCCCTGGCCGCCCATAAGGCACCGGGCTCACCGGAGCAACCACTAGATGTTCGACACCATCACCTTTCTCACGGACTTCGGGCTTCAGGACGACTTCGCGGGTGTGTGTCGCGGCGTCATGAAGCGGATCGCTCGGGACGTCGAGATCATCGACATCACGCACGGAATCGCGCCGCAGGCAGTCACGCAGGGGGCGTTGGTCCTCGCGCGTTCGGTTCCGTACATGCCCCCGGGCGTCCATCTTGCGGTCGTCGACCCCGGCGTCGGCGGCGACCGTCGTGCGATCGTTATCCGGACGAAGGACGGGCGCGTGTACGTTGGGCCTGACAACGGGCTGCTCTCGCTCGCAGCGCCCGCTGAGACGGTTGCGGCTGTGCGGTCACTGACGAACCCGCTCTACCACCTCGAGCCGGTATCCAAGACCTTCCACGCCCGGGACATCTTTGCGCCGGCCGCAGCACACCTCGCGAGCGGCGTCGGCTTCGACGAGCTCGGCGACGAGGTGGATCCGGCCACGCTCGTCCGGATCGAGCTCCCAACGCTCACCGCCGGGCCGACGGGGATGCGGGCGACGGTGCTTGCCGTCGATCGCTTCGGGAACCTCGAGCTCAACGTTTCGCGTGGCGACATGGACGCGGTCGGGTTCTTGCCAGGCGATCGCGTCGAGTTGCTCTTCCCCGTCCACTCGTACTACGCCGTCGTGGCCGGCACGTTCGCGGACGCCAAGCGCGGCGAGCTGATCCTCTACGAGGACTCCTACGGCGCGTACTCGATCGCGATCAGCGGCGGCGACGCTCGCGCGCTCACGGGCGCGGGCGTCGGCGAGGAGATCGCGATCGTCCCGCGCAACGATTGACCTCAGTTTCGCCGAGCGCCCGCACGAGCTCATGCTGGGTCGAGGAGAGCGCGCGACTTGCGAGCGCGGCGCACGAGCTCTGCTGCGGAGAAGGAGTGGCGAGGGCCGGACTTGAACCGGCGACACCACGGTTTTCAGCCGTGTGCTCTACCAACTGAGCTACCTCGCCGCGCGGGCGCAGTCTAGCCTTGCTGCCATGGGCAGCCCGGAGACAGGGTTACCGGTCGCGTTGATCGGGGCGGGGCTCGACCTCGGCGCGGGTAGGCGTGGCGTCGACATGGGCCCCTCGGCGATCCGGTACGCGGGGCTTCAGGAGCGGATCACAGCGCTCGGACGCACCTCCGTGGACTGGGGAGATGTCCCGGTGGAGGTCCCGGAGGTGGCGGAGGTTGGGGACCCGCACGCCAGGTACCTCGACTCGATCAAGGTGTCGTGCGGCCGCGTCGCGTCGCTCGTCGCACGAGCGCGCAAGGACGGTTTCGTGCCGCTCGTGCTCGGCGGCGACCATTCGATCGCGATTGGCACTCTCGGCGGGATGGCGAAGGGCAGTGGCGCCGGGGGCGTGCTCTGGGTCGACGCGCACGGTGACTTGAACCGCCCGCAGACCTCTCCGAGCGGCAACGTGCACGGGATGCCGCTTGCGGCCGCGCTGGGTGTGGCCGGGCCCGGTTTCGAGAGCGATGCGTGGCCGACACCATCGGTGGAACGCGCAGCCCTCGTGGGCGTGCGGTCGCTCGATTCGGGCGAGCGAGAGCTGATCGGGCAGCTCGACATCCGTGTGTTCACGATGACTGACCTCGACCGGCTCGGGGTTGAGCGCGTCATGCGCGAGGCGCTTGCGTTCCTCTCGGGCACGGCGTTCCTGCACGTCAGCTTCGACCTCGACGTGGTCGACCCGATGTTCGCACCGGGTGTGGGCACGCCCGTGCGCGGGGGTCTCTCCTTCCGAGAGGCGAATCTCGTGCTCGAGCTCGTCGCCGAGTCGGGGCGGCTCGACTCGCTCGAGCTTGTCGAGGTGAACCCGATCCTCGACCGGGAGAACGAGACGGCCATCCTCGCCGTCGAGCTCGCCGCAAGTGCCCTCGGCGCCCGGATTCTCTAGGCGCCGCCCGGCCGGTCGGTCTCCTCGCCCGAGCCTGACGGCTCGTAGTAGACGCGGCCCTTCAGCTCGTCGGGAAGGCAGTCGACCTCGAACCCGGACGGGTCGTCATGGGGATAGCGATAACCCTCGCCGCGGCCGAGCTTCTCGGCGCCGGGGTACGACGCCGAGCGAATCGCCGCCGGCGGGTGCAGATGGCCGTGCTCGCGGACGTCGGCGGTTGCTGCGTCCAACGCGCGGTACGAGGCGTTCGACTTCGGCGCGCGCGCGAGGTAGATCGCGGCCTGGGCCAGGTTGAGACGCGCCTCAGGGAGGCCGACGTGCTCGACTGCCTGCGCCGCAGCGACTGCCACGACAAGAGCCTGTGGGTCGGCGTTCCCGATGTCCTCGGAGGCAAGCACGATCATTCGCCGGACGATGAAGCGCGCATCCTCGCCGCCCTCGAGCATGGCCGCGAGGTAATAGACGGACGCTTGCACGTCGCTCGCGCGGGTCGACTTGATCCAGGCCGAAATGAAGTCGTAGTGCGCGTCGCCGCCCTTGTCGTAGAGAAGCGGCCGCTTGCGCGCCGCGTCCTCGACGTGACCTTCGTCGAGGTCCACGCCCTCGGAGCGTGCCGACTGGACAGCCAGCTCGAGTACCGAAAGCGCTGAGCGCGCGTCCCCGCCCGCACGGCGGGCGATTAGTGCCTCGACCGCCGGAGACGGGGCGACGTCAAGCTCGCGTGCGCCGCGCCGCACGACCACGAGCAGATCTGCTTCCGACAGTGACTCGAGCTCGAAGACCTGCATCCGCGAGAGGAGCGCCGAGTTCAGCTCGAAGTACGGGTTCTCGGTCGTGGCGCCGATCAACGTGACGAGACCCTCCTCGATTCCGGGCAGAAGCGCGTCCTGCTGGGCCTTGTTGAACCGGTGGATCTCGTCGAGGAAGAGGATCGTGCGCGTGCCCGTCCCGCCGAGCCGCTCGCGCGCTCGCGCCAGGACCTCGCGCACGGCCGCGACGGTGGCGGAGACGGCGGAGAGCTCCTCGAACTCGGCGCCGGTCGTCTGGGCGACGATCCGTGCGAGCGTCGTCTTGCCCGTGCCCGGCGGGCCGTACAGCACGAGCGACGGGACGCGGTCACCCTCGACCGCGAGCCGCAACGCACGGCCCGGCCCGACGACGTGCTCCTGCCCGACGAACTCGTCGAGGGTCGTGGGCCTCAGTCGTTGCGGAAGCGGTGCGCCCTGCACGAGTCTCCGCGTCTGCCGCCTCGCTGAAGAGGTCTCCCACGACGCAAGTATGCTCCGGTCGGTGGGTGAGGCGACGTACGAGAGGCTTGCGGCCCTTCTCGAACCGATCGAGGAGGAGCTCGTCTCGAAGCTTGCTCCGAAGCCGGGCGATCGCTGGCTCGACATCGTCACCGGGACGGGTGGCACCGCGATCCGCGCCGCGCGGGCCGGCGCGGACGTGACCGCGCTCGACAGCAGCGAGCTGATCGTCGAGAAGGTGCGCTTCGACGCCGAGGACGCAGGGCTCGCGATCGAGGTCGATACGGCAGCGCCGAGCACCTGCCCTACGACGACGGCGAGTTCGACGTCCTCGCTTCGAACTTCGGCCTCGTCTACGCGCCAGATCACGCGAACGTCGCCGCGCGAACTGGCGCGCGTCGCCCGTCCCGGCGGCGAAGATCGGCTTCACAGCGTGGCGCCCGAATCCGAGGCTCGGCGAGCTCTACCGTCGCTTCACCGACGAGCCGATCGAGGGCCGGGAGGCGTACGAATGGGGCCGCGAGGATCACGTCGAGGACATGCTCGGCGAGGACTTCGAGCTGGACTTCCACGACGGCACACTCTGGATCGACGCGAGCTCGGGTGAGGAGATCTGGGAGCATCTTCTCGACGACGGCGTCGCCCGTCATCGCCGTCCTCGGACGCCTCGACGAAGCGGAGGCGACGGAGTTCCATCGCTCGTTCGTCGAGCTGTACGAGGAGTACCGCGGTCGACGGCAGCGGCATCCGCGCACCACGCCGCTACCTGCTCGTGCTCGGGAGGCGGCGCTAGACGCCGAACCGTGCTCGAGCTGCCCGACGCCCAGGACGCATTCGTCGCGCTCGAGGCGTACCTTCAGGACGAAGGCTTCTGGGGCCGCGAGGGCGTCGTCGCAGACCTCTTCCTCGGTTACCGCCTCTCCAATCCGCTCCGCCGCCTGCAGAGCCTCGCGCCGCCCGAGCCGTGCCGACTGCCTGCGCTTGCGTGCCGGATCCGTCCGGCGGGCGAGACGCGGCCGCAGGTGGGGGGCTACATCCTTGGCGAGTGGGAGCGCACCTGGAGCGACGACGAGTACGCCGACGCGATCCAAGCGGTGCGCGCGGCGATCGCTCGTGGTGACGTCTACCAAGTGAATCTCGTCCAGCATCTGTCCGCGCCGTTCGACGGGCGACCCCGCCGGCCTCGCGACGGCTCTCGCTCCGCTCCGCCCGCTCCACCGGAGCCCATTCGCCGGTGATCGGCTGGACGATCGTCTCAGCCTCGCCGGAGCGCTTCCTCTCCCGGCGCGGTGACCGCATCTGTGACGATGCCGATCAAGGGCACGCGTCCCGCCGGCGAGGACGTCGAGGGCGCGAAGGACGCTGCCGAACACGTAATGATCGTCGACCTCGAGCGCAACGACCTGGCGCGCGTCTGCGAGCCGGGCACCGTGCAGCTGGCCCGAGCTGATGGCCCAGAACGAGCTCGCAGGAGTGACGCACCTCGTCTCGACCGTCGAGGGGCGGCTCCGTCGCGGCGTCGCTCTCGGCGAGATCCTGGCTGCGACCTTCCCTGGCGGCTCGGTCACGGGCGCGCCGAAGATCGCGGCGCTCGACCTGATCGCGGCGCTCGAGCCGGTCGGCCGGGGCGCCTCGATGGGCGCCCTCGGGACGGTCCGCGCCCAACGGCGACTTCGACCTTGCGCTGACGATCCGGACGCTTCGCGGTCGCCGAGGGGCGCATTCACCTCTGGGTCGGCGGCGGGATCGTCTGGGACTCGGAGCCAGAGGCCGAGATCGAGGAGTCATGGGTGAAGGCGCGGCCGCTGCTCGCCGCGGTCGGCGGGCTTGTGGCCGTATGAAGTCTGCTTGCCGTCGCGGTCGCAGGACGCGGGCTCGTCGATCCGGACGACGCCGGTCTTCGACGCCGACGACGAGGCGCTCCTCCGCGGACGCGGCGGCGTTCGAGACGACGCGCGTCTACGGCGGCCGGCCGTTCCGCCTCGCTGACCACGTCGACCGCCTCGCGGCGTCGGCGCCAGCCTCGCGCTGCCGCCGCCCGACCGCGACGAGTGCGATGAGGCTCGCCGGAACGTGCCGTCGAGGCTTCCGGGTCGCCGGACGCGGGGTTGCGTCTCTACTGGACAGGGGTCACCCTTGTCGCGACCGTCGCCGAGATCCCGGCCGACCTCGAGGAGCGACGCGAGCACGGGATCCGGCTCGCTTCGCTCGACCTCGGCGTCGGCCTCGACCGTCCGGGCTGGCTCCTCCCCGGGGTGAAGTCGACGAGCTACGCAGTGAACATGGCCGCCGAGGCCGAGGCGCAGCGGCGTGGCGCCGACGACGCGATCTTCCTCGCTGACGGCGGGATCGTGCTCGAGGCGCCGATCTCGAACGTCTGGTGGCGGACGGGCGAGACGCTCTGCACGCCGTCTATCGACGTGGGGGTGCTCGCGGGCGTCACGCGTGCGACGATCCTCGAGCTTGCACCCGCGGCGGGCTACCGGGTCTCCGAGGGCACGTTCACCGTGGCCGAGCTGCGCGGCGCCGACGAGGCCTTCACGTCGTCCTCGATCCGAGAGGTGCTCCCCGTGATCGAGCTCGATGGTCGCCCGATCGGCGACGGGAAGCCGGGCGCGGCCGGCCGGGCACTTCAGGGTGCTCTGCGGCGGGTAGCCTGCGGTGGTGGCTGAAGAGAAGATTCGCCTCGGCGGCATGGCGCTCGCAAATGGGGTGCTCGTTCACGGGCCGACGTCGTGGGCGTGCGCGGTGCGCACTCCCACCGGTGAGCTGAAGGTCGCCGCCGAGCGCAAGCGCCTCCTTGCCTCCGGTGTCGAGAGCCCTCTCCTGCGCGGGCCGGCGAAGCTTCTCGAGTCGGTCGTGTTCCTCCCTCGCCTCAAGCGGCTTCTGCCCGAGGCGACGCTGCCGTTCGTGCGCCCAGGCGTGGTCGCGGCGATGGCGGGGACTGCGGTGATCATGCCAGGTGTGCGCCGGTCGAGACTCGGCAACGTCACGAAGGAGCTTGTCGGCGGTGTCATATCGCCTCGGCCCGTCCGTGCTGGCACTGCGGGCGAGGCGAGCTTGCCGCCTACCACGGCGCCGAGCACATCGCGATCGGAAGCTACGAGCACGGCGAGCCGCGCGCGCGTGAGCACGAGCGCTGCGGCACGCACCTCGTCGGCCCGATGCTTGTCGCGGGCGCGGTCGGGAACGTGCTTGCCACTCAGGCACCGCCCCGGCTTCGGCCCGCCGCCCGTGTGGCAGCCGCTGTCGGCGCGGTGGCAGCTGCAACCGAGCTCTTCGGATGGATGCAGCGCAACTCCGACCGTCCGCCGCCCGCGCGCTTGCCTGGCCGGGCCACGAGTTCCAGCACCGACTGGCGACTGCGGAGCCGTCCCCGGAGCAGCTCGAGGTTGCCGAGGCGGCGCTCGCCGCCTGTCTCGAGCTCGAGCCCGCGCAGCTTTAGTCTCGGGTATCTCCTGCCGATGATCGTTTCGTGGCGGCCGCCAGCATCGCTTCTGCGATCCAGGACTTTGCGCTGACATGGCTCCCGGTCATGTTCTTCGCGCTGATGTGCGTCGTCGTCTATCTGCTCTGGCGGACGCTCAAGATGATGCCGCGCGTCAAGCCGACCGAGATCTCGCCGGGGTCGTCCTCGTCGGTCACCTGGGCCGACGTTGCGGGTCTGGACGAGGCCCAGGCGGAGCTCCAGGAGGTCGTTGACTTCCTGCGCGACCCGAAGCGCTTCGAGCGCCTCGGCGCTCGTGTGCCGAAAGGGATTCTTCTGCACGGCCCGCCCGGGACCGGGAAGACGCTGGCGGCCAAGGCGGTCGCCAACGCATCGGGCGCGCGCTTCTTCGCCCAGAGCGCCTCGGCGTTCGTCGAGATGTTCGCCGGCCTCGGCGCGTCGCGGATCCGCAAGCTCTTCGAAGAGGCGCGCAAGAACGCGCCGTCCATCGTCTTCATCGACGAGCTCGACGCCGTCGGCCGGACGCGAAGTGGTCACTCGTTCAATCGCGAGCAGGATCAGACACTGAACCAGCTGCTCGTCGAGCTCGACGGTTTCGGGCCCCGCGACCAGGTGGTGGTGATGGCAGCGTCGAACCGGCTTCAGGACCTCGATCCGGCGCTTCTCCGGCCCGGCCGCTTCGACCGGCAGATCCTCGTGCAGCAGCCCGACCTGCGAGGACGGATCGCGATCCTCGGCGTTCACAGCAAGGGTAAGCCGCTCGGGACCGACGTCGACCTCGAGAACGTCGCTCGCCAGACGTCGGGCCTGACCGGGGCAGACCTTGCAAATATCTGCAACGAGGCGGCCATCAACGCGGGCCGCAGGAACGCCGACGTGATCCTGGGCTCCGACTTCGACTATGCGCTCGAGCGGGTCGTCGCCGGGCTCCAGCAGCGACGCGTGGTCACTGACAAGGAGAAGCGGATCCTGGCCTACCACGAGGGCGGCCATGCTCTCGTCTCGCACCTCGTCGGCCGCGACCCGCAGAAGGCGACGATCATTGCTCGCGGCAGCGCGCTCGGCTACGTGTTCCATCTCTCCGAGGAAGAGCGCTATCTCGAGACGAAGGAGGAGTTGCTCGACTGGATTGTCGTGGCGCTCTCAGGACGTGCCGCCGAGCAGGTCGTCTTCGGCCGCGTCACGAACGGTGCTGCGAGCGACCTCGAGAAGGTGACGGAGATCGCTCGGTCGATGGTCTTCGAGTGGGGCATGGGGGAAAGCGCTGTCGCACGGACGATGCGGGCCGACAACTACGCGCTCTCCGAGGAGACGAAGCGGATGCGCGACCAGGAGCAGGCACGGCTTACAGACCAGGCGTACGAAGAGGCGCTACGGATCCTCAAGAAGCACCGGCCGGCGCTCGACCGGATCGCCGCAGCGTTGCTCGAGAAGGAGACTCTGTCGCGCGAGGAGCTGCTGGAGCTCTTCGGCGACGTCGAGCCCGAGTCGCGAGCGCCGGAGGCAGTCGGCGTCGTGCATGTGCTCGCTGCCGAGCCGGGCGCCGGGACCTGACCTTCGGGTCAGCCGTTCGCTTCCTTCAGCTTGTTGATGTCGATCGAGCCCGCCGGCGCGGTGAGCGTGACCGGCGCGTTCCACTCACCGAAGGTGATCGTCCCCTTCCCGCTCGTGCTGGCGAGCTCGACGGGGTACGGCTCGCCCGTTGTGCTCACGTAGAGGACAGCCTTCTTCGACGGGTCGTTGAGCGCGATCACCGACTGGCCGTGCACGGTGCTCGTTGCGCCCTTCGTGAGCGCTCCGTGTGATCCGAGGATGGCCCCGAAGAGCTTCCGGATGTCCGTCAGCGACGACAAGGACGCGAGATCTCCGGTCCCGCTCGGCTCGGACAGCCACCTGTTCTTGAGCAGTTCGCTCACGGTGCCTCCGCCGAAGTTCGACCAGAACTTCGCGTCACCCTTGAAGTAAGCCGTGGGACCGACGCGAATGATGTCGAACGCGAGCCCGTTCACGTCCATGTGTCCCTTGCCACCCTTGCCCGCGGCGAGGTAGAGGTTCAGATCGAGCGTGGTGCCGGCCTGCGAGCCCGATCCGGACACGTGCACGGATGTCGCACCGGCTGCGGCAGCCTGCGCGGCGGCGAGGATCTCGTCGGCTGTCTTCGTTTCGACGCCGTTGCTCTTCGGTCCAGAAGAGCCGCAGCCGCCAAGTACGAGGGCCCCTGCGAGTACGACGGTCGAGAGCGCGAGCCTCACCGCTCGATCTTCGCACGCCAGTCGGCGGGCCGTCGATCGAGCGGCTAGCATCGCGCCGTGCCCGTTCGGGACATTCACCACCTCGGGGTAGCGGTCAACGACCTCGACGAAGCCGTCGATACCTACCGCCGCCTGTTCGGGGCGGAGCTCGAGCACCGGGAGGCGGTCGTCGACCAGGGCGTCGAGGCCGTCTCGATGAAGGTGGGCGGCGGACGGGTCGAGTTGCTCGCCGCGCTCGGGCCCGACACGCCGGTGGGCAAGTTCCTCGCCAAGCGCGGGCCGGGCATGCATCACGTCGCGTTCGAGGTCGACGATGTCGGCGCAGAGCTCGAACGGCTTGCCGCATCGGGCGCTGAGCTGGTCGACGAGCGGCCTCGCCACGGCCTATTCGGCCTGCAGGTTGCTTTCCTTCACCCAGACGCGACCGGCGGTGTGCTGGCGGAGCTCGTGAGTCGTGGCTGACGCCGAGCGGATTCGCGTCGAAATCGCTTTCGAGGGCGCACAGGCGCTCTCGGTCTACGTGACCGCGGCCGTCGCGGACGGCCTCGACAGGGCGCTTGCCGCCGACTCGGAAGGCGGGTTCACGTTCGAGGCCGAGGACGGGCACTACACCGTCGCTGTCGACAAGATCGTCTTCGTGAAACGCTACGCGCGCGAGAGCCGCGTCGGCTTCGGCGCTCGCGGCTAGCGCGTGTCGCTCGAAGTCGGGATCGTCGGCCTGCCGGGGGCGGGGAAGACGACGCTCTTCGCGGCGCTGACCAAGTCGAGCGGCGGCGAGTACGGGAAGACGAACGTGGGAATGGCACAGATCGCCGACGAGCGGCTCGACGCGCTTGCGGCCGTGGTGCACGCGAAGAAAGTGACGCCGGCCGCCATTCGCGTTCAGGACGTGCCCGGGAACGGGCCCGGCTCTTCTCGGGAACCTCCGCCAGGTGGACGCTCTACTCGTCGTTCTGGACGGCTTCTCGGCCGGTGCCGATCCCGCACGTGACCTCGAGACATTGCGGCTCGAACTGCTCGTGGCCGATCGGGACCACGTGGAGCGACGCATGGAGCGCGTGGAGAAGCAGGCGAAGTCGGGCGATCCGAAGCTGCGCGTCGAGGTCGAGGAGCTCGGGAAGGTGCTGGCGCACATCGACGCCGAGAACCCGCTCTCGGAGTACCCGGGCGGGTTGCCACCCGAGCTCGAGCCGCTTACGACAAAGCCGCTGCTCGCGGTCGAGAACGGTCCGGGCGGGATCGACCTCGCGCTCGAGGCGGAGCTCGCGGAGCTCGACGACGAGGAGGCAGCGGCGTTCAGGGAGGGAGGCGCATCGGCGCTCGAAGAAGTGGTGCGCCGACTCCACGACGCGCTCGACCTCGTGACCTTCTTCACCGCCGGAGAGAAGGACACTCGGGCGTGGACGCTCCGGAGGGGGGCAACGGCCCTCGACGCGGCGGAGACGATCCATTCCGACATCGCCCGCGGCTTCATTCGCTGCGAGGTGATCGACTGGAAGGACCTCGTCGAAGCCGGCTCGCACGCCGAGGCGTCCCGGCGCGGCCTGCAGCGGCTCGAAGGGAAGACCTACGTCGTTCGCGACGGCGATGTGCTGAACATCCGTTTCAACGTGTGACTACTCGACGGGGCGCGTAGCGGCGATCGCGTCGAGCTGGTTTGCGTGGTAGAGGACGGCAGCCTCGGCCGTCCTCGTTCCCCGTGCGTCGTGGTGAACGGCGACGCAGTGAAGCAGCTCGGCGCGCTGCGAGGCGGTCAGCCCCTCGGCGCGTTCTTCGATTAGTCGAAGGCCAAGGTGGACGTGACCGAGAAGGCGGCCCTCGTCCGTCGGCGTGAATGCGGGCCCACGTGTCAGCTCGAGCGTCCGACCGACGTCGTGCACGAGCGCCGCCGCGACCACGAGCTCGCTACGAAGACGCAGGTGGAGCTGTGCCGTCTCGCGGCAGAGCGTCGCGACGCCGACCGTGTGCTCGAGGAGGCCGCCGGCGTAGGAGTGGTGGTCTTCCGGCGTCGCCGGGTAGGCGGCGAGATCGCGGTCGGCGAGCACCGCTCGCACGGTTCCGGCTAGCCCAGGGTGGGTGATCTCGCCGAGGAGGAAGTCGAGGAACCCCTGCAACTCTTCGGTGTCGCGTCGGGCCGTCGGGGTCAGGCTCGCCGGGTCGACGTCGCTGGCCTCGAGTGTCCTCACGTCGAGTTGGAGCCGGTCGCGGAACTTCTCGACTCGTCCGAGCACACGAACCGCGTCTCCTTCGCCGAAGCGTCCGTCGAGCAGCTCGACGTCGTTCCAGACTCGCGCTTCGATGCGCCCTGAGGCGTCGACCAGCTCGAGTGCGAGGTACGGGGCGCCGCCCTTCGTCTTGCGCCTTTTCTTCGCCTTGACGGCGAAGACCGCCTCGACGGTACGGTCCTCCGCTAGGTCGGCAATCACGCCTCGACTGTACGCTAGCCTCCGGTCGTGCCCAGCGTTTCGCCGTTTCGCGCGCTCCGGTACGACGAGACGGTGGCGGGCCCGCTCGCGGCCCTCGTCGCGCCGCCCTACGATGTGATCGACGACACCGCGCGTGCCGAGCTGCTCGCGCGCAGCGCGTGCAACATCGTCCACCTCACGCTGCCCGAATCGGAGGAGGCTGCCGCTGCCGACCTCACCGACTGGCTTGAGCGGGGTGTTCTCAAACGCGAAGGGGAGCCAGCGCTCTGGTGGATTGCGCAGGACTACGTCGGCCCCGACGGGGTCGCCCGCACGCGCGAGGGGATCGCCGGGTCGGTGGAGGCGACGCCATACGCCGAGGGGAAGGTGCTGCCGCACGAGCGCACCCACGCGGGTCCGAAGGAGGGCCGCCTGCGGATCCTGCGTGCGACGCGGACGCAGCTAGAGCCGATCTTCCTGCTCTACGACGCCGAACCCCCGACTGCGGCTCCCGGCGGCTCCCCGGAGATGGACGTCGAGGAGGATGGCGTGCGAACCCGGGTCTGGAAGCTGCCTCCGCGGGAACTCGAGATCGAGACGCCGTTCCTGATCGCCGACGGGCACCACCGCTACGAGACTGCGGTTGCGTTCCGCGAGGAGGACCCGAGCGCGACCCACACATTCGCCGTGCTCGTCTCGTCGAGCTCGCCCGGCCTCGAGATCTTCCCGACCCACCGGACCGTGCCTGAGCTTGCGTCAGAGCCGCGGTTGACCCGGACCGACGGCTGGGACCGCGACGCGCTCGCCCTCTACCGGGGCGGCGAGTACTTTCGCGTCGACTCCGACGACGAGCTCGACGCGCGCGCTGTCGAGCGGTTCGCGCCCGAGGGTGTCGGCTACACGCCGTACGCCGAGGAGGCTGTCGCCGTCGTAGACCGGGGCGAGGCGGAGGTCGCGTTCCTCGTCCGCGCGACCACCGTCGACCAGGTCGCTGCCTTCGCTGCCCGTGGCGAGACGATGCCGCAGAAATCGACGTTCTTTTACCCCAAGCTCACCTCCGGCCTCCTCCTCTATCCCGTATGAGTCCATGGATCGAGCTCTGCCGCGCTGCGGTCGCGGACGTCAAGGCGGTGCTCGCCGCCATGCCCGGCCGCGACGAGCGGGAGCGTCCGATCCGCCAGGGCGAGGGCGGCGACATGACCGCCGCGCTCGACGAGGCCGCGGAGGTTGCAACCCTCAAGCACTTCGACCGCGACGACGTCCGTATTGTCTCCGAGGAGATCGGGATCAAGGGCGAAGGCCGCTACACGGTGCTCGTCGACCCGATCGATGGCTCGCAGAACGCCGAGCGCGGTATCCCGTACTTCGCGCTCTCGGTCGCCGTGGCCGAGGGCGAGACGATCGACGACGTCTTCTTCGGCTTCGTCTACGACTTCGGCGCCAACGAAGAGTGGACAGCGGTGCATGGCGGCGGTGCGTTCCTGAACGGGAAGCCGCTCACCGACGGGCCGAAAGACCCCATCGAGTTTCTCTCGATCGAGGCGACACGCGCCGCGCTCGTCTACGACCGTTTGCGCACGCTTGCGCCTCTTACTGACCGCTTGCGGGTGGCCGGCGCGCAGGCGATCACCTACTGTCACCTCGCTGCCGGGCGAACCGACGCGATGGCGGTGCTGCGGCCGTCCCGCGCCGTGGACTTTGCAGCCGGACAGCTCCTGATCCGCGAGCGTGGCTTCGCGATTGCAATGCCCGACGGCCAGGACCTCCGTACGCACCCGCTCGACCTCGAGTCGCGCTCACGCATCGTCGCGGCTCGGACGCCGGAGCTCTGTGCGAAGCTCGCCGAAGCGGTGCTCGCGCCGTAAGCTGCGCCATGCGCTTCGTCGCCGCAGAGAACAGCCGCACGTTGACGGTGAGCGAAGGCGGCGACCCGGATGGAGTGCCGGTGCTCGTCCACGCCGGAACACCGGGATCGAGCCTGCTCTACGAGCCGACGGTTCGTGACGCCGAGGAACGAGGGATTCGGCTGTTCTCCTACGACCGACCCGGCTACGGGGGGTCGACTCGCGATGAGGGGCGCGACATCGCCGCCTGCGCCGGCGACGTGGAGGCGGTCTGCGACGCGCTCGGCATCGAACGGTTCTGCGTCTGGGGAATCTCGGGAGGCGGCCCGCACGCCCTTGCGACCGCGGCGCTTCTCCCGGAGCGGGTAGCGGCCGCGGCGGCGCTTGCCCCGGTCGCACCGTTCGGCGCCGAGGGCCTCGACTGGTTCGAAGGGATGGGCGAGAAGAACGTCGAGGAGTTCGGCGTCATCTTCGACGGTGAGGAGGCGCACCGGGCGGCGCTCGAGCGCGACCGGCGGGAGCTGCTGGCCGCGACACCGGAGCAGCTCGTCGAGGCGTGGAGGACGCTGCTCGGCCCGGCGGACGCCGAGGTCCTTACCGGCCGCTACGCCGTCTTCATGCTCGAGCACGTCATGGCCGGTATCGCGAGACGCCTCGACGGCTGGTTCGACGACGACGTGGCGTTCACCCGGCCGTGGGGATTCGAGCTCGACTCGATTCGGGTCCCCGTCATGCACTGGCAGGGCGAGCAGGACAAGTTCGTCCCGTTCGGCCACGGAGTCTGGCTCTCCGAACGGATCCCGGGGGTCGAGTCGCATCTCACACCCGACGACGGCCACCTGACGCTCGTCGAGCGGCGCCTCCCCGAGGTGCATGCGTGGCTCCTCGAGCGGTACTGAGCTACCCTCACCTCAAGTGGCCGACCCAACTCACGAAGCCCTGCACGACGCACTCTCGCGCGTGATCGATCCGGAGATCCGCAAGCCGGTCACCGAGCTCGACATGGTCCGCAAGATCGTGGTCGACGGCGGCGCGGTGAGCGTGACGATCGCGCTCACGGTGGTCGGCTGCCCGCTCCGGAACTCTTTTCAGGAGCAGGTCGCACGCGAGGTCGGGGCTGTGGAGGGCGTCACGTCGGTGCGGCTCGAGTTCGACGTGATGAGCCCAGAGGAACGGGCCGCGCTGACGACGAAGCTCCGGGGTGGTCGTCCCGCGGAGGACCGAGCGATCCAGCTCGAGCCGACGACTCGAGTTATCGCCGTCGCCTCGGGCAAGGGCGGGGTCGGAAAGTCGTCGCTGACGGTCAATCTCGCCTCCGCCCTCAGCACTTTCGGGCACAAGGTCGGCATCCTCGACGCCGACGTCTACGGCCATTCGATCCCGCACATGCTGGGCATTCGCCAGAAGCCCGTGCTCGTCGACCGGATGATGATCCCGCCGGTCAAGCACGACTTGAAACTCATGTCGATCGGGTTCTTCCTCGACGACAACCAGCCGGTGATGTGGCGCGGGCCGATGCTTCACAAGGCGCTCGAGCAGTTCCTCGAAGACGTGCACTGGGGCGAGCTCGACGTGCTTGTCGTGGACATGCCTCCGGGCACCGGAGACGTCTCGATCTCGCTCGGCCAGCTCCTCCCGCGTGCGGAGGCGGTGGTCGTCACCACGCCGCAGGCGCTTGCCCAGGAGGTGGCGATCCGAGCAGCCGAAATGGCGCTGAAGACCGGGATGCAGCTGCTCGGCGTGATCGAGAACATGACCTCGGAGGTCTTCGGCTCCGGAGGCGGGCAGCAGCTTGCCTCCCAGCTCGGTGTGCCGTTCCTCGGGTCGGTCCCGCTCGATGCTCGCGTACGCGAATCGGCGGACGCCGGCGAGCCGCTCGTTCTCTCCGATCCGGATTCGGAGCCGGCCGACGCGATCTTCGAAATCGCCCGCGCCCTCGACGCAAGTCGCAGCGGTGGCTTTACGCGGACGCTGCCGCTTGTCTCCTGACGAAGCGCGCTCCCGCCTCGCGGCGCTCGGGTTCGGCGAGGCCGAGGTTGAGGTGCTCGCGACTCACTTCCTCGAAGCGGAGCGGTCCGGCCGCACAGGGCACGGCGTCCGCCGGATCGCGCAGCTCGAGGGCTTCGCCGGCCTCGAGCCTGCCGCGCACCCGCGGCGGGTGGTCTCCGAGCCCGGCTACGAGCGCTGGGACGGAAACGGGGCGCTGGGCTACCTGACGCTGCATGCGGTTGTCGAGGCGCAGCTCGCCGACCCGCCTCCGCACGCGCGCCTCGTCGTCTGCGAGAAGACCTTTCCGACCGGCGTCCTCGGCGCGTGGACGGGCCGTCTCGCAAGAGGGGGGCTCGTCGCGGCGCTCACGGCGACATCCCCGCGCCGACTCGGCCATCCCGCGGGCGGCCCGAAACTCACCGGGACGAACCCGCTCTCGATCGCGATCCCGTCGTCCGACGGTCACCCGATCGTTGCGGACGTCTCAATGGGGAACCTCACCTACGGCGACGTCCTCGCAGGACGGGCGAGCGAGGACGACCTCGCTCCGTTCGGCGGCGAACAGGCGCACAAGGCGTTCGCGCTCGCAGTCGGGCTCCAGCTCCTCGTCGATGCTCTGACAACGGACGACGGCTTTGGCGCGGTGCTGCTCGTCGCCCGGCCCGAAGCCGACCCCGTCCCGGCGTTTCGAGTGTGCGCGGAGGGTGCGCGCCTGCCGGGAGATCCGCGAGAAACACCGCGCGAACACTGATTGCGTCTGCGGGGAATCCCTGATGCCGCTCGGCTGAGCGGCACGCAGTGTGAGGTCGTCAACGACCTGACTCGCGGAGGGGAATTATGAAGAAGTTCTTGGAATACGGCGGCTTCATCGCTGGAGCTGTCCTCATCATCTTCGGCGTTGCCGTGATCGGACTCGGCCTCAGCGGCCGCTCCACCGTCAGCAGCAACCTCAAGCAGGAGAAGATCGTCGGTTCGGAAGACATGACCCCGGCGTTGATCAAGGCTGCGGCGGACGAGGCGGGCCTGAAGGACGTCAGCTTCCCGAGTTGCTCGGTCGCGGGCCAGTCGGTCGACAGCGGATCGGAGGCGCGCTGCTTCGCCCAGTACATGCGAATCCATGCGCTCGAGTCGTCGGGCGGCCTGGCTTACGCCGAGATGGGGCGCTTTGCGACAGCGGACGGCGACCCCGCCGGCACGAGCGACACGACCAAGGCCTTGATGGCCGACGGGAATCCCGTCGCCAACGCGGCTCGCAACACGTGGGTGACCGAGACCGCGCTCGCGACGGCGCTCAACGTGAGCTACATGGCCGACCGGCTCGCGCTGTTCTCGGTCGTGATCGGCATCGCGTTGCTGCTCTCCGGGATCGGCTTCGTGGTCCTCGACTGGGCCGCGCTTCACCGCAGTCAAGCTTAAGTGGGGGTGTGGCGCGGGCCTCGGCCCGTGCCACACCCCTCCGGGGAGCGTCTCTAGACTGCAGTGCGATGGAGGCCTCGCTGCCTGTCGCCGATCGCCCGCGCCGTCCGGAGTGGATGAAGGTGCGTGCCCCGAGTGCCGACAGTCGGTTCTACGCGGTGCGCGACCTGATCCACGGCGCCCGGCTGCACACGATCTGCGAGGAGGCGCGCTGCCCGAACATCGCCGAGTGCTGGGGCCGCGGCACTGCAACCTTCCAGATTCTCGGCGACACCTGCACCCGAGCCTGCCGATACTGCTACGTGACATCTGGAACGCCGGGGCCGATTGACCCGCTCGAGCCGCTCCGGGTTGCCCAGGCCGCGAAGGAGATGGCACTCGAGCACGTCGTCGTCACGTCGGTCGATCGCGACGATGTTCCCGACCGCGGTGCGGGGCACTACGCGGCCACGATTCGCGCGCTCAAGGAGAAGCTTCCCGCGGCGACCGTCGAGGTGCTCACCCCAGACTTCCTCGGGGTCGAGGAGGAGGCGCTGCGCACGGTGCTCGGGGCCTCGCCCGAGGTCTTCAACCACAACATCGAGACGGTTCGTCGCCTACATCGGCGCATGCGGGGAGCCAAAGCGAGCTATGACGGTGCGCTCGAGCTGCTCCGCCGCGCGAAGGAGGTTGCGGACTATCAGGTGCTCACGAAGAGTGGCATCATCGTCGGGCTCGGGGAACGAAACGACGAGGTCGTCGAGACGATGCGCGACCTCCGAGCAGCCGGCGTCGATGTCGTGACGATCGGCCAGTACCTCCAGCCGAGTGGAAAGCACGCCGAGATTGATCGGTGGGTGCACCCCGACGAGTTCGACTGGTTTAGCGAGCAGGGAGAAGCGCTCGGGTTCGGATCGGTTTTCGCAGGCCCGCTCGTGCGCTCCTCATATCGAGCCGACGAGCAGCGGCACGCTCGCGCCACGGAGCACGGCGCGGCGACGCATTGAGGGTCCGGACTCGTCTCAGCCCGCCGGTCTGACGTGACCGTGATGCGACCAGGAGCTCTCGCCGAACGAGAAGTGACCGTTGCCGAAGAAGTCGCCGTCACCGTGTCCGTTCCGCGGAGACGAGGCGCGGGCGAGGTCGGCGATGAGGTGCCCAACATCCGGCGATCCGAGACCGCTGGCGAGGTCGTAGCCTTCGTCGGCGCGGTACCCGAGGTGCTGATCGACCAGGATGTTGTTCCCGTCGCGGATGTCGTGGAAGTCGTTTCGGTACTGCCTTTCGTTGCCGGCAATTGCGTAGAGCGCGGAGGCAGCCCCGTTTCCGAGTGGGCCGGCTCCCGTCTGTGACCGAAGCTGGTTGGCGAGCGCGACGATCCCGGCCCACTGGGGCGGTCCGGTGCTCGTGCCGCCGACGGTGAAGACGTAGGGCCCGTAGAACACGATCACCCCACCGTCGATCGACGCGCTATACGCCACGTCGGGCACGGTGCGCGCAGAGTTGTGACTGAAGCGCCGTTGCCAGCTCGGCGCTGAGAAGAGGATGCTCGGCGCGCCGCCGGTCGCCGCGTAGAAGGTCTCCTTGCGGCTTTCGTTCCAGACCGATTCGCCTCCGTACTCCCCACGGCGCCAGAGCCCGGCCGGATAGGGCTGTCCTTGCGTGCCTCCGATCCCGAGCACGAGCGGGTCGGAGGCCGGGTATCCGGCGACGATGGAGTCCGTCCCGTCGGTCGCGCCGAAGTCGCCGGCCGACGCGAGCAGGGTTGTGCTTGCAGCGCTCGACTCGTAGAGCGCGTGCATACCGCTGATGAATGACTGCGTCGCCGGATCAGGATCGTTCTCGTCGACGCCCCAACTCTGCGAGACGATCGCGCCTGGATACTGCGGAAGCACCTCCTCGGCGGCGGCGAGGATGTCACCGGTGTCGTCGCTCTCGGCGACTGCGAGGACGATCTTCGCGCCCGGCGCCATCGCGTGGGCCCACTCGACATCGAGCGACGTCTCCACGCCCCAGCCGAGCACGTTGTCGTCCGACTGATCGCCCGAGCCGTTCGGCCCGAGGATCGTCACCGTTGCCGGAGCGATGTCAAACGCGTCGTCGAAGGCTGCCAGGTCGTCCTCGATCGTCGGGCTGCCGTATGGGTCGATGATCACGATCGTCTGCCCGGCACCCGTCGGCGCCTTGCGGCCGGTCGGGTAGTTGTACGCCTGCTGAATGAACGCGGGTGGATAGCAGACGTGGTCGGTCCCATCGTCAGACGGGCACGTCGGCGTTCCGCGGCCGAGCGGCGGCGCGACGAATGACTCCACGGACCCGACGACGAGATGCGGCGGGATCCCGACCGCAGGAGCCGTGTGACTCGATGCCGAAACCGAGACGGCCGCGCCGCCTGCCAGGGCGAGGCTAGCCGTCGTCGACGCCGCGACGCACCAGAGCCGAAGCCGCTTCTTCGACATCATTCGCTCGTGTCTCCCCCGCACCAGGCGGCAGGTGGGCCGCGTGGTCACAGTAACCCTGTCTCCAGGCGGCGTCGATCACTTGAATGGGGGATTCCGGAGACCGCTAACCGTGCGGCTTGGCCATTGCGTGATAGTCGAGCGCCGCTGCAAGTGTGGCTTCGTCGACGCCTTCCTCACGTGCGATGTCTCGCAACGAGCGGCCTGTGGCTGCCGCCTTCTTCACGATCTCGGTGGCCTTGTCGTAGCCGATGTAGGGATTGAGCGCAGTCGCGACCGAAAGCGACAGCTCGGCGAAGTGATCCGTGCGCTCCCTGTTTGCGCGGATCCCGACGACGCATTTCTCGTCGAATGCCTGACACGCGGCAGCGAGCAGCCTGATCGAGCTCAGGAGGTTGCGAGCCATCACCGGCATGAAGGTGTTCAGCTCGAAATGTCCTTGCATGCCCCCGACCGTGATCGCGGTGTCGTTGCCGATCACCTGCGCGGCGACCTGCGCAACGACCTCGGGCATCACGGGGTTGACCTTTCCGGGCATGATCGAGGAGCCCTTCTGGAGCTCGGGCAGGAAGATCTCGGTCAACCCGGCGCGCGGCCCGGAACCCAGGAATCGGAGGTCGTTGGCGATTTTCGTCAGCGACACGGCGACCGTCTTGAGCGCCCCGGACACTTCCACGAGCGCGTCTCGGGCCGCCTGCGCCTCGAAGGGGTTGTGCGGCGCCTGAATCGTGAGGCCCGTCTCGGCAGCGAGCCTGGCTCGCACGCGCCCGGCGAACTCGGGGTGCGTGTTGAGCCCCGTGCCGACGGCGGTGCCGCCGAGCGGGACCCGGCCGAGCCGTTCGAGCGTCGCCTCGACTCGCGCCTGTCCCTCGCGTATCTGGGATGCATACCCGCCGAACTCCTGGCCGAGTGTCATCGGGACGGCGTCCATCCAGTGCGTACGTCCGGCTTTCACCACGTCCCCGAACTCGACCGCCTTTGCCTCGAGCGAACGTGCGAGCTGGTCGAGTGCGGGAAGGAGTTCGAAGACGATCTCGGCGAGCGCCGCCAAATGCACGGCGGTCGGAAACACGTCGTTCGTCGATTGTCCCATGTTGACGTCGTCATTCGGGTGGACACCGTCACCCGCCAGGGAGGCGATCACTTCGTTCGCATTCATGTTGGAGGATGTGCCCGAGCCGGTCTGGAAGATGTCGACGGGAAACTGGTCGTCGAACTCGCCCTGGGCTATCCGGTCAGCGGCGGCCGCGATCCGCTCCCCCTTCTCTGCATCGAGGAGCCCTAGCTCGGCGTTCACACGCGCCGCTGCCGCCTTGATCTTTCCGAGCCAGCGGGAGACGGGGATCGGGATCCGCTCTCCGGAGATCGGAAAGTTCTCGATCGCTTTGCTGGTCTCTGCGCCCCAGAGCTCCTGGCGAACCCCGGTGTCGCTCACAGCAGGAGTCTAGCTTCGCGATCCGAGTTGCCGGGCGCGTGCAAGCAGGCCGTCCCAACTCGAGAGCTTTACCCGCGGACGGCCCTTCTCTTCTCCTCGGGCACGTTCGTGGGCGTCAATTGCCTCCCAGCCTACGTACTCGACGATCTCGGCGCCGCGCTCGGCCAGCACCGCCTCGAGATTCCCGTCGGGATCGTGTGTGAGCAGGCCCGCCCGGGCGTCCTCGAGCAGCAGCTCGACTGTCTCGGCGGCGTCCTTCTTGTTCGTCCCGATGACACCACTCGGGCCACGCTTGATCCAGCCGGCGCAGTAGACACCCCGCAGCATCGACCCGTCGTCACCCGTTACGCGGCCTCCTGCATTCGGAATGACGCCGTGCTCTTCGTGGAACGGCAGGCCGGGAAGCGGGACGCCGCGATAGCCGACGCTCCGAAGGACGAGGCCACACGGGATGACCTCGATTTCGTCGGTCGGCTCGGCGCGGATCCTCCCGGAGCCGTCGACGACGAGCCGGTTGCGTACGACTTCGATCGCCTCGACCGTCCCCTCACCGAGAATCGCGACGGGCGAGATGCAAAAACGCATGATGAGTCGCTTCCGTCTCCCGCTCGGGATGCGGGCCGCGTATTCGCGGAGGAGGTCGACGTTGCGTCGCGCGATGGCTCGGTCGTCCTCGAGCGCTGCGGAGCTCGCCGGGTCGAGCTCGAGATCGGCCGGATCGACGACGACGTCCGCGCCGGCAAGCTCGCCGAGCTCCTGGAGCTCAGGCGGCGTGAACGCCGCCTGCGCGGGCCCCCGGCGGCCGAGCATCACGATCTCCCTGATCCCGGATCCGGCGATCGCCGCGATCGCCTCGTCGGTCGTGTCTGTCGGCGCGAGCTCGCCCTCGGTGAGCGAGAGCATTCGGGCGACGTCGACCGCCACATTGCCGTTCCCGATCACGACGGCCCGCTCTCCGCTCAGGTCGAAAGGGAGGCCTTGGAAGTCCGGATGGCCGTTGTACCACGCGACGAACTCGGTCGCCGCCCACGACCCCGGCAGGTCCTCACCGGGGATTCCTAGGCGGCGGTCGGCCTGGGCGCCGACGGTGTAGACGACGGCGTCGTAGACACGCATGAGGTCCGCGTGGTCGACGTCCCTGCCGACCTCGACGTTGCCGAAAAAGCGGAAGCCCTCGACCTTCGCGACCTTCTCGAAGGCCCGCGAGACGGCCTTGATGTTCGGATGGTCGGGCGCGACACCCGCGCGGACGAGCCCCCATGGCGTGGGGAGCCGCTCGATCATGTCCACCTCGACGGGGAGTTCGCTTGACTGAAGTGCCCCGGCGGCATAGAAGCCCGCGGGGCCGGATCCGACCACGGCGACACGCAGCGGCCGTTCGACGGTCACGATCCTGCGCGCCGGCGTCGGTGAGCTAGTGGCTGCAGGACGAGCCGCAACCGGCGTCGTCGTGTGTTTCCGAGCCGTCGGCGGGCTGGAAGCTGTGGCCGCAACCGCAGGATGACACGGCGTTCGGGTTGTCGATCTTGAACCCGGCCTCCTGGATGGTCTCGATGAAGTCGACGTTTGCGCCGGAGAGATAGGGAGCGCTCAGGGGGTCGACGACAACCCGCACACCGTAGGTCTCGAGCTCGTGGTCGTCCGGGCCCGGGCCGCGGTCGAAGCCGAGCGCGTACTCGAACCCACTGCACCCTCCCCCACGGATGGCAATGCGCAGGACCTCAGCCTCTCCGGCCGCCTCCTGCGTCATGAGCGCCTTGATCTTCTCCGCAGCGCTCTCGGTGAGCGAGACGACGAAAGCCGGGCTCGGTGAAGTCTCGACGGTTGCCATCGATCCAGTGTAGCGGGGGCTTTGACGGAGCGGCAACAGGATGCTGGTTGCCCCCTTGTGGTTGGAGTCGTATGCCCTCGATGGTCCTGTTAGCGTCCACGCTCCCGAGACACCTTAGGAGGGAGGGTCTTGTTCAACGACTGGCTGCCGTTCCTGATCTACGGGATCTTCGCCGTGTTGATCCCGTCGACGATGATCATCGCCAGCTTCGTGTTCGCGTCGCGCCCGAAGAAGACGGTGCGCGCGCGGACGATTCCCTTCGAGTCCGGCGTCTCGCTCGGCTCGCCGCCGAAGCAGCGCTTCACCGTCAGCTTCTACCTGACGGCGATGCTCTTCATCCTCTTCGACATTGAAATTGTCTTCCTCTACCCGCTCGCGGTGATCCTCCACGAGCTCTCCTGGTTCGGCTTCTTCGAGTTTCTCGTGTTCTTGATCATCCTCGGTGTCGCCTACGTCTACATCTGGCGGAAGGGAGCGCTCGAATGGCGATAGACAAGCGGCTGAGAGACGCCGGGATGAAATCGGAGCGGCTGCTCTGGCCGTCCAAGGGGCCTGGGCACTTCGAGACGGAGGTGCAAGACCTCGAGTCGAAGGTCGGTCTGTCGACGCTCGGAAAGGCGGTCGCGTGGGCGCACTCGAAGTCGATGTGGCCCGACACGTTCGGCCTCGCCTGCTGCGCGATGGAGATGATGGCGATCGTCTCGTCGCGCTACGACATCGCGCGCTTCGGGATGGAGGCGTTCCGCTCCTCGCCGCGCCAGGCCGACCTGCTGATCGTCTCCGGCCGCGTCACGCACAAGATGTCCCCGCCGCTACGCCAGATCTACGACCAGATGCTCGAGCCGAAGTGGGTGATCGCGATGGGCGCGTGCGCGAGCTCCGGCGGGATGTTCAACAACTACACAATCCTCCAGTCGGTCGACAAGATCGTCCCCGTCGACATCTACGTGCCCGGCTGCCCGCCGCGGCCCGAGCAGCTGATGGAAGGAATCATCCGACTGCACGAGGCAGTCCAGGCGGGCGTCCCGCCCGCGTACGAGCTGCGGCCGGTGGCGTCGTGATCGTCGCTTGCCTTCGGCCCGCTCCCATGGGGGAAACCTTGTTTCCCCCGGGCAAGGCCCGGCTCCGCCGGCAGCCGCACGCGCTCTTTCAGCTGAACGGCCGTGCGGGAGAGGTCTGGCCGTGAGCTACGAGGGAACGCCCGGCCTCGTCGAGACGAAGGAGGCGCACGGCGAGACGACGCTTGTCGTCGACCCGGCCCGCCTCGTCGAGGCCTGCATGCACCTACGCGACGCTCAGGGCTTCAACTTCCTCTCTGATATCTCCGCGACCGACTATCTCGGCTGGGGAAACCCCGGGGTCTCCGGCTACATCGGCACCGCCTGGGGCCGTGACCTGAACGCGCCGGGTACACGCGGTTTTCAGGCACTTCCGCAGGCGAAGCCGAAGCGGTTTGCAATGAACTACCACCTGCTCTCCCTCGTCGAGGGAGCCGAGCCGCGCCGTGTGCGCCTTCAGGTCTGGCTCGACGACGGCGAGCCGGTGGCGAGTGTGATCGAGATCTGGCCCACCGCCGACTTCCACGAGCGCGAGGCGTGGGACATGATGGGCATCCAGGTCACGGGCCATCCGAACATGAAGCGGATCCTGATGGAAGACGACTGGGACGGTCACCCGCTGCGCAAGGACTACCCGATCGGCGGCGAGCCCGTCCGCTTCTCGGAGGCTGAATAGTGGCGGTTGCACCTGAGAAGAAGCGCACCGCGATCTACGAGGGGTCGCGCATCCCGAAGCCATGTCCGACGAAGCTCGTGGTTCCCGAGCACGTCCTGGCGACGGGCGACGTGCAGAACGTCAACTTCGGGCCGAACCACCCGTCCACCCACGGCGTGCTGCGGCTGATCGTCGATCTCTACGGCGAGGAGGTGGTCGGTCTCGAGGCGGTCATCGGCTACCTCCACACGGGCTTCGAGAAGACCATGGAGCACAAGACGTGGTGGAAGGGGATCACCTACCCCGAGCGGATCGACTACGTCTCGTACCAGAACAGCGAGCTCGTGTTCGTGCTCGCGATCGAGAAGTTGCTCGGGCTCGAAGTCCCTGAGAAGGCCTCCTACATGCGGACGTTGCTGTGCGAGCTGAACCGGATTCACTCGCACCTGATCTGGCTCGGCACCTCGGCGCTCGAGCTCGGGGCGATATCGATGTTTTGGTACTGCTTCCGTGAGCGCGAGCAACTCCTCGACCTGTCGGAGATGGTCACCGGGACGAGGATGCACACCCGCTACTTCCAGGCCGGTGGGCTCGCCGAGGACATCCCGCCCGGCTTCTACTCCGAGGCGCGAGCGTTCTGCGATTGGATGCCGCACGCCGTCGACGACTACGAGGCGATGCTGAACCGCAACAAGATCTGGCTGGAGCGGACGCAGGGCATCGGGCTCCTCTCCCGCGACGATGCGATCGCGCTTGGGCAGTCGGGCCCGGTGCTGCGTGGGTCGGGAGTCGACTGGGACCTCCGCAAGGTCTCTCCCTACCTCGTCTACGACAAGGTCGACTTCCGCGTGCCGGTCTACTACGAGGGCGACGTCTACGCGCGGTACCGCGTGCACATGGAGGAGCTGCGCGAGTCGACCAAGATCATCCGCCAGTGCATCGACGCGCTCGAGGGGATGGTCGGTGACCCGTGGATCGCCGACGACCGCAAGGTCGTCCTCCCGCCGCGTGAGGAGCTCCACACGTCGATGGAGTCGCTCATCCATCATTTCAAGATCGTCACCGAGGGCTACCGCGTGCCCGAGGGCGAGATCTACGTCACGATCGAGTCGCCGCGCGGCGAGCTCGGCTGCTACGTCGTCTCGGACGGCGGGCCGAAGCCGTGGCGCGTGAAGTTCCGCGCCCCCTCGTACGTCGCGCTCGAGGCGACGGCGACCTGCATGCACGGGGCCTACATCGCCGACATGATCGCCGTCGTCGGGTCGCTCGACTCGGTCATGGGGGAGGTCGACAGATGAGCCTGTACGAGGAGATCCAGGAGGTCCGCGCGCGGTATCCGGAAGGATCGCGGTCGGCGACCCTGCCCGCGCTCCGCCTCGCACAGGAGAAGCACGGGTGGCTGTCGCCCGAGGCGCTGCGCGAAACTGCGGACGCTCTCGACCTGACGCCCGCCTACTGCCACGCGGTCGCGTCCTTCTACGACATGTACCACCTCGAGCCTACGGCCGCGCACCTGGTCGAGGTCTGCACGAATCTCTCCTGCGCTCTCGTCGGGGCGCAGCGTGTGGTGGAGGCGTTCGAAGAGGAGCTCGGCTGCCACGCGGGTGAGACGACGAGCGACGGCAACGTGACCTTCCGTGCGGTCGAATGTCTCGGCGGCTGCGGCTACGCGACCGTCGTTGCGGTCGACCACCGCTATGTCCACGGCGTCAAGCCCGAGGACGTCCCGGCGATCTTGAAGGAGATCGGTGCCTGAGCTGAAGGTCCTCCTCGCGGGCGCCGACGAGCGCGACCTGAGCAAGCTCGCCGAGTACCAGGCGATCGGCGGATACGACGCCGTCCCGACTGCCCGCGCGATGAGCTCGGACGATTTGATCGAAGCCCTCTCGACTTCGAACCTGCGCGGCCGCGGCGGCGCGGGCTTCCCGACCGGTCGCAAGGCGTCGCTGATCGACCGGAAATCCGCGAAGCCGAAGTACCTCGTCGTCAACGCCGACGAGTCGGAGCCCGGCGCATTCAAGGACCGCGAGGTGATGACGCGTGTCCCGCACCGGCTGATCGAGGGCTGCCTGATCGCCGCACACGCAATCGAGTCGACGGACGTCTTCATCTACATCCGCGGCGAGTACCTCGCCGAGTACGAGATCCTCCAGGCAGCCGTCGACGAGGCGCGCGCCTCCGGGATCTTCGGCGACGTCGAGATCACCGTCCACCGGGGCGCGGGCGCGTACATCTGCGGCGAAGAGACGGCGCTGCTCGACTCGCTCGAAGGCCGTCGCGGACAGCCGCGGCCGCGGCCGCCGTTTCCGCCGATCCAGGGCCTCTACAACGCGCCGACCCAGATAAACAACGTCTGCACGATCGCGACGATCCCGACGATTGTCTCGATGGGCGCCGCGGAGTTCGCAAAAGTGGGCCCGGAGAGCTCTCCCGGAACCGCGATCTTCTCGATCTCCGGCAACGTCGTGCGGCCCGGTAACTACGAGCTCGTGCTCGGGACGCCGATGAGGGAGCTCATCTACGAGCACGCGGGCGGGATCGCCGGCGGCCGCGAGCTGAAGGCGGTCATCCCGGGCGGCTCGTCCGTGCCGGCGCTGACGCCCGCTGACCTCGACACGCCGCTCGACTACGACTCCCTCCAAGCGGCGGGCACCTTCTTCGGCGCCGCCTCGCTGATCGTGGTCGACGACCGCTGCTGCATGGTTCAGCTCGCGATCCGGTCGACGAAGTTCTACATGCACGAGTCGTGCGGAAAGTGCACGCCGTGCCGCGAAGGGACGCGCTGGATGGTTCAGATCCTCGAGAGGATCGAGGAGGGCACGGCGGAGCTCTCAGACCTCGACCTGCTGAGCAACATCGGCTCGCGGATCCTCGGCCGCTCGCTCTGCGCGCTCGGCGACTTCGCGGTCTACCCCGTGCGAAGCTACCTCCAGCACTGGCGCCCCGAGTTCGAGGCGCACATCGAGCACGGCGGCTGCCCGTTCGCCGGCGAGTCGTCGATCGAAGGCATCGTCGCCCCGAGCGACGCCCACAGCCACCTGAAGGTGCTCGCATGAGTTCGCCCGAGACCGTCACGCTCACGATCGACGGGATCGAGGTCACGGTCCCCAAGGGGCTCGGCCTTGTCGAGGCCGCGCTCTCCGCGGGGGTTGAGATTCCCGTCTTCTGTTACGAGCCCCGGCTCGGACCTCCGGTCGGTGCCTGCCGGATGTGTTTGTGCGAGGTCGCACCCGGGCCACCGAAGCCACAGGCTGCCTGCACGCTGACGGCTGCAGAGGGAATGGAGGTCAAGACAGCGCTCACCTCCGAGATGGCCGCGGAGGCTCAGAACGGAACGCTCGAGTTCATCCTCGTCAACCACCCCCTCGACTGCCCGGTCTGCGACAAGGGTGGCGAGTGCCCGCTCCAGGATCTGACCTTCCGCTACGGGCCCGGCAACACTCGGATGGCCTTCCCGAAGCGCACCTTTGAGAAGCCGATCCCGATCTCACCGACGATCGCGCTCGACCGCGAGCGCTGCATCCTCTGCTACCGCTGCACGCGCTTCTCCGAGGGCGTTGCCGAGGACGGCCAGCTCGTCGCTGTCAACCGCGGTGCGCTGTCGATGATCGCCACCTTCGAGGACGAGCCGTACCGCGGCACGTTCTCCGGCAACGTGATCGAGCTCTGCCCGGTTGGCGCGCTCACCTCGACGCAGTACCGGTTCGAGGCACGGCCGTGGGAGATCCAGAACGTGCCGACAGTCTGCGGTCACTGTCCCGTTGGCTGCAACATCAGCGCGACGACCCGCGAGGGCAAGGTGAAGCGGATCCTCTCGCGCAACCACCCCGAGGTCGACGAGGGCTGGCTCTGCGACAAGGGCCGCTTCGCGTTCGCGCACCTGCACGCCGACGACCGAATCACCGATCCGTTGCGGCGCAACGATGCAGGGGGGTACGACGCGCTTTCCTGGGCGGACGGCCTCGACGAGGCGGAGCACCTGCTCCGCGCCGCCGGCCCGGCGATCGTCACCGCGCTCTCGGGAACCGAGACCGTCGAGCAGGCCTTCGGACTCGCGAAGCTCCTCCGCGCCGGCCTCGGCGCCCACTCCGCGGTTCTTCCCGAAGGCGTTCCGGACGGGCTCGATTCCTTCCGCGCTCCGCTTTCGACGATCCGCGACGCAAGCGCGATCGTCATCCTCTGTGACGAGCCGGTCGTCGAGCGCGCCCCGGTCGTCGACCTCTGGATCAAGGCGGCGAGGCGAAACGGCGCGACGATTGTCATGGAGTTGCCGAAGCAACCGATCGCCGGCTCGGTCCTCGTCACAGACGATGCCGAGCGCGCCCCTGCCTACGCGCACGCAACCGGAGCTGACGCGGCGTTCTACCTACCGCGCACGCCAAACGCGCGCGGCGTCGCCGACGCCTGGAGCGCCGCCGGCGACGACGAGCCCGTCGACGTCAAGCCGCAGTTGCTCGTCATCTCGAGCGACGAGGCGGCGATTGACCCGGCGGTGCGTGATCTGGCGGCGCGCGCAGAGACGGTGGTCGGGATCGGCCTCTTCGAGGGCTCCTTCAGCGGCCTCTGCGACCTGATCCTTCCCGGCACGAGCTACCTCGAGCGCGACGGGGCCACAGTCAACCTCGAAGGACGTCTCCAGCGCCAGCGGCGCGCCGTGATCGCCCCTTGCCCGGACGAGCTCGCGTGGATCGCGAAGCTCGGCGAGCGCTTCGGCGTCGAGATCTCGCCCTATGCCTCCACCCTGTTCGACGAGGTGTCCGAGGTGTGTTACGGCGGCATCGCATTCGGCGAGATAGGAGAGCAAGCGACGCTGCCGCCGCGCGCCGAGCCCTCGCAGTCAACCAAGGATGCGGCGAGGGGGAAAGCGGCCGACGGATCGGGGCTTCGACTGCTGACCTACCGCCCGCTCTTTTCCGGCCCTGCGGTCGACCGGACGCCCGAGCTTCAGTTCCAGGGGCCGCGCGGCGAGGTCGAGCTGGCACGCGTCGACGCGCGAGCGCGCGGCATCTCCCCTGGTGACGCGGTCAAGGTCAGCTCCAACGGCACAAGCGTTGCGCTTCGCGCGCGGATCGCCGCCGATCTCGCGGCTGGAACCGTCCGCATCGCCCAGCCGGACGCCGGCGACCTTCACCCCTTCGTCGAGGTGAGCAAGTAGTGCAAGAGCCCTGGTGGATCTCGATTCCGAAGGTGTTCCTCGTCATCAACCTGGTGATGGTCGCCTTCGCATACACGACCTGGCTCGAGCGCAAGGCGCTCGGCCGCATGCAGCTCCGCTACGGCCCGAACCGGGCCGGCCCGTTCGGGCTCCTCCAGCCGATCGCCGACCTGATCAAGCTGGTGCGCAAGGAGGCCTTCTACCCGGCGACCGCCGTCGAGCTCCCGTACATCATCGCGCCCGTCCTCTCGTGCGCGACGGCGCTGCTCGCGTTCAGCGTGATCCCGTTCGGCGGTGGCTGGACCGTCCACGGCTACTACATCAGCGGCGCGGTGATGACCGTTCCGATCTCGCTGATCCTGATCTTCGCGCTCGGCTCGATCGGCGTCTACGGCTTCATCGTCGGCGGCTGGGCTTCGGACTCGAAGTACTCGATCCTCGGCTCGATGCGAACGTGCGCGCAGCTCGTCTCCTACGAAGTCTCGCTGGCGCTCTCCGTGCTCGGCGTCGTGCTGATGGGACGCTCGCTCAACCTCGTCGAAATCGTCGAGCGGCAGGAGGTGACGCTCTGGTTCATCGTCCCGCAGTTCGTCGGGTTCTGCGTCTTCATGATCGCCGGGATCGCCGAGACGTCGCGGCCGCCGTTCGACCTGCCCGAGGCCGATACCGAGCTCGTCGCCGGCTACCACACCGAGTACTCCGGCATGCGCTGGGGCATGTTCCAGACGGCCGAGTACATCAACATGATCGTGCTCTCGTCGCTCGCCGTCACGCTCTTCTTCGGCGGCTGGCACTTTCCGTGGGTGCCCGCGCTCGACAGCTACGGGCCGATCTGGTTCCTGATGAAGCTCGCGGTCTTCGTCTTCATCTTCATCTGGCTGCGCGCCTCGCCGCCTCGCCTGCGTTACGACCAGCTCATGCGTCTCGGCTGGAAGATCCTGCTGCCCGTGGCAACGGTGAACGCCCTCGTCACCGCCCTCATCGTGGTGTGGAAATGAGCGTTCTCGTCCCGAACACGTTCAAGGGTTTCGGCGTGACGCTCAAGCATGTCTTCAAGAAGCCGATCACGCAGCAGTACCCCGAGTACAAGCGGCCGATCTACCCGCGCTTTCGCGGCAGGCACCGGCTCTGGAAGCACGACAACGGACTCGAGAAGTGCGTCGGCTGTTCGCTTTGTGCTGCCGCCTGTCCTGCCGACTGCATCCGCGTGGTCGCGGCGGAGAACACGGCCGACAACCGCGTCTCGGCGGGCGAGCGCTATGCGCGCATCTACGAGATCAACATGAGCCGCTGCATCTTCTGCGGCTACTGCGAGCTTGCCTGCCCGTTCGACGCGATCACGCTCGGTAACGAGTTCGAGATCTCCGAGCACAATCGCGACGACCTGATCTATACGAAGGACATGCTTCTCGCGCCGCCGATCAAGCGCGTTCCGGTCGCCGATCCGGACCTCTACGACACGCCGATCCCGTACTACAAGACCTACTCCTGAGGGCAGCCTGATGTCGAACTTCATCGTCTGGTGTGTCTGGGTCGTCGCGGCCTTCGCCTGTATCTCGAGCGCCCTCGCCGTCGTCAGCTTTCGCAACCCGTTCTACTCGGCCCTCTCGCTGATCGGGAACCTGGCCTCGCTCGCCGTTCTCTTCCTTCTGCTCGGCGGCGAGTTCGTGGCAGCCGCTCAGGTGCTCGTCTACGGCGGCGCGGTGATGGTCATGTTCCTGTTCGTGATCGCCTACCTCGGCGATCGCGATCGACCAGGCTCCGTGGGCTGGCGGCCCGTCGTGGCAGGCGGTCGGGACGGTGTTCGCGGCCGGCGCGATCCTCGTCGAGGTGATCGTCGCCATCGGCCTCACCACCGGCGGCACACTCACGCGACGAGGCGCAGATCAGCCGCGCGTTCGGCTCCCCGGCCTCGATCGGCAGGCTGTTCCTCACCGATCACCTGCTCGCGTTCGAGATCACGTCGATCGTGCTGCTCGTCGCCGCCGTCGGCGGCGTCGTGCTCGGCTCGCACGCGCGCGTGACGTGAGGACTCACCGGCCGTCGCTGGAGAGCGCTGATGCACGGGCCGAGCATCGGCTGGTACATCACGCTCGCGATCGTGCTCTTCGCGATCGGCTCGCTCGGCGTCATGCTCCGGCGGAGCCCGCTGATCATCCTGCTCTCGGTCGAGATCATGCTGAACGGCGCGAACCTCGCATTGATCGCGTTCTCCCGCCGGCTCGGCCAGGAGGACGGCCAGATCTTCGCGCTCGCGGTGATGGCCGTCGCGGCCTCCGAGGTCGTGGTCGGGCTCGGCCTGATCGTCGCGATCGGTCGCCGCAACCTCGAGCTCGACGTCGACAAGTTCAGGACGCTCCGCGGGTGAGCGCTGCCCGCCTGGATCTGTCTCGGTCTCCCGCTCGGTCGCCGCCGTCGCGATCACGCTCGCCGGAACGCGGATCTCGCGCCGCGGCGCCGCGTACCTCTCGACGCTGACGACGATCGGCGCGTTCGCGGCCGCGATCGTCGCGTTCTGCCTCGAGCTCGGGCTCTCACCCGACGACCGGAGCGACACGACGACCGCGTGGACGTGGCTCTCGGCCGGTCCGTACCAGTTCGGCCTCACGCTTCTCGTCGACCCGCTGAGCCTGATGATGATGCTGATCGTCACCGGGGTCGGCTCGCTGATCATCGCCTACTCGGTCGGCTACATGGACGGGGAGGACGAGGAGCGCCGCTTCTTCGGGTACATGTCGCTCTTCGTCTTCTCGATGCTCCTGCTGGTTCAGAGCCGACAATCTCCTGCTGCTGCTGGCGGGCTGGGGCATGGTCGGTCTCTCGAGCTACCTCCTGATCGGCTACTACCAGGACAGGCCGGTCGCGATCGCAGCCGCGAAGAAGGCGTTCGTCATGAATGCGGTCGGCGACGCCGCACTGGCGCTGGCGCTCTTCCTGCTGATCCAGCACACGGGCACTCTCGATTTCGCCAAGGCGTTCGCGGACGCGCCGGCCAGCAGCCCGACCGCGGCGCTGATCGCGCTCGGGCTGCTCGTCGCCGCCGTCGCCAAGTCGGCCCAGATCCCGCTGCAGACCTGGCTCCCGGACGCGATGGAGGGCCCGACGCCGGTGAGTGCCCTCATCCACGCGGCGACGATGGTCACCGCGGGCGTGTACCTCATCGTGCGCTGCCACTCCCTGTTCGAGCTCGCCCCGAATGTCCAGGACACCGCCGCGATCCTCGGGGCAGTGACACTTCTGATGGCCGGGTTGATCGCGCTCGTCCAGAACGACATCAAGCGCGTGATCGCCTACTCGACGATGTCGCAGATCGGCTACATGTTCGTCGCCGCGGGCGCCGGCGCGTACGCCAACGGGATGTTCCACCTGATGACGCACGCGTTCTTCAAGGCGCTGCTCTTCCTCGCCGCCGGTCTCGTGATCCACGCGCTTACCGGCGAGCAGGACATCCGGCGTATGAGCGGGATGGGTCGCCTCATGCCGCACACGCGGCGAGTGTTCCTGATCGGATCGCTCGCGCTGGTCGGCGTACCGACGTTCGCCGGCTTCTTCTCCAAGGACCAGATCATCGCCGCGCTCCTCGATCGCGGCACGTTCGGGGTCGTCCTCGCATTCTGCTGCCTCGTCGGGACGTTCCTGACCGGCATCTATGCCTTCCGGCTCTATTTCGTCGTCTTCCACGGCAAGGAGTCGGACGTCGCTGCTGAGCACCTCCATGCCCACCATGGGAAGGAAGGCCCGCTGTCGATGGTCTGGACGGTGTCCGTGCTCGCCGTGCTCTCTACGGTCGGCGGCTTCATCCAGGTCGCCCCGTTCTGGACGCCGATCTCGGACTGGCTCGAGCCTGTGGCACCTCCGCTGATCGAGTCCACGACCAAGCAGGAGGTGGTCGCATCGGTCTGCGCGGTGCTCTTCGGGCTGGCCGGGCTCGCCGTCGCCTGGACCCTCTACGGGTCGAAGACCTCGAAAGTCCCCCGTGCGCTGCCGCTTCTCGAGCACAAGTTCTATTTCGACGAGGCCTACGATCTGCTCTTCTACCGGCCGGCCGTCGCCCTCGCCGTCGCCCTCCAGCGGTTTGTCGAGCGGCCGCTGATCTCGGGCTCGATCGGTGAGGTGACGCGAAGCTTCGGTTTTGGCTCGCGTGAGCTCGGCCGCATTCAGAACGGGCTCGTCCGTTCGTACGCACTCGTGCTCGCGAGTGGGCTCGCCGTCCTTGCCGTCGTCTTTCTTGCCGCCCGATGACGAGCTGGCTGACAACGATCCTGATCTTCCTGCCGATCGCGGGCGCGCTCGTAGTGTGGCTCCTCCCGCTCTCGCGCTACTGGGCAGGGTCAGTCGCGACGCTCGTCTCGCTCGTCGAGGTCGGGTTCTGGATCCTCTCGCTCAACCGATTCAACTTCGATCGCTCGACGCTCCAGCTTCAGCAGCGGCATTCGTGGTTCTCCGACCTCGGCGTGAGCTACCACGTCGGCCAGTTCGGCTTCTCGCTCTGGCTCGTCGGTCTGACCACGATCGTCGGCGCCGTGACGATCGCGTACGCCTGGTGGGCCGGTCGCGAGCGGGCGAGAGCCTACTTCGGACTGATGCTGTTCCTGACCGGCGCGATCGTCGGAGTCTTCACCGCGCAGGACCTCGTTCTCTTCTACGCCTTCTTCGAGGCGATGCTGATCCCGCTCTACGTGCTCGTCGGCGTCTGGGGCGGTCCCGGCAGGCTCGGGGCGACGCTGAAATTCGTTGTCTACACCGTCGCCGGTTCGCTGCTGATGCTCGCCGCTATCGTCGTGTACGGCCTGCAGGAAGGCACGTTCGACCTCACCGAGATGGGTCCGAGCACAAACAACTGGCTCTTCCTCGGCTTCGCGATTGCCTTCGCCGTCAAAGCCCCGCTCTTCCCGTTCCACGGGTGGCTCCCCGACGCGTACCGAGAGTCGCCCGCCGAGGTGTCCGCCGTCCTCTCGGGCGTCGTTTCGAAGGTCGCCGTGTACGGATTCCTGCGGATCGTGATCGTCAAGTTTCCCGAGCCGACCCATGACTTCCGCGTTCCGATCCTGGTGCTTGCGTCGATCGGACTCGTCTACGGGTCGCTGCTCGCGTTTCGCGCCCCCGACATCCGCGGCGTGATCGCGTACTCGTCGCTCGCCCAGATGGGCCTCATCACGCTCGGCGTCTTCGCCACCAACGACCTCGGCCTGAACGGCGCCGTCCTCCAGATGGTGAACCACGGCCTGATCTCCGCGGCGCTCTTCCTGCTCGCCGGGATGGTCGAGCGGCGGACCTCGACCGGCGAGCTGTCCCTGCTCGGCGGCATGGCCCGAGGAAGGCCTGCGCTCGCGACCATCCTCATGATCACGGGTGTGATCGCGCTCGCGGTGCCGCTCTCGACGGCGTTCGCCGGCGAGTTCCTGATCCTCGCGGGCGTCTTCATGCAGGGCTGGGCCTGGGCCGTGATCGGCGCTGTCGTCGATCGTGCTCGCGGCGATGTACATGCTTCGGCTGATCTCGGCTGTGCTCCACGAGAAGGTCGGATCGGCTGTGAGCGATGCCGCGCTCGATCTCCGGCCCGGCGAGCTGGCGGTCGTCGTTCCCCTCGTCGCGCTTCTCCTCGGCCTTTCCGCGTGGCCGGGCGCGATCAGCGGCCACGCCTTCGGGAACGAGGCGCGCGCGCTTCGCTCACGAGCTCGCTGATCGAGCGAGCCGGCGGCGCAAACGAGCTGCTGGCCGCGGCCCCGGTCAAGTGGTTCAACGGGCAGGGGACAGCCAAATGCCAGGACGCCGCCTTGCGGTACGCCGACTCCCATCCGGAGCATCACAAAGGGGACGGTCGTTCTCCTCTGCGGCGACGGCAAGCGCGTCAAGCTCGAGTTCCACGCCGCCGAGACGGGTGAGCGAAGCATCCTCTTCAGCTGGAGCGAGCTGTGATCAACAAGCCCCACGTCGACTGGTTCGCGCTCTCGCCGTCCCTCGCGCTGCTCGCCGCGGCCGGCCTGTTGTTGCTGATGGCAGTGCTCGTCCCGCGCAGCCGCGCAAAGCGTCGTCGGCGCTCATCTGCGGCCTCGGGTTTGCGGCCGCATTCGCCTTCGCGGTCACGCTCGCCGACAAGAGCCCCAACGGGCAGTCGATCGTGGCCGACGCGATGTTCCGCGACCGTTGGGCGGCCACGGCGTCGATCCTGATCGCCGGCTGCGGGGTCGTCGCAGTTGCGATCTCCTACGGCGAGCGGTGGCGCGAGGAGCACGTCGGCGAGTACTACGCGCTGCTCGCAACCGCAGGCGCCGGAATGATCTTCTTCGTCTCGGCGTCCAATCTGATGACGCTGTTCCTCGGGCTCGAGTGGTTCTCGATCTCGCTCTACATTCTCTGCGCGATCGACTACGACCTCGTCGGCTCGCTCGAGGCAGGGCTGAAGTACCTGATTATCGGCGCTGTCGGATCGGCGACCCTGCTCTTCGGCTCGGCGCTCGTCTACGGCTCGACCGGGCAGCTCAACTTCCACGAGATCGGGGTGGCGGCGGCACACCGGCGACTCGCTGCTGGTCGTCGGCCTCGCAATGGTGATTGCGGGCCTCGGCTTCAAGGCGTCGGCTGCCCCGTTCCACATGTGGACGCCGGACGTGTACCAGGGGTCGCCGACACCCGTGACCGCGTTCATGTCGTCTGCGACGAAGATAGCCGCGCTCGTCGTCACCTACCGGTTGCTCGTGACGGCGTTTCCCGCCGACGAACGTCTCTGGACGTGGGCTGTTGCCGGTCTTGCGTGCGCTTCGCTCGCCGTCGGGAACATCGCCGCGCTCACCCAACTGAACATCAAGCGGATGCTCGCGTACTCGTCGGTCTCGCACGCCGGCTTCATGATGATCGCGATCACAGCCAACAGCGAGCTGGGCGCAACGGCGCTCATGTACTACCTGATCCCGTACGGCGCCATGTCGCTCGGCGCCTTTGCCATCGTCGCCGCGCGCGAGCGCGAGCTCGGAGCGCCGGTCACTCTCGACAACCTCGCCGGCTTTGCGTGGGAGCGGCCGTTCCACGGCGTCGCGATGGCGACCTTCATGTTCGGCTTCCTCGGCTTCCCGCTCACCGGAGGCTTCGTCGGCAAGTTCTACGTCTTCGCCGCCGCGTACGACGCGGGCTGGTGGTGGCTGATCGTGGTCGGAGTCGTGGCCACGATGGTGTCAGCGGCCTACTACCTCAGCGTCGTTCGTGCGATGTACATGCGTGACAGTGCCGAGCTTCAGCTTGCTCCCGCCGGCGGCTCACCGCCTCGCGACACGTTGCTCGCCTCGGGCGTCACGATCTGCATGGTCGTCGCCGTCGGCTCGTTCTTCTTCGTGGCGCCGCTGATCGACGTCGCACAGGCCGCAGCGAGGTCGCTTCCGTTCTAGTCTGCGGCTAGGGCTTCGCGGGGCGCAGGTCGGCGAGTCGCCGCGCGTACGGGGCGCTCGCGACGGCCGCCTTGACTCCGAAGATGCCGAGGCACATGAAGAGCGAGGTGACCGCCAGGGCGGAACGCCGTGAACCGCGTGCCGGCGGACAGCGCAGGAGAGCACCAGCAGGACGACTGACGCAGCCCAGAGAAGTGCCTGAAGCCCCGCGGTCGAGTCGGATTCCGAGTCGAGGTAGGCGCCGAACGAACCGAGCGCCGCAACGGCCGCGAACGGAACGGCGAGGAGGAGCGCATCGAGAGCCATGTGATGCGAGCCCGCCGCATCGGCCAGGGCGGCGACCATCACGAGCACAGCCGGCAGTAGTCGGCGTCCCATTGACGCATAGCTTCGCTCCCGAGCCGGACGGTCCTTCTCAGGGCGAGGAACCCATCTGCGTATCCTCTCGGGATGGCGACGTTCGACGTGGCTCGGCCACTCTGCGTTCCGGATCGAGAGCGACCGGGGCAAGCGGATCTACGTCGACCCGTTCTTGACCGGGAACCCGAAGACGCCCGAGAACGAGCGCGCTCCGGAGAGTGTGGACATCATCGCGGTCACACACGGGCACGGAGACCACGTGGGGGACACCGTCGAGCTCACGAAATCCTTCCCAGGCGTTGGCGTGTTCGCGCAGGTCGAGTTGAAGAGCTGGCTCGGCGAGAAGGGTGCGTCGCTCGACGGGGTGTCGGGTAACAACAAGGGCGGCTCGCGCGTGATCGACGGGATCCGGTTCACGCTAGTTCACGCCTGCCACTCCTCGAGCGGCGACGGCGGAGGCTACACCGGCGAGTCCTGCGGGATCGTCATTCGGCTCGAAGAGGGCAAGACCGTCTACTTCGCCGGCGACACCTGCGTGTTCGGCGACATGGCGCTGATCGCCCGCATCTACGGGCCCGACGTGGCCGTGCTCCCGATCGGCGACTTCTTCACAATGGGCCCTCGCGAAGCCGCGGTCGCGCTCGAGTTGCTCGGCAACCCGCGCTGTGTCCCCTGCCATTGGGGCACGTTCCCGCTGCTGACCGGAACGCCTGACGCGCTCGCTCGCGAGGCGCCGAACGCGACCGTCGAACATCTCGAGCCGGGTGACTCCGTTGAGCTCTGACGTGTCCGGCTGGGAGGCAGTCAGCTTCGGCGACCTCGATTCGATCCCGGTCGGAGAGGGACTCGTCTGGCATCCCGTGCGGCGCCGGCTCGGGATCCGCGCCTTCGGCGTCAACGCGTACACGAGCGAGGCCGTCGGCGACCAGGTCGTCGAGGAGCACGACGAGACGAAGGCAAACGGGCTGCCCGGCGGGCACGAGGAGCTCTACGTCGTCGTGCGCGGACATGCGACGTTCACGCTGGACGGCGAGACCCTCGAGGCGCCCGCCGGCACTCTCGTCTTCATCCGCGACCCGAAGGTGCGACGCGTCGCGATCGCCAACCAGGAAGGAACACTCGTGCTCGCAGTCGGCGGCGAGCCGGGCCGTGCGCACGAGGTCTCCGCGTGGGAATTCAACTTCGCCGCGATGCCGCTCCTTCGGGAGAGACGGTTCGTCGAGGCGATCGAGCTGCTCGACGAAGGGCTGCGCGAGCGCCCTGGGAGTCCCTCGATCCTCTACAACCTCGCGTGCGCAGAGGCACAGGCCGGTCGGCCGCAGGACGCGCTTGCCCATCTCGCTCAGGCGGTCGACGGCGACCCGACGTATGCGGGCCGGGCGGCGACGGATCCCGATCTCGACGCGATTCGCGACGAGCCAGGGTTCCCGCAGGGACCTGTCTAGCGGCCGGCGATCTGCGCGTGGAGCGGCTGGGCCCAGAGGCCGGGGTCGTCGCCGGGAAGCTCATCGAACGAGAAGTCGAAAACCTCGGCGAGTGCGGCCCGCGCGGCTGGGCGCACGTCGTCCACTGCGATCGGCCGTCCGAGCTCACGTGCCATCGAGGTGAAGGTCGCGTCCTCGAGGCCGCACGCGGTGATCCATTCGGTAAACGGTGTGGGATCGAGGTCGACGTTGAGCGCGTAACCGTGCGTGGTCACCCAGCGGCTGATGTGGACGCCGATGCTCGCAATCTTGCGGGGAGGCGACTCGAGCCAAACGCCGGTCAGTCCGTCGATCCGCGTGGCCTCGATCCCGAAGGGGACGAGCGTTCGGACCAGGGCCTCCTCGAGGTTGCGGCAGTACTGCTTGACGTCCTTCCCGTGGCGGCCGAGGTCGAGAATCGGATAGCAGACGAGCTGTCCTGGGCCGTGGTACGTCGAGCGGCCACCCCGGTCGGTCTCGACGACAGCGACTCCGGTGTCCTCGGGGATGTGAACCTCGCCTTCCTCTGTCCGGCGTCCGAGTGTCACGGTCGGCGGGTGCTCGAGGAAGACCACCGTGTCGGGGATCGCGCCCTGCCCTACGGCGGCTGCGAGCGAGCGCTGCAGATCCCAGGCTTCCTGGTACCCGACGACGCCGAGGTCGAGAACGTAGGCGCCGTGCGACATGACCCGACTCTAGCGAGGGGCGTCTAGTCCGGGCGCGCGTCGAGCGCGGCGCGTGCCGCCTCGGCGTCCGTCGCTCGCACGAGGATCGTCTGCCGGCCGACGTGGGCGGCGCCCAGGCCGCCGACGGAGAACGGCTGGGACATCCCGCCGGTGTCATAGGTCGCCGCGATTCCCTGCGACTCGAGGAAGCCGCAGATGATCGCCGCCTCGCCCTCCGACTCGGCAACGGCGACCGTGACAAGGTCGTTGTCGCTCAGCAGTCCGCCTCGTTCCAGTTCTCGAGCCGTTCGCGCAGGTCGTGGAGGAACTGCCCCGCGTAGGCTCCGTCGACCACGCGGTGATCGTACGTCAGCGTGAGGGTCATGATCGGGCGGATCGCGATCGCGTCTGTGCCCCCCTCGTCCTGGACCACCCAAGCGCGCTTCACCACCGCGTATGTCCCCAGGATCGCGACCTGCGGCTGGCTGATCACCGGAGTGCCGATGAAAGTGCCCAAGTTGCCTGGGTTCGTGATCGTGAAGGTTCCGCCCGTGACGTCGTCGGGGAGGAGCCGTTTGCTCCGCGCGCGGTCGGCGACATCGGCGATCGCCCGTGCCATGCCGACGAGGTTGAGACCCTCGGCGTGCTTCACGACCGGGACGATCAGGCCTTTCCCACCCTCGAGCGCGACCGCGAAACCGAGGTTGACGAAGCTCCGGGTCAGGATCGACTCGCCGCGCAGCTCGGCGTTGACCCATGGCCAGTCGCGCAGCGTCTCGACGGCTGCGCGCGCCACGAACGAAAGGTAGGTCAGGTTGATGCCATACGCGCTCTGGTACTCGGGCTTCAGCCTCTCGCGGATCGCGACCACCTTCGACATGTCGACCTCGATCGCGCTCGTGACGTGCGCGGAAGTGTCGAGCGACCGCCGCATGTGCTCGGCGATGCCGCGGCGCATGGCGGTCATGGGCTCGAGCGACTCCCCCGGCTCGAGCTCGGCAGGCTCTGCGTGCACCGGCTCGGTTGCCGGCGTTGGCGCCGGGGGAGCCGGGGGTGGGGTCGGGGGAGCCGGCATTGGCTCCGGGGGAGCCGGCGTTGGTTCCGGGGGAGCCGGGGGTGGGGCCGGAGAAGCCGGGGGTGGGGCCGGGGGAGCGGCCGTTTTCGCGGATTTGACAAATGCGAGAATGTCCTTCTTCCGCACACGTCCATCGCGGCCGGTTCCCTTGACCTCGGCCGGGTCGATCCCATGTTTGGCAGCGATCCGCGCGACGACCGGCGAGACGAAGGAATGCAGCTCGTCGTGCGGATTCGCCTCCTGCACGTGCTCGGGCTCGAAGACGACAGCGGCCTCCGACTCTCCCGCATCCTGCTCGGCGGCCGGCTCGGGCTCGGCGAGCAGCGCGGGCTCAGGCGCCAGCTCGTGCTCTGCGGCTGCCTCGGGCTCGACAACCGCCTCGGGCTCGACAACCGCCTCGGGCTCGACAACCACCTCGGGCTCGACAGCCGGCTCGGGCACTGCGACCGCTTCGGGCTCTGCGCCGGGCTCATGCGGGGCCGGTGCCTCAGGAATGGCCGCGGCCTCCGCCCCCGCCTCGATTCGCGCGAGCACGGTTCCCACCGCGACCGTCTCGCCTTCCTGTACGAGGATCTCGGACACGACCCCTGAGCCCGGGCTCGGGATCTCGGTGTCCACTTTGTCGGTAGAGATCTCGAGCAGCGGCTCGTCGGCCCGCACGGCGTCACCGACGTTCTTCAGCCATCTCGTGACCGTTCCCTCCGAAACGGAGACGCCCATCTGCGGCATCACCACCTCGACTGCGATTCCGGTTGCCACCCCTAGTACTCTGCCAGCGCTCGGAGCCCGGCGACGACGTCCTCGACCTGTGGGATGAACGCGTGCTCGAGGGGCGGCGAAAAAGGGACAGGCGTGTCAGGGGCGGTGATCCGGCGGGGCGGGGCATCAAGGGACTCGAACGCTTCCTCGGCGATCGTCGCGGCGATCTCGGCGCCGAAGCCGCCGGTATGGGTGTCCTCGTGTAGGACGATGACCTTCGACGTCTTGCGAACTGAGGCGAGCACCGCGTCCTTGTCCCACGGTGCGATCGTCCGCAGGTCGATGATCTCCACCGAGAGATCATCGAGTTGAGCCGCGGCTTCGGCAGCGGTGTAGACCATCGCACCCCAGGTGACGAGTGTGATGTCGTCGCCTTCCTGGTGGATGCGCGCCTCGCCGATCGGGGTCGTGTAGCGCTCGTCGGGTACCTCGCCCTTGATCCGCCTGTAGAGGTGCTTGTGTTCGAAGAAGAGGACGGGGCTCGGATCCTCGATCGCCGAGATCAGCAGGCCCTTCGCATCCTCGGGGGTGGCCGGGCAGACGCATTTCAGCCCTGGGATGTGAGCGAACGAGGACTCCGGGTTCTGCGAGTGGAACGGACCGCCCGAAAAGCCGCCGCCCGACGGGAGTCGCAGCACGATCGGAACCGGCGTTCCGGCGCGCCACCGCTGCTTCGCCGCGACCGTGACGAGATGATCCCAGCCGCACGAGACGAAGTCGGCGAACTGCATCTCTGCGACCGGCCGCATCCCCATCATCGCCGCGCCGGTCGCTCCGCCGAGGATTGCGGTCTCGGAGAGCGGCGCGTCGATCACACGCCAGGGCCCGAACTCCTCCTGGAGCCCGAGCGTCACCTTGAACGCGCCGCCGTAGACGCCGACGTCCTCCCCGAGGATGAAGACGCGCTTGTCGCGCCGCATCTCCTGGCGGAGTGCGTCGGCGATGGCGTGGAGGTACGTCTTCTCGGCCATAAGCGTTATTTGTGGTGCGGGGTTTCGAGGTCTTCGGGCGTTGCGTACACGCCCTCGAGCAGCGTTGCCGGATCGGGGAGAGGCGACTCCTCTGCTCGCTCGAGCGCGTCGTTCAGGTGTTTCTTGACGTGAAGGACGATCTCGTCCTCTTCCTCGTCCGTGAACTCGGCGTGCTCACGCAGCCACGTGCGGTAGCGATCGAGCGGATCGCTCTGGGCCCAGCGCTCGAAGAGCTCCTTCGGGACGTAGAACGCGTCGTCGTGGACGGCATGGCCCTCCATTCGGAGAGTCAGGCATTCGATCAGCGTCGGCCCACCTCCCTCACGCGCTTTCTCGATGGCGCGCTTCGCCTCGCGGTAGACGGCCAACACGTCCGTGCCGTCGACCACCACGCCCTCGAAGCCGTAGGCCTGCGCGCGATCGGCGAGGTGTTCGACGGCGTACTCGAGGTGCGTCGGCGTCGAGTATGCCCACTGGTTGTTGTCGCAGATGAACACAACCGGGAGCCCGCGAACGCCCGCGAAGTTCATGCCCTCGTGCGTGTCGCCGCGCGCTGACGCCCCCTCCCCGAACCAGGCGAGCGCGACGCGCCTCTCCTCCCTGATCCGAAAAGCGAGCGCGCAGCCCACCGCAACCGGGAGCATTGCCGGAAGATGCGAGACCATCGCGATCAGGCCGAGGCGTGCGTCGGCCATATGGACGTTTCCGTCTCGACCCTGCGCCGGTCCGTCGACACGCCCCATGTAGTTCGCGAAGATGCGCCACGGCTCGACGCCGCGCGTGATGTGGACGCCCATGTCGCGGTGGAGCGGTGCGCCGACGTCCTCGGGCCCCATCGCGGTCGCGACTCCCACGGCCGCGGCCTCATTCCCCCGGCCGGTGTAGAACGAGCCGGGAATCTTCCCCTGTCGGTACAGGATGTGCCCACGCTCCTCGACCCCACGCGTGGTGAGCAGGTTGCGGTAGATCTGGAGCAGGTCCTCACGATCGAGTCCCCACTCCTTGACCTCCTGCAGCGAGCCGCTTGGCCCGGCCACGCGCGCAATCGCCATTCCGTCGAACTGTAACGCCCAGCGCTATCGTCAGCCTATGGGCAAGGCTTCGGACTGGCTCCGAGAGGAGCGCCGCAAGGTGCTCGGGCACTGGACGGCGATCTGTGTCGATTGCGGCGCGGCCCGGCGCTGGTTCGAGGAGTTCGAGGCGGAGATCCCGAGCGAGTGCCCGACCTGCGGCGGCACGATGCTGCACCGGTGCCCAGCGTGCGGCGCGCCGTTCTCGTCGACATTCGCAGTCGACTGTGAGGAATGCGGAGAGAGGCTGCGCGAGCCGGAGCTCTTCGGTGTCCGGATCCGGAGGGATCCGTCGAGCCTCTAGGCGGTTCTGAGCGCGGAGAAGCGGATCACCGTAACGGTGTCCTCCTCGGTCACCTCGCGGTTGTAGAGCTGGCCGAGGAAGTGCGCCATCTCCTCGGGGCGGCGGATCTCCGGGTTGTCGTGCTCGATCTCACGGGGTGAGAGCTCGCCGAGGCGCTTCACCTCGACCTTGTCGATCACGGCGTCGAAGACGTGCTGTCGCGGCCCGTAGCGCGCGCCGACGAGGACCGACACGATCATGCCCTTCGCGTACTTCCGCGACTTGTCGCCGAGACGGATGGTCGCCGTCTTGCGGTGCGACCGGAGTTGGGCTTCGACGATCGGGGAGTAGAAGTTGAGGGCAAATGCAGGCACGGACCACCCTCGATCATACGCCGAGCGCGACCGCGGCCAGCTCGACCATCTCCCGCTCTCCCTTGTAGGCCATCAGAGCGGGCGCTTCGGAGAGGGGTAGCCAGCGCACGTCGGCGACCTCGTGGCGAAACTCGTCGGCCAGGTCACCGAGTCGTCCACCCTCGTATCGTAGAAGGAAGAACGCGACGACCTTGAAGACCCGCTCGTCGTTCCAGTTGAACCAGTAGCGGACGTCGCCGAGCCTGCCAAGCGGATGCCCGTGTGCCCCCGTCTCCTCCTGGACTTCCCGCAGAGCTGTCTCTTCCGCCGATTCGCCGTCCGCGATTCGCCCCTTCGGCAGCGCCCACGTCCCGGCGGGCTTCCCAGCGGGTCGAATGACAGCGACCATCCATCGTCCGCTCAGCCGGCGGACAAGAACACCGCCGGCGGAGAACTGGCGTCTCATCGCACCCGAACCGTAGCGGCAGAGGTGCGCGCCATTCGCTATGCTCTCCCGGCTGGCACTCTCCACCCGAGAGTGCCAAAAGCTGTCACGAACCTGTCACAAAGTGGAGGTCGAGCAATGAATCTGAAGCCGCTGGGCGACCGTCTGATCGTCGAGGCTCTTGAAGAAGAGCAGACGACGGTCGGTGGCATCGTCCTGCCGGACACCGCGCAGGAGAAGCCGCAGCGCGGCACCGTCCTCGCCGTGGGCCCCGGAAGCCGCAGCCAGGAAACTGGCGATCGCATCCCACTCGACGTCGCCGAGGGCGATGTCGTCGTCTATTCGAAGTACGGAGGCACCGAGATCAAAGTCGGCGCTTCCGAGTACCTGATCCTTCGCGAGACCGACGTGCTCGCGAAGGTCGTCGATGCCGCTGGCAAGAAGAAAGGCTAGGAGGAAAGATGGCTCACAAGGAGCTCAAGTTCAACGAGGACGCTCGCCGCGCCCTCGAGCGAGGCGTCAACGTCCTCGCCGACGCGGTCAAGGTCACGCTGGGTCCCGAAGGCAGGTACGTCGTTCTGGACAAGAAGTTCGGCGCACCGACGATCACGAACGACGGTGTCACCATCGCTCGCGAGATCGAGCTCGAGGATCCGTTCGAGAACCAGGGGGCGCAGCTCGTGCGCGAGGTCGCAACAGCGACGAACGACGTGGCAGGCGACGGCACGACGACGGCCACGGTTCTGGCCCAGGCGATCGTTCGCGAAGGGTTGAAGAACGTCGCTGCGGGTGCGAACCCGATGGGTCTCAAGCGCGGCATCGAAGCGGCGGTCGAGTCTGTCACCGACAGCCTCAAGTCGCAGTCGGTCGACATCAACGGCAAGGAAGACATCGCCCGCGTGGCGACGATCTCGTCGCGGGAGCGCGAGATCGGCGACGTGATCGCGGACGCCATCGAGAAGGTCGGCAAGGACGGCGTCGTGAACGTCGAAGAGGGCCAGACATTTGGCCTCGAGCTCGAGTTCACCGAGGGCATGCAGTTCGACAAGGGTTACTTGTCGCCGTACATGATCACCGACGCCGAGCGCATGGAGGCCGTGCTCGACGAGCCGTACATCCTGGTCGCGAACCAGAAGATCGGCGCGGTCAAGGATCTCCTGCCGATTCTCGAACAGGTGATCCAGGCGGGTCGCCCGCTCCTGATCGTCTCGGAGGACGTCGAAGGCGAGTCGCTCGCGACGATCGTCGTGAACAAGCTCCGCGGCACCTTCCAGGCCGTCGCCGTCAAGGCGCCCGGCTTCGGCGACCGCCGCAAGCGGATGCTCGAGGACATCGCCATCCTCACCGGTGCGGAAGTGATCACCGAGGAGCTCGGGCTCAAGCTCGAGAACACCAAGGTCACGCAGCTCGGCAAGGCCCGCAAGGTCGTCGTCGACAAGGACTCGACCACGATCATCGATGGCGCGGGCAAGGGCGACGACATCAAGGGCCGAATCAAGCAGCTGAAGGCGGAGATCGAGACGACGGACTCTGACTTCGACCGCGAGAAGCTCCAGGAGCGGCTGGCAAAGCTCTCCGGCGGCGTCGCGGTCGTCAAGGTCGGGGCCGCGACCGAGACCGAGATGAAGGAGAAGAAGCACCGCGTCGAAGACGCGCTGCAGGCCACCCGTGCTGCCCTCGAGGAGGGCATCGTGCCGGGCGGCGGCGTCGCGCTCCTGAACGCCACCGACGCGGTCAAGGCGAAGGCCGACTCGCTCGCGGGCGACGAGAAGACCGGGGCGCAGATCGTCCTGCGGGCGCTCGAGGAGCCGCTTCGGCAGCTGGCCATCAACGGTGGGCTCGAGGGCTCCGTCGTCGTCAATCAGGTCCGCGGGGCGAAGCCCGGCTTTGGCCTGAACGTCGACAGCGGCGAGCTCGAGGATCTCGTGAAGAGCGGCATCATCGATCCGACGATGGTCACGCGCTCGGCGCTGCAGAACGCTGCGTCGATCGCGAAGAACATCCTCACCACCGAGGCGATCGTCGCCGAGGCACCGGAGAAGAGCAACGGCGGTGGTGGCGGCGGCATGCCGGACATGTCCGGGATGATGTAGCCGAAGTCGCTGCCCGAACACCCGAGAACGCAGAAGGGGCCGGCAATGCCGGCCCCTTCGCTTCGGGTGGAGAGGGATGTTGCGTCATGTCTGGTGTCGGAAGGGCGTGGCCGGCCCGCTATCCCTCGATCGAGCGATCTCCAGCTCAGAAGCCGTACCGTTCCTCTTTCCAGGGATTGGCGTCGTTCGAGTAGCCGTAGCGCTCCCAGAAGCCGGGCCGGTCAACAGCCGACAGTTCGATCGCCCGCAGCCATTTGGCGCTCTTCCAGAAATACTTGCCTGGGATCACGAGTCGCAGCGGACCGCCGTGCTCGGGGGTCAGCGGCTCGCGGTCGGCATGCGTCGCGAGAAGCGCGTTTCCGTCCTCGAGAAACGAGACCGGGATGTTGGTGGTGAACTCGTGCTCCGCATGTGCGATCGCGAACCAGGCGCTCGGCTTCGGCCCGGCGAGCCGTGCCAGCTCGAGCCAGTGGACGCCCTCGAATTGCGCGTCGAACCGGCTCCAGCGCGTGACGCAGTGGATGTCCTGGACGGTCGAGCTGCGCGGCAGCGCATTGAACTCGTCCCAGGTCAGCACAAGCTCGTCCTCCACCTCACCGAAGACGCGGAGCGTCCACGTGGTGAGGTCGGTGTGGGGGACCGACCCGGCGTGCAGTACGGGCCACTTGTCGGTCAGATACTGCCCGGGTGGGAGTCGCGACGGGTCATAACCCGCCTCGACGACCTTGCGTTCGGCTTTCGACCGGAACACGGTGCCTACACTAGTTGGAGAGTGCCGACGAACCTCGTTGCCGTTCCCGCCAAGGCGTATTCGCGTGCACGGGAGTACGTCCGAGTGAAAGGCCCAGAAGCGGGCGACTTCCTCCAGCGCATGGTGTCGAACGACGTGCTCGCTGGTCCTGTGTGCGAGGCGCTGCTGCTGACCGCCAAGGGCCGCGTGATCGCGCCGCTCATCGTCTGGCGGCGGGCCGAGGACGACTTCCTGCTCCTCACCGAGCCGGGGCTCGGAGACACTGTCGTCGCACATCTGATTCGGATGCGGATCGCCACGAAATGCGAGATCTCGCGAGAGGAGCACACCTCGACGATCGTGTTCGGCGGCGGCGACGGGATTCCGACGAACGACTACGGCTTGCCGGCCGTCGAGGTGCTCGACGCCGGCGAGGAAGCCGCTCCGCCGGATGAGGAGCTGGAGCGGCTACGGATCCTTGCACGGACGCCGCGCTGGGGCGCCGAGATCGACGACTCGATCCTCCCGGCCGAGGCGGGTCTCGACGAGCGCTCGATCTCGTTCACGAAGGGCTGCTATCCCGGGCAGGAGCCCGTCGCGCGGCTCCGCCATCGTGGACACGCGAACCGGACACTTCGTGTTCTCGAAGTGGGCGCCGCGGCGAGGCCCGGTGACGAGGTCGTCCACGAGGGCAGGGCGGTCGGCCGCGTGACGAGCGCCGTTCCGGGTCTCGTCCTCGCCTACGTGCGAACCGAGGTTGCCGATGACGCCGAGGTCGAAGTGGGCGGCGCCCCCGCGCGGCTACACTGACCCGCCCCGCGCCCGTAGCTCAGGGGATAGAGCGCTGCCCTGCGGAGGCAGAGGTCGCAAGTTCGAATCTTGCCGGGCGCATCCCCCGTCAGCCCTGAGGTGAGCGAGTGGCGCAAGAGGACTGGACAGAGGTCGACCGGCTCCTCGACGGGCTGCTCGTCGGCTCCGACCCCGAGCTCGAGGCTGCGCTCGCCGGGAACGCGGCCGCCGGCTTGCCCGCGATCGACCTCTCGCCCACGCAGGGCAAGCTGCTCCACCTGATCGCGAGGGTTGCCGGCGCGCGGAGAGTCCTCGAGCTCGGCGCCCTCGGCGGCTACAGCACGATCTGGCTTGCGCGGGCGCTTCCCCCGGACGGCCGGCTAATTTCGCTCGAGCTCGATCCGGGGTATGCGGAGGTCGCCCGCACGAACCTTGCGAGGGCCGGGCTTCCGGAGCTCGTCGAGATCAGGGTCGGTCCGGCGCTCGAGAATCTGCCGAAGCTTGCCGCCGAGGAAGGTGGGCCGTTCGACCTGGTCTTCATCGACGCGGACAAGGAGAGCACGCCGGCGTACTTCGAGTGGGCGCTCGCGCTCACGCGGCCGGGAAGCCTGATCGTCGTCGACAACGTCGTCCGGGGTGGCGCGATCGTGAACTCCGATCACGGGGATCCGAGGGTGCGGGCGATGCGGGCGTTCGTCGAGCAGCTTGCGGCCGAGCCGCGCGTAAGCGCGACCGTGATTCAGACCGTCGGGAGTAAGGGCTACGACGGATTCGCAGTCGCGCTCGTCACGGGCTAGTCGATCGGAATCGTTGCTGCCGCCCTTCGGGTCGGTGCGCCTGCGATGTAGCCGATGACGCCGATCAGGACGATCACGCCGAGCGTTCCGAGGGCGTAGGCCTCGAACTTGAGTCTCGACACGCCCCAGGCCTCGACGAAGGAGCCGTAGTCGACACCGATCAGCGGCTCGAGTGTGCCCGGAAAGACCGCTGCCCACGACCCGAGCAGGATGAAGAACGTCACGAACGCCGTGCCGGCCCGGTCGTCGCGGGCAGCCTGCTGGAGATCGAGCATCAGTGGAGATAACAGGAAAGTCCGCGCGGCGGCAATTTCCAGCATGCTCTCGGACGTGCCGCTGTATCTGACTGAGGCTGACGTGACCGGGCTGCTCACACCTGCCGACGCAGTCGAGGCTGTCGAGGCGAGCTTCCGCCGGCTCGCCGAGGGCATGGTCGACAATCGCCCGCGCCAGCGCCTCCCGATCGACGACGGACAGTTCGCCGTGATGGCGTGCGTCGACCGCGGGGTCGGGTACGCCGGCGTGAAGACGTACGGCTGGACGCTTGCCGCGAGCGCATTCGCTGTCGCTCTGTTCTCACTCGACGGGCGCCTCCAGGCGGTGATCGAAGCCGACCGGCTCGGACAGCTGCGAACGGGCGCCGCGTCGGCGGTTGCTGCTCGGTTTCTCGCGCGGGAGGGGGCGTCGAGCCTCGGGGTGATCGGCTGCGGGTGGCAGGCCCAGTCGCAGGTCGCCTGCATCAGGGCGGCCCTGCCGGCCCTCGAGCGGGTGCTCGTCTACGGCCGGAACGAGAAGCGCTTGGCGGCGTTCTGTCGCAAACATCGCTGTGCGCCGGCCGAGTCTGCGCGTGAGGCGGCCGAACAGGACGTCGTCGTTACCGTGACGACGTCCAAGGATCCCGTGCTGCGCGGTGAGTGGCTCCAGGAAGGTGCACTCGTCTGCGCTGTCGGCGCAAACGACGCGTCGCGCCGCGAGCTCGACAACGTCGTGCTCGAGCGCGCGGCGTTCGTGTGCTGTGACTCGCGCGAGCAGTCGATGCTCGAGTCGGGCGACCTGATCGAGCCGGTGGAGCGAGGCGTTTTGGACTGGTTGGAGGTGCACGAGCTCCAGGAGGTCGTCGCCGGCGACGTGGAGGGCCGAGCGTCGGCGGCCGACATCGTCGCCTTCAAGTCGAATGGAATCGCGGCGTGGGACGTCGCGCTCGGGGCTCGCGTCGTCGAGCTCGCTCGCGAGCGAGGCGTCGGGACGACTCTTTAGAGGCCGGCGCGGCGCGCGGCGATCACGTCTTCGCCGACCGCGTGCACGATCGCGGGCTCGTCGAGGAGCCGGCGGATCTCCTCGGGCGAGCAGTTGTTCACGACGTGAGGGTCCTCGAGGATCTCGTTGAGTGAGCGGCCCCGATGGTGCTCGCGGATCACGTAGTCCGCCATCAGCTCTGTCTTCCGCGGGCGCGAGAAGAGGAACGCGAACGGATTGCGGACGATGCTCCCCTTCTTGGCCATGCTCCGATTCTACGGACGGGTGGTCGCGTCAGTTGGGGGAACCTCCCCGTTCCTCCAGACCCCTTCCCCCAGCCTTTCGCGGACGGGGTTGCGTGGTTGTGTTCAGCTGGGGGAACCTCCCGGTTCCCCCAGACCCCTTCCCCCGGTCCGCTTTCGCGGACGAGGTCGCGTGGTTGTGTTCAGCTGGGGAACCTCCCGGTTCCCCAGACCCCTTCCCCCGGTCCGCTTTCGCGGACGGGCCGCTGTCGCGGCCGGCCATTCCAGGTCCCGCGTTCGGGATCGGATCCCCATGGGGGTCGTGGGTCGGGTACCCGAGCGCTCGGTCGATCCGTGCTTCGAGCTCCTCGGAGATCACGTGCTCGAGCCGGTCGGCCTCTTCGTGCACCGCGTCGACGTCGAGGCCGAGCGTCTGCGCGAGGTAGAGCTCGAGCAGTCTGTGGTGGCGGATCACCTCGATCGCGACGCGTTCGCCGGCGCCCGAGAGCCGCGCACCGCGATACGGCTCGTGCTCGATCAGCCCAAGGGCCACAAGCTTCTTGACCATTGCGGACGCGGATGCCGGCGACACGGCCTGTGCCCTGGCGATCGCCGTGATCGTCACGCGTCCCCCGCCCTCCTGGAGCGCGTAGATCCGCTTCAGGTAGTCCTGAATTGATTCCGACAACGGCGCCCGCGTCACGCGCCGAGCCTAACCGCTAGCGTCACCGTGTTGCGTATCCGCGTCGGACATAGCGCAGACCCGGACGATGCCTTCATGTTCTGGGCGCTCGAAGCGGGTCGCGTCGATCCGCGCGGCCTCGAGTTCGAGCAGGTCGTCTCCGACATCCAGACGCTCAACGAATGGGCAACGGAAGGCCGGCTGGAGGTGACGGCGATCTCGATGGGCGCGTACCCGCACGTTGCCGACCGGTACCTCCTGCTGCCACACGGCGCGTCGATGGGCTTCGGCTATGGGCCGGTGGTGGTTGCTCGCGAGCCGCTCGATCTTGCCGCCCTCCGCGATCTCGAGATCGCAATCCCCGGTCGCCTCACCACCGCCTACCTCGTGCTCCGCTTGGCGCTCGGCGAGGATGTGCGCGTCCGTGAGTTGCCGTTCGACGAGATCTTGGAGGAGGTCGTTTCGGGGAAGGCCGACGCGGGTCTGCTGATCCACGAGGGACAGCTCACATACGCAGGCGTAGGCCTCGAGAAGGTCCTTGACCTCGGCGAGTGGTGGCACGGCGAGACGGGGTTGCCACTGCCACTCGGCGTCAATGCGGCTCGCCGCGACCTCGGCGACCGGCTCGCCGACGTCTCGGCGGTGCTGGGCGAGGCGATCCGCGTGGGACTCGAGAATCGCGCTGAGGCGATGGCCTACGCGCAGCAGTTTGGGCGCGGGATCGATTCCGAAACGGCGGATCGGTTCGTCGCGATGTACGTCAACGAGCTGACTGTCGACTACGGTGACAAGGGACGACGCGCGGTTTCGGAGCTCCTGCGCCGCACCGGCACTGGTATCGAGGCGCAGTTCGTCTAGCTAGCGCACCCCCTCCTCAGGCTGCGCTGCGGCCGGGGGCTCACGTCTGACGACGACGGCGACGGAGGCGACGACGATCGCGGCGCCGATCAGGATCTGAGCGGTGAGCTGCTCGCTGAGGAAGAGCACTCCGAGCAGGATCGCCACGACCGGGTTCACGTAGGCGTAGGTCGAGACGGTCGCGAGCGGCGCGTTCGCGAGCAGCCAGGTGTACGCGGTGAAGCCCACGACCGAGCCGATCGTCACCAGGTAGATCCAGGCGAGAACGGACTCGGTCGACGGAGAGACCGAGCCTGCGGTGACGAGGCCGAACGGGAGCATCGCGACCCCGCCAGAGAGCATCACCCAGGTCGTCGCCGCGAATGCGTCCTTCGGCATCTCGAGTCGCGCCGAAAGGAACGATCCGGCCGACCACATGAGCGCCGAGACGAGGCAGAGCGAGACGCCGACCGCAGTCGCGCCGCCCGAGGGCCGCAGCAGCACCGCGACGCCGGCGAACCCCACGCCGACCCCGGCGAGCGTCGCCGCCGGCAGGCGCTCGCCCGTGGCGAGGCGCATGACCACGACCCAGAGCGGCACCGACGCGATCAGGAGCGACGCGAGGCCGGTCGGCGTGTCGCGCTCGGCGAAGAAGAGGACCGCGTTCGCGCCCGGGAGAAGGATGCCGATGAGCGCGCACGAGACGAACGCGCGCCGGCTCACACGGAGGCTGCCGCCGCGGCGGAGCACCACCGCCGCCATGATCGCCCCGGCCAGGATGAACCGCGTCGAGACCGCCAGGAGCGGCGGGATCGTCCTGACGGTGATCGCGATGAAGAGGTATGTCGAGCCCCAGACGAGGTAGACGGTCCAGAGGGCCGTCCAGACCTTCGTCCGCCGGCTCACCGGACCAGCAACAACGCACTGCCGACTGCGAGCAGGCCGAGCCCGACCGCCCGCGTCCAAGAGATTCCGATCTGCTCGACCCCGAAGAGGCCGAACCGGTCGATCATCGTGCCCATTGCGAACTGGCCCGCGACGAGGATGCCGATCGTCGCGACGACGCCGATGCGCGGCTGCGCGATCGTGATCGACAGGACGAGGATGAGCCCCATCGCGCCGCCGATCCACATCCAGGGCGGGGAGCGGAGCCCGCCGCCGAGCCCGCCCGTGCCCTGCCGGGCGACGAGCAGGACGGTCACGGCCAGGAGGAGTTGGATGCCGGTCGCGAAGGTCAGCGCCTCGACGATCCCGATCCGCGAGCCGAACCGGCCCATCACTGCTACTTGAACCGCGCCCGCGAGCCCTGCGAGCACGGTCAGGACGACCGCGAGCCCCATTGAGCTAGCCGCTCACGGACTCGTCGCTCTGGAAGACGCTGAAGTCGTTGCCCTCGGTGTCGGTGCAGTGAGCGAACCAGCCGACGTGCGGAATCGCCGTCTTGTCGCCGGCCTTGCCGCCGAGCTCGGCGACCTTGGCCAGAGTCGCGTCGATGTCGTCGGTGTCGAAGTAGACCGTGAGCCCGCCCTCGCCGGGATAGACGGCGCCGCCCTGGTCGTCGCCGGTCCGGGTCATCCAGTACTCCATCGCCCATTCCGGGATCGCTGAACTCCCAGCCGAAGACACCGCTCCAGAATCCCTTTGCTCGGCCGGTGTCGGCGGACGGCAACTCGAAGTGGACCATCTTTCCAGCCATGATCGGGCTCCTTTGTCGAGGAACGGCTAGACCGGAGTCTACGCCGGGCGGCCTGTGGCTCAGGCCGCCGTATATGGTCGCCCGAATGAGCGCCGGTCGAGGTCAGTCGTGAGGGTGCGGTGATGACGATCACCCTCAACCGGCCCGACGTCCTGAACGCGCTCGACCGAGCGGCGAACGACGGGCTGCGGGCCGCGCTCGTGGAGGCCGCGGATCCGTCTGTCCGCGCTGTCGTTCTCACCGGCGCCGGTCGCGCCTTCTGTGCCGGCCAGGACCTCCGTGAACTGCGCGGCGGCGCCGGCGACCTCGCCGACCGGCTCCGCGCGCAGCACAACCGGAACGTGCTCGCGATCCGCGCGCTCGAGAAGCCGGTGATCGCAGCGGTCAACGGCCCGGCTGCCGGCGGTGGGCTCGCGCTGGCGCTTGCGTGCGACGTCCGGATCGCCGCGGACGTCGCCACCTTCGTGCCCGCCTTCGCAGGGATCGGTCTCGCACCCGACGCGGGAGCGAGCTGGCTCGCGCGGCGCACCGCTCGGTGCCGCCCGCGCCTTCGAGTGGCTCACGACCGGGAGATCGCTCACGGCGGCGGAGGCGCGGGACTGGGGACTCGTCGCCGAGGTCGTTCCGGCGGTCGAGCTCGCGGCGCGGGCGGCCGAGGTGGCCGAGCTCTTCGCCGCGATGCCGACCAGGGCGGTCTGGGAGACCAAGCGCCTGCTCGACGCGGCCGAGACCGCAACGCTTGCCGAGCAACTCGAGCTCGAGGCGCGGGCGCAGGCCGAGCTCGTCAAGACGCACCGACTTCACCGAAGGGGTCGCCGCGTTTCTCGGAGAAGCGCGAGGCTGCGTTCACCGGCGCGCCGGCCGAGCGGCTCCATCCCGTGCAGCTCGTCGTCCACGACGACCTTCGCCGCTGGCGGCTGACGGTGCTCTTCCGCGCTGCTGCTCGCGCTGCCGCATCTTCTCCTCGCGACTGCCTGGCTGTACCTGGCGCTTCCCGTGGCTGTCGTGAACTGGTTTCCGACCCTGATCCGGGGACGAGGCGCCGAGGGGGTTCCACGAGTGGACGGCACGGTGCCTCCGTTACTGGACGCACGTGCAGGCCTACATGTGGCTGATCGCCGATCCGTACCCCGGCTTTCGCGGCTGGCCGGGCACGTATCCGGTCGATCTCGACGTCGCGCCTCCGGCGCCGCAGGAGCGCTGGAAGACAGCTGCTCCGCCTGATCCTCGCGATTCCCGGCTACGTGTTGATGGTCGTGCTCGGGGTGGTTCTCCAGGTGGTCGCGGTGATCGCGTGGGTCATCTGCCTGGCCATCGGCCGGATTCCCGCCGGGATGCGGGACCTGATGGCGTACTGCCTGCGCTATCAGGCGCAGACCTACGCATACCTGCTCCTGCTCACGAGCCGCTATCCCTCGCTTGCAGGTGTCGCCAGCGTCGAGGCGGAGGGATAGCCACCGGCGGTCGCGCGGCGATGAACCGCTGCCCGGGATACTTACCGCGTGCGCCGGGCCGTGCTGATCGTCAACCCGTTTTCGACCGCCGTCACTCAGGAGCGGGTGACGGCGGTCGAGGCCGTGCTGCGGCGGCGTGTCGAGCTCGTCACGCGGCTCACCGAAGCCCGCGGTCACGCAGTCGAGATCGCGGCGGAGGCGGCGCGTACTGCCGACGCGGTGGTCGTTTTCTCCGGCGACGGCACCTACAACGAAGCGATCAACGGCGCGGACGGCTCGGTCCCGTTCGGCTTCCTGCCGGGGGGCGGGACGAGCGTACTGTCGCGGGCGCTCGGCCTGCCGCGCGATCCGCTGGCCGCCGCCGAGCAGGTCGGGGATGCGCTCGTCGAGAATCGCACCCGGCGGATCTCGCTCGGCCGAGTCAACGGACGAAGGTTCTGCTTCGCGTCAGGCATCGGCCTCGACGCCGAGCTGATCCGCCGCGTCGACGGCCGCGGGCGGCGCGCCGACGGCCGGCGGGCGCACAACTCCGCGTTCGTCACGAGCCTCGCCGGGCTGCTCGTCGGTCGGCGGCTCCGGATCGCGCCGCGGCTCGAGATCGTCGGGCAAGGGCCCGCGGCGTTCGTGCTCGTCGCGAATGGCCGGCCGTACACCTATGCCGGGCCGCTTCCGCTGATCGTGAACCGGGCTGCGAGATTCGACGACGGGCTCGATTTCGTCGCACCGACGGTCGTCACGCCGCTCGCCATGCCGCTGATGCTTCTCCGCGCGTTCCGCGGAACGCTCGGGGAAGCTCCTGGGGTGATCGCCGGCCATGACGTGCCGAGCCTCGAGGTGCGCTGTGACGAGCCGATGCCGTTACAGGCCGACGGCGAGGATCTCGGCGACGTCACCCAGGCGCTCTTCGAAGCCGAGCCGGACGCGATCTCAGTGCTCGTCTGAGAGGTGCGGCGGGGACGCGGCGCGACACCGAAACGAAATTGACTCACCACCGCGCGAACCGTTACGGTCTGCTTTACTTTCAAAAGTAAAGCGACTCCAGGTGAACACCCGAGTCCAGCCACAGGAGGCAACACGACGTGACACTTCAGATTGGCGATACCGCGCCGGACTTCGAGGCCGCGACGACCGAGGGCCCCATCCGGTTCCACGACTGGATCGGTGACTCGTGGGCGATCCTCTTCTCGCACCCGAAGGACTTCACCCCCGTCTGCACGACCGAGCTCGGCTACATGGCGAAGATCCAGCCCGAATTCGACAAGCGCAACGTCAAGGTCATCGGCCTCTCGGTCGATCCGACGAGCAAGCACGAGCAGTGGGCGAAGGACATCGAGGAGACGCAGGGCGCGGCTCCGAACTATCCGATCATCGGCGACGCCGACTTCAGCGTCTCGAAGCTCTACGGGATGCTCGGCGCCGATGTCAGTGGAGATCCGGCGGATCGCACGGCAGCCGACAACCAGACGGTCAGAAACGTCTTCGTGATCGGTCCCGGACAAGAAGGTGAAGCTGATCCTCGTCTACCCGATGACGACGGGCCGCAACTTCGACGAGGTGCTGCGCGTGATCGACTCGCTTCAGCTGACCGCGAAGCACAAGGTGTCAACGCCGGTCAACTGGCAGCGCGGAGACGACGTGATCATCGCCGGTTCGGTCTCGAACGACGACGCCAAGGAGATCTGGCCCGACGGCTGGAAGGAACCGAAGCCGTACATCCGCATCGTCGCGGATCCGAGCGCCGGTAACGGCACGGCGAGTTAGCGCCCAGCCGCACGGCTTCGAAGCTGCCGGGCTGAAGCTAGACTGGCCGCCTCCATGGGCGCCTGGTATTGGATCGGCGTTCTCGGCGGCGTCGGCGTTGCCTTCGGGCTCGTCGCGGCGGCCATCGTTCCGCGGTGGCCCGTCGCGGCGGTGCTCGCGGCCGGCCTCGGTGTCGCCTCCGGGCTGCTTGCCTTCGGCTGGCCCGAGGCGGTCGCCGGAGGTCTGGGTGGCGTAGCCGGGGCGTTCGGCGCGGCGCCCGTCGTCGCCGGAGCGCTTCAGCGGGGAGGGACGAGAGGAGGGGTCGCCCTCTTCGTCGTGGCAGGCGCCGTCGTCGTCGCGGGGCTCGCCTTCGTTCCGGGCGTGGGCTACCTCGAAGTCATCGCGATTCCAGCGCTCGGCTTCAGACTCCGGTCGCGGCTGCCGGAGCGCTTCGCCGGCCTGCGGACGCTGGCGCGCGACTAGTCCGTCACCCGTTGCCTGTTGGTCCCGACCGTTGGATCGACCGGCAGCTTCGCAGCCGCGGGATCGTCGACGAGCGCGTCCTCGCGGCGATGGGACGGGTCCCGCGGGAGCTCTTCGTCCCGCCCGACCTGTACGAGGTCGCCTACGCGGACGAAGCACTACCGCTCGCCGCGGGCCAGACCGTGTCGCAGCCCTACGTGGTGGCGTTCATCTGCCAGGGGCTCGCGCTTCACGGGGGCGAGCACATTCTCGACGTCGGAACCGGTTCCGGCTACCAGGCCGCGGTGCTCGCTGAGCTCGGGGCCGACGTGCATTCGATCGAGCGCATCCCGGAGCTCGCGGACGGCGCCCGGGCCGCACTCGCGGCGGCTGGGTACCAGCGCGTCGCGGTTCACGTGGGCGACGGCACACTCGGCGTTGCCGAACACGCTCCGTACGACGGGATTGCCGTGGCGGCGGCTGCGCCTGACGTCCCACAGGCGCTGTGGACGCAGCTTCGCCAGGGCGGGAGGATGGTCATCCCGCTTGGTGCCCGGCACGTTCAGGAGCTGACGGTTCTCGAGCGGGCACCCGAAGGGCCGCGCGTCGTTCGCGCGGTGCCCGTGCAGTTCGTGCCCCTGCTCGGCGAGCAGGGGTATGACGAGCACCACCAGTCGCGCTGGTAGCCTCGCCCGGCGTGACCGCTACCGGCACACGGGCCATGAGCGCGCTCAAACGCAAGCGCAACTGGGTGCAGCTCGCGAAGTTCGGCGCCGTTGGGGCGACCGGCTACGCCGTCAACCTCGGCGTCTACACGCTGTTCCTCAGTTTCGGTCTCGGCCCGCACACGGCGGCCGCCATCTCGTTCGTCATCGCGGCCGCGAACAACTACTGGTGGAACCGTCACTGGACGTTCGTGGACACGAAGGGCCACTTCGGATACCAGGGAATGCGGTTCTTCGTCGTCTCGGGTCTTGCGTTCGTCGCGAATCAGCTGTGGCTCTTCGTCTTTCTCGACTGGTTCGGGCTCGGTAAGGTCGTGTCCCAGGCGATCGCAATCCTGCTCGTGATGCCGCTCAACTTCCTCGGCAACAAGCTCTGGTCGTTCCGGGCCTGAGAGCTGCATGGCTGCTCGCGGCGGTCTTCGCCGCGCTTGCGCTGGCCCCCGCGGGCCATGCGGCGTCGCCGCTGCCATCGACCTCGCTCGGCGCGGCGGCCGAGCCGCCGCGGCTGACGAAGGCGGCGGCGATCAAGGTGTTCCTCGCCGACCGAAGGGTCAGCGACTGGCTCGCGCGATACCCGCCGTTCCCGGACACTGACGCCAAGCTGGCAGACGGCGCGTGGACTGTGCACGTCTGGTCCGGCAAGCCTGGCGAGGTCGCCACCGGCAAGGTCGACGATGCCTCGGGCCTCGTGACAGAGGCGTGGGTCGGGCCCCAGGTCGCGTGGACCATGGCGCGCGGAATCCCCGGCGCATTCGGGGGCCGGTCGATTAACCGCTACGCGGTCTGGCTCGCGTTCTGCGCGCTCTTCCTCGTTGGCCTTGTCGACTGGCGGAGACCGTTCTCCCTGCGGACACTCGACCTGCTCGTCCTGCTCTCTTTCTCGGCTTCGCTCTGGTTCTTCAACCACGGCCGCGTCTTCGCGGCGGTTGTGCTCGCCTACCCCCCGCTGGTCTGGCTGCTCGTTCGTTGCGCCTGGATCGGGTTCCGCGACCGTCCGGTGCGAGGCCGGACTGTCTGGCCCATCTGGGTGCTAGCAGGCGCGGCGATCTTCGTCGGCGGCTTTCGGGTCGGCATGAACATCGAGTCGTCGAACGTGATCGACGTCGGCTACTCGGGTGTAATCGGGGCAGACCGGATCTCTCACGGCGTGAGCCCGTACGGTCACTTCCCGGTTGAGGATCCGCGACCAGCCTGCGGGCCGGCCGACTCGAACGGCGAGATCCGCGACCACATCCAGACGAACGGTCGCTGCGAGACGGCGAATCCGGCGGGCGACACGTACGGCCCGGTCGCGTACGAGGCCTACCTCCCCGCCTACCTTGCATTCGGCTGGAGCGGCAAGTGGGACAACCTTCCCGCCGTCCACGCAACCTCGATCCTGTGGGACATGCTTTGCCTGGTCGGGCTCGTGGTCGTCGGCCGCCGTTTCGGCGGCAACGAACTGGCGGCGACACTCGCATTCGCCTGGGTCGCGTGGCCGTTCACCCAGTACGTCTCGAGCTCGAACACGAACGACTCGATTCAACCGGCTCTGCTTCTCTGGGGGTTCTACCTCTCCACGTCGCAGTTCGCGCGAGGCCTCTTCGTCGGCCTCTCGTCGTGGGCGAAGTTCGGTTCGCTTCTGCTCCTGCCGCTCTGGGCCGGCTATCCGGAGGCGCGTCGACCGAGGCCGACAGCCGTGTTCGCTGCAGGGTTCCTGCTCGCGTCGGCGCTCACGTTCTCGATCCTCTTTCTCGAGCCGTCTCCGCTGCACGCGGCGCGCGTCTTCTTCGACCGGACGATCAAGGTGCAGGTCGATCGCCACTCGCCCTTCTCACTGTGGGACTGGGGCCAGTACTACGCGCGAGGGCTACCCGACCTCCATCTCGTCCAGCACGTGCTCGAGGCATGTCTCGTCGTGTTCGCGCTCGCGCTCGGCTGGTGGCCGCGACGACGCTCGCCGCTTCAGCTCGCGGCACTTACGGGCGCGGCCCTCGTTGCTTTCGAGCTCGTCCTCACCCACTGGTCATATCTCTACCTGCCGTGGTTCTTCCCGTTTGTCGCCTTCGCGCTGCTCGCGTCGCGCTCAGTCGACGAGGATACGAACGGCGTCGCAGCGACTGGCCCGGCCGTCGCCGCCGCATTCGATCAGCACGCCCTCGATCCGCACGTCGCCGGTGGCAGGCTCGAGCCGTACCGGCATCCCGGTGACGAAGCGGCGGATCGCGCCCTCGGGGACGCTGCCGATCACTGAGTCGTGCGGGCCGGTCATGCCCGCATCGGTGATCGCCGCCGTTCCGCCCGCGAGCACGCGGGCGTCGTTCGTCTGCACGTGGGTGTGCGTTCCGAGGACGGCCGTGACGCGGCCGTCGAGGTAGTACGCGAGCGCAACCTTCTCGCTCGTCGCCTCTGCGTGGAAGTCGACCACGACGACTGGCGTCTCCCGCCGTGCTTCCTCGACGAGGCGGTCGGCCGCAGCGAACGGGCTCTCGAAGGGGTTCAGAGAGAAGTCGCCGAGCAGGTTGATCACGGCCACTCCGTCGTGCACCGCAAGGCCGCGCCCCGGCGAGGCGGAGGACATGTTCGCCGGCCGCAGGACGCGGTCGGTGCTCGAGAGGTACGGAGCGAAGCCGGGTTGCCCCCAGGCCCAGTTCCCGAGAGTGACGACATCGGCTCCCGCCGCAAGCAGTCGCTCGGCGATCTTCGCTGTGATCCCACGTCCGTCCGCCGCGTTTTCACCGTTCACGATGCAGAAGTCGACTCCGAGCTCGTCTCGGAGTCCCGGCAGGCGCGACTCGACTGCCCGCCGGCCCGGCGAGGCGAACACATCGGCGACAAAGAGGATCCTCAGGGAACTTGCAGCGTCGCTGCTGTGTGGACCTCGAGCAGGACGTGGTTCCCGGCGTCGTTCGTGTGGCGGGCGAGCGCCTGCCGCTCGACTTTCGAAAAGTCGAGGATCCGTCCGAGCTTGGAGCCCGAGGCGGTGACCGACGCGCCGACCACGAGGGACGGATCGGCTGCGAGCCGCGACAGGGAAACGACGAGCGAGGGTGCGGCTGCAGGCTGGATGTCGATCCGCTGACCATAGGCTCCGCCGCTCAGGACGACCTTCGCGATTCCGACGATCGTGCCGTCGACCGGTGCGTAAACGTCGGTTCCCGATGGCGCGCCGACGTCGAGCGCCGAGGTGGCCGGGCCAGGGCCGCCGGGTAGTTGGTACCAGCGCGGCGAGCCGCTCCCACCGCCGACCAGTGCGTGCCAGATGCGCTTGACGAGCCCTTCGTTCGCCTGGGATCCGATGGGGGCGAGCGCGAGTGCGCCGTCCGCGCCGCCCGCATACCCGACAGCGGTTACGCGCGACTGGTTGATCGGGAACTGAAGGTGGAGGGGGCCGATGCGGGAGATCACCTGTGGCGTCGGCGGGCCGGCCTGCAGGAGGCGCGCCGCGCTCGCCGGCGCGGAGAGAGGCGCGGAAGGGTGATCGCCGCCGCCAAAAGCGGTCACGAGCAGCATCGCCATGCCGACGACTGCGATCACGGTGACGATGGCGAACTGGCGGCGCCTGGCCTCGCGGACCGCTCGGCGGCGCCGGAGGCGCACTGCGCCCCCTGGGGCCAGGGGCTGAAGCATCGGTTCCACCGTATCGGACCCGTGTTTGGGGTTCAACTGGAGCGCCAGCGAGCCCTCCTCCTCGAATGACCAATCCCAGGCCGGAGGCCGGAGGCTTCGAACCAGGGCGCTGCGATCGATCCGGTCAGAGCTCCGCCGAGGGTGATGCCGGCCGCTGTTCACGCGGTCGACCATGCTGCCGTCGCGCTCATTCGTTGCCTATCGTGGCGTGCGCGGCGGTCGTCGTCGGTCAGGCGACGTTGGCTGCGAATAGTTCGACGCGTATTTCGTGGAACTCGCTCGGCGAGCTGGCTTCGCGTGGCGCCGTTGCCCACCGGGAACGTACCCTGTGCGCGTGAATGCGTTCCCCGCGACCAGGCTCCGACGCCTGCGGCGAACCGCGGCGCTCCGCGACCTCGTGCGCGAGACGACGCTTTCGCTCGACGATCTCGTGATGCCGCTCTTCGTCGCTCCCGAGAAGCGACGAAATGACCGGCTGCCGGCGCTTTCCCGGCACACCGTGGACGGCGTCGTGCGCGAGTCTGAGGAGTTGCTCCGGTCGGGCATCAAAGCCGTCATCCTCTTCGGAATTCCGGAGGAGAAGGACGACGAAGGGTCGGGCGCGTGGAGCGCGGATGGGATCGTCCAGCGCACCCTGCGCGAGCTGCGCGGTCGCTTCCCCGAGTTGCTGCTGCTCACCGATGTTTGCCTCTGCGAATACACCTCGCATGGGCACTGCGGGCTGCTTCGCGGCGAGGAGGTCGATAACGACGCGTCGCTCGAAGCGATCGTGCGTACCGCCGTGTCGCATGCCGAGGCCGGTGCCGACGCTGTGTGCCCGAGCGACATGATGGACGGCCGCGTGGGGGCAATCCGAGCTGAGCTTCCCGAGACTCCGATCCTGGCCTACGCGGCGAAATACGCGTCGTCCTTCTACGGCCCGTTCCGCGAGGCGGCCGGGTCGGCAGCCGCGTTCGGCGACCGCCGCGCCTACCAGATGGACCCGCGCAACCTGCGCGAAGCGCTCCGTGAATGCGAGCTTGACGTCGCCGAGGGCGCAGACGCGCTGATGGTCAAGCCCGCGCTCGCGTACCTCGACGTGATCCGTGCGGTGCGCGACCGGTTCGACGTCCCGCTCGCCGCGTTCAATGTCTCCGGGGAGTATGCGATGATCAAGGCGGCCGCCGCGGCGGGCGACGTGGACGAGCGCGCCGCGGCACTCGAGGTGCTCACTTCAATCCGCCGGGCTGGGGCCGACATCGTCGTCACCTACTGGGCGAAGGAGCTGGCCGACTGCCTCTGACGAGGACAGAGCTCTGGCATCGAGCCCAGCAGATGATCCCGGGCGGAGTCAACTCGCCCGTTCGCGCGATGCGAGCTGTCGGCCTCGATGAGCCGTTCTTCGTCACCCGCGGAAGCGGGGCCTACCTCGAGACAGTCGACGGTCGCACGCTGCTCGACTGGGTGCAGTCCTGGGGCCCGCTTATCTTCGGACACGCCGACGACGAGACGGTCGAGGCTGTGCGCGAAGCTGCTCTCGACGGCACGAGCTTCGGCGCGCCGACCGAGCGCGAGGTCGAGCTGGCCGCCGAGATCGTCGATGCGGTGCCGTCCGTCGAGCAAGTCCGCCTCGTCTCGTCCGGAACCGAGGCGGCGATGTCGGCCGTCAGGCTCGCGCGGGCGGTCACTCACCGTGATCGGGTTCTGAAGTTCGACGGTGGTTACCACGGCCACGCCGACGCGTTTCTCGCGAGCGCCGGCTCGGGCCTCGCCACGCTTGGGATCCCGTCCTCGCCAGGAGTGCCCTCCAGCGTCACGGCGGACACGGTGGTCGTTCCCTACAACGACCTCGACGCAGCGGCCTCCGCAGTTGCGCAGTACGGCGAAGGCCTCGCCGCGATCCTCGTCGAGCCCGTCGCTGGGAACATCGGGTGCGTGCCACCAGCGCCAGGATTTCTCGAAGGGCTGCGCATGCTCTGCGACGCGAGCGGTGCGCTGCTTCTCTTCGACGAGGTCATCACCGGGTTCCGCGTCGCCCGCGGCGGCGCGCAGGCGCGCTTTGGGGTGTTGCCCGATCTGACAATTCTCGGCAAGATCGTCGGCGGTGGGCTTCCGCTCGCCGCTTTCGGCGGCCGCGCTGACATCATGTCGAGGCTCGCCCCCGCAGGCGACGTCTACCAGGCCGGAACGCTTTCGGGGAATCCACTCGCGACAGCAGCGGGCGTCTCGGTGTTGCGACGGCTTCGAGACGTTGCCGTATACGAGGAGCTGGAACGGCGTTCGGCGCGGCTCGAGGCCGGTCTCTCCCGTTTCGGGCAGGTCCAGCGTGTGGGAGCGATGCTGACGTTCTTCGGTGGGGAGGAGCCGGTGACCCGGTTCCGCGAGCTCGACACGAACCGCTATGCAGAGCTCTTCCGCGCTCTGCTCGATCGCGGAATCTACGTTGCGCCGAGCCAGTACGAATGCATGTTCCCGTCGCTCGCCCACGGGAACGAGGAGGTCGACGCGACGATCGAGGCGTTCGGTGAGCTCCACGCCGGCTGAGGCGATCGCGGCGCGTGCGAGTGTCGAGAGCCCGCTCTGGGCGCAGGCGCTCCGCACGCCTCCCGACTGGGAGCCGGTCTTCTCGCCGCTTGCTCCCGGGCACCTCGCGCTCGGGCTCGAGACGATCTACGAGGCATACCTCGTCCACTACGGCCGGTCGCGTCTCTTCGACTCGCCGGGGAACGGGGAACGGGTGTTGCTCGGCGACTACCTCTACGCCCAGGGCCTCGTCAGCATCGCCGAGGCGGGGGGCGTCCACGCTGTTGCCGTGATGGCCGACTTGATCTCGACGTGTGCGGCGCTTCGCGCCGAGACCGCGGGAGACGACGGAGAGGCGTGGGTTGACGCGGCACGCCGGCTCGGGGGCGACGCGGACGACGACGCAGTAGAGCGCGCGCTCGCCCTGCACTGCGCTAGAGTCGCGCCGTGATTTTCGATCAGGCCAGCGACGGGCTGCACGTGATCACCGCGATGCTCCTCACGGGGCTCGCCGTCCTCCTCGTGATCGGGCTCGGCGAGCTGAACAAGTGGAAAGACCACCGCCGGCAGGATCGCGAGCGGAGCGCGCGCAGCAACTAGGCTCGCCACCCGTGGCGCCGCCCGCCGACCTGCGTGAGTGGATCGACCTGCTCGAGCGCGAGGGCGAGCTCGTTCGTGTCACCGCCGAGGTCGATCCCGAGCTCGAAGCGACCGAGATCGTCGACCGCACCGTCAAGGCCGGGGGCCCCGCGCTCCTGTTTGAGCGCCCGAAGGCGAGTGACCACGCGCTGCTCGTCAACCAGTTCGGCACCGAGCGGCGCATGTGCATGGCCTTCGGAGTCGACTCCCTCGACGACGTGGGCGCGAAGCTCGCGAGCGTGCTCGAGATGCAACCGCCTGACGGGCTCGTCGACAAGCTTCGCGGGCTCAAGCAGCTGAAGTCGATCGCTGACTCACGGCCGACCACCGTTCGCAGCGGGGTCTGCCAGGAGGTCGTGCTCCGTGGGGACGACGTCGACCTTGGTCGGTTGCCGATCCAGACCTGCTGGCCCGGGGATGCCGCGCCGTTCATCACCCTGCCTGCGGTGATCACGCGCGACCCGGGGACGGGCCAGCGCAACGTCGGCATGTACCGACTTCAGGTGCTCGGGCCGCGCTCGACCGCGATGCACTGGCAGATCCACAAAGACGGTCGCGCCGACTACATGTTCAGCGAGGGCAAGATGGAGGTCGCGGTGGCGCTCGGGCTCGATCCGGTCACCGCCTACAGCGCGAGCGCGCCGCTTCCGAAGCACATCGACGAGCTCATGTTCGCCGGCTTTCTCCGCGGTAGCTCCGTCGACGTGGTGAAGGGCGTGACTGTCGACCTCGAGGTGCCGGCGAACGCGGAGATCGTGCTCGAGGGCTACGTCGAGAAGGGCGAGCTCGCCGACGAGGGCCCGTTCGGGGATCACACCGGTTACTACACGCCGGTCGAGCCGTTCCCGGTCTTCCATGTGACCGCTCTGACCATGCGCCGCGATGCGATCTACCCGTCGATCGTCGTCGGCAAGCCACCACAGGAGGACGCTTGGCTCGGCAAGGCGACCGAGCGCATCTTCCTGCCGGCGATCAAAGCGACCGTGCCGGAGATCGTCGATTACGACCTGCCCGTTGCCGGTGCGTTTCACAACTGCGTGATCGTGTCGATCCGCAAGGCGTACCCCGGCCACGCTCGCAAGGTGATGCACGCGATCTGGGGTCTCGGGATGCTCTCCCTGTCGAAAGCGGTCGTCGTTGTCGACGCCGGCGTGGACGTCCACGACTATCAGCAGGTCTTCTTCCACGTCGGCGCGAACGTCGACCCGGCCCGCGACGTCGTTCTTGCGGACGGGCCCACAGACCACCTCGACCATGCCTCGACGATCCAGTTCGTCAGCGGCAAGATCGGGATCGACGCGACCGCCAAGGGTCCCGCGGAGGGCGCGCGCGAGTGGCCGCCGGAGATCGAGATGAGCACCGAGATCCGCGACCTCGTCACCGCCCGGTGGAGCGACTACGGGATCTCCACGGATCCCCATGCACAGGACGCTTCGATGCGTCATAGTTCGAAACGGCTGTCTCGACGCCGAGACGGTCGCTGACTCGAACGCACGAACGACTTTGAGACCGAGCCGTGACACTCCACACGCCCCGGGTTCGAGCCTCTGGCCGATCGGTTTCACCGTGGGGATTCTCATTCTGCTGGTCGGCATCGTGTGGTCGTGGCTTCTGGCCTTCATCGGCGTGCTCCTCGCGTGTTTGGCCGCAGCACTCTGGGCCCGGCAGCAGGCGAAGGCCGGCGACCTGCTCTCGACCGGAGAGGTGCCCGAGTCGGAGCCCGAGCCCGAGCCCGAGCGACGTACGCCGATCGAGCACGACGAGCACCCTGTCGTCGCGGAAGACCCTCTGAACCGTCACTCACGCGCGATCTTCCTCGGGGTTGCGACGCTCGGCCTCTCCCAGGTGGTCGGCGTGCTCGCGACACTGCCCGCGCTCGGGTTCATGGTGCTCCCGCCGTTCCTCAAGCAGGGGTTCAAGGACCACGACATCGGGCCGCTCTCCCACTTCCCGGAGGGCGCGTGGTTCGTGGTGACGTTCATGACCGATCCCGCGCAGGGCGAGGTCACGCGCTTGACCGCGTTCGTTCGCAACAACGGCTTCCTCGGAGATCAGCCGAGCTTCACGATCATCTCGAACCACTGCGCCCACCTCGGTTGCCCCGTTCAGGCCGCCGCGCCCCTGAACCCGATCCCGAAGCACTACAAGGATGTGACGCTGATCTCGATGGACTCGCCACCGTCCGGCTTCGGCTGCCCCTGCCACGGCGGCCAGTACTCCCCAGAGGGGAACCGCGAGGCCGGCCCGCCCGTGCGCGCGCTCGACCGGTACTCGTTCTCGATTCGCTATGGCAACCTCTACCTGGGCTCGCCGTTCTCCGTCTCGAAGACCGAGGGCGAGGGCAAGAACGCGAAGATCCACAAGTCGTCGCTCTCGTTCCCCGGTGAGCCCACCGCCGGGCTGGAGTCCTGGCTCTATCCGATCCAGCCACCCCACTGATGGCGAAGCGCCCCGCTGTCACCAAAGAGCAGCTTCTCTACCCGGTCGACTGGATCGAGGAGCGGTCGGGGATTGTCGGCGGCCTCCGGTACTTCCTCTTCCGCAACGTCCCTCGGGACATCAACTGGTTCCAGACGCTCGGTGCGGCGACGCTGACTGCCTTCATCGTCCAGGCGCTGACCGGCGTGATGCTCGCGATGTACTACCAGCCTGGCCCAACGACGGCGTATCCGTCGATCCTGCGGATCACGAACGACGTGTACGCCGGGTGGCTCGTACGCGGTATGCACCGCTGGGGCGCGTCGCTCTTCATCATCCTCATGTTCATGCACATGGGCCGGGTCGTGCTCTTCGGCGCCTACAAGTTCCCACGTGAGATGACGTGGCTGATCGGCTGCGTGCTGCTTGCGCTCGGCCTGCTCGAGGGCTTCACCGGCTACCTGCTGCCGTGGGACCAGACCGCGTACTGGGCGACGACCGTGGGCATCAACATCAACGGAACGGGGCCGGTGATGGGCCCGTTCCTTGCGCAGTTCCTCCAGGGCGGGCGCTACATCAACGGCGACACGCTGAGCCGTTTCTACTCGCTCCACATGCTCCTCCTGCCCGGGGCGATCATGGCCCTGATCGGGCTCCATCTCTATCTCGTCGTGCGCCTCGGCGTGACGTCGCCGCCGTGGTCGAAGGAAGCGGCCGGGTCGGGCCCGCTCGACGGCGACACGGACGGCGGGCACTGATGGCGAGCACTCGCCTCGAGGAGCGCCGCAAGGTCTTCAAGCAGTACAAGGAGGACGTCAAGACTCGCGGGAAGCCGTTCTTCCCGCACGCGATGCTCCACGACACGATCATGTCGATCGCCGTCGTCGCGCTGATCATCGTGCTCTCGGTGGTCTGGAAGTACTCGACGCCGGGCGATCACACCGGCTTGAACCCTGACGGAACGACGGACAGTCCGGACCAGGCGGGCTTGCTCGGCAAGCTCATCGACGATCCGGCCGACCCTGGGACGATCAGCTTCGTCCCGCGCCCGGACTGGTACTTCTACTTCCTCTTCTACCTGCTCCGGATCTTCAAGTGGCCGGAGTCGGTTCTGCTCGGGACGATCGGCATTCCGACGATCTGCCTGCTGCTGCTGATCGCCCTGCCGTTCATCGACACCCGCGCCGAGCGGCGCCCGTCCCGGCGCCCGGTGATCGTGATCGCATCGATCCTCGCGATCGTCTCGATGGCCGTGCTGACCTACAAGGGCGCGACCGCGAAGGAGTCGCTCGGCTCCGAAGAGCTCGCGAACGTGCCGAAGTGGGCCGAGTCCCAAGGATTCGCCGGCAATGCGGAGGCGGTAGCGGGCGCCAAGCTCTTCGCACAGATCGGCTGTCTCAACTGCCACACCTACCTCGGTTCGGGCAGCGGCAACCTCGGCGCGCCCGACCTCTCGGAGGAAGGGGCGAAGGGCAGGGGCATCGCCTGGCAGATACGGCACCTGAAGAACCCGGCGAGCGTCACTCCGGGAAGCCCGATGCCGCCGTTCGCCGCGCAGCCGCCGGCCAACCTCGCGGCGCTCGCGGCGTTCCTCGAAGCCTCGAAGGGTGCCAAATAGGTCGCACTGCGGCGCGTCTGCGCATAGGCTGTAGGCAGCTGTGCGCGTCTTCCTCGGCATTACCGGCGCCTCGGGAGCGCCTTATGCAAAGCGGCTCGTCGAAGCCCTGACTGTGGCCGACTGCGAGGTAGGGCTTTGCGCCTCGTCGGCTGCCGTCGAAGTGCTCGCGGTTGAGCTCTTCGGTGACGCTCGGCTGTCCCGGGACGAGGTGCTCGCGCGCCTCACGGACGGGCTCGCCGAGACTGTCACGGTCCACGACCAGAACGACTGGCGGTCTCCCTACGCCTCCGGCTCCGCGAAGGTCGACGCGTATGTCGTGTGCCCATGCTCGTCGGGAACCCTCGGAGCCGTCGCCGCGGGGCTCTCGCAGAACCTGATCCAGCGGGCTGCCTCGGTTGCGCTGAAGGAGGGGCGGAAGCTCGTGGTCTGCCCGCGGGAGACGCCGCTCTCGGCGATCCACCTCGAGAACATGCTGACGCTGCAGCGGGCCGGCGCGACGATTCTCTTCCTCGCGCCCGGCTTCTACGGCGCTGCCGAGACCGTGGACGACCTCGTCGACTTCATCACGGCGCGCGTGCTCGACCAGCTCGGCCTCGACAACGCACTCGCAAGGCGCTGGGGCACGTGACGCTCGCCCCCGACGCAGTGCGGACGATGTTCGATCGGATCGCGCCGGTCTACGACGCGATGAACCGTGTGATGACGGCCGGGCTCGACATCCGCTGGCGCCGCCTCGCCGCCGCGGCTGCGGTGCGGCCTGGAGATCGTGTGCTCGACGCGGCCTGCGGCACCGGCGATCTCGCGCTCGCCGACCTACGCGCGGGCGCTGTCGCGGTGGTCGGGCTGGACTTCTCGGAGGAGATGCTCGCCCGCGCCCGGCGGAAGGCGCCTCAGCTCGAATGGGTTCAGGGAGACATGCTGGCGATGCCGTTCGCAGACGCGTCGTTCGATTCTGCAACCGTCGGCTTCGGAATTCGCAATGTCGCAGACCTCGAACGTGGCCTTCACGAGCTGCGCCGCGTCCTGCGCACCGGCGGACGACTCGCCATCCTCGAGATCACTCGTCCACGAGGACCGCTGCGGCCCTTCTACACGCTCTGGTTCGACCGCGTCGTTCCGCTTCTCGGTCGCCTTCTGCCGGGAGGCGAGGCTTACACGTATCTTCCCGCTTCCGTGAAGCGCTTTCCCCCTGCCGACGAGCTGGCCCATCGGATGCGTAGCGCCGGCTTCGACGACGTGACATTCCGCCGGCTCGGCGGTTCGATCGTCGCGCTGCACGTTGGGGTGGCGGCGTGAGTCCGCTGGCCGTCGTCGACACTACCCCGGGCCTCGCTGCGTACATGGGTGAGCTCGAGATCAGGCTCGTCGAGGCAGTGCGCCGCCGCTCGGGCTTCGCGTCGGACGTTGCCGGTGAGGCGCTTGCTGCGGGCGGCAAGCGCCTGCGGCCGCTGCTCTGCTTCCTCGCCTCGCAACGCGGAACCGTGGTCGCCCCCCTGCCTGCCGGCGTGGCAGTGGAGCTCGTGCACATGGCGACCCTCGTCCATGACGACTTGGTCGACGGGGCCCGGATGCGCCGCGGTGCTCCGGCAGCGTGGTCGGTCGTCGGGGCGGATGCGGCGCTTGCCGCGGGCGACTATCTCTTCGCGTGTGCGTTCGGCGAGCTCGCCGCGACGGAGGACTCCGCGGCCGTCACCGTGCTCGCTGATGCCTGTCTCTGCCTCGCCCGGGGCGAAGCGCTGCAACGCCGGCAGACTCACGACCCCGACACGCCGATCGACGCATACCTCGAGCGCTGCGCCCTCAAGACGGGGAAACTGTTCGAGGCAGCCTGCCTCCTCGGCTCGGGAGGCGACCCGGCTCTCGGAGCGTACGGGCTCTCGCTCGGCATCGCGTTCCAGATCGCCGACGACATCCTCGACTGCGCGGGGCAGACTCAGGAGACGGGGAAGATCCCCGGCACTGACCTGCGTGAAGGAACGCCGACGATGCCGCTTCTCTACGCGGCTGCACAGGACGAGACCGTGCGTGCGGCACTCGCCGGTGGCCCCCTCGACGGGGCGCTCGTGCGAGTCGGCGTCACCGACGCGCTCGCCCGGTCACGGGAGGCGGCCCTCGACTACGCTGCAAAGGCGCGGTCCTACCTGGGCGCAGAGTCGCATCGCGAGGAGCTGGAATCGTTGACGTACGCCGTCGTGGACCGGGCCAGTTAGGTGACTCCCCCGGAGCTATCCGCTATGCCTCTCGCCCGTGGGCACACGGCGCACTGCTACGTCCTCGGAGCTCACGATAGTCCCGCTATCGCGACCCCCTGCGTCCTTGCATCGCTTGGTGCCCCCAACCGAGAGTCAGAGCAACGGCACCGGGGGAGCCACTAGCTTGGCCGTCGCTGTCGACAGCACGCTCGATCTGATCCGCGAGAAAGTCGAGGCGGGCGAGCGGCTCGACCTCGAGGACGGGCTGACGCTCATCGAATCGGATGACCTGCTGGCTCTCGGGGAGCTCGCCGATCTCGCGCGCCGCGTCCGCGGTGGCGACGACCGCGTCTACTTCGTCCAGAACCTGTACCTGAACCAGACGAACGTCTGCCGCGTGAAGTGCAAGTTCTGCGCGTTCGCCGCCACTCAGAAGCAGGCGCACGCCTACACGATGACGGCCCAGGAGCTCGCCGAGGATGCTCTCGCCCAGCGGGAACTCACGCCGTTCACCGAGATCCACATGGTCAATGGCGAGAACCCGCACGTCGGCTTCGACTTCTACCGCGACGCAATCGCCGGGCTCCGCGAAGCACTCCCCGACGTGTTCCTCAAGTGCTACACGGCATCGGAGATCCACCACATGACGACCGTGTCCGGGCTCAGTCACGAGCAGGTGCTGCGCGAGCTCAAGGACGCGGGCCTCGGCGCCCTCACAGGCGGCGGTGCCGAGGTCTTTGCCGACCGCGTTCGCCGGCTGGTCGCACCCGGCAAGGAGCATCCGGACATTTGGTTCCACGTCCACGACACGGCTCACCGGATGGGGATCCCCACCCACTGCACGCTGCTTTACGGCCACGTCGAGACCTACGAAGAGCGGATCGAGCACCTCATGCGTCTCCGCGACCAGCAGGACGCGACGGGCGGCTTCCTCGCCTTCATCCCGCTCGCGTTCCATCCCGAGAACACGGTGTTCGAGCGGCGTGGTTTCACGTTCCAGACAGGCGCCGCCGACCTGAAGATGCTCGCGGTCTCGCGCCTGATGCTCGACAACATCCCGAACATCAAGGCGTACTGGATCTCGCTGACGATGCCCGTTGCCCAGGTCGCGCTCCACTTCGGCGCGAACGACGTCCAGGGCACCGTCGTTCGCGAGGAGATCTTCCGCGCGGCGGGCTCGACTGCCGGCACCGAACAGAAGCTCGACGAGCTCGTGCGGGTCGTCAAGGCTGCAGGGCGGATCCCCGTGCAGCGAGACACGCTCTACAACGACCTCCGTACGTGGGGCGCCTGACGTTGACTCTGAGTTGTCACAGATCGTCACAGACACGTGCCTGTTTCGCGGGTAGCCTCGTCGGCATTGGGGAGGGAGGTGGGGTCCCTGGTTGTCTGAGGCGCCGAGCCGGGGCCGCGAGATGATCCGCCTCGGCCGCATTTCGTACGTCAACATGGCGCCCGTCTTCTTCCGCCTCGACGCCGAGGTCGAGGAGGTCGTCGGCGTCCCGACCGCGCTCAACGCGCAGCTCATCGCAGGCGAGCTCGACGTCGCGCCGATCTCCTCGATCGCCTATGCGCGCAACGCCGATTCATTGCAGCTCATGCCTCGCCTCTGCGTTTCGTCGGAGGGAGCGGTCGACTCGATCCAACTCGTCTCGAAGACGCCGCTCGAACGCATCCGCACGATCGCTGTCACCCCCGAGTCCGCGACTTCAGTTGTGCTCGCGAAGGTGCTCGTTCCGGACGCGGACCACGTGCCGCTCGGCGAGGATGCAGAGGCAACGCTTCTGATCGGGGATGCGGCGCTCAAGTCCGCGTTCGAGGACCCGACGCCACATCACGACCTGGGCCGGATGTGGCTCGAGCGCACCGGCCTGCCGATGGTGTTCGCAGTGTGGGCCGCGCCGGAACCGACGCATCCGGATCTTGCCGAGCTGGAGGAGGCGCTCGTCGCGTCGGTTCGAGCTGCCCGCGAGGATCCCGAGCTGCTTGCGTACGAGTCGGCGGAGCGGTACGGGTATCCCGCAGGCTTCCTGGCGCGCTACTTCGAGAAGCTCCGCTATCGATTCGGGCCACGCGAACGCGCCGGCCTTGGCACGTTTCTCGAGCTGGCGCACGAGGTGGGCGAGCTCGACGAGGTTCCGGAGCTTCGCTTCATCGGCGCGGGAGCGCCGGTCTGACCATGGCGATCGCGACGCCGACGGGCACCGGGCAGATTCTGGACAACGCGCTCTCCGGCGGGCGCATCTCGGACGCGGACGCACTTGCGCTCCTCGAGTCGCGCGACCTGCTCGCGGTCGGCCGAGTTGCAAACGAGTTGCGTGGGCGCCGCACCGACCCTGACCGGATCACCTTCATCGTCGATCGCAACATCAACTACACGAATGTCTGCGTCACGGACTGCGACTTCTGCGCCTTCTACCGCAGCCCGGGCGACCTCCGCGAGGGCTACCTGCTGCCGAAACCGATCATCTTCAAGAAGATCGAGGAGACCCTCGAGCTCGGAGGCACCGGAGTGCTGATGCAGGGGGGGCACCACCCCGATTTGACAATCGAGTACTACGAAGACCTCTTCAGCTCGATCAAGGCGCGCTACCCGATCCATCTGCACTGCCTGTCTCCGTCGGAGATCCAGCACATTTCGCGCCGATCGAAGCTCTCGATCGCAGACACGCTCTCACGGCTGCGCGACGCGGGCCTTGACTCCGTGCCCGGGGGCGGCGGCGAGATCCTCGTCGACCGCGTTCGACGGGTGATCGCGCCCAAGAAGACCAAGTCGGCCGACTGGCTGAACGTGATGCGTCACGCGCACCGGCTCGGGATGTCGACGACGGCCACGATGATGTACGGCCACGTCGAGACCGTCGGCGAGCGTGTCGAGCACATGCGAAAGATTCGCGAGCTGCAGGACGAGACGCGCGGCTTTCGTGCGTTCATCTCGTGGACGTACCAGGATGACGGAAACCGGCTCGGCGCCCTCGTTCCCGCGGAGACGAGGCCGACCTCCTTCGATTACCTGCTCACCCAGGCCGTCTCGCGAATCTACCTCGACAACATCGACCACATCCAGTCGAGCTGGGTGACGCAGGGCTTGAAGATCGGCCAGGTGGCGCTCGAGTTCGGCGCCGACGACCTCGGCTCGATCATGATCGAGGAGAACGTCGTCTCAGCCGCGGGTACCACCCACCGCGCATCGACCGATGACTTCGTCCGAACGATCAGGGCCCTCGGGAAGATGCCGGTGCAGCGGGACACGCTGTACCGGGACGTGCGCGTCTGGAACTGAAGCATCGGCTCGGCGCACCGTCCGACGCATCCGCTGAAACCCGAAGGCTCCGCACGGGCTTTCACTCTGGTGGAGCGCGCTCGCCGCTGAGAGAGTGGCTGTCGGGATGGCAACTCGCATTCGCGATCTCATGAGCGCCCCTGACGACATCACGCCAGTCATGGCCGAGCGTTCCCAGAGCTCTGCTGCAGACCCGCTCGGCACACGGGGAGGCTCCACCGAGTCGCGGAGCTGGCATGAACTCAGTAGTTCGGCGACGCTTGCCCGGCTCAAGAGCGGCGACGCCGGTCTCGGCGACGAGGCCGCACGGCTCGCGTTCGAGCGACACGGCCCCAACGAGCTCCCGCGGACGAAGGCGGATGGCCTGGTCGTGCTGTTCGTGCGTCAGTTCGCGCAGCCGCTGATCTACGTTTTGCTTGCCGCAGCGGTCGTGACGGCCGCGCTCGGGCACTGGATCGACGCGGCTGTGATTCTCGGTGTCGTGATCGCCAACGCCGTGATCGGTGTGGTTCACGAGTACCGTGCAGGGCGGGCGATCGAGGCGCTGCTGAATCTCGTTGCACACGAGTCCACGGTCGTCCGCGGCGGCATCCTGCGACGGATCGACGCGCGCGAGCTCGTCCCAGGCGACGTGGTCGTGCTTGCCGCCGGCGACAAGGTGCCGGCCGACTGCCGTCTGCTCGAGGCGCGCGGCCTGTTCGTCGACGAGGCGCTGCTCACCGGGGAGTCGGCGCCCGTCGAGAAGCTCGAGGCCGGGCCGCTGCCGCCGGAGACACCGCTGCCCGAGCGGCGCAACATGGTCTACGCGGGCACGCTCGTCACGGCTGGTCAGGGACGGGTGGTCGTTGCGGCGACCGCCGGGGCGACCGAGCTGGGACGCATCTCCGAGCTCGTCGGCACGGCCAAGCCACTGGCGACGCCGCTGACGCGGAAGATCGCGGCATTCAGCCGCACGCTGACGTTCGTGATCCTCGCTCTCGCCGCTCTCACCTTCGCGATGGCGTGGCTACGCGGGTATGAGCCGTTGGACGGGTTCCTGGCGGCGGTGGCGCTCGCCGTCGCGGCAATCCCGGAGGGACTGCCGGCGATCATGACGATCGCGCTCGCGACAGGGGTGCGCCGGATGGCGACGCGGAGCGCGGTTGTCCGGCGGCTGCCGGCGGTCGAGACGCTCGGCTCGACGACCGTGATCTGCTCGGACAAGACAGGAACGCTCACCCGGGGTGAGATGGTCGCGGTTGAGGCGTTTGCCGGTGATCGTGTCGAGATCACCGGAACCGGCTACGCGCCCGAAGGGACCTTCCTGGACGACGGCAAGGTGCTCAGGGCTCCGCCGCCGGCGGTACGTGCCTTGCTGGAAGCGGGCCTTCTCTGCAGCGATGCTCGTGTCGTCCTCGTCAACGGTGTGTGGCGGGTCGAGGGCGACCCGACAGAGGGTGCGCTGATTGCCGCGGCCTCGAAGGCCGGCATCGAGCGGGGGCGGGCCGAGCGCCGCCGGCCGCGTCTCGACGCCCTGCCGTTCGAGTCGGAGCGCCGCTTCATGGCGACCCTTCATGCCGGTGAGGGCGCCGGGCCGTGGGTCGTGATCAAGGGGGCTCCGGAGGAGGTTGCCGGACGCTCCAGCGACGTCGCATGGCCGGGCGAGTTGTCACCGAGCGCAGCACTCCCGTGGGCTGCCGAGATGGCCGGCCGCGGGCAGCGGGTGCTCGCTGTGGCTACGAAGCTCGAGCAGGGTGTGCCGCATGCGCTCGAGCATGTCGACCTGGAGAGCGGCTTCACGCTCCTCGGGTTCGTGGGGCTACTCGATCCCCCACGCGAGGAGGCGGTGCGGGCCGTCGCGGCCTGCCACACGGCCGGGATCCGGGTTGCGATGATGACGGGCGACCACCCACGTACTGCAGCCGAGATCGCGCGGGCCGTCGGGATCGCGTCGACCGACGGGCGCGTGCTCGTCGGGGCGGAGCTCGACCTTCTCTCCGACGACGAACTCGCTGCGCAGGCCGCACAGACGTCGGTCTTCGCTCGCGTCGCGCCCGAGCACAAGCTGCGGCTCGTGACCACGCTGCAGCGGCAGGGAGAGGTCGTCGCGATGACGGGAGACGGCGTCAACGACGCGCCGGCGCTGAAGCGGGCGGACATCGGCATCGCGATGGGTATCAGCGGCACCGACGTGAGCAAGGAAGCCGCCGACATGGTGCTTCGCGATGACAACTTCGCCACGATTGAGGCCGCCGTCGAGGAGGGCAGGCGTGTCTACGACAACCTGCTGAAGAGCATCGTCTTCATCCTTCCGACAAGCGCGGGCGTGTCGTTGCTCATCCTGCTCGCGATCACCTTCGGGCTGACGTTGCCGATCCTGCCGGTGCAAGTGCTCTGGATCAACCTCGTCACCACAGTTGCGCTCGCGTTGCCGCTCGCGCTCGAGGCGCTCGAGCCGGACACCATGCGCCGTCCGCCGCGCCGGCCGGATGAGCCTGTGCTCGGACGCCTTGCGATCCAACGCATCGGGCTCGTGGCCGTGTTCATGTTCGCGGCCGGCATCGCCATCTTCGAGTGGGAGCAGGATCGCGGAGCGACCATCGCGGAGACTCGCACGACGGTGATCGCGACCGTCGTCCTGATCGAGGCCTTCTACCTGCTCAGCTGCCGCTCGCTGCAACGCTCGATGCTCGCGGTGGGGGTGTTCACGAACCTTGCCGTCTACTGGGGCATTGCGCTCGTGATCGGGCTACAGATCGGATTCACCTACCTCCCGGTGCTGAACACCCTGTTCGAGACCGCACCGATCGACCCGGCGCAGTGGGCCGCAGCCACCACGGTCGCGGCCCTCGTGCTGCCCCTGATCGCGATCGAGAAGCGGCTTCGCCGCACGTGGAAGTGACTGCGCCAGAGATCGACTTCGATGAAGCTGATGCTGCTCCGCAGGGGCTCACGAGTGCGCTGAAGAGCACGCCGCACGCGCTTCGCTGTCGCGCTCGCGGAACTCACGTCACTTGCGTCGGCTAGCCTCGCCCGACGTCGTGCTTCGCCTGGCCGCCTTCGCCGTTCTGGTTTCAACCTCGCTTGCTGTGGCGGCGACCGCGCAGGCGCCGGTGGAGCTGATGTCCGCGGTCACGTTCCAGAAAGAGGTCCGGTTCACGCCGGAAGGTCCGGTCGTTGTCAACGTGATCACCGGGCCGCGGCCGGGAGGGCTGTACACCGTCGTGCCCGCGCTGGCGAGAGGCACCGTGAGCGGCGGTCTCGCCCCGGTCACGAGGATCGAGGCTGACGCTTCGGCGGGAGCGACGGTCGCCGGCGTCAACGGCGACGCGTTCACGTCGAAGGGCTTGCCGTCCGGCATCGTTCTCCAGAACGGCGCGATGGCGCATGGCGCGCTGTCGACGCGGTCGTCGATCGGGTTCGACACCGCGGGCACGATGCACGTGAAGCGGGTGGCGTTCGTCGGCACATGGAAGGGCTCTGGGCAGCGTCGACCGCTAAATGGTCTCAACCAGGTTCCGAAGGCCGGGCAGGTCGTGCTGTTCACGCCGGCCTGGGGACCGTCCACGCCGGCCGTCGCGAACTCGACCGAGGTGGTGCTCCAGCCGTTCCCTGTCGCGGCTCCGAACTCGGATCTCACGGCGCCGGTGTTAGCACAGGGAACAGGCGGCGGCACCGCGATACCTTCTGACGGCGCGATCCTGATGGTCGTGAAGGCCGGCTCGGGCTCGACGCCTCCGTTGGAGACCGAGGCACCCAAGGAACAGACGGTGACCGTACGGCTGATCCTCCCGTCGGACTGGGCGTCCGTGACGAACGCGATCGGCGGCGGGCCTGTGCTCGTCAAGAACGGCAAGCCCGTGTTCCATACCGGCGAGGACTTCGACGCGGCACAACTCTCCGGCCTGGATGCCAGGGCCGGCATCGGTCAGCTCGCCGATGGGCGAGTCGTGCTGGTGGCCGTCGACGGCAAACAGCCGGGATTCAGCGTGGGGATGTCGGTGTTCGAGCTTGCCAAGACGATGGTCGCGCTCGGTGCGGTGACCGCCGCCGCGCTCGACTCCGGCGGGTCGGTTACCGCAGCGTTCGACGGGAAGCTCCTGAGCAGGCCGCGTACCGCCGGCGGGCGGGCGGTCAAGAACGCTCTGCTGCTGGCATACGCGGGTGTGTACGCGCCGCCGCCGTCCGCCGCCGTGCTCGGCCGCACCAATCTCGCGTCCGGAGAGCAGCTCGCCTACAAGATCGTCCGGCCCTCGACCGTGGATGCGTCGGTGGTGGGGCCGGACGGAGCCGTGCATGTTGTGGACACCGGCAGCCGGGTCCCGGGCACCTATCGGTTCACGTGGTCGACGGTGGACGTCGAAGGTGTCTGGCACTGGAGGGTCATGGCCGTCGACGACCTCTCGCGATCGTCTTCTGTCGACCAGGAGTTCACGTACGACCTGACCCTCTCCGCCCTGACCGTTCCGAAATCGACGACGCCGACGGCTGGGTTCGTCGCCCACTTCCGGCTCTCGCGAGCGGCGACGGTGGCACTCACGATCGAGACCCCGGGCGGCACGGTCATCCGCTCGCTGCCGGAGCAGGAGCAGGCGGCCGGAGCCGGGCTCGCATCCTGGGACGGGACGCTCGACGGGCAGACGAAGGCGCCGGCCGGCTCGTACGTCGCCCGCGTGACGGCGACGAGCGCCGTTGGGGTGATGGATCTGTCCGCGCCGTTTCGCATCCGGGGCTAGGCTCGTGTGGTGCTCCTCCACGCGATGTTTCCCGCGACCGATATTGAGACGCGGCAACATCACCGGAAGGGGCACTTGTGACGAGTGCCGTTGAGAGCTTTCTGGCCGACTACGGACTCTGGGCCGTGTTCGTGCTGATGGCGATCGATGCCGTTCTTCCCGCCGCGAGCGAGCTGGTGATGGTCTACGCCGGCGCGCTCGCATCGGGCGCGCTTGCGAACCAGCTGGTCGTGTTCGGGACCGAGCGGAGCGGGCTCGGGGCGTACCTGGCGGTATCCCTCGCCGGGACATTCGGCTACCTGTTCGGTGCGGTCGTCGGCTGGGCGATCGGCCTCTACGGCGGACGGCCGTTTCTCGAGCGCCGCGGTCGCTGGTTCCACCTGAGTCACGAGCGGCTGGAGCGTGCCGAACGGTGGTTCGAGCGCTTCGAGGACTGGGCGGTCCTGGTGGGCCGGCTCACCCCGGTTGTCCGATCGTTCATCTCGATCCCGGCCGGCGTCTTCGAGGCGAAGCTGCCGCGCTACACGGTGCTCACGCTGATCGGCAGCGCGATCTGGTGTTTCACCCTTGCCGGCGCAGGATGGGCGCTCGGCGCGAACTGGGACGAGGTGCACCACAACTTCCGGTATGCGGAGTATGCGGTCGTAGCGGGAATTCTCCTTCTCGTGGCGTATTGGGTCGTGCGCCGCCGCAGGTCCACTACCATGGATCGCCGTGCCTCCGATACCTCACGTTGACGTCAAGGCGCAGTACGCGCCCCTCATACCGGAGCTGAAGGAGGCTTTCGCTCGAACGCTCGAGAGCGGTCGTTTCATCTTCGGGCCGGAGGTCGTGGGCTTCGAACGCGAGGCCGCCGAGCACCTCGGCGTCGCGCAGACGGTCGGGGTTGCGAACGGCACCGATGCACTCATTCTCGTGCTCGACGCGATGGGGATCGGCGAGGGCGACGAGGTGATCTGCCCCTCGTTCACCTTCTACGCGACCGCCGAGGCGATTGCGCGCCGTGGCGCCACGCCGGTCTTCGCCGAGATCGACCCGGTGACGCTCAACCTCGATCCGGCCGACGTCGAACGCCGCATCACGCCCCGAACGAAGGCGCTCATGCCGGTCCATCTGTTCGGCCGCCCGGCGCCCGTCGCTGAGCTTCGCCGTTTTGACCTGCCGATCGTCGAGGACGCGGCGCAGGCGTTTGGTGCGCCGGGGATCGCGACCAGCATCGCCTCGACATTCAGCTTCTTTCCGACCAAGAACCTCTTCGCATTGGGCGACGGGGGGTTGGTCGCGGTCAACGACGCTGACCTCGCCGAGCGGCTGCGGCTGCTCCGGTTTCATGGCTCGCGCGCGAAGAAGGAGTTCGAGCTCGTCGGCTACAACTCGCGGCTCGACGCGTTGCAGGCGGCGATGCTGCGCATCTTCCTGCCGCACCTCGACGGGTGGAACCACCTGCGCCGCGAAGCGGCGGCGCGTTACGGGGCGCTCGGCCTCGGCGAGCTCGTCGAACTTCCCCTGGACGAGCCGGGCCACGTCTACCACATGTACTGCGTGCGCTCGACCGAGCGCGACCGGCTCGCGGCGGCCCTTGAGGAGGCAGGGATCGGGTTCGCGTCGTACTACGAGCCGCCCCTTCATCTCCAGCCTGCGCTGCGCTATCTCGGCTACTCCGAGGGCGACTTCCCCGAGACGGAGAGGGCCGCACGCGAGAATCTCTGTCTACCTCTCTGGGCCGGGATCGCCGAGGCCGAGCAGACAGAGGTGGTGGCCGTTCTCCGCCGCGCCTCGACCCTCGTGCAAGCGTGATCTCTCTCCCGGTTACCCGGCACAGGCTCTGGCAACTCGTGGCCGACGCTCTGCTGATCGTCGCGGCCTGGTGGATCGCCTTCTTCCTCCGGTTCGACACGACGGTTCCGTCGTACTATCGGCATCTGCTCTCGTGGCGGGTGGTTGCGCTCGTCGTCGCGATCAAGCTCTCGGTCTTCGTCCTCTTCGGCTTCTACAACCGTTGGTGGCGGTACGTTTCCACCCGCGATATGTGGGGTGCGGCGCGGGGCGTGACCGTCGCGTCGTTGCTCGCGTACCTGATCCTCTACGCATTCCCCCCCGCTGACACGTCGCGCCTGCCGCGGCTGATCGCCGCCCTCGACTTCCTGCTGCTGCTGGCCTTCGTCGCCGGTTCGCGGCTACTCGCCCGTTCGCTGATCGAACGCCCGCAGTCGGGGATCGTCGCGCGCGGAAAGGAGGTGCTGATCGTCGGAGCAGGCGACGCAGGTCAGCTGCTGATTCGCGAGATGCAGCGCAACCGACAGCTGGCCTCCACGCCGATCGGGCTCATCGACGACGACCCGCGCAAGAAGAACCTCCGCATCCACGGCGTCCGCGTGCTCGGAACGACCGACGATCTGCCCCGCATCCTGCGTGACAACAAACCCGACGAGGTGCTGATCGCGATGCCGTCCGCACCTGGAGACCTCCGGCGGAAGATCGTCGAGCTGACCCGGGCCGAGGGCGTGCCGGTCAAGACGCTGCCCGGACTGCACGAGTTGATCTCTGGGGACGTGAACCTCGCCGGTCAGATCCGGCCGGTCCAGGTCGAGGACGTACTCGGGCGCGAACAGGTCGTCGTCGACGTCGATGCGGCGGCCGCGTACGTCCGCGACCGCGTCGTCCTCATCACCGGCGCGGGTGGTTCGATCGGGTCCGAGCTCTGCCGCCAGCTCGCACAGCTCGGGGCCAGTCGCCTTGTGCTCGTCGAGCAGGGCGAGTCGGCGCTGTACGAGATGGAGCGCGAGCTCGTGGATGAACGGAATTTCGCCGCGGCGATCCCCGTGCTCGCCGACTGTGGAGATCTCCCCAAGATGCGCCAGGTCTTCGAGCGCTACAGCCCTGACGTCGTCTTCCACGCAGCCGCCTACAAGCACGTTCCGATGCTCGAGTCGAATCCGCTCCAGGCGGTGACGAACAACGTCGTAGCGACGCGCGTCATGGCGCAGGTCGCGGTGGACAGCGGCGTCGAGCGCTTCGTCCTGATCTCGACCGACAAGGCGGCGAATCCGAAGAACCTGCTCGGCCAGTCGAAGGCGGTGTGCGAGTGGATCGTCGAGTCGTTCGCGCTCCGCGACGACGTCGACACGCGCTTCGTCGCCGTTCGCTTCGGGAACGTGCTCGGCTCGTCCGGCTCGGTGATTCCGATCTTCCGCCGCCAGATCGAGCGGGGCGGGCCTGTCACGGTCACGCACCCGGAGATGACCCGCTTCTTCATGACGATTCCGGAGGCGTCCTCGCTCGTCGTTCAGGCGGGGGCGATCGGCGGGCGCGGTCAGGTGTACGTGCTCGACATGGGCAAGCCGGTGAAGATCCTCGACCTGGCTCGCCAGATGATCGAGCTCTCCGGCCGCACCGAGGAGCAGGTGCCGATCGCGTTTGTCGGCACGCGCGCCGGAGAGAAGCTCCACGAGGAGCTCTGGAACGAGGGCGAGGAAGTCGGCCCCACCTCGCATCCGAAGATCATGCGGGCGGCGCGCCCGACCATCGACCCTGAGTGGCTCAACGACGAGCTCGCCGAGCTCGAGCGTTGCGTCGGCCAGGGGGACACGCTCGGAGTGACCGCGCGGCTCCGCAACATGGTCGAGGAGCCTCGGCGCGTCGGTCGCGCCGTGCTCGAAGACACGCTGCACTAGACGCGCGGGACAAGCTTGGCCGACGGCCGGGCGACGATAATCGACGAGTGAGCCTTTCTCGGCCGGTTCCGAGGTGGTCCCGCGGCCGCGCATGGCTCGTGGCCGGGCTCGCAGCATTCGCTCTGATGGGCTGGCAAGGGGTTTCGACGGTCGGCCTGAACGGTTGGCTCGACGCCGGGGAGCACAAGGCCTACGCGCAGTACCTCGACGCGCACGGATCGCCTCCGAGCAAGTCCGCAAACTACGAGTACGCGACGCCACCGCTCTTCCACGCCGCGGCGATCGGTCTCGAGCATGCGGTGCGTGTGGTTCCCTCGCACGCGCTCGAGACTCCCTGGAACCTTCTGACCCGCGCACTGTGGCTGGCGCTCGCGCTCGCGGCCGCCGCAGCAATGACATCGATTCGCGTTCCCGTTCGCGTAGCCGGCTTGGCTGGTCTCGCGCTCGCTGTGATCTGGGGCCTCGACGAGGCGGTGTCGCTCGGAAAGACCCACCCCTGGTCGGCAGGGCAGTTCCTCTCGCTCGGCGCGTGCGTGGGTCTCGTGCTCGTGACCGGTCTGATTGCTGGGGAGGTTTGGCCGCGCCGACCGCTGCGGGCGCTCGCGGCAGCGGGTTTTGCAGCCGCCTATCCGGTCGTGCTGCGGATGGGTGTCAACTTCCATCCCGAGACGCTCTTCGCGCTTTTCGCCTCGCTCGCGACACTGCTGTTCCTGCGGGCCGCGCGACTCGGCTGGACCAATCGGCTCGGCTGGGCCCTCGGTGCGGCCTGTGGCGCCGCTGCGCTCACGCGCCAATCCGCGCTCGCCGTCCTGGCTTGTGTCTTCTTCGCAGGTCTGGTCACAGGCGGCCGCAACGCTCTGGGATTCTTCGCCCGGGCCGCACTGGTGGCGGCCGTGCTGGCGGTTCCGTGGTGGGCGTACGCCTTCCGGACGTGGCACAACCCGTTTCAGTCCAATCTCGAGCCGCGGGCGAGTCTCATGATGGCTCACCAGCCGGTGTCGTTCTTCGTCTCGTTCCCGCTCACGTCGCTCGTCGTGCACCCCTACCGGCCGGACTTCGACAACGAGCTCCTCCCGAAGCTGCACGCGGACCTCTGGAGCGACTGGGTCGGGGGCTTTCACGACTGGAGATCCCCATCACGGCTCGAGCGGCTGACGGCCTCCAGTCAGAGCGTGCTCGGGTTCGTCGCCGATGGGCTCGCACTTGGCGGGCTCGTCGCAATCGCGATCCCCGCGGGCTGGCGCACGTTCCGACGGCGCGGCGCGCAGCTGAGCGACCTTCCGCTCGGGTTCCTCGGCCTCCTCACCGTCGTCTCGTGCACCGGTTTCGTGATCGAGTTGATCCGCTTCCCGCAACGCTTCGGCGACCCGATCAAGTCCGGATACCTGCTGTTCACTGCGCCGGCCTGGGCCATCTTCTCGGTGGCGGCATGGCTCGCGATCGTGCGCGGCCGAGCGCGCTTGCAAGCGGCGCTCGCCACCGTCGCGGTGCTCTACGTCCTCAGCTACAGCCTCGACCTCGGGACGGGGTTCGCCCACAACTGGAACTCGGGTCCCCCTCCCGGAGTCGACCTCAACGTCTTGATCTCGACGTCGGTGGCCGAGGCGCTACCCGGCCAGGAGGTCGACTATTCGATCGTGGTCAAGAACGCCGGCGAGCAAACGGGAGACAACGTTCGTCTTCGGATCCTGCTTCCGGATGCGATGCGGCTGGTCGGCCCTCCCTACAGGGAGCGCGGCTCGGGCTGCGCCGGGGCGCAGATTGTCACGTGCGACCTCGATTTCCTCACCGGCGGCCAGTCGACGTTGGTCCGGTTCGGGGCCAGGTCGGCGAGGGTCGGCGTACAGACAGTCGCGGTGTCGGTATTGGCGAAGGAGGCGGACTGGAACTCGGCCGACAACAGCGCCGAAGCCGCCGTCGCGATCGTCCCTCCGACGCAGGCACGGGTGGGTGGTTGACGCGCGCGTTCGGGGCGCCCGCCTCGTTGCCAGGCCCCTCCGCAGGTGGTAGCCTTAGCGGGCGTATGCGACAGCGTGCTGGCCTCATCGCGGTGTCCGTCCTCGCCTGTGGTTTCGTGGCAGGAGTTGCGTTCGGTGCGCCGTCGCGCACGGCGGCGGTACCGAAATGCCCGCTCGTCGCAGCCACCGGTGACCTCGGGATCAACACCTCGACTGCGGGTGGGATCGCCCGAACGACAGGCGCCTACGGCGGGCTGACACTCGCGTGCACCTTCATCGCGGACTCGGTGAAGATTCGGATGCCGGGCCATTCGCTCGCGACTGCCAACCAGTATCTGCCGGGGGCATGCAAGCTGAAGGCCGACACGATCACCTGCAAGCTTGACGCCTACCAGCAGCAGATCGGAATTTCGGCCGCCGGCGGCTGGCAGAACACGTTCAAATGGGTGTTCAGCTCGAAAGACGAGACCTCGCACAACGTCAAGTACGGGTCCTGCGGAGTGCCGGTCACGGTCACGCTGACGAACGGCTCCTCGACGAGCTTCCAGAAGACCACGAAGGCGGTTTGCTACTTCGCGGTCGGCGACGTTCTCAAGTAGCGGCGCGCCAACGCGTCCTGCGTTCGGTTCGCCTCCTCAGGAGGCGGCGCTCAGCAGCAGGTCGAGCAGCAACCCAGGATCACGTCGTGCCCGGTCGTCGGCTTTCCCGCTGCGTTTCTCCAGTTCGAGCGCGTGAGGATCGGTGAGGAGCCGCAGGCGCCCCTGGCGAATCAGCTCTTCATCGACCCCGCCGAAGCGACCTCCGAACGTCGTGTAGACGGGCACCCCCAGCGCGACTGCCTCGCGGTTCATCGTCCCTCCGGCGGAGACGACGAGGTCGGCGAAAGCGATCAGGCTCTGTGCGTCGACGGCGTGTTCGGGGACGATCACCGACGGCAACGCCAGCGAACGCACGTAGTCGCGTTGCTCGTCGGTTCGCGGCAGCACGATTGCGTGGACCGACTCGAGCTCCCCGAGCCGTCGGAGTGTCAGCAGAAAGAGGGGATTCGCGTGTCGGTGGTAGAGGGACACGTCCGGGGGCGGACGGAGGATGACGAGCGTTCGCGCGGGGTCGAGCTCCCAGCTCCGAAGCACGTCCGGGTCGGCCTCGAAGTCGGCGAGGTAGTACTCCTCTTTGAGCCCTGGATACCGGAGGAGTTTCGGCGGCCTCGTGCCGTAGCGGGCCAGCCGGCCGGTGGGGATCGAGTCGGGCACGACGACCTTCGTCGCCGCACGGCAGCCGAGCTGGTGCTGGAACCACGCCCATTCGTAGTCGAAAGTGGTCGAGCTCGGGATCCCGAGCCCCCTGGCGGTCATCGTCAGCTCGTGCGACCCGTGAGCGAGCGCGACGTCGAAGCCACGGCCGTGCGCCCACCGTCGCAGCGCGTGCAGGCGCGACGCCATCTGCGTCGCCTTGCGGACGCGCGAGCGGCCTGCATGGTGGCCGACGACGGTCGCGGTCATCCCGTGCTGCTCGATCAGCTGCAGGGTTTGCCCGTAGTGACGTGAGGTGATTTCGACCTCGTGTCCCTGCGCGGCCAGTCTCTCCACGAGTGGTCGGAAGACGAGAGGGTGCGCGCTCGCCGTCATGTCGATCCACACGCGCATCAGGCGCTGCTCACCACCGCTGCCTCGGCGGAACGCCTGTCATGCCAGGATCCCGTCCAAAGAGACATCCCTTGTCACGCCCTCGACGTGGCGCTCGTGCCAGAGCGTGAATGCGAGCAGGCTCCAGATCTGACGCGAGAGGTCCTCGCGGCCCGAGACGTGGTCGTCGAGCATGCGGGCGACCGGCGCGGGCTCCAGGTACCCCTGCCGCAAGAGCGTTTCGCGCGAAAGCGTCTCGCGGGCAAACGGTGCGAGGTGGTCTCCCCGTAGCCACGCGGCGGCGGGAATCGAGAAGCCCCGCTTGCGCCCGTGAACGACGCTCTCGGGCAGGAGTGGCGCCATCGCCTTGCGCAGGAGTCGCTTCTTGTCGAGCCCGCGCACCTTCTGGCGCGAGGGGAGCGAGAACGCGAAGTTGGTAACGACGGTGTCCAGGAACGGAACGCGCGCCTCGAGCGACCACGCCATCGAGGAGCGGTCGGTCTTCACGAGCAGATCGTCGACCAGGTACACGCCGAAGTCTGCGTCCTGGAGGCGAACGAGCAGCGCGTGCCCTTCGGTCTCGGCGAAACGGTCGCGGTAGACCTCGGCGGGGTCGTAGTTGCTTCGCCGTCCGGTCAGCTCGGCCCTCGCGTCGCTCGACAGGATCTCCGTCCAGCCGTTGTGGCGCTCGAGTGGTGGCAGGCTCGCGGCCCGCGCAAACCGCTTCGCTCGGTGGGTGAGGCTTGCCTTGCGGCTCGAGTCCGGGAGGCGTTCGATCAGTGGCCGCGCAGCGGTCGCCAGGCGTCCGTACCGCTCGGCGTAGATGTCGGCAACGTAGGTGTGGTATCCGCCGAAGAGCTCGTCGCCACCTTCACCGGTCAGCGCAACCTTGACGTCCCGCGCCGCGAGCTGCGAGACGAGGTACGTCGGCAGTGACGACGAGTCGGCGAACGGCTCGTCGAACGCCGCGGCGAGCGCCGGTAGCAGAAGTGCGGCGTCGGGCCGAAGCACGAGCTCGCGGTGGATCGTCCCGTAGCGCTCCGCTACCGCCCGTGCGTCGTCGAGCTCGTTGAACGCCTCCTCCTCGAACCCGATCGAAAACGTCCGCAACGGCTCGGGACTCTCCTGCGCGGCGAGCGCTGTCAGCGCTCCGGAGTCGACACCGCCCGAAAGCAAGACTCCGACCGGGACATCGCTCACCAGGTGCGCGCGAACCGAGTCGGCGAGCCGTGCCCGGCACTCCTCGACCAGCTCCGCTTCATCCGCGTCGTCCCGAACTGGGAGCGGGCCGGGCCGCGCGAACCGCTCGACCCTGATCACGCCGTTCTCCCATGTCAGCACATGCCCGGCCGGGAGCTTCCGGATCTCGCGGAAGATCGATAGCGGCGTGGGCACCGAGTTGAACGCAAGGAATGCTTCGAGAGCGTCGAGGTCGAGTTCGCCCTTGGGAAGAGCGTCGAGCTCGGAGGCGAACGACAGCTCGCCTCCCACGTCGCGGTAGTAGAGCGGCTTGATCCCGAAGCGATCGCGGGCGAGGACGAGGTGCCCGCGCCGGGCGTCCCAGATCGCGACTGCGAACATGCCGCGGAGCCGCTCGGCGAACCCGAGCCCCCATTCTTCGTAGGCATGCACGATCGCCTCGGTGTCGCTGTGCGTCCGGAAGCGATGGCCTGCACGCATGAGCTCGCGTGTCAGCTCCGGGTAGTTGTAGATCTCGCCGTTCTGGACGACGGTGCAGGTCCCGTCCTCATTCGAAATGGGCTGATCGCCACCCGCGAGGTCGATGATCGCGAGTCGTCGCGCCGCAAGCCCGACCCCGCCGTCCACGAAGGATCCCTCCGAGTCAGGGCCGCGATGGATGAGCGTGGCCGACATCGCCGCGAGCCGCTCACGGTCGACGGCGTCGCGCGACGAGGCCATTCCGCAGATCCCGCACACGGGCCGAGTCTACGGCTGCTGGTGAACCACGTGAGGCGACGGCTCGACGAAGAGAATGCGCGCCGCCCACGGCGGCAGCCACCAGTTCCAGTCTTCGAGCAGCCGCATGATCGACGGCACGAGCAGCGCGCGGATCACGGTCGCGTCGAAGATGATCCCTGCCGCGAGGCCGATCCCGAACTGCTTGATGTCGACCCCTGGGCTCAGCGAGAGCGTGAAGAAGGCGAACATCAGCACGAAAGCAGCGCTTGTGACGAGCTTTCCCGTCCGGGCAAGGCCGAGCGCCACGGCGTGTTCTGTGTCTCCGGTCTCGTCGTAGGCCTCGCGCATCCGCATCAGCATGAAGACCTCGTAGTCCATCGAGAGGCCGAAGAGGAACGCGAAGATCATCAGCGGGATCCAGGGGATGATCGACTGCGTTCCGTGCACGCCCCAGATCGCCTCCGAGCCGTGCCCCTGCTGGAAGATGAAGACGATGATCCCGTAGGCCGCACCGAGCGAGATCAGGTTCAGGATCACGGCTTTCAAGGCGAGGACGAGCGACCGGAAGGCGCGGGAGAGCAGGATGAAGGTGAGCAGGATCACGAAGGCGAGCACGTACGGGAAGTTCGAGTAGACCGCTCTGACGAAGTCGCGATCCTCGGCCGCAACCCCGCCCAGCGTGCCGCCGGTGCCATCGAGCTCGCGCTGCACCCTGCTAATCGTCCCGCGCGTGGCCTTCGTCGCGCCATCGGTCGCCGAGAAGGCCTCGATCACGCTGGTGCCGTCCTTCTGCCACGCTGCGGGTGCGACGGCGGCCGCTACGCCGCGGATCCCCTGGAGCTTCTGGACGATCGGCTCCCGGCTCGCCCCGTTCTCGACCAGGATGTCGAACGCCTTCATGACGCCCGGCGAGATGCCGGCGGCTGTGAGGGCGTCCCGCCCGTCGATAGCGTCGCCCGAGCCGGGGAGGTCCTTTGCCTGCGCCTCGCTCGGGTTGAGTTGGAAGCCGTAGAACAGGAGCACGGCGACGATGGCGACCCCGACGCTCGCCACGGCCCACGGCCTGCGCATGACAAGACCCGCCCAGCGACCCCAGATCCCTTCCTCCGGGTGACCCTTGTCCATGAGTCGCTTCGGCAGTACGCGAGCCCGGTTGATCTTCGGGCCGAGCACGGAGAGCAGTGCCGGGACGAGCGTGATCGTCACCAGTACCGAAACGGCCGGGATCAGCATTCCACCGATCCCGATCGATCGGATGAAGGGGAGCGGGATGATGATCATGCTCAGCAACCCGACCGCGACTGTCGTGCCGGACACGATCACCGACTTGCCGGCATGCGTCACCGTCTGGACGAGCGCCGTCTCGACGTCCTCGCCCTCGCGCAGCTCGTCGCGGAAGCGAAAGATCATGAGTAGCGCGTAGTCGATCGCGACTCCGAGCCCGACCAGCGCGATCAGGTACTCCACGACCACAGATACGTCGGTGAAGTACGTCAGGATCCAGACGAGCGTGAACGTGTTCAGGATCGAGGTGATCGCGACCAGGATCGGCATCGCGACCGCGGGCAGGGTGCCGAAGACGAAGAAGAGGATCACGAGCGCCCCGAGTCCGCCGATCAGCACCTCGGTGAGCACGCCGGGCCGCCGCCGCCGCCCGCCGCCGCCTCCTGAAGCGGGTCGCGTCCGGTCAGGTTCACCGTGACGCCCTGCGGCGTGTTGGCCCGCAGCGCGGCTCGCGTCGGCTTGATGAAGGTGAGCGTCGACGAAGTCTGGAACTCCGGCCGGGTAGATCATCGCGAACGTCGTGTGACCGTCCTTCGAGACGTACGCGCGGTTGCCGGTCGTCGAAGTACGAGCTCACCCGCGAGCCGGGGTTCGCGTGCTGCGGCGGCCGCGACCGCCTTTGCGATGCCGGTCTCCTTCGTGATGTCGCCGTCCGAGTGGAAGACGGCGACCATCGGCGCCATCTCGCCGTTCCCGAAGGTTTGCAGCGTTCGCTGGTTCGCCTCGTATGCCGAGTAGCCGGGAATCGAGAACGAGGTCAGCCATCGCTTCGACACCTGTCCGGCCGAGAACGCCCCGAAGAGCGTGAGCACCGCCCAGACGGAGATCACGGTCCACCTCCGGCGCACCATCAGATGGGCAAGGCCCTCGAGCACGCGCGGAGGATACATAGAAACCGCTTCCTGGCTCGACACTCGACAGCGCCGAAGGTATAAGTGTCACTTATATGGACACGCGCCAGCTCGCCGCTTTCTGCGCGGTTGTGGAACGCCGCAGCTTCTCGCAAGCCGCCGAGCGCCTCGGGGTGACGCAGCCCGCCGTCAGCCTCCAGGTGCGTGCGCTCGAGAAGCGTCTAGGGACGCAGCTCCTCGATCGCTCGGGACGGCGCGTCGAGCCGACCGAGGCGGGGCTGCGGCTCTACCGTGGCGCGCAGCGGATGCTCTCGCTCGAGGAGCAGCTCATCGCGGAGGTGGGCGGCGAAGGTGAAGGGGATCTCGCCGGGACGCTCGAGATCGGTGCCTCCACGGGGCCCGGCGGGATCGTCCTCGCACAGCTCCTCTGCGAGTTCCAGGGACAAAACCTCGCCCTCCACATCTCGCTGTCGGTCTTCGACACCCAGACCGTGGTTGAGCGAGTGGCCGAGCGCGATCTCGAGCTCGGTGTCGTCGGTGCCGCGAGGCGTCACCGCGGCGTCGTCTTCGAGCCGTTCTTCCACGACGAGGTGATTCTCGCGTGCCCTCCGGGTCACCGGTTCGCGGGCACGACCGTCACGCTCGACGAGATCCGCGGGGAGCGGCTGATCGTCATGCAGGAGGGAGCCGGCGTTCGGCAGATGATCGAGGACGAGCTTCGCCGCGTCGGGACGAAACTCCGGGACCTCGACGTGCGGATCGAGCTCGGCCTGCAGGAGTCGGTGACGAGCGCGGTGAAAGCCGGGTACGGCGTGACGTTCATCTCGCGGACGTCGGTCGAGTCCGACCTCGCCGCCGGAACGCTGACCGCGGCTCGCGTCGACGGGCTCGAGCTCGAGCGCGAGATCTTTCTCGTCCGAGCGAGCGGGCGGGCGGAGACGCGTGCGGCGCGCGCGTTCATCGAGTTTGCGCGTCCCCGCCTCGCATGATCGTCCGCTGGTCGCTCGAGGAGCTTCCCGCGGTGCTGGAGGAGCTCGGGCTCTCGCGACCGTTTCTCGTCGCAAGCGGACGCTGGGGCTCCCTCGATGTGCCGCGGCTGGCGCACTGGTCGGAGGTGCCGTCTCACCGGATCGAAGTTCCACCCGACGCCGACTCGCTGCTTGCGGTCGGGGGCGGCTCGGCGATCGACACGGCGAAGTTCGCGTCCTCGACGACGGGTCTGCCGGTGGTCTCGGTGCCGACGACGTACTCCGGCGCGGAGTGGACGCCGACGTTCGGTGTCCGTGCGCCCGACCGGCGGATGGTCGGCGGCGGCGGCGGGGCGAATCTAGCGGGGATCGTCTACGAGGTCGATCTGACGCTCGACCTTCCGCGGGCCGAGACGGTTGGGACCGCGATGAACGCGCTTGCGCACTGCGCGGAAGCTCTCTACGTGCGCTCCCGGACCGACGCAGCCGACGCGCGGGCGCTCGAAGGCGCCGCGCTCATCTCCGGAGCACTGCCGGAGGTGGCCGAGACGCCGCGAGACGTCGAGGCCAGGACGCGTCTGCTTCGCGGCGCAGCAGCCGCCGGCGAGGCGCTGGCGCTTGCGGGCCTCGGCCTCGCTCACGCAATGGCTCAGGCGCTCGGCGGGACGTATGGCCTGCCGCACGGAGCGATGAATGCGCTCTGCCTGGCGCCGGCGCTCCGTTTTGCTGCGGTCGACGAGGGGCCGGCCGTCAGCAGGTTCGGCCAGGCAATCGGGGCCGAGATCGATCCGGCAACGACGGTAGAGGCGCTGTCCTCGCTCGGTGGCTTCGGGCGTCTGCGCGACTTCGGTGTCCCGGAAGCGGACTTGCCCGCGGTGGCTGCGTCGGCGGCGCTTCGCGGCGGCAATCAGGCGATGCCCAGACCGGCGACCGCCGACGAGATCCTCGAACTTCTCCGCTCGATCTATTGATAAGACAGCTTTATCCCATTCATTAGCAGAAACTGGTAAGCTCGTGCCATGGCCGAGCCGGTTCCTTTCGACGTGCTCGTGATCGGCAGCGGGGCATCCGGCCTCGCCGCAGCCGTTTCCGCCGAGCGTTCCGGTGCGCGTGTGGCCGTGGCGGCGAAAGGGTCGCTCCAGTCCTGTAACTCGGCGAAGGCCCAGGGTGGAATCCAGGCTGCGTTCGGCGAAGAGGACTCGCCGGAACAACACGCGCAGGATGTCTGGCGTTCGAGTCACGAAACGGCGGACATGCGCCTCGTCGAGACATTGACCTCAGAGGCACCGAGCGCGATCCACTGGCTCGAGGAGCTCGGGGTCGAGTTCACTCGCGAGAACGGCGGCTATCGGCTTGCTCGTTGCGGCGGCGCGTCGCAGAAGCGGCTGCTCCAGGTTGGCGACCGCACCGGGCATGCGATCACGAAAGCTCTTCGCGACGCGTGGGAGGCGAGCTCGGGAACGTCGTTCGAGAACTCGCCGCTTCGGGAGCTCGCGCCGGCCGGGACCGGCTGGCGGGCGACCGTCGGCGACCACCTCGTCGACGCCGGCACCGTCATTCTTTCCGCTGGCGGTCGCTGCTATCGCGTTGCGCAGGAACGAGGCGAGCTGTCCACGAACCATCCCGGCGCGACCGGCGAGGTGACCGACATCGCTCTCCAGCTCGGTGCGGAGGTTCGTGATTTCGATGCGCTCCAGTACCACCCGAACGGCGGCGCCTGGCCGGCGAACATGCAGGGGTATTCGATTCCGGAGACGACTCGCGCTTACGGCGCCGTGCTGCTGAACGCGGCCGGGGAGGAGTTCACCGACTCGCTCGGGCCGCGCGACGCCGTCTCGCAGGCGATCTTCGACGAGGTCGAGGCGGGCCGAGGCGTCGAAACGCCCGACGGCCGCCCGGCCGTCTACCTCGACACGACGCGGATTTCCGAGGCCGACGCCGAGGTGTCGCTTCCGTACATGCTGCGCCGCTACCGGGCGGGAGGCATCGACCCGCTCTCCGAGAAGATCCTCGCCTATCCGGTCCTCCACTACCAGAACGGCGGTCTCGTGATCGACACCGACTCCGAAACCACGCTCGAGGGGATCTACGCCTGCGGTGAGATCGCCGGCGGCACCCACGGCCGCAACCGAATGATGGGTAACTCGCTGCTCGAGTGTGTCGTCTTCGGGCGCCGCGCTGGACGAGCCGCCGCGTTGAAGGCGGCGGCGTGAGTCCCGTCCTGACCGACATTCAGCAGGCCGTCGAGGATGCCGCCGCGCATCTGTACGTCTGGGCGCTGAAGGACATCCCGCAGGACCTGCGCGATGCCCTCGACGCTGCGCGCGGACGGGAGACGTCGGTGGCAGGGAAGCGCGTGCTCGAGACCATCCACCGCAACGTGAACATTGCGGACGACGAGAAGAACCTTGTCTGTCAAGACACCGGAATCGCCGTCTACCACTGCCGTGTCGGGGAGCATTTCCCGCTCCATCCGGCACGTATCTACGAAGCGCTGCGCGACGGCACCGCGCGGGCGACACTCGAGCACCCGCTGCGGTCGAACGCCGTTCATACGATCACTCGGGAGAACACCGGGCCGAACATCGGCTACCGGCTACCGATCGTGCACTGGGAGTTCATCGCCGACTGGGATGGGCTCGACGTGAAATGCGTCCCGAAGGGATCGGGCTCCGAGAACATGAGCTTTCTCAAGATGTGCGTTCCCGCCGACGGCGTGAACGGGATCAAGCGCTTCGTGCTCGAGTCGATCGTCGGCGCGGGCGGCAAGCCCTGTCCGCCCGGCATTGTCGGTGTCGGCATCGGCGGGTCGGCCGACTACGCGATGAATCTCGCGAAGGACGCGATCATGCGCCCGATCGGGACGCGCAACACCGATCCGATCGTCGCGCAGCTCGAGGACGAGCTCTTTGCGCTGCTGAACGAGACCGGCATCGGTCCGATGGGGCTTGGCGGTGACGTCACCGTCCTCAATTGCCATATCGAGCATGCGGACACCCACATGACCCTGAACCCGGTCGCCGTGAACTACCAGTGCTGGGCTGCCCGCCGCGCGAGCGCGCACATCGGTCCAGGCGGCGACATCGACTACGACCGGGAGTTCTGATGCTCCGCGCCTCGCTCGCCCGGCCTGCTGTGGACGAGTTGTCCCAGAATTGGCTCAGTCCTGCGGTTCCTCGCGCGATACGATCGATTGTGAGGGCGGCGGGTGGCTTCCCCACCCAGGGCGGGGGTTCGCGCAGGGGCGGGGCCGTCCGCCGCATCTGTGCATGGGAACGGGCGGGCGTCTGATGGCCGTCCACGAGGTCACCTTCCCGATCACCGACCCGCAGGAAATCCTCAAGCTCCGCGCCGGGGACGAGGTGACCGTTCAGGGTCACATCATCGGTATCCGCGACCGGACGCAGATCCGGATCTTCGACCAAGGGATCGAGCCGCCGATGGATCTTTCGGGCGCGTTTCTCCTCCACACGGCGCCGAATGTGCGGAAGCTCGGGCCTGGCAAGTACGAGAAGCTCTGCATCGGAACGACGACCTCTGCGCGGATGGTGCGCTTCACAGAGCCGCTCGGCAGCCAATTCGGCGTCAGGGCGATCTGTGGAAAAGGCGGCTTCCCAGACGACGCGATCGAGCCCATGCAGCGCCTCGGGATGGTCTACTTCGCGATCGTCGGCGGCGCAGCAGCTCTCGAGACGACCCAGATCGAGGAGATCGAAGAGGTCGCCTGGGAGGAGCTCATGCCCGAATGCCTCTGGAAGTTTCGCGTCAAGGACTTCGGGCCGCTGACGGTTGGAATCGACGCGCACGGCAACTCGCTCTACCACGACGTCCAGGCGGCCGCGGAAGAGAAGCTGAAGGAGATCTTTGCCAGGCTTTGACCTCGACCTGCCCCGCGACGGCGGCCTCACGCACGTGATCGACAAGGGTCTCGGCCCACGCGCGTGGGAGGACGTGCTCGAAACCGCGGGCGACTACATCTACATTGTCAAGCTCGGCTGGGGCACCGCGTACGTCACACCGAATCTCGTGCGCAAGCTCGAAGTCCTGAAGGACAAGCCGGTTGTGATCGGAGGCACCTTCTTCGAGGTCGTCTACGTCAAGGACAAGGTCGACGAGTACAAGTCGTGGCTGCACGAGCTCGGCCTCACGCACGTCGAGATCTCCGACGGGGTGATCGACCTGCCGCGCGAACGCAAGCTCGAGCTGATCGCCGACTTCGCCCGCGACTTCACCGTGCTCTCGGAGGTCGGCTCCAAGGACGCCGAGGCTGTCTTCGCCCCCTACCAGTGGGTCGAGTGGATCAAGGAAGAGCTGAGTGCCGGCGCCTGGAAGGTGATCACGGAGGGTCGAGAGGGCGGCACCGCCGGCATTTACCGGCCGACAGGCGAGATGCGCACCGGTCTCGTCGACGAGATCGCGCACGAGATCCAGATCGCCGATCTGATCTTCGAGGCGCCGACCAAGGCAAGCCAGGCGTGGTTTGTCAAGCATTTCGGGCCTGGGGTCAACCTCGGCAACATCCCGCCGGACGAGGTGATCGCGCTCGAGACGCTCCGTCTCGGGCTGCGTGGCGACACGCTGAAGGAGGTGCTTCTCGGTGGCGAGCCGGCCGCAGCTTCCTGAGGTCGACTACGAGGCGATGGAGGCGGAGGAGATTCTTCGCGCGCTGCTCGACGCGTTCCCAGGTCGTGTCTCTCTCGCCTGCTCCTTCCAGAAGGAGGAGAGCGTCCTGCTCGACATGCTGTTCTCGCTCGAGCCGCACGCTCGCGTCTTCGCGCTCGACACCCACGTGCTGTTTCCCGAGACCTATGCGGTCTGGCGCGAGGTCGAACGCCGCTATTCGACCAGGGTCGAGGTCTACGAGGGCCCGTCGCTCGGGCGACAAGCTGCTATCCACGGCGACGCTCTGTGGGAACGCAATCCGAGTCTCTGCTGCGCGATTCGAAAGGTCGAGCCGCTCGGCCGCGCGCTCTCGGATCTCGACGCATGGGTTACAGGCCTGCGCCGTGACCAGTCCCCGACGAGGGCCGACGCACCAAAAGTCGGCTGGGACGAGCAGCACGAGCTTTGGAAGGCGAACCCGCTAGCCGACTGGGACGACGCGCGGTGCCGTGCGTACATCGCCGAGCGCGGCCTGCCGTTCAACGAGCTGCACGACCGCGGCTATTCGTCGATCGGCTGCACACACTGCACGAAGCCGGGTCAAGGGCGAGAGGGGCGCTGGGCCGGCTTCGACAAGACCGAATGCGGGCTGCACGTGGAGCAGGCGTGACCGGGTCTGCGAACTCAGTCGGGGAAAACTCCCGGTTTCCCCAGACCCCTGCCACCGTGTCCGCTTCGGAGACAGGACGCCGAGGTTGCCGGGTTCGTTCTTTGGCTCACGGGCCTGTCCGCGTCCGGCAAGTCCACGATCGCGCGGCACGTCTCAGCCGTGCTCGAGGACCGGGGTCTGCTCGTCGACCGGCTCGACGGCGACATCGTCCGCGAACATCTCTCCAAGGGCCTCGGCTTCTCGAAGGCCGACCGCGACACGAACATCGAGCGGATCGGCTGGGTGGCTTCGCGTCTCGCCCGCGCCGGGGCGGCAGTCGTCGTCTCTGCGATCTCCCCGTACGAGGAGGCGCGCCGGAAGGCTCGCGCGCTCACCGAGGAACACGGTGTCTTTGTCGAGGTGTACGTCGCGACGTCGCTCGAGGAGTGCGTCCGGCGCGACCCGAAGGGCCTCTATGCGAAGGCCTATTCCGGGGAGCTCCGGAAGTTCACCGGCGTTTCCGATCCCTACGAGGCGCCATCGAACCCCGAGCTGCGGGTCGACACGGAGGGGCGCACGCCGGAGGCGTCGGCGCAGCTCGTCGTAGCTCGGCTCGAGGAGCTCGGTGTGCTCGCGGCCGAGGTGGCGGCATGAACGCGACGACGGCCGTCCCGATGACGCTCTCGCACCTCGACGAGCTCGAGGCCGAGGCGATTCACATCATGCGCGAGGTCGCCGCCGAGCGGGAGCGGCCGGTGTTGCTCTTCTCCGGCGGCAAGGACTCGATCGTGCTGCTGCGGCTCGCCGAGAAGGCGTTCCGCCCCGGCAAGTTCCCATTCCCGCTGATGCACGTCGACACGGGCCACAACTTCCCCGAGGTGATCGCCTACCGAGACCGGCGCGTCGCAGAGCTCGGCGAGCGCCTCGTCGTCGCGAGCGTCCAGGAGTCGATCGACAAGGGCCGCGTCGTCGAGCAGACCGGCCCGCGCGCCTCGCGGAACCAGCTCCAGACGACGACCCTGCTCGACGCGATCACAGAGCACGGCTTCGACGCCGCGATGGGCGGTGCCCGCCGCGACGAGGAGCGCGCCCGTGCGAAGGAACGCATCTTCAGCTTCCGCGACGACTTCGGTCAATGGAACCCGCGCGCCCAGCGGCCTCGAGCTCTGGAACCTCTACAACGCCCGGATCCAAAAGGGCGAGCACATCCGGGTCTTCCCGATCTCGAACTGGACGGAGCTCGACGTCTGGCAGTACATCGCCCGCGAGCGACTCGAGCTGCCGGCGATCTACTTCGCGCACGAACGCGAGGTGTTCCGCCGCGACGGCATGATCTACGCAGCCTCCGACTTCGTCGAGAGACTGCCCGATGAGGCGCCCTTTACGGCCACCGTTCGCTTCCGGACTGTCGGCGACATGAGCTGCACCGGCGGCGTCGAGTCAGATGCCGCGACGATCGACGAGGTTGTGACCGAGATCGCCGCAACGCGGATCACCGAACGGGGCGAAACGCGCGCGGACGATCGCGCCTCGGAAGCTGCGATGGAGGACCGCAAGCGTGTCGGCTATTTCTAGACCCACGTCTGAGCAGATGATGCAGGCGGAGCTCGTGCGCCTTGTGACCGCGGGCTCGGTCGACGACGGCAAGTCGACACTCATCGGGCGGCTTCTCTACGACACGAAGCAGATCCTCACCGACCAGACTCGAGCACATCGAGGAGACCTCGCTGCGTCGCGGCGATGGCTACGTCAACCTTGCGCTTCTCACAGACGGCCTGCGCGCAGAGCGGGAGCAGGGAATCACCATCGACGTCGCTTACCGCTCGTTCGTCACACCGCGCCGCCGCTTCCAGCTCGCAGACGCACCGGGCCACGTCCAGTACACGAGAAACATGGTCACCGGGGCCTCCACGGCGGAGGTCGCGATCATCCTCCTCGACGCGCGCAAGGGTGTTGTCGAGCAGACCCGCCGCCACTCCTACATCGCTGCCCTTCTCGCCATCCCGCACATCCTCTTCGCCGTCAACAAGATGGATCTCGTCGACTTCTCGGCCGGGCGCTTCGCGGAGATCGAGACCGAGCTGCGCGAGCTCTCCGAGCGGCTCGGGCTCCGCGATCCGAGCGCGGTCCCGATCTCCGCCCTCCAGGGTGACAACGTCGTCGACCGCGGCGATTCGATGCCCTGGTACGAGGGGCCGACGATCCTGGAGCACCTGGAGAGCGTCGAGATCGCGGGCGACCGCAACCTCGAGGACAGGCGCTTCCCGGTGCAATGGGTGATTCGGCCGATGACCGACTCCCACCACGATTACCGCGGGTACGCAGGCCAGGTCGCAGGCGGCGTCTGGCGGGCCGGCGACGAAGTGATCGTCCTGCCGTCGGGGCGCCGGACGCACGTCGCTGCCGTCGAGACGCTCGACGGGGAGCTGGATGCCGCTCGCCCGCCGCAGTCGGTGACGATTCGGCTCGAGGATGACGTCGACGTCGGCCGCGGCGACATGCTCGCCGACCCGGAACGGCCGCCCGTGGTCGCCCGGGAGCTCCTGGCGCAGGTCTGCTGGATGAGCGAGCGGCCGCTCGAGCCGGGGGCCCGGCTGCTCGTGAAGCACACGACGCGCACCGCGCCCGCGCTGGTCGGCGAGCTGGTCTCCGTGGTCGACATGCACTCACTCGACGACCGCAGCTCGCCCGAGCGGCTCGAACTCAACGACATCGGGGTCGTACGGCTTCGCCTCGCCGAGCCGCTCGCCGTCGATCCCTACGCGCGCAACGCCGCCACGGGCTCGTTCATCCTGATCGACGAGGCGTCGAACGACACCGTCGGCGCCGGAATGGTGGTCGACGCTTCATGACCGCCGCGCCGCCTACGGGGAACCTGTGACCTGGCAGTTCACGCTCGCAGGGCTGCTCGTGGGCGTCCTGGTGGGGATGACCGGAATGGGTGGCGGGTCGTTGATGACCCCGATCCTGATCCTCTTCTTCGGCTTCGACGCCCGGGTGGCCGTCGGCACCGACCTCCTGCACGGCGCGGTCTTCAAGTCCTTCGGCGCCGCCCAGCACCGGATGCTCGGCACGGTGCACGCACGGCTCGCCCTCTGGATGCTCGCAGGATCGCGCGCCACTGTCGCTCGTCGGCGTCCAGATCGCCAACTCGATGGGCAGCACCGACCAGCTCCAGCGGGCCGTCGGCATCGCGCTGATCGTCGGCGGCGCCGGCTTCCTCCTGAAGACCTACGTGCACGGTCACCCGAGCGACGCGCCCTTCATCCTCGCCCGCCGCGACAAGGTCCTGGCCGTCGCGATCGGGGCGAGCTGCGGATTCGTCGTCGGGCTGACCTCGGTCGGCTCCGGGACGTTCTTCGGGCTGGCGATGCTGTTCCTCTACCCGCTGACCGCGTACAAGATGGTCGGCACCGACATGTTCCACGCGGCCATGCTGCTCTGGGTCGCAGGCCTGGCCTCTCTGTTCCACGGCAGCGTCGACACCCACGCGATGGCATGGCTGCTCGTGGGCTCGATCCCCGGCGTGTTGATCGGCTCGCACATGGGGATCAGAGTTCCCGAGCGCGGGCTGCGGGTCGCCTTCGGGATCGTGCTCGTGCTCTCGGGGCTCAAGGTCGCCGATGTGCCCCAGGCACCGCTCGTGATCTCGAGCTCGCTCGGCCTCGGCGTGCTCGCGCTGCTGGTCTGGGGCGTCCGGTGGTTGCTCGTGCGCCGGGTGGCCGCGCACGACCCCGCGTAGAATCGGCCGGGCTTGCCCCGGCTCCTTTCGACTGCGATTGTGCTGGCGTTGCTGGCGGCGACGGCTGGTGTCTTCACGCTGACCGAAGGCGCCAAGCTCGAGCTCAGCCCGATCTACCGCACGTCGGTGACGAAGGTCTTCTCGCCAGGGGTCACGAACGCGAACATCGACTTCCGGCTCCGGAAGACGGACCACCTGACGGTGTGGGTGACGCGGAACGGCAAGCGGGTCGCCACGATCGTCCCGGGACACACGTACCAGCCCGGCTGGGTGCGGCTCGTCTTCGACGGCGTCTCCCCGGCCGGGGTCACGTTCCCTGAAGGTGTCTACGTGCCGGTCGTCCATCTCGGCCGGTCGCACCGGACGATCACGTTCCCGAACGAGATACGGCTCGACACTCGCCCGCCGGTGATCACCGTGCCGCACCGCGTGTACACGCACATCTCGCCCGACGGAGACGGGCACCGCGACGTGTTTCGGGTTCCCTACTCGCTCGACGGGCCGGCGCACGCGATCCTGATCGTGGGTCAACGACCGCAGATCGAGGTCACGCGCAGCCAGAAGGCTGCATGGCGTGCTCGACTGGAACGGCAAGCTCGAGCGGCAAGCCGGCGCGGCCAGGGAACTACACGCTTCTGGCCTCCGCGCAGGACGCGGCGGGCAACCTCGCGAAGCCCTACCCGTTCGCGGTCGTCACCGTCCGCTACGTCGCACTCGGGCGCACCCGCGTCCTGGCGCGGCCGGGAACGCACTTCGCGATCCGCGTGCTGACCGACGCGCCGGTCGTGAGCTGGCGATTGAACGGCCGGCACGGCGAGTCGCGCTTCGCACACCCTCCGCCTGCGGGCGCCGGCGAAGGCCGGCGTCTACCGGCTGTACGTCGAGGCCGCGGGTCATGCGGCGAAGGCGCTCGTGGTCGTCGCGTGATTGCGGAGCTCGCCCGTGCCGGGGGCGCGGTCGGCGCGCTCGGCCTCGCGCTCCTGATCCTCGGCCGTCGGCCGTACGATGCGGATCGCCGGCCTCGTCGCGTGGGTCGCGGGGTGCGCGTCGCTCGCCGTGTGGCTCGCACCGTCCGGCCACCACCGTGCCTACGCCGCCGCGGCCGTCGTGGGAGCCGCCGCCGCCGGTCTGCTCGCGTGGGTCTTCGTCCGCGTCCCCTGGCTGCTCGCGGTCGCCGTGCTTGCTTGCGCGCCGGCGCGAATCCCGGTCTCGATCGGGCATACGCCCGGGAACCTGCTCCTGCCGATGTACGTCGTCGTGGCCGCGGCCGCGATCGCTCTCGCCTGGGAGCTGTTCGGAGAGGATGGGCGGGCACGGGAGCTGGGACGGCCTCGCGTGGCCGGCCGCGCTCTTCGTCGGCTGGACGCGGGCTGACATTCCTCTGGTCGGTCGACCGGTCGAGGGCGCGAAGTACCTGCTGTTCTTCGTGCTTCCGTTCGGGCTCGTCGCGGTCTCGCTCTCCCGCCTGTCGTGGCGAATCGGCTGGGTGAAGGTGCTCTACGTCCAGCTCGCGGCGATGGCGTTCGTGTTCGCCGCGATCGGCGGCTGGCAGTACCTGACGCGCAACGTGTTCTGGAACCCGAAGGTGATCGTCGACAACGCCTACGCTCCGAGCAGCTGGTTCTACCGGGTCAACTCGGTCTTCTACGACCCGTCGATCTACGGCCGTTTCCTCGTCGTCGGGATCCTGGCGAGCCTCGTTCTGGTGCTGTACGGGCGGGGCGCGGTCGCGTGGGTCGGCGCTCGTCGCGGCAACGGCGACGTGGGCCGGGCTCGTGCCGTCGTTTTCGCAGTCGAGCTTCGTCGCGCTTGCGGCCGGAATCGTCGTCGCGCTGGCCGTCCTGTGGCGCCGTCGCGCGCGTCGTGCCGCTGATCGTGACGGCGGTCGTGCTCGCGATCGTCGCGCTCGGCGTGCCGCACGTACGCCACCGGCTCGTCGACGACACCGGACTGCTCGAACGCGACCGGGGGTCGTTCGAAGCTCGTCTCCAAAGGGATCGAGCTCGCCGCTCACCACCCGGTCGTCGGGGTCGGGGCGGGGGGATTCAAGCGCGGCTACGCGGACCTGACCGGTCTCAAGGGGAAGGAGCCGAAGGCCGCCGCATCGCACGACACGCCGATCACGGTTGCCGCCGAGACGGGTATCGCAGGACTCGGCCTGCTTGCCTGGCTCGTCTTCGCCGGGCTCGCTCTCACCTTCCGCAAGAATCCGGTCGCGACCGAGACCGACCGTGCGCGTCTCGCGTTCGGGTTAGCCTTGCTCGCGATCGTCGTGCACAGCCTCTTCTACAACGCTCTCATCGAGGACCCGCTCTTCTGGGCGCTGCTCGCACTCGCCGCGGTCGCCGTGCGAGAGGGCGAGCCCGCATGATCGGCACGCCTGAGCGCGTGCTGGTGCTCGCCCCGCACACCGACGACGGGGAGTTCGGGTGCGGCGGCGTGATGGCGCGCCTCGTCGAGGCCGGCTCCGATGTCCGGTACGTCGCGTTCTCGATCGCGACACGGTCGCTGCCCGAGGGCTTCGCGCCGGACACGCTCGCCCGCGAGGTGCGCGAGGCGACCGCGGAGCTCGGCATCCCAGCCGAGAACCTGACCGTCCACGACTTCGACGTGCGCACGTTTCCCGACCACCGCCAGGAGATCCTCGAGGCGCTGATCGACGCTCTGGAACGAGTGGCGGCCGGACGTCGTCTTTCAGCCCTCGCTGCACGACATCCACCAGGACCACCAGACCGTCGCAGCCGAAGGGTCTGCGAGCGTTCAAACGGACGACGATCCTCGGCTACGAGATTCCGTGGAACAACCTCGACTTCGCCTACCAGGCGTACTTCTCGCTCGAAAAACGGCACGTCGAGCGGAAGGTGGCAGCTCTGGAGCGCTACGCCTCGCAGCAGCACCGCCGGTACGCAAACGCCGAGTACGTCTGGAATCTCGCCCGGACGCACGGCATCAACGTGAACCGTGAATACGCCGAGGTGTTCCAGGTCTACCGTGTGATCGCCTAGTGTGAGCCGCGTCACGACTCGCCGGGCAGCCGTCGTCGCCTGCGGGTTGTTCGTCCTCGTCTGCGTGGTCTCCTACGGCGGCCTCCTCAGTCACGCCTATCCGGGGGACACCGCCTGGTACGCGAAGTACGGGCGTGCACTCGTGAATGACGGCCGACTTCCCTACCGCGACTTCTACGACGAGTACCCGCCGGGTTCCGTGCCCGTCTTCGCCGCACCTGCGGTGATCTGGGACGCGCATTACGTGCTCGTCTTCAAGCTGCTGATGACCGTGTGCGGGGTCGGGATCGTCGGCTGCGCTGCGTGGACGGTGCGCCGGCTCGGCCTCGGGTACGCGCGGCTCGTTCCCGTCGTGCTCGCTCCTGCGTTCATGGGCCCGCTCTTCTTCAACCGTTACGACCCGGTGCCGGCGTTCTTCACCTCGCTTGGCCTCGTGATGCTGCTCCGAGGCCGTGACAGGGCGACCGGCGCTCTGCTCGGGATCGCCACGGCCGTCAAGGTGTATCCGGCCGTCGTGCTGCCCGTCACGTACCGGCGGATCCGCGAGCGCAAGGGCGCCGCCGGATGGTTCGCCGCCGCATTTGCCGCTCTCGTCCTCCCGTTCGCGGCGATCGCGCCCGGCGGCGTCGGGTTCAGCGCCTGGACGCAGGCCAAGCGTCATCTCCAGCTCGAAAGCCTCGGCTCGTCGGTGCTGCTCGTGTTCTCGAAGCTCGGGATCCACCACGAGAACTGGGTCGCCGGCGCGCCGAGCACGAACGACCTCGACGGCGCTCTCGCCGACACCGTCGGGATGGTCTCGTCGGTGGTCACCCTGGTGCTCGTGTTGCTCGTCGCACGCACCTACTGGCGCGGGCCCGACACCGATGCTCGCCTCGTGACCGCCTGGGCCGCCGCGGTATCCGCGTTCGTCGTCTTCGGGAAGGTGCTCTCGCCCCAGTTCCTCGTCTGGCTCGTCCCACTCGTCCCGCTCGCGGCGGGGCGGAGAGGGCGCCTCGCGGCCGGTGTGTTTCTCGCGGCCCTCGCGCTTGCGCTGCCCGAATACCTCTACGCCGAAGAGGGCCTGCTCGTGCAGAACTGGACGGTGTGGCTCCTGCTTGCCCGTAACGCGCTACTCGTGCTGATGTTCTGGCTTCTCTATACGGAACTTCGCGACGGTGGCGACCGTGTGCGACAGTAATGCCTGTGCCCTCCCCACAGCAGGAGACGTGGGCGCGCGTCAGGCCGTTGGTGCTGACGACGCTGGTGCCGGTCGTCGCCGCGCTCGGCTTCTTCGCCTTGGCCACCTACGGCAAGGTGAAAGGGAACGTGCACGACCAGCCGAGCATGGCCGCGTTCGATGCGTGCCTTTCGGCGAACAATCTCCAGCCAGCGCAGAGCTATCCCAGCCAGTTCGACGAAACGGTTGCCGCCCAGCAGGAGATGCAGGTGTGCGGGGACAAGATCCCGCCAGAGGTGATCAAGTCGTGGCAGAAGAAGGCGGACGCGGCGCAGGCGTCGTTCCGGGAGTGCATGGCGAACCTCGGGGGCCAACGACGGCAGGGCTTCGGCCGGTTCCGGGGTGGGCCGTCGTCAGGATTCCGCGATGCCTATTACACCTGCAGGGGCCTGCTTCAGGGCAGCGGTGGGGGAAGCGGCGGCTCGCCGGTGCCGAAGAAGAGCGTCCCCAAGGTCGGCCCGGTCGCATAGAGCGTCTCGGGGCCTCGTCGTACGTCAGATGAGCCCGCCCCGGTAACGCCACGGGCCGGGCTCGAAGCGGATGCCGCGCTTGCGGCAGAACTCGCGCACCGACTCGAGCAGGGGGCCACCAGGGCCATGGATGCGCCTTTCGATCAAGTCGACCACCCCGACGTTCGCCGGCGGCTCGTCGACGAGGGCAAGCGTCAGCACGACCGTCTCGCCGTCGACGCCGGGCGGCTCGAACCCTCGAGAGAGGCGATCGACGAAGAGAACCTGCGACCTGCGGCCCTCGAGCTCGATCGCGAAACCGCCGTCGACCGGGGAGACGTCGTGGCCTCGCAGCGCGAGGAGCTCGTGCAGCTCGGCGAACATGCGCGCCGCCGCTTGCTTGCGACGCTCGGGGGTCAGCTCGCGGTGGGCCGCGCCGACGACGCGTGCCGGCACGCCGAGGGCGAGCTTGCCGGGCGGGATGTCGGTTACGACGTACGAGTTCGACCCGACGATCGATTCCCGGCCGACCCGGCAGCCGGCGTAGACGACCGCACCGATCCCGACCTGCGCGCGATCCTCGAGCACGATCGGGGCAAAGCGGTTCTCGAAGCCCTCCAGCACCGAGTGGCCGATGTTGTGGGTGACGAGCGCCGAACGCATGGTGATGAAGACCTCGCGACCGGCCACGACCGGACGGCCGATGTTGAGGAAGGCCTCCTCGCCGACGAAGGCGAGGTCCCCGAGAATGAGCAGCGCCTGGGGGTCGTGCGCGCCGCCGCCGCCGATGTGGGCGTTGCGTTCGACGTACGCACCGTTCCCGATGAACGCTCGCCGGGCGATGAGCTCGAATCCCTCGCGGACGAGCGACAGCGAGCCGATACACATGCTCTCGTCGCACTGGATCGTGCTGCCGGCACCGATCTCGACCGCGTCCTCGAGCACGATCCGGGGAGCGACGATCAAGACACCCTCGCCCAGCCTGACGTCCTCGCCGATGACCGCGCCTGCTGCCGCATACGCGGCGCACTTCTCGCTTGAGGAAAGCGCGCGAAACCGCGCCGGGTCGGCGCGAACATCGGCGAGGAACGCCTCGTCCACGACTCCGATCGCGGCATCGAGAGCGAAGACGGCCGGCAACGTGACTCCTTCGAGCGAGATCTCCGCAAGCGGGTCGGCTGGGAGCGTCGCAGCGTCCTGCCGACTCTGCTTCGCGATCAGCGCCTCGACGTCTTCCACCGTGACGAACCCCGCCTTTGCGATCGCGGCCGTGTCGATGCCGTGACGGGCCGCCAGATCGGCGGCCTTGCGGGTGACGTTGCTCGGCCCACTTGGGGCCGGCTTCGGTAAGCCGCTCGTCCGCGCGGCCTGCAGATCGGCCAGCTCGCGCTCGTCGTCGGCGATCAGCGCAATGCGGCCGCCGAGGTCGACTTCCTCGCCGGCTTCGGCCAGTCGGCAGAGCACCCCCTCACCGGGCGCCTCGATCTCGATCGCCGACTTCGATGTCTCGATCACGCAGACGACCTGCCCCTTGCGGACATGTTCGCCGTCCGCGGCGAGCCATTCGACGAGCAGCGCCGACTCGCTGTTTGCGTCCTCGCGCGTGAGGATGATCTCGAGTGCCATCGTCAGGCTCTACCGGCGGCCAGGACGGCCTCGACGATGTCGCCGGCGTCCGGCAGAACGGCCTGCTCGAGGGTTCGTGCGGCAGGGAGGATCCCATCGGGGGTCGCCACGCGCCGGACCGGCGCCCGCAGAAGGTCCCATGCCTCGCTCTGAACCCGCGCCGCGACCTCGGCTCCGAAGCCTGCCGTCAGCGTCCCCTCCTCAACGGTGACGAGCGCCCCCGTGCGGGCCACCGACTCGAGCACCGGCTCGAGGTCGAGCGGCAGAAGCTGGCCCAGAGCGACGACCTCGGTGAAGACCTCCTCTTCCAGGATCAGCTCGATCGCCGCGTCGAGCGCGGCCGGCAGCATGCCGCCATAGGTCACGACAGTGGCCGACGCGCCTGCGAAGCCGTTGCCGGAGAATGTGAGCGCCGGATAGCGAGACTGCGTCTCGCGGCAGGCAAGCTCGCCGACAAAGCCGTTGTCCGGCCGCCGGTTCGGTCGCCCGTACATCCCCTTGTTTTCGATCAGGAAGACGGGATCGTCTTCGGCCACGGCCTCACGGACCAGGGCCTTCAGGTCCTGACACTCGTTGGCTGCGACGACGGTGATACCCGGCACTCCGAGCAACAGCTTCTCCAGCGACTGGCTGTGGGTCGGGCCGTAGCCGCGACCGCCGCCCATCGGAGTCCGGACGACGAGCGGCACGCGCACCTGGTCGTTGAACATCGCCCGGTACTTGCCGATGCCGTTGACGACCTGGTCGAGGCCGAGCGCGATGAAGTCGCCGAACATCACTTCGAGGATGGGGCGATAACCGCGCAATGCCATCCCGGCCGCGACTCCGAACAGCGCAGCTTCGCTGACCGGTGTGGTGATCACGCGGTCGGGCCAGCGGGTGCTGAGCCCCTTCGTGATCTTGAACGCGCCCCCATACGGGTCGAGGATGTCCTCGCCGAGCAGGTAGACGTCGTCGTTCGCCTCGAAGACCTCGATCAGGGCCTGGTTGAGGACGATGGCGCAACGCTCGTCCATCGCCGTCACGCGGCTTTGGCCGGTGCCGAGGCCTCGGCGTCCTCGATCGCCTGGGCGATTCGTGCCTCGCATGCGTCCTCGATCGCGCCGCGCTCGTTGTCGTCGAGGCCCGCGGCCGCGATCGTGAGGGGGTCGCGGGTGCGGGCATCCTCGATCTCGGCCGGGTCGCGGAAGTCGTCCCCCTTGCTGTGCGGGCTGAACCGGTAGGTGTTGAGCACGAGGAACGAGGGACGCCTGGTCGTCCGGACGCCGTCGACCACGGTTCCGGCAAGCGACGTGATCTCGGCGACGTCGGTTGTCGAGAGCTCCGCCGTGTCGAGACCGAACGCTGCCCCGCGCGCGGCGATCGTGCCTGCGAGGGTCAGGTGGCTCGGGGTCGACTGGGCGTAGAAGTTGTTCTCGACCACGTACAGGATTGGCAACCCCCAGATCGAGGCGATGTTGAGGCTCTCGTAGACGACGCCCTGGCCGAGGGTGCCGTCGCCGACGAACGTCACCACGACGCCATCCGTTCCCCGCTCGCGCTCGGCGAGCGCCATGCCGGTGGCGAGCGGGACTGTTCCGCCGAGGATGCCGTTCGAGTAGAAGCTGCCGTTGCAGAGGTGCTGGCTGCCGCCCTTGCCGCCGCAGACGCCGCCCTCCTTGCCCATCACCTCTCGCAGCAGGCCGACCACGTCGTCGGTGAACGCGAGGTAGTGGCCGTGACAGCGGTGGTTGCTGACGATGACGTCGCGCTCGCGGTCGAGATGCGCGATCACACCAGCGGCATTGGCCTCTTGCCCGATGCAGGTGTGGGTCGTCCCAAAGATCTTTCCGGCGGAGAACAGGTCGAGCAGCGATTCCTCGACGCGCCGGATCACGAACATCCGCTCGTAGAGCTGTGCGAGATCGACCGCGCCCCGCTCCACGTCCATCCCTGGGCCCGGGCGGCGCTCGTCTGTGAGGAAGCCGTTCAAAAGCGCCTAAAGGTAGCCCAGGTCTGCCAGCCGGCGCTCCACGAGCGCTTCGTCCTCCGCGCTCAGTCGCTCGCGGGAGACGACGGCCAGCTCGGCCTCGAGCCGCGAGCGGACCTCGGCCGGTACCTCGTCGGGCCGGCTGCGGAGCTCGCGCGGGTCCAGATCGAGCTGGTATCCCTCGTCCGCGCCCGACTCGAGCCGGTGGATGAGCTTCCACGGTGGCATGCGCACAGCAAGCTGCGACACCGCCCCGTTGTTCGTGCCGACGATCAACGCCGGCCGGTCTCCTTCCTCCGTCCTGTCGACGAGCGGCAGGAGCGAGCGCCCGTCGAGGCCGTCGAGCGGCGAGCCGGCGAGCTCGGCCAGCGTCGGCATCAGGTCGACCAGGCTGACCTGAGACCGAACGGACAGCCCCGAGGGAAGCCCGGGAGCCGAGAGCACGAGCGGGACCTCGGCGATTTCGTCGTACAGTTCCGCGCCGTGCAGGTGGTAGGTGCCCTTCACCTCGTGCTTGTCCGCGAACCGCTCTCCCCACGACTCCCCGTGGTCGGAGACGAGGACGATCGCCGTTCGCTCGCGCAAGCCGAGGGCGTCGAGGTGCTCGAGGAACGAGGCGAACAGCACCTCGGAGGAGTGCTCGACGGAGCGGCGGTACCCCTCCTTCAGCGCCTCGAGCGCAGATGCGCTGTCCGACTGGATACCCGCGATGATCTCATCCTTCGCGGCAAGCCACTCGCCGCGGGCGCTGTGGAGGACGTCGTAGGGCATGTGTGTCGCCCAGCTGTGGAACCACAGGCAGAACGGCTGGTCGCGGCGCTCCCGCAGCCATTCGGCCACGCCGTCGAGCCGTTCGCTCGTACCCGCGACATTGGCGTCCGGGAAGCCCTTGAACAGGTAGTTCTCGTCGAAGACGAAGCTGCCGGTCTCGTAGCCGTATGCAGCCGCGACCGTGAACAGCGTTGGGAACGCCGGGTCGAGCTGCGCATCCCAGTGCAAGTAGCCGTGCCGGTGCGGGTAGAGGCCGGTGATCATCGATGCGGTCGAGGGGCACGTCCACGGGGCGGCGACGATCGCATGCTCGAATCTGACCCCACCGGCTGCGAACTGGTCGATCGTCGGCGTCCGCACGAATCGAGCGCCGTAGCAGCCGAGATGATCCGTCCTGAGGGCGTCAGAAACGTAGACGATGAGGTTCATGCGCGTCCCTCGCCGGCGTCGGCTCCCGCCGGGCGGGGCCCGGCTCCGCCGCCGCCTGACCCCGCTCGCGGCACGGTGCTCTCCGGGCCCGTGCTACTCGCACTATGCCCTCCGGCCCCGCACCGCGAGCGGCGCCCGAGGAACGCGCAAGCGTTGCAGGTTGACACAGGGTGTCTCATCCGGCCACGCCCTCGACACCAGTCAGTACACCGGCCGCGCTCCGGCCGCGCATCGAATCCGGGATCGCGAGTCCGAGGAGGTCGAGGACGGTCGGGGCGATGTCGAGGAGGTGCAGATCCGTCTCCCCGAGGGCTTCAACGCCCGCGCCGGCCGCGATGAACATCCCGTCCTGGGCATGGTTCGAGTCGTCGGGGCCGGTGTCGTTCTCCAGCGTGTGTACCCCTTCCTCGCCGCCGATCGTGGCGACCGAGCGCCAGAGGAGGTCGCCGAAGATCGCGATCAGGTCGGGCGCGACCCCGTTCACCTCTGTGTAGAGCTCCTCCGGCCGGTAGACCCGCGTCGGCATTGGCCGGCCTGTGTCGTCGGGGATCGCCTCGAGCCGCCGGATCAGGTCGTCGCGGACAGCCTCGTAATCCTCGGCCGGCACCGTCCCCTGCGGTTCCCGACCCTCGACGTTCAGGAAGACCCGTGCGTAGTAGCCGCCGTCTCCCCAGGCGACCGTCTTCGGCCAGTCGATCCCGACGTCGCTCGGGCGGCAGACACCGGTTGGCTCGGCGAGCAGGCCAAGCAGGCCTTCGCGCCGGAGCCACTCGTTGATGCGGATGCCACCCTCGAGTCGCTTTGACCCGTGATCGGAGACGACGAGCACGGCCGTTTCTTCGTCTGCGCGTTCGAGCAGCCCGCCGATCAGGCGGTCTACGTGCCGGTAGTAGTCCCGGATCGCGTGCTCGTACGCGCTCCCCGGGACGTGCTTGCGATGCTCTGGATCCATGAACTTCCAGAATCCATGGTGGATCCGGTCTGTCCCCATCTCGACCATCGCGAAGAACTGCCACGGCTTGGTGTCCAGCAGATGCTCGGCGAGCGCAAAACGCTTGTCGGTCATCTCGTAGACCTGGCGAAGGAGGTCATCCTTTTCCTCGGTGCGGAAATTCGTGCAGTCGAAGAGATACTCGCCGACCGTCTCCTGGATTTCGTTGCGAAGCCCCGGCGGGAAGGTGAACTGGCTCTCGACCGAAGGGGTGAGGAAACAGCTGACCATGACTCCGCGCAATGGGTGTGGCGGGTAGGTGCCCGGCACGCCGAGGACGATCGACGAGCCGCCAGCGCGGCCGACGAGGTCCCAGAGTCGCGGCGGGGAGATCGCGGTCGAGTCTGCGATGAAGGCCCCGGTGTAGGTGTGGTCCGAGCGGTTGCGGAACCCGTAGACACCGAGATCGCCTGGGGTCCGGCTCGCCATCATGCATGACCAGGCGGGAACGGTGATCGGCGGGATCACCGACGTGAGTCGGCCATACGCACCACGGCGCATCAGGCCGTCGAGCGTCGGCAACTCGTCGCGCCACGCCTCGATGAGAGACGGCTCCGCACAGTCGAGTCCAACCAGCATCACCTTGTTCGCTGTCGTCACGGTCACCGCCCTCGCCCCATCCTACGAACTGTCCAACGGCAACCGCCGGCCAAGGCGCGTTGCCACCCGGGACGGCGTCGGCTATCGTGGAGTCGATGGTTGCGAATCGCGCATCGATCCTCGAGGCCCGTCGTGGCCTCTCTGCGCTTGACCTCCTCCTTCCCCGGTAGGGGAAGCGACCGCGCGACATACCCGTCCTGCGCTCCCGCACCAAGGGAGGAATCCGTCTTCAGAGGAGCTATTCGATGACCATGCCGTACCGGAAATACCGCCCGTACCCGACCGTCGACCTGCCCGACCGAACCTGGCCGGAGCGCGTCGTCACGCATGCGCCGACCTGGTGCTCCACCGACCTGCGCGACGGAAACCAGTCGCTCGTCAAGCCGATGGACGCGCTGCGCAAGCAGCGGATGTTCGACCTCCTGGTGACACTCGGAGTGAAGGAGATCGAGGTCGGTTTCCCGTCGGCGTCGAAGACGGACTTCGACTTCGTTCGTTCGCTCGTCGAGGACGACCTGATTCCCGACGGACACGACGATCGCGGTTCTGACGCAGGCGAGGCCCGAGTTGATCGAGCGCACCTATGAGGCGATCGACGGTGCGAAGCGGGCGATCGTCCACCTCTACAACTCGACCTCCGAGTCTCAGCGGCGGATCGTCTTCCGGCTCGACAAGGCCGGGATCACCGACTTGGCGGTCCGTGGGGCAGCGCTCTGCAAGGAGCTCACACGGACGACCGACACCGAGATCGTCTTCGAGTACAGCCCCGAAAGCTTCCACGGCACCGAGCTCGCCTATGCCCTGGAGATTTGCGAAGCGGTGATGGCGACATGGGGGCCGACCACTGAAGAACGGATGATCGTCAACCTTCCGACGACGGTCGAGGCCTTTCCACCAAACGTCTATGCCGATCGGCTCGAGTGGTTCCAGCGGCACGTGTCGGCACGCGACCAGATCATTCTCAGCGTCCACCCGCACAACGACCGCGGCACGGCCGTGGCGACGGCGGAGCTCGGGCTGATGGCCGGTGCCGACCGCGTCGAGGGCACGCTGTTCGGGAACGGTGAGCGGACAGGCAACGTCGACCTCGTCGACGCTGGCGCTCAATCTCTTCACTCAGGGCGTCGATCCGAAGCTCGACCTGTCACAGATCGACGAGGCGAAGCGGATCGTCGAGGAGTGCAACGAGCTGCCGGTCCACCCGCGCCATCCGTACGTCGGCGAGCTCGTCTACACGGCGTTCTCGGGCTCGCACCAGGACGCGATCAAGAAGGGGATGGACGCGCGAAAGCGCTCGCACACCGAGCTCTGGGACGTTCCGTATCTGGCGATCGACCCGATGGACCTCGGCCGCACGTACGAGGCGATCATTCGCGTCAACTCGCAGTCGGGAAAGGGCGGAGTCGCGTACCTGATGGAGCGCGAGCACCATCTCGAGCTCCCGCGGGGGCTCCAGGTCGACTTCGCGCAGAAGGTGCAGGCCATCACCGACGCGCGCGGCGACGAGTTGACGGCGGACGAGCTGATGGGTGCCTTCCAGGAGCATTACCTCGCCCACGTGCGCCCGTACGAGATCGTCTCCTACACACACTCGAGCGGTGAGGACGAGGATCGGATCAACGCGATTGTGAGGGTCGACGGCGAGCCTCAGGAGATCGAGGGAACGGGCAACGGCCCGATCGCGGCGCTCGTCGACGCACTCGAGCGGAGCTTCGGCGTCACCGTCCGTATCCTCGACTACCACGAGCACGCGATGGCCGCGAGCGCGGACGCGACGGCGGCTGCCTACGTCGAGGCGGACGTCGACGACGACGCCGTCTGGGGCGTCGGGCTCCACCCGAGCATCGTCACCGCTTCGCTGCGGGCCGTCATGAACGCCGTCGACCGGGCGGTCGCGCTTCGCGAGCAGGCGGCGTCGGTGACGGCGCTCTTCGACGGGGCCGGGTAGCGGCTCAGGGGTTCGGAGTGAGCACTGCTCCCGGCGCGACCTTGATCGTGGGGCTTGCTGCGACCTGGATCGCCGTGATGTGAGCGTCCGCCCAGCGGCTCGGGCTGATCGGCGTGTCGTTGCACTTCAGGGTCGCCTGCTCCGCCGCGCTCGATTCGTACATGAGCGTTCCGGTGAGGATGGCGAAGGTGGCCGTCCCGCTGCCCCTCGCGCCGGCCGTGACCACCGTGTGGGTCTCGGTCCCCGCGGCGAGGCGGCAGCCCGCGAAGTAGCTCTGGCTGGACACGTCCGGCGCGATCGTCGCCTCGGCGAGAAGGACGTAGCGCCCGGCGGGCAGCTGGAGGGTCACGAGCGTGTCGTTGTTCCCGAGCGACGTGAACGTGCCCGCCGTTCCGGCCGAGGCGGTGTAGGCGGCGACGAGGCCGGCCGGGCCGCGGTCCCCCTTCGGGCCCGGGTCGCCCTTGGCACCAGTGTTGCCCTTCGGCCCCGGGTCGCCCTTCGGGCCGGGCGGACCTGCGGCACCGGCTGCGGTCGCGCCCGGGATCACCGCCGCAGGCAGCTTCCCTGACGCGTTCAGGCGCACGAACTCCGACGGCTTGTGGCCGCCCAGCGCATTCGCGTTGTTCGCCGTGCCCGCCACCTTCGCGTAGTTCGCCTTCTGCGCGAGCGGCGGGATCGTTCGCGCGACCCGTCCGGCGGCGTCCCCGGCGGGAGTCGAGCCGAGCACGGCGGTCAGGAGCGCGGCCGCCGCGAGAATCAGAGGTAGGCGCTGCTTCATCGGATGACCTCCTGGTCTGTCTGAGCGAGATGGGAGGAGCCTACGACCCCCGGGGCGCGCGGCCAAGACGCCGGCCGCCGGAAGCGGCGTTCTACAGCCCGGGGGCGAGACGGCGGAGTCGCTGCAGCTCGGCCGGGTGGTAGAAGCGGAGGGGCAACAGCGCGAGGGGATACACAAGGACGATCAGGAGTGACGGGACGAGCGAAAGGTGCCCTGCGCGTGCGGCCACGGTGAGGCCGACGCCGAGCCCGACTGCGGTGGCGACGCGCCGCCACTGGTACGGAACGGGGTACACGATCTGGGCGTACAGCGCCATCCCGGCGAACAGGACGACATATGCGGCTGCCGTCGAGATCGCAGCGCCGACCATTCCAAAACGCGGGATCAGCACGAAGTTGAGCGCGATGTTCAATGCGGCCCCGGCACCGGCCACGGCCCAGTTCCATTGTGTCCGCCGCGCGCGGCCGCTCCCGATCGCAAGGACCGTGTAGCCGGCGTAGAACGCGAACGCGAACGCGAGCAGCGCGACTGCCTTGTCGGCGCGCTGGTAGGCGGCGCTCGTCAGCATCGCGACGAGCCAGGGGGCGAGTGCGCCGAGCGCGAGCGCGATCCAGGAGGCGAGAGTGAGCAGGTACGTGAGCACGAAGGCGTACGTCCGCCGGGCCGCCCGGTCGTCCTCGATCGAGTAGGCGAACGCAGGCCACGCCGTCCTGAACGCGAGCATGACGAATGTGATTACCGAGGCGACCTTCACTGCGACCGAGTAGACGCCCACCTCGGCGTTGCCGTTGTAGTGGGCGATGAACAGGCGGCCGATGAAGGCGATCGCCCAGAGCGCGAGCGCGGCCGGGACGAGCGGCATGCCGAACCGTTGCATCGATCGGAGGAGGTTTCGATCGAACTGGAATCCGAGCTGCTCGCTCCGGTACGCGACGAGCGCGAGATAGACGAGGAGCGTGCCGACGAAGTTGCCGACGATGAGCCCGATGGCGCCCCAATGGAAAACGGCGACGAACGCGATCGTCGCCACGATCGTGATCAGGACGTTCGCAAGGCTCGCGATCGCGTAGGCGATCGACCGCTCCTCGACCCGGAAGAGCGCTGTCAGCTGCTGGTAGTTCAACTGCGCCCAGAGCCCGACCGCGCCGGCGCGGACGAGCGCCGGGTTCTGACCGAGCTGGAGGGCATGGCTGATGGGGTCGGCGAAGACGAGGCCGAGAACGAGTGCGATCGTCGCCATTGCCATCGTGAACCAGAAGGACGTGCGCACGACGACCAGGCGATGCTCCGGGTCCGCGGTGTCGAAGTAGAAGCGGAAGAACGCGCTCGAAATCCCCATCTGGAGGAGGATTGCCAGCACCGCCGTCGCGGCGATCACGATTTCGACCTCGCCGTACGCGCTCGGCGGCAGGTAGTGCGTGTAGAGCGGCAGCAGGATGACCGCGAGGATCCGCGAGACCAACCCGCCGATCCCGTAGATCGCCGAGTGCCGGGCGAGGCGCTTGAGCTCGCGCGCTAGCACGGAGGAAACCGTGTTCCCCCCGTGGGCCCCCTTCTCCCTGCTCGGGGTATGCGACGGCCCAGCTGATGCGATCGATCCGCCGGATGAGTCCGGCGCCGAGCGCCTCCGTCACGTCGAGGTATCCATCGAACATCTACAACTGAGCGTAGATGTCGAGCAGGCGGTCGGCGACCCGGTCGATGTCGTGTACCTGCTCGACATAGGTGCGGCTCGCAGCGCCGATCTCGCGCCGGAGCGCCGGGCTCTCGACAAGCGGTCGGAGCGCCTCCACGAGGGTCTCCTTCGTTGCGGGGACGATCGGGACGCGGATGCCGAAGGCCTCGGCGCTGCGCTCGACGACGTCCGGCTTGAGGTGAGCGACCACCGGCTTGCCGAGCGCCATCGCCTCGAGCGCGAAGACGCCGTGCCACCCTGCGCCGAGCTGATCGACGACGATGTCGGCGCGGGCGTAGCGGCTGCGCGCTTCCTCGTGGGGAAGGCCTTCGACGAGGTCGAGCTCAACCGGGAGCTGCGCGCAGGCCTCGATCACGTGCTGCGTTCCCTTCTTGGTGCGGTTGGAGGGTGCATGGACGACCAGCGGTCGCGGGTTGTCTGACGGAGGGTGCGGATCGAACGGCCGGAGGTCGAGCCCGGGAGGGACGACGACGGCCTCGGGGATCCACCGGATCGCGTCATAGGAGCCGACGATCTCGACGTCGGCTCGCTTGCCGTAGGCGAGCTCCGCAGGGGACTTCCCGCGGATGTCCGATCCGAGGAAGTGGAAGACGCTCTTCTTGCCGGTCGCGCGCAGGATCGGGAACTGGAGCGACTTCGGTACGAGTGTGAGGCCGAAATAGAAGTGGAACACATCGGTGCGGGGAAGCAGGCGAGAGAGGGCGCCGAACTGGGTGAGGAGGCGCCGTGGAAGGCCGCCACGGCGGTCGAGCGACCAGTCGGCCTCGTGATGGAGCCTGCCCCGTTCGAAGACGACGAGGCGGGCGTCGACGCCTTTGCGCCGCAACGCCTGGACGTTTTCCCAGGGGATTCCCGCGACGTTGACCGGACAGTGGGTGACCCGGAGCGTGGTGGGATCAATCGTCACGGAGTTGGCGCGAAGCCGTGACAACAGGCGTGTTGACAGCGCCTACCATGCACCATCCCCGTGGGCGGGTGGGGGTTAGGGATGGTGGAGAGCGGCTCGCTCACGCATCCCATTCCAGCTGGTCGAAGTACCGGATCGCCGTGCGCCCCGGCCTGATCCGATCGCGCAGCGAGCGCAGCTCGTCGTCGGAGATCTCTCCGAGCGCGCGCTTGACGCCGAGGTACGGCAGGTTCAGATTCTCCTGGTAGACGACCGTCGAGATTCGCGGGTTGATCTCGATCACGTGCTCGCCGACGAGTTGAATGTTGAAGAAGTGCTCGATTGCGAGCTCGGCGACGATCTCGTCGGCGAGGTCCATCAGCCCTGCGTCCGCGAGCGTCACGAAATACATCGCGAGCCCCGCCCGCATCGCTTCGCGGGTCTTCGGATGGCCGAGCACCACCTCGCGGCCGTTCGCGATCCCGTCGATCGTCCGCTCCGGGCCAGTTGCGAGCTCCATCACGAGCAGCTCTGTCCGGTCGTCGACCGAGCCGAGAATCTCGACCGCCTCTTCGAGCCGCATCGACACCGATCCCGGCCGCTCGCGAAGCAGCTGACCGGCCCGGTCGACGGTTGGATCGAGGATGCGAAAGCCGCGCGAGCCCGAGGAGAACACGGGCTTGAAGCACACCGGCCGGTCCGGGTAGCCGAGCTCTTGCGCCGCTGCCTCGACCTCGTCCGCGCCCCGGACGCGCCGGAATTCAGGCGCCGGCAGGCCGAGCCGGTGCAGGAACTCGTACGTGTCGGCCTTGTCGTTCGAGCGCTTGATCGCGTCCGCCGGCGGGACGAGCACCGGGATCCCGTCGAAGCGCTCCAACGCGCCGGCCAGCCCCGCGAGGTCGTGGGACGACTGCGGCAAGATGGCGTCGGCATTCTCGCGCTCGGCCACGTCCCGCACTGCCGCCGGGAATCCAGGATCCGAGCCCGCCGGCACCAGGTAGAAGGCGTCGCAGAGGTGGCGTCCCACCGAGCGCTCGCGCATGTCGGTTCCCACGAGGCGCACCTCGCGCTCGCCGTTCTCCCGCAACCCCCGGAAGAGCGCCGCCGCACCGGGTGCGCCCGCTGCGCACACGATGACCGTGATCGGCTTCACGAGACGTCGATCCTGTCAGTTCGCAGCCGCTCGAGCCGTGCCGCCCGATCGGCGTCGAGGAACGACTCCATCGTCTCGCGCATCGTCGCCCCGTCGTACACCCAGATCTCCGGATGGATAAGCAATTGAAGCCACTCGAAGCTCCCTTTGCTGAGTTCCTCGTGGGGGCAGCCGTGACGCCAGCGTTGGTTCGAGTCCGACCGGTACCGGCTGGGATCGAACCATGGCTCGGCCATCACGTTGACCGCTCCCTCGAGCGGCGCCGACATGAACTCCGGATCGGGGTTGTGCCAGGCCACTGTCGGCTCGAATCGCTCGTCGAGGTCGACGTGAGGCCACACCGCATGGTGTGCGACCCGGCCGCCGAGCTCGTGCAGCCGGGCGATCGCGTGTTCCCCCTCGGCCGAGCGGAGGTTGTAGAAGACCGAGCGCGTCATCAAGAGCCAGGTCGACCACACGCCCGCATCGGCCTCGACCTCCGCCATCCGGAGCGCCGCGCCGAGCGAGAGGTCGACGTCGTGGCGCAGCAGGAGGTCGCCTGCTGCCGGCGGCCGGTCGAACCCGGCGAAGTTGTACCCGCCGCTTTTGGCTGCGCCCAACAGCTCCCGGTAGTGCTCCAGAGAGAAGTCACAGCTCACAGCCCACAGCCTCCGAGCAGAGCCAGCTGCCGGCGAAGCCGGGCTTTGCCCGGCGGGAGCCGCAAGAACGCGTTGCGTTGGCACCGCATGAAGAAGGGGGTTCGCGGGGGAAACATGGTTTCCCCCGCGCTACTCCACCTCGACATCCACCAGCCGCGAAGCCGCCTCCGCGCGCTCGAGCGCGTCGAGGTTCGTATCGGCGATCGCGATCACGTAGCCACGGCGGTCGCCGTCCCGGCGGACCGGGCGAATGGTCTCACCGATCTGGAGGTAGGTGTCGGCCTGCACCACCCCGGGAAATGCGAGCACCTTGTCGAGAGGGCCGATTCTCGTCACCTTGCCGACCGGAAGTGGCCCCGGCTGCGCGGTAAGGAAGCGAATGGCAAGTGGCTGGCGGAAATGTGCGAGGACGAGATCGTCGGGAAGCTCCTCGCCGAGCGCCATCCGCAGTTGCACCTCGACGAGGTCGACCCCGACAGCGTGCCGCACGAGCTCTGTCATCTGCCCGCCCGGAACGCGTGCAGCGCACTCAACGACGACGACGCGTCCGTCGGACGCAGCGATCAGCTGCGGGAAGGCGATCCCCGTTCGGAGACCGAGTGCGCGGACCGTGTGGGCCGCGACGCGTTCTGACTCCTCGAGCTGTCCGGCCGGGATCGTCGGTGGATAGACATGAATCCAGCCGACGCCGAATCCGATCCCCGGCGGGCGCATCCGGTCGGAGAGCGTGAGGGGGATCATTTCGCCGCCGCGCGCGATCACGATCCCGTTCATCTCCGTGCCGTCGACGAACTCCTCGAGGATCGCCTCGCCCGTCGGAGAGGCCGACAGAACCTCGTGCAGGTGCATCTCGATCTCGCCGACCGAGCTGACCCGGAACACGGCGCGTTGCCCGCCCGAGTCGGCGGGCTTCAACACCGCGGGGAACCCGACCTCGTCAGCGGCCCGTCGCCGCTCGGCGAGTGTCCGCAGTGCGGCGAACCGCGGTTGCGGCACCCCCGCGTCGGCGAGCTCCCGTCGCATCGCGACCTTGTGGGTCATCAGGTGCGCGGTCTTCACGCCGATCCCCGGCAGCCCGAGCTCCTCGGCGACCGCCGCGACGACGGGCACGGCGCGGTCGGCCGAGATCGTCAGCACGCCGTCGAGGTGCAGGCCCCGCACCGCAGCGAGGACAGCCCCGACGTCCGTGAAGTCGACGACCTTCGGGATGTCGGCCGCCTGCAGGCCGAGCGCAGCGGGATCGCGGTCGACCGCCGCGACGCGCAGCCCGAGCTCTTTCGCGCGCAGGATTGCGCGCCGCTGGTGACGGCCGGCGGCGACGAAGAGGACGGTCTTCAAAGCTCTGGCGATGCTAGTGGTTTGGCCGGTAACGTCGCCCGGTTGGCGCGTGTCGCGGTCAGGCGTCGAAGGCGCGGCGCACGTGCTCGAGGGCTCGCCAGGCCACGAAGGCGATCACCGGGATCGAGGCGGCGACGATCCAGTCGGTTTCGAGCCCGGGCCAGATGTGCTCGAGCGGCTTGACAAGGATCTCGACCAGGCTCGCGCCGTAGTAGGCGATGGCGGCGATCGAGAGCCCTTCGACCGCCTGCTGAATGCGCAGCGAGGCCTGACTACGGCGGTCCATCGCTGCGAGTAGCTTCTGGTTCTGCTCTTCGAGCGCAACGTCGACTCGAGTGCGCAGAAGGGTGCTTGCCCGCTCGATGCGTGCCGAGAGCTCCTCCTGTCGTCGGGCGGCCGCTGCGGCGGAGCTCATCGCCGGAGCGAGCCGGCGAGACAGGAACCCGCCGATTGTCCGCACGTCGCCGATGCGCTGCTCCCGAAACTCGGCGACACGCGACCTGACGATCGCCCAGTACGCCTGCCCGGCAGAGAAGCGGAACGCCGTCTCGGCAACCGATTGCTCGACTTCCGCGGCGACGCGTGTGAGCTCGTCGAGCAGGCGCCGCTCCTCGCGTTGCGAATCCTCGATGTCCGCCTGGCCCTCGAGTGCAGCGGTCGCCGATGTGATCTCGGCGAGCCGCCGCTCGATCTGGTCGAGCTCGGGCAGCGCCGCGCGTGCAAGCGGCAGAGCGAGCAGCGCGACCATGCGGTAGATCTCGATCTCGACCACTCGCTGCACGAGCCTGGCGCTCTGGGCGGGACCCATCCCGTTGTCGATCCCTAGCCACCGTGTTCGCTTCGCGCCCGACTCGGAGCCGCGGGGGACGAAGTCGGTGAACAGCTGCGCGGCGCCGTCGAGCACGAGGGAACCGGCGAGGGCATCGGCGGCGAACCAGCGCACAGCGGTCGCGAGTGCCGACGGGTCGCCGCTCCCCCGCAGAAGCGCGATGTCGGTGGCCGCGATCGTCTGGCCCGGCAGGTGTGCAAGCCATTCGGGTGCGACCGCGTCGAACGCGGTGGGAAACTCGCTCAGCGTCTCGAGGCGCACGCCGGGGAGCGGCCGTACGAACGTAAAGCTGACAAACTCGCCGTGGCGTTCCCACTTCACTGAAAACCCGGGAAGCTCGACGATCGCGTGTGCAGCTTCGGTCTCCGGGATTTCGATGCCAGACGCCGCTGCGAGCTCGCGGAGGCGGTCGTACGACTCGGCCGGCGCGGCGTCGAGCAGCGCGAGGCACGACACTGCGGCAGGCGAGAGGACCGCCGCGGTCGGGCGGGCGTGGACCTCACCGGCGAGCACGGCGCGCTCGGGATGGTCGATGGGGAGGTGGATGTGCGGCACGGGCAGCGTCGCGAAAACGTACCCGGCTCCGGCTCCGGTGGCGGCGGGCTTCGACCAGGGCCACAGGGAAGGACGCTAGGCTTGTCGGCGTGGCGCTTCGAGGCAAGCGGATCCTGATCACCGGCGGCGCCGGGTTCATCGCGACCACACTCGCGCGAGAGCTGGTCGCGGAGAACGAGATCGTCGCCGTCGACAACCTCCACCGCGATGCCCTCTCCGGAACCGATCTCTCCGATCACCCCAACTTCACCCTCCACGAGGGAGATGTCCTCGATGGACCGCTGATCGCGGACCTCGCACGCGGTGCAACGCACATCGTCCACTGCGCCGCGATCGCAGGCGTGGAGACGGTTCTCGAGAGCCCGGTGCGGACGATGCGCGTGAACGTGATCGGCACCTACAACGTCCTCGAGGCCGCGCTTTCGACACTCGGCTCGGTCGAGCGCTTCGTCGACTTCTCCACCAGCGAGGTGTTCGGGACGCATGCCTACAACGTGATGGAGGGGCAGGTTTCGACGATCGGCTCGGTTGGCGAGGCCCGCTGGACGTATGCAGTCTCCAAGCTCGCCGGCGAGCACATGGCGCACGCCTACCACGACGAGCTCGGCCTGCCGACGGTGACGGTGCACCCGTTCAACGTCTTCGGGCCGGGGCAGATCGGCGGCGGCGCGATTCGCGCGTTTATCGAGGCGGCACTTGCCGGCGAGGATCTCACGGTGCGGGGAGACGGGTCGCAGATCCGCGCCTGGTGCTACGTGACCGACATGGTGCGCGGCGTGCTCGCGTGCCTCGACCGCCCGCAAGCGGTCGGCCAGGCGTTCAACATCGGCAACCCCCGCTCGTCGGTGACGATCTACGATCTTGCGACGCGGGTCAAGCGTCTCACGGACTGCCCCGGAGAGATCGTGTTCGCCCCGCTCGGCTACACCGACGTCGAGTTGCGGATCCCGAATGTCGAGAAAGCCCGCGAGCTGCTTGACTGGGAGCCGGAGGTCGAGCTCGACGACGGGCTCGCCCGGACGATCGCTTGGTACCGGGAGAAGCTGACCGCATCCGTCTAGCGCGGCCCGACGTCGGCTCAGAGGAGCTCGACGCGGTCGCGGAGGTCATCGCGGGCGGCATGCTCACGATGGGCCCGCGTGTGCCTGAGTTCGAGGAGGCGCTCGCGCTCGCTTGCGAGGTGCGGCACGCGGTCGTTGTGTCGTCGGGCACCGCTGCGCTGCACCTCGCCGTGCTCGCGCTCGGTCTCCGTCCGGGTGACGAGGTGCTCGTTCCCGCCTACACCTTTCCGGCAACCGCGAACGTCGTCACCCTCGCCGGCCTGCGGCCCGTGCTCGTCGACGTCGATCCTGAGACGATGAACGTCGACCCCTCTCGGATCGAGATCGGGCCGAAGACGAAGGCGGTCATGGCGGTCCATCTCTTCGGGCGCCCGGCGCGGATCGAGGAGCTCCCCGAGCTGCCGCTGCTCGAGGACGCCGCAGGCGCCCTCGGCGCTTCGCGCCGCGGGCGCGCCTGCGGCTCGCTCGGGCTCATGGGCTGTCTCAGCTTCCACCCACGCAAGACCGTGACAACAGGTGAGGGCGGTGCCGTCACCACCGACGACGAGCTCATCGCCGACACCGTGCGCCGCCTCCGCAACCACGGCTGGCGGTCAATGGCGGACGCCGACATGCCCGACCCCGGTTTCAACTACCGCCTCGCCGACGTCCTCTGTGCGATCGGCACGCCGCAGGTGCGGCGCCTCGGTGAGCTGATCGCAGCACGGGCGAGGATCGCCGCCGCCTACGACGAGCGCCTTCGGGACCTGCCGGTGACGCTGCCGCGGGCCGACGACGGCGACGTCCATGGCTGGCAGGCGTACGTGATCCAGGTCGAGCGGCGCGACGAGGTGCTGGCGGCGCTCCGGGCCGGCGGGATCGAGGCGCAGATCGGCACCTACGCGCTGCCACTTCTCGGCCCCTACCGCGACCAGGGCTTCTTCCCGGGCGCCGAGCACGCCTTCGAGCACGCGCTCGCGTTGCCGTTCCACACGCGGCTTACCGACTCGGAGCTCGACCGCGTCGCGGAGGCTCTCGCGCGGAGCCTGCGCTCGGGCGGCTGACGAAGATCGGCATCAGCACCCGAAGATCCAGGGGTGCGAGGACTCTCCAGCTCTCTTGACAAGATAGTGAGTCACCACTAACATGCGGTTCATGGTCGTGACGGAACGGAAGACGAAGGAGGCGCGGCGCGAGGAGATCCTCGACGCCGCTCTGCAGGAGTTCGGAGAGCGTGGCCTGCACGGCGCTTCGACCGAGGACATCGCTCGCCGCGCCGGCATCTCGCAGCCATACGTCTTCCGGCTGTTCGGAACGAAGAAGGAGCTCTTCAGAGCCGTCGTCGCCCGGTGCTTCCGCGAGACGCTCGAGATGTTCCAGCGGGCGGCGGAGGGGCTGCGCGGCGAGGACGCGCTCAACGCCATGGGAGACGCTTACGTGCAGCGGCTTCTCAACGATCGAATGCGGTTGCAGGCCCAGATGCAGGCGTACGTGGCCTGCGACGACCCGGAGATCCGCGAGACGGTCCGACAGGGCTACGGCGACCTGGTCGCCTACGTCGAGCGCGTCTCGGATCTGCCGGCCGCCGTCGTCACCGCGTTCTTCGCGCAGGGAATGCTCCTCAACGTCTTCGCGTCGATGGGGCTCACCGGCGAGGCGACCGAGCCGTGGGCCGCTCGTCTGCTCGACGGTTGCAAGGACATTCGTTGATCTCTCTTTTTTCTCTCGGAGGTTAGTGATGAATCACAAAACTGTTTGGACGTTTGCGATCACCTCGCTGGCGCTCTTCATGGTCACGCTCGACAACCTCGTCGTGACGACGGCGATCCCGGTGATTCGCCAGGATCTCCACGCGGGGATCAGCGGGCTCGAGTGGACGGTGAACGCGTACACCCTGACGTTCGCGGTGCTGCTCCTCACGGGCGCGGCTCTTGGTGACCGGTTCGGGCGGCGGCGAATGTTCGCGATCGGAGTCGCCGTCTTCACGGCTGCTTCTGCTGCGGCCGCCCTGGCTCCGTCGATCGGTGCGCTCGACGTCGCTCGCGCGGCGCAGGGGCTGGGCGGTGCGCTCGTGATGCCGCTCACCCTGACGATCTTGTCGGCGGCCGTCCCGCCCGCCCGCCGCGGTCTTGCTTTGGGTGCCTGGGCGGGCATCAGCGGGCTCGCCGTTGCGTTCGGTCCGCTCGTCGGTGGCGCCGTCGTCAGCGGGATTTCCTGGCACTGGATCTTCTGGCTAAACGTTCCGGTCGGGCTCCTGATCCTGCCGCTCGCCCTGCTGCGGCTCGACGAGACCCATGGGCCCGCGAGCCGTGTCGATCTCCCCGGTCTCGCACTCGCCAGCCTCGGGCTGCTCGGAATCGTGTGGGCTCTCGTTCGCGGAAACGCTGTCGGGTGGACGTCGCCGGAGATCGCCGGCTCGCTCGCGGCCGGCGTTCTGCTCACCGTTGCGTTCGTCGCCTGGGAGCTTCGGACGGAGGCACCGATGCTGCCGATGCGCTTCTTCCGCAACCGGACGTTTGCGCTGTCCAACGTCTCCTCGCTGTTCATGTCGTTCGGGATGTTCGGATCGATCTTCCTGCTCGCCCAGTTCTTCCAGACGGTGCAGGGGTACTCGCCGCTCCAGTCGGGCCTGCGCATCCTGCCCTGGACGGCGATGCCGATGATCGTCGCCCCGATCGCGGGCGCCTTCTCCGACCGGATCGGCGGACAGAAGCTGATGGGGATCGGCCTGGCGCTCCAGGCGACCGGGCTCGCGTGGATCGCCGCGGTGTCGACACCCACAACCCCCTACGTCGAGTTGGTGGCACCGTTCACGATCTCGGGAATCGGGATGGCCTTGTTCTTCGCTCCGGTCGCGAACGTGGTGCTCTCATCGGTCCGACCCGAGGAGGAAGGCCAGGCCTCGGGCGCCAACAGCGCGGTCCGCGAGCTCGGCGGAGTGCTCGGCGTCGCCGTTCTTGCCTCGGTCTTCTCGCACTACGGCGGGTACCGGACGGGCGACTCGTTCACCGCCGGGATGGTTCCCGCGGTGTTCATCGGCGCGGCAGTCGTGGCGCTCGGATCGCTCGCGGCGTTCGCGATCACGCGACGGGTGCGGGTCGAGAGGCCCGAGACAGGGCCGTCGCTCGAGCTCGCCGCCTGATCGGAGGTAGGGTCCCCGGTCAGGATGGCCGGGGACCCTTCGCTTTCGGTCGTCGTCACGGTGCTCAACGAGGTCGGCTCGGTGGACGAGCTCTACCGTCGGACCCTGGCGGCACTCGACGGTCGAAGCTTCGAGCTCGTATTCGTCGACGACGGGTCGACCGACGGCACGTTCGCTGCGCTCACACGCCTGAACGCCGGCGATTCGCGTGTGCGGGCCGTCCGGCTCAAGCGGAACTTCGGCCAGCACCCTGCGATGCACGCGGGTCTTGCCCGTGCTCGCGGCGAGGCGATCGTGACGATGGACGGCGATCTCCAGAATGCGCCCGAAGACATCCCGAAGCTCCTCGCCGCGCTCGAGCGATCCGACGTCGCCTCGGGCCGCCGCGTTGATCGCCGCGATTCGATCGCCCGCAAGGTTCCCTCACGGGCCATCAACGGCCTGCTGCGGCGCTTCACCGGCGTCCCGATCTCCGACTTCGGCTGCGCGTTCAACGCATACCGTCGCGAGGCGATCGTGCCCCTTCTCGGGTCGATCGGCAAGCAGAAGTTCACCAAGGCGCTCGTGCTGCGGAGCGGCGCGACCGTCGAGGAAGTCGACGTCTCACACGCCTCGTCAGGGGCCGGCTCGCGCTACTCACCGCTCCGGCTCGTCCGACTCGGGCTGCACGTGGTCGCGGGGTTCTGGCCGCAGCCGGTGCAGTGGATTGGCGTCGCGATCGGCCTCGTTTGCACGCTTGCCGCCACCGGGCTTGCGGCCTACGGCATCTTCTACTGGATCGACCAGAACAACTTCCCCGGCCCGCTCTTCGCCGGAACTGGCATCGTGTTCGTTCTGGGAATGGAGGGATTCATCCTCGCGCTGATCGGCGAATACCTCGGGAGGATTCAGCGAGACGTGGAAGGAACGCCGCTCTACACGGTCGCAGAGGAGATCGGATGACCGCGAAGCGTGTACTCGTGACCGGGGGTGCCGGGTTCATCTCGTCGGCGATGATCCGCTACCTGCTCGAGGAGACGCTCTACGAGGTCGTCTCGCTCGACGCGCTCACCTACGCCGGGAACCTCGAGAACCTGGCGGACGTGATGAGTCACCCGCGCCTCTCGTTCGTGCACGGGGACATCCGTGACACCGGCCTCGTGCACGAGCTCGTCGCGGGCGTCGACGTGATCGTCAACGCTGCGGCCGAGTCCCACGTCGAGAAGTCGATCGAGCACGGCGCCTCGGAGTTCGTGACCACGAACGTCGAGGGGACGCAGATCCTCCTCGACGCGATCCGTCGCACGCCCGTCGAGCGATTGGTGCTCGTGTCGTCCTCGGAGGTCTACGGCACGGCGGAAAGCGAGCCGATGGACGAGGAGCACGCGCTCAACCCTCGGTCGCCCTATGCAGCGACGAAGGCCGGGGCCGACCGGCTCGCCTATTCGTACTTCGTCACCTACGGGCTTCCGATCGTGATCGTGCGGCCGTTCAACAACTATGGGCCGCGCCAGCATCCCGAGAAGGTGGTGCCGCGCTTCATCATCCAGGCGCTCCGCGACGAGCCTCTGACGATCCACGGCGACGGGCACGCCTCGCGCGACTGGCTCTACGTCGAGGACGACGCCGAGGCGATTCGCGCCGTGATCGAGGCGCCGATCGAGGAGGTCGCGGGCGAGGTCATCAATATCGCGACGGGGATCGACATCTCCGTGGCCGAGGTCGCAGATCTTGTCCTGGAGGCTCTCGGGCGGCCCGCCTCCGAGCGGACACACGTCGACGAGCGGCCGGGTCAGGTCGACCGGCACATCGGCTCGACGGACAAGGCAGGGCAGCTGCTCGGCTGGCGGGCGCGCACGTCGTTCGAAGACGGGCTGGAGCGCACCGTCACCTGGTACAGCGAGAATGAGGCCTGGTGGCGAGGCATCCTCGCGAGAGAAGCCCGCGCCTTCTCGTCCTAGGCGCCGGTCCGGCTCAGCTCGGGCTGCTTGCGGCTGCACGGGGCGAGGGCGTCTGGATCGCTGTCGCCGACCGTGATCCGGCCGCGCCGGGATTCGAGTTCGCCGACAATCGCTGCATCGTCTCGACCGAAGACGAGCCGGCGATTGAGCGGCTCGCCGCGGCGCTGTCACTCGACGGAGTGATCGCTCCGGGAACCGACTGGCCGGTTGCGGTTGCCGCGCGCGTGGCCCAAAAGCTCGGCCTGCCGCACCCGATCTCGCCGGCGACGGCCATCTTGGCGACGAACAAGCTTCGGCAACGCGAGCGCTTCGACGAGGCCGGCGTCCCTCAGCCGCGGTGGCAATTCGTGAGCGAGGGCGAGCCCGACCTCGAGACGCCCTGCGTTGTCAAGGCGCCTGATCGTCAGGGGCAGAAGGGGCTTTCGCTCGTTCTCGACGCTGGAGAGCTCGGTGCGGCGATCGCCGCGGCGCGGGCATCGTCGCGTACGGGCGCCGTGCTTGTCGAGGAGGTCGTCAATGGCCCCGAGGTCACGGTGATCGGCTTCTCGGCAGGAGGCGAGTTCGTTCCGCTCGCCGTGACCGACCGCCTGACGGCGGACCCACCCGCGTTCGGCGTCGCGCTCGCCCACGTCTTTCCCTCGCGGAGCGATCCTCAGCGAGGCGGACCTCGGGAGGAGGATCCCCTGACGGAGGCCGACGCGATCCGGGATGTCGCCCGCCGTGCTGTCGAGGCGCTGGGTATCAAGGAAGGACCGTCGTACACGCAACTTCGGCTTGGCCACCGGGGCCCCGAGGTGATGGAAGTGGCGGCCCGGCTCGGGGGCGGTCACGACGCGGAGCTCGTCCAGACGGCCCTCGGCGTTGACATGAACGGCCTCGCGCTCGCCGCAGCTCTCGGTGAGTCGCTCACGTTCGAGGACGTTACGCGCGATCTCGAGCCGCGGTTCGGCGGCGTTGTGACGCGCTTCCTCGTCTCGCCGCCCGGCGTGCTCGAGACGATCTCCGTGCCGGACGACCTCGAAGGCGTCGTCTCGGTCCGGATCTACCGGGAGCCCGGATACGTCGTCGGGCCTTTCCGGCGGGGTCCGGACCGCGTCGGCGCCTTGCTCGTGGTGGGTGCGACGCGCGACGAGGCGCTCGCGCGGGCCGATGCCGCGGCCGAACGCATACGCTTCGTGACCGCCGATGCCGAAGCTCTCGTCTAGGGCCGTGCGCTCGACGTTCCTCTCGTTTCAGCCGCCCGCGGTCGGCGAGGAGGAGGTCGCCGCGGTCGCCGAGACGATCCGTTCCGGCTGGCTGACGACTGGACCGCGCGTGGCCGAGCTCGAGCGCCGGATGTGCGAGTTCCTCGAAGCGGAGCACGTGCTCGCCGTCTCGTCCGGCACCGCTGCGCTGCACCTCGCCCTGCTCGCGGCTCGGCGTCGGTCCTGGCGACGAGGTGATCACGACCTCGATCACGTGGCCCGCGACCGCGAACGTGATCGTCCACTGCGGTGCGACGCCGCTTTTCGCCGACGTTCGCGAGAGCGACCTCAACATCGACCCCGATCGTGTGCGCGAGCTCGTCGGCCCGCGCACCAAGGCGATCGTCCCGGTCGACCTCTACGGGCAGCCGGCCGACCTCGACCCGCTGCTCGAGCTCGGCCTTCCCGTCGTCGAGGACGCCGCGCACGCCGCCGAGTCGCGCTACCGCGGCCGCAAGATCGGCGCGATCGCCGACGTCACCTGCTTCTCGCTCTACGCGACGAAGAACATCGCCGCCGGCGAAGGTGGGCTGCTCGCCACGAACGACTCGACGCCTCGCCGGCCGCCGTCGACGACCTTGCGGGTGATGCGGCGCGGCCACGGCTCGCTCTACGACATCGCCGTGCCCGGCTACAAGGCGAACCTCTCCGACGTCCTTGCCTCGATCGCGCTCGTGCAGCTCGACAAGGTCGAGCGCCACCGCGAGATCAGGCAGCGGCACTTCGATGCCTACGACGAGGCGGTCGCGGGGCTCGACGGGATCGATCCGGTCGCCCGCGACCCGCGCGACACGCACGCGCTCCATCTGTACGTCGTGCGGATCGCCGCCGCGCGTGCCGGCGGCACGAGGGACGACTACCAGCGCGCGCTCGCCGAGGAGAACATCGGCACGTCGATCCACTTCCTGCCGGTGCACGAGCTCACCGCGTATCGCGACCGGCTCGCTGCGCACCAGCCCCAGCTGCCGGTGAGCGAGCGCGCGGGCGGCGGAGGTGCTCTCGCTGCCGCTCTCGCCGGCGCACTCGGACGACGACGTGCGTGACGCGATCGAGGCCCTACGCCGCGTGCACGATCGCTTCGCCGGATGAGAAACCGCGCGTTCCGGCTCGTCGGCACGCTCGTCGTCACGGCGCTTGCGGGCGTGTACATCCTCTGGAAGATCGACGTCGCCAAGACAGTCGACATCATCAAGTCGGCCGACCTCGCCTGGCTCGGGTTGGCCACGTTCCTGATGTTCATCACGGTCGCGCCGATGACGTGGCGCTGGCAGAAGCTCCTCGCCGCACGCGGGATTGACGAGGACTACTGGTGGCTGACCCGAGCGTACTTCGTCTCCTTCGCGGTCGGCCAGGTGCTGCCCACCTCCGTCGGCGGCGACGCGTCCCGGATCTACGAGACCGGGCGTCGCCACCGAGGCATGCTCTCTCCGATCGCCGGCTCGGTGCTGATCGAGCGGGCGCTCGGCGGCGCGATCACGCTGCTTCTCGCTGGAATCGGCATGGCGCTCGCGATCGGCCGGTACCCAATCGGCCCGTACCTCTGGATCGAGCTGCTGTTCGTCACGCTCACGATCTTCGCGGGGATCGTGTTCTTCTCGCGCCGGGTGCGTGTCTGGCTCCGCTTCGCCGTTCCGCTCGCGCGCTGGGCGCGGGTGGAGCGCCCCGCGCGGGCCGTCTACGAGGGCATCCACGGCTACCGCTACCACGTCTCGACGCTGCTGCTCGCGTGCGGTGCGACCGTGGTGATTCAGACCGGCCGGATCGTCGCGATCTGGGCTACCGCCGAGTCGGTGGGAATCCACCTCTCGCTTCTCCCGTACTTCGTGCTCGGCCCGCTGCTCTTCCTCGTCATGCTCGTCCCATTCACGATCAACGGCCTCGCCGTGCGCGAGGCGTTCTTCGTCAGCTTCCTCGGCCGGCTCGACGTCGACCCCGACGCCGCGTTCGCGACCGGCTTCCTGTTCTTCCTGCTGACGCTCCTCATGGCGCTCCCGGGTCTCGTCGTGCTCCTCTGGGAGGGTCTGCGCCGGGCGCCTGTGCTCGATGCCTGACGACGCCGGCGACGTTTCGGTCGTCGTCGTCGCGTGGAACGCGCTGCCCTGGCTCGAGCGGTGCCTCGAGTCCGTCGCCGGCTACGAGACGATCGTCGTCGACCACGGTTCGACCGACGGGAGCCTCGAGCTCGTGCGCGAGCGCTTCCCGAACGCACGGCTGGTCGAGCAGGCGAACGTCGGGATGGGCGCCGGCAACAACGCGGGCATGCGCGTTGCGGCGGGCCGCTACTTCTTCCTGCTCAATCCCGATGCCTGGGTGACCGGGGAAGCGATCGACAAGCTCGTTGCCTTTGCCGACGAGCACCCCGACGCGGCCGTCGTCGGACCGCGCGTCTCCAACCCGGATGGGTCGCTCCAGCGCTCGGCTCGCGGCTTTCCGACGGTCTGGCGCCTCGCCACGGAGTACCTCTTCCTCCGCAAGCTGGCACCTCATACGCAGCTTCTGAACCCGCTCTACGCGGGAGGCTTCGACCACGACGAGGCCGGCGAGGTCGACTGGGTCGTCGGCGCGGCGCTGCTCGTCCGGCGCGAGGCGGCAGACGCGGTCGGCCTCTTCGACGAGGACTTCTTCATGTTCAGCGAGGAAACGGACTGGATGTTTCGGTTCCGGGAGGCGGGATGGACGGTCTGGTTCTATCCGGAGGCGGAGGTCGTCCACGTGGGCGGCGCCTCGCACGGCGGCCGGTTGTACGTCGAGAACCTTCGCGGCCACCTGCGCTTCCTCGCGAAGCACCGCGGCCCGCGCGAGGCCGAGCGCGCCCGTCTGCTCTTGCTCTGGTCGCTGCGCCTGCGCTCCGTGGTCTTTCGCGGCGAGCGGCGACGCGTCTACCGCGAGGGGGTCCGCTTCCTCTCCTCCGCCGACGCCCGTTCGCTCGGCGAAGGGCGTTAGGCCCGTGATCGAGTACCTGCGACTCGCTTTCGCAACGCTGATCGTGCTGGCGCCGGGGTGGCTCGTCGCTCGCGCGCTCGGGCAACGCAGCGCATCGGCCACCCTCGTCTGGGCCACGGCGGCAGTCTTCGTCGCCTGGGCCGTCGTGTTTCTCGTCCACGGGACGATCGGGCTTGCCGTGGCGCTGCTCGCGGTGATCGCGGTCGCCGCGGGGCTCGCCGGCCTTCGGAGGCCTCAGACGGTCCCGGCGCGCCCCGAGGGACAAGGCCGCGTGCTCTTGCTCGGCGTGATCCTCGGAATGCTGCTGTGGCACGTGGCCGGCGTCGTTACGGGCGACGGGCTCTTCCACGAGGCGCGCGTCCGCAAGCTGGTCGAGCTCGGCGGTCTCCATCTGACGACCGTCGACGAGTTCAAGGACGGTGGCCTGCATCCTGGCTACGCGTTCCCGCTCTGGCACGGGTTCGACGCGCTCGTGGCCAAGTTCTCCGGACTCGACCCGGGTGTCGTCATGAACCACGAGGCGTCGCTTCTCGCGCCGCTTGCCTGTCTCATCGCCTGGGAGGCGGGCGTCGCCGTCTTCGGGTCGCCGGGAGGAGGGCTCGCGGTGCTTGCGGGGCAACTCGGCCTGTACATGGCTGCGGCCGGCCACGGCGGCTCGTACACGCTGTTCGCGCTCCCCGCGACCGCCGCGAAGCAGCTCCTCGTGCCGGCTGCGATTGCGCTCTTCTTCGGCTACGTCGAGTCGAGGCGCTGGGTGCTCGCGGCAGCCCTTGCCGCAGCATTCGGCGAGCTCGCGCTCGTGCATGTGTCCTACGCGCTGTTCCTGCTGATCCCGCTCGCCGCCTATGCAGTGGTGCGGTTCGCGGAGTGGCGAGCCTCGGCGATCGCGCTTGCAGCGTGCTGTGTTCCGACCGGGCTGGCGCTGCTCTGGATCCGTCCGCTCGTGGACGAGACGCGCTCGTACACCCCGACGCCACCGCGCGTGCGAGCGGGCTCGTCCAGTACGCCGACGAGCTTCAGATCTGGTCGGCGCACCATTTCCGAGTCGTGCCCGGACTCATCGGCCGTAGCGGTGCCGTCGCGGTGGCGGCGCTCGCCCTCGTGCCGCTCGCCGCCTTCGCCGCCCGTCGCAGGTGGAGCGCGTTCGTCCTCGGCGGGACGGTCTCGATCCTCGCGCTGATGCTCGTACCGACGCTGTTCACCCACTTCTCGGATCTCGTATCGCTTTCGCAGTCGCGCCGAGCAGCCGGCTTTATTCCGTTCGCCTTCGCGTTCGCAGGCGGGCTTGCGCTCCTCGCCCGCTCGATCCTCGTGTTACCGGCCGCTCTGGCGGCAGGGATCGCGCTGCAGCTCCTCTGGCCGGGCGACTTCGACTACGGCCTCCGCCACGGCGGCCCGGCCGCACTCACGTGGTTTGCGTTCATTGGCGGCGCGGCGGCTCTGGTCGTGGGTATCTTCTTCCGCGGCCGTCAGGTGCTGGAACGGCCAGACCGCGCCGCCATCGCGGCCTTCCTGTTCGTGGCGCCGATCGCTGTGCACGGCTTTGCCCATTGGAGCCCGCTGCACCCGAGCGACCCGGACGCGCTCTCCCCGCAGATCGCGCAAGCCCTACGCGCCGTTCCGCCGCGGTCGGTTGTGATCGCGCCGGTGCGGATGAGCTACCGAATCGCCGCAACCGCACCCGTGTACGTCGTCGCTTCGCCCGTCGTGCACGTTGCGAACACGGACTCGAACCGTCCGTACGATCGCGTCCGCGACGTGGAGCATTGGCTCGCGACCGGCGACCCGGCCGTCCCGCGCAAGTACGGCGCAACCTGGGCCGTGCGCCACGGCCGCCTCTTCCCTCTGTCTGCTGATGGCTCCGGCAAAGTAGCGGCACCCTGACTCACCGGAGCAGTCACCCGTGAAGATCCTGATCGTGACGATGTACTTCCCGCCCTCCGGCGGCGGCGGCGTACAGCGGCCGCTCAAGTTTGCGACGCACCTCCCGGAGCTCGGGATCGAGACCCATGTGCTCGCACCCGACGACCCGAAGTGGATCCATCGCGACGAGGACCTCCAGCCGCCGACGCTCGCGTGGGTGCACCGAGCCCGGTACATCGGCCCTGTCGGGCGAAAGCCGGCGGAGGAGCTGTACGGCACGACGGGGCTCGTGCGTGTCCAGCGTCAGGCGGCTCTCTTCGGCCGGCGCCTGCTCGTGCCCGACGAGAACGTCAGCTGGAACCTGACTGCGATCCCGGCGGCGATCCGGATCGTCCGCCAGGAGGGGATCGACGTGGTGCTCACGACCTCGCCGCCCTCGTCGGTTCATCTCGTCGGCGCCGCGGTCAAGCGTGCGACGGCCGCCCGCTGGGTGGCCGACCTGCGTGATTCGATCGTGGCGCACCCGCACCGGGACTCGGAGCGGCTCGCGGTGCGCGTGAAGGAGCAGAGCGAGCACTTCATCGCGCGACTCGTCGCCCGGCAGGCCGATGCGATCGTCGCGGTGTCCGAGGCGATCGCAGAGGAGTTGCGCGAGCGACAGCCGCGCGGCCCGGTCGTCCACATCGCGAACGGCTCCGACTTCGACGATTTCGCCGGGCTCGAGTACCACCGGAGCGAGCGCTTCCGGATCACCCACGCAGGCTCGTTCTTCGGCAAGCGCGACCCGCGGCCGTTCCTGACCGCTCTCTCGCGTGTGGAGGGTGTGACGGCCCGTTTTCTCGGCGATTTCCGCTCGTCCGACCGGGAATGGGCGGAGAATCTCGGGCTCGGCGACCGCCTCGAGCTCCTGCCCTATGCTCCCCGCCGCCGCTCGCTCGAGCTCCAGCGCGACTCCGAGGCGCTGCTGCTCCTGATCCCCGAGGCCGACGGACGCGGGAAGGGCGTGCTCTCGGGCAAGGTCTTCGAATACCTCGCCGCCGAGCGGCCGATCCTCGCGCTCGTTCCGCCCGACGGCGCCGCCGCGCGCCTGCTCGAGGAGACAGGCGCGGGAACGGTTGTCGCACCCGGTGACGTCGATGGGATGGTGCGTGAGCTCACCGCCTTGCGCGACCGCTGGCGGGCTGGTTCGCTCGACGGAACTCCGCTCAGCGACGAGTGGCGCCGCAAGCTCTCCCGGCGCACACGAGTCGAGGAGCTTTCCGACGTCCTACACGGACTCGCGTGAGACTTGCTCTCAACATGGATCTTCGGTGCCAGACACCTCGTCGGGGCTGTGGCGGAGGCATGACGGGATGAGCATGCGACGCGTCACGAGCTTCTTCTTCCTCGCCACGATCTTCGCGTGCACGTTCGAGAAGCTCCACTGGAACGTAGCCGGCTCGGTGAGCATTGCGGACGTTCTCGCGATCCTGTTCCTGTTCGCGTTCGTCGCGACTTCGCGCTCGCGTGTGCCCGCGACGAGTGCGGTGTTGCTCGGTTTCCTGGCTGCGTTTTCCATCGTGTACCTGGCCGGCTTCTACAACCTGGAGACGGGCGACGCGCTCGGGCAATTCGCGAAAGGCCTCGTGAAGTTCGTGATCCACTTCGCCTTCCTGGCGGCAGGGGTGGCGTGGCTCTGGCGGCGTGGCCAGCGCTACTACTGGCGAACGCTTGCCTGGTTCTGCGGAGGGCTCGCGGTCAACGCCCTGTACGGCGTGGTGCAGCTCCTCGTTGCACGTGGCGGCGGAAACCTCGATGCGACGCTCCTCTCGCCGCTCACAGGCGGGGCGAGCCAGATCAACGTCTACGGGGCGGTCGAGGGTGCGAAGGTCTACCGGCCGAACGCCCTCACCGGCGACCCGAACCACCTCGGGATCATGCTGATCGTGCCGCTGCTGATCCTCACGCCGATCTACCTGCGACTCGGGCGCGGTCACCGGCGCCGACGGCCACTCGCTGCGCTGATCGTCTTCCTCCTTCTCGTCGAAGTCGCAACCCTCTCGCGGAGCGGCATCCTCGGGCTGGCGGTCGGCGCGCTCGTGCTCGCGATCCCGTATCGGCGCTACCTCCACTCGGGGATGCTCCTCTACCCGCTCGCGGGAGCGCTCGCGGTGCTCGCCGGTGTCTTCCTCGCCGAGCGCCACTTCTTCACGGTCGTCCTACGTTCGCGAATCGACACGAGCGGCCGCTCGGAGTCGGCGCACTTTCAGGTCTACGACTTCATCCCGCAAGTGATGCACTCCCACCCGATGTTCGGGCTCGGGCTGAACAACTTCTCCGTCTACTACCAGTTCGTGACCGGCAAGACGAACTGGGGCCCGCATTCGTTCTTTGTCGCCCTGATCGTCGAAACCGGGCTCGTCGGGACAGCCCTCTTCGTGCTGTTCCTCGTCTGGACGTTCGGGCGCCTCCGCCGGGCCCGAGCTCTGGGTCGAGCCCTCGCCCTCGCGCACGACCCACTCGCCGCGCGCGTGCGGCCGCTCGCGTGGGGATGTACCGCGGCGCTCGTGGGCACCCTCGTGGCGAACGCGTTCTACCTGACGATGCAGTTCTATTACTTCTACGCCTTCTTGGCGCTCGCGCTCGCGGTGCCCGCAGTGTTCGGAGGGCGAAGGGACGAGGCCGCGCCCGGAAGGAAGCCGTGATGCGCGTCTGCGTGCTCACGACCTCCTACCCGCGTACCCCCGACGACGTGGCCGGCCGGTTCGTCGCGGAGGCGGTCGAGCACCTTCGCGGGGCCGGGGTGGACGTCGATGTCGTCTCGCCCGCCGACTTCCCCCATTTCGGGATCGCATTCGGGGCCGGGATCGTGCAGAACCTCCGCGCGAGGCCCTGGCTGCTGCTGGCACTGCCGGCGTTTCTCGCGGCGTACGCGCGTGCAGCTCGCCGCGCGGCGCGCAACGCGGACGTCGTGCATGCGCACTGGATTCCCTCCGGGCTCGCGGCCCTCGCGACCCGGAAGCCGTTCGTGCTTCAGGTCTGGGGCACCGACGTCGAGCTCGCCCGTCGGCTCCCGTGGCTCGCCCGTCCGGTGCTGCGGCGGGCGCGAGTCGTGATCGCCGCCTCACCGTTCCTCGCCCAGCAGGCGCTCGTCCTCGGGGCGAAAGAGGTGCGTGTCGTTCCGAGTGGCGTGGAGATCCCCGCTTCTGTCGGCGAGCCCGAAGACCCGCCGCACGTTCTCTTCGCGGGCCGGCTCAGCGAGGAGAAGGGAATTCTCGAGTTCCTCGAGGCGACAGAGGGCATGCCGCGCGTGATTGTCGGCGACGGGCCGCTCCGGAGATCGGTTCCGGGCGCGCTCGGCTTCGTTCCGCCGGCCGAGCTCGGCCCCTACTACGAGCGCGCGGCCGTCGTCTGCGTTCCCTCGAGGCGTGAAGGCTACGGGATGGTGGCGCGCGAAGCGATGGCGTATGGCCGGCCCATCGTCGCAACGCGAGTCGGGGGTCTTGTGGATGCAGGTGGCGAAACGATCCTGGTGCCGCCCGGTGACATCGCGGCGCTGCGCGCCGCTCTCTCGTCGCTCCTCACCGACAGCGAGCGGCGACGCGTGCTCGGAGAGGCCGGTCGCGAGCATGCTCGGGTGACCTGTTCCTGGGCAACGGCAACCCGCTCCGTGCTCGACGCATACGCATTCAGTGCGCCCGGGGCGACGTAGTCCCGGAGGTTTCCGGCCCCCCGAGGGCATGTTTCCCGGGCCCCGCGGCGACGAGCCGTCGAACGACCTCCGCTAGAGCGGGAACGATCACGCCGAGGTCGAACAGCAGTCGCACGCGCTCGTTCGCCGCCACGCCGATCCGTGTTGCAAGCGCGCGGTCGCCCAAGAGCTCACAGACAGCAGTTGCGAGCTGCGCGGGGATCGGGTCGACGTAGATCCCGGAGTGACCGTGGACAAACGCGTCGAGATTGCCCTCGACGGTTGTCGCGACGACAGGCTTGCTCGCGGCCATGGCCTCGAGCAGTGCGTGGGCGAATGCCTCGGTGCGCGACGGGGCAACGACCACGTCCATCGTCTTGATCCAGCCGAGCACGTCGGATCGCGAGACCTGCCCGACGAGCTCGACGCTGCTCGACAGCCCGAGACGGTCGATTCGCCGCTCGATCGACCTGGCGAACGAGAGGCTCTCGGGGTGCTCGTCGAGCACGCCGCCGATGATGAAGAAGCGGGCCTCCGGGAACCGCGGAATGACCAGTGCTGCCGCGTCGACGAACAGCTCGTGGCCCTTTCTCGGATCGAAGGCGGCGATCATGCCGACCCTGGGGCCGGAGTGGCCCAGGGTCACCGGCGTCGCCGCCTCGACCTGCTCGACCGCGATGCCGTTGTGGACGACGGTCATCCTCGCGTCGTCGACGCCGTGGTGGGCGAGCAGGTCGGCGACGGCGCTCGAGCTGGCAAGCAGGTGATCCGAGAGGCGGTCGAGCAGGCGAATGTAGGCGTGCGCCGCCCACCCGGGCGATTGCATCGACATTCCGATCGCATGCACGAGCGTCGGGATCGCCAGGCGCCTGCCGGCGAGGCTTCCGGCAAAGACCGCCTCCGAAACCGTGTGAATTGCCACCGCGTCGACAGCCGACGCGACGCGCTCGATGCCCGCGGAGGCTGTGCGATGCCCGTCGAGAAACGCCGCCAGGCGCTTGGGGTCGAAGGTGCGTGGCACGGTCCGGAGAGACTCCACCTCGTGAACAGCGCCGGCGACTGCCCGGACCTCGTCGGTCACGCGCGCCGCCTCGGGGGCGATGCAGACCGGCTCGAAGCCGGCGAGCGAGATCCCCTGGCATACGTGCACGAGAACTTGTTGGGGGCCGTATTCGGTTCGGTAAGGCGAGACGACGACGAGCGCTCGGCGCTCGGTCATCGTGCCCTCGCGGCGTCGCTCAGCAGGCGGTCGTAGATCGCCATGACGCGTCGCCCGTTTGTTGCTGGGTCGAACGCCTTCTCTGCATGTGCTCGTGCGTTCGTCCCGATGTTGGCCCGTAGGCTTGCGTCGCCGAGCACGTGCTCGAGGGCTGCTGCGATTGCCGCCGGAGAGCGCCTCGGTACGAGGTATCCGGTCTCGAGAGGAACGATGATTCCGGCACCGTCGCGTGACCCCGAGGCAATGACCGCGCGGCCGGCGGCGAACGCCTCGACGACAGAACGGCTGAGCTCGGGCCCGCGAGAAGGAGCCACGACCACGTCGGACGCTTCGTAGACGAGCTCGATCTCGGGCGTGAACGGCACGAAGCACGTCACGTCTTCGAGGTCGAGCGCTGCAACCAGGGCCCGGGTCTCGCGGGCGTGGTCCCGCGCCACGCCGAGCCGCTCGAGACCCCGGCCGGCCGTGGTCTCAAAGAACTCGTCGCTGCGAACCCCCCCGCCGGCGATCAGGTATGTCGCATCGATCCCGCGCCGGCGGAGGAGTGCCGCGGCTTCCACGAAATCGTTTAGCCCCTTGGACGGGTAGATGAACCCCACGTACGCGATCGTCAGACGGTCGAGTCGCAGTCCGAGCCGCTCCCGGGCCGAGTGGGCATCGGCCGGCCGAAAGCGGTCGAGGTCAACCGAGTTCGGGATCACAGTCGCCTCGCGCCCGAAGCTCGCGGCGACATCGGCGTTGATCGCGATCGAGGCGGCCGACAGGCGCCGCACCGCCCTGCGGAGCAGGAGTGACCGGCGCCGTCCCTCGCCTTCCGGCAGCGCCGCGCGCAGGTGCCAGACGACCGGAATCCGCATGGCTTTCGACATGACTGCGGCGGCGACGAGCGGCGAGTCGTTCAGGTGCACGAGCGCGGGCGCCGTCCGACGTAGAACGCTTCGGAAGGCGCGCGCGTGTCCTGGCAGGCGGCAGAGCTCCTGGACCAAGATGAGCCAGCGGAGTCCCCGGTACGTGCTCGCCCAGATGTGTGTGAAGGACGAAACAGGGCCTTCGTGGACCTCGGCGCCGGCGGCACGGAAAAGGGCCGCCGCATCGCCGGGCGGGCAGAAGACGTGGGGCTCGAAGCGTGTCCGGTCGAGGTTGCGCAGCAGATAGGCGAGGCTCGTGGGAGCGCCGCCGAGCTCCTGGCGGTGGTGAACGTAGAGGATGCGCAGTGCTGCCATCGCGTCACGATCGTAGTCCTGACACGGTCGAACGCCGACGTCTCACCGGCGCACGAATGCCCGCATGAACGCGCTGCCGAACCGCCGGTGCACATTGGCGGCGGCGGCTACGTCGTCGGATGTGAGGGGCTTGATCGCGAAGAGGACGCCGACGTAGAAGAGCAGTCCGAGCCCGCCGCTCAGTGCCAATTCGAGGAGATCGTGTGGGCGGATGGCAAGGGCAGGAAGCATCGAGACGGCTGCCGCCAGCACGGCGGATACGGCCACCCGGCGCGGATAGGGGCTGACGCCGCACCGTCTTGCGAGCCAGAAGTCGGTTGCGGCGCTGACCGCGGCTGCAGACCCGGTCGCGATCACGGCGCCGAGCGCGCCCAACGGCGGAATCAGAACGATCGCTAGGCCGATGTTCAGCACTGCGGCGAACGCGCGGAATCGTGCGAGGGACGGTTGCGCGTCGAGGGCCCACAGCGCACTGACGCAGGACGGGCCTGCGAAGAGCGCCGCGGCGAGGTTGAACGCGCACACCCACACGAGCAGGCCCCCTGCTGGAGTGTAGGTGGGGCCGAAGAGCACAGCGGTCACGCCGTGGGCGTTCGCCAGCAGCAGCGCGTTGATCGGCAGCGCGACGAGGAGGAACAGCTGCGCGGAGCGGTACCAGGCCTTGCTCAGGTGCTGAAGCCCGCCAGCTGTGAAGGCGTGCCCGAAGACGGGAACGAGCATCCCCGACCAGCCGATCATCAGCATGAGCTCCGCGCGCAAGACGACGCCGACGGCCGCCGCGTAGAATGCCGCTTCCCGGGGGCTGCCCGTCAGCGCGCCGATCAGGATGATGTCTATCTGCGTTGCGAGCGTGAAGCCGAGCACGCCGACCAGCCACGTCGAGCGGGTCAGCCGCACCGCATGCCGGACGTCGTCGCGGGGCGGCCGCACCGGTCGGCCGACCCGCCGCAGGCGCAGCGCCAGGCCGACCATCGACAGCGCGTAGCCGCCCCCGACGACGGCGAGGGCTCGCGCGATGGTGAACGAATTCGTCGCGGCGAGGACGCAGACGCAGGCGAGCGTTGCGCTCAGGCCGACCGTGCGCCAAAGCGCCACCGGGCGCATGTTCATTTCCGCGGTGTAGAAGCCGGTCAACGTATTCAGCAGGTCCTGCGAGATCCAGTAGCCCGCCGCGACGAGTCCGACGCCTACGTCGACGCCCTCGATGCCGAACAGCGCTGTCACGTACGTCCACTCGAGCAGCGCCACGAGCGTCACGAGCGTAATCACCGCCGTTCGAAGAACAGCGCTGCCGACGACCAGGAAGAGGCGTTCCTGGGGCGAAGCCAGCCGGGTAAGGGCCGCGCCGAGCGACGCCGTGGTGGCGACCGGGATGAACACGCTTGCCGCGCCTGCGAGGTTCGTCAGGACGGAGTAGGTGCCGAACCCGTCCGGATTGAGTCCGCGCAGGACGAGTAGAGCGGTTGCAAATGTGATGCCGACCTCGAGCAGCCGCGAGGTCTGGCTCCAGAACATCCCCGTTCCCGCGCGTCGCGAGAGGGTCGGGGGTGCTGCCGGAGACATCGTGTTCGCATCGGGCACGGCGTAACGCGAGCCGGGTCGCGCGCTCGGATGCTGAGTCTGTCAGAAGCCCGATCGCCCGGTTGACACGGCCGGCACCGTCATCAACCGCTGATGCAAGTGCTTTAGGCCGCCGCCAAGACGTGTGTCCTGCGTGACCATTGGGAGCTCGAGATTCCCCACGTCACCCCCTCCGGAAGCCCACCGCGTTTGAAATAGCATCGAGCCGGATGACGATCATCCTCGGTCTCAACGCATATCACGGAGATGCGGCGGCCGCGCTGGTCATCGACGGTGATCTCGTGAACGCGGTCGAAGAGGAGCGGCTGAACCGAGTGAAGCACTCGGCTGGCTTTCCTGGACGTGCGGCGGGGTGGTGTCTCGAGGATGCGGGGATCGCGCCTGAGCAGGTCGACCACGTCGCCGTTTCTCGGGATCCGAACGCGAACCTGCTGCGCAAGGTGATGCGCGCCGCGCGGACGCCGTCGATCGACTTCCTCCGCTCACGGCTCGCGAATGCGTCGCGAGTACGGAATGTGAAGGGTGAGCTCGCAACCGCTCTCGGCGTGCGGGAAGTAGAACTGAAGGCGCGGTTCCACTACGTCGAACACCACCAGGCTCATTGCGCGAGTGCCTTCTTCGTCTCGCCCTTCGACGAGGCCGCCGTCCTCTCGGTGGACGGCTTCGGCGACTTCGCCTCGACCATGCTGGCGCACGGCCGTGGCTCGAAGCTCGACGTCCTCGACCGCGTGCTCTTCCCGCACTCGCTCGGGATCTTCTACACCGCGATCACGCAGTGGCTCGGCTTCCCGAAATACGGCGACGAGGGCAAGGTAATGGGTCTCGCCCCCTACGGCGAGCCTGGCTACCTCGAGGAGATGCGGCGCGTCGTGCGGCTCGATGGTCCCCTCTTCGAGCTCGACCTGGAGTACTTCGTCCATCACATCGAGGGCATCGATATGACTTGGGACCAGGCTACGCCCACGATTGGGCGGGTGTTCTCACCGAGGCTCGAAGAGCTGCTCGGTCCTGCGCGGAAGCCGGACGAGCCGCTCGATCAGCGCCACCTCGACATTGCCGCGTCGCTCCAGACGATGCTCGAGGAGGCCTACCTTCGGGTCATCGGGACGCTGCACGAGCGCACCGGGTCGCGGAACCTCGCGCTTGCAGGCGGCGTCGCCCTGAACGCTGTCGCCAACGGCCGCATCCGTCACGAGACGCCGTTCGAGGAGCTCTACATCCAGCCTGCGGCCGGCGACAACGGCACGTCGATCGGCGCTGCGTACTTCGTGTGGAACCAGCTGCTCGGGATGCCGCGCGGCTTCGTCATGCGCCATGCCTTTACCGGGCCGGCCTTCGGCGACGGGGCGATTGCCGCCGCTATCGGCGCGTCCGGTTTTGCCTCCCGGCGCCTCGACGACACCGACCTCTACGCAACCGCCGCGAGCCTGATCGCGGACGGAAAGGTGGTCGGCTGGTTTCAGGGCCGCGCCGAGTTCGGGCCCCGAGCGCTCGGCAACCGCTCGATCGTCGTCGACCCGAGGCGCGACGACATGAAGGACATCCTGAACGCCCGGATCAAGCACCGCGAGCGGTTTCGGCCGTTCGCGCCGTCGGTGCTCGCCGAGAAGGTCGGCGACTGGTACGAGGACGACTACCCGTCACCATTCATGATCCTCGTCTATAAGACGCGTGAGGACAAGCGGTCGAAGATCCCGGCGGTGACCCATGTCGACGACACGGGTCGCGTCCAGTCCGTAGATCGTGACGTCAACCCCCGCTATTACGGGCTGATCGAGGCCTTCGGCGAGCAGACCGGGGTGCCGATCGTCCTCAACACGTCGTTCAACGAGAACGAGCCGATCGTCTGCACGCCCGAGGAGGCGCTCGCGTGCTTCGGCAAGACCAAGATGGATGCACTTGTGCTCGGGAACCACCTGGTCGAGCGGTGAGTGCGAAGCCCCGCCTGCTCGTTCTGAACGAGTACTACTGGCCCGGCGTCGAGGCGACCGCGTTTCTGCTGACGGAACTCTGCGAGGCGCTTGCACGCGACTTCGACGTCACGGTGGTGACAGGCGTGCTCTACGGTGTGGACGCTCGGCCCGGCCGGACCACGCGCAACGGGGTTGAGATCGTCCGTGTCGCAGGCACGTCGTTCGAACGCTCGAGGTTGACGCTCCGCGCGCTCAACTACGCTACCTACCTGGCAGGCTCGTTGTGGGAGGGGCTGCGCGTCCGCCGCCCGGACGTCGTCATGTGCTGGACAGACCCGCCGATGATTGCGGACATCGGTCTTGCGGTGGCCAGGCGCACCGGGGCGCCCCTCATCGTGATCTCGCAGGACGTCTTCCCTGAGATAGCCGTCGAGCTGCGCCGGCTCGAGAATCCGGCGCTGGTCGGGCTGCTGCGCGGGCTCGTGAACGCCTACCTCCGCCGGGCCGACCGCGTGGTCGCGATCGGTGAGACGATGGCGGAGCGGCTCGTGGCCAAGGGCGTGGTCCGCGAGCGGCTCGCCGTGATCCCTAACTGGGTCGACACGGCGGCGCTGGCGCCCTCCCCACGCGACAACCCGTGGGCACTTGAGCACGGTCTCGCCGGCAAGTTCGTCGTGATGCATTCCGGAAACGTCGGGTACGCCCAGAACCTCGAGCTGCTCGTCCGGGCCTCGACCTTCCTCCGTGATCTCGACGACCTCGAGATCGTGATCATCGGGACCGGCGCTCGGCTCGTCGAGATGGAAGAGCTCGCGAATCGGCTCGACGCCGACAAGGTCAGGTTCTTTCCCTACCAGCCCCGCGCGACCCTTTCGCAGTCGCTCGGCAGCGCGCACGTGCACTACGTTGGGCTGGCGCCGCGCCTCGCCGGGTTCGTCGTGCCGAGTCGCATGTACGGGATCCTTTCGGCCGGTCGCCCGGTGTTCGTCGCCGCCGACGCCGACAGCGAGACCGCTCAACTCGTTCAGGATGTCGGCTGCGGCGTCGTCGTTCCCCCAAACCGGCCCGAGTTACTCGCCGCGGCAATTCGAAGCGCGCGAGGTGGCGCCATGAATCTCGCCGACATGGGCGAGCGCGCCCGCGCGTTCGCACTTGCCGATGCATCTCAGGAGGTTGCGTTTGACCGCTACCGGGCACTCCTGGCTGAGCTTGTTGGGTCGCGATCGCCCGAGTGAGGGCGACCGGCTTCGCCGGTCGTGTCGGTCACGCTGCGCGGCGGGCCAGCCAGAACGCGTGCGCGTCTCCGCTCGATCGCACCGAGAAGACCCTCAACTCGATGTCGCCGAAGCCGACGTGCTCGAGCACGGCGAGAACCTCTTCGCGTGTGTAGAGCCGCACGCGGAAAGTCAGGTCGCGCTCACCACGAGACCGTGACCGTCGTGCCGCCCGGAGCCGGAGCTCTTCGCGCACTCGACCGGGCAATCGCATCGGCGCGCTGTGGAGACCGAGCTGGACCATCAGCGTCCCGCCCGGCCTGAGGACTCGCCGCGCTTCGGCGAGGTACGCCGCGACCACGTCGAGTCCCTCGAGGTGCTGGAGCACATGGCAGGTGAAAACCCCATCGACCGACTGATCCTCGATCGGGACATCCGCGCCGCCGACTTGCTCGAGCGTGACGTTCGGGGGTACGACGAGCTGAGCGAGCGCGAGCATGTCGGCTGAGACGTCGATCGCTACGACCTCGGCGAAGTCGGCCGCCAGCGCTTGCGTAATGCGGCCGGCGCCGCAGCCGATCTCGAGGCATTTCCCTCCGAGCTCGGGCCAGTAGTGCCGCCAATGATGGCGGAAGTCGGACCAGTCGGAGCTTCCCTCGGCGTAGAACTCCTCACGCGTCCACGCACCCTCTCTGCCCGGCCGGGTCGCAATGACGTAGAAGGGATCGATCTTGGCGAGCTGCTGCCACTCGGCGGTCGTCGTCTCGGTGCGGTCAGGCACCCGTCTGACGCTAACAGACGTCGGGGGCGCGGCTCGCTCGGAGGCCTTTCGAGTGATTGAACGCCGGCTCAGCCCGGCATCTGGAGCACGCCCTGTCCCTAGACTTGGAGCCGGTGCTCCTGTTCCAGACCAGACAATCGATCGACGAGCTTTTCGCAACATCGCCGCGGATAGTTCGCTCGCGCGCGACGGGTGTCTCGTGACCGCCCGCCCGCTCGTCTCGATCATCACCCCCTCCTACAACCAAGCCGCGTACCTCGAAGAGGCGATCCTCTCGGTCCTCGACCAGGACTACGAACCGATCGAATATGCCGTTGTCGACGGAGGTTCCACCGACGGCAGTGTCGAGATCATCCGGCGCTACGAGGACCGCCTCGCGTGGTGGGAGAGCAAACCGGACGGCGGTCAGGCCGCAGCACTCAATGCAGCGTTCGCGCGCTCGACCGGCGAGTTCGTCGGCTGGCTCAACTCAGACGACACGTTGCTGCCTGGATCCGTGTCGCTCGTCGCCCGTGCGTTGGAGGCCGATCGGGAAGCGCTGTTCGCGTACGGCGATGCGATCTTCACGGATGAGGCCTCGCGGGAAATCGGGCGTCATCCGTCCGGGGATTTCGACGCTCTGCAGATGGTCCGAACCTGCACCGACCCCATCAATCCCCAGGGAGCACTCTTTCGCCGGCGGGCGCTCAAGATCGGCGGCCCGTTGCAGGGGTATTACTGCTGGGATTTCGAGCTCGTCCTCAAGCTGGGAATCGTCGGTCACGCAACCCGTTTGGAGAGCCCGGTCGCGACGTATCGGATCCACGCCGAGTCGAAAGGCCAGGGGGCCCCACGGCGACGCGCAGAAGACGGCCTCGAAATGTACGAGCGGTTCTTTTCGACACCCGACTTGCCGGTCGAGCTGAAGGCGGTCGAGGACGAGGCGCGGGCGGCCTGCCTCGTCTGGGCCGGCCAGCTCTTCTACGTGGACGGTGATCACGCACGCGCCCGTCGCTGCTATCTCGAGGCGCTGAGGCTCCATCCACGCTTGGCGCGCGGCCGAGTCCCTTCGTTCCTTGCCCGTACGCTGATTCCGGCGAAGGCTGCGGGCAAGCTCCGCACGATGCGTTCGGGACGAGCGGTCAGTGCGCGGACGCCAGCGGGAGAATGAAGCTCCGGATGTTGTCTGCGACGACGAACGAGCGGGCGATGCGCCTGGAGTGCCGTGCGGCGACCTGCTCGAGCTCGTCGAGGCTCATGTATGAGGCGAACGTTCTCTGGCCCTTGTAGCCGGACGTGCGTTCCGCATGCCCCGGCCCGTCAGTCATCCGTTGCCGGTGCAGAATCACGCAGGGCGCTCGTGAGTCGAGCAGGATGTCGAGCGCCCTGCTGTAGTCGGCCAGGACGTCGACGAGGGCGCTCGCAAACACGACGTCGAATGACGAAAGATCGAGCTTGTTCTCGAAAAGGTCGTTGACGACAAACCGCCGGCCCGGCCATTGCCGACGCGCAGTCTCGATCATCTCCTTCGAGAAGTCGCAGCCCGTGTAGTCGAACCGTCCGGAGAATCGGCGCTCGAGCAGCTCGGAGTAGTGGCCGGCGCCGCAACCGAAATCGAGGAACCGCGCAGGGTCGGGCAGCTCGCACTCGGTCAGGAGCGCGTCGATCAGCTCGACGAAGGCGCGAAACGGCGCCACGTCGTCCGGATGTTCGAGCTCGGAGCGGACGAGGGCATGGTGCTGTTGCGCAACCGAACGGCTCTTCCAGGAGTGCCTGCTCGGCAGGCCCGCGAGCCCTCGGCGAAGAAGCCGGCGGACGGGCCGGGGGACAACGCGCCGGGCTCCGCGCGTCATGAGCGTGATTAACTCGCGCGCCATTCCCGCGGCGACGATACCCGGCGGGTGCCTTCGCCGAAACAATTCGGGCGACGAGAGTGCGTACCATCCACCGGCGCACTACGACATGACGGCCGATCCGGCCACGCTTGGCTCGGCAAACCCGGGCTGACACCAGCGATGCTTCGTCGAGACCCGTGCGGATCCTGATCGTCGACACCTGTTACCCGGCCTTCGTCGCTGCGCATTACGCAGCGCATCCGGGTCTCGAGCGCGCGGGCTACGCGGAACAGTGGCGGGCGCTGATGGACACGCACTTCGGCACCGCTGATTCGTATTCGTACCACCTCGCACCTCTCGGGCACGAGGCGCACGAGATCGTGGCCGACTGCGTACCCCTCCAGGCCGCATGGGCTGCGGAGCATCCCGAGGGGCGCAGGCCCCGGTTTCGGCGCCGCCGGACGCACGACGAGCTGGTCGTACGGCAAGCCGAATGGTTCGAGCCCGACATCGTCTACGTCCAAAACCTCTCGTATGTGAGTGACGACACGCTCGCGCGTCTCAAGAAAATCTCCGGGTTCGTCGCCGCCCAGATCGCGAGCGAGGCTCCGCCGCCGGACCGCTTGCGGCGGTACGACCTGATCCTGACCTCGTTCCCGCACTTCGTCGAGCGCTTTCGTGCCCTCGGCGTCGACTCCGAGTACTTCCGCATCGGGTTCGACTCACGGGTCCTCGACCGTCTTGCGGACGTCGAAACCGAGCAGGCGGGCGCGGTCTTCTGTGGGGCGCTCGGCCGGGCCCAGCACGACGCGGGCAACGCATTGCTCGAGCGGGCCGCCCGGCGAACGAGAATCGACTTCTGGGGGTACAACGCGACGGGCTGGGACGAGGGCTCGCCGATCCTCGCGAACTATCACGGCGAGGCCTGGGGAATCGGAATGTTCCGGGTGCTGCGGCAGTCGAAGATCGCGCTCAACCGCCACATCGACGTCGCAGAGAACTTCGCCAACAACATGCGCCTCTACGAGGCGACCGGGGTTGGGACGATGTTACTGACCGACGCGGGGTCGAACCTCGCCGAGCTCTTCGATCCGGGGCGCGAGGTCGAGACGTACGCTGACGAGGACGAGCTGGTCGATAAGATCGAGTACTACCTCGCACACGACGACGAGCGGCGCGTGGTCGCCCGCGCCGGCCAGGAACGGACACTGCGAGAGCACACTTACCGAGATCGCATGCGTGAGCTCGTCACGCTGCTCGAGCCTCGTCGCAGTGGGGGCTGAACCCGAGGACGTCAGCTCACGCGTTCGGCGGTGCTGCCGAGGGGCGCTCGTAGATCGCCAGGCCGATCGCTGCGCCCGGATAGAAGTGACGCAGGGGCCGCTCCGTGAAGTGGTGGTACTCGACGCCAAGCTGCGCTGCGAGGTCTTTCAGCGCCGTCGTCGCGTGAGCGTTGTCGCTGATCATCACGAGCGACGTTGCCGCGTGTTCGATGGCGACTCCGAATTCGAACAGCTCGCGCTCGGCCGTGTGCTCGCTGTCGTGAATGAACATGCCGACCTCGCGGCCGTCCAGCGCTCGGGGAAGCGTCTCGCGCGTGTCGCCCGTGTGGACCTCGAGCCGTTCTTTGAGACGCTCGGGCACGAGCCAACCGCTTTCCGGCGCGATGTCAAGCGTCGCGACCCTCGTCGGCGTGCCGTCGGCGGCGTTTCGCTCCGCCGCCCGGAGCAGCAGGGCCGTGCCAAGGCCGTCGTGTGTGCCGGTCTCGACGATCAAGCCGGGCCGGCAAGCTCGTGCCACGCAGTACCAGCCGAGCCGCCGCCCGAAGCGCGGTTTTGCGTTCCGGTCTCGTCGCTGACGAATCCGGGCGGACAGTTCGCGCTCGAAGGCATCGTCTTGGAGGATCTCCTGCAGGTAGTGCTCGATCTCGGCGATCGGCCGGCCGGTGCTCGCCGCGACGAATTGGGGAAGGTCGTCGGCATTTGCGATGTCGTAAGTGAAGTTCGTGCTCTCGCGATCGAAGAAGATGTGGCGCATCCCCACGGGCGACCAGGCTGACACGGAGTACCGGCGGAGATCCGCGTTCTTTCTCGAGAAGTGGTCGAGGGCAGAGCGAAGCCGGATCTTGACCGGAAGCGGAAGGCGGTGAGCGAGGCGAGCCACGCCGTCGCGGTTCACGCGCCTGCGCGTCGGAGAGGTTGATCCGCAGCGCCGCACAGGGAAGGCACATCACATGATCCCGGCAGCCGGCTCGCGGGGAGCATCGGCGATCGCAAGAGCCCGCACGAGGACGACAAGTCAGCAACCCTACATCGTCCTTGTTCGAGGGCTCGACGCGAACCGGGCGCTCGAAACCTCCACAACGCGGGGAGCCGAGCGCCCTGGAAGTACACTCGCCTCGACGCTCGGCGGAAGCCGGCCTTCGGTCTCCGGTCGTCGAGCGCACGGCGCCCCCGACCCGGACTGACGCGATGACACACACCTGGCTGGCTTGGGTTGCCGTGACCGTCGGAGCCATCGTCGGGTGCGTACTCGTGCTCGAAGGGCTCTATCGCCGTCGCCACCCGTACGTCGTCGGTCTTCGTCCGTTCAGCGTCCGGCGGTACGCCCGATACGCGTGGGGCCGAGTCAGGCGCTTTCCCGCGGAAGCGGCGCGGCACATGTCACCGTACTGGCCGTGGTTTCCACTCCTTCTCCGACGGCCGCAGCTGGTGCGGTACTTCCGCCGGTGGGACACGCTCAGGAGGTCGGAGGGGACATCGATCGACGCCGAGGTTCCATGGCTCGCACTCGCGGCGATCGAATGGCTCGAGAGCCATCTCGACCCGACGATGCGGGTGTTCGAGTGGGGGTCGGGGGGCTCGACGCTCTTTCTTGCGCGGCGAGTGGGGTCGCTCGTGACGGTCGAGCACGACTCGAACTGGTACGGGAGCGTGTCGGAGCGGCTCAAGTCCGCGGAGATCGCGAACTGCCGGTATCTGCTGGTCGAACCCGTCTCCGGCGGCGACGCCAGTCACCTCGGCACGGTGCCCGGCGGGTACGTCTCGGCGGACAAGGCGCTCGCCGGACTCGAGTTCGGAGACTACTGCGGCGCGATCGACGAGTATCCCGACGAGAGCTTCGATCTTGTCGTCGTCGACGGCCGGGCACGAGCTTCGTGCATCTTCCATGCGCGAACCAAGGTTCGTCCGGGCGGCGTGATGCTTGTCGACAACTCCGAGCGCCCGGACTACGTTCCCGGTTTGCGGCTCCTCGAGAGCTGGTCCCGCCGGGACTTCATCGGGCCGGTTGCCTTCAACCGGAACTTCTCGACGACCTCGATCTTCCTGAGGCCGAGTGCCTGAGCCGACGATCTGCGTGAAGGGTTCCCGACCGGATCAGCCGGCAGGCGCCGCCGCCCTTCTCCAAACCCTGTGGTCGGGGGCCGTCTTCGAAAGCTCGAGTCCGTGAGCTCGGAGCAGGTCGTCGAAACCGGGATCCTCATGGTGCATCGGGTTCGAGAGGCTCACGAAGAACGGAGACGACTCCACGAGAGCTCCGCCCGCGGCCAGCGTCGGAACGATCCGATTGAGTGTGGACGAGAGATCCGAAACGTGCTCGAACACGTCGAACGCACAGACGACGTCGTATGCCTCCGAGTGCAGGGAGGCCCACCAGTCGAGGACGCTCATCCGGTCTTCGAGGCCGTGCAGCCCCATACGGAAGCGTACGAAATCCTTCTGGAGGGCCGAGAGCTCGAGGTAGTCGACGTCGAGCCCGCGCGCGGCGAGGGCAAGCGAGAGATTTCCCGTACCACCTCCGAACTCGAGCACCCTGCCGTCTCGAGGAACCAGAGCGGCCACCTCGTCCACGAGCTCAGGCGAGTCGTGAAAATGAATCGCGTTCGCGAAGAGATATGTCCGCGACGAGAGATAGAACCACGTGTCGTCCCGGAGGCCAGGACGCAGCGCCAGCCATTCCACGCGGAAGTTCTCGAGTCGGCGGGACATCAGGGCGAGTGTCTGTTCGCGGGTGAGGGAGGTGAAGCGCACCAGATCGTCGACAACATCGAAGCGGTGCTCGCCAGACTCGATCGGCACCGGAACGTCGATCTGCTCGGCCCGGTACGGGTAGAGCATCAGAGCAGTTGCCCGCTGCGAGAGCCACCGCCCGGTGCGCGACGCGGCTTCGTCCGCGGCGTGCTCGGCGCGAACACGTTCTCGCGCGCGGGCCAGGACGGCGCCGTCGCGCAAGCGCCTCAGCCCTCGCCGAACCGGAGACGGCGTGACGTGCAGGATCGATGCTATGAGCTTGGCCAACATCTCGCCCCCAGATTGCGATCTCAACGCGCCGGCGATCGCAGCACGAAGGGCACTCTAGAGCAGCCCACGCCTCGACCCGGCCTTAGACTCACACTGATGAAGCGCGCTTTTCGGATCGCCTCAATGCGGTACTGCGGCGGCGCGGTGCACTAGCGTTCGCCGGATGCCGCGCACGTACTGCACGCTCTTCGATTCGAACTACCTTCCGCGCGGAATCGCGATGGCCACGTCGCTGCGCCGCTTCGAACACGACGCGACCCTCCACGTCTTCTGTATGGATCCACCGACGAAGACCGTGCTCGACCGGCTTCGCCTTCCGGGAGTCGAGACGATCGCGCTCGAGGAGCTCGAGGCGCAAGACCCGGCGCTGCTCGGCGTCAAGGCGGACCGCACGCCGCTCGAGTACTGCTGGACGGCGACTCCGTGTGTGGCCCAGGCATGTCTCGACCGGGACCCCGGCCTCGATCTCGTCACCTATCTCGACGCCGACCTCTATTTCTTCTCGGACACCGGCCCGCTGTTCGAAGAGATGGCCGATGACGCGGTGATGATCGTTCCCCATCGCTACACGGCCGAGTTGGCCCACCTCGAGGAGACGAGCGGGACATACAACGTCGAGCTCGTCTCCTTCCGCCGTGACACGGACGGCCTCGAGGCGCTCGGCTGGTGGCGAGACCGGTGCATCGAATGGTGCTACTACCGCTACGAGGACGGCAAGCTCGGCGATCAGAAGTACCTCGACGACTGGCCCGAGCGGTTCAGGCGGGTCCACGTGCTCCAGCACGTCGGCGGCGGGCTCGCCCCTTGGAATGTGAAGCAGTATCGGCTCCGCGAGCGTGACGGCCAGGTGATCGTCGACGATCTGCCGCTTGTCTTCTACCACTACCACGGGCTTCGACTCTTTCGGGACGCCCGCTTTGCGCTGCGGAGACCGGTCGTGCCGACGACCGGCTTCGTGGCCGACGGCACCTCCTTCCGCTTCTCGACCGCCTACGAGGCTTCGTCCGACGAGCAGCGTCTCATCTGGAACCCATACTTCGTGGCTCTGGCCGAGGCGTTTTCGCTGATCCGCTCGGTCGAGCCGAGGTTCCGTGGCGGCTTCGCGGAGTCGGATCGTCTCGTCTGGCGGTTCGGCCCGTCGCACTCCAAGGCCCTCCTCCGGCGGATCCGGCGCGCAGTTCCGTCGTCGTGACCGGCGCCGTGACGCGGGGTCTGCACCGGGCCCTCAGACGGCTCGGCATCGACGTCGTCCGCTACACGCCAGAGCACTTCCCTGACCTTCGCCGCAGCGTTGCGATCCGCGAGCGGGGCGTCGACCTCGTCCTCGACGTGGGGGCGAGCAGAGGCCAGTGGGCCCGCCTCGTACGGCGCGGTGGGTACTCCGGCCGGATCGTATCGTTCGAGCCGCTCGACGAGATTTTCGCCGAGTTGCGGGCGGCCGCTCGGTCAGACCCTTTCTGGGAGGTGAGGCAGGCCGCGCTCTCTGACACCGACGGGACCGCGACGATCAACGTCTCTCCGACATCTTGGAGCAGTTCGCTGCTTCCGATGGCGCGGCTGCACACCGAGAGCGTTCCCGAATCCGCCTACGTCGGCATGCAACAGATCGAGACGCTGCGCCTCGACTCGCTCCGCGGCGATCTCGTCCGCCCCGGCGACCGCATCCTGATGAAGCTCGACGTGCAGGGTTTCGAACTGCCCGTCCTACGCGGCGGCGTGGAGACGCTCGGCCAGGTCGAGGCGCTCGAGGTCGAGCTTTCGCATGCGGAGTTGTACGCAGGCCAGGCGCTGCTGCCGGAGCTCGTCGCGTATTTGGCCGACGCGGGATTCGACCTCACCGGCATCGAGCCGGTCTTCGCCGACCCACGAAATGGTCGCACGCTTCAGGTCGACGGCCTCTTTCTTCGCCGTGCCGGAGGCTAAGCGAGCTACTGCGCCCGGCGGAGGCGGAAGAGACCGAGCGCATAGTAGGAGCGCGAGCCTTGCTCTGCGAGAGCCGACTCGCGGCCGACCTTCTGCCAGCGTTCGCCCAGAGGCTTGGCCCAGAACTCCTCGGAGGCGATCTCGAACGGCGCGATCAGGCGCGGCAACCGTTCGGGCCCGTAGATGCGATGCAGCGGCGAGAAAAGGGCGTCCTGCCCGACCGGAATCGTGAGGCCCATCTCGGCTCCCGGCTTCATCAGCCGGGCGAGCCGCTCCATCGCCCTCAGATCAGCCTCGGAGTCGTCGGACGAACCCGAATAGCGCCCGGGAAGGCCGACGTGCTCGACCGTCGAGCAGTTGATGACGTAGTCGTACGAATCCGGTTCGAACTCCAGCTCGTTGATGTCTCCGCGGAGGTACTCGATCCCGTTTGGGTCGAACGCGAACATGCACGGCTCGAGATCGACCGCGACGACGCTGTGTCCATGGACGGCGGCGCCGAGCGAGAGGACGCCGTTACCGGCGCCGAAGTCGAGCACGCGACTCGGAACGCTCGGGAGTTGCGCCAGGCTCCAGCTCCACTCGATCTCACGGTCGCCTGTGAGTGTGCGGTCGTCCTTGCTCGCGGGCCCCGCGTGGAGGCGGTCCGCAAGACGGACGATGCGCCAGCCGACACCGGACAGCGTGCGAATCGCGAAGGAGGCGACGGCATCTTTCCGATCAGCCGACACGTTCGGTTCTCCACGTGCCCGGCCCGATCACGGGGCCGGGACGGTCGCGCCGGTAGCCCTTGTGATGCGTGTTGAACGAGCGCTCTTCGACGTCGAACGTCAACACCCGCTGATGGTTCCGATACGCCTGCTCCGGCGATGCCTTGCCGCAGTAGATGCTCACCGAGTACGTGCCCGCCTTCAGAAACATCGGGGGCAGAGTGTAGGTCGCCTCGTATTCCCCAGGCTCCCGGTCGATCGGCTCGGGATCGAGATCGCAGTCGAATGTCTGGAGGACGTCGACCATGTTTCTCGCCAACGTCATGGTTATGAGCAAACCGGAGACGGGTGTTCGAACGCGATAGCTCACCGCGATCGTTACCGGTTCCGCCAGGTCGAACGAGTTGCACGGCTGGCCCTCCTGGTCGATCGTGCGCACGCTGAGGAACGACGCGGGCACGTGCGGGTTCTCCGTCAGGTCCACGCCGGCGTCGGGAGTGGCGAACAGGCGAAGATAGGCGGCGGTGACGTCGGAGGTCGGCCCGTCGAGGACGGCGTGCCCGCCGTCGACGAGGATGGCTCTCGGGCACAGTTCGGCGACGGCGCCCATGTTGTGGCTGACGAACAAGATCGTCCGCCCCTCCTTGCTCACGGTGCTCATCTTTCCCAGGCACTTCTTCTGGAAGCCGGCGTCGCCAACCGCGAGCACCTCGTCGACGAGCAGCATCTCGGGCTCGAGGTGAGCTGCGACCGCGAAGGCGAGCCGAACGTACATGCCGCTCGAGTAGCGCTTCACCGGAGTGTCGATGAACGTCTCGATCTCGGCAGAAGGCGACGATCTCGTCGAACTTCCGTCGGATCTCGGCCTTCTTCATCCCGAGGATCGGCGCCGTTCAGGTAGATGTTCTCGCGCCCGGTCAGCTCCGGGTGGAAGCCGGTTCCCACCTCGAGCAGCGATCCGACACGTCCGTGAATCGTGGCCGGCCCTCCGTCGGCTCGGTGATGCGGGAGAGGATCTTGAGCAGCGTCGACTTTGCCGGCGCCGTTCCGGCCGATGATCCCGACGACGTCGCCCTCCGCTACGTCGAACGAAACATCCCGCAGGGCCCAGATGCTTCGGGCCGGGGCCGCGACGCCGTCTTCCGGGACGGTGCGGCGTAGCACCCGGTTGATGAGCTCGCGCTGGCGTGTCTTGTAGCTCGGCAGTGTCTGGCCGATCTTGTACAGCTTCCCCAGGTTCCGGACTGAGATCGCAGCATCCGCGCTCATTACACGTGGTCGACGAAGGTTCGCTCGGTGCGCTTGAAGTAGACAAGCCCGCCGAAGAGGAGGAGCAGCACGACGCAGGCGCTCACAGCCATCATTGCGAAGTCCGGACTTGCGTTCCCGAGGAGCGCCCAGCGGAAGCCCTCGATCACCCCGGCCATGGGGTTCAGGCTGTAGAGCAAGCGCCACTGCTCGGGGACGAGCGACGCCGGATACATGACCGGAGACACGTACATCCAGAACTGCAGCAGGAATCCGATCCCGAACGCAACGTCCCGATACTTGACGTTGAACGCCGAGAGCCAGAGGCTGACCGCCAGCGCAGTCGCCATCGGCAAGCATGATGAACACAGGGAGTGCGACCACTCCCCAGGTGGGCACGATTCCGTACCACACCATCATGCCGGCAAGGATCACCATCGAAAAGAAGAAGTCAGCGAGTGGTGTCAGCACCGCCGCCAGGGGCACGGCAAGCCGCGGAAAGTAGGTCTTGCTGATGATCCCCGCGTTCGAAACCAGGCTCGTTCCGCCACGCCCGACGGCTGACGCGAAGTAGAGCCAGGGCAAGAGACCGCTGTAGACGAAGATCGGATACGGCAGCCCATCTGACGGGATCTTCGCGATCCCACCGAACACGAGCGTGAAAGCCACCATCGTCATGACGGGCGGGATGATCGCCCAGGCGAATCCGAGCGAGGTCTGCTTGTAGCGCACCTTCACATCGCGCCACGCGATGAGGAAGATCAGTTCGCGAAAGGCCCAGAGGTCGCCTAACCCCAGCGAGATCCAGCCGTGCGAAGGTTGAATGACGAGCGCCGACCGCGAGCGTGTGCCGGAGGGCGGCGGGCTAGTAACGAGCCCGTGCTCTTCCAAGCCCCGAGCCGAATTCAAGGGCGGTGAGCGGGTGCGAGCCGCGCTCGGTCCGACAACGCGTACCGGCTCGAACGCCGTATGCCCAAGGCGGCAGACCCTTGCTTCGTACAGGCCATGCGACAAAGGATACCCGGCTGTCTCTTCGGGATAGACTCAAGGCCGAGGTCGGAACCGGCGCTCCTACTCGAAGTGTTCGTGAAAGTGGGCAAAGAAACCGTGCGGGGAGAGATGCGTCTCCCAGAGCCGGCGGCAGGCACGTTGGCGCTCGGCGAACTCGGCCGGTGTGAGCGACGCGTGGAAGGCCGCGACGCGGTCCCCGGTCTGTCTCAGGTCGGACACGTCGAGCCACACGCAGTACTCCTTCCAGTCGATCAACGATTCGAGGGGAAGCACGCAATCGGTATCGATGAAGACGGGAATGCGGCCGCAGGAGAGCGTCTCGTACAGCCGATACGAGAAGTTGCCGACGCCGCGGGCACATAGGACGTAGTCGCTGTCCGACGATGTTCTCGATGTACTCGCGGCGCACGCGATGGACGTTCTGTGACTGCGAGGACGATGTCATCCCGGCCCAGAACGCATCCCGGAGGACGATGTTCGTCTCAACGTCAGGGTGCGCCGAAGGGTCGCGAGCGCGCGAGCGCGCACGTCGCCGACGTCCCGTGGTCGGCCGAGGGCGGCCTCGATCGCGCCGCTTCTGGTCCGCGATCCTGCGCCGAAGCAGCTCTCGGGTCGTCGGTGGCTCCGTTCTCCCCGGGGCGTAGCCGCAGAATCCGACCACCGGGCGGCTCTTGAGCTTCGCCAGGGGCAGCGTCCCTCCCAGGTAGCGCTCGACGGGATCTTCAGCCCATGCCGGCTGCGCAAACTCGCGCGGCTGCCGCCGGGACCGGTAGAGAGACGTTCTGAAGACGGTCGCATCGAGCCCCACGGGCTCTGTGGAGTCGCTCCAGAAGAAGATGACCGACGGTTTCCCGGCCTCGCTCGCCTCGGCGACGAAGGCCGCTGCTCGTTCTTGGGCGGACTCGACGCTGACGACGTGCTCCCAGCCCTCCGGGAAGATCGCGGCGTCGCACTCCTCCAGCGAACCGAGGTCGAAGAGGCGGCGGCCGCTGGCGGCGTACGCCTCGTACCGTCCGCTCGCCGGGTCGTCCGGGTCTTCGGGTGTGGGGCCCCAGAAGGGAATCAGGGCCGTGACATGAGACGCTCCCGGTGTCAGGAACGAGCGGTCCGAGTAGAGGGTGAACTTGGTCGCGACCTGCGAACCGGCAGGGCTTGTCGCCGGTTCGGTCACGGGCGTTCGCTCCCGTCGGACATTTAGCTATTCGGGAATGCGAGGCAGTGGTAAACGCGACTCGCGTCCGGGCCGATCGGAGCGCCAGCGGGCGTTTCAAGCCGGTATCCAGCTTCGAGGAGGCGATGCCGGCCAGCCCAGCCTTCCTCGTCGTGGAACTCGACGAGAACGACAGGGCGCGCTTCGGCCAGCAGCCTTCGCATGCCTCCGAGAACGCGAGCCTCCGCTCCTTCCACGTCGATCTTCACGAAGTGCAGTGGCGCGTCGGCCGGGAGGTAGTCGTCGAGGGAAGTCGCCGCGCACCTCCAGTTCGGCCGGGGTCTCGTTCCCGTCCACGTCGTGCCCGACGACGTTCCATTCCGTGGTCGCCCGGCTACGGCCCGAGTGGAGCCAGACCGTCGCTTCGGCTCCGTCGGTGATCGCGAAGTTCTCGACGGTGACTCGGCCGAGCCCCTCGGCGGCGAGAGCGTCGCGCAGTTCTTCGGCATTCGGCGGGTAGGCCTCGAAGGCGATCACGCGACCCTCACGACCGGCCGCCGCCGCAAGCACTCGGGTGATCGCGCCCGTGTGAGCCCCGACATCCACGCAGGTGTCTCCGGGCCGGACGACGCGCTTGATCGCCGCCACGACGTTCGGCTCGTACGGCTCCGGGAAGAGTCGAAGCCTGAGCGTCCCGAGCCGGTACCTGAGGGTTGTCACCGCAGCAAGCCTAGCGGCGTGGCAGTCAGGCCCCCCGCCTGCGCGGCGCGTTCTGAGGTAGGGCTTATCTCGAGCGAAGAGCAAACAGAGCCCGCCGCGGCAAGCTGGCCAGGTAGCTGTGCAGGTTGCCCCCGGCCAGCCGTCTCGGTCTGATCGCGGGAAGGACACCGAAGCGCGTCAGGACATGCGTGGAGTGGTTGAGTGTCGCGATCCGTCCGTCGACCAGGCGCATGTTCTCGGCGGCTTCGGGTGTCAACGGGAGGCCGTCCTCCGCCGGGTGCTGGGCTGGCGTGTGGTCGTGGTTCTGATGGATCGCGTCTACGACCCTGGTCGCGTCGATGACGTCGAGTGAGAGCTGCCGCGCCCGATGCAGCGTCCAGTTGTCCCACCCGACTCGCCCGACGGTGAACGGGGGCATCTGCCAGTCGACGTCACGGGGGTATGCGAAGTAGTCGCTTCCGGCGGGGGGATGCAGCTTGCCGTCCCGGTGCACGCGGCGGAGGAGGTCAGCTTCCCAGTCGCCGTCGAAGGCGAGCTCCTCTTCGAGGTCGAGATCCCAGCGTTGCCCGACGAGCAGGAAGCGGCGCTGCGCGACACGACGGACGGCAGCGAGGAGGCTCGATGTGAAGATCACATCCGCGTTGACGAAACAGAGGATGGGCTGACGCCCGGTCGTCCGCGCCTGCGCGAACATGTCGCCGACAAGAGGCGTCCCCTGGCGGGAGCGCGCAACATCCGGAAGGTGCGTGGCGCCGAGCTCGGCAGCCATCGCGTCGAGTCCCTTCCTCTTCGCCGAAGACGAGGATCTCGCTGCCGGGCAGCTGTGCCCAACTGCGCATCGCGTTTCGTTGAATGACCGCGAACTGGCCCGTGAAGGGCTTCGGCGCAGTGAAAAACGTCAACACTCGCCGGACGTTACGCGACCAATCCGCGCATCGCGGAGCTGACCGCCTCTGCCCACGCCTGGGGTGTGAACCGGGTCGCGATCTCGGCCGAGCGTTGCCCGGCAGCCTGGCGGAACGCAGGGTCTTCAACGAGTCGGTGGAGTGCGCTTGAGAGCGCGCCCACGTCTCCGGCGGGAACGCGGAAGCCATTCACTCCATCCTCGATCAGGTCGTGAGCTGCGCCAGGTGCGTCGGTCGAGACGAGGGGGAGGCCGGCAGTCACAGCCTCGTTCAGCACCATCCCCCACTGGTCCGAGCGCGAAGGCAGGACGAAGGCGTCCGCGGCGGCGTACCAGGGGACGAGGCTGTCGCGCTCGAGTCGGCCGACGAACCGGACGTTCGGCGGCGCCAGCCGTTTCAGATGCTCGGCATCGACGCCGGTCCCGACGACCACGAGATCCGCGGCCACGGAGCGAGTAGCCTCGATCAGGAGGTCGACGCCCTTCTCCGGGTCGAGCCTGCCGACGTAGAGGAACGTGCAGCGGGTCAAGCCGAGCTCGTCTCTCAAACGGTCGAGTTCGCGGCGAGCCTCCGCAACCGCGTCCCCGAACACGTGCGTGTCGACAGCGTTCGGCGCGCGCACGATGCGGGCGGCCTCGATTCCCAGCGAACGCAGGTAGTCGGCGGACGCCTGGCCGGGAACGAGGAATGCGGCGCAGGAACCGGCGAGCAGCTTCTTCGGAACCTCAGTGACAAACCGATCTGGCCGTGCATCGCGCGCGGTGCTCTCGACCCACGCGACGACCGGTATGCGCGTCAGGCGCGCGTACACCGCTGCTGTCCAGAAGGCAGGCTGATTCCAGCCGCCGATCACGATCACCGATGGGTGTAGCCGCCGCAGTGTCCTCAGGACGCCGCGGTTGAAGATGATCCAGCGTCCTTTTGGCCCGACCTCGAAACCCTTCAGGATTCGCCAGCCGAAGCGGAACTCGTCTGCGTAAACGGGATAGGGACGCTTCGGGTCTCGCTCGGACAGGAAGAGCACTTCGAGCTCGACGTCCGGTTCCTTCGCGAGTGCGTTGAAGAGCGGGATCCGAAACGGCGCGGGGATCTCGGTCAGCAAGGCGATGCGAAGCGCGCCCACAGGTGTCCAGTATGGTCTGCTCGTGGCGCGAGGCGAGGGCGATGCGATCCGGCACAGTCGCGTAGGCACGGATGGGAGTCGCCCATTCCACGCCTACGCGGCGGCTGTCGCGTGATCAAACCCCGGACGATGTGAGAGCGCTCGTTACTGGGGCCTTCGGCTTCCTCGGTAGTGCTATCTCCAGACGTTTGGAGGAGGACGGATGGATTGTCGTCCGCTCGGGCCGCCCGGCGTCCGACATCCCTTCCGTGGCATTCGACGCACAACTCGCGGCTGGTGCGGAGGTCGTCGTGCACTGCGCCGGCCCCGCGTCCGTTCCAGCGTCGATCGTGGACCCAGACGCGGATCGAGTCGGATCGGTCGGAGTGCTGGCGCGGCTTCTTGAGCGCCTCGCGGATCTCCCCGCACCGCCACGGGTGGTGTTGCTGTCGAGCGCTGCCGTCTATGGTCAGCCCGAGCGGTTGCCCGTGGACGAAGAGGCTCCGCTCGCCGCGATCTCGCCCTACGGACGCAATCGGGTCATCTCCGAGTCACTCGTTCACGAGTACTCAGAGCAGACAAACGCGTCGGCGACGACGCTTCGAGTGTTCTCTGCATATGGCGAGGGTCTGACACGGCAGGTGTTTTGGGACGTGTGTCAGAAGGCGACCGCCGGAGGGGCAGTCCTCCTCTCTGGCACGGGTCACGAATCTCGCGACTTCGTTCATGCAGAGGATGTCGCCCAGGCGGTGAGCATCCTCGCGGGAGCCGTTCCCGCGCCGCACGACGCTTACAACGTGGGCACGGGCCGGCAGACGTCGATCGCAGAACTGTCGAGGCTGCTCCTGGCTGCACTGGGAATCAAGACGGAAGTGATCTTCTCCGGCGAGCCGCGCGCCGGCGATCCCGAGCGCTGGCAAGCGGACATCGGGCGTCTGCGTTCTCTCGGTTTCGAGGTCGCGGTGCCTCTCGAAACCGGTGTGCGAAGGTATGCAGCGTGGGTGCGCACCGCCGCCCGAACAGGGCATTGACGTCGACGGTCCGGCTGCGGATCGGTTTCGACGGCTCCGCGCTCCGCAAGCAGGGCAAAGGCGCCGAACGGGTTCAGACCGAGCTTCTCAAGGCGTTTGCCGAGCTTGCGCTGGTTCCTGAGCTCGTGGTCTTCGTTCCGGCGGAAGCCGCGCAACCCGACCTCCCGCACCCACCCGGGTGGCGCTTCGTCGGCGTGCCGATGCGCCCGCTTCTTCTTTGGGAACAGTTCGGCCTTCCCCGTGCCGCTCGGAAAGAGCGACTCGACCTCGTCCTCTCGACGAGCGAGCGCGCCGCGCTCGTCGGAGTGCGGCAGTCGGTCTTCATCTTCGAGCATCCCCGTCATCGACAAGCGCGTCAGCGGGAGTCCGGAATCTCCCTGCGGCAGCGGGCGGCGAACCTGCTCACAACCCGGCTCTTTGCAGTGTCGATAAGGCGCGCGTGGCGCGTTACCGCCGCGTCGAAGTCAACGGCGGCGGACATGGCGACGACGCGCGCGGTAGACGTGATCTACCTCGGCGTCGGGCGGGAGTTCTTCCCCGACGCGGCCGCCGCCGCCGCCGCGCGGGCCCGCGCGGGAGCCAGCGAGGGGTATTTCCTGCATCTTGCATCGGATGATCCCCGGGAGGACAACGAGACGGTCCTAGGCGCACTTGCGGAGCTTGCGACGACAGGCCACCGACCGGTGCTGGTCGTCGCCGGCGGCGCAAGAGCGCGGTTGCCAATCCTGCAGGATCTCTCGGCGCGACTCGGCATCGCGGACCAGGTTCGGTGGCTCGGCTTCCAGTCTGAAGCAGATCTCATCGACCTCTATCGCGGGGCGATCGCGTACCTGGACTCGTCTCTCTACGAGGGCTTGCCTCTTCAGCCTCTCGAGTCGATGGCCTGCGGCACTCCGACGATCACGTCCGACGTGACGTCGTTCCCTGAGCTCGTAGGCGACGCCGGCCTGCTCGTGCCCGCCGGCGACGTTGAAGGGTTTGCCGCCGCAATGCGGTGGGTGCTCGAGGACCCGCGCGGCCTGGAAGCGCTGCGAGAGGCCGCGCGTCTACGAGCCGCCGGGTTTTCGTGGGAGACGACGGCGAGGGCCTGGCTCGAAGCATCTCTTGCCGATCTCTAGAGGCGCGCCGGCGTGCGCTGCTCCCCCTCTCTGTGTTCAGCCGCGGACAGTTTCCTCGACGGTCGCAACCGTCCGTTCGAGCGTCGTCGAGAGCCGGTATCGGGATGCGACGACTCCGAGGGCGCGCCGGCCGAGGTCGGTGCGGCGCTGTTCGTCGTCTACGAGGTCCTCGATAGCGGCGCTCAATGCGGCCGCGTCGAGGGGTGGGACGAGGATGCCTGCGGCTTCAGGGCTAAGGACTTCTCGAATTCCGGGGACGTCTGAGGCGATCAGTGCCTTCCCGAGGCTCATCGCTTCCAGCAAGACGAGCGGGGACCCCTCGTACAGTGAGGGCAGTACCACGACGTCGAGCGTGCCGAGGAAGCCGATGCCGTCGGTGTCGGGATCGACCATGTCTATGCCCGCGGCCCGCGCGGCGTCACGCATGTCGCGTCCATAGTCCTCGAACGGGCCGGGCCGACCTCCGATCACGAACTCGATTGGAACAGCGACGCGTGTGGCCTGCGCTGCCTCGATAAACGTGTGTACGCCCTTGCCGGGGTCGAGCCGCGCAAGCATCCCAATGCGGACAGGACCGGCGGCCCGCGCTGTCGCGGTTCCCGGGATCGAGACGCCGTTCTCGATGACGCAGATCCGGCTACGTGGTATCCCGCACTCGTCCGTGAGCCCTTGCGCCACGTGCTCGGCGACCGCGATGAACTCAGAGCGGCGGAGCAGTAGCGGATAGAGCGCCGTCTGGAGCCGCCTGGTTCCGGGCCTGGTGCTGAAGTACGGGTAGGTGTGGTGGTGCACCAGGTGAGGGCGCCGCGCGAGCAGGGCCGCGGCGGCCCCGAGCATCTGACCCGGCGCTGACGTGTGCGAATACAGAATGTCGTAATCGCTCAGCACGCGTGCGAGACCGATCGCCGCGAGCGGACGGCGGAGCGTTCCGGCGTCCACGAGGTGCGTCGTCGCACCCGCTCCGCGGAAGCTCGAGAGCGTCGGCCCCGGAGTGGGGACAGCGAGCCCGACCGTGTGCCCGCGCGTCATCAGCTCTTCGGCCACGAGCGTTGCGACGCGCTGTCCACCGCCCACCCCGGAGTCGAGGAGATGGAAGAGGACGCGCATCGCGGCTCAGTATGCGGGCGGAGATCAGAGCGCGTTCAGGTGGCCGTTCGTGCGCATGTTGGGAGGGGCGCACCTTGCTCCATTCGCCACCCGTCTTGAGCGGGTGTCGGCCGTGTTCCTACACTTACGACACCCGTGACGCTTCGCTTGCCGCCGCCGTGCTGGTGATCCTTCATGGGGTCCCGGCGTACGGCGCGGTCGAGCGCTACGTCGAGGCTGTCGTCGGTGGGTTGCGTGACCGCGACGAGGAGGTCGTGCTCATCTATCCGGACGCACCGGACCTCGCACCGTTCAGCGACCTCGCAGGCGGAAACGTTCGGGTCGTGACGTTTCCGCTCGCCGACTTGTCCGGGGCGGCGCCGCGGCTGGCGTTCCGGCTCGCCAGGCTGCTGCGGGGTCTCCGGCCCCGGGTCGTCCACGTGACGGAGGTGTGGCCCACTGCTCAGATCGCGGCGCGCCTCGCGCGCGCGCCGCGGCTACTTGTGACGCATCACACACCTGAGTTGCCCAGGAGCGACAGTGCGTTCGGTCGTCTCTGGCTTCGACTCGGCTGGCTGGCGCGGCCTGAGGTGATCTACACGTCGGAGTCTGATCGTGCGACGGACGGTCGCTTGTTGAGAACGCACGTCGTGCCGCTCGGCATCGACCTGGAGCGCTTCGCAAACCCACGACCGGCACTCCCTCGAGACGGACGGATCGTGGGCAACGTTGCCCGGCTCGCTGCGCAGAAAGGCCACGGGGTGCTGATCGACGCGGCCCCACATGTTCTGGAACGTCACCCTGACGTGAGTTTCGTCGTTGTCGGCGAAGGTGAGCTGCGCGACGAGCTCGAGCACCGGCTGAAGGAAGCAGGACTCGAAACGCGGTTTGGGCTGCTCGGGGCGCGCGAGGATGTTCCCGAGTTGCTCGCGTCCTTTGACGTCTTCGCGTGTCCGTCGTTCTTCGAGGGTCTCTGCCTTGCGGTGATCGAGGCCCAGGCGGTTGGGGTGCCGGTGGTAGCAACCGGGGTCGGCGGTCTCGTCGAGACGGTCGTGCCGGGCGAAACCGGCGTGCGCTGCGAATCAGGCGACCCGGTCTCGTTGGCCGCGGGGATCAACTGGGTGCTCGAGCATCCCGATCAGGCCGCCGCGCTCGCCGGCGAAGCGAAGCGCCGGGTGCACCGGCGTTTCTCGGAGCGGAGGATGGTCGAAGGAACGCTCGCTCTGTATCGCTAGCCGACCGTACGGTGCCGGAGGCCTGTGACGGACTGCTTCAGCACACGTGCCTGGCGCAGCACCGGGCCCGGCACGAATGTGAGCCCGTAGCGCTTGACAAACGGCGGCGAGAATGCGAGACGGCGATCGAGTCCGAACGCCTCGCCGGCGACGCGCCTTGTCTGTGGCCCATCTGCGAGCCGGTGATAGCACTCGACCATCCGCAACAGGAGGGCAAGCCTCTCCTCACGTAGCGGCCCAGGTCGCTCGTCGAGGAGCCCGAGGTGCTTCCGGCAGACCGCGATCTCCCCCAGGGTGAGCTCGTCGAGCGGCGTTTGCGACTCGTGAACGCGGTAGCGCATGAGCGGTGGGCCATCGAGGAAGCCGATCTCGTAATCGAGAGCGATCCGGAGGTAGAGGTCGAGATCCTCGCCGGTGACCGAATGGCCGACCAGAGCCGCCGAGTCGTCGTAGCCGCCGATCCGATCGAAGACCTCGCGGCGAACGATCGTCGCTGACGTCAGGCAGAGGCAGCGGCGCGCGTAGGACGCGTATGTCGGCTGGTGCCGATGCACCTCTTGGAAGAGCTGCCGCTGCCTCTCGGTTTCCTCCGGAAGCGTCCGTCCTCGCTCGTCCATCATCACGCTGTGACCATGGGAAAGCCCGACGCCTGGATGGGCGTCCATGAAGCGCACCTGACGTTCCAGTTTGTCGGGCAGCCAGATGTCGTCGGAGTCGAGGAACGCGATGTAGGTGCCTCGGGCTCGATAGATCGCGACGTTGCGTGCGGCGGCTCTGCCGGCGTTCGCCTGACGGATGTAGTCGATCCGGTCGAGATAGGGCTCCAGGACGCGGGACGTCTCGTCCGTCGAACCATCGTCCACCACGATCACCTCAGCGTCGACCGAGCCCTGCTCCAGCGCGCTCTCGACGGCCTCGATGACATAGCCGGCGCGGTTGTAGGTCGTGATCGCGGCGGTAACCTGCGGCACCGTTACGAGTCTAGAGGCGTTCAGCCTTCCCGAGGCTCACGGCAGACGGCCACGATCTCCGACGCGTGCGCCACCGCGCCGCGCTCGATCCGGACGTCGTCCAATGTCAACTCGGCCATCGGTGCGGTCCCCAGGAGGCGCGATCCGCGCCGCAGGATGCCAACCCGACGGCGGAGGCCGAGGACGTCGAGCCGCTGTGCCAGACGATGGGCCTGGCTTTGCACGCGGGTTTGACCGTAGAGCTCGACGTCAGCGAAGAAACGCTCCAGCAAGGCCTGGAAGTCGTCGGCTGACCACTCGATCCGGTGAAACGGGTTCGCGGGCGCGTGCGTTGTCAAGGGTGCGTTCGGTGTGGAAACGAGAAGGGTGCCGTTGTGCCGCAACACGCGCGCGAACTCGGAGAGCACCCGCTCGGGATCGCCGACGTGCTCGATTGTCTCGAACGAACAAATGACGTCGTAGCTGGCATCTTGGTCGGCCAGCTGCTCCACGTCGCCGACTCGGAATGTGATGTTCGGGAGTGCGTACCGCCGACCGGCTTGGGCGATCGTCTCCTCGCCGAGATCGACGCCGACCACCCTCCTGGCCCGCTGAGCAAGATGCGCTGCGCCGTAGCCGGCACCACACGCGGCATCGAGAACCTCGGCTTCAGCGCAGAACTGAAGCCCGAAGTCATAGCGCTTGAGATGAAGTGCAAGGATGCCCGCTTCGGTCGCTTGGGGATCGATCCGCTCGGGGTGAGACACACCGGAAGTATGCGCGTACCGTCTCGAGCCTCCACATATGCTCCTCCGCGATGCGTATGCGCGAGCGGCTGAGCTTCGAGGTGTTCGCCGCTACGGCACTCGGCGCGACGGTCTTCGCCTTCGGTCTCGGATCATCCTCCGTGACGTCGTTGCATCAAGTCGGCGGGCATCTGAAATGGATCGCGCTTGCCGCGATGGTTCCCGTCAGCATCGCGCTGGCTCTCGGCACGCGCCCCTTCCAGCGTCCGGCGCCGCTTCTGTACGTGCTCTCGGCGTTGCTCCTTCTGCTTGCGTTCGACTCGGCTCTCTGGTCGGTCGCTCCGGAGCGGACGTTGAAGCTCGCGACGTCGCTTGGCCTTCTCTTTACAGTCGCCGGGGCTCTCGGTATCGCCGCGACGCGCCCCGAGGTTGCCCGAGTCCTCGTCATCGGTGTGGCGGGCGGCGCCGTTGCCGTCGCGGCCGGTGGCGTCGTCCTCCTCTTCGTCAATCACGGCCTTGCCGTACAAGCTGCCACTCCGGGAACTCCTGCGCGATTCAGAGGCCTGACGGAGAACCCAAACACGGTCTCTTTGCTCGCCGCGCTTGTCCTGCCGATCGTTCTCTGGAGTGCCGTCACCGTTGGTGGAACCGCGCGCCGCGCACTGGCGGGGGCGGCGCTCCTGCTCTTGCTGGGAACGATCGTGGCCTCCGGGTCAAAAGGGGCTCTCGGAGCCGGACTTGTCGGAGCGGGTGCGTTCGCGTTGACCTTCGACACCCGATACCGCCCCCGCTTTGTGCTTGCTTGCGCTGTTCTGATCGCGTTTGCAGCCGGCGTCGGGATCGTTGATGCGACGCTTACCTCGCCTGTTCAGCCTTCAACGGCTCCTCCGGCGCGTCCCGGTACGAAGCGTCCGCCCGTCATCCTTGCGCCGCGTCTCGAGGACGAGATCGGATTCCCGAGCGCAAATGCGGCGCCTGCGCCACGATCGCTCCTTGGCACGAGCGGGCGCGCTCAGGCCTGGGTCGGTGCAATCCACACGGGTCTCGACCGGCCGATTGCGGGTTTCGGGTTTGGGACCGAAGACCGCGTGTTCGCAGATCGCTGGTTCTCTTTCCAGGGCGATCGACCCGAGAACGCCTACATTGGCATCGTCTTACAGCTGGGGCTTGCGGGCCTCGTGCTCCTGATCTCGATCGGAATCGCGCTGATCCTCGCAGCGCATCGGGTGCTGCGTTCCACGCGCGACCGCGCTCTTGGAGCGGCGTGTTTTGGTGTGGTCGCAGCCGGGGCGACCCTTGCCGGCGCTCAGTCGTATATCTATGCCGTCGGTGGCATCGGCACGCTCGCGTTCTGGTCGACAGCATTCATCCTTGCGGGGTTGGCGGGAGCGGCGGCCGAGAGTCGACGATGAGGCGGAACGTAACCATTGGCCTTCTCGCGGCCCTGCTCGTGCTCGCAGTCTTGATCCCCGTTGGGCGGCACGAAGCGTCCGCGTGGCGCACGACGGAGAATCGCGGAATCGCGGGTGTGCGGCAAGCGGTCGGCGCCCAGCTGAAAAGACCCGAAGCCTTCCGCGCAAGCCCGCAGTTTGCTTGCCTGCTGTACCCGAACCGCGGCCACTCGCTCGGCCTCGAACTGTGCTTCGCCCCGACGGGAGCGATCGTCGAGGCCATCAAACGAGCACCTGGGCAGGATCCCGAGATCTGGACAGTACGCTCGGACCCCGGCGCGGCAACGGTGCGTGAGAATCCGGTGCTCGTTGCTCATGTCCTGGATCGGCTCGGTGCGCAAACCGGTGCGGCGATCCGCGTCGGCGGCCTGGACCTGGGCGCGGTGGCTCCTCCGAAGCGCCGCTGAGGAGAGGTCTCTCGAGTACTTGTTCGAAGAGAGCTCCGAGGTAGCGCCGCGTACGATCCTCGCGTGATCGTCGTGCAAGTGTTGTTCTGGGTGAGCCTGGGCGCGATCGTCTGGACCCACATTGCGTATCCCGTGCTCTTGCCGCTGCTCGGCCGGCTCATGCCGCGGCGTGTCCAGACCGCAGACCACACACCATCGGTTTCGGTGATCGTCGCTGCGCACAACGAGGAGACGGTGATCGGACGCCGCGTCGAGAACCTGTTCGCCCTCGATTATCCGCGCGAGCGCCTCGAGATCGTCGTCACCTCCGACGCCTCAACCGACCGGACCGAGGAGATCGCGGAGGCGGCGGGCGCCCGCGTGATCCGCAATCCTCGTGGCGGCAAGGTGGCCGCGCAGGACCGCGCCGTGCGCGAGACCGAGCTCGGAGATCGTCGCCTTCTCGGACGCCAATGCGACCTGGGCGCCGGATGCGCTTCGCAAGCTCGTGCGCTCGTTTGCCGACCCGGCGGTCGGCTACGTCTGCGGTCAGCTCCAGCTTCAGGCAGCCGACGGATCGAACAAGGAGGGCCTCTACTGGCGGTACGAAATGACCCTGCGTGCGGCCGAGTCCCGCATCGGCTCGATCACCGGCGGCAACGGGTCGATCTACGCAGTGCGGCGCTCCGACTACGTCGAGGTCGACCCGCGGTTCGGGCACGACCTGTCGCTGCCCTACCTGATGGTTCAGCGCGGGCGTCGCGCCGTCTACGAACCAGCGGCGCACGCTTTCGAGAAGCCCACCCCGAGCAACGAGACCGAGTACCGCCGCAAGGTGCGGATGTTCGAGCACTGTTGGTTGATCGTGCTGCGCGGGAAGATGCTCCGTCGGCTCGGGCCCCTGTACACGCTCCAGATCGTTTCGCACCGGCACCTTCGCTACGCGAGCGGGCTGTTCCATCTCGTACTGCTTGCCAGCTCGATCGTGCTCTTCGGGCAAGGGCTGGTCTACGACGCCGTGCTCGTCGCGCAACTCGGCGTTCTCGCCGCGGCCGCCGCTGGCGTCGGGATCGCCCGCTACTACGTGCTCGTCAGCTGGGCGACCGTCGTCGCGCTGGCGAACTACCTCCGCCGCGGGGTTCCGGCGACTTGGCAGGCGGCGGAGGGAACCCGCTGAACCGCACTTTGGACGTCGCGATCGCCGGCACCGGGCTCGTCGTTGCGAGCCCGTTTCTCGCGCTCGCCGCGCTCGCCGTCAAGCTCGAGGACGGTGGGCCGGTCCTCTACCGGCAGACGCGCGTGGGCAAGGACGGCCGGGACTTCGAGCTGCTGAAGCTGCGGACGATGGTGGTCGGGGCCGAGAAGCTCGGTGCGGGCTACGCAGTGAACGTCGGCGACCCGAGGATCACGCGGTCGGGCCGGCTCCTGCGGAGGCTCTCGCTCGACGAGCTGCCGCAGCTCTGGAACGTCGTTCGCGGCGACATGTCGCTGATCGGGCCGCGGCCGACGCTCCGTTACCAGGTCGAGCAGTACGACGAGCGGCAGCGCCACCGCCTCGACGTCAAGCCCGGGATCACCGGCTGGGCCCAGATTCACGGCCGCACCAAGCTGCCGTGGGCGGACCGGATCGAGCTCGACCTCTGGTACGTCGAGCACCGCTCCGCGCGCCTCGACCTGAAGATCCTGCTGCGGACGCCGCGCGCGCTCTTCGGCGGCACCTACAAGGGCGAGACCGGTGGCTGGAAGCCTGCCGGGTAGCGCGACAGCGCGCGCGCTCGCCGCCATCTGCGCGTTCGTCGTCGTTCTCGGGGTCTGGAACGCCGCTCCATTACCCGCCCGGCAAGGGCTACGACGCGCCCGGCCACATCGCCTACGCGGACGGGCTCGTCCCGGGCGGGCACTTCCCGCACGGAATCAACGAGTACTACACACCGCCCGGCTACTACGTCGCTCGCCGGGTCGGCCGACTGGGTCGCAGGCAAGCTCGGCGTCGGGTGAGCGGCACCGCGCCGGGTCGGCGCTGAACGTCCTGTTCCTGCTCGGGACGGTGCTGCTCGTCTGGCGCATCGCCCGCGAGCTCTGGCCCGGGCGCGACCGGATCGCGATCGGCGCCGCCGCGTTCGTCGCCTTCGTGCCGGTCACCGTGAAGGCCGAGGCGATGTTCCATCCCGAGACGCTCTCTCTCTTCGTCTGCACGCTCGCGATCTGGCTCTGCGTGCGCACGTTCGCCGACCGCCGCTACGCGTTCGCGTTGGGCGCCGCCCTCGGCGCGGCACAGCTCGTTCGCGCTTTCGGGCTCTGGACGGTGCTCGCCGTCGCTATCGCACTTGCTCGCCGGGCGCCGGTGGCGCGAGCTCGCGATCGCCGTCGGCCTCGCCGCGGTCGTCGCGGCGCCGTGGTACATCCACCAGCAGCGGACCTACGGTCACCCGATCGTCTTCAACGTGGCGGCGTCGAAGAAGCCTCTCTGGGACAGGAGGCCGGCGAGCTTCTTCCTCGACCCCGGCGTTCCGGACGTCGCTGACGGCGCCGTACCGTCCCCACTTCCTGAACCGCGCGCTGCCGATGGCCTACAGCGAGCTCTGGGGCGACTACTACGGCGCCTGGGCATGGGAGGGCCGTGGCACGCCGACGCCCGCCGTGCGCCGCGAGCTGCGGCTCGAGGCGGTCGTCGGGCTCGTGCCGACCCTGCTCGCGATCGGCGGCTGGCTCGCCCTCTTGCTTGCGTCGTTGCGCAGCCCGCCGCGCCTCGCGGTCGTGCTCTTGCCGCTGCTCGGCACGCTCGGCCTTCTCTACTTCGCGATGACCTACCAGACCCCCGACGGCGATGTCGTGAAGGCGACCTACATGCTGACGACCGCCGCCGGCTGGGCGCTCGGCTTCGGTTATGCCCTCGAACGCCTCCCCGGCCGGCTCTGGCTGGTCGCAGCAGGGCTGGCGGCGCTCTGCGCGCTCGCCGAGCTGCCCTTCCTGATCTACGGCTGAATCGCAGTCGGGGTGGCCGCGAGCATGTCCTCGAGAAAAACGTCGAGGCCGATGACCGGCTGCCAGCCGAGGTCGGCGACGATCAGGCTCGGGTCGGCGAGGATCGCCTGCGGGTCCGCCGGGCGCAGGAACGCCGGATCCACGGTGACGGCGCGCTCGCCGGTGTCGGCAAAGTCGGCCGACCACTCGAGCGGATCCGCGCCCTCGAGGCTCCAGACGAGATCGAAGCCGGCGAGCGTGAAGGCCCGGTCGGCGAGCTCCCAGACGTGGTGGAGCTGCCCCGTGCCGACCACGTAGTCGCGGTAGTAGCGGGCCTCGTCGGGAATCGAGCGCGCGTCCGCCTGGCGGAGGATCGCGATCATCGCGTCCACGTAGTTCGGCGCGAAGCCCCAGTCGCGCTGGGCCATGAGGTTCCCGAGCTTCAGCGGGATGCGTGTGCTGCCGGCTTGCAGCGCGTGCAGGTGGTCCACGACCTTGCGCGAGAGGAACTGGGCCCCGCGCCGGCGCGATTCGTGATTGAAGAGGATCCCGCAGGCGATTCGAAGGTTGTACGACTCGCGGTAGCTGCGACAGAGGAGGTGCGCCGCGGCCTTCGCCGCCGCGTACGGGCTCTGCGGGTTGAGCGCCGAGGTCTCGTCGTGGACGACTCCGGCACCGGGCGCCGAGCCGAACATCTCGCCCGATGACGACTGGTAGAAGCGCGTTGCGGGTGTGTCTTTTCGCACGGCGTCGAGGAGGTGGACGACGACATGGGCGTTCGACTCCCATGTCGCCCGCGGGTCGGCAAAGGACGCGCCGACGCTGCTCTCCCCCGCCAGGTTGTAGAGCTCCTCGGGTCGCACGTCGCTGACGAGTGCGCAGAGTGGGCCCGGATCGCGGAGCTCGCGCCGCACGGCTCGGAGCTTCGGGTGGCGGTCGAAGAGCTGCTCGGCACGCTCGACGTCACGTACGGCGGCGTGGACGGTCCACCCCTCCGCAAGCAGTCGGCGGACGAGGAAGTAGCCGTCCTGACCGGTGGCGCCGGTGACCACTGCCGTCCGCGACTCGACCGGGCGACGCATGGCCGAAGTCTAGAGTCCCCTGCCGCTGCCGCCGCTAGGCTCCTCCGGAGGTGACCGCGGTCCTCTTCACGTGTGCCGGGCAGCGCGTCGACATCGTGACTGCGTTCGCCCGCGCCGGGGCCATCACGGTGGCCGTCGACGCAGGCGAGCTGGCCCCCGCCCTGTACCACGCGGACCGGCACGCGATCGTCCCGAGGATTGACGACCCCGGCTACGTCGATGTGCTCCGCGCCCTCGTCGAGCTCCACGACGTTCGGTTGATCGTCCCGCTCGCCGACCTCGACCACATGGTGCTCGCCGAGTCGCGCGACCGGCTCGGGGCCACGGTGCTGCTTCCGAGCATCGACGCGATCCGCCGCTGCGAGGACAAGTATCTGGCCCACGTGTTCTTCGAGGAGCAGGGGATCCCGACCCCGCCGACGTGGCTGCCGGACGGGCTACCGCGCGACCTTCGCTTCCCCGTGCTCGTCAAGGCGAGGCGCGGGTTTGGATCGCGGCACATCTATCGTGCGAACGATCCCGGCGAGCTCGACTTCTTCGTGCGGCATACGACCGCCGAGTCCATGGTGCAGGCCGTCTGCGCCGGCGAGGAGTTCTCGATCGACGTTTTCTGCGACCTCGACGCGCGCTGTCTCAACGCGATCCCGCGCACGATGATCGAGTCAAAGGGCGGCGAGTCGATCAAGGGGATCACGCTCAAGGACTGGGAACTGATCGAGCACGGGCGCCGGGTCGCCGAGGCGCTCCGGATAGTCGGCCCCGCCAATATCCAGTGCTTCCGCGAGGCAAGCGGCTCTCTGCCGGTCACCGACGTGAACCCGCGCTTTGGCGGCGGCTTCCCGCTCCCGACGGCGGCAGGGTCACGCTATCCCGAGCTCGCGATCGCCCTCGCGAACGGCGAGAGGCCCGAGCCCCGTCTGGGCGAGTTTCGTGAGGGAGTCGTCATGACCCGTTTCTTCTCGCAGGTGCTCCTCACCGATGCCGGCGGCACTCTCGCGCCGCTCGAGGAACTGAGCGTCCCCGAGGAGGCGTGAGACGCCGGCTCGTCGTCGCCGGGACGGTGCTCGTACTGATCGTCCTCGGCGCCGGCGTCGCCTACGTTCTCCACGTGCGGGCGCAGGGCCGCGACATCCGCGGCTCGTCGACTCACGAGTTCGTCACGACCCAGATCCCGAAGCCAAAGCCGAAGGAGCCGGGCGTCGCCTGGCCCACCTACGGGCACGACGCCGAGCGGCTTCGCGTCGCAACCGGAGTGTCGCTCGCGCCTCCCTTCCGCCGAGTTTGGACGTTCCACGCGCGAACCCTCCTGGAGTTCCCGCCCGCCGTCGCGTACGGGAGGCTCTTTTTCGCCAATGGCGCCGGTGTGCTCTTCGCCATCAACGCCAAGACCGGGAGGCGCGCCTGGAAGTACGCCTCGCACCGCTGCCAGGCGATGTCGCCTGCCGTCGACGGCCACACGGTCTACGCGACGTTTCTGAACCATCCACCGTGCAACGCGACCGAGAGCGACGGTCAGGGCCAGCTCGTGGCCCTCTGGGCGGGCTCGGGAAAGGTTCGCTGGCTCCGGACGATCGGTCCCTCCGAGTCGTCGCCGGTCGTGAGCGGCGGCTCCGTCTTTGTCGGCGACTGGTCCGGTCATGTCTACTCCTTCTCCGCCCGGACCGGCCGGCGCTTGTGGGTCTTCCAGGCGGGAGGCAAGGTCAAGGGTGGGATCGCCGTCTCGGGCGGGCGCGCCTTCTTCGGCGCCTACGACTCGCATGTCTACGCAGTCGACGCGACGAGCGGGAAGCTGCTCTGGAAGGCCAGCTCACAGCCGCGACTCGGCCACGCAGGCGAGTTCTATGCAACCCCGGCGGTCGCGTACGGCCGTGTCTTCATCGGCTCCACAGACGGGAAGGAATACGCCTTCGGCGCCGCGACCGGCGACCTGCTCTGGACACACTCGACCGGGGGCTACGTCTACTCCTCGGCTGCGGTCTGGCGCAAGCGCGTCCTCGTCGGCTCGTACTCCGGCTCGTTCTATTGCTTCGACGCCGCGACCGGCGATGTTCTCTGGTCGTTTCGCGCGAACGGCTCGATCTCCGGATCTCCGACGATCGTCGCAGGGCGGGTCTACTTCGCGACGCTGGAGCGACGGACGTATGCGCTTGACGCCACGACCGGGCGACCTGCTCTGGACGTTCCCCGACGGGAAGTACTCGCCTGTCGTCGCCGACCCGAGCCGGCTCTATCTCACCGGCAATGGCCTGCTCTACGGCCTCGAGGAAAGGCGCTAGCGGCCGTCCCGCTACCCTCCGGAGGTGCGGTATGCAGTCACCGGCGCGGCCGGGTTTATCGGGTCGCATCTCGTCGAAGCCCTCGTCACGGGCGGGCACGAGGTCGTCGGCATCGACTGCTTCACCGACTACTACGACCCGGCTCTGAAGGAGGAAAACGCGCGTGGGCGCGACGTGCGCCGCCTCGACCTGGCACAGGACGCGCTCGACCTCCAAGGCTTCGACGGCGTCTTTCATCTGGCAGGTCAGCCCGGCGTGCGCAGCTTCGGCGACGTGTTTCCCGCTCTACCTGCGCCGCAACGTGCTCGCCTCGCAGCGTCTGTTCGAGGCCGCCGCGCGCGACCGCGTGAAGGTCGTCTTCGCGTCCTCGTCGTCGGTATACGGGGCCGCAGCGCGGTACCCGACGCCCGAGGACACGACGCCGCGGCCGCTCTCGCCCTACGGGATCACAAAGCTCGCCTGCGAACATCTCGCGGACGCCTACGGGCGCGAGTTCGGACTCGACTGCGTCGTCCTCCGCTACTTCAACGCGTTCGGGCCCCGCCAGCGGCCCGACATGGCGTTCACGCGCATCGTGTTCGCGCTCGCCGAGGGAACGCACATTCGAGCTCTACGGGGACGGCGACCAGTCGCGCGGCTGGACGTACGTCTCCGACGTGGTCGACGCGACCGTGGCCGCGATGACCGAAGGGCAAGGCGCGTACAACGTCGGCGGTGCGATCGAGGCGTCGATGAACGAGTCGATCGACCTGCTCGAGCGGATTTCCGGACGGGCTCTCGACGTGCGCCGGCTGGCCCCCGTTCCCGGCGACCAGCGGCGGACGAGCGCGGATACCACTCGGATTCGCTCGGACCTCGCCTGGGCGCCGAAGGTGTC
>CAWAFJ010000001.1:0-218824 GCA_963781315.1 uncultured Actinomycetes bacterium | reverse complement strand
CCGGGATGTCGATCTCGACGTTGAAGTGGCCGGTGTTACAGAGGATCGCGCCCTCCTTCAACAGCTCGAGGTGCTCGCGGGAGATCACATGCTTGTCTCCGGTCGCGGTGCAGAAGACATCACCGATCGCGGCCGCCTCGCTCATGGGCATCACCTCGTAGCCGTCCATCAGCGCCTCGAGACCTCGCATCGGATCGACCTCGGTCACGATCACGTGCGCTCCCATGCCGCGGGCCCGCATTGCGACCCCCCGCCCGGTCCAGCCATACCCGGCGACCACGAATCTCTTGCCCGCGAGCAGGACGTTCGTCGCGCGGATGATCCCGTCGATCGTCGACTGGCCGGTGCCGTAGCGATTGTCGAAGAGGTGTTTCGTGCGCGCGTCGTTGACCGCGATCACCGGGAAGGCAAGCGCCCCGTCGGCCTCCATCGCCTTCAGCCGGATCACACCGGTGGTCGTCTCCTCCATCCCGGCGATGATGTCGCCGAGCTGCTCGCGGCGGGCGCTGTGGAGGACGCCGATGACGTCAGCGCCGTCGTCCATCGTGAGCTGCGGCTTGTGATCGACCGCCGCCTCGATGTGCCAGTAGTAGGTGTCATTGTCCTCGCCCTTGATCGCGAACACGGAGACGTCGAAGTCCTCGACGAGCGACGCGGCCACGTCATCCTGCGTCGAGAGCGGGTTCGAAGCGCACAACACGACATCGGCGCCGCCGGCCTTGAGCGTGCGCATCAGGTTCGCGGTCTCGCTGGTCACGTGGAGGCACGCAGCGATGCGGTAGCCGGCCAGCGGCTGCTCGGCCTCGAAACGCTCGCGGATCGCAGCCAGCACCGGCATCTGCCGGTCGGCCCACATGATCCGCCGCAGCCCCTCGGGCGCAAGCGCAAGGTCTTTGATGTCGTGTCGTCTTGGTCGTCGCCATGGCTCCCCTCTTCGTCGTCGGCCAGTGTAGTTACGCGGCCAGGAGCCGCTCGTGTTTGCGCTGTTCCCACTCGATCCAGGAACCAAGGTCGTCGGCGGCGGCCAGCCAGCCGTCGACCGCGCGACGCAGGTCTGGCTCGCGACGAAGACGCGCCGCGAACGCGACCTCGGCGAGCTCGACGCCGAAACGGCGACGCAGCTCACGGAGCGCGCGAAGCTGGTTGAGCTCGGCGAGCCCGTAGGCGCGGTAGCCGGCCTTGGTGCGCCCCGGCACGACGAGTCCCTGTCTGCTCGAGGTAGCGCAGCATCCGCGCCGACCAGCCGGTCTCGGCTAGCCGCGGCTCCAACCGTCAGGCCGTGCATGCCCAAACCTTATCAGACCGTGTTAAGGTTGCTGGCGCGCGGCCGTACGCGTCTCTCGAGCCGCACGACGTCGTCGAGATGCGGCGTCGAGACCTCGAGGATCGTCGTGTCCTCGATCGCGGTGACGCGGTGCACGGTCCCGGGGCGTAGCGGAACGCGGCGCCGGCTCCGATCTCCACTCGACGAGCACCGCGTCGCCCTCGCGCGCCGAGCTCGAGCTTCGCGCGGCCGGACTGGACGAGCCACGACTCGTCCTTCTCGCGATGGAACTGGAGCGACAGCGAGTGGCCGGCCTTCACGAAGAGCACCTTGCCGCAGTAGACGTCGGTGAGCGCCCAGATCAGCTCGTAGCCCCACGGCTTCTCGACCTTGCGACGTCGAAGGCCCACGGTCAGCGGCGTCGCTCACGACGACGATCCTACGCGAGCCACTCCGGATGCGCGGCGACGTGCTCGCCGCCGTGCGCAGCTCCTTCGGCGTGTTCACGGTCAGCCAGAGGCCCGTCGTGGCGGAACGCGCGCAGCCGGCCCTCGGCGGCGAGCTCGGGGAACGTCGACGACTCGTGGTCGCCGCGTCCGGGAACCGCTCGATCGCCTCGTGCGAGAGCACGTAGATGCCGCAGTTGACCCAGTACGGGATCTGGCCGCCCTCGCTGAAGCCCTCGACGACGTCGTCGTCGTCGAGGTCGACGACGCCGAACTGCGACTTCGGCCGGGCGACGGTGATCGTGGCGGCCGCGCCGGCCGCCGCGGTGGCGCGCGAGCAGGCCGGCGAAGTCGACGTCGACCAGCTCGTCGCCGTTCAGCGCGTAGACGTCGCCGGTCTCGCGCCGCTCGCGTCGCCGCGAACTTGATGCCGCCGCCGCGGCCGAGCCGCTCCGGCTCCTCGGCGGCGACGATCTCGGCGCCGAGCCCGGCGAGCTCGCTCTCGAACAGCTGCGCCCTGGCCGGCGGCGCACGCGAAGATCACGCGCGTCACGCCGGCCCGGCGAGCCGGCCGACCTGGTAGGCGGCGAGCGGCCGCCCGCGACGTCGACGAGCGACTTCGGGCGGCCGCCGGCCGCGTCGCCGAGCCGCTCGGCCTTGCCGCCGGCGAGGATGATCGCCTCCACTAGTGCGCTCCACTCGGTTGAGCTCGAGCTCGCGCTCGGGCGTCTGCGGGAGCACGTCCGTCGGCGACGCTCGGGCGGCCGATGCCCTCGTAGGCGAAGCCGGCCGCCCGGGTCGCCGCCGGGTCGAGCAGGTTGCGGCCGTCGACGATCAGCGGGTTCGCCATCGCCGGCGCGGATCTCGTCGCGGGCGAGGTCGCGCAGCTCCGCCCACTCGGTGACGATCACCGCCGCGTCGGCGCCGCGAACCGCGTCGAGCACCGAGCCGACGATCTCGACGCCCTGCGGCAGAGCCTGGCCGTCGGCGACCGGGTCCCAGCCGCGCACCTCGGCGCCCTCCGCGAGCAGGCGGCTCGCGAGCACGATCGACGGCGCCTCGCGCATGTCGTCGGTGTCCGGCTTGAACGCGAGCCCGAGCAGCGCGACCTTCTTGCCCGAGAGCGAGCCGAGGTGCCGCTTCAGCTTCCCGATCACGCGCCGCTTCTGCAGCTCGTTCACCTCGATCACCGCCGAGAGCAGCTGGAAGTGGTAGCCGGAGTTCGACGCGAGCTGCTTGAGCGCGAGCGAGTCCTTCGGGAAGCACGAGCCGCCGTAGCCGATCCCGGCGCGCAGGAAGTGCGGGCCGAGGCGGTGGTCGAGCCCGACGCCCTCGGCGACCTTGACGACGTCGGCGCCCGTCGCCTCGCACACGTTCGCGATCTCGTTGATGAACGAGATGCGCGTCATCAGGAAAGCGTTGGCGGCGAGCTTGATCATCTCGGCGGAGTTGACGTCGCAGCGGACGATCGGCGCGTCGAGCGCTTCGTAGAGCGCCGCCACCGCGTCGCCGTCGGCGGTCTCGAAGGCGCCGACGACGATCCGGTCCGGGTGCATGAAGTCGTGGACGGCGTGGCCCTCGGCGAGGAACTCGGGGTTCGAGGCGTAGCCGACGTGGGCGAGGCCGCGCGCGTCGAGCCCTGCGCGCACCTTCTTGCCGGTCCCGACCGGGCACCGTCGACTTCATCACGAGGATCGGTCGCCCTGCGAGCGCGGGCAGCTCGTCGACGACGCTCCAGACGCGCGAGAGGTCGGCGTCGCCCGAGTGCGTCGGCGGCGTGTCGACGCAGACGAACAGGAACTCGCAGCCGGCGACGTCGTCCGCGTCGAGCGTGAAGGTGATCCGCTCCGCGATTGCGCTCGAGCAGCTCCGGCACGTCGTCCTCGTGGAACGGGACCTCGCCGCGCCGGAGCGCGTCGATCTTCGTCGGCAACGACGTCGCGGATCACGACCTCGTGCCCGAGGTCGGCGAAGCAGACCCCCGTGACGAGGCCGACCCAGCCGGCGCCGAAGATCCCGATCTTGCGCCATCCGCCTGGACTCTACTTGGCCGCTGTGAGCGGTTTGAGACCCTTGGCGATCGCGAGCATCGTCTCGTTCGACAGCGAGTCGAGCAGCGTGTTGACGACCCAGTAGCTCGCTCCGTGGGCGTGCAGCACGACCATGTGCAGATGCGGGCCGGAGTAGTAGAGGTCGAACTCGCGGCCGCCGAGTGCGTGGCGGAAGCTCTTGTCGGCGAGCACCGGCGCGTCGTCCCAGTCCGTCTCCTCGATCCCCCAGTACTCGTTGCCGCCGGTCCGGAAGACGAGCCGCACCGCCTTGTGGCCCTTGCTCGATCCAGTAGAGGCGGACCGGCGTGTCGCCGCCGTGGATGTCGGGGTAGGAGTTCCGCTCGAGCACCGTCGGGACCTGGAGCGGGAACGGAACGCGTTTCTGGAGCGGCTCGAGCAGGCTCCGTCGCCGACGGCGCTGTCGGCGCGGACGACCGCCGGCTGGTGCTCGGGCGCGGCCGACGGCGGCGGCGAGGTCAGGTCGTTGTGGAACGTCTGGCCGAGGACGACGAGCAGCATCGAGCCCGGGTCGAGCGCACGGAGCAGGCCGCGCTTGCGGCAGCGGCCGGACGTCGGCCGGCGCAACCAGCTTCGCGAGCGCGCGCGCCGCGGCCTTGGCGCCCGGCGCGGACCGGTTGTAGTAGATCACCGTGTGGAAGTAGTTCTGCGCCGGCGCGTTCGGCTCCACGCCACCCGGCGGCACCGTGCATCACGTAGCCGCGCTGGCCGAGCAGGTACGAGGCGTTCGCCGCGGCCCCGGCAACGCCGTTCCCGTTCAGGACCGTCACCGTCGTCTTGCCCGGCGGCGGCGTCTTCGTCTTGATCTTCGTCCCGAGCGCCGTCGCGTTCGCGACCTTGGCGACGCCGACGTCGGGGTTCACGAACTCGTGTCACGGCGTCCTGGATCGACTGGCTCGACGTCGTCAACTCGCTGTACCCGGTGATCGTTGCGGTCGAGGCGTGTCTGGAAGAAGTGCCCGCTCGGCAGGGTCGCGCGAGGAGCGCGTACTGGAGCACCGTTGCCGCCCGAGTAGTTGCCCCCGACCTCGATGTTCTTGGTGATCGTCGAGACGATCTTCGGCAGGTCGAGCGGGTTGAAGTGCTGCGCGACCTGCTGCTTGAACGCGCGCACGAACTCCTGCTGGCGCGCGAGCCGGTGGAAGTCGGAGTCGGTGTGCCGGAAGCGGACGAAGTCGAGCGCCGCGCCGCCGGTCAGCCGCTGGTAGCCCGGCTGGAGGTTGATGTTCGCGTAGTCGTTGTACCCGGCGCCGGTGTTGCGGTTGTAGTAGCGCCGGTCGACGTCCATCCAGACGCCGCCGAGCTGGTCGACGACCTGCTTGAAGCCGTGGAAGTTGACCGTGATCAGGTAGTTGATCGGGATCGCCGGTCAGCTGCTTGACCGTCTGCAGCGTGCCCGTCGGGCCGCAGATCGCGTAGGCCGAGTTGATCCTGCCGGCGCCGTGATCGCGATGCTTGCAGTAGATCGGGACGGTGAGGTCGCGCGGGAACGAGAGCAGCGAGATCGTCTTCGTCTGCGGGTCGGCCCGGACGAGCATGATCGTGTCGGAGCGCGAGCCGCTCGCTGCCTCGCCGGCGCGGCGGTCGTAGCCGATGACGAGCGCGACTGCCGGCTGGTCCGGAAGCGGGATGTCGAGCTGCTTCTGGGCGATCTTCACGGCCGTCGAGTGCGCCTTGACCGCGTCCACGGACTGGTGGAACTAGAGGTACGCGCCGCCGGCGACCCCGAGCGCGAGCGACGAGCACGACGAGGAGGGTGCCGACGAGGATCCGCCGGAGGAGCCCGAGGCCGCTCCGCCCGGGCGGCGGCGGCTGGCGGTAGCGGGCGACCGTGCTGACCGGGCCGGGTGGGAAGACGGCATTGCCGTTGCCGTTGAGCCCCGGCGCCGCGGCCGACGCCTCTCTTCAGTGTCGTCCTCATGCAAACGAAGCGGCGCCCGCGAGGCGCCAGCGCAGTCAAGGATAGCCGACCGGGAGGGCTGCTCGCCGGCTTACCGTGCGGCTACAGGTTCGGCCGCAGCCAGCGCTCGGCCTCGGAGACCGGCTCGCCCTTGCGGGCGGCGTAGTCCTCGAGCTGGTCGCGGCCGATCCGCCCGACCGCGAAGTACTGCGACTCGGGATGCGCGAGGTAGATGCCGCTGACGGCCGCCGCCGGCGTCATCGCGAAGCTCTCGGTCAGCTCGATCCCGAGCTCGCGCGCGCCGAGCAGATCGAAGAGCTTCCCCTTCTCGCTGTGATCGGGGCAGGCCGGGTAGCCGAACGCCGGCCGGATGCCGCGGAAGCGCTCGGCGAGCAGGTCGTCGTCGCGGAGCTGCTCGTCGGGCGCGTACCACTCGCGCCGCGCCCGCGCGTGCAGCCACTCGGCGAACGCCTCGGCGAGCCGGTCGGCGAGCGCCTTGACGATGATCGCGCGGTAGTCGTCGTGCTGCTGCCGCGTGCGACGCGGCGAGCTCGTCCGCGCCGTGGATCGCGACCGCGAACGCGCCGATGTGGTCGTCCGGCGTCGCGACGTAGTCGGCGAGGCAGCGGTTCGGGCGGCCGTCCCCGTGGTCGGCCTGCTGGCGGAGGAAGCAGAAGCGCGTGCCGTCGAGGACGACGTCGTCGCCCTCCGCGATGCGCCGGCCAGAAGCCGTAGACGCCGCGCGCCGCAAGCGAGCCGTCTGCGACCAGGACCTCGAGCGCCGCGCGCGCGTCGTCGTAGAGCTCGCGCGCGGCCGGGTTCTCGAGGATCGCCGGGAACTTGCCCTTCAGGTCCCAGGCGTGGAAGAAGAACTGCCAGTCGATGAACGGGACGAGCTCGGCGAGCGCCGGCTCGACCGTGCGCGTGCCGGTGAACGCCGGCGCGGGCAGGTCGTCGAACGGCACCTGCACGCGGTTCGCCCGCGCGGCGGCGAGCGGCAGCAGCGGCCGCCGCTGCTTCTCGGCGTGCTGCTCGCGGAGCCGCTCCTGCAGCTCGCGGTTCTCGACGTCGAGCCCGACCGCGCCTGGCCGGGTCGAGCAGCGCCGACACGACGTCGACGACGCGGCTCGCGTCGAGGACGTGCACCGTCTCCTGCGAGTACGCGGGCGCGATCCTCACCGCGGTGTGCTGGCGCGAGGTCGTCGCGCCGCCGATCAGCAGCGGCACTGCGAAGCCGCGCCGCTCCATCTCGGTCGCGACGTCGACCATCTGGTCGAGCGACGGCGTGATCAGGCCCGACAGCCCGACCACGTCGACGTGCTCCGCGATCGCGGTGTCGAGGATCTTCTCGGCCGGCACCATCACGCCGAGGTCGATCACCTCGTAGTTGTTGCAGCCGAGCACGACGCCGACGATGTTCTTGCCGATGTCGTGCACGTCGCCCTTGACCGTCGCGAGCACGACCTTCCCCTGCGAGCTGCCGCCCGCCTTCTCCTCCTCCATGTACGGCTCGAGGTAGGCGACCGCCCGCTTCATCACGCGCGCCGACTTGACGACCTGCGGCAGGAACATCCGGCCCGAGCCGAACAGGTCGCCGACGACCCGCATCCCGTCCATCAGCGGGCCCTCGATCACGTCGAGCGGCCGGGACACCTGCTGCCGGGCCTCCTCGGTGTCGACCTCGATGAAGTCGACGATGCCGTGCACGAGCGCGTGCTCGAGCCGCTTTCCGACCGGGGCCTCGCGCCACGCCAGATCGCGCTCGCGCTTCGTGCCCTCGCCTCTGACGGCCTCGGCGATCTCGACGAGCCGATCGGTCGCGTCGGGCCGTCGGGCGAAGAGGACGTCCTCGACGCGCTCGAGCAGCTCCGGCTCGACGTCCTCGTACACCGCGAGCTGGCCCGCGTTCACGATCCCCATGTCGAGGCCGGCGCGGATCGCGTGGAAGAGGAACACCGCGTGCATCGCCTCGCGCACGTGGTCGTTGCCGCGGAACGAGAAGCTGAGGTTCGAGATGCCGCCGCTCGTGCGCGCACCCGGGCAGCGCTCCTTGATCAGCGGCAGGGCGTCGAGGAACGCCTTCGCATAGTCGTCGTGCTCCTCGATCCCGGTCGCGACCGCGAGCACGTTCGGGTCGAAGATGAGGTCCTCGGGCGGGAACCCGACCTCGCGAGTGAGCAGGTCGTACGCCCGGCCGCAGATCGCCACGCGATGATCGACGTCGGTCGCCTGGCCCTGCTCGTCGAACGCCATCACGACGACGCCGGCGCCGTAGTCGCGGATCCGGCGCGCCTGCTGGAGGAAGACCTCCTCGCCCTCCTTGAGGCTGATCGAGTTGACGATCCCCTTGCCCTGGATGCACTCGAGCCCGGCCTCGAGCGCCGACCAGCGCGAGCTGTCGATCATGATCGGGAGCCGGGCGACCTCGGGCTCGGTCGCGACCACGTTCAGGAACGTGCGCATCGCCTGCTCGCTCTCGAGCAGGTCGGCGTCCATGTTGACGTCGAGGATGTTCGCGCCGCCGCGCACCTGCTCGAGCGCGACCTCGACCGCGCCGGTGAAGTCGCCGGCCTCGACCAGGCGGCGGAAGCGCGCCGAGCCGGTGACGTTCGTCCGCTCGCCGATCAGCACGAACCCCGTGTCCGGGCCGATCTCGAACGGCTCGAGACCGCTCCAGCGCGAACGCGGACGCCTCTCGGGCGTGCGCCGGGGCGCGACGCCTTCGAGCTCCCGGGCGATCGCAGCGGTGTGCTCTGGTGTCGAGCCGCAGCAGCTTCCGGCGACGTTGAGGAAGCCGGCCTCCGCGAACTCCCGCAGGAGCGGTGCTCGTGACCTCGGCGGTCTCGTCGTAGCCGCCGAACGCGTTCGGCAGGCCAGCGTTCGGGTGGGCACTGACGAGGCAGGGCGCGAGCCGCGAGAGCTCGGCCACGTACGGCCGCATCTCCCGGGCACCGAGCGCGCAGTTGATGCCGACGATCAGGGGCTCCGCGTGCTCGATCGAGACCCAGAACGCCTCGATCGTCTGCCCCGAGAGCGTCCGCCCCGAGAGGTCGACGATCGTGGCCGAGATCCAGAGCGGCACGTCCGGCGCCGTCTCGCGCGCGGCGGCAATCGCGGCCTTCGCGTTCAGCGTGTCGAAGATCGTCTCGAGGAGTAGGAGGTCGACCCCGCCCTCGACGAGCCCGCGGATCTGCTCGGCGTACGCGTCTTTGACCTCCGCGAACGTCCGGGTGCGGAACGATGGGTCGTCGACCTTCGGGCTGAGCGAAAGAGTGACGTTGAGCGGGCCGACGGAGCCGGCGACAAGACGGTCGCCGGCTACTTCGCGCGCAAGACGCGCACCTTCGACGTTCAGCTCGTGGACGGCATCCTCGAGCCCGTAGTCGGCCTGGCCGATCGAGGTGGCCGTGAAGGTGTTCGTCGTCGTGATGTCGGCACCCGCGGCGAGGTACCGCTCGTGGATCGAGCGGACGACGTCCGGCCGCGTCAGGTTCAGCACGTCCGGATTGCCCGCGACATCGACGTGATGCGCGCGGAAGCGCTCGCCGCGGTAATCCTCGGGCGCGAGACCGGCGCCGTGGATCATCGTGCCCCACGCGCCGTCCAGCACGAGAATGCGCTCCCGCGCGAGCTTTCTGATCTCTCTGGCTACGTCTCGCTTTGCCACATCGCCTCCGTGCCCAAAGAGGCTCGCGAAGCGGATGCCCGCGGGGCTCTTTAGGCGTTTGGTGACCCGGTCGCCAAGCTGCCGTTCAAAGCTCTCCGGGTCTATCAGCCTACCAGCGCCCGTGGAGAAAGATTCACGAAATTGGCTCCGGCCCCTGACCAACCAGTGCCGGCTCGGCCGGTAGAATTTGCTCTCGAGGGCGGCGGGTCGGCTCCCCACCCTTGGGTGGGGGTTCGCGCCGTGGGGGTTTGGCCGTGGGGGTTGGCGTGGGTTGGCCGTGGGGGTTCGGCAGTCTGTGGAAGTCGCGCTCCGAGCGAAAGATTCATCCTCGCGCCTCTTGACCGGCAGGCCATCGTTCGGAGATAAAGCGAGTCGCGCCCGACCGGTCGAGTGCCGCACTCCTCCCGCCTCGCGCAGAACTCCCAGGTCCCTGGGATCCTCCTGAGCTGGCGAAATCCCCACACCGCCCTTCCTCGTTGAAGGTGGGGATTTCGCGCGGAAGCTCGCGCTCCAGGCGGCTGTTTCTGTGGAGACCACCCCGGCTCGCGGACTGTGGGAGCCTGCCGCCATTCTTGCCACCCTCGGGTATGGGTTTGGCCGAAGCCGACCTGCGCTCCCGGTGGCAGCGGCAGTACGCTTTTCACCGTGGGCGCAAACGCCGATCGGTCGAGGACCTCACCGCCGCGAGGCCGAGCCACGCGGATCATCGCGCTCGCCGCTCTCGCGGCGTGTGCGACACTCGCCTGGCAGACAGCCGGAGGGGCCGCGGCTCCGGAAGCCTCCCAGGCAGCAACCTTTGTCAGCCTCTGCGGCTTCGCTCATCGGGCTCCCGATGATCCGATCGTCTATCCGCGGGCGCCGGGTTTCTCGCACGACCACACGTTCGTCGGCAACGTCTCGACGAACGCCTTCTCGACGCTGCGCTCGCTCCGCGGCGCACACACGACGTGTGCGCCGACAGGCGACACGGCCGCGTACTGGGCACCGACGCTCTACCTCGACGGGCACGCCGTCACGCCGAGCGCCGCCGCGATCTACTACCGCCGGCTCACGGGAGCGCCCGTACGTCCTTTCCCGGCCGGACTGCGCATGGTCGCCGGAAACTCGAAGGCCGTGCGCCCGCAGAGCATGCGGGTCACCTCCTGGGATTGCGCGGTGTTCAAGGAGAACTTCTATGCGCCTCGCGCGACGCAGAGCGCCGCTGCCTCGAGCGGCATCCCGCACTGCTCGCAGTACGCCAACCTCCAGCTGAACGTGACGTTCCCCGACTGTTGGAACGGATCGAGCCTCGATAGCGCCGACCACCGCAGCCACATGACGTACTCGGTCGCCGGCCGGTGCCCGCGGTCGCACCCCGTCGCGGTGCCGGCGATCACGCTTGTCTACAGCTACCTCGCCCCTCGGCCCGGGCATGGCGATTCTCTCTTCGGGCGGCCAGTATTCCGGGCACGCGGACTTCATCAACTCCTGGAACGAGCACGCCCTGACGAAGCTCGTCGACACCTGTCTCAACGGCGGGACCTACTGCCGGCAGGGCTAGTGGCTGTTAGTGGTCACTCCGGCAAGTAGCTGCACCCTTCGTCCGGCTGCAAACCGTCGCATGCCGGCGTCCTCGGTCGCGCCCATACCTTCGGGTATGGGCGCTCCCTGCGTCCTTGGCCTGCTCGGTTTTCGCTCGACCAAAGGGCACCGGACTTACCGGAGCAACCACTAGCCGCGGCCGCCGACCGAGAGCTGGTTCTCGGCGTGGCGGAGCCGCTGCTCGACCTGCCAGCGATCGGCGGTCGACTCGCCCCGCTCGATCGCCTCGAGCTCGGCCTGTGCGGCCTCGAGCTGGGCTCGCGCCACCGCGTCGTCGATCTCAGACGCCGCGACGGCAGCGTCGACGAGCGCAATCGCCCGGTCTTCGAGCACCTGGAAGAAGCCTGGGCCCGTCGCATACTCGAGCACATCCGCGCCGTCGCCAGGATGGATCCTGGTCGATCCGGCCTTCAGCGTCGCGACAAGCGGCGCGTGGCGTGCCAGAACGCCGATCTCGCCGATAGCCCCGGGAACGATGATCATCTCGGCGTCGCCCTCGAACGCCGCACCGTCGGGCGTGACGAGCGAGACGCTGAACTTCTTGCCGGTGCCGGCCACGCTTGGCCTTAGGCCGCGGCCAGCGCTTTGCTGCGCTCGACCGCGCCCTCGATCGGGCCGACCATGTAGAAGGCCTGCTCGGGAAGCTCGTCGTGCCGGCCTTCGATGATCTCGGCGAAGCCACGGATCGTGTCCTCGAGCTTCACGTACTCGCCCGGCGTCCCCGTGAAGACCTCGGCGACGTGGAACGGCTGCGAGAGGAATCGCTGGACCTTCCGCGCGCGCGACACCGTCAGCCGGTCCTCGTCCGAGAGCTCCTCGATTCCGAGGATGGCGATGATGTCCTGGAGATCCTTGTAGCGCTGCAGGATCTCCTGGACGCGGGTCGCGACCCGGTAGTGCTCCTCGGAGACGATCCCCGGGGTCAGCGCCCGCGAGGTCGAGTCGAGAGGGTCGACCGCCGGATAGATGCCCTGCTCGACGAGCCCGCGCGAGAGCACCGTCGTCGAGTCGAGGTGCGCGAACGTGTTCGCAGGCGCCGGGTCGGTGAGGTCGTCGGCGGGGACGTAGATCGCCTGCACCGACGTGACCGAGCCCGTGCTCGTCGAGGTGATCCGCTCCTGGAGCTGCCCCATCTCCGTCGCGAGCGTCGGCTGGTAGCCGACGGCGGAGGGCATCCGGCCGAGCAGCGCCGACACCTCGGAGCCCGCCTGGACGAACCGGAAGATGTTGTCGATGAAGAGCAGCACGTCCTGGCCCTGGTCGCGGAAGTACTCCGCCATCGTCAGGCCCGAGAGGCCGACGCGCAGGCGCGCTCCCGGCGGCTCGTTCATCTGGCCGTAGCAGAGCGCGACCTTCGGCGAGCACGCCCGACTCCTCCATCTCGAGCAGGAGGTCGTTGCCCTCGCGCGTGCGCTCGCCGACGCCGGAGAAGACCGACACGCCGCCGTGCTGCTGGGCGATGTTGTGGATCAGCTCCTGGATCAGCACCGTCTTGCCGACGCCGGCGCCGCCGAAGAGGCCGATCTTGCCGCCGCGCACGTACGGAGCGATCAGGTCGATGACCTTGATGCCCGGTCTCGAAGATCTCGACCTTCGACGACAGGTCGGCGAACGCCGGCGGGTCGCGGTGGATCGGCCAGCGCTCGGTGCCCTCCGGAGCTTCGCCCTTTTCGTCGATCGAATCGCCCAGGACGTTCCAGACCCGGCCGAGCGTGACCGGCGCCGACCGGCACGGAGATCGGCGCGCCGGTGTCGACCACGTCGACGCCGCGCGCGATGCCGTCGGTTGAATCCATCGCGACCGCGCGCACGCGGTCGTCGCCGAGATGCTGCTGCACCTCCGCGATCAGGTCGCCGCCCTCCGGACGCGTGATCCGCAGCGCCGAGTAGATCGTGGGCAGGCGCTCGGGGAACACGGCGTCGATGACGACACCCTTGATTTCGATCAGCTTGCCGACGTTCGCGTTGTCCGACATGAGTCTCCTGGGAAAAGTGGCGTGCAGACGGAGCGGAAGCCGGAACGCTGAGCCTTCCGCCGAGCAGGGCGCAGTCTACCGAACGGCCCGCCGGGAGCCTGCGGTAACACGCACCGGCAACCCTCCTAGGCGACGCCGGCGGCGGCCGAGCCGCGCAGCTCGTCCTCCGTCATGGGCCAGCGCTCGACCGGGTAGTGGCAGGCGGCGTCGTGGTCAGCGTCGAACATCTGCAGGACGGGCCGCTCGACGTCGCAGCGGCCCGGGTGGAAGCGCGGGCAGCGCGGATGGAAGACACAGGCGGCGGGCGGGTGGACGGGCGAGGGGACGTCGCCGCCGAGGACGATGCGATGCCGCTTCTCGGCGCCCCCTCCACCGTTCGTCTCCGGCCGCGGCACCGCCGAGAGCAGCGACGCTGTGTACGGATGCCGGGGGTGCTTGAAAATGCGCTCCGACTCGCCGGTCTCGACCACGCGGCCCACGTACATGACTGCGATCCGGTCGGACACCTGACGGATCACCGATAGGTCATGCGAGATGAAGACGTACGTGAGGTCGAACTCATCCTGGATGTCCTTCAGCAGGTTGAGGATCTGCGCCTGCACCGAGACGTCGAGTGCCGAGACCGGCTCGTCACAGACGATCAGCTTCGGCTGGAGGGCGAGAGCGCGCGCGACCCCGATCCGCTGGCGCTGGCCTCCGGAGAACTCGTGCGGATAGCGGTTGATGTGCTCCGGCGAGAGCCCGACGCGGGCGAGGAGGTCGCGGATCCGGCCTTTTGCGTCAGTCTCGGTGTGGTGAATGGAGAACGGCTCACCGATGATCTGGCCGACACTCTTGCGTGGATTGAGCGACGAGTACGGGTCCTGGAAGATGATCTGCATCTGCCGGCGCAGTGGGCGCATCTGCCGAGGCGACCATGTGCTGATGTCCTGTCCGTCGAAGCGCACCTTGCCGAAGGTCGGCTCGATGAGCCGCACGATCAGCCGCGCCGTCGTCGACTTCCCGCAGCCGGATTCGCCGACGATCCCGAGCGTCTCGCCCTTCTTGACGCTCAGCGTCACGTCCTCGACGGCGTGCACGACGTCCTTGCCGCGAGCGAACACGCCCTGTCTGACCGGGAAGTGCTTCGTCAGATGCTCGACCTCGACGAGTGGGCCGCTGCCGGCCCGTTGCTCCGGGGTTAGAGTCACGCGACACCCAACTTCGCGTCGGCCACCGTCGCCCACTCGTCCTGTTTCTGCTCGGGCGAGAGATGGCAGGCATCGAGGTGGCCGTCGGGGATCGGCGCGAAGACGGGTCGCTTGTTGTCGCACGGCGAGAAGCGGTACCTGCAGCGAGGGTGAAACGCACAGCCCGGCGGTGGATTCAGCATCGACGGCGGCGAGCCCTCGATCGCCAGCAGCGTCTCGAGCCTCCTGTCTACCGTCGGCATCGACTCGAGCAGCCCCCAGGTGTACGGGTGCTGCGGGGCATTGAAGACCTCGTGCGCTGTCCCGTTCTCCATGGGCCGCCCGGCGTACATGACGAGCACGTGCGAGGCCGTCTCGGCAACGACGCCGAGATCGTGCGTGATCAGGATCACGCCGATGTCGAACTCCTTCTTCACCCGGTCGATCAGCTCGAGGATCTGCGCTTGGACGGTCACGTCGAGCGCGGTCGTCGGCTCGTCGGCGATCAGCACGCTCGGGTTGTGCACGAGAGCCATGGCGATCATCGCCCGCTGTCGCATGCCGCCCGAGAACTGATGGGGGTAGTCGCGCGCCCGCGAGCGCGCATTCGGCATGCCGACGGCGTCGAGCAGCTCGACGGCCCGCTCCCACGCCACCGACTTCGACACGTTCTCGTGGGCGCGGACCGCCTCGACGATCTGGTCCCCGACCCGGTACATCGGGTGCAGGCACGCGAACGGATCCTGGAAGATCATGGCGACGTCCTTGCCGCGGATCTTGCGGATCTCGTCCTGGGACAGCGCGAGCAGGTTCGTGCCCTCGAAGACGATCTCGCCCGTGATGTCGGCGTTCGTGGGGTTCAGCAAGCCCATGATCGCGAGGCTCGTCACGCTCTTGCCCGAGCCCGACTCACCCACGATCCCGAGCGTCTCGCCGCGCCGCAGCGCGAACGAGAGGTTCGAAACGGCCTGCACGACACCGTCACGGGTGCGGAACCGGACAGAGAGGTCGCGGACGTCCAGAAGCGTCGAGCCGCTAGAGCTCAAATGAACTCCTGACTAAGCGCAGACGGGGGCCGGCGGAGCCGGGCCGCCGGCGGAGGCATGACGGGCCGGCCGGCTGCCGCGGCGGATCCGCCCGGCGGGAGCCTAAGAGCGCGAGGCGATGGCTCGGCAAGAAGAAGGGGGCAACATGGGGGAAACATGGTTTCCCCCATGGGAGCGAAGCGACAATCACGTGTACCTCACCCGCGGATCGAGGAACGCGTAGGCGATGTCGACGATCAGATTCATGATCGCGACCGCGAACGGCCGTACAGAGCACGACGCCGACGCACGGTCGGCAGGTCCTGCGAGGTCGCCGCACTGATCGCGAGCCAGCCGAGCCCCTGGATGTTGAACACCGACTCGGTGATGATCGCCCCGCCCACGAGCAGCGCGACGTCGAGCCCGAACAGCGTCACGATCGGGATCAGGCTCGCCCGCAACCCGTGGTGGAGGATCACGCGCCGCTCGGACAGGCCCTTCGCCCGCGCGGTCCGGATGTAGTCCTCGCCGAGGGTCTCGAGCAGGCTGTTGCGCGTCATCCGCGCGTAGATGGCGACGTACAGGATCGAGAGCACGCACCACGGCAGGATCATGTGCGAGGCCCACGTGCCCGACGCCGTCGGATAACGGCGTCGTAGCCGGAGCCGCCCGTCAGGCCCAGCTTCTTCCAGACGATGAAGAGCGCCATCAGCCCGAGCCAGAAGACGGGCGCCGAGATGCCGAACCAGGGCGAAACCCATCGCGGCGCGGTCGGTCACCGTTCGGCGTTTCACCGCCGAGAGCACCCCGATCGCGACCCCGAAGGTGAGCCAGATGATCGACGCTCCGGCAATCAGGAACAACGTTCTCGGTGCTCGCTGGGTGATCTCGCTCTTGACGGAGACGTAGTTGCCGTACGAATACCCGAGCCCGGGCCAGCCGCTCTCGTCGCCGGTGACGAAATTCTTCACGAAGTAGCCGAACTCCTGGTACCAGGGCTTGTCGAGATGGAGCCGCTGGTGGATCAGCTCGAGCTGCGCGTCGGTCGGCGACTTGCCCGCGAACCGGAGCGCCGGATCTCCGTTCGGCATCAGGAAGAAGACCGCGAACGTGATCAGCAGCACCGCCAGGAGAACGACGACTGTCCAGACGAGTCGGCGGGCGATGTAGATGAGCATCGGGGGATTCAGGGGGTGATCTCCGGGGCGCCTTGCGGCGCCCCGGAGATCGTCGTTTTCATCCTTCGTTACTTGACCGCGATGTGTGCGTACGAGGGCGTCGTGCCGAACTGGTCGAACTGGTACTGGGTGACGTTCTTGCTCGTGATGCGCGTCACGGACGACCAGAGGTAGGGCACCCACGGGATGATCTTGGTCATGAGCTTCTTGTCGAGGCTCATGTAGCAGGCCTGTGCCGCCGCAGGACCATCGGCCGCCTGGCACGCCTTGATGTCAGCGTCGATGCTCGGCACGTTGTTGATGCTGCCCGTGGCACCGACCTTCTTCGCGATCGCCGGCGTGAGCCCGACGAGCGAGTAGTTCGGGTTCCCGTTCGAGATGATGTCGTAGCTCGCCATCAGCGGGATGAAGAAGGTCGAGGCAGATGCATAGTCCTTGCCCCAACCCGGCCGCTCGGAGATCGCGACGTTGTTCTTCGGCGTCTGGAGCGTCGGATAGGCGCCCTTGACGACCCGCTGCTTGAAGGTGATCCCGATCTTCGCCGCGTCTGCGACGACGACCGGCAGCATCTTCGTGTCGACCTCACGGGTGTCGACAACCAGGAGCACGTTCTTGCAGGCGCTCGCTGTGCACATGCCGTTGTTCTTGGTGTCGTACTTCGAGCCCTTTAGCGCCTTCTTGGCCTTCTCGACGCTGCCGAGGTCGCCGTTCGTCTTGTACGGCTTGTAGCTCGCGAGCTGGTTGCCGAAGAGGCTGTCGGGGACGATGTGGTTCGCCACCGAGCCGATCGTCGGGCCGCCCCACGCCTGGACGAGAGCGTGCTTGTCCATGATCCAGTTCATCGCCGCACGAACCTTGACGTCGTCGAACGGCGGCTGGGTCATGTTCATGTACATGTACCAAGTGCGGTCGCCCGAGTTCTGATGGAAGTACTGCTTCAGGCTCGAGTCGGTCGAGTACTTCTTGAGCACCGACGGCGGGATGCTCGAGGTGGCCATGTCGAGCTGGCCGGCCTCGATCTTCGCGTAGATGTCGTCAGCGCTCGCGTTGACGATGAACTTGAACTCGTCCGGAAGGTTCTCCCGTGCCGCCTTCGAGTCCGTCGACGCGACGTAGTTCGGGTTGCGGACGAGGTCGTAGATCGTCTGGCCGTCGTAGCCGCTCGCCGGCTTGATCGCATCGCACGAGGAGACGTCGACCTTGTCCATGCCGGCGATCATGTAGCCGGCCGTCGAGACGAGGTCCTGGCCGTACTTGCCGGGCTGGCCCTCGAAGCACTTCATGACCTCGGCGGGCATCGGAGTGGTTGCGGGCATCGCCATCCGGAACAGGAAGTCGCTGGTCGGCTCGGTCAGGTTGAAGACGATCGTGTACGGGTCGGGGATCTTGATACCGGAGATCGACTTGCCCTTCCCCGACATCGAAGCCCTTGATCACGGAGTAGTAGAACGCGTACTGGGCCCCGTCGGCCGGGTTCGCGAGCCGCTTCATCGCGGTCAAGATGTCCTGCGAGGTGACCTCGCGGTTCACCGGCGGTGAGAACTTGATGCCGTGCTTGAGGTGGAACGTGTACGTCTTGCCGGCGTTCGTGATGCCGCCGTTCGTGAGCGTCGGGACGACGGTCGCGATGTCGGGCACGACGACGTTGCCGGGCCCGTTCGGGACGTGGTTGTAGCCGACGAGCGTGCGGATGAGCAGGTTCGAGGCGATGCCGAACCAGTCGCCGAGGTACTCGCCGGTCGGGTCGAAGTTGTTGGTGGCCCCGAACGACTGCTCCCAGCCGTCGTTGAGCGTGCCACCGGCCGAGACCTGGCTCTTCGCCTGGCCGGCCGAGCCGGACGCGACGACGACCGCCGCTCCGACGATCACAGTGGCCGCAATCACGGCCAGCCTACGCAATGGTCTATTCACGTTACGTGTCTCCCTTGTTGCCCCGCGCCGGACGACGCGGGGATCGCAGTGACGAAAGCTCTTGACGCCGAACGACAGTCACCGATGTGCAGTATCAACGGTCCGCCCGCACATCGAGTGCGTCGCGGAGACCGTCTCCGAGAAGATTGAACGCAAGCGTCGTCACGACGAGGAAAAGGCCGGGGAAGAGCATCAGCCACCAGGCGACCTCATAGTAGTACTGCGCGTCGTTGAGGATTCCCCCCCACGAGGCCGTGCTGGGAGGGACACCGAGGCCGAGATACGAGAGCGCGGCCTCGAAGAGGATGTTCTGCGGGATCAGCAGCGTCGAGTAGACGATGATCGGGCCGATCAGGTTCGGCAGGATCTCGCGAAAGATGATCCGGAAGTTGCTCGCGCCGAGCGAGCGGCTCGCCTCGACGAACTCCTTCTCGCGCAGCGTGATCGTGTAGCTGCGGACGACGCGCGCGATGTAGGGCCAGGTGAAGAACGCGATCACGCCGATCACCACCCTGACCCCCGGCTCGATGACGCCGCCGAGGCAGCCCTGAAGGCTGCACGCGGCGACGATGCCGATCGCGATCAGCAGAGTCGGGAGCGAGAGCATCACGTCGCCGACGCGCGAGAGGCCCGTGTCGGCCCACCCGCGGAAGAAGCCGGCGGAAATTCCGACGACGGTCCCGACCACGACTGCGATCAGCGTCGCGACGACGCCGACGAGCAGCGACGTGCGCGCTCCGTACATCGTGCGGACGAAGAGGTCGCGGCCGGCGCCGTCCGCGCCGAACCAGAACTGCGCGTTCGGCCCCTTCGGGATGCCGAACTCGTCCTCCATCGTCGAGGTGAACGGCTCCGAGACGAGTGGCCCGTCGACCCACGCCGCGAGCGGGCCACCGAAGATCGCAAGCAGGATCAGAATCCCGATCACGACCGCGCCGGCGAGCGCCGCCTTGTCCTCGCGGAACCGCTCCCAGAAGAGGCGAGAGGCGCTTCGGCTGCGAACGTAGCCCCGCCGGGAGCGAGCACTTCGGTCGCGGTGGTCAACGTGTCGTTTCCTGCCTACTGCGAGGCGGACCGGGCATCGCTCGAAGTATAGGACGGCGTCGGCGAGACAAGCATGAACTCCCTGTAAGGCCTACTGCGTCAGCCTGTAAAGACCTACTGCGTCAGAGCGTCAGCTCCTGCAACGACTTCGAGAATCTCCTGCGTGACCCTGCGTGGGGAAGCCATGTTTCCCCCACGAGCCCCTTCTTCCTCGCGCGGCCGGCAACGGCGGACGATGGCACAACCCGTGACCTTCAGGAAGACGCGCGCCGGAGCGGAGCCGCCGGTCAAGCCGGCGTCTCCGCCGGGACAGAGCCGACTACTGCGTCAGCGCGTCGGCGCCTGCGACGACCTCGAGGATCTCCTGGGTGATCTCGGCCTGGCGGGCCCGGTTCATCGCGAGCGTCAGGCTGTCGATCAGCTCGCCGGCCGACTTCGACGCGTTGCGCATCGCAGTCATCCGCGCGCCCTGCTCCGACGCAGCCGACTCGAGCAGCGCGCGGTAGAGCTCGGTCTCGACGTAGACCGGGAGCAGCCGCGCGAGGATCTCCTGCGGCTCCGGCTCGTAGAAGAAGTCGAGCGACGTGCGGAACGTTCGGCCTCCTCCTCGGCGCCCTCGCGAGATCGTCCTCGAGCGGGATCGGCAGCACCTCGCTCACCGTCACCCGCTGGACGAGCGGCGAGACGAACGCGTTGTAGACGAGGACGACGCGGTCGACCTCCTCGTTCGCGTACGCCTCGGCGAGCGCGTGCGCGATCGCCTGCGCGTCGCCGTAGGCCGGCCGGTCGCTGAAGCCGGTCCAGGCCTGGGCGAGCGGCAGGCGGCGGAAGCGCAGCGTCGACTGCGCCTTCTTGCCGGAGCTGAAGAAGCGACCTCCTGGCCCGCGGCCTGCGCCTCGCGCATCAGCGCGAGCGCGCGGCGGAGCACCTGGGCGTTGAACGCGCCGGCGAGGCCGCGGTCGCCGGTGATCGGCACGATCGCGACCGTCTTCACGGTCTCGCGCCGCTCGAGCAGCGGCAGCCGGACGGCGCCGGCCGCCTGCGCCGTCCCCGCCATCAGCTCGAGCATCCGGTCGGCGTACGGCCGCATCGCCTCGATCCGCTGCTGGGCGCGGCGCAGGCGCGCCGAGGCGACGAGCTCCATCGCCCGCGTCAGCTTGCGCGTGTTCGAGATCGAGCGGACGCGCCGCTTCAGGTCCTGCGTCGAGGCCATCTACGACGCTCGACTCGCCGACGTTGAAGATGCCCTTGAACTGCTCGATCGCCGCGTTCAGCGAGCTCGGCCGTCTCGTCGGAGAGGTCGCCGGTCTCGCGGATCGTCTTGTAGATCGCGCCGTCGGCGCGCAGCTGCTCGCGCAGCTCGTCCTGGAAGCGCGGGACGTCCTCGGTCGGGATGTCGTCGAGGTAGCCGTTGACGCCGGCGTAGAGCGCGACCGACCTGCTCCTCCATCGGCCACGGCTGGTACTGCGGCTGGTTGAGCGTCGCGACCATCTTCTCGCCGCGGTTCAGCGCCGACTGCGTCGCCTGGTCGAGCTCCGAGCCGAACTGCGCGAACGCCTCCAGCTCGCGGTACTGCGCGAGGTCGAGGCGCAGGCGGCCGGCGACCTTCTTCATCGCCTTCGTCTGCGCCGACGAGCCGACGCGCGACACCGAGATGCCGACGTTGACCGCCGGGCGGACGCCCGAGAAGAAGAGGTCGGACTGCAGGAAGATCTGCCCGTCGGTGATCGAGATCACGTTCGTCGGGATGTACGCGGAGACGTCGCCGGCCTGCGTCTCGATGATCGGCAGCGCCGTCAGCGAGCCGCCGCCGAGCTCGTCGCGAGAGCTTGCACGCGCGCTCGAGCAGCCGCGAGTGCAGGTAGAAGACGTCGCCCGGGAACGCCTCGCGGCCCGGCGGGCGGCGCAGCAGCAGCGAGAGCTGCCGGTAGGCGTCGGCCTGCTTGGTCAGGTCGTCGTAGATGACGAGCGCGTGCTCGCCCTTGTAGAGGAAGTACTCGCCCATCGCGGCGCCGGCGAACGGCGCCATCCACTTGATCGGCGCGGCCTCGTGGGCAGGCGCCGTGACGATCGTCGTGTACGCCATCGCGCCCGCCTCGCGCAGCCGCTCGTACACCTGCGCGACGGTCGAGGCCTTCTGGCCGATCGCGACGTAGATGCACTTCACGTTCTGGTCGTGCTGGTTCAGGATCGTGTCGACCGCGATCGCGGTCTTGCCGGTCGAGCGGTCGCCGATGATCAGCTCGCGCTGGCCGCGGCCGACGTTCGTCATCGAGTCGATCGCCTTGATCCCGGTCTGGAGCGGCTCCTTCACCGGCTGGCGCTGGACGACGCCCGGCGCCTTGCACTCGAGCGGGCGGCGCTCCGTCGACGTCGATCGGGCCCTGCCCGTCGAGCGGGTTGCCGAGCGGGTCGACGACGCGGCCGAGCAGGCCCTCGCCGACCGGCACCGAGGCGACCTTGCCGGTGCGCCGCACCGGGTCGCCCTCCTTGATCTTGTCCCACTCGCCGAAGAGCGCGACGCCGACGTTGTCCTCCTCGAGGTTGAACGCGAGGCCGACGACGCCGTGGTCGAGCTCGAGCATCTCGAGCGCGACGCAGTTCTCGAGCCCGTGGACGCGCGCGATGCCGTCGCCGAGCTGCAGCACGGCGCCGACCTCGGCGAGGTTCGTCTCGACGTCGAACTCCTCGATCCGCTCGCGCAGGATCGACGTGATCTCTTCGGGCGAAGCTTCATTCGGTCTAACTCCTTGTCGTTGCGAGCTCGTTGGCGTAGTCGTTCGAGCCGGCCGCGCACGCTCGCGTCGAGCCTCATCGATCCGGCCTGGAGGACGATGCCCCCGATCAGGTCTGGGTCGACCGTGCGCGTCGCCTGCACGTCCCGGCCGGACGCCTTCTCGATCTGGCCGAGGATGCCGTCGAACTCCTCGTCCGACAGCTCGTGCGCGGTCGTCAGCTCGACGTCGAGCACGTGCTGCTCGCGCGGCGACGAGCGCCTCGAACTCGGCGGCGATCTCGCGGATCTCGCCGGCGCGCCCCTTCTCGGCGAGCAGGCGCACGAAGTTGCGGACGAGCTCGTCCGCCGTCGCCGAGCACGCGCTCGAGCACGTCGGCCTTCACGCCGCGAGTCGGTCTCCGGGTTGACGAGCAGCGCCGACGAGCTCGGGCACGTCGTCGAGCGCGCCGACGAGATCGCTCGAGCTCGCACGCGCACGACGTCGAGGCGGCCCTTGTCCTGCGCCGCGTCGAAGAGCGCGCGGGCGTAGATGCGGTGCGCAGCGGCTATGAGCGGCTCGCCTCCAGCGCGCGAGAAGTCGATCTCGGCGAGCGCCTCGTCGATCAGGCGCTGCTGGTCGGCGCTCGGTGAGCGTCTTGCGCGTGATCTTCTCGGCGGCGAGCAGCGAGAGGCTCGCCACCTCCTGCGCGGATCTCGCCGAGCGCCTGCTGGGTCGCCTGCTCGATCTGGCGCTTCGTCTCCTCGAGACGGCGCTGGCGGTCCTCCTCGGTCTCCTCGCGCATGCGCTCGCGCTGGACGTCGGCGACCTTGCGCGTCTCGGCGAGGATCGCCTCGGCCTCGCTCTTCGCCTGGCCGACCAGCTGGCGATGCTCCTCGAGCAGGCTCTGCGCGCCTCCTCGCGGGCGCGGTCGGCCTCGTCGATCGTCTGGCGGATGCGGTCGCGGCGCTCGTCGATCATCTTCTGGATCGGCCCGAAGGCGTAGCGCTTCAGGACGACAGAGCGTGATCCCGAACGCGACGAGCGTCCAGATCATCAGGCCCGGGATGACCTTGATGAGGGGGTTGGCGGCGAGCAGCATCTGACTAGACCAGGACGTAGCCGAGGAGGCCGCCGAGGAAGCCGTAGAAGACGACGGCCTCGGTGAGCGCGAACCCGAGCCACATCAGGCCCTGGAGCTCGCCGCGGAGCTCGGGCTGGCGGGCGACGGACTGGATCATCGAGCCGAAGATGTTGCCGATGCCGGCGCCGGCGCCGGCCGCGCCGAGGCCGATGCCGAGGGCGAGCGCGATCGCCTTGCCGGCGCTGATGACGGGCGCCTCGGCGGCTACGAGATAGAAGCTAGAGAGCATGCGGAGGTTCTCCTTAGTGTTCGGGCTCGATCGCCGAGCCGATGTAGATGGCGGACAGGGCGGCGAAGATGAACGCCTGGATCGAGACGACGATCACGACCTCGAAGACGTAGAAGAGGACGAGATGGCGACGAGCGGGATGGCGAGATACGACTCGAAGACGAAGATCAGGCCGATGAAGGTCAGGATCAGGATGTGGCCCGCCGAGCATGTTCGCAAAGAGCCGGACCGAGAGGCTGATCAGGCGCATGAACTGGGAGAGGACCTCGATCAGGATGATCAGCGGCAGGAGCAGCTTCGGCACCTCCGGGATCCACGACTTGAAGTACCTGAGCGGCCCGTTGAACCGGATGCCCTCGATGTGGGTGAACATCCACGTCATGAACGCGAGCGCGAGCGTCACCGAGAGCGACGATGTCGCTGCGTAGATCCCCCACTCGGGAATGCCGTGGTAGGTCTTGCCGGTCAGCGGCAGCGGCAGGAAGCCGAGCATGTTGATCATCCAGATGAAGAGCATCAGCGTCGCCACGTACGGGAACCAGAGCCCGATCGCCTTGGTCGGCAGCCCCATCTCGGCGACCTGCGTCTGCGCGATCTCGTAGACCATCTCGCCGAACGTCTGCCGCCGGCCGGCGTACGTGCTCAGCCTCGCGCGCATGAAGACGATCCCGATCAGGCACGTGAGCACCGCGCCGAGCAGGAGGTAGACGACCGCCTCTGGTGATCGACAGGTCGAGCGGCCCGAGGTGGATCGAGACCCACGGCTTGAGCTCGAACTCCTCGGACGGGTCGAAGTCGGCGGCGAACGCGGACGCCGGCAGCGCGAGCGCGAGTGCCGTCAGCGCGACCACGCAGCCGTTTCAGCTCACGTCCCTGCCTCCCCGTCCGAAGTACGCGTGCAACGACAGCCCGAACTCGACCGAGAACGCGATTGCGTACACGATCGCCGCAGGAAACCCTATGTCGGAGTCCGAGACGGTGACGACGATCAGGATCCCCACCAGACCAGCCGCTCGGAACATCCGGCCGACGGCCACGACGCCTGCGCTCGCGAGATTACCCATCCCGAGCGGAAGGTGCTCGAGGACCACGCCGATCGCCTCGAAGACGAACCAGAGAACGGCTGCGATCGCCCACGAGACCGATCGGCCAGCCGGCGATCAGGAACACCGGCAGCGCGAGCGCGACCACGGCTGACCCGCCGAGAGCCGGGAGCCACCCGCTCGGAACCGGGCGCGGCGTCGAGAACGTCTCGGACGGCATCAGGAGAACGCCTTGCGGTAGCGGCCGTAGACCCGGCGATGCCGACGGGGACGCCGAGCGACGGCGCCGACGATCGAGCCCGGCCTTCGCCGAACCGGCCGCCCAGCCGATCGAGCGTGGCCGCGCCGATCACGACGAGAGTCAGCACGATGAGCGTCGCGCCCGCCTCGGCAGGGGGGAACGAGCGGGGCGCGACCGGCTCCATCGGCCGGGAGCATACCGCACCGCGAGAGCGTCAGTTCGTGACAGCGCGCGCGGCTTGTCTGCGCGCAATCGCGCCGACTTTGTTGCAGCCTACTGCCGACGCGTCGCTCGGCGGCTGCCGCGCGCGCCTGTTCCTCGCGCCGGCGGATGAACGGATTCGCGAGCTTGACGATCTCGAGCAGGTAGACGACGTAGAGCGAGGCCCCGAGCGCGAGCAGGCCGACCGACCGCGTCGATCGCGACGTTGGTGAGGTTCCAGTGGCCGTGGCGGTGCGGGTGGACGAAGCGCGTCGCGAGCGCCGCGAGCGCGAGCGTCGCGCACCACGCGTAGAGGTAGACGACCGCGCGGCGCTGCGAGAAGCCGATGTTCTCGAAGCGGTGGTGGAGGTGGTGCGGTCGGCGAAGTAGATCGGCTGGCCGTGCTTGATCCGCTTGGCGACCACGAACGAGGTGTCGAGCAGCGGCACGGCGAGCACGAGCAGCGGCAGCACGAGCGTCGCCAGGGCCGCGGTCTTCAGCAGCCCCTCGACCGAGACCGACGCGAGCGTGAATCCGAGCAGCAGCGCGCCCGAGTCGCCCATGAAGATCCGCGCCGGATAGAAGTTGTGGCGCAGGAAGCCGAGACAGGCGCCGAAGACGATCGCGGTGAGGATCGCCGCGTCCGGCCGGCCCAGCGACAGGTCGATCACGCAGAACGATGCCGGCCGAGATCGCGCAGACGCCGGCAGCGAGACCGTCGAGGCCGTCGAGGAAGTTGACCATGTTCATCACCGCGACGATCGCGACGACGGTCAGCGTCGCGCCGACGGCGAACGGCAGCTCGTGGGCGCCGATGAACGGGAACGTGAAGCTGTGCATCCAGACCCCTGCCCCGACCGGGATCGCCGCGGCGAAGACCTGGCCCGCGAGCTTCTCCCACCAGCGCAGGCCCCGAAAGTCGTCGATCGCGCCGACCGTCGTCGCGACGGCGGCGCCGAGCAGGATCCCGCGCATCTCGCCGCCGAGCGGCAGAAACGCGAGCGCGGGCACGAAGACGCCGATGAACAGCGCAAGCCCGCCGAGCCGCGGAACACCGCGCGGATTCGCCCGCCGGCCTCCTTCGGGCCGGTCGACGACGCCGAGCAGACGCGCCATGCCCGCCGACCGCCGGCGTCAGCGCTACGACGATCACGAGCGCGACGAGGGCTCCCCAGACGACCTCCAGATTGTTCGTCAGCTCATCCCAGACCATGGCCTACGTCTCCAGACGGTACGCGTTCTGGTCGCGCCCCGAACGTCATCGCGCGCCTACTTCGTCCCGTAGAGCCTGTCGCCTGCATCGCCGAGGCCGGGAACGATGTAGCCCTTCTCGTTGAGGTGCGAGTCGATCGATGCGACGACGATCTTGCACGTCCGGGCACGCCTGCTGGATGTTCGCGACGCCCTCGGGAGCGGCGATGAGCGAGATCAGCGTGATGTGCTTCGCGCCGGCACGCTCGAGGATCGCGACAGCGGCGGCCGTCGAATTTCCCGTCGCGAGCATCGGGTCGAGCAGGAGGACATCCCGGTCGGCGATGTCGGCTGGGAGCTTCACGTAGTACTCGACCGGCTCGAGCGTCTCCTCGTCGCGGTAGAGGCCGATGAATCCGACTCGGGCGACGGGAATCAGCGAGAGCACGCCGTCGAGCATCCCGATGCCTGCCCGCAGAATCGGGCAGGCGGCGACCTTCTTGCCCGGAATCCGCTGGCCCTTCGTCCACTCGAGCGGCGTCTCGACGTCGACCTCCTCGAGGGCCATGTCCTTTGTCGCCTCGTACGTCAGCAGCAGGGTCAGCTCGTTGACAAGGCGACGGAACATCTCCGTCGTCGTGTGCAAGTCACGCAGCAGGCCGAGCTTGTGCCGGACAAGCGGATGCGTGACTTCGGTCAGGCTCACGCGACGTACGTCGTGTACCCGCGGAACCCGGGGTAGAGCGGTCGGCTGTCGCAGAGCGCCTCGGACCGCGCCTGCAGCGCGGCCACGTCGGCGTCATCCTGAAGCGCGTCGACGATGATCGACGCCACCTCGCGGAAGTCGCCCTCGTCGAAGCCGCGCATCGTCGCCGCGGGCGTCCCGATCCGCACGCCCGAGGCGACCATCGGCGGCCGCTCGTCGAACGGCACGGTGTTGCGGTTGACGGTCAGCTTGCACTCCTCGAGCCGCTCCTGCGCGGCCAGTCCCGTCCACTCCGTCGCGCGCAGGTCGAGCTGGACGAGGTGCGTGTCGGTGCCGCCGGTGAGGACGTCGAAGCCGCCGCCGAGCAGCGCCCGCTGCGAGCGTGTCGGCGTTCACGCGGACCTGCCGCTGGTAGTCGCGGAACGCGTCGGTGGTCGGCGATCCGGAAGCACGCCGCCTTCGCGGCGATCGTGTGCATCAGCGGCCCGCCCTGCATCCCGGGGAAGTTCGCGCGGTCGACCTTCGGCCGCGTGCTCCTCGCGGCAGAGGACGAAGCCCGCGCGCGGGCCGGCGAGCGTCTTGTGGGTCGTCGAGGTGACGAAGTCGCAGTGCGGCACCGGGCTCGGGTGGATGCCGGCCGCGACGAGGCCCGAGAAGTGCGCCATGTCGCATCATCAGCAGCGCGCCGACCTCGTCGGCGATCTCGCGGAACTTGTCGGCCTCGACCGTCCGCGGGTACGCCGAGCCGCCGCAGACGATCAGCTTCGGCCGCACCTCCCTGGCGCGCGCGAGCACCTCGTCGTAGTCGACCATCATCGTCTCGCGCGAGACGCCGTAGTGGTGGAACTCGTAGAGCTTGCCGGAGAAGTTGACCTTCAGCCCGTGCGTGAGGTGGCCGCCGTGGTCGAGCGACAGCCCGAGCACGCGGTCGCCGGGTGAGAGCACGGCGAAGTAGACGGTCATGTTCGCCTGCGCGCCCGCGTGCGCCTGGACGTTCGCGTGCTCCGCGCCGAACAGCTCCTTCGCGCGCCCGCGCGCGAGCTCCTCGATCTCGTCGACGACCTCGCAGCCGCCGTAGTAGCGCTTGCCCGGGTAGCCCTCGGCGTACTTGTTCGTCGGCACCGATCCGACCGCCTCGAGCACGCTAGGCCAGGTGAAGTTCTCCGAGGCGATCAGCTCGATCTGGCCGCGCTGGCGCTCGAGCTCGCGCCCGAGCAGCTCGGCGATCTCGGGGTCGATGTCGGCGAGCCCCGCCGTCTTCAGCTGCTCGAACGTCTCCTGTGCGATCGCCATGGTGCTCTCCTTGGCCGGGCGTCAGGCCATCGTACTGATGGCACGGGCGATCGCCTCGGCCGACGGAGCGGCGCCCTCGCGGATGACGACCGGCTCGTCGCCGCTGAAGTCGATCACCGTCGAGGCGAGGCCGGGAAGGCGGCCGGCGTCGATCTCCGCTGCACACGCCGAGCGGATTCGCTCCGGCACGTCGTCGAGGATCGCCGCAGCAGGCGCCGCCCGGTTCGTTCGCGCTCGTCGCGGCAACGCACCGACAGCGGCGAGCACGCGTTGGGCCTCCGGCGGCAGGTCGGCAACGCGGACGCCGATCGTCTCCGGACTCTCGCCGTTCAGCCACGGATAGCGCCGCGCCGGGTTCGGCAGAACGAGCGTGTACGGGCCGGGCAGCAGCGCCCGCGCGATCGCCGCCGGGCGGCCGCGGATCTCGGGAACGAGGTCGAGGAACATCTGGACGCTCGAGGCGAGGAGCGCAGTGGGCTGCGCCGCCCGCGCGGCCCTTCAGCTCGTAGAGGCGCGCGACAGACTCTTCGTCGATCCCGCCACACAGCCCGTAGACGGTGTCGGTCGGCAGCAGCACCGGCGCCCGGCCCGAATCGCATCTATCGCCCGCTCGACTGGGTCGGCTGCCAACGCCCCTCCACCACTCGCTCGCGGCCCGCGAGGTCGCATCGTGATCGTCGTGCCCGCATAGCCCGCCGCGCGAAGCAGCTCGGCGACCGCCTGGCGCGCTCGCCTCGTGAGCCTCGAGCACGAGCGCGCCGCCCGGCGCGAGCACCCCCCGTGCCGTTCGCACGAGCCGCTCGGTCTGGCCCTCGGTCGACGAGCGCGCCGCGCGGCTCCCAGTCGCGAACCTCCGGCTGCGAGCGACGTCGAGCTCGTCCGCCGCGACGTACGGCGGGTTCGAGACGACGAGGTCGAACGGCCCCGCGACGCCCTCGAGCAGGTAGCGTCTCGGCGAACTCGACCCGGAGCGCGAGCCGCTCGGCGTTCTCGCGCGCGAGCGCGAGCGCACCGGGCGAGACGTCCGTGGCGCTCACGCGCGCGTCCGGACGCTCCTGGGCGAGCGCGAGCGCGATTGCGCCGCTCCCCGTGCCGACGTCGACGACCCGCGGCTCGATACCCCTGCGAGCAGCGCGAGGCCCGCTCGACGACGATCTCCGTCTCCGGCCGCGGCACGAGCGCACGCGCGTCCGTCGAGAGCGTCAGCCGTCGGAAGCCCCAGTCCCCGAGGACGTAGGCCAGCGGCTCGCGCCTGCCACGGCGGTCGAGCGAGCTCGCGCGCCGCCGCCTGCTCTGACGTCGGAGAGCGGCCGGTCGTGCTGCGTGTAGAGCTCGAGGCGCGAAAGGTCGAGCGCCTTGCCGAGCAGGAGCTCGGCGTCGAGGCGCGGCGAATCGACTCCCTTGCGCCCGAGGTACTCCGTCGCCGGCGCGCAGGGCCTCGGCGACGGTCACGCCGAGGCGTTCTCGAGCGCCCGGCGGCGCTCCTCCGAGGTCAGCGTCTCCGTGAACTCGTCGAGGTCGCCGTTGAGCACCTCCTCGAGCCGGACCGTGACCTTCACGCGGTGGTCGGTGACGCGATCCTGCGGGTAGTTGTAGGTGCGGATCTTCTCGGCGCGCTCCCCCGTCCCGACCTGCGCCTTGCGGGCCGCGGCCTGCGCCGCCTGCTGGCGCTCGCGCTCGGCCTCGTAGAGCCGGGCGCGGAGCACGCGCATCGCCTTGTCGCGGTTCTGGAGCTGCGAGCGCTCGTCCTGCATCGCGACGACGATCCCGGTCGGCACGTGCGTGATGCGGACGGCCGAGTCGGTCGTGTTCACCGACTGACCGCCCGGGCCCGACGAGCGGTAGACGTCGATCTTCAGGTCCTTCTCGTCGATCTCGACGTCGACGTCCTCGGCCTCGGGCATGACCGCCACGGTGGCGGTCGACGTGTGGATGCGCCCGGCCGACTCGGTCTCGGGAACGCGCTGCACGCGGTGCGTCCCGCCCTCGAACTTGAAGACCGAGTAGGCAGCGTCGCCCTTGATCGCGAAGACGCCGTCCTTGATCCCGCCCACCTCGCTCGCGTTCACCTCGATCTCCTCCCACTTGAAGCCGCGCCGCTCGGCGTAGAGCCGCAGCATCTTCGCGAGGTCGCCCGCCCAGAGCGCGGCCTCGTCGCCGCCGACCCCCTGGCGGATCTCGACGATCACGTCCTTGTCGTCGGCCGGGTCGCGCTCGACGAGCGAGAGCCGAAGCTCCTCCTCGAGGCGCACGACGTCCGCCTCGTACTCCGGAACCATCTCCGCGAGCTCGGCGTCGCCCGCGCGCCGCCTCGAGGTCGGCGTGCGCCTGCCGCCAGGCCTGCGCGAGCTTGTACGGGCCCTTCGAGCTCCTTCAGCCGCCGGCCGACCGTCGGCCGCCTCGCGGTGGTCGTTGTAGACCGCAGGATCGGACTGCCGCTCCTGCAGCTCGGTGTAGGAGCGCTCGAGCTCCTCGATCAGTGCGTCGAGGGCCGCCATCGCGGCTCAGGTTAGCCCGCGAGCTCGGCGTCGAGGCGTGATCTCGACCCCGGCGAGCGCCTGCGAAACGGGGCAGTCGGCCTTCGCGCCCTCGGCCGCCGCCAGGAACTCCTCGCGCGTCGATCCCCGGCACCGTGCCGCGCACGGTGAGGTGCGCCGTCGTGATCCCCTCGCCCGGCTCGAAGGTCACGGTCGACGACGTCTCGAGCGTCTCCGGCGGTGAAGCCGGCCTCGGCGAGCCCGCGCCGAGAGCGCCATCGAGAAGCAGGCGGCGTGCGCCGCGGCGATCAGCTCCTCGGGGCTCGTCTTGCCGTTCGGCTCCTCCGACGCGTGACGCCCACGAGACCGGGAGCCGCGGCAGCGCGCCGCTCGTCGACGGAGACGATCGTGCCCTCCCCCTCGATCAGGTTCCCGTGCCAGACGACCTCGGCCTTGCGCTGCGTCGCCATCAGGCCATCACCTCCACACGTCGATCGGCAGGAACGAGCGCGCCCTCGTGGGAGAGGACCTCCTCGAGCGCGCGAATCGAGACCTCGAGCTGGTCGAGCGTCGGCTCGCGCGTCGTCAGCCGCTGGAGCCAGAGGCCGGGCGCGAGCAGGTCATCAGCGCACGGTTGTCGCCGTGCTTGCCCGCAAAGCGAATCAGCTCGTACGCGATTCCGGCGATCAGCGGCAGGAACGCGATCCGGGTCACGATCAGCCAGTACCACGGCAGCCGTCCGAACGGCGTGAAAACGAAGACGCGATCACCATCACCCAGAGCAGGAACGCAGTGCCGCAGCGCGGGTGGATCAGCGAGTACCGCTGCACGATCTCGGGCGTCGAGCTCCTCGCCGGCCTCGTAGGCGTTGATCGCCTTGTGCTCGGCGGCGTGGTACTGGAACACGCGCCGCAGCGACGGGATCATGCTGAGCAGGACGAGATACGACGACGAAGACCGTGACCCGGATGAGCCCTTCGACGAGCACGAACAACGGCCCGTCGAATCGGGAGGAGGTCGGTGAGCAGGCTCGGGCCCGACCTTGAAGATCATCAGGGCGAACCCGATCGCGATCGCGAACGAGAAGAACGAGCGCCCAGCGGCCGATCTCGGCCGGCTCGGTGTCTCCTTCGGCCTCCTCGGCCGCCGCGTAGTTCGCCGACACCGAGAGCGCACGGAAGCCGATCGCGAGCGACTCTCCGAGCGCGACGACCCCGCGGACGACCGGCAGCCGCAGCGCCCAGTGGCGTGCCATCAGCGGGTCGATCTCGCGGGCGACCTGCGCGATCTCGCCGTCCGGCTTGCGCACGGCGACCGCCCAGTTGCGCGGACCGCGCATCATCACGCCCTCGAGGACGGCCTGGCCGCCGATGTTGCGCCGACATTATTCGGCGCGCGGTGCGGCCGGCCTTCTCGAGCCGCTTCTGGAAGCGCTCGACGCGACCGCCCGTGTCGACGAGCTTCTGCTTGCCGGTGTAGAACGGGTGGCACTGCGCGCAGATCTCGACGTGCAGCTCGGACTTCGTCGAACGCGTGACGAAGTTGTTCCCGCACGAACAGTGCACGGTCGAGAGAACGTACTCGGGATGAATGTCTGCCTTCATCGCCGGGCCAGGATAGCAGAGGCGGTTTCCGCCAAAACGTTGCCTCCACTGACGACAGACGACCGGCCGCGCAGCCGTCACCTTCCCGCTCAGCAGAGCCGCCGCAGCCACGGCGCCCGCCGGTTCGCAGGCGAGCTTGGCTCGCTCGTAGAGGAAGCGAAACGCATGCTCGATCTCGTCCTCGGTCACGAGCACGGTCTCGATGCCACGGCAGATCTCGACAGGGATCGCGCCGGCAAAGGGAGCGCTCAGACCGTCCGCGATCGAGCGCGGCTCGACCGGCGTCGGCTTCGCCGCGGCAAGCGCCGCGTGCAGCGCCCGGCTCGTCTCAGGCTCCACCGCGACCACGCGTGTGCGGCCCCCGATCGCGGCCTGGATGCCGGAGACGAGACCGCCGCCGCCGACCGCGACGATCACCGCATCGGCGTCGGGCGCATCCTCCTCGATCTCGAGCCCGACGGTTCCGGCGCCGGCGATCACGACCGGATCGTCGAACGGATGCACGAGCACGCGGCCCGTCTCCGCGAGCAACTCCGCGAGGCGCTCGAACGCCCCGGCGGGGTCGTCGGCCTCGAGATCGACCGTTGCGCCGTAGCCGCGGGTCGCAGCGATCTTCTGCTCCGAGGCGCCGTTCCACATGACGACGAGCGCGTCGATCCCCTCCTCCGCTGCTGCGAACGCCACCGCCTGCGCATGGTTCCCCGCGGAGATCGCGATCACGCCTCGGCGCTTCTCGTCCTCGGTCAGCGAGCTGATCTTGTTGAGCGCACCGCGCGGCTTGAAGGAGCCGGTGCGCTGGAAGAGCTCGCATTTGAGCCGAGCACCGAGCGTTCTCGAGGAGAGCATCGGCGTGCGTTGCAGGCGGCCGCCGATCGTGTCGCGGGCACGGAGGACGTCGTCGCGGTCAACCACGCTGGCGAACCGCCTCGAAGAGCAGGATGGAGGCGGCGGTCGCCGTGTTGAGGCTGTCGGCTGCCCGGCCGGCCATCGGAATCGAGACCGCGACGTCGGCGGCTTCCCGCCACCGCCCCGCGAGTCCCTTGTCCTCGGCACCGACGACGACGGCGGTCGGCCGCCGGAGGTCGGCATGGGTGTACCGGGTCGGCGCGTCCACGACCGCCGCGACGAGCTGCACGCTGAGCCGGCGGACGTCGTCGAGCGACGCCTCGACGACCGGGAGCGTGAAGACGGCGCCGGTCGAGGAGCGGATTGCGTTCGGGTTCCACGGATCCGCGGGGGCGTCCGCGACGACGAGCGCGTCGGCACCGGCGGCGTCCGCGGACCGCGCCATCGCGCCGAGGTTTCCCGGCTTCTCGATACCGACAGCGACGAGGTAAAGACTCCCGCCGGCGAGAAGCTCGCGGTCAGGGGCCTCGACGACGGCAAGCACTCCTTCGGGATTCGCCCGGTAGGCCATCTTCGCGAGCACACGTGTGCTGACCGGCTCGCCTTCGAACCACTCGATGAGCTCAGGCGCGAAGTAGGTGGCCACGATCCGGAGCCCGGCGGCGCGTGCGCGCTCGACCTCGCGCGGCCCTTCGGCAATGAAGAGACCGCTCCGCCGCCGTTCCCGGCCGGTCCGCAGCCGCACAACTTCCTTGACGCGCGCGTTGTCGATCGAGGTGATCACGTCAGCGTGTACTCGGGGCCGGAGCCACCTTCCGGCGGGGTGAGGCGACCGCCCTTCGCGGAGATCGCGCCGCACTGGACGCAGTTCGACGGTGAAAGGCGCACCTCGACGGTGCCGTCGTCGTTCGTCGCGCCGACCTCGTAGACGCCCGCCGGACACATGTGCACCCAGAGCTCGGCGAGCTCACGCGGGACCGTCGTTCGCACGCCGAGATGGTTCGGTTGGTCGTCCCGGGTCTTGTTACCGGAGACGAAGACCGATGAGAGCTTGTCGAATGTGAGCCGCCCGTCGGCGACCGGATATCCCGCACCTCCGCCCGCCGGCGCAACCGGCTGCTCGGCATCGCGCTCCACCCTGTGGTCACCACCCGGAAGCCTTCCTTTCGTCGCGGTCATCAGCCCCGCGGCCGCACCGCCGGCCCACAGCCCATGTGCGAACGCCTGTCGCATGTTCCGCACCTTGCGCAGGTCGCTCCAGAGAAACGATTCGTGCACCGCCGTGTCGTAGGCGCCGAGCTCCCCGCCTGCGAGCGACTGCCAAGCCGCTTCGGCGGCAAGCCGACCGGACTCGACCGCGTAGTGGATCCCTTTCAGCGCAGGCACGTTGACAAAGCCGGCGCCGTCCCCGCAGAGCAGCAAGCCCGGCGCGTGGAGTGCACGCGGGAGCGACAAGAATCCGCCCTCGGGGATCGTCTTCGCTCCCCACTCGACGCGCTCGCCGCCGTCGAGGATCCCGCGCACGAGCGAGTGACCCTTCAGCTCCTGCAGGAGGTCGTGCACCGACAGCTCCGAGTCGGCGTAGTCGAGCCCGACGACCATCCCGAGCGAGACCATGTCCTCGCCCATCGGGTAAACGAACGAGCCGCCGAACTCGCGGAACCTGGCGCCCGCTCGCAGCGGCCAGCCCATCGTGTGGATCACACGGCGAAGCGGCCTCGCGACCTTCCACACCTCCTTCACGCCGAGCGCCCACACTTGCGGGTTCGCGCCACCGAGGCCGAAGCGATCGATCGCCGCCCCAGTCAGGTGGCCCTGCGTCCCTTCGGCGAGGATCGTCACGCCCGCCCGCACGTCCGACCCGGGCTCGAACCGCGCGAGCTCCTCGCCGTCGCGGCCGCGGCCCTTGTCGCCCGTGCGAACACCGATCACGCGCCCGTCCTCTACGAGAAGCCGGTGCGCCGCAGTCTCCGCCAGGATCGTGGCGCCGAGCTTTTCGGCCTCCGCTCCGAGCCAACGGCCGAGCTGCGAGAGCGAGACGATGACGTTGTCCTTGTTGCGCATCGTCGGCGGCGTCGGGATCCGCAACGCGCGTTCGCGTGTCAACAGGTACACGGCCTCGCCCGGCACCTCGCCGTATGACGGAAACCGCGCCTCGGGAAGCAGACGGTGCAGCGGCCCCGGATTCATCACGGCACCCGAGAGCAGGTGCGACCCGGGCGTCTTGCCCTTTTCGAGCACGGCCACCGGAATCTCGCCCAGCCGCCCTGGGTCTTCCGCTGCGAGCTGGCCGAGGCGAACAGCGGCCGCGAGCCCGGCCGGTCCGGCCCCGACGACGAGAACGCCAACCTCGATCGGGTCGGAATCGACAGGCGCGACGACGGCCTCGACGGGCAGCGGCGGATAGTCGGCCGGCCGGATCACGCCTTGTGCGCGCGGACAAGCTCGATCAGCTTCGGGACGATCACGTTGAGGTCGCCCACAACGCTGAGATCCGCGAACTCGAAGATCGGGGCGTGCGGGTCCTTGTTGATCGCGACGATCACGCCCGAGCCCTGCATCCCGACCTTGTGCTGGATCGCGCCCGAGATGCCCACTGCGACGTAGAGCTTCGGCGAGACCGTCTTGCCCGTCTGCCCGACCTGTGCCGCGTACGGGTACCAGCCCGAGTCGACGACCGCCCGGGTCGCGGCGACCGCGCCGCCGAGCGCTCGGGCGAGCTCCTCGACGAGGGCAAATCGTTCCGCTGCGCCGAGCCCGCGACCGCCGGCCACGATCACGTCGGCGTCCTCGATCGACGGCCCCGCCGCCTGCTCCGTCGCGGCCGTCGACGAGCTCCGTCAACACGGAGTGCGGCTCGAGCTCGACCGTGACCTCGAGCACCTCGGCGCTTCCGCCGGGCGCGACGGCATCGAAGGCGCCGGTGCGAAAGACGGCGAGCGCAGGCGACGATGTCCAGCCCACGTCGACGACGACCGAGTCGCCGAGCGCGGTCCGCTTCCCGACGAGCACGCCGTCCCGCACAGCCAGGTCGGCGAGGTCCCAGTTCAGTCCCGCGTCGAGCCGCGCCGCCAGCCCGGCCGCCACGTCCGCCGCGAGCACCGACTGCGCGAACAGCACCGCGTCGAACTTCTCCTTCTCGCACGAGCGTTGCGAGCACGTCGACGCGCGGCTGCGGCAGCGGCGCGTCGAGCCGCGGGTCGTCGGCGATGAAGACGACGCCTCCAACGCTCTCCGCGAGAGCGCGTGCGCCCGATCCGATGACCACCCCCGCGGCGTCGCCGAGCTCGCGGGCCTTCGCGAGCACGCCGAGCGACCCTTTCGTCACAGCGCCGTCGCGGTGTTCGAGGAAGACAAGCGTCGTCACAGGAGATGCCTCTCCGCCAGGAACTCGACGATCGCCGCGGCGGCATCGCCGTCACCCTCGACCCGCCTGCTCTCGCCGCGCGGCGGCGGCGGGCCGAGCGCCAGCACCGTCGTCGCGCTTTCCGCGGCCCCGCCGACGTCGGCCGCCGAGAGCACCTCCTGCGGCTTCGACTTCGCGCCCATGATCCCCTTGAGCGACGGATAGCGCGGCTCGTTGATCGCCTCGGAGACCGCGACGACCGCCGGCAGCGGCGCACGGATCGTCTCGTAGCCGGCCTCGGTCTGCCGCTTTCCGCTCGCCACGTTCGCGGCGACAGTCAACTCGGCCGCCTGCGAGATCACCGGCAGCCGCAGCCGCTCGGCGACGGCCGCCCAGAGGCACGCCCCGTTCCCGTCCGCCGACTGCTGTCCGAAGAGGACGAGGTCGGGCTCCCACGCGGCGAGCGCGCCCGCGAGCGCCCTCGACGTGACGACGACGTCGGCGCCCTCAAGCGACGGGTCGCTCACGAGCACCGCTCGGTCGGCGCCCATCGCGAGCGCCTTCCGCAGCGCCTCGGCCGCGCGCTCGGGACCCATCGAGACGACAACCACCTCGCCATCGCCTCCGGCCTCCCGAAGCCGCAGCGCCGCCTCGATTGCGTGGGAGTCGTAGTCGGAGAGAGCGAGGTCGCCGCTCCGGTCGAGTCGCTTGGAGACGGGGTCGATCCTCGCGCCGGCGGTCGGCACCGCCTTCACGCAGACGGCGATCTTCATCGACGAGTGACCACTAGGCGAGTGCCTGCGCCTGGAGGAACTCGACGATGTCGCTCGTCGGCGCGCCGGGCGTGAACACCTCGGCGACGCCCTCGGCGCTTGAGCTCCACGATGTCGTCGCCGGGAATCGTCCCGCCGACGACGACGAGCACGTCGTCGGCACCACGCTCGCTCAGCAGGTCGACGATCCGCGGGCACGAGCGTCATGTGCGCGCCGGAGAGGATCGAGATGCCGACCGCGTCCGCATCCTCCTGGATCGCCGTCTCGACGATCTGCTCGGGCGTCTGGTGCAAGCCGGTGTAGATGACCTCCATGCCCGCATCGCGGAGCGCCCGCGCGATGATCTTCGCGCCGCGGTCGTGCCCGTCGAGGCCTGGCTTCGCGATCACCACCCTGATCTTCCCGCTCATCGGGCCACCTTAGAACACCGGCTTGGGGAACCGGGAGGTTTCCCCGCCTGACTCAGAAGACGGGTGTCTCACGCCAGCGCGTAGCGCTCGTCCGCGAAGCGGACCAGTGGAGGGGGCTCGGGGGAACCGGGAGGTTCCCCCGCTTAACTTAGAAGACGGGTGTCTCACGCCAGACCCCCCAAACGTCCCTCAGCGCGTCACACATCTCGCCCATCGTGGCGTAGGAGCGCGCTGCGTCGACGATCGCCGGCATCAGGTTCCGGTCGTCGCGGGATGCATCCTCCTTCAGCCGCGCGAGCGCCGACTCGACGGCGCCCGCGTCGCGCCGAGCCCGCAGCGACTGAACACGCGCGACCTGCTCCGGCTCGAGCGCAGGATCGACTTTGAGAAGCGCCGGCTCGGGCTCGTCCTCGAGCCCGTACCGGTTGACGCCGACGACGACGCGCTCGCCGCGTTCGACCTCACCCTGATAGCGAAAGGCCGCCTCGGCGATCTCACGCTGGAAGAAGTTCTGCTCGATGGCGGCGACGACCCCGCCGAGCTCCTCGATCCGGTCGAAGTACTCGTACGCCTGGCGCTCGAGCTCGTTCGTCAGGTGCTCGACGAAGTAGGAGCCGCCGAGCGGGTCGGCCGTGTCGACAACTCCCGATTCGTGGGCGATCACCTGCTGCGTGCGCAGCGCGATACGGGCCGCGTCTTCGGTTGGCAGCGCCAGCGCCTCGTCGTACGAGTTGGTGTGCAGCGACTGCGTTCCCCCGAGCACCGCTGCGAGTGCCTCGATCGCGGTCCGCACGATGTTGACCTCCGGCTGCTGCGCGGTGAGCGAGACCCCGGCGGTTTGCGTGTGGAAGCGCATCAGCCACGATCGAGGCTCCTTCGCCCCGAAGCGGTCGCGAAGCTCCCGCGCCCAGATGCGGCGGGCGGCGCGGTACTTCGCAATCTCCTCGAAGAAATCGATGTGCGCGTTGAAGAAGAACGAGAGCCGCGGTGCGAATTCGTCGATGTCGAGCCCGCGTTCGAGCGCCCACTCGACGTAGGTGAACCCGTTCGCGAGCGTGAACGCGAGCTCTTGAGCGGCGGTCGAGCCGGCTTCGCGGATGTGGTAGCCGGAGATCGAGACCGGGTGCATCTGCGGGAGCTCGCGCGTGCACCACTCGATCATGTCCGTCACGAGCCGGAGCGACTCGGCGGGCGGAAAGATGAACTCCTTCTGGGCGATGTACTCCTTGAGGATGTCCGTTTGCACGGTGCCCCTCAGGCGATCGCGTGCGACCCCCTGCTCCTCGCCGACGCAGACGTAGAAGGCGAGCAGAATCGCCGCAGGCGAGTTGATGGTCATCGACGTCGAGACCTCTCCGAGCGGGATCCCCGCGAACAGCGTCTCCATGTCCTCGAGCGAGTCGATCGCAACGCCCTCGCGGCCCACCTCGCCTAGCGAGCGCGAATGGTCCGAGTCGTAGCCCATCAGCGTGGGCATGTCGAATGCGGTCGAGAGCCCCGTCTGCCCGTGCTCGAGCAGGTAGCGGAAGCGCTCGTTCGTCTCCGCGGCAGTTCCGAAGCCCGCGAACTGGCGCATCGTCCAGAGCCGGCCGCGGTACATGGAGGGATACACGCCGCGGGTGAACGGGTACGCGCCCGGGTCTCCGAGGTCGCGATCCGGGTCGATCGCCACATCGCCCGCGCCGTACAGCGGCGCGACCTCGATGCCCGAGATCGTCGAGCGCAGCTCGCGATGCTCCGCGCCGGCCATCGCGGCCATTCTACGAGCGTCACGACTCGAAGCGACAGGCGCGCGAAAGTGTCGAGTAGGGTCGTCGCAAACCAACAAAGGGGGAAGGGTGCAAGGTCCAGGCATGAAAGGTGTTGTTCGGGTGTCGCTCGTGTTGAGCGCGCTGGCGGTCGTCGCGACGTCGGGCGCCGCGGTCAAGCCGCAGAAGATCTCGCTGCTGGAAGTCGAGAAACTCGTTTGTGGGCACGGGCGGCCTCGACATGACCTTCTCGAGCCCACCGAAGCCCGGTCAGGGATTCGTGCTCGAAAGCGACTTCTACAAGTGGAAGGGAACCAAGCGCGGCGCGCACGCCGGAACGCTCGAGGTCATGTGCACGATCACGAAGGTCAACATCGAAAAGGGCCAGGTGTCACAGGTCTGCACCGGCGCCGCCCTGCTCGCTGGCGGCCAGATCACCATCGTTGGCCGGATTCCGCAGTCGAACGAGTTCGACGTGCCTATCGTCGGCGGAACAGGTGTGTACGCGGGTGCGCGAGGCTACGTGCGCGTCACGAGCATCGGGGGCGACAACTCCGACAACTCGGCCGACACGTTCGTCATCACCGGGTAGCCGGACTGTCAAGACAAGCGCCCCGTCCCGACGTTGTCGCGCCGGGGCGCTAGCCCCCTGGACGCCAGAGCGGTTGGTGCTCGCCCGCGTGCACCCGGGCGAGGATGAAGAGCAGGTCCGAGAGCCGGTTCAGATACACGGCGGCGAGCGGGTTGACGGGGCGCGTCCTGGCTGCGTCGATGACCTCGATCTCGGCCCGCCGGCAGGTGGCGCGGGCGATGTGCAGGCGAGACGCCGCTTCGGTCCCGCCGGGCAGGATGAAGCTGGTCAGCTCCGGAAGCCCCGCATTCGCGTCGTCGCAATCGGCCTCGAGCCGGTCGACGAGCTCCTGCGCGACCCGGAGCCGCTGGTCGCCCTCGACGTGCGGGACCGAGATGTCGGCGCCGAGGTCGAAAAGCTCGTTCTGGATCCTGCCGAGGATGGGCTCAGGAACCTCGTCACGCGCCCAGCCGAGCACGGAGTTGAGCTCGTCCACCGCGCCGGCGGCGCGAACGAGCGGATCGAGCTTCGACACGCGCGAGCCGTCCCCGAGAGACGTGTCCCCGCTGTCGCCGCCGCGGGTGTAGATGCGGTTGAGCCGCACCGGCTCGTCACGGTCGCGTGGGCTCACGCGGGGAGCTTAGACGGAGACCCTGCCGAGGTTAGCTCGGGGAACCTCCCGGTTCCCCCAAGACCCCCTCCACCGGTCCGCTTCGCGGACGGAAGCTCCGCCTACGGCTTCGCTTCGGCCTCGAGCCTGTAGCCGACCCCGAACCGAGTCTGGATGAACGAGTGCCGCGGCGCGACGCGGTCGATCTTCTGGCGCAGGCGCCTGACGAAGACGTCGACGGTGCGGTCGCGATGCGTCTCGCGGCGCCCCCAGACCTTCTGCAGGAGCTCGTCGCGGGTGACGACGCGGCCCCGGTCGAGGGCGAGCGTGTACAGGAGCTTGAACTCGGTCGGCGTCAGGCCGGCGCTCTGCCCGTCGATGAACGCCTGGACCTCGCGCGGATCGATCCGCAACTCCTCGATCTCGATCGGCTCGCCACGCTTCCCCTCCGCCGGACGAACGCCGCGCCGCGCCGCGGCGCCGACCCGGGCCACAAGCTCCCGCATCGAGAACGGCTTGACGAGGTAGTCGTCGGCTCCGATCTCGAGCGCGTGCACGCGGTCGTGCTCGGTCCCGCGAGCAGACACGACGACGATGGGGGTGCCGATCCCTTCAGCCCGTGCCGTTTCGATCAGCTTCCAGCCGTCGAGCTCGGGCAGCATCAGGTCGAGCACGCAGACGTCGGGGTTCTCGAACCGCAGGCGCGCGAGGCCGACCTCTCCGCGACCCACGACCATCGGATCGAAGCCGGCGACGGCGAGATGCCGGGCCATACCGTCGGCGATCACACTGTCGTCCTCGACGATCAGGATCTTCGCCACACCCGTACGATAGTGTCGCGGTCGGTGGGAAACAGGTGACGGAGTGGTGACGATCTGGTGACAAGGCTCTTCCGGAGGGGTGGTGAGCCGGAGAACGGCGAACACGAGGACGTTACCCCTGCGCCCGAAGCCACCGAGCCCGACCAGACGTACGACCTCTCGTTCGACGAGCTCCGCACCGAATTCACCGCCGCCGTCTCGCACGAGCTCCGGACACCGCTCGCGAGGATCCTCGCGCTCCTCGACTCGCGCGGGTTTGGAGGGCGCCGACGTCGACGAGCTCATCGAACAAGCAAAGGCCGAGGTCGTGAACGCAGGCACTCTCATCGACGAGATCCTGTTCCTGTCAGAGCTCGAGAGCGGCAAGGAGATCGTGGCGCTCGGATACACAAACGTGCTGCCCGTGCTCGAAGAGGTCGTCGCGGAACACGCAGAAGCGGCCGGCAGAGCAGGCGTCAAGCTTCGCGCCGAGGGCGATCCGAGCATCGATCTACCTCTTCGCCCGCGCATGCTCACGATCGTCGCCGAGAACCTTGCCGAGAACGCAATCCGCTACGCCGGGCACGGCGCGACCTTCACCCTTTCGATCGTCGCGGAACCGCACGGACTGGTTCTGACCGCAGCTGACAACGGGCCCGGGCTTGCCGAGAGCGAGGTTCCGCGGCTCTTCGAGCGCTTCTGGCGTGCCGACTCCGCGCGCGCGTCTCGTGGCACGGGCCTCGGTCTCGCGATCGTCAAGCACGTCGTGACGGCAGCCGGCGGCGGCGTCGAAGCGACGAGCTCGCCCGGGGCCGGCCTGCAGGTTCGCTGCGTCTTCCCAGCCTGACCTAAGACCGAGTGATTCTGAGGGTGTGCGTGTTGAGCGTGAATCGCGTTCCCCTGCCCTGGTTGCCCGCGATCACGAGATTCCCGCCCGCGACGCTCAGCTTGGCACTCATGATCTCGTCGGCGGCAAGCCCTGTCCACGCCCACGGCAGGCCGATGCAGACGGCGGTCCGGTTCGAAGCGTCGAGCGCGTGCACGAACGGGTAGTTGTCTCCCTGCTGGTACAGCGTGTAGACCCAGCGCCCGTCGCCGCTCGTCGCGCGTGCCACCGGAAAGCCGCTCATGATCCAGCCGGCCTGGCGTTTGTCGGCAATCGCGCCGGGCAACAGCCGTGCCGACGGCAGGTCGTAGGCGCGCACGCGGTACGCGGTGAGGCTCGTCGCCGAGACGTGATGGATCAGGTAGAGCGTGCGGCCTCTCGGTGAGAGCGCGTCGAAGCCGAAGTCCCCCCGCAGGTCGATCGTGCGCCGGATGGCGAGCGGCTTCGTGCCGAGGATCGCGAAAGCGCTCGTCATGCGCAGACTCCCGGTGGGATCGAATCGCTCGGCGAGAACGAGCACACGACCGTCGGCGCTGAGGCCGCCGGCGCCGCCGTTCAGGGTCACGAGCGGGATGCCCCAGCGGCCGGCGACGGTCGTCGACCCCACGACCCGGTTGTCGCTCCGGCGGACGGCGGTGACGGTGGTCGTCGTGCCGTGGATCTGGGTGACGTAGCTGATGTTCGCGGCGGCGTTCGCGAGGCCGGCTCCACCGTCGAGCGTGCCGAGCCACGGCCCGGCGGCCGCGGCCGAGGGCACAAACGCGAGTGCAAGGACAAGGACGAGCCAGCGCATGATTCCTCCTTCGCTCAAAGCTGTCGTCCCTGTTACACCACTCAGCCGCCGCGGGTTCCGAGGATCTCCCGCGCGAGCTCGAGCGCCCGTTCCCGCGTGAGCGTACGCCCCTCGAGCCGGAACGTGATGCCGCCCTTCTCCCAGAGCAGAACGTCGCCCGCGAGGCGCGGCGGCGCCTCCGGGCCGATGTAGACGTGCTCGGCGCCGGTGATCCAGACACCGTCCACGCCGGGCGTAATCGAGACCCACTCGATCGCGGTCGAGCCCGCCGCCGCCTTCTTCATCAGGCCCGTGAAGCGCGTCTCGCTCAGCAACACCGGGTCGGGTGCCACGAGGAGCGCCGAGACGACGCCGTACCGCTCGTACAGGTGCGCCGCGCCCCCCGCAGGCGGCAGAGCGAACCGCGCGCCGAGCACAGTGGCGGCCTGCGCTGGGGTCACCCGTCCGCCGAGATCGGCCGCGAACGGACGCTCCTCTGCGGGCGGCAGTACCGAGACGCGCTCAATGGTCACGCCTCCGAGATGGAGGAAGCGGAGGATCGAGCTCCGCGCCTTCGGCACGGCCATGGCGACCGCGATCGCGAGCACGACTGCCGCGACCGCGACGAACAGAGCGCGGCGGCGACGACGCTCCGGCCGCGGCGCGAGCTCGAGCCGGCCGGCGAAGTCCGGCGTAGCCGGCCAGTCGATCTCCACAGCGACCGACCTGAGCATCTGATCGAGCTCAGTCATACGCCTCCCTCAGCCGGTCGAGCGCCCTCGCGGTTCGCGACTTGACCGTCCCGCGCCGGACTCCGAGTGCGACAGCTGTCTCTTCCTCCGAGAGATCGAGCAGGTACCGGCACACCAGCACGAGCCGGCTGTCGTCGGGAAGCGCGTCCAGAGCCGCGAGCAGACGGCGGCGCTCGTCGCGGGAGACGAGTGCCGTCTCGGGGGACGGGGCCGTGTCCCCCGAGACTCCTTCGCGCTCGGCCCGCAGCGCCAGCGCGGCGCGCCGGCCCGCCGCGCGGCGGCGGTTCCGGGCCTCGTTCGCAACGATCTGGAGCAACCAGGGCCGCAACGGCGCATCCGTGCGAAAGCGCCCGAGCGCCCCCCAGGCCTTGACGAGCCCGTCTTGCACGGCATCCTCTGCCTCGGCGGCGCTTCCGGTGATGAGGCATGCGATCCTGAAAGCGACCTCCTGATGTGCGCGCACAAGCTCCTCGAAGGCGTGACCGTCTCCACCCCGCGCCCGGAGCACGAGCTCGCGATCCTCGAGTGGACGGCCCTCCACCGTCTGTAGTACACCCGCCGTGGGCCGCCGGTTCCAGGTGCCAGCTACGAAACGACGCGCGGAGCGTGGGACGTCGAGTAGATGTCCTTGCGCACGATCTTCCCATTGCGCAGCGGAAACACGTCCACGCCATCCCACTCGATCCGCGTGCCGTCGGGCTTCGTCGCGGTCGCCGTCCACTCGCTCACCGCGAAGTCATCTGCAACGTAGAGCCTCCGCCCCCGGAAGCGCAGCGACGGCCAGCGCTCGAAGATCCCGGCGATGTGATCCCGGACGGCCTTGGCGCCCTCTGCCCGCTCGCCGGCGGTGTGGTTCTCGAAAACGACATCGGCCGCGTGGAACGACGCGATCGCATCGATGTCCTGCCGGTTCCACGCGTCGTTGTAACCGTCGATCAGGGTTCGGGTGGTCTCCTCGCTCATCACGCCGATCCTATGAGAAACGCCGAGGGGGCGCCTCGCGGCGCCCCCTCGGCTCGTACCCCTAGGACGATCGTTTGGGAGGGCGATGCCCAGAAACCTAGGTGCTCGGCTGGACCTGCTTGAGCGTCTTCTCGGCCGCGACGAGCACGACCTTGGGGATCGGCGAGAACCACAGCTTCGCCGTGTACTTGCCCTGTTGGCCCGTCGTCAGCGCCCAGAAGACCATCTTTCGGAGCTCCGTCGCGTTCGACGACTTGGTCGGGAGGATGATGTAGGTGTAGGTGGAGATCGGATACGCCAGCGGGGGCCGTCTTCGGCGGGTTGACGATGTGCAGCTCGTTGTTGGCGGGAACGCTCGTGATCGTCGCCCCGGCCGCCGCGACGTTGCGGATGCTCGGGTAGATGAACTTGCCGGCCGCGGTTCTGGATCGCCGCGAAGTGCAGCTTGTTCGCGAGCGCGAAGGCCGTGTCCACGTAGCAGATTGCGCCGGGGGTGTTCGCGACGACACCGGCGACACCGGCCGAGCCGCTCGCCCCGACGCCGGCCGGCCACGCGACCGACTGGCCCGACGCCGACCTGCGACTTCCAGGTCGGGCTGACCGAGGAGAGGTAGTCGGTGAAGTTGTAGGTCGTGCCGGAGTTGCCGGTGCGGTAGACGGGCGTGATCTTCAGGTCGGGCATCGGTGGCCTCGGGGTTCAGCGCCTTGATCGCCGGGTCGTTCCAGTTCGTGATCTGGCCCATGTAGATCTTCGCGATCACGTCGCCGGAGAGATGCAGGTTCGTGCTGCTTCGGCAGCGCGATGCCCGGGGACGTTGTACGGGATCGCCGTGCCGGCAAGCGCCCACGGGATCTGGACGCAGCCGTTGCACGCGGTGAACTGATCCTGCGTCAGCGGCGCATCGGAGGCGCCGAAGTCGACGGTGCGGTTGGTGATCGCCTGGATGCCGCCGCCCGAGCCGATCGGCGCTGTACTGAACCGTGTAGTCGAACGCCGAGCCGATCGCCGGCGTCCATGTCGAGACGAGCGGCGAGACGAACGTGCTGCCGGCGCCGTTGAGCACGGTCGACCGAGTGCTTCGCGCCTGCCGCCGCCGTGACGAGCAGCGCAACCGCGGCCGCGGAAGAAGCGCAAATCGCTGCCACGAGTGCCATCCGGTCCTGGCTTCCAACATTCCTGCGTCAGTTGTCCTAGGCTCCTTGCATGCTTCCAGTGGGTGCCTGGTCAGTGGTGCGCGGCGCGAGCGTCATGTCCGCGAGCGGACCGTGGAAGGGCTGGACCGAGGCCCGGTGACGGGCTGGTCGAACCGAGCTGGTGAGCCGGCTCGCGCGAGCCTTCAGTGCGTCGCGCCGAGCTTGCGGCGCGAGCGGTCGAGCATCACGCGCGCGATGAGGCTCGTCACGAGCACGAAGACGATCAGCACGAAGGCCGCGGCCCACGCCTGGGCGTTGAGATTCCGGTCGGGCGACTCGGAGTACTCGAAGATGATCACCGGGATCGACGCCACCGAGTTCGACGGGTCCGTGCTGACGGTCTGGCCGAAGATCGAGCAGGTGAAGAGCAGCGGAGCCGTCTCGCCGGCGGCGCGGGCGACGGCAAGCGTCGTGCCCGTGACGATGCCGCCGAGCGCGCGTCGGCACGACGACGCTCAACACGGTTCGCCACTTGGACACGCCGAGGGCGTAGCTCGCCTCGCGCAGGTGGTTCGGCACGAGCGCGAGCACCTCCATCGTCGTCCGCGAGACGAGCGGGATCATGACGATCGAGAGGGCGAACCCCCCGGCCCAGGCGCTCTGCTGATGACCGTAGCCGAGGAACGTCGTCTTCACGATCAGCTCGAAGACGAAGATCCCGATGACGATCGACGGGAAGCCGTTCAGGACGTCGAGCCAGAGCGTGATCTGCCGCCCGATCCGCCGCGAGGCGAACTCGCTGACGAAGATCGCGAGCAGCACGCCGATCGGCACCGCGATCGCCGTGGCGATCGTGACGAGCATGATCGTCCCCACGAACGCGGGCGCGATGCCGCCGCCCGTCTCGCCGAACACGGCCGGCCCCTTCGTGAACAGTTCCCAGTTCAGCGCGTGGAACGCCTTGGCGAACACCGAGCCGACGAGGACGCACAGGACCGTGACGGCGATCAGGGCCGCGACGACGGCCGCTCCCACCGCGACGTGATTGACCAGCAGCCGCCGGCGGGAACGCCCGCGCGCCTGGAGCGAGAGCGTCTCCATCACTTCCCTCCCGCGCGCTGGAGGTCGAAGCGGTGGACGATGCGCTGCGCCACGAGGTTCGTGACGAACGTGATCGCGAGCAGGATCAGCCCGAGGTAGACGAGCGACGCGACCTCGATGTTCGTGGGCGCGCTCTGATAGCTGCCCGCGAGCTGGCTCGCGAGCGTGTTGCCCGACGCCGAACAGCGAGAGGTGAAGCGGCTGGAGGCTGTTGCCGATCACCTGGGTGACCGCGATCGCCTCGCCGAGCGCGCGGCCGAGGCCGAGCGTGACCGCTGCGACGATGCCGCCCTTCACGTAGGGAATGACGACGCCTCGGACCATCTCCCAGCGCGTCGCACCGAGCCCGAGCGAGGCGTCCTTGATGTCACGCGGCACGCTCACGAAGAGCTCGCGGCAGATCGACGAGGTGATCGGGATGATCATGATCGTCAGCACGACGATCGCGACGAGCACCCCCGACTGCTGCGGCGTCCCGGAGAAGAGCGGGATCCAGCCGAAGTTGTGGTTCAGGAACGGCTCGATGTGGACGCGCATGAACGGGCCGAGCACGAAGATGCCCCAGAGGCCGATGACGACGCTCGGGACGGCGGCGAGCATCTCGATCAGGGAGCCGATCGGGCCGCGGACCGCGGGCGGCGCAAGCTCGCTGAGGAAGAGGCCGATCGCGATCGAGAGCGGCGCTGCGAACAGCAGCGCGCCGAACGACGTGAGCGAGCGTGCCGTAGATGAACTCGCGTGCGCCGAAGACCTCCGTGACCGGGTTCCACACCGAGTCCCAGACGAACGAGATGCCGAACTCCTGGATCGCGGGCCACGCGCCCTCGATGACCTTCCAGACGATCCCGACGATGATCACCATCACCACGACGGCGGCAGTCCCGGCCAGGCCCGCAAGCGCAAAGTCGCCGATCCGGTCGACGCGATGCCGTGTCCGGCGCAGGGCCGATTCGCGGAGCGGCGGCGGCTTCCACGGTCGGCAGCTTTCCACAGGGTCCACCAAGCGGTAGGGCCTGTCACCACTCCGTCACATGACGTTCACATCCTGTCCACCCCACGCGATGCGCAGCGCCATGCGACACTCGTTACCGTGAGCATCGTGGAGCCCCCGATGTCCGAGCACTCCCAGGGTTGCACCCCTCGAGCGTCGCCACACTCCCGCCTGCGCCGACGAAGCGCGAGACGGTGTTCGACATCGACGACCTCTCCGTCTCGTACGGTGCGGCGCTCGCGATCAAGGGCGCGTCGCTCGAGATCTACAAGAATTCGATCACCGCGCTGATCGGGCCGTCCGGTTGCGGCAAGTCGACGTTCCTTCGCTGCCTGAACCGGATGAACGACCTCGTCCCGAGCGTGCGCATCGAGGGCAGGCTGCTCTACCACGGCATCGACCTCTACGGCCCCGGCGTCGACCCGATCGAGGTGCGCCGCCGGATCGGCATGGTCTTCCAGCGCCCGAACCCGTTCCCGAAGTCGATCTACGACAACGTCGCCTACGGCCTGCGGATCCTCGGCATGAAGGACAACCTCGACGACCGCGTCGAGCAGGCGCTGAAGCGAGCGGCGATCTGGGACGAGGTCAAGCACCGCCTCAAGCGCTCGGCGCTCGGCCTCTCCGGCGGACAGCAGCAGCGCCTTTGCATCGCCCGCGCGATCGCCGTCGAGCCCGACGTGGTGCTGCTCGACGAGCCGGCCTCCGCGCTCGACCCGATCTCGACCCAGGCGATCGAGGACCTGATGCACGAGCTGAAGAAGGACTACACGCTCGTGATCGTCACCCACAACATGCAGCAGGCCGCACGTGTCGCCGAGATGACCGCGTTCTTCAGCCTCCAGCTCGAGGAGGACGGCAGCCGCCACGGCATCCTCGTCGAGTACGACTCGACCGAGAAGATCTTCACGCAGCCCTCCGACGAGCGCACGGAGGGCTACGTCACCGGACGCTTCGGATGAGGCAGCCTTTCCACGAGGAGCTCTCGCAGCTCGAGGCAGCGCTCCAGGAGGAGGGGGCCGTCGTCCTCCGCGTCCTCCGCTCGGCGCTGAACGCGCTCGCCCGCGGCGACGACGAGCTGGCCGACGAGGTGATCGGCTTCGACATCGAGATCGACCGTCGCTCGCTCCAGATCGAGGAGGGCGTGCAATCGCTGCTCGCCCGGCAGACGCCGGTCGCCAGCGATCTCCGGCTCGTGCTCGCGGTTCTCCGCGTCAACCTCCACCTCGAGCGCATCGCCGACTACAGCGTCACGGTCGCCAAGCTGACGAAGCTGATGGGCGGGCTCGACGTCAGCGGCGAGGCGATCCTCAACTCGCTGGAGGACATGGGCGAGCGTGCGGAGCAGATGGTCCGCGTCGCGCTCGACTCCTTCGCCGACCGCGACGCGGAGAAGGCAAGCTCGCTCAACGACCTCGACGAGCTGATCGACCGGGCAAACCGCCACGCGATCGAGGACGTCCTCTCGCTCGGCGACTCGCCGGAGGAGCGGGAGTACGGCCTGCGCATGCTCGTCATCTCGCGTTGCGTCGAACGGATCGGCGACCACGCCGTCGACATCGGCGAGCAGGTCACCTACCTCGTGACCGGCGAGTACCGCGAGTTGTCGGACGCGGCCATCCCGCCGGCGCCGTGAGCTTCGACGAGACGCGAGACGCCACCCGGCGGACGCGGCTCGCGAACGAGCGGACGTACCTCGCCTGGTGGCGCACCGGCCTGACCGCAATCGCCGTCGGCGTTGGGCTCGGCCGGGTCGTGCCGGGCGTCTCGGATGTCACCGCGTGGCCGTATCAGGTCGTCGGCGCGGGCTTCGGCCTGGTCGGGCTCGCCTTCATCTGGATCGGGCATACCCGGGTGCGCGCTGTCGAGCGGGCCCTGGCCGAGGGTGAGTTCGCTCATCTCTCGCGACGGCGTTGCGCTCGCGCTCGTCGTCGGCGGCCTCGTGCTCGGGCTCGCCGCGATCGTCTCGTCCTCGTTCCTCGGCCTAGCTGACGGCGAAGTAGACAGTGCGCCGAGGCCGGCGACGAAGCAGTAGATCGCGAACGGCATCAGCGTGTTCGTCTCGAAGTACCGCATCAGGAAGCGGACCACGAGATACGCGGTCGACGGCAGAGCAGAGCAGCGCCGACGAGCGCCTGGCCGCGGACTCCGTCGCCCGCGCTCCCGAAGAGCTCCGGCAGCTTGAGCATCGCCGCGGCGCCGATGATCGGCGTCGCCAGCAGGAACGCAAACCGCGCCGCGTCCTTGTTCGAGAGGCCGACGAGCAGCCCGCCGCCCATCGTCGCGCCCGAGCGCGAGAAGCCGGGAATGAGCGCGAGCGCCTGCGCGCCCCGACGAAGAACGGCGCCGCGCCAGGTCACCTGCCGCGCGATGCGCACGTCGTCGTCGGAGTCCGTCTGCGGCGCGCGCCGGCGCAGCAGCTCGGCGCCGTAGAGCAAGACGCCGTTCAGCATCAGGAACGCCGCCGCGGACGGAGCCGAGGCGAAGACGTGTCGCAGCTTGTGCTCGAGCAGCAGGCCCGAGGATCCCCGCCGGGATCGTGCCGACGACGAGCAGCCAGCCGAGCTTCGCATCCGCGTCGTCCGGATCGATGCCGCGGTCGCGCAGCGAGCGGCCGAGCCCCTTCACGATCCGCACCCAGTCGCGCCAGAAGAAGCCGAGCAGCACGAGCGCCGTCGCGAGGTGGGTCGCGACGAGGAACGTCACGAAGTACTCGTCGTTCTGGTGGATGTTCCAGCCGAGCAGCCGCGGCAGGATCACGCTGTGGCCGAGGCTCGAGATCGGGAAGAGCTCGGAGACGCCCTGGAGAAGCCCGAGGACGATCGCCTGCGGGTAGGAGATCAGCGAGGCGAAGATCACGTGGGCGAGCGTCGTCTTCGGGCCCGTGCGGAACCAGGCGAAGACGAGGCAGGCGAGCCCGAGCAGGAACGCGGCGATGCCGTGCTTCACGTGGTGGTGGCTCGACCCGGCCTCGTGACCGGGGAAGAAGCCGGGCAGCGACTTCGCCGGCTCCGCCCAGTAGATGACCGCGATCGACGATCAACGACGATCCCGGCGACGACGGCGAGCGCGGCGAGCAGGCGGTCGTTCCGCATCGCTCGGAGCATAGTTCGGCGCCCGCGAGACGGACGCAGTAACCAAATCGACACCGCTCGTTCACCGATCTGCGGGCATGATGTGAGAGCGTTGGCGACGACCCAGCGACTCGTTCACGAAAGCTCCCCGGACCAGCTCCTCAACCGAGAGCTCTCCTGGCTCGACCTGAACGCGCGCGTGCTCGACCTCGCGGCCGATCCGGACCAGCCGCTGCTCGAGCGGGTCAGGTTCTGCGCGATCTTCTCGTCGAACCTCGACGAGTTCTTCATGGTCCGGGTCGCGGGGCTGCTCGACCAGGTCGCCGCCGGGCTCGGTGTGCGCTCGCCCGACGGCCGGACGCCGCAGCAGACGCTCGCCGAGGTCCGGCAGCGCGTGCTCGAGCTGACCGCGCGCCAATCCGAGCTCTGGCGCCGCGAGCTCCGCCCTGCGCTCGCCGACGAGGGGATCCTGGTCGGCACCGTCGACGACGCGACCGAGGCGGAGCTCGAGGAGCTCGAGGCGACGCTTCGCGCACCGGATCTACCCGGTGCTGACGCCGCTCGCCGTCGGCCCGGGGCAGCCGTTCCCCTACATCTCGGGCCTGTCGCTCTCGCTCGGCGTGATCGTGCGCGACCTCGAGACGCGGCGAGGAGCGCTTCGCGCGCGTGAAGGTGCCCGAGGGCCTGCCGCGATTCGTCTCGGTCGGCTCGCGCGGCCTCCTGATCCCGCTCGAGAAGGTGATCGGCGCACTACCTCGGCTGGCTCTTCCCCGAGATGGAGATCGTCGAGCAGGCCGCCTTCCGGCGTCACTCGCGACGGCGACACCGAGATCTCGGACGACGCGGACGACCTGCTCGATCGCGGTCGAGATCGAGCTCCAGAAGCGCCGCTTCGGCGCCGTCGTGCGGCTCGAGGTGTCGAGCTCGATCTCGAGCGCGATGCTCAAGCGGCTCGAGGAGCGGCTGCCCGCACACCCCGACCTCGTCTACCCGATTCAGGGCCTGCTCGACCTGGCGGACCTGTCGCAGCTCTACGACATCGACCGCCCCGACCTCAAGTACGAGCCGTGGGTGCCGTACACGCAGCGCCGCCTCGCGAACCCGAAGGACGGCAGCCTGTTCGCCGAGATCGCGCACCGCGACATCGTCGTCCAGCACCCGTACGACTCGTTCGCGACGAGCGTCGAGTCGTTCGTCAGAGCGGCGGCCAAGGATCCGCAAGGTCGTCACGCTCAAGACGACCGTCTACCGGACGAGCCACGACTCGGCGCTCGCGCCGGCGCTGATCGAGGCGGCCGAGAACGGCAAGCAGAGCGTCTGCGTCGTCGAGCTGAAGGCGCGTTTCGACGAGCAGCGGAACATCGAGTGGGCGCGCGCGCTCGAAGAGGCAGGCGTCCACGTCGTCTACGGCTTTCCCGACCTGAAGATCCACGCGAAGACGACGCTCGTCGTCCGCCGCGAGGGCGACGGGCCTCCAGCGCTACGTGCACATCGGCACCGGCAACTACCACGCCACGACGGCACGCCTGTACGAGGACGTCGGCCTGTTCACGGCCGATCCGGACATCGCCGCCGACGTCGCCGACCTGTTCAACTTCGTCACGGGCTTCGGCCGGCCGACAAAGTTCCGGAAGATCCTCGTCGCCCCGTTCACGCTCCGCAAAGGGCTCGTGCGAGCACATCCGCGCCGTCGCCGAGGCCGCAGCCGCCAGGCAAGCACGCCCGGATCCGGATCAAGGTCAACAACCTCACCGACCCGTCGATCGTCGACGAGCTCTACAAGGCATCGCAGGCCGGCGCGGAGATCGACCTGATCGTGCGGGCGGTCTGCACGCTCCGGCCGGGCGTCCCCGGGCTTGAGCGACCGGATCCGCGTCCGCTCGATCCTCGGCCGCTTCCTCGAGCACAGCCGCCTCTACTGCTTCGAGGCCGGCGACGAGAAGACCTACCTGCTGGGCAGCGCCGACCTGATGGCGCGCAACCTCGACCACCGGATCGAGGTCGTCACCCCGGTCGAGGCCGGCCACGTGCGGACGGAGATCGAGTCGATCTTCAAGGCGCTGCTCGCGGACAACTCCCAGGCGTGGGAGCTCGGCCCCGACGGTTCGTGGGAACGCGTGCACCCCGAGAAGGGCGAGCGCCGACGGTCGGCTCAGGCGGTCTTCATGCGGCGTCGCGAGCGCGCCCGCTGGTTCGCCCGAGGCCGCTGAGGAACGCCGACATGTGGCTTCGTCATCATAAGACGGTGCCGGTCGGGGTCATCGACGTCGGGTCGAACACGGTCCGTCTGCTCGTCGCGCGCGGCGACGAGACAGTCGACCAGCGGCGTGCGGTCATCGGGCTCGGCGCTGCCGTCGAGCGCGACGGCGCGATTCCCGAGCCGAAGCTCGAGGAGGCAGCCAGCTGCGTGACCGAGTTCGTCAAGATCGCCCGGCGCGAGCACGTCGACCAGGTGGAGGTGCTCGTCACGAGCCCGGGCCGCCAGGCCGCGAACGGCAACGAACTGCTCGAACGGCTCGCTGCAGCCGCGCTGGTCCCCGTGCGACTTCTGTCGGGCGAAGAGGAGGGGCGGCTCGCCTTCGTCGGCGCGATCTCGAGGGCGAGAGGCATCGGGGACGACGACGTTGTTTCCGTGTGCGACGTCGGCGGCGGCTCGGCCCAGGTCACAGTCGGCACCATCCTCGGAGGCGTGGCCTGGACGCGGTCGATCGACATCGGCTCGCGGCGACTCGCGAGCCGTTGCCTCGCCGACGACCCTCCCGGGAGAGCGGCTCTCCGCGATGCGCGCGCGCAGGTCGAGAAGGCTCTCGACGGATTCACGCCGCCGGCCGCCCGAGTCGCTCTCGCTGTCGGCGGCAGCGCACGGTCACTCCGGTCGCTCGTCGGCACGATCCTCGGCCCCGACGAGCTCGACCGCGCCCTGGCGCGTCTGGCCACGACCCCGGCAGATGAGATCTCTCTCACCTACGACTTGGATCCGGGCCGACTCAGCACACTGGCCGCAGGAGCGGTGATCCTCGCCGCCTTGCAGGAGCGGATCGACATTCCGTTGCGAGTCGGCCGCGGGGGCCTCCGTGAGGGGGCCGCGCTCGAGCTGGCCTCTCAACGCAAAGCCGCGTAGAACCTCTCTCGGCGCAGCAATCGACCCGGCTCCGACTTCACAGGAGTTTCTTAGGTCTGGGGGCTAGGTTTGGTTCTCAGGCCCAGGGCCCAGGCTAGAATAGGTGCAGCCAGCCCGGACCAGCAAGCAGCTACATGCCCACCAATCGACCATCGGGACTGGAAGGAGCATTCGTGAAGCGTGGCATTGGCGGTTCCCGCGTAGTGTCTTCTACGGCGTTGTGTGTACTGGCGACCTCGATCATTGGCGCCGCGCTGTTCGGGGCTGCGTCCAGTTCGGCAGCTACGAAGCCGCAAAAGCTCGTCATCTACTCCCTCGCCACGCAGGAGCAATTCCTCAACCACTCGGATGACCGGACGCGCGGCAAGGGCAGCAATCCGTTCGGCAACTTCCACGACACGACCACGCCGACGCAGGGAGGCGGAAGTGGCCCGTTTCCGGGCGATCGGGCGATATTCGTCTTCGCGCTCTACTCAGACCCGAACCTCAAGAAGAACGTCGGGTCAGCAACGTTCACGTGTCAGTACGGCTACAACAAGAACGCGTTCTGCGACGCGGCGTACCTGCTGAGCGGCAACAGTCTCGTCGGCGCCGGCCAGTTCAACTTCAACGCCAAGACCTTTGCGCTGGCGATTACAGGCGGCACCGGTAAGTACCGCGGCAAGACTGGTGACGTGTCGGCGACGCCGGCCGCGAAACACGCGCAGCATCTCGTCTTCGTGCTCGCCTGACCGCTTACGCGGTTGACTCGGGCAGAGGCCGGCAACAAGCCAACAGAACACGTTTCTGAGGCCGCACTTAGAATCGTGTGGTTTCTTGTGTCCGACCGAGTGCGAGGAGGGTCGTTTGGGCGAGTATCAGATCATTACGCCTTCTGATGATCCGCTGTTGCGGAAGCTTGAGGAGGCTTTGTACGAGATTCGGCGTGTGATTGCTGGGCAGGAGCAGATGTTGGAGCGGGTGTTGGTGTGTTTGTTGGCGGGTGGGCATTTGTTGATTGAGGGTGTTCCTGGTTTGGCGAAGACGTTGACGATTAAGTCGACGGCTGCGGTGTTGGGTGGGAGTTTTAAGCGGGTTCAGTTCACGCCGGATTTGGTGCCGAGTGATCTTGTCGGGACGCGGGTGTTTCGGCCTGATCATGCGGATTTCGATACGGAGCTTGGTCCGGTGTTCTGCAATTTTTTGTTGGCGGATGAGATTAATCGTGCGCCTGCGAAGGTGCAGTCGGCGTTGTTGGAGGTGATGCAGGAGCGTCAGGTGACGATTGGGCATAACACGTTCCCGGTTCCGGAGCCGTTTTTGGTCTTGGCGACGCAGAATCCGATTGAGTCTGAGGGGACCTATCCGTTGCCGGAGGCGCAGGTCGACCGGTTTATGTTGAAGATTCTGGTTGATTATCCGAGTCATGATCATGAGTTGACGGTTGTGTCGCGGTCGTTGGAGCCGGCGGCGGTGTTGGAGTCGGTGTTGTCGCTTGATGAGTTGCGGTCGTTGCAGGCGAAGGTGCAGCAGGTGTATGTGGATCCGGCGTTGATCAGTTGGGTTGTGGATTTGGCGACGGCGACGCGGAAGCCTGCGGATGCTGGTGTGGCCTCGATTGCGCCGTATGTGGCGTATGGGGCGAGTCCGCGTGGCCCGATCAGTGTGGTTGCCGGGGCGCGGGCGATGGCGCTTCTGCATTCGCGTGAGTACGCGGTTGTGGCTGATGTCGAGGCGGTTGTGCGGGATGCGTTCCGGCATCGTTTGGTGTTGTCGTATCAGGCGCTTGCTGAGGAGGTCACCGCGGACAAGATCCTCGATGAGGTGCTGGCGGCGGTTCCGGCTCCGCAGATCGATTTCGGGCGTACTGCTCCGGCAGCGGCCTGACGGTGGGGCTGGGGGGAGAGCCCGTGGTCACTCCGGCAGGTAACTGCACCCTTCGTCCGGCTGCAAACCGTCGCACGCCGGCGTCCTCGGTCGCGCCCATACCTTCGGGTATGGGCGCTCCCTGCGTCCTTGGCCTGCTCGGTTTTCGCGCGGCCAAAGGGCACCGGACTTACCGGAGCAACCACTAGAGCAGGCGGGGAGGCGGTATGAAGACGTTGATGGAGGCCCTGGGTCGCGAGCGTACGCCCGCGGAGCCAGGGCCGGGCGACATCACGGCTGAGAGCCTGCGTGTGCTCGAGTTGTCGATCGGCCGGCGGGTCGACGGGATGCTCGCGGGTGACTTCCGCTCGGCGTTCTCGGGTCTTGGCAGCGAGCTCAACCAGGTGCGGGCCTACGAGCCCGGCGACGATGTCCGCCGGATCGAATGGAACGCCACCGCCCGCACGGGCCAGACCCATGTTCGGGTCGAGTTGGCCGAGCGGGTGCTCGTGACCTGGATCGTGCTCGACGCGTCCGCCTCGATGCGCTTCGGCACCGCCGACCGCCGCAAAGCCGACGTCGCCGAAGGCGTCGTCCTCGCCATCGGCTATGCAGCGACGCAGCGGGGTAACCGGCTCGGACTGGTCACCTTCGGCCCCGACGACCCCCACTTCCAGCGGCCGCGGCAGGGGCGGCGCGCGTTGCTGGTCACCCTCGACGCGCTGCGCAGCGCCCCGACCGGCAGCGGCGAGCTCGGCCCGGCCCTCTCACTCGTCGACGGGCTCGCCGTCCAACGCTCCCTCGTCGTGATCATCTCCGACTTCCGCGGCCCACAAGACTGGCGAAACCCCCTCCTCCGCGTCGCCGGCCGCCACCCCACCCTCGCCGTCGAAATCCGCGACCCACGCGAACAGCAACTCCCCGACATCGGCGAAGTGCGCTTCTCGGATCCCGAGACCGGACACCAGCTACTCGTCGACACGCAGGATCCGGTCTTGCGCGAGCAGTTCGCGAAGGACGCTGATGAGGACCGGCGCGCGCTCGCTGCGATGTTCGCCTCGGCCGGGGTGCCCCACGTGGCGCTCTCCACCGAAGGGGACTGGCTCCGGCCGCTCGCAATGTTCCTGCGCCGGAGGGACCGAAGGTGAGCTTCGGCACGCCGTACGTGCTCTTCGGGCTTCTCGCCGTCCCGCTTGCCGCCATTGGCTACTGGGTGCTCGACCGCCGGCGCACGAGGCGATCCGCGAGCTGGTCCGGGCGGGCGCTGCTGCCGAATACCGTGCGGCGGCCGTCGTCAAAGCTTCGTCGCGTCCCCGTCGTGCTGTTCCTGCTCGGCTTGACCTTCCTGCTCGTCGGCTTCGCCCGGCCGCAGCAGGTCCTCGGCAGCGTCCACGGGGAGGAAGCGGCCATCGTGGTGACACTCGACATCTCCAACTCGATGGCCGCGAACGATGTCAAGCCGACGCGCATTCTCGCCGCCCGAAACAGTGTGATTCGGTTCCTGCACAAGCTGCCTTCGAAGTACCAGGTCGCGCTCGTCACGTTCTCAGACAAGGCACGCCTGGTCGTCGAGCCGACCCTCAGCCACAGGAGAGTGATCGCCAACCTCCCCGACACGGCCACGCCACTCGCGGGAACTGCAATCGGCGACGCCATCGACCAGTCTGTTGCCGTCACGGTCCAGGCCGTCGGCAAGAGCACGCCCGGAACTCCGAACCCGCCGGGAGCCGTGCTGCTCATCTCGGACGGCCAGCAGACCGCCGTAGGGACGAAACCCGAGGATGCCGCTCAACACGCGCTGGTCAACGGCATCCCGATCAACACAATCTCCGTCGGGACGCCGAGAGGGATCGTCGAACAGCCGGTCAAGCTCTACGGCGGGCAGGCGTCGACAAGGAGGGTCTCGGTTCCGGCGAATCCGACGACCTTGCGGAACGTCTCGCAAGTGACCGGCGGCAAATTCTTCGAGACGGCGTCTGTGCCGCAACTGGCTCGGGTCTACGAGAACCTCGGCTCGCACGCCGTGCGCGGCCACAGAACACGCGAGTTGAGCACCACCGCAGCAGGAGTGGCGTTTGTCTTCATCCTCGCCGGGATCGCTCTCTCCGGCCTCTGGTATGGCAGGCTCGCGTGAAGCGCCTCCGCCTCCTCGCCGTCGCGACAGGCCTGCTGATCCTCGCCGCGGCTGCTGTCGCCGGCACCAGCCTCGCGAGGCCGGCTGACACTCCGTTTTACCTCGTCCCGGCCCCTCCGCCGACGAACGAATGCCACAACGTCAAGCTGCACTGCGTCAGCGTCATCGGCCCGTGGGTCTCCGTGCCCGCGAGCGGCGAAGCGACCTTCCTGCTCAGTTGCCCCAAGCGAAAAGGCTTCGTGGGCGGGAGCGACTCACAGGCGAGCTCGTCCAACGTCCACATCTGGTTCGACGGCCAGATCGGCGCCCCGATCGGCCAGAGCATCACCACCGGACCCTTCCTCCTCTTTCACGCCGTCACGGATAACGGCAAGCCGGGTTCGTTCGCACCGATTCTCGGCTGCGTCACGCCCAAACAGCAGGCCAGCAGCCGCGCGACGGTCTCGGCGCGACGGACTGCGGGGGCGCCTGGGACGAACCCCGGAGCATCACTCGAGCCACGTGCGAAGGTCGTTGTGCTCGTGGCCGGCTCGAAGCAATCAGCCACCAAGAGCTGCCTGAGAAGGGAGAAGGTTGTCGGCAGCTGGAGCGCGCTTGCGTTTGCTACGCCGGCGCCGCCCGATCTTTCTCACACAGGGCTGGTCACGATCAAGACCGCCATCGTGGGCAACAGCGTGATCGCCACGATCCAGACGGACATCTCGCTGCCCTTCACGCCGCTCGCTGAGGTCCAGATCGGCGCGATGTGCGCGCCATGAGCGACCTCTGGAGCCTCTATCACCTCAGCTTCACGTCGCCGCGGTACCTGCTCGTGCTGCTCGTCGTTCCGCTGCTCGTGCTGTTCGCGGTGATCATCCGCCGCCGCCGGGCGCGGTACACGGTCGCGTTCACGAACATGACGACGCTCGCCGGCGCCATCGCGAAACGGCCAACACGATGGCGGCGATATGTGCCCCTGACCTTGCTCGCACTCGCACTCGCAGCGACGGGGGCGGCACTTGCCCGTCCACACATTTCGGTGACCGTGTCCGACCGCAGCGCAACGATCATCCTCCTCGTCGACGTCTCCGGCTCGATGCAAGCCCCCGACATCACCCCGTCGCGGATGGACGCTGCCGTCGCCGCCATGCACGACTTCGTCGACAAGCTGCCGAAGAACTACAAGGTCGGTCTCGTCACGTTCAGTGAAAGTACCTCGGTCGTCGTGGCGCCGACGAACGATCGCGCCGCCATTTCCAGCGGGCTCGACGTCCTGAGCCCCCAGGCGGGCACGGCTCTCGGGGACGGCGTTGCGGCGGCGGTTAAGATCGCGGTCTCGAGCCTCGCCGCGTCCGGGGTGTATCAGGTGGCGGGCGAGTATCTGCCCGCGGCGATCGTGCTCGAATCCGATGGCGCCCAGACCCGTGGGACGCTGACACCCTTTGCCGCTGCCAGCGTCGCAAAGGCTGCAGGCGTCCGCATCTACGGCGTCGCGCTCGGAACACCTGGGGGCAGGATTACGCAAGGCGCCGGCTTGTTGAGGCAATCGATCCCTGTCCCGCCCGACCCGGGGACCGTGGCGATGCTCGCGCACGATTCCGGCGGCCAGGCCTTCGCCGCAACCGACGCCGAGAGCCTCAACACCACCTATCGCAGCCTCGGCTCGAGCATCGCACACCGCAGCAGGCAGAAGGACATCACCTCCTGGTTCGAGCTCGCAGCCGCAATCCTGCTCGTCGCCGGCGTCGGCACCGCACGCGCCTGGGGCGCCTCTCTCTCCCCTAGCTCTTAGGACACACGCGCGATCGCCCGCTCGACCCGCTTCCAGGTGGTTGGAACCTGCGCGCGCGCGATCCGACGTCGCTCGCGTTCCAGCTCGATGATCCGGCCGGCAGCGAGACCCGAAGCCTCGTCGGCAAGCGTCCTCACGCGCGTCTCTGCGACGACGGCATCCTGGTGCGACCCGATGAGGTCCTGCAGATCCCGCGTCGCGTCGACGACCGCCAGCCACCGTTTCCCCTCGGCCTGCGCAGCGAGCTCTGCCGCGTACCTCAGGTGTTTCGCCTTGATCCGGAGAGCGTGCAGGCGCTCGTCTTCGGGATTCGACCCGAGCTTCGCATGCGCACGGGCGAGGCGCCGGGCCTCCGCACGGGCGATGTCGACGAGCCGAGCGTCGGAGTCGTGGCCCTGGAGCGCCGCGAGGTCGGCCGAGAAGCGGTCGAGCAGTGCGAGGTAGCGCTCGCTGCCGAGCGCCTCGAGCACGGCCGCGCGATCCGCGCCCCGCTCTCGATCGAGCTCTGCGAGGATGGCCTCGCCGCCGGCAACGTCGGCGCCGAGTCCCGCGACGATCGGCCGCAGATGTTCGAGCAGCACGTCGAGGTCGCGTGCGGGGCCGAGCACGCCTCCGAGCCAGCGCAGCTCATCGCCAAGTGCTGCCAGCTGATCCCCGGCAAGCGGACGGGATGCACGAATCAACGCCCGGGTCCGCCGTGTCGCGACGCGGAAGCGATGAAGGTCCTCGGCGTCGGCTCCGAGACGGACGCCCGGGTCGTAGGTCTCGAGCTCCAGAAGCTGCCGGCCGAGCAGGAAGCGCAAATGCTCGACGCCAGGCGCCGCCCTGGGCGGCGCCACCTCCTCGTCGAGCTCGAGGACACGCATGACCTTCGGAATCCCCTTCGTCCGCTGAGCTCCAGCTCGGCGCAGCGTGCGAGAGAGCTCGTCGAGGTCGGCTTCGTCTCCATCGACGAGCTCGACCTCGATTTCCTCAAACGCCTCCTCGGCGTGACCTTGGCGGAGCACGAGCACCGAGTCGAACAGGACGTCCGCGAGCGATCGTTCGCCCGACACCACCCGGACGCCGACGCGACGGGTCTGCAGCGTCGCCACCGGCTCGAGAGGCCCGTGCCGAAGGTGCGCTACGAGCAACGCGGTCATCTCTGCCGCCACAGCCTCCGGCGCGCCGGCCACTTCGAGCTCGGCGCGTGCAGAATCGCGCGGAAGCTTCAACTGCCAGCGTGAGCTGCCGGCTTCGACACGACAGCGAAGGGTGATCCCGCAGCGGGCGAGGCTGCGTGCCGGAGTGTCGTAGTACGTCGAGGTGAACAGGCGCGGCTCGAGCTGCTCGCCCGGCAACGCGGGCATCGCGAAGCGGCGATTGGGCTCGAGCTTCAGCTCCCGTTCAAGAGTCTCACGCACCTACCGATCGTAGAGGCAGCGGCGGTACCGCGCCGTCCCCGCCACCGCGTCAAAGGGCAGGCGGGTACTCGTAGAAGCCTCGTCCCGCCTTGCGCCCGAGCCGGCCCTCTGCGACGAGCTCACGCAGGAGCGGGCATGGCGCGTACTTCGGGTCGCCCAGACCAAGCTCGAGCACCTCCATGATCGCCACGCACGTGTCGAGCCCGATCAGGTCTGCTAGCGCCAGCGGGCCCATCGGATGCGCGAATCCGAGCAACGCGACGGTGTCGATCGCAGCCGCGTCCGCGACTCTGTCTTGGAGTGCGTAGACAGCCTCGTTGATGAAGGGCATCAGGATCCGGTTCGAGACGAAACCGGGGACGTCCCGGGCCTCGACCGGCTCCTTCCCGAGGTCGCGGGCGAGCGCGAGAATGGCAGCCACGGTTTCGTCGGAGGTCTTCTGCGCGCGGATCACCTCGACGAGCCGAAGCACGGGCACCGGGTTGAAGAAGTGCATCCCGATGACCCGGTCGGGCCGTCCGGTCGCCGCGGCGAGCGAGCCGATCGGGATCGCGCTCGTGTTGGAGGCGAGAATCGCGTGGACCGGCAGGGCATCATCGGCGAGACGAAATGTCTCCTTCTTGATCGCCGGGTCCTCCACCACGGCCTCGATCATCAGATCGGCCTCGACGAGCTCTTGAACGGCAGTGACTCGCGCGAGCGTCTCGTCGGGGTCGAGCCCCAGCTTCGTCAGGCTGCCCCGCATTCGCTCGATCGCGTGCTCGACAACCCCCGGCGCTGGATCGAGGAGCGAGACCCGGCGGCCCGATGTGGCCACCACCTGGGCGATCCCGCCACCCATCTGGCCCGCACCGACGACAAGCACGTGCTCGAACCGCACGCTCACGGCAGGCGACCGAGTAGCTCGCCGTCTCGGCGATACGTCAGCACGGCCCCGGCCTCGCTCAGCGGGACCCAGCGCACCTCGTCGACCTCGTTTCTCGCTTCGGGCTCCTCCCCACCGGTCATCAGGAAGTAGCGAACCTCCTTGTTGTGGCCGGCGCTGTCGACGTAGCGTGTCCGCCCGACCTCTTCACCCAGCTCACACACGAGGCCGGTCTCCTCCTCGACCTCCCGGAGCGCGCCCTGCTCCCACGTTTCGTCCGCCTCCAGCTTCCCTTTCGGCAGACTCCAGTCGTCGTACTGGGGCCGGTGCACGAGCAGCACGCAGCCGTCGCGCAGGACAACCCCTCCGGCGGCTCGGACGATCGAGATGTCGGGGATGCGAACGCTCGGCATCAGCCGACCTCGATCAGCAGTGCGTCGCCCTGCCCACCGCCCGAGCAGATCGCCGCCAGCCCGAGCCCGCCGCCGCTCCGGCGCAGCTCGTGGACCATCGTCGCGACGATCCGTCCTCCCGACGCCCCGATCGGATGTCCGAGCGCGACCGCGCCGCCGTTCACGTTGACCTTCTCCTCGTCGGCGCCGAGGAGCTCGGTCGAGTGGTGGGCGACCGAGGAGAACGCCTCGTTTATCTCCACGCGCGCGACGTCATCGATGGTCTTCCCGGCCTTTGCCAGCGCAATCGCCGCGGCCTTCGCCGGGGTACGTGCGAGATAGGCGAACTCGTCGGCGACGTAGCCCTGCGAGAGGATCGTCGCGAGCGGCTCGATCCCGCGCCGCCAGGCCCACTCGTCGCTGCACACAACGACACACGACGCGCCGTCGTTCAGTCCCGGTGCGTTGCCTGCCGTCGTCGTCCCCTCGGGGTCGAAGACAGGCTTCAGCTCGGCGAGCGCCTCGAGTGACGTGTCCCGGCGCGGGCTCTCGTCATGCTCGACATCGCCGACCGAAACGAGCTCATCCCGCAATAGGCCCGCGTCGATCGCCGCCACTGCGCGCTTGTGCGAGCGATACGCCCATGCGTCCTGGGCCTCCCGCGAGATCCCCAGCTCGGTGGAGACGAACGAGGCCTGCTCGACCATATGCCTGCCGTCGAAGCTCGAGACGAGCCCGTCACGGGCCAGCAGGTCGACCAGCACGCCGTCGCCGAGGCGGTAGCCGAACCGTGCCCCCTCGAGGATGTACGGCGCGTTGCTCATCGACTCCATCCCGCCCGTGACGATGACCTCGGCGTCGCCCGCGCGAATCATCGAATCGGCAATCTCGACGGCGCGGATGGACGACGCGCACACCTTGTTGATCGTGTCGGCCGGAATCTCGAGCGGCAACCCAGCGCCGATCGCCGCCTGGCGCGCAGGCGCCTGACCTGCACCACCCTGGAGCACCTGGCCCATGATCACGTACTCGGGCTCGTGCGCCTCGATCCCCACACGCTCGAGGGCGGCGCGGATCGCGATGGCGCCGAGATCGGTTGCCGGGTGCCTCGCGAGGCCGCCGCCGAGCTTTCCGAAGGGCGTCCGCACTGCGCTGACGATGACGCTGCGGGGCATGGCTCAGCGAAGGTAGCTCTGCTCGCGTGTGAGGCGACGTGCGAAGCCGACGATCAGGCGGATCACCGACTCGACATCATCCAGGCACACGAGCTCGCACGGCGAGTGCATGTAGCGGAGCGGGATCGAGACGAGCCCGGTCGGAACCCCGCCGCGCGAGACGTGGATCTGGTCCGCGTCGGTGCGGGTCGCCCGCGTCGAGACCTCGAAGGTGTGCGGAATCTCCTCCTCCTCGGCAATGCGAACGAGCAGGTCGAAGACGTGGGTGTTGATCATCGGGCCGCGCGCGATCGTCGCGCCCGATCCGAGCTCGACCTTTCCGGAGAGCCGGGGGTTGCCGCCGGGAACGTCGGTCGCGTGAGTGACGTCGATGGCAATGGCCACTTCGGGCTCGAGCGAAAACGCCGACGTCCGAGCACCGAAGAGCCCGACCTCCTCGGAGACTGCGGCCACTGCGACGACGTCGACCTGCGCATCGCCGGCCTCCGCCACCCGCCGCGCGACCTCGAGCGCGACGTACGCGCCGAGCCGGTTGTCGAGCGCGCGGGAGACGACCCGACCGTTGCGGAGCTCCAACGGCTCGCCCTCCCAGACTCCCGCGTCGCCGACGCGGACGAGCTCCTCGACCTCCTCGCGGTTTCGAGCGCCGACGTCGACGTGTAGATCCGAGTGCTCGAGACGCGGCCGGTCGCCACCGCCGCCGGCGCCGGGTCGCTGCTCGACGCGACGGCGCCCGACGACGCCGCGCACGTCGCCGTTTCGCCCTGCGATCCGAATCCGCTGGCCGACGAGCACTTCCGCGCCGAAGCCACCGATCGTCGCGAAGGAAAGCAGTCCGCTCTCGCTGATCGAAGTCACCGCCAAGCCGATCTCGTCGATGTGGCCGACGAGCGCCAGCGTCGGTGAGCCCTCCGCGGAGCGCACGCGCGCGAACGACGTGCCGAGTGTGTCGCTCGTCACCTCTGCGAACGCGCCCGCCGCCTCGCGCCAGATCCGCGCGACGGGCTCCTCGTGTCCCGAAGGGCCGGCAGCGGTCAGAAGTTCGCGGAGCAGGTCCGGAATCGGCATCGGCTTGCGGATTCAACCATTACGGCCTATCGTGCAAGGAGAAATGCATTGTTCTTCCTGCATCACCTGGTGGGCCTGGCAAACGAGCGGGGCGGGAGCCTGCGCCTGACCTAGGCCGCGAAACAGCCCGTCACTGCTCCACCGAGGCCCGCGCAGGGTCTTTTTTCTGCCCGAAATGACCGTCTCGACTTTCCTCGACACCGACCTCCTCACCCCGCTTGGGGCGTATCTCCAGCTGCGTGGAGATGGGCGTGCGAGCTTCCTGCTCGAATCGGTCGAACAGGGGCGCCTCGGCCGTTACTCGCTGATCGGCAGCGGCTCGCGCCTGCTCACGTACGAGGAGGCCGAGCACGCCGGAGAGCCTGTCGTCGGCTACCTCGGCTACGACTTCATCGCGAAGCTCGAGCCGACCGTGCCGCTGCCGGACGACGGGCGGGGCCTTCCCGAGAGCCGGTTCGTGGTTGCCGACGTGCTCGTTCGCTTCGACCATGTCCGTGGGGTCGCCGAGGTGCTGCGCGGCAATCCCCAAGAGGTCACGGCGTTGCTCGAATCGGAAGTGCGCCGCCCGCCGCCCGAGTCCGGTGCGGGCTTCGAGACCCACCGCTACCCGTCGCAGGCCGAGTACGAACAGGGCGTTATCGCCTGCAAGGACCACATCCGACGCGGAGACGCGTTCCAGATCGTCCTCTCGCAGCGGGCCGAGCGGCGCACGGATGTCTCGGCGCTCGCCCTGTACCGCGCGCTGCGACACGTCAACCCGTCTCCCTACCTCTTCCTGCTCGAGCTCGACGACCTCGCGCTCATCGGCTCGTCGCCCGAGACGCTCGTCAAATGCGAGGGAGCCCGGGCGTCGGTGAATCCGATCGCCGGCTCGACGGCTCCTGGAGACGGCGACGCCGAGCGGCTTCTCTCCTCCGAGAAGGACCGCGCCGAGCACGTGATGCTCGTCGACCTCGGTCGAAACGATCTCTCGCGAGTGTGCCGAGCCGGAACGGTCAAGGTCGAGCGGTTCCTCGAGCCGGAACGCTTCTCACACATCACCCATCTCGTCTCTGAAGTCGGTGGCGAGCTCGCCGACGGCGTAACCCCGTTCGACCTGCTTCGCGCATGCTTTCCTGCCGGAACGGTTTCGGGAGCCCCGAAAGTGCGCGCGATGCAGATCATCTCGGCGCTCGAGGGCTTTCGCCGGGGGCCGTACGCCGGGGCCGTGCTCTACTCGCTGCCGGGCGGGTCACTCGACGCGTGCATCGCGATCCGCACGATCGTCCTTCATGACGGGGTGGCGCTACTCCAGGCCGGCGCGGGGATCGTCGCCGACAGCGACCCGCGCGCCGAGCACGAGGAGTGCCTGCGCAAGCTTGCGGCCCTCGAGGCCGCGATCGACCTCGCGGAGGCCGGCTAGATGGCCCTGCTCCTGATCGACAACTACGACTCGTTCACCTACAACCTCGCCCACCTCTTCGGCGAGCTTGGTGCCGAGGTCATCGTGCTCCGCAACGACGCGATCACACCCGATGAAGCCGCGGCGCTCGAGCCATCCCATCTGGTCATCTCCCCAGGTCCAGGTCGGCCAGAGGATGCGGGCGTCTCGACGGATGTCGTTCTGCGTCTCGCCGGACGGGTACCCGTGCTCAGGCGTGTGCCTCGGTCACCAAGTGATCGTCGCCGCGTTCGGCGGCGAGGTCGGCGCGGCGCACGCGCTCGTGCACGGCAAGGCGACCACCGTGAATCACGACGGGCTCGGCCTGTTCACGGGGTTGGCGCAAGATTTCCCGGCCGGCCGGTATCACTCGCTGGCCGCGACCTCGGTTCCTGACATCCTCGAAGTGTCGGCGACAGCCCCCGACGGAGAGGTGATGGCGGTTCGCCACCGTGAGCTTCGGATCGATGGTGTGCAGTTCCACCCGGAGTCGGTGCTGACGCCCGCCGGTCCCGACATCGCAAGGAACTTCCTCGAGGGCCGCTGATGCAGCAAGCGATCGCACAGCTCCTGGAGCGCCACGACCTCTCCCGTGAGGAGGCGTATCGCGTCATGGACACGATCATGACGGGTGAGGCAACACCCGCACAGATCGGCGCGTTCCTGATCGCTCTTCGCCTGAAGGGGGAGACCGCCGATGAGATTGCCGGCTGCGCCGACGCAATGCGCGCACACGTTCTCACGGTGCACCCAACACGCACCGATCTCGTCGACGTCGTCGGGACAGGCGGCGACGGCGCCAACACGTTCAACATCTCGACGACATCCGCAATCGTCGCCGCCGCCGCCGGCGCAGCAGTGGCGAAGCACGGGAACCGCGCCGCGTCATCGGCCTCGGGGTCGGCGGACGTGCTCGAGGCGCTCGGGTTCCGGCTCGACCTGCCCCCGGAGCGGATCGCCCGCTCGATCGACGAGCTCGGCTTCGGCTTCATGTTCGCGCAGGCGCACCACCCCGCGATGAAGCACGCCGCGCCCGTTCGACGGGAGCTTGGGACGCGCACGGTGTTCAACGTGCTCGGGCCGCTCACGAACCCGGCGGGGGCGCGGGCCGGGATCTTCGGCGTCGCAACGGCCGGCTTGATGCGCACGTACGCTGAGGCGCTCGTGAAGCTCGGCACTCGACGCGCCTACGTCGTCCACGGGTTCGCAGGCATCGACGAGCTTTCGCCCGCCGGACCGAACGAGGTCTGCGAGGTGGTCGACGGCGAGATCCACGAGCGCGTCGTCGACCCCCTCGATCTCGGCCTCGAGCCGTGCGCGCCCGGCGACCTCACCGGTGGCTCGCCGACCGAGAACGCCGCCATCGTCCGCGCGATCCTCGATGGGCGCCAGACGGGCGGGAAGCTCCAGGCCGTACTGATGAATGCCGGCGCTGCGATCGCGGCCGCGGGCCATGCCGCCGATCTCCGTGAGGGCATCGCCGCTGCGGGTGACACCGTTGCGTCGGGCGCTGCCACGGCGCGGCTCGACCGGCTGATCGCCTTCTCACAGGAGGAGGCATGAGGTTCGCAGACGCCCTTGCGGCACCGGGATTCGGCGCGATCGCCGAGTTCAAGCGTCGGTCGCCGTCGGCAGGCGACCTGCGCCCCGCCGGCGATGTCGCATCGGTCGCGCGCGCCTACGAGCAGGCCGGTGCACGCGCGATGTCTGTGCTTGTCGACGAGCGCTTCGCTGGAGCGTGGGAAGACCTGCGAGCGGCCCGCGCGGCGGTCTCGCTCCCGCTGCTCGCGAAGGGTTTCTTCACCTCCGACGACGACCTCCGCACTGCTGCCATCGCGGGCGCCGACGCGGCACTCCTCCTGCTGCGCGACCTCGACGACGCCGAGTGCGCCGGCGCTGATGCGCGAGGCGACGGCTCTCGGGCTCGACACGCTGGTGGAGGCACACGATACGGAGGAACTCGAACGCGCGATCGCCATCGGGGCACCGATCATCGGGATCAATGCTCGCGACCTCTCGACCTTCGACATCGACCGCCGCACGCAGCTGGATCTCGTGGCGAGTGCCCCTCACGACCGGATCGTCGTTGCGGAGTCGGGCATCCACACGCGCGCGCAGGGCGCGGCTGCCGAGCTTGCCGGAGCGACAGCCATGCTCGTCGGCTCCTCCCTCATGCGCGCACCGGACCCGGGCGCGAAGCTCGCCGAGTTGACCGCACGCCCGCTCGTCAAGGTTTGTGGATTGACGCGTCAGGAGGACGTCGATGTCGCAGTCGACGCAGGTGCCGACCTCGTCGGCTTCATCCTCGCCAAGGAGAGCCCGCGCCGCACGGACGAGCTCCTCGAGGCGCCCGACACGGTGCTCCGTGTTGCCGTCTTCGTCGTCCGAGATCACCGATACGGACGCCGACCTCGTCCAGCTCTACGCGCGGGAGGACGACCATCGCGCACGCGATCGGGTCCTACTTCGCGACGGCGAACGGGTCGCGACCGTCGTCGACCTTCCGTGGGAGCAGGCCGATCCCGTCCACCTCGACCGCGCCCGCGCGACCGAGGGCCGGGTAATGCTTGCGGGCGGTCTCGACCCGCAAAACGTCCGCGCCGCAATCGACGCCGTTCATCCGTGGGCGGTCGACTCGGCGCGTTCGACCGAGCGCGAGCCGGGAATCAAGGATCATGACGCCGTGCGTGCATGGGTGAAGTCGGCAGCGCAGCGGCCTGTCCTCGTCAGCGGACCAGCGGAGGCGACGAAGCGGTGACCAGGATCTACGGCGCATACGGCGGGCGCTACGTCCCTGAGACGCTGATCCCTGCGCTCGATGAGCTCGAGGCCGGCTGGCTCGCCGCGAAGGAGGACGACTCGTTCCACCGCGAGCTGCACGAGCTGCTCACGACCTACGCGGGGCGTCCGACGCCGCTCACGCGCGCCGAGCGGTTCGCCCCCGACAAGCGCCTCTACCTGAAACGGGAGGATCTCCTCCACACCGGCGCACACAAGCTCAACAACGCCCTCGGCCAGGCCGTGCTCGCCCGCCGCCTCGGCAAGAGGCGGATCGTGGCCGAGACGGGGGCCGGCCAGCACGGCGTCGCCACAGCGACCGTCTGCGCCAAGTTCGGCCTCGAGTGCGTCGTGTACATGGGCGCCGAGGACATGCGACGCCAGGCTCCGAACGTCGAACGGATGGGACTGCTCGGCGCCGAGGTGCGGCCGGTCGAGTTCGGGACAAAGACGCTCAAAGAAGCGACCAGCGAGGCGATCCGCGACTGGATCACGAACGTCGAAACGACCTACTACCTGATCGGCTCCTGCGTCGGCCCCGCGCCATACCCGGAGATCGTTCGCGACCTCCAGCGCGTGATCGGCGACGAGGCGCGCGAGCAGCTGCTCGCGGTCGAAGGGCGACTGCCGGAGGTCGTCGTTGCGTGCGTCGGAGGCGGCTCGAACGCGATCGGCGCCTTCTACGCGTTCCTCGAGGATCGACGTGCGCCTCGTCGGCGTCGAGGCCGCCGGCGCAGCAAGCCTCGGCACCGGGCGCCCAGGCGTTCTCCACGGCGCGCGCTCATCGATTCTCGCGGACGCCGACGGCCAGATCGCGGACGCGCACTCCATTTCGGCCGGGCTCGACTACCCGGGCGTCGGGCCCGAGCACGCCGCGCTCCGCGACTCAGGCCGGGCCGAGTACCTCCCGTGCACGGACGAGGAGGCGCTCGTCGCCTTTCACCGGCTTGCGGAGACCGAAGGAATCATCCCGGCCCTCGAGAGCTCGCACGCTCTCGCCCGCGCGCTCGACTGCAAGGAAGAGCTGGTGCTCGTCTGCCTCTCGGGCCGAGGGGACAAGGATCTCGCCGAAGTGCTCAAGCACTCGTGACCAAGCTCGCGATCTACCTCGTGTGCGAGCCCGAGACACCGGAGCTCGCCGAGGCGGCTGTCGAGGGCGGCGCCGACCTCGTTGAGCTCGGCTTTCCGTTCTCCGACCCACTCGCGGAGGGGCCGACGATCCGCCTCGCGTCCGAGCGCGCGCTCGCGCGCGGCATGCGCACGGCGCAGTGCCTCGAATGCTTGGCCGAGACGCGACGCCGCGTCGATGTGCCGCTGATACCGATGACATACGCGGCGATCCTCGAGGCATACGGCTACGACCGCTTCGTCACCGACACTCGTGCAGCAGGCGCCACGAGCGCGATCGTCGTCGACCTGCCCGTCGAGGACCATCCGGAGGTTCCGCGCATCCAACTCGTCGCGCCGACGTCAACCGACGAACGCATCGCCACCTGCGCTTCCGCGACGGACGGCTGGCTCTACCTCGTGACGCTCACCGGGACAACGGGCGCCCGAGACGACCTCTCCCCCGCGCTCGCCCCGCTCGTCGAGCGCGTCCGTGCCCTCACGAGCGTGCCGCTCTACGCCGGCTTCGGCATCTCGACGCCCGCCCACGCTGCGGCCGCGGCTGCGCTCGCAGACGGCGTCGTCGTCGGCTCGCGAGCGGTTCAGATCGCCGAGGAAGGCCCACGTGCGCTGCGCGACTTCGTGCGCGGCCTGCGCGAAGCGATCGACGCGTCAGTCCCCGCCGCGTGAGCAGCGCCGTGGTGGTCGGAGCCGGAGTCTTTGGCGCCGCCACGGCACGCGAGCTTCGCAGGCGTGGGTTCGAGGTCACCCTTGTCGAGCAGTACGGGCCCGGCAACGTCCGCTCCGGCTCCGGCGGCGACACGCGCCTGCTGCGTTTCTCCCACGGCGACCAGGACTGGTACACGCTCTCCGCCCTGCGCGCACTCGAGCTCTGGAAGGAGCTCGAGGCTGCGGTTGGCGTGCGCCTCTTCGAACCGGTGGGCGTCGCGTGGTTCGAGAGCGGTGACGGCGATTTCACGGTCCGCAGCGAGGCGGCGCTGCGGCGCCTTCACATCCCGTGCGAAAGGCTGACGCCCGAGGAGGCCCGTCGCCTCTATCCCTCACTCGGCGGCGACGACCTCCGCTCGGTTCTCTTCGAGTCCGGTGCGGGTGTCCTCTACGCGCGACGAGCGACCCAGGCCCTCACCCGGGGAGTGCGTATCCAGACCGGCCGGTCGACACCCGAAGAGCCGCCGCGCGCCGACGTCGTCGTTTGGGCCTGCGGGTCATGGCTACCCGGGTTGTTCCCCGACCTCGTCGAGCAAAAGATCTCACGCCGCGACGTGTTCTTCTTCGGCGTCGACGGCGACTGGGTGGGAACACCAGGATTCTGCGACTACGAAGCCCCGTTCTACGGTCACGGCGACCTCGGCGGGCTCGGTTTCAAGGTCGCGCCCGACACGGCCGGCGAAGAGATCGATCCAGATCGGCTCGACCGCCTTCCAGACCCTGCGACCGAGCAGGCCGCCCGCGAGTACGCCGCGAACCGCTTCCCGGCCCTCGCCGGCGCGCCGATCATCGGCACGCGCGTCTGTCAGTACGACCTGACTGCGGACACACACTTCCTCCTCGCGCGACATCCCGAGCGCGCGAATTGGTGGCTGCTCGGCGGCGGCTCGGGCCACGGCTTCAAGCACGGTCCCTCCCTCGCCGAGTACGTCGCGGACTGCGTCGAAGAAAAGCGGCTGCCGGAGCCGTTCCACGGGCTCGGGCCTCGCGAGCCGGGAGCCGGCCTCAGAACCGCGACGATCGAGGCCTAAGTACTGACGTGCCGATGCGCGCCGAGCCTCGAGCTCAAACGGAGCCGAGAGACGCCGCTTCGCCCGCGACGCCCGTGTCTTCGACCCGGTCGAATTCGAGCATGAGTTTCCTCAGCAGCGCGTTGAGCTGGACCTGCTCGCGCTTGGTCAGCGCGGAGGCAACGAGCGACTCCTTGATCGCCTGAGCGTTCGTCGACTCAACCCATGCTCGCTCGCCTGCCGGCGTCAGTTCGAGCTTTACGCCCCGCCGGTCGTCGGGATCGGGGAGGCGGCGAATCAGTCCGGCACGCTCGAGCCGGTCGAGCCGGTTTGTCACCGCACCACTCGAGAGCTCGAGCTCGGTCGAGAGGTCGCCAGGTGAACACGTGTCGAGGCCGTGATGGCGCAGCGACTTCAGCACCTGCCACTCGGGCCGAGTGAGCTCGTGCTCGGCGAGCGTCTCCTCGAACGACCGCTTCAGGCGCTTGTCGAGGCTCGTAATCCGGTCGACGATCCCCTCGACCTCGTAGTCGAGGTCCGGGATCCCCTCGAGTTGCTCGAGGAAGCGGTCGATCCTGTCCTTTTCCATCGCGACTCCATTCTCTCTGAAAAAACCTCTTGACGTCAAGGTACATGGTGTGTACTATCTCGACGTCAAGATTCTTTTGGTGGAGGAAGAAGTCATGTTGATGAGACCGTTCGATTCACACGCCACGAACATCCTGGTCGCCGCCAGGATCGAGGCGCTGCGGGGCGGCCGCCCGCTCCCCCGCAAGAGCCGCGGCCCGCGCACGAACTAGCCTGGGGCCTATTCGGGCCAGAAGTCCGGGACGTAGTCGGTGTCGTCGCGAGGATCGCCCTCGGCTCGCCTCGAAACGATCACAAGCTCGGCGTCCTCTGGCTCGTCGTTCCAGACTGACCGCACCACGTGTGGCGCAACCCGGATCGCGGTGCCTGCCCCCGCTTCGACGATCTCGTCGCCGAGCTTGAACTGCAGCTTGCCGCTGACGACGAAGTAGATCTCCTCCTGGGTCTTGTGGAAGTGCCCGTACGAGCCCTTGCCGCCCGTGTGCTGCGGCATGCGCCGGTAGGTGAGAGCGACCTGTTCGGCGTCGAGACTGTTCGTGAGCATCCGCATCTCGCCGGGGTAGTCCCCAAGCACGTCGGGCACGTCGGCGAGTGTCGTGATCGTGAAGTCGGCCATCCGGACTCGTCAAGTATCGACGATCAGTGGCCCGGAGTCACGGGAGCGGAGCCGACCAGAGCCGTGACAGGCCGACGGCTCCGATCAGGAGCAGAGCGGCCCCGATGGCGAACCACGAGGTGATCTCGCGCAACTCGACCTTTCTGCCGATGTTCGAGCCGAGGTCGCGGTAGACGTTGACGACCTTGTCGGCGTCCTGCGCGTTGAACGACTGTCCGCCCGTGATCGCCGAGACCCTGCGGACGGTCGCCGGATCCGGAGGAACCGGGACGGAGCTCATGTAGAGGCCGAAGCCGAACTGCACCTTCCCGTGCGGCGTCCCGAGCGCCACGCCGTAGACGCGAACACCCTCTTTCTTCGCGATCTGCGCAGCCTCGATCGGAGTCTTCGCGCCCCGGTTCTGCGCGCCGTCGGACTCGAGCACGATCGCCCCGGGGAGGAACTTGCCGGCGTCGCGCACGACTCCGGCCTGCGTCAGCGAGCGCACGACCACCTTCGTCGCCGTGTCGAGCCCGTCACCGAGCGCGGTCCCGGCCTCCGGCGCCAAATAGCTGAGACTCCGGTAGACAGCCTCGCGGTCGTTCGTCGGCTGCTGCAGCACCTCGGCGGTCGAGCTGAACGCCACCAGGCCGACCTTGTACTTCTTCGGGAGCTTGTCGAGGAACGTGCGCATGGCTTCAACGGCGGCGTCCAGGCGCGACGGCTTGACGTCCGTGGCGCGCATCGAGCCGGAGACGTCGACGAGCAGAACGACGGTCGCGTGCTCGTCGGCCACCTTCAGGTTCGCCCGAGGCCTGGCGAGCGCTGTGGCAGCCGCCGCCAGCGACAGGAGAAGCAACGCCAGGGGGATCCAGCGACGCCAGGAGCGCCTCTTGTCGACAACCGACGCGAGCAGGTCGAGGTTGGTGAAGTTGATCGCGTTGCGCGCACGGCGCCGGTTGATGATCACGACGAACGCGAGCGTCAGCGGGACGATCACGAGCGCGATCAGGTACATGGGCGAAACGAAGTTCATTTGGCGCACACCGCGCCGACCTGGACCCTGGCCTGCACCAAAGCCGGCATGCCCGCGTCCGTCTGGATCGAGGCAACGACCGCGACCTTCGAGATCGTGAGCGTGACGTGCACCTTGCTCGCGAGCGCCGGGCTCGGGGCCTCTGTCGCGCCGAAGGCGACCGAATGCCAACCGCCGAGGAGGCGCTCGCCCTTCTTCCCGCAGCCGCGGATCACCTTCTGGCTGGCGCCCGGCTTGACGTCCACCTGAGTCTGCCAACGATCGAGGTTGTCCTTGCCGGGCCTGGTCACACGTGCCGACACGGTCGAGCGCGGATTCACCTTCGGTGAGGGGATGCAGCCGATGTAGGGCTGGTAGACGCCCGCGCGCCCGCTCGCCGAGTACGGCCCGGAAGAAGGCGAGGAACGACGTCGTCGTTCCCGGGCGCACCGGGCTGCCGATGTTCCCGTCCCACTCGACGCGCACGTCGGCCGAGCTCGCGAGCGCGTCGATCCCGCCGATCGTTCCCGAGCGCTTCGGGCACTCGAGGAGGAAGTCGACCTCCCCGCTCGCCGGCACCGCGACCCACGGCCCGCCGACAGTGACGCAGTTCTTGACGCCCTTGCACGGGTTGGCCTTCAGCCCCGAGGACGAGAGCGACGTCGGCGGGCCGGCCGCGAGACCCGCGACGCACGCAGCCGAAGCGACGAGGGCGACGAGCGCGGCGGAGACCGGCAACCTCACGCGACCCTCCGGAACCACAGGCCCGAGAGCAGGATCGCTGGAAGGATGAGGAGGAGCGCCAGGCCGACCACCAGGGCGGTGATCTCATGATTCTTTCGCTCGTGCGCGGCGTGTGAGCCCAGATCCTTATACACGCGCTGAAGCGCGATCGGCGTCGCCCCATCCGCGAACCTTCCGCCCGTCGCGTGGGCGATGCTACGCAGCGTCGTCGAGTCGACCGGCACCGGGATCGTCTGGGTTTGGTCGAGCCCACCGGTCAGTACCTGCCCCTGCTTCACGGTCCCGCTGGCCGTGCCGAGGGCGATCGTCGAGACCGGCACGTTCGCCTTGTGCGCGAACTTCGCCGCATCCTCGGGCGTCGTTCCCTTGACCGTCTGGGCGCCGTCGGAGAACAGCAGGACCGCCGCCGGCGGATGCGGGGCCCCTGGCTTGTCGGACCCGACGGCCAGGACCGCGACCTGGACCGCCCGCTTGATCGCCTCCCCGATCTCCGTCCCCACCGGAAGCGTCTTGGCCGGCAGGGCCGCGGCGACCAGCTTGCGGTTGTACGTCGGCGGGACGAGCACCGATGGATGGTCCGTGAACGTGATCAACGAGACCCGGTACTGCTTCGGCACTTCGTCGAGGAAGGTGAGCATCGCATTCCGTGCGTTGAGAAGCCGCGTCGGCTTGACGTCCGCAGCGTCCATCGACCCTGAGTTGTCGATCGCGACAACGACGGTGGCGCCTTCCCGGGCGGTTGTGAGCTTCGCCTGCGGCCGCGCGAACCCGACGAGCAGGAGCGTCAGCCCGAGCAAGAAGAGCGCCGCCGGCACGTGCCGAAGGCGAGGTGACGGACGATGAACGAGGTTCGGCACGAGGGCCGGGTTGACCCAGGCGGCGGCGCGGCGCTCGCGACTCCGCTCGTGGAGGATGTACGCCACAACGGCCAGAGGCACCAGAACGAGCCCCAGCAAGAGGGTCGGTGCGGCGAAGCTCATTTCGCCGCGCCGCTCCGTCGCAGGAACCCGGCGAGCGGCCGGAGCCAGTCCCCTTCGGTGGAGAGCGCCACGTGCGGAACACCCGCCGACGCGAGCGTCGTGACAAGTGCGCGCCTGTCGGCCTCGGCGGCCGCGGCAAACCGGTCGCGCACCGTGCGGTCACTCGTGTCGACCCGGAGCGCCCGGCCCGTCTCCGGATCGAGGAGGCGCACTTCGCCGATGTCGGTGAGTTGCTGTTCGCGTGGGTCGCGGATTTCGACGGCGATTGTGGGGTGGCGGCCGGCGACGCGGAGGAGGGGGTTTCGCCAGTCTTGTGGGCCGCGGAAGTCGGAGATGATCACGATCAGGGAGCGTTGGACGGCGAGCCCGTCGACGAGTGAGAGGGCCGGGCCGAGCTCGCCGCTGCCGGTCGGGGCGCTGCGCAGCGCGTCGAGGGTGACCAGCAACGCGCGCCGCCCCTGCCGCGGCCGCCGGAAGTGGGGGTCGTCGGGGCCGAAGGTGACGAGACCGAGCCGGTTACCCCGCCGCGTCGCTGCATTCCCGATGGCGAGGACGACGCCTTCGGCGACGTCGGCTTTGCGGCGGTCGGCGGTGCCGAACCGCATCGAGGCGGACGCGTCGAGCACGATCCAGGTCACGAGCACCCGCTCGGCCAGCTCGACCCGAACATGGGTCTGGCCCGTCCGGGCGGTGACGTTCCATTCGATCCGGCGGACATCGTCGCCGGGCTCGTAGGCCCGCACCTGGAACAGCTCGCTGCCAAGACCCGAGAACGACGAGCGGAAGTCACCCGCGAGCATCCCGTCGACCCGCCGGCCGATCGACAACTCGAGCACACGCAGGCTCTCAGCCGTGATGTCGCCCGGCCCTGGCTCCGCGGGCGTACGCTCGCGACCCAGGGCCTCCATCAACGTCTTCATACCGCCTCCCCCGCCTGCTCTACCTCTCCCCCCAGCCCCACCGTCAGGCCGCTGCCGGAGCAGTACGCCCGAAATCGATCTGCGGAGCCGGAACCGCCGCCAGCACCTCATCGAGGATCTTGTCCGCGGTGACCTCCTCAGCAAGCGCCTGATACGACAACACCAAACGATGCCGGAACGCATCCCGCACAACCGCCTCGACATCAGCAACAACCGCGTACTCACGCGAATGCAGAAGCGCCATCGCCCGCGCCCCGGCAACCACACTGATCGGGCCACGCGGACTCGCCCCATACGCCACATACGGCGCAATCGAGGCCACACCAGCATCCGCAGGCTTCCGCGTCGCCGTCGCCAAATCCACAACCCAACTGATCAACGCCGGATCCACATACACCTGCTGCACCTTCGCCTGCAACGACCGCAACTCATCAAGCGACAACACCGACTCCAACACCGCCGCCGGCTCCAACGACCGCGACACAACCGTCAACTCATGATCATGACTCGGATAATCAACCAGAATCTTCAACATAAACCGGTCGACCTGCGCCTCCGGCAACGGATAGGTCCCCTCAGACTCAATCGGATTCTGCGTCGCCAAGACCAAAAACGGCTCCGGAACCGGGAACGTGTTATGCCCAATCGTCACCTGACGCTCCTGCATCACCTCCAACAACGCCGACTGCACCTTCGCAGGCGCACGATTAATCTCATCCGCCAACAAAAAATTGCAGAACACCGGACCAAGCTCCGTATCGAAATCCGCATGATCAGGCCGAAACACCCGCGTCCCGACAAGATCACTCGGCACCAAATCCGGCGTGAACTGAACCCGCTTAAAACTCCCACCCAACACCGCAGCCGTCGACTTAATCGTCAACGTCTTCGCCAAACCAGGAACACCCTCAATCAACAAATGCCCACCCGCCAACAAACACACCAACACCCGCTCCAACATCTGCTCCTGCCCAGCAATCACACGCCGAATCTCATACAAAGCCTCCTCAAGCTTCCGCAACAGCGGATCATCAGAAGGCGTAATGATCTGATACTCGCCCAAACGACCCTCCTCGCACTCGGTCGGACACAAGAAACCACACGATTCTAAGTGCGGCCTTAGAACGCTTGCTGCTCGGATTCCAGCCTTCAACCATCTCGACGACGGAGGCTGGACCACACGAAAGTTACACGGGTCCGCGTCGTCGCACCGGGTGAGCGGTACAACGCACCGCCGACCAGCCGGTTTCGGTGTCGACCGACCGCTATCCCAGCGCAACCATCCGGTCGATCGCGCCACGCGCGCGAGCCGCAATTTCGACGTCGACCGTAACGACGTACCGCCGCTCGCGGAGCGCATCGCGCACCTTGTCGAGCGTGATCATCTTCATGAAGCGGCACACAGCATCCTCGCGGACCGGCTCGAACCGCTTGCCGGGCGCCTCCTTCTCGAGCCGGTGGAGAATCCCGGTCTCGGTCGCGATCAGGAAGTGCTCCTTCGGGGACTCCTTGGCAAATCTCACCATGCCCTCGGTCGAAAGGATCTTCGTCCGCTCATTCGCGAACGCCATCGCTTGGCTCGCGCAGCCGCACTCGGGGTGCACGAGCAGGTCGGCGTCGGGCGCGTCCGCCTGCCAGCGCTCGATGTCGGCCGGACGGATTCCAGCGTGCACGTGGCACTCGCCCATCCAGATCGTCAGGCTCCGGCCCGTCTCGCGCTCGAGCCACAGACCGAGGTACATGTCCGGGAGGAAGAGAATCTCGCGGTCGGCCGGGATCGCCTCGATCACCGCTTTCGCGTTGCCGGATGTGCAGCAATAGTCCGATTCCGCCTTCACTTCCGCCGTCGTGTTCACGTACGAGACGACAAGGGCGCCGGGGTGTTCGGCCTTCCAGGCGCGAAGCTGGTCGGCGGTGATCGACGCGGCCAGTGAGCAGCCCGCGTCGAGATCGGGGATCAGCACGGTTTTCTCGGGAGCGAGAATCGCAGCGGTCTCGGCCATGAAGTGGACGCCGCAGAAGACGATCAGGTCGGCGGACGTCGCAGCCGCCTGGCGCGAGAGCCCAAGCGAGTCGCCGACGTAGTCCGCCACGTCCTGAACCTCGGGCACCTGATAGTTGTGGGCGAGAATGACGGCGTTCCGCTCGCGTGCGAGCGCGCGAACCTCCTCGTGGAGCGTTGCGATCTCAGCAGTCGTCACAGGACCTCCAGCGAGACGTGAAGCGACCGGGCGGAATGCGTCAACGCTCCGACGGACACGAAGTCGACGCCCGTCTCGGCGTACGAGCGGACGTTGCCGAGCGTGATGCCGCCCGAGGCCTCGAGTTGCGCTCGGCCGGCAACGATCTCGACCGCGCGGCTCACCTCCTCCGGCGTCATGTTGTCGAGCAGGATCCGCTCGACGCCGCACTCGAGCGCCTCGGCGACCTCGGCGAGCGTCTCAGCCTCGACCTCGATAGGCTGCCCGTTTCGCACCGCGGCGACTGCGGGACCGATGCCGCCTGCGATCCGGATGTGGTTCTCCTTGAGCAGGATCGCGTCGTGGAGGCCGAGCCGGTGGTTCATCCCCCCGCCGCAGCGGACCGCATACTTCTCGAGCGCGCGCAGGCCCGGCGTCGTCTTGCGCGTGTCGAGGATCGTGGCGCCCGTCCCTTCGACGAGGTCGACGTAGCGCGCTGTCAGCGTGGCGATCCCGCAGAGCCGGCCGAGGAGGTTGAGCGCCGTACGCTCGCCGGTGAGTACTGCGCGCGCGGGCCCCTCGATCTCGACGAGACGAGCTGGGACTTGAGTCACCCGGGAGCCCTCCTCGATCAATGCCTCGACGCCGACCGATGGGTCGAGCGCCGCGAACACAGCGCGCGCGGCGGGCACACCGGAGACGACACCCGCCTCCTCGAGCACGAGCTCCGCACGACAGCGCAGACCAGCAGGCACCACGCTATCGGTCGTCCGGTCGCCCTCGCCCACGTCTTCGGCGAGCGCGGAGCGGACGACGGCATCGAGGGTCTCCCCGGTCAGCTCCATTGCTCGAGCGCCGGCTCGTGCCCGGGGCGGAGGACGACGTGGCCTGTGAAGGCGTCGTCCTCGGTCGGATAGTCGGATCGGAAATGGCCGCCGCGGCTCTCGCGTCTCGCGAGCGCGCTCTCGGCGACAAGCCTCGGCAGAAGCGCAGGGGCGCTGCGAAGCCGCTCGAGCCCCTCGGCACTGCGAATCACGCCAGCGTTCTGCCAGAGCGCATGACGCAGTTCCGGGGTGACGTCGTCGAGCGCGGCTGAAGGAACTGTCCCGTTTCCCCGAACCCCGTCCCCTGATTCGCCGATGCGGACGGGTGGCTCCGGCTCCGCCGTCGCAGCCAGCGCGGCGCGCCGGCCGAAGACGAGACACTCGAGCAGCGAGTTGGAGGCGAGCCGGTTCGCGCCGTGGACGCCCGTACAGGCGCATTCGCCGGCTGCGTAGAGCCCGGGCAGGCTCGTGCGCCCGTCGAGGTCGGTGACGATTCCGCCGACCGTGTAGTGCGCGGCTGGGGAGACCGGAATCGGCTCGTGCGCCGGGTCGTAGCCGGCACGCTCCAGCGTCGCCATGAGGCCCGGGAACCGCTCGCGCTCGATCGAGCGAAGATCGAGACTCGCTTGCCCTCGCTCGGCGATCGCGCGGGCGACGACGTCACGCGGTGCGAGCTCGTCGGTGAAGCGGCCCCCGTCTTCGTCGACGAGCAGCGCGCCTTCTCCGCGCAGCGCCTCAGAAAGCAGGAAGCCGTCCGCAAGCAGAGCCGTCGGGTGAAACTGGACGAACTCGAGGTCGGCGAGCGCAGCACCGGCTCGATACGCGAGCGCAATCCCGTGGCCGACCGCCCCCGGCGGGTTCGTCGTCCGCTCCCACAGCGCGGCAAAACCGCCGGTGGCGAGAATCGTTGCGCCGGCTGCGACCGCTCGATGCGCCGTCAGCACCCCGGCGCAACGGCCTCCGTCCTCCCAAAGACCGACGGCCCCCTCTCCCTCGGCGATCGTGATCCGCGGGTGGGCCCGCGCGCGTGCGGCGAGTGCCTGTGCAATCGCCTTTCCCGTCTCGGCACCTCCTGCATGCACGACTCGCCTGCGCGAGTGACCGCCCTCGCGGCCGAAGTCATCGTCGAACTCGACTCCGAGCTCGACAAGGTCGGCAATCCGCGCGGGCGCCTGGTTGCAAAGCGTCCGCACGGCGCTCTCGCGGCAGAGCCCCCGCCCCGCCCGCAGCGTGTCGGCGGCGTGCAGGCCCGGGTCGTCCCCCTCCCCGATCGCGGCGGCGACGCCACCCTGAGCGAAGTAGCTGTTCGAAGAGAACACCGGGCCGCTCGAAAGAAGCAGGACTTCGACTTCGGCGGCAGCGCACAAGGCGGCGTACAGGCCGGCGACACCGCCGCCGACGACGATCAGGTCAGACTGTTCGCGAGCTCGTCGATGCATGTCTGCCGAGGTTTTCTCCTCAAAGTCGATAACCTCTAGGGTGAGTCTACATGGTTTCCGATCCTGAAGCGAAAACAGTCGGTCCGGCGCACGCCGTGCTTGCAGTCGTGTTCCAGGTGCGTGAGTCGAAGTTGCAGGTGCTGCTCTGGGAGCGGGCGCTCGACCCGTTCGCCGGCACCTGGTCGCTCCCGGGCGGCGAGCTCGAGCGAAATGAAACCCTCGAGCAGTCGATCCGGCGACACCTGGCGGCCAAAGTGGACGTCCGCGAGCTCTCCCACCTCGAGCAGCTCGAGACCCGCGGCGACCCGGACAGGAACCCTGACCGCTGGGAGTTGACGACTGCGTATCTCGGCCTCGTCCCGAGCGACGTCGACCCGGAGCTTCCACCCGACACCCGGTGGCACCCGGTCCACGAGCTCCCGCCGCTCGCGTTCGACCATGAGCAGCTCGTCCTCGTCGCGCGCGCGCGGCTGCGCGCCAAGCTTTCCTACACAAACATCGGGTTCGCGCTCGGACCGGAGACGTTCACCGTGTCGGAGCTACGAGGCCTCTACCAGGCGGCGCTCGGGCACGACGTCTCGGCTACGAACCTCTTGCGCGTGCTGCTTCGACGGAAGCTTCTCGTTCCAACCGGGGAACGGCGCGGCCCGGGCCGCTCCGGCGGGCGGCCGGCGGCCGTGTATCGCTTCCGCATTCGGCGCCTCGAGATCACCGACCAGTTCGCGGTCCTGCGTCCGCCGAGCCCGAGCGCGCCGTAGCTAGCGCTTCGCGCGGCGAACGAGCGCCCACGCACTGGGGAGCGCGAGGCCTGCGAGGAACAGCTTGATCACATCGCCGAGGACGAACGGGTAGAGACCGTACTCGAGTGCCGTCGACCAACTGACGTGCAAATAGTGGTAGAGCCACAGGAGGCCGAACCCGTAGATGACGACATTCCCGATCAGCATCGCCGACAGCGACGAGGAGAAGCGCCGGTCCCAGCCGTGCTCGGCGAGCGCTCCGACCAGCGCAGCCGCGACCACGAAACCGACGATGTACCCGCCCGTCGCACCCGAGAAGACCTCCCAACCGTGCTTGTGCTCGGCGTACACCGGCACACCTGCGATCCCGACAACGAGATAGAGGAGAAGGCTCGCGGCACCTCGGATCGAGCCGAGCGCCGCGCCGACGAGCAAGACGGCGAAGGTCTGTCCCGTGATCGGCACGGGTGTGAACCCAAGATGAATCGAGACCTGAGCAGCGAGCGCGACGAGCCCCGCGCCGCCAGCGACCAGCACCGCGTCGGTGACGAGCCCGGTGCGCGGCACGACGGCGAGGCGGAGTGTGGCGGCTTGTGTCTCCATCGGTGCGACCGCGCCATTGTGACGACTCACGGGAGCGCCCGTCGGCGGAAGCTTTCCGCGGGGCCAAGCGACGGGTTCGACTGCGGCACACCGTGCGCGCCGGGCACACTTCTCGGTTGACCAGCTGCGGCGCTTTCGACTACCGTGCGGGCGCTCGCGTTCAACCAGCGAAAAGGGGATTCTCAAACTCATGAGCAAGATCCGCGTTGCAACTCTCGGCCTTGCGTCCGTCGTTGTCCTTGCGTGGGCCGTGCCCGCGTTCGGGCACAACAGCAAGGCGGCCGCAACCGTCACCGTCACCGCCGGCAAGCCGGCCGAGTTCAAGTTCACGGTCTCGGCCAAATCCGTCGCGCACGGCAGCGTGACGTTCAAGGTCACGAACAGCGGCGCTCTGGCGCACGACTTCTCGATCAACGGCAAGAAGACGCCGCAGATCGCCTCGAAGAAGTCGGCGACGCTCACGGTCACCTTCTCCAAGGCGGGTAACTACAAGTACCAGTGCACCGTCCCCGGTCACGCCGCGGCGGGTATGAAGGGCACGCTCAAGGTCACCTAGACCAGGCGAGTTTCGGCGAGTCAGGGCCCGCCGCGGGCGTCCAAGAGGCGCACCGGCGGGCCCTCGCCGTTTCTTGGGAAGGTCGCCGCCGAGCCTCGCTATTGAGAGGGGCTATCATCTTTCGAATGGCGATCGCGGCAGGGAACGAATGGGCGCAGGAGACGCTCGACGCGCTGAGCGGCGACGGGTACCGCAATGGGCTGGCGCGCCGCGCGGTCGTCGAGCTCCTCGGCAGGCAGGACTGCTGCCTGACCGCACAGGAGATCTTCGACGCGCTCCGTGCGGAGGGCAGGCAAGTCGGAATCGCGAGCATCTATCGCGTGCTCGACCTGCTCACGGAGAAGGGGCTGCTCCAACGGGTCGACCTCGGTGCCGGCGTCGCCCGTTACGAGCCGGCCCACTCGGGCGGCGAGCACCACCACCACCTCGTTTGCAATTACTGCGGGCGCGTCGAAGCGTTCGCGGACGAGGAGCTCGAGCGTGCCCTGCGGAACGTCGAGCAGCGGACCGGCTATTCGGTGGCCGGGCACGATGTCGTGCTGCGTGGCGCTTGCCGCACGTGCGGCTCGTCTACGTAACGACGACGGGGTCGCCTACGGCGATCGTGCCACTGGTGAGGAGGTCGGCGTTCAGGCCTCCGCGATGGAGGAGATCCTCGATGATGCCCGGCCGGGTAAGCGACTGAAGATGGAGACACGGCTCGCAGAGCTCGACGCCTAGGCACTCGACCTCCCCGACACGAAAGCGCTTCCCCACGAGGTCGTTTAGCCGTACGCCCCTCACGACAATCTGCCGACGCGACTGCGGTCCCGTCAGGCCGGCGTCCTCGAGCACCTCGGCCTCGATCAGCGTCAGCGCGCCACCCGGCTCCACGCCCGCGTGGGCCTTGCGGTCGCCCTCGAGCCCCTGTCCCGCGACCGCCCGGACAGAGTCGACCGGTGCAAGCGCATCAGAGGGGCCGATCGTGATCGCCTCGACGTGCATGCAGGGAGGCTACCCCGACGCCGGCTCCGACCCCAACCCCTCCGCGCCCTCGGGGTCGAGGATCTCGGCGGTGAGCTCGGCCACCGATCCGACGATTGCGTCCGCTTCGGCCACCGCAGCTCCCGGCGGGTAGTGCGCGTTCGGAACGGCGACGCACCGCATGCCGGCCGCCTTCGCCGAGCGGATCCCGTTGTGCGAGTCCTCGACCGCGACGCACTCGGTCGGGTCGAGCGCCAGACGGCGCGCCGCCTCGAGGTAGACGTCCGGAGCCGGCTTCCCGCGGGCGACTTCCTCCGACGAAACCGTCGCGGCGAAGAGGTCCGCGATCTCACCCGACGCGAGCACCGCGTCGATCAGCTCGCGGTTTGACGACGACGCAAGGCCGAGAGTCCAGCGCTCCGCGAGACGTCGCACCGCCTCGACCGCTCCCGGGAGCCACGGCGGCGCGCCCGCGTAGCGTTCGAGCATCCTCTCGACCACCTCACGGTTGATCGCCTCCGCGTCACCTGGCACGCCGACCACCTCGTGCATGTACCGCGACCATTCGGGAGAGCTCATCCCCATCATCTCCCGCTGCGCCCGTTCGCTCCAGCGCCCTCCGAGCTCGTGGGCAAGCTCCTCGCGTACCTCGTCCCACACCTGCTCGGAGTCGATCAGCACGCCGTCGAGGTCGAGGACGACCGCTCGGATCGAATCTCTCACAGGGCGTAGTAGCGCCGGTCGAGATGCACGAGCGACGTCCCCGGCTCGCCAAGCTCGAGGCTATCCACCTCGCCGACGAAGAACGTGTGGTCACCAACTGCCAGCTCCTCGACCGTGCGCGCGACAATCCACCCGATCGCACCGGTGAGCAGCCGGGGGTCGTCACCGCGAACGGGGATCCCGTCCCAGAGAGCGATCGGCGGAACGCTCCGTGCGAAGTGCTGTGCGAGGTGATCCTGATCTCCGCGCAGGAACGAGATTCCCCACGCCCCGGCTCCGCTCAGCACCTCGAAGAGGGACGCCTCCCGGGCGATCGACACGCCGACGAGCGACGGGGAGAGCGACAGCGAGAGGAGCGACGAGACGGTCAGTCCCGCCCGTCGGCCGTCGAGCTCGGCCACGACGACGGAGACGCCGGAAGGCCATCGCCGGAAGAGAGCTCGCTGCTCTGCACCGATCTCCTGCACGGCGCGAGGCTACCTCGCGCCGCGGGGTCAATCCGCTAGTTCGGCCTGCACTGCCTGTCGCCGAGTGCGGCGATCGCAGTGTTGACCGTGTGGTCGGTGGCCTTGTCGTACGGGGCCGGCGCGCTCCCCTGCCACATGACGTCCGGTGTGACGCCCGGGCCGATGATCGTCGCGCGGTACATCGTCCCCGTTCCCGCAGGGCGCGCTCCGTGCGGGTTCACGCTGTAGCAGAAGACGCCGGTGCCGGAATGCGTGAGGAAGCCGTTCTCGCGCCTCCAGCCCTTGCCGTAGACCGAGTCGAACGTGTCGACGTACACATTGCGCCCGAACGTGTCGAGCGGCTCTCCAGTCGGCTTCGACTTGAAGCCGTAGACCGGCGTGCCGTTGTACACGAACGTTCCGAAGAGATGGTTCCACTGGTGCCAGGCCCAGTCGGTGTTGATTGTGAGGACTGGCAGGGCGCCGGTCCAGTGCGAGAGGTGAAGCTCCATGACGGCCTGCGTCGGGGTGGGAGCGAGCCCGTAGTTCGGGAGCGCGCGCCTCCACGCCTGGAGAGCCCAGTAGCTCCCGTCGGGCGCCTTGCACGCCGTGACCTGCCACGCGAGTTGAGGCCCGTCGTACCGCCCGCACGAGCCGTGGAACGCGCTGCGCCAGTAGCTCTTCGCGAAGGTGGACTTGATCGCGAGCGCCTTGACGGTCGGCGAAGCGAGGTAGCCCTTCGTGGCACGGATGAGGTTGTACTTCGCCTGGAGGTCGCGGGCCTGCGCGTTGGCGAGGAAGTACTTCCCCCAGCCGCCGGCGTAATCGAGCTGGAACGCCACCTGCTTGCGCGTCTTGGTCGGCGCGATTGCATTGACCGCACCCCAGGCGAGCACGTGCTTCTCGTGTCCGGCTATGCGGTACACAAGCAGCGCCTCGCCCTTGCCGTTCACAAGCAGCTTGATGTTCGTGGCGTTGCGGTCGATGAGTTGCGAAGCACCCGCCACGGGGACGACGGCGGCGAACGCGAGCGCGACGAACGCGAGGGCTGCCCGGCGCAGGCTGGCGCAAGAGTTCCGCATACCAAACGATGTCGGCGCGGTGTCGCGGGCGCGTGAGCTTCCCGCGTGCCCATTTCAAGTGATCAACGGTCCGCGTTCGGAAACCTGTATCTACTCACCGAGGCTCTCGGCGAGCAGCGAGAGGGCGTAGAGACGCCAGGTCAGACCGACGTCGCTCGCGAGAAAGATCGCGGCGTCGCGCACGCGGGGCAGGTCGCGGGCCCGTGCCGCCAGCTCGTCGATCCCAGCGCCGAGCGCGCGCCGGCGCTCTTCGGAATAAAGGTCGGCGGCCACCGCCTTCACGGCGCGGTCGTCGATGCCCAGCTCACGGTGTGGATCACCGCCGGCCGCGAGCAGCAGCGTCGCGCGGCGGAGCGTCTCGTTGAGCTCAGGCTGCGGGATGCTGACCTCCCGGCCCGCAAGGAACGCAAGAACCGGGAGCGGATCGCCAAGCCCACCCTCGTCAAGGCGCCGGAGGATGGCCGAGGTCTCGTCCACGGCGAACTCAGACCTCGACCCGCCGCGACGGCTGCGCCGTCGCGTGCCCGAGGCCGAGAAGGCAGACCCCGATCGCCAGATGCAGCCGGTTGTCCGGAGCGTTCAGGGGGATCCACGCACCGGCCTTCGCGACGCCGACGAGCCAGACAACGAGGAAAGCGATCCCGGCGCCGGTGAGAAATCGCCGCGCTCCCTGCTCCGTCCGTCGGAGCGCGAGGCCTGTGATTCCTGCCGCCACGTACAAGAGGTTCAGCAGGATGCTGACCCGAAACACCCCGAGCAGCTTCGCGGTCGAACCGTGCCCGGCGAACGCGAGCTGCCCGTAGTGGGTGGTGACGCCTGGAGCGAAGCCGACGGCACCGATCGCGACGAGAGCCACCGCGACGACCAGCGCGACCTGCTCGGTCCCTGCATGTCTCATTCGACCGACACCCGCCCCCGCAACGCGGTCCGCGTGACGAGAACGGCGAGCACCCCGAGCAGGGCGCCGCCGACGACGTCGGACGGGGTGTGGCCGGCGTTGACGACGAGCGCCGGAACCGCGATTGCCGCCCAGATGAACGCCGGCCACGCAGTCCGCCTCCACACCGCTGCGAGCAACGCCGCCATGACGACCGCGCGCAGCGCGTGACCGCTCGGGAAGGAGTGGCCGAAGCTGTCGAACGAGACACGCGATCCTGCTTCGAGCGCGTGGAGCCCCGGCCGGTGCAGAACGCTCTTGCCGACGACCTCGATCGCGTTCGCAACGATCCATGCGATGAGCCACGCCACTGCTGCCGTCCGATGTCCGCGGCGCGCGAGAGCCAGGCAGCAGACGCTGATCACGGCTCCTGAGACAATGACCGACGCCGGGAACGTCCAGAGGTTGCAGAACGCCTGCAGCGGGCTCCCGAGATGAGGGTAGAACTGGTGGGCGATGTGCAGCGACGTCGAGCCGTCGCTCGGGTCGAAGTGGGGCATCCAGTGATCAACCGCGTACTGGTCGAGCGGCGACAGCGCGCCGGACACGACCAGGGAGGCGAGGAGCGCCAGCGACAGAGCCACTGCCGCCGCCAACTTCGCCTCGAGATCCAGAGCCGCCCGCGGGACGGCGTTTCGGCTCACGAACGCGGCGGCCCAGAGGCCGCGTGCTTCTCGGCAGCCTCCCGCTCATCGTTTCGGCGCGCTGCGCGGAAGAACACCCAGCAGATCACCGCGAACACCAGGGGCGGGACGACCGCCGACAGAAGAACGATGATGTTTCTCGCTCCTTCCCCCGAATTTGCGACGAGCGCAGCCACGGCTGCATCGTAGAGTGGCCGCTACCCGACCCGCGGGAAAGGGGACACGTCGAGCAACTGCCCGTGACGGTCGTGATCGACCTGGAGCGTCGTGTGCTCGATCTCGAATCGCTGCCGGAGCATCGACTCAAGCTCCTGCCTGATCGCGTGACAGTCATCCTCCCGGTGCACGAGCACGTGCGCCGAGAGCGCCGCGAAGCCTGACCCGATCTCCCAGACGTGCAGGTCGTGGACGCTCGTCACGTGCGGGTGGGCGACGAGCGCCCTCCCGATCTCGTCGACGTTCATCCCGGCGGGGGCCGCTTCGAGCAAGACGCGTCCAGAGTCGCGGAGCAGCCCGTACGACGCACGCAGCATGATCGCTGCGATTGCGATCGCGGCGATCCCGTCCGCACGCCCGAAGCCCGTGACGAGGATCACAACCCCGGCAACAGCCGTGATCAGGAACGCCACCATGTCGGTGAGCATGTGCTGGAACGAGCCCTCGACGTTCATGCTCGAACGGTCGGCGAGCGAGACCTGGTGGGTCGCAACGAGGCTGACAACAGCGCCGATGAGCGCGACGACCACCATCGTGAGCCCACCCGGGGTCGGCGGTGTGACGATTCGTTCGACTCCGCCGTAGAGAATGAGCGCGGCGAGCACGAGCAGCGTGGCACCGTTCACCTGCGCCGAAAGGATCTCCGCCCGCTTGAAGCCGAACGTCAGGTTTCCGCTGCCCGCCGGGCGCGCGACGAGGCGGATCACCACGAGCGACAGCCCAAGCGCCGCGGCATCCGTGAGCATGTGCGCGGCATCCGAGAGCAGCGCCAGAGAGTTTGCGAGGATCCCGGCAACGACCTCCGCCACCATCAGCGCGACGATCAGCGCGAGGGCGATCGCGAGGCGGCGGGTGTCCGCGGCGCCGGACACCGGTAGATGCCCGCGGCCCGCGTGACCGGTCGCACCGTGGTGGTGAGCGCTGGCCCGAGCCATCACGTGAGGCTAGCGCGCCGGGATGCGGACCCGACTCGGCACGCATGGTCATTGGTACATTTGACTCCAGATCTCGGGCGTTTCCGATTCCAGGAGGGGTATGGCCAGCTTCGTCGCACGATCGACCGGCAAGATCCTGCTCTTGACAGCCATCGCGTCGGTGCTCGGCGGGACAGCCGAAGCGCGGACGAGCGGCAAGGTCATCGCAAAGGGCGGGCTCATCAAGGGCAGCCTGATCGGCTACGCGCAAGCGAACGCCGCCTCACCGAAATCACTCTCGGTGCGGGTCACCGCGACTCCTGCGCAGAAGGTCAAGATGCAGTGGTCGGTCGTCTGCTCGAAGGGCGTGGTTCCGACGGCCGAGAACGAAGGCTACGACGCGTCGACCGCCCCGAAGGTGGGCCAGTCGTTCCTGCAGACCCCCGGCACGCTGAAGCTCCCGCTGCCCCTCGCGCACCCGAAATCGTGCTCGGTGACCGTCTACGCGACGCTCCCCAAGAAAGGCAAGCAAACACTCGAGGTTATCCAGGGTTAGGCGTTGGCGTGCTGAGCCGACCCAACCCCACGACGCCGACGAAGGAGAGAACCGTGACCGCCCGCTTCACCCCGCAGACCGTCAAGATCCTGCTCGCCGCGATCCTCGCGCTCGTTCTGGCGGCAGCCGCGGGGGCAAGAACGGCCGGCAAGGTCGTCGGGCACGGGTCGCTTTCCAACGGCGGGAAGACCGCCCACGTGAAGATCGATGTGACGAAGCCGTTGAAGTTGACCTACAAGGTAGACGTGAGCCCCTCCCAGAAAGTCAACGTCTACACGTCAATCGTGTGCTCGATGGGCTCCAACAACGGAAACGGCGACCAGGGCTACGAGGCGACGTACCCGCAGACGTTCGGGTCCAAGCTGAAGGCGCCGCTCACGCGGCAGATCCAGATGCCGTTCCCGCATCCGAAGTACTGCACGGTCGAGGTGTACTCGACGCTCACGAAGAGCGGCAAGCAAGCACTCACCCTGATTCGCGACTAGGTACGCTCGCGCTCGGCGAGCGCGAGCCCAAGGAGTAGCGGCGTGAGTGTGCCGGCAACGATGACGATGGTCGAGACGACCCTGTCGGCCGACGTGGAGACGTACCAGGTGACATCCGGGATGCCGATCCAGTAGATCGCGGCGAGTCCCAGGAACGCGCCGGCGATCCAGACCGCAATAGCCGCTGCGATCACCGGGAGCTGCCGCGCGGAGAGCACAATCGCAATCACGGCCAGCGGCAGGATCACGAGCCACTCGCCGGTCCGGAACACGGAATGGAGCATCCAGTGGGATGCGTAGGTGAACCGCGACACCCGGTCGGCGAGGAAGTGCGGCCGGAGGAGATCGGTCGCGTGGTAGTCCGTCGCCGACACGGGCAGATGGTGGCTTCGGAGCCAGAGGCGCCACGGCTCGATGGCTGCGGGCCCGAGGAGCAGCAGGAGCGCGGGCCATGCCGCCCTCCCGTGGAGCACGAAGCCGGCGCCGAGAACGACGGCGACGAGCAGCAGTCCGAGCGTCGCGCCTTCGAGCTTGGTCAGCGTCGCCGCCACGAGCAGGACGAGCGCCACGCCGAGCCAGGCGCCGCGTGGCTCCCTGAGCCAGATGACACACGCCACCGCCGCCGCCGCAATCAGGTACGCGAGTGTCTGGTCGGCCATCAGGCTCTGCATCCGCCACCAGAAGCCGGGCGACACGGCGAGCAGCGCGAGCAGGGGGAACGAGAGCCAGCGCGGCACGAACCGGTCGAGCAGCGCGGGCACGGCGCCGAGGAAGGCGACCCCGAGCAGCACGACCTGGAAGTTGAGCAGCGACGGGTGGAACGCACCGACGAAGTGCAACGTCGCGGCGTTCATGGCCGGCACGAGTGGTGGGTACTCCGGGTGGGACTGCGTCCCGTAGCCACCGAGGCCGGTGTCGAGCCCGTGGAAGTAGTAGATCACCTTGGCCTTCGCCAGCCAGAACCCCCACACGTCCCACTCTGACGGCCACGTGCCGTTGATCGCGACGATCAGCGCGACGCCTGACGCGACCACGAGAACGGCGGCGCCGGCGAGCGCCGCGAGCGTCGCGAGGAAATGCCCGCGTCGATGCGTCGCGACGATTTCCGCCTTCGGCACTCGGCGTCCGGCGAACGCGGATCCGGCGACGATCGGGATGGCGACCACCACAACGGTCACGACCCCCGGGTCGAGACCCACGATCAGCAGGAGCGTGAGCACCGATCCGAGGAAAGCCCACCCGAGCAGGTAGGCGAGGGCGAGCAGGCGCCACTCGCTGCGCCGGAGCCGCGCGAGGCCGAGCCCGTACAGCAGCGCGAAGCCGACACCGAGGATGAGGAGCGTTGCTTGCGACGAGCCCGAGGTACACGCGGGTCACGGCGCGACCTCGAGCAAGTTGGCCTCCCACGAGAGGTAGGTCTCCTTCGAGTACCTGATCCCGAGAGTCCGGAGGAGTGGTGGTAGGTGATCACCCACTGGGCGTCATGAAGCCTCGGCGTGTACCTGAGCGGCAGGAGCCACATCCGGAAAATCGGCGGGATCGCCGACGCGAGATCGGCCGCCTGGGCCGGGTCGTCGGCGAGCGGCGGGTCGTGGCCGACCACGATCGTGTAGGTCGCCCCCCGGAATCGTGTTGCGCGCGGCGACCAGCGCGCCGATCGAGACGAAGTACTTGAGCGGGTCGAGATCCGCGTTCTCGAGCGACATGCCGGGCGCCTTCAGGTAGCGGTGCCCGACTCGTTCGAGCGTCGGCACGCGGTAGATCGCCCCCCCGAGCGCAGCCGCGGCAACGAGCCCAGCCGCGACGCGCAATCCATACGTGTCGAACAGATGTTTCACGGGCGGAGGCAACGACGCGCTCGGTACGCCCTGTGCGGCTTTACTTCGGAAACACGGCGGTCGGCATGAACGTAACGCGGCCTGGGTTGGACCGGCTCGTGGGTTCGTTCCACCCGTAGTAGAGACCGCTGCGCTCGAGATCCGCGCCCACCAGACCATCGACAGTGGCAACGACCCGGTCTCGACCGCTCTGGAGGTTCAGCACATGGATTGCGCCCGCCTTCGAGTAGGCGACGAAGCCACCGTCGAGGTCCTGCCACACGCCGCCGGGCGCCATCGTCCGGGTGACCCGCTTCGCGCCGGTCGCGGCGTTGTAGACCGACAGCGTCGAGCCGTTTCGAACGACGACGTCCGTCCCCGAGATTGCGGCGTGTGCGCCTTTCGCAAAGGGGATACTCGCGACCGGCTTGCCGGCGCTCGAGTAGACCGCGAGCTTGCTCGGCGGCGCGACAACCAGGAAACGGCCCGTGTCGGCCCCCTCGAGCGACTCGGCTCCGGGCAAGATGAGGATCAACTTCCGCCTCGCACTCGTGACGCGGTCGAGCTCGAGCTTTTGGCCGTCGGTGTAGGCAATCACGAGGGTCGCACCGTGGCCGGTGACGGTAACGGCCTCGCTCGGCGCCCCGCCGCAGTAGTAGAGGGCACGTGTCACCGCCGGCTTCGCCAGCTTTACTGCGTAAACCCCGTTGCACCTGGGGTCGCCGGCACCGTCGCTGCGGCTCCACGATGCGCTGTTCCCGGCAAGCGTGAGCTGCTCGTAACTCGTCGCCGGCTGGTCGGAGGCGCTGCAGAAGGCTTCGCCGAGCTCGACGACCTCATCCGACGACGGCGTCCAGACCAACCCGAAGTCGCACGTCGTTTCGCCCTCTGTCCTCCTGTGGACGGCAACGCGGTTGACGTGGGCGGAAAGCCCCGCTACGAGCCCGCCGGTCGAGAGTGTCGTCGGTGTGGGAGGCGACGGGAGTGCCGCGGGAGCCGCTACGGAGGCAACTGCAACAACCAGGCAGATCCGAAGCACTGGCGCATGCTATCGCCGCGGGAGCGCGAGCCACTGAGGCGGCCGGGGTGCAAATGCCCGCATCTTTCGGCCAGTTCGTGAACTGGACTTCGGGTCGCCACCCGTCGACGTCAGTTGCCGCCCACCGTGCCGTCGCAGAGGGGATTTCCGTACAGCTCCGCGCAGACCTTGTCGCGGGTGCGCCCGAACGAGATGTCCGCGCCGATCTTCAACGCATGGAAGGCGCCGAAACGGTTGGCCTGTTCCCATTGCGACCGGAGCGGGGTCTGAAAATACGAGGCGGTCGAGCAGTAGCCGTGCCCGACGAAGCCAGGTGCGATGCCATCGATAGGGATCCAACCGAGCTTGCTGGTGCCGCCGACTGCGGCGTTCAGCTGGCTGCCGGTGCTTCGGAGCCAGCCCCAGACGGTGGAGGAGAGCTTCGGGAACGGCCCCTTCTTGTCGCTGCAGAGCTGGCCCTTCTCGTCGGTCGAGAAGTCCGGATAGTGGCTCGCGAAGATGTGCTTCGCGCCGAGTGAGGGAAGGTGCTGGGCGAGCGATGCAAGCCTCGATGGGAGCACGTCCAGTCGCTGGGCGGTCAGCGCCGCCACGGTCGGGTCGGCGAAGTCGGCCGACTCCTTGTAGGCGGTCGTGTATCCGATCGGGTCCTTCTTCGACGTCACATGGACCGACTCGCAGGTGTGGTCGGTGAAGGCCGTCCCCGTGATGTTGTAGGTGGCGCAGAAGCCCATGATCGCGCCGAAGAACAGGTCGTTGATCCCGATCGACATGATCAATGCGTCGGGCTTGCGTTTCCCGATCACGCTGCGCACCTGATCGATCTGCGGCGGCAGGATCACGCCGCCGCTCGGCTCCTGGCCGACGTAGGTGTTCTTCCAGAGCTGGTCGCTTCGAGCGCCCGAGCACGAGTCGAACACGAAGGTCACGCTCGTATGAGGATCGTGATCCTCGACGTACTGTGCGGTCTGGTACTGGTAGGAGGCGATGCTCCGGTCGCAGCGCAGGTTGATGTACGGCGGGTTCGCCTGACCCGATCCGTTCGAGTCGCCCATCCCGACGAACAACCAGTCGCGCACGACGACCTTCGCGTTCTTCGCCTCGGTACCGGTCGCCTTTCCGCTCTTCAGCTCTCTTGCTGTCACGCTGTAGGTGCCGAGCTCGGGCACCTTGGCGATAGCTGTGCAGCCGTGTGAGTCAAGCGTGGTCGGCTTGCCGTTGCCCTTCACGCTCCATTCGAATGTGACCCCGGCCGGGCACAGCGACTTGCCGCCCTTCGCCAGGAAGAGATCGACCTGCCACTCTTTCGGGCTCACGTACGACGCTGGTGGCAGCCCCTCGGGGCCGCCCCAGTTCGAGTTGTCTGTAAACAACCGCTTCGGCATCTTCCAGTCGACCTCGAGCTTGTCGCACGGCTCGTCGGTCGCCTTCGTCCGCGTCCGGATTGTCTGTGTCTTCCTCGCCAACGCGCACGTCCTGAAGAGCTTCACGGTCGTCGCGCCGTTGACGCTCACGCCTCCGACTGACGGTGGGTCGAACTCCCGCTGGTCGAGGGTCGGGGTGACCGTCCAGGTGCCCTTGTCGACCTTCATCGAGAAGTTGCCCTTGTCCCCGGTCGAGGTCTTGACAACACCGCCCGGACCGCCCGAGGCGGTGACCGACACACCCGGCAGCCCAGTGACTTTGCAGGCGCCTGCACCGCTGCAATCCGTCTCGACCACGCGGCCCGAGATGCTCGACTCTTTCTCCTCTTCCTTCTTCGGCGGCGTTTGACCCTTTGGAGGGATCCCGACATACGTCCAGCCGTTCGTCGCAGTTCCCGCGCAGGCATGCTGGCCGGCGCAGAACTCACCCGGCGAGTCGATGAAGTACGTGCGGGGGAGCGACACGGTGAACAACAGCCACTGCCACTCCGGTCCCGCCGCCGGCAGCACCACCGTGCACGTCAGCGTCGTCCGCAGGCACGACCCCTTCACAGGCGTCCCCGAAGCCTGCCACGTGATTGCCCCGGGTGGCTTGGTCGCCCACTCCGCCGAGTTCGAACCTTGATTCGGCGTCGCCACCACCGTCGCCCGGCCACCGCCTTGACCGATCTGCGCACCCGACATCTCGAGGTTCCCCCACTGGGGGTAGCAGTAGGGCGCCGCCAGCCACGCGTTTGCGGTCGGCGAGTAGTAGTAACCCGACACCGGCCCGTACCCCGTCGCCCCGAACTTCGTGTCGGCAGCCGTGCACACATGCGGCGGCTTGCCCGCCGCAACGATCGCAACGCCTTTCGGGGCCGGCGGCCTCGGAGCACCGCTTGCCCCTGCGAGCGGCCAGACGCTGAGCACCACGACGGAGACGGTCAGCAAGGGATGGAGCTTCCGCCGATGTGCCATTTCCATACCCCCTGCCGGTCGAGCTCCCAGGCGCTGGTCCTAGCGAGTCGGAGAACCATAGAGCTTGCGCCGCCGGGACGCTACCGGGCGTGCCTCACCGCGGACACTGACTCAGAGGTAAGCGGCGGGGGTGGGATTCGAACCCACGGGACGCTTGCACGCCCAACGGTTTTCAAGACCGCCCGATTCGACCGCTCTCGCACCCCGCCGTTACCGGCTGACGGTAGCGGGCGCGCCGTAGGTGTGGAGCACGTCCGGGACCTCGCCCCGAAAGTTCTCGAGCAGCGCGAGCAGGCACCGGTCCGTAACCGCCGTCCCGTTCAGCGTGTGCGGCGTCTCGAGTTGCTTCTCGCCCGACCGGTAGCGGATGCCCAGGCGCCGGGCCTGGAAGTCGGTCGTGTTCGACGTCGAAGTGATCTCGCGGTAGCGCTGCTGGGACGGGAACCACGCCTCGATGTCGTATTTCTTGGTCGCGGAATCGCCGAGATCGCCTGCGGCGACGTTGACGACACGGTACGGGAGCCCGAGCGCCTGCACGATCTCCTCCTCGATTGCGAGCAGCCGGTCGTGCTCCACGCGCGACGCGCCGGGCTCGCAGAAGACGAAGAGCTCGACCTTGTTGAACTGATGGACGCGGAACATGCCGCGCGTGTCCTTGCCGGCCGCGCCCGACTCACGGCGGAAGCACGTCGAGAACGCCGCGTAGCGAAGCGGGAGCTCCTCGAGGATCTCGGTCATGTGCAGTCCGGCGAGCGCCACCTCGGACGTGCCGGTGAGGTAGAGCTCGTCGGCCTCGAGGGCGTAGATGTTCGAACGGTCGGTCGGGAAGAAGCCGGTCCCGTACATCGCCTCTTCGCGCACGAGCACCGGCGGCAACATCGGCACGTGCCCGTGCGCGGCCGCGCGGTCGAGTGCGAAGCGGTAGAGGGCGAAGGCGACAAGAGCCGTGTCGCCGACCAGAAAGCCGAACCGCGAGCCTGAGAGACGTGCCCCCCGCTCCATCTCGAAGCGTCCGACCTCGGTGTGCTCGGGCCCGGCAGGAGCAGGATCGCCGACGCGCCGAAGCTCCTCCGCGTCTTCGTCGCTGTCGCCGTCCGGCGACGAAGGGTCGGGCGGATTCGGCACCAGGAGGAGCGCCGCATCCCGCTCGGCCTCGGCGGCAGCCAGCTCGTCCTCGGCGGTGCGCAGCTCTTCCTTCAGACGCGAGAGCTCCTCGAGCTGCTCCGGCGTCGGCTTGCCCTTCAGCTTCTGGCGGCCACGAAGCTCGTCCACGCGCGGCACGAGCGTACGCCAGCGCTCGTCGGCGGCGAGCAAAGCGTCGAAGCTCTCAGCCGCTCCCTTGCGTGCAAGGGCGGCGCGAAAGCTGTCCGGGTCGGCTCGCGCCGCGCGAAGGTCGATCACGCCCGTGAGTCTAGAAGCGCTTCCAGCACGGCGGCCACACCCTCGTCCTTCGCCGGCGGGCAGACCCAGTCGGCGACCGCCTTCACGCGCGGGTGCGCGTTCTCGACGGCGATCCCATACGCGGCCCATGCCACCAGCTCGACGTCGTTCTCGCCGTCCCCGAAGGTGATGGTCTGCTCTCGTGTGAACCCCATACGCTCGGCGAGGAAGTCGAGCCCGGAGGCCTTCGTGATCCCGAGCGCCGTGAACTCGAGGAAGTACGGCAGCGACTTCGAGATCGTGAGACGGCCGCGAAAGCGCTCCTTCATCCGCACCTCAACGCCGTCCAAGACATCCGAGTCGCCGACGCACACCACCTTCGTCGGCGGACGGTCGAGCCAATCCGCGACATTGCCGACCACATGGATCTCGAGGCCCTGGAAGCTCGCGTAGGCCTCGGCGTGCTGGGTCATGTGCGAGACGTACAGCTCGTCGTCGACATAGACGTTCGGGTGGAACCCCTCGGCTTCGAGCGCTCCGATTGTCTCTTTCGCCAGCTCTACGTCGATCGTCACATGCAAGAGCCACGAGCCGTCCGCGTCCACGACAGCTGCACCCTGGTAGCAGATGGCCGGCTCGCCGAGGATCGAGAGCGGCACGATCCGTTGGAGGGACTGCACCATCCGGCCGGTGACGACGATCACGTGCAACCCGCTCGCGCGCACCCTCTCAAGCACCTCGAGCGTTCGCGGACGCAACGCGCGGTCGTGCCAGATCAGCGTGTGATCGAGGTCCGTGGCTACGACCGCGACGTCGCGCGGGAAGTCAGCCGGTAGCTCGATCAGCTCGTCGCTTTGACGACGTACGCGACGACGGCGGCGATCTGCGCGTCGGTCAGCTGGCCCTTGAAGGGCGGCATCGCGCCCATGCCCTTCGTTACCCGCTCGACGACCTTGCCGAGACTCGGCTTGGCTTCGTCGAGGTTCGGGCCGACGGCGCCCGTCGCGGCCGCGTCCTTCAGGGTGTGGCACGCCGCGCAGCCCGCCGAGGCAAAGACCGCCTTGCCGGCGACGGCGTCACCGTTCTGGTAGATCGGGGGCACAGGCGCCTCGGTAACCGGCGTCGGCGGCTTGCCAACGATCTCGGACGGCGTTGGCGTCGTGACCGATCCCCCGGGCTTCGACGTCGAGCAGGCCGACGCGACAAGCGCCAGCGCAGCGAGAAGCACCAAGCTCAAAGCGGTGGACCGGCGCACTCGCGCGAGTTTATACCGTCGATATTCGGCGAGCCCCCACAACGGTCGCGCCCCGCGGGAGCCTCCTCCCCAGGCGCTAGCATTCCTCACATGAGACGCAAGAACTACGGGCGCGACGCCGGCCTGACGATTCGGATGCTCTTCACCGGCGGGTTGCTCGGGCTCCTCTATGTCTTCTTCGCGGTCGTGCTCTTCTCGGTGCTGAACGTCGGCCTCGCGCCGATGCTCCTCATCGTCGTCGGCATGGCCTTCTTCCAGTACTACACCTCGGACAAGCTGGCTCTCAAAGCAGCCGGGGCCAAGGTCGTCACGCGCGAGGAGGCCCCGGAGCTCCACGACATGGTCGAGCGCCTCTGCGCGATGTCGGACCTGCCGAAGCCGAGGATCGCGATCATGGAGACGCCGGTACCGAACGCCTTCGCGACCGGACGTTCGCCCAAGCACGCTGCGGTCTGCGTTACCACCGGCCTGTGGAACCGCCTCGAACCGCAGGAGGTCGAAGGCGTGCTCGCACACGAGCTCTCACACATCGCGAACCGCGACGTTCTGATCATGACGGTCGCGAGCTTCTTCGCCATGCTCGCAGCTCTGCTGATCCGCTTCGGCATGTACGGGGCCATGTTCGGCGGCGGCAACCGGGACAACAACAACGGCCCGCCGATCTGGCTGATCGTCTTCCTCGTCTCGATGATCGTCTACGCGCTCAGCTACATCCTGATCCGGACGATCTCGCGCTACCGCGAGTTCGCCGCGGATCGCGGCGCCGCGCTGATGACCGGCGCGCCGGAATATCTGATGAGCGCGCTCCAGAAGATCTCGTCGCAGATGACGCTGATCCCGAATCAGGACCTGCGCGAGGTCCAGGGGATGAACGCGTTCTTCATCATCCCGGCGAAGGCAAAGGGCTCGATCGCCGAGCTCTTCGCAAGCCACCCGCCGCTCGAGAAGCGCCTCGCCGCGCTCGCCGAGATCGCGCGGGAAATGGGCAAGCCGGTCTCGTAGCGCACCGACCGCTGCTCGGTGGGTCTCCGCAACGTCCTGTTCGGCCGGAAGAAGCTCTCCGAGCCACGCGCCGACCGGCTCTTCGCGCTCTCGACCGCGACGGTTACCCTCCAGACCGAGCTCGATCTCAGGACAGCAGGGGCGGCTGCGATCACGTTCAAGCCGCTGTCCTCAGGCGCGTTCGACAGCGTCGGCAACGACATCGAGTCACTCATCCGAGCGGCAGCCCGCTCGTCCGGCTCCGAGGTCGAGCGCAAAACGGACAACTACGGCTACGAATGGCTCATCGTCCGCGACCCGGACATCGAGGACCAGATCACCTCCGTCCACGCGGTCGCGTCCGAGCTGACTGCCCAGGGGTTTGGCGCGCAACTCCTCGCCGCCGCGTTTCGCTTCGAAGGCGGCGAGCATCCCGTCTACTTCATCTACGGGTTCAAGCTCGGGACGTTCTGGCCCTTCATCCCGATCGGCGATGAGAAGCGCGACAACGCTGCCGAGCTCGAGTTGAAGGCGAAGCTCGAGAAGGAGCTCCCGATCGAAAAGGACCTCACGAGGTGGCTCGCACTGTTCGACGCGCCGATCTGAGCCGGCTCGCCGCTACTGAGCCGGGGGCGTCTCTCCCCCGCCCGCGATCTCCTTCGCCGGCTCGCCGCCCTCACCGAGCTCGGACTTGAGCTTCGCCAGCTCCTCGTCGACCTGGCCGCTCTGGGAGATTGCCTTGAGTTGTCTGTCGATGTCGTCGTCGGACGAGGTGAAGTCCTCGAGGGTGCCGGCCGCGGTCAGCTCGTCGACAGCCGCCGCGCGCGCCTGAAGCTGCGCGGTCTTGTCCTTCGCACGCTCGACCGCGAGACCGACGTCGGCCATGTTGTCGCCGATCCCGGTCGCGGCCTCGCCGATCTTGACCTGCGCCTCCGCCGCCGAGTACTGAGCCTTGATCACTTCCTTCTGCGTACGGAACGCCTCGACCTTGGCCGAGAGGGCCCGCTCCCCTTCGACGAGCTTCTGCTGCTGCGCCTCGAGCTGCTGGCCCTGTTCCATAAGCCCCTGGAGCTGGCCCTCGATAGCTGCCTTGCGGGTAAGCGCCTCGCGGGCGAGATCCTCGCGGTTCGCCTTCAGAGCGTCGCGCGCCTGGCCGTCGAGCTTGTCGACCTGCTGCTGCATCGAGGTGTACTGGAGCTCGAGCCGCTTCTTGGCGGTCGCCACGTCGGCGATTCCGCGCCTGACGTTCTGGAGTTGAGTGAGCTGCGCCTCGTAGGAGTAGTCGAGCGTCTCAGACGGATTCTCGGCGCGATCGAGCAGCCTTGAGAACTTCGCCTTGATGATGGTCATCGTCCGTCCGATCAGGCCTGGCATTTGTCCCCCCAGTACACGTTGACGCAGTTAGCCTAGCGTCCGTGCTCCTTCACCGAAGCATGGATTCCCGGTACTTGTCGAACACCTACCTCGTCGGCGACGAGCCCGGAGGCGTTGCCGTGTTCGTCGACTCAGGCGCACCGCTCGAACCGCTGCTCGCGTTCGCCGACGAGAACCGCCTGACCCCGACGCACGTCCTGCGCACGCACGGCCACGCGGATCACGTCGAGCACGAAGCCGAGCTCGGGCTACCGGTCGTCACGGGCTCGCTCGTCACCGGCGGACTCACCGTCGAGGGGATCCCGACCCCCGGGCACTCCGACGACATGGTCTGCTTCGTCGTCGGGGGGGAACTCGTGTTCTCCGGCGACACCCTGTTTCGCGACTCGATCGGCGGCGGGAATTTCGAGCTGATCAGGCGGGCTGTGATGGACGTGTACATGACCATGCCGCACACCCACCGTGTCCTGCCTGGCCACACCGAGGAAACGACGATCGGCCGCGAGTGGGAGGAGAACCCCTTCGTGCTCGTCTGGCGCGGAGCGGCACCGGAGGGGACCGACCGCGTCACGGTGGGAGGCCGCAACGCGACACTTGTCGTGTGGAGCCCCGATTACGACGGGAAGGGCAAAGCGTGGGTTCGCTTCGACGACGGCACGGACGCGATCGTCGGCGGCTCGCGTGTCGAGCGTCAGGTTCCCTAGACGCCGTTCCCAGCGAGGCCGTAGACCTCGTATCGCTCGACACTCGCCGGAACCGGTCGCGGCGTCTCAACATTGGCCTTACGCAGCTCCTCGATGGCCTTCATGCCCGCTTCGGCGTGCTCCTCGCTCTCCCAGACCATCACCGAGAGTCGCTTGCCGGTCTCGCGGTTCACAAGCCAGACACCATTCAGGCCGACGGCGTTTCGCAACGCCGGAAGAACGTCGGCCTCGACGTGCTCGATCCCGGCGTCGAGCTGCTCGGGTGACTCGTCGAAGGTGATCACAGTCGCGAACATCGCTCCTCCTTCGTCGTTTGGAGTGTTCAACGGACACGTCCGAAACGGACAGTACCGTGGCGCAGTGCGCCTGATCGTCGCGCGTTGCGAAGTCAACTACACCGGTCGGTTGAATGCCCACCTGCCGGAGTCGACACGGCTGCTGATGATCAAGGCGGACGGCTCGGTGCTCGTCCACGCCGACGCCGGCGGCTTCAAACCGCTCAACTGGATGACTCCACCCACGGTGTTCGAGGATCACGGCGAACTGCTCGTCGTGCGCAAGCGCGCCGGCAAGAGCGAGGACAGGCTCGAGATCCGGCTGCACGAGGTGCTGTCGGACGTCGAGCACGAGATGGGCGAGGCCGCCGGACTCGAGAAAGACGGAGTCGAACGCGACCTCCAGGAGGCCCTTGCGGCACAGCCGAGCGTGCTCGGGGAGGGGCTGCGGCTCGAGCGCCGCGAGTGGCCGACAGACCTCGGCCCGGTCGACCTCATGTGCCGCGACGACGACGCAACCTGGGTCGCAGTCGAGGTGAAACGAGTCGCGACGATCGACGCCGTCGAGCAGCTCGGCCGGTACCTCGAGCGAATCCGCCTCGACCCGGCGCGCGAGAACTGCCGCGGCATCCTCGCCGCAGAGCAGTTCAAACCTCAGGCGATCACCCTCGCCGAGTCGCGCGGAATCGAGTGCCTCGAGATCGATCTCGCCTTGTTGCGGGGCGAGCGCGAGCCCGAGCTGACGCTCTTCTCGTAGTCGAGTCCTTCTTAGAGAATTCATCGGAAACGCTCAGGAAACTCACCGGAAGCGTTGAGGGCGTTCTCAAGGCGCGCTGTTGACATGGGCGAGGTCAACACACGACCAAGGAGAACACCATGAGACCCAACAAACGCATCGCAACACTCGTCGCTTCCGCTGCCCTCGTCCTCGGCGTGGGCGCCGGTATCGCCGACGCATCCCAGAGCACGGGTTCGCAGAAGGCGGGCCTCGCGGGACGTCCGGGGCCCGGCCCTGGTGCCAAGGCGATAGCCGACTACCTCGGCCTGACCGCCGCGGAACTGCGGACGCAGCTCCAGGCAGGCAAGACGCTCGCGGAGGTCGCAACCGCTCAGGGCAAGACCGTGAGCGGCCTCGAAGCAGCAATCGTCGCCGACGCGAAGTCGCACCTCGACGCCGAGGTCACGGCTGGCACGATCACCGCAGCGCAGGAGAGCGCGATGCTCTCTGACCTGAACTCGCACGTGGCCGACATGGTGAAGCGCACCGGTCCGCCGTCCGGTGGGCCCGGAGGTCCGGGTGGACCGGGCCACGGCCCGATGGGCAGTGCCGCGGTCGCGAGCTACCTCGGGCTCACCGCCACGGAACTGCGGACGCAGCTCCAAGCGGGTAAGACGCTCGCGGAGGTCGCAACCGCTCAGGGCAAGACCGTGAGCGGCCTCGAAGCAGCAATCGTCGCCGACGCGAAGACGCACCTCGACGCCGAGGTTACGGCCGGCAAGATCACCGCGGCGCAGGAGAGCACGATGCTCTCGAACCTCACGGCAAACGTCGCCGACATGGTCAACCGCACCGGCCCGCCGTCCGGCGGCCCGGGTGGCCCTGTCGGTCACGACGGGTCCGCGTTCGGCACCCGGCAGACCGCGCGGTTCTAGGCGAATTCCACGGGTGGGGCGGTTCGGTCCGCCCCACCCACCGCTCTCGTTCAACTCGGCACGTCGCTACACTTTCCGGGCCACGGGGCTATAGCTCAGCTGGGAGAGCGCCTGGATCGCACCCAGGAGGTCGGCGGTTCGAGCCCGCCTAGCTCCATCGCCCAAAACCCTCGCAACGCGGGGGCTTCGTCGTCTCAGGAGCCAACACTTCGGGGGCGTGGCAACGGAATGGCAACGCGCGTGGCAGCCCGCGTTGCGCCTTACGGCCATCGGGGGGAGAAACTGACTGGCGCGCGGGTCAGGCATCGTCAAGCAGTCACGGCGAGACTCCCGCCCCCGGTGACCAGGAAGCTTTCTCGGGTCTGGCCGAAGGGCGCGGGTGCCTCTCGTGCGGTTCCCGTCATGCGCGCACCCCCGGGGCGATGGCGCTCCGCGAACGCGATCTGAGCACCTCTCCCCGCCGCAGTCAGGCTTTCTCTCCCCGTTGGTCCCTTAAGGCCAATCGCCCGGCCGTCCAAATGACCCCGGCACGGAATTACCAGCGGTGGACCGGCCCGTAAGGCGGATCGCTACCGCCGTCGTGTCTCCTTCCAACCGGGCCGCCCGCACGGAGCGGCCGACCGTCGGTCGATGTATTTCGACAGCCGTTTCGCGCTCCTCTTGGCAGCGGTCGCACCACCGTGATCGCAATCCGAGACAAGGAGAGATCCAATGAAGGCTCGCATCGTCATCCTCGCGGCAGGCGCGGCGCTCGCGGTCGCCGGCCCGGCGGCACAGACCGGCGGCGCCACGATCCCCAGCGACGGCGGGAATACGGGGGCCGGCACCGCGCTCCCGCGCGCCCCGCTGTCAAGCGGCACGCAGTCGACCGTGACTCACCGGGCCAAGGCCCGCCCGCACGCCTCGACGCGGGCGGCCAGGCTGCTCCACAACCCCGGCCTCCCGGCGTGGATCCCCTAGAGGGTTGATGTGAAACGGCGCGGGTCGGCAGGGACCCCGCGGTTTCGAGACGGAGGGCTTCCAGTCGCTGTCCCCTCGAGACAGGAGTCTCGAGGGGACGGATCTGGAAGCCCTTGGCCGCGCCAGCCGGTCGTCAGCGAACCGCGAGGATCGAGCCGCCAGCTGGGCGCCGGATGACCGAGCCAGCAGGCAGCAGGAGCTCGCCGGGCTCGAGGGCTTGGCAACCCTCGGCGTTCGCTCCCCTTCGCAGCGCACCGAACACGACGGCCGGATTCCGCTTAACCATGCCGGTTTGCCGAACGAGCGCGAACGGGCGCGAACGGTCGCCGCTGCATCGCACCCAGGAGGTCGACGGTTCGAGCCCGCCTAGCTCCACCTCACGAATCGGAAAGCGTTCAGAGGCTAGGCGCTCTCGCTTCGTATCTGGGTCAGATGGATTCCCGGAGTGCGTCGGCCGCGGCTTGTATGCGGGCGCTCACCTCAGCCAACTCTCGCGCGGCATGGTCAATACGCTCCTGCTGAATCGCGGTGCGCTCTTCCTGCAACTCGACGCTGTGCTGGTGCCTGTCAGCGCGTACTCGGAGTGCCGCGACGCTGTCCGCCAGCTTCTCCACCTTCTGAGTCAGCTCGGCCAGCTGTCCCGCGACGGCCGCTATGTCTTCCGCGACTGTGATGGTCACGCGATTCTAGATGCTCTGGAGACGGCCTGATCAGCACCCAAGGGTGGGGTCATGCGACCGGTGGCGCGCACCCCGGTGGTGGCCCGTGGCGTGGACAATGGCAACACTCAGCGTTCGCCCGGGTTCGGTGCCGTTCGGACGGCCACCCGGGAAAACCGCTCGACGGAGCCGTTTAGCGAACGAACGCGAACGGACGCGAACTGCTGGTACCGCAGCGCACCCAGGAGGTCGGCGGTTCGAGCCCGCCTAGCTCGATTCCTCGGCTTTCAGGAGTAATGCGAACACCGAGAGCGGCAGGTGCGAACCCGGCCTTCCTTTGTGTCGTCTCTACTCGGTGTATTGGTGGACATAGAACTGGACGCGGGCTGTCTGCGTCGTCTTCCTGCCGTTCGTCTCGAGCACGATCTTGAAGGTGGCCGTCACGTTCTTCCCCATGAGCTTCCGCAGAGCTGCGTCTGCGAGCGGAAACTCGATCGCGGTCGTCTTGCCGGCTTGAACCTGGACGGAGCCGATACCCAAGGGTGTGCCGTCGACGGCGGTAAGGCTGGCGGTCGCGTCGATGTCCGACGGGCAGGCGACGCCGGAAGCCGTGTACTTCAGGTGCGCCACCCACCCAACCGGAGGGTCCAATGCGGAGACGGTGATCCCGGCGATCGCTGCAGGTGACGGCGTCGAGCGGTCCTCGGCGAAATGGATCACGCTGCCCGTGCCGCCGTCGAACACATACAGGTCACCGTGAGGCCCGGCCGCGACATCCTGCGCGATCAGGTCGGGGGACGCGGCGGTTCCGAGCACCCTGCCGGCCGGCGAGACCTTCTCGACGTTTCTGTGCGCGATGTCGGTCACCAAGAGGTTGCAGTCGAGGTCGACACCGATGCCGATCGGCGTGCTGGCCCCGGCTCTGATCGTCTTCAGAAGCCGGCCGTGGCTGTCGAAGCGCTTCACCGTGTGGAGGCGGTCGTCGACCACGTAGATGTCGCCGTCAGGTGACACCTCGACATCCGCGACGGACTGGAAGCCGGCCCATCTGACCCCCGCGATGTACCCGGCCGACTTGTCGTAGCGCCGAACCTCGAAGAGGCCGTCTCCGTGCGTCGAGGCGTAGACATTTCCGTTGGCGTCGATGCCGAGTCCCTCTGCCGCCTTCGGCGTGGGGAACTCTGCGAGAGCCGCGCCGCCGGCCGAGAACTGCTTTATCCGTGCACCCTGCTGATCGGTCCCCCAGACGTAGCCCTCCGGATCGACCGCGACATCCCGAACGGACGCAGACGCAGGGAACCCGAACTGGCGCACGTACCTGCCCCTCGACGAGAACTCCTGGATGCGATGTTGGTCGGTATCCGCAACGAAGACGTGGCCCCGTTTGTCGACGGCCAGCCCGAGGGCGGTGCCCCCAAACTCGCCGTTACCGAGGCCGTGCTTGCCCCACTGCCCGACGACCCTGTACCCCGACCCGGCAGCCTGGGTCTGTTGTTGGGCGCCAGTCGCAGCCGCAGCGCAGATCGCGACGAGGACGAGCACTCCGATCACAACTCCTTGCTTTCGGCGAAAGATCGTCGGGCACGCCGCTGTTCTGGCAACACGCCTTCTCATTGCGGTTCTCCTCTGCCGGTCAGCCGTCCGGGCCGAGCTCACCGGCGTGCTGTGAATGGGTTCGGGCGTGACGCGGGAGGACCCGCGTCACGCCATCCTGAGCCAGAAAGGCGCCAGTGTCTACTCGGAGTCGTCCACCTCGGCCACGATCGCCGCGGCAGCCTCGGCGGAAACCGCGTGCCTGGCGATCCTGTCGTAGCCCTCGAGGCTGCGCTCCAGCTGCTCGATCATCCTGTCCTCGGCGACGGCGATGATGGCCGATGAGCCGGGCGGCAGGCTGTTCCCGATCTCCTTGAGATCCTCGTCCTTGAAGCCCTTGTCGCGTACCTTGCCCCACACCCCGCCGGCACCCCCACCCACAGCGGCGGAAACGATGATGCTGGGAGGGAAGATCAGGCCGACCACGCCGCCGGCTATTGCGCCGCGCTTCGCCCACTTCTTGCCGCTGGGATCTGCGGTCTCGTCGATCTTGACCTTGCCGTCAGCGGTGTGAACGATCACGGCCGCGTCGAGCAGATCGATTGCGCCCTCCCGCTGCGCCGCCTTGAAATCCTCGGCAGCAGAGGCAGCCCCACCCTCAGTGCCATACGTCGCTACGAAAATCTCCACTGTGCTAGAGCTCACTCGCATCTCCTTTGTCTCATGCGCGAAGAACTGACAGCCTAACCCGGATCCTCACACAAACGGGCCCGGCGCTCCGTTGCGGAGGGGCTGAGCATGGAGTAGGTTCGGTGGCCTGCGAGACCGCTCCCTCCTAGCGCTCGTGCTCGTCATCGCTCTGTTCGGAGCGGCATCGCAGGCCGCCGCGCCGCAGAACCCGCCTCGCATAGTCGGCGCCGCCATGCAGGACACCGACGGCGACTACCGCGCCGACCATGTACGGCTGACCTACTCGGAGGCCATTCGCCACGTGCGCGACGCCGACGGGAGCTATCCATTCAACGTCGCCGGCTACCAGGTGAGGTCGGTCGGCAGCGCGAACGGGAAAAACATCGTCATCTCGCTCGTCGAGAAGCGCGCGTCCGATCCGCGAGCCAAGCCGTCGGTTCGTTACACGCGCACGAAGTCAAGACCCGTGACAGATCGAGGCGGGAAGCAGGCATCCCGCCAGACGTTTCGCCGAACGCTCGGGCACGGTAACGCACCGCCGGTAGCCGTGGCTCCCACGCCGACCACGACCACCACCCCTCTGCCTGCGCCGACGACGACTGCGCAGAATGCGGACGCCGACGGCGACGGGTACCCCGCGCCGGCGGACTGCGCCCCAAACGACCCGGCGATCCACCCGGGCGCCGCCGACCTCCCCGACCTCTCGTTCGTCGACAGCAACTGTGACGGGATCGACGGCACGGAGACAAAGGCGGTCTTCGTTTCCGCATTCGGAAATGACTCGGCTCCCGGAACGAAGGCGGCACCGATGCGAGAGATCAACGCAGCGTTGGCGGTCGCTGCCGCGAACGGTCGCTATGTCCTCGCCACGGAAGGCTCCTACGGCCGTGTCGTCGCCGTGAGCTCCGTTGCGATCTACGGAGGCTACGACAAGACGACGTGGGCCCGGAGCGACACTCGGATTACCTCGATCGTCGGCGCTCCCGAGGGCCTTCTCGCCACGGGCGCAACAGACGTTCTGCTCCAGAACGTGAGCGTGCGCGGGGTCAGCGCAGGCGCGAGCGCCTACGGAATCCGCGCGATCGGCGGTTCCAGCTTGAGTCTGCAGGCCGTCACCGTGTCCGCCGGCGACGGAGCCGTCGGTCTCCAGGGGATCGCCGGGAGTGCGGGCTTTGCGGGCAAGAACGGTGCCTCGACTGCCGACCTCGCACCCGGTGGCGATCCCGGGGTGAACGCCGCAGGTGGTCTGAGCGGCGGCCGCGGAGGCGACGGAGGCAACGGCGATGCAGCCGGCAAGACGGGAGGGACGGGACAGGGCGGTGCACCTGGCGGCCCGGGTGGCAAGCAGGGGAACCCGGGCAAGAACGGTGGCAACGGTCAGGCGGGGAACGACGGCGCCGCCGGGGCGAACGGGCAAGGTGGCACCAATTCGATGGCCGGGGCTGCGAGTGTCTGGGTCGGAGCGAGCGGCAGCCCAGGCTTCTTCGGGGGCTACGGCGGCGGGGGCGGTGGCGGAGGCGGAGGCGGAGGCGGGACGAGTTACCTCCTCCTGGACGAGCGCGGCCAGGGCGGCGGCGGCGGCGGAGCTGGGGGCGGCTACGGCGGGCGTGGTGACGGCGGCCGGGCAGGCGGCGGTTCCTTCGGCCTCTACGTCTTCAACTCGGCCGTCGTCGCACAAGCGAGCTCAGTCGCGAGCGGCAACGGCGGCGCGGGCGGCCGCGGAGGCAACGGCGGCGCGGGCGGTAACGGCGGAGCCGGCGGCATCGGGCATGCGGCATTCGATCGCGGGGGCCTCACGACGGTTGCCGGGGGCGGCGGCCGGGGTGGAAACGGTGGCAAAGGCGGCCAGGGAGGCGCGGGCGGCGGCGGAGCGGGCGGCCCGAGCATCGGTGTGATGAAGCTCGGAAGCTCCCAGGTCACGCTCAACCAAACCACCGTGAAGTTCGGCGCCGCCGGCTTAGGCGGGGCGCCGGGAAGCGGAAGCGCCACTCCGTCACCGTCGGCCAGCCAAGCCGGAATCGCGCAGGCGATCTTCCCGACGCCCCCATAGACCCAGCGTAGGGAGCACCGCGGGCCGCACGGCTGACTGGCTTGAGCCCAGCGGCGGGCCGATAGGCACGAAGCGCCCACATCTGGCCCTGCTGTCAGACCGGAACTGCAGGATGGGCGTGTGTCGAACCTGCCGGCCCGGGTTCCGTCAGGAGCATCCCTCGGATGACCTGGGGTCTCGTCTTCCGCATCCGGCAGTTGTTGAAGGGCAGCCTGTGGGTGCTGCCGGTCGTCGGCGGGGCGGTCGGCTTAGCCCTGAGCGCCGCCGACAGCTGGATCGAGCAGCTCGGCACGCCGGGGGGTTGGGACTACTCACCGGCCACGGCGCTTTCGGTATTGACGGCGGTCGTGGGGGCGTCTGTCGGCCTGACCGGCTTCGTGGTCACGGTGAGCATCCTGGTGGTGCAGATGTCGACGGGGACGTTTTCGGCGCGCTACATGCGGCTCTGGTACCGCGACGGCGCGCTCAAAGCCGTTCTGGCTGTGCTCGTCGGAACGTTCATCTTCTCGTACTCCCTGCTGCGACGGGTCCAGGGCGACACCGTCCCGAGCATCGGGGTCGGTCTTGCGGGCGTCTTCCTCGGTACCGGCCTGCTCCTCTTCCTCGTCTTCCTCGACCGCGTCATCCACCGGCTGCGGCCGGTCAAGGTTGCGGCTCTCGTCGCGCACGCCGGCCGTGAGGCGCTGCGGCAGATGGCAACGGCCGCGTCGCACCCGAAGCAGGCCGACACGGACGCTGAGCTGGCGCGGTTGGGAGCGCTGGAACCGGGCGTCGTCGTACACAGCGACCGGCCGGGGTCGATCCAGGCGATCCACTTCAGCGGGCTCGTCGGGTGGGCGACCCGCAACGACTCCGTCCTCGTCCTGAGACACGCGACCGGTGACTTCGTCTCCACGGGCGTCCGCACGCTGGAGGTCTACGGAACGCCTGCGCGGCCCGCGGTCGTCGAGAAGCGATTGCGCGGGATGATCGCTCTCGGCACCGAGCAGACGATCGAGCAGGATCCCGCGTTCGCGCTGCGGATCATGGTCGACGTGGCCATCCGTGCGCTGTCGCCCGCAGTGAACGACCCGACGACCGCCGTGCAGGTCCTCAACCATCTCGAAGACACGCTCACTCTGATCGGAACCACCCCCGGCCTAACCGACCGCTGGGAGTTTCGCGACGACGATGGGCAGCTGCGGCTGGTGATGCCCGCCCGCCGCTGGGAGGACTTCCTCGCGATCGGAACCACCGAGATCCGACGATACGGAACCCCGTCGATCCAGGTCATGCGACGCCTCCGCGCGATGCTCGACACCCTGCAGGAAACGGTCCTGCCTGAATACGCAGACGCGGTCGTCGACGAGCTCGCTCGGCTCGATTCCACCGTCACGAAGCACTGGGGAGACTCGATTGACGGGGACCGGGCCGGGGTGGACGATAAGCAGGGCATCGGCGGCCCCCACTCGATCGAAATCTGACCGCGGCGTCAGCGGGGAACAAACGGCCGCAGCTCGTCCTGACCCTGCTGGATGACGCCGTAACTCGCCTCGGGCACCTCGTTCCACGCGCCTGCAAGATCGCCGAGGGGCTCGGAGACGACGATTCGTGTCTCGTCGGACAGCTCGTGCAGCACCGGGTTGTCGGGGTACTGCGTACGAAGCGTGTGCACGTCGGTGCTGAAGAAGAGCGACCTCGAGCTGCCCTCGCTCGAGTACCGAAACGCCCAAACGCTCTCGCCGTTTGTGGTCGCAACCGTCATCTGGATCGGGTGCTCGACGCCGTGCCGGCGCCCGGCCTCCTCGATCAGGCCGACCGCACGCTCGACCGCGACCGGCGGGTCGTCCTCGAGACCGAAGCTGAGCGCGAGGAAGAAGAAGAGCTCCGAGTCGGTCGAGCCTTCGATCGCCGGATAGAGCGACGGGTCGACGGCGAATGCCAGCTCCCGCTTGACCTGTGGAAACTCTCGAATCAATCCGTTGTGCATCCACAGCCAGCGGCCGTACCGGAACGGGTGACAGTTCGTCTGCTGGATGGCCGTGCCGGTCGACGCCCGGATGTGCGCGAACACGAGCTGAGAGGAGACATGGCGTGCGATGTCGAGGAGATTGCGGTCGTTCCACGCCGGCTCGATGCCGTGAAAGACGGCGGGAGATTCCGCGGCTCCGTACCAGCCGATGCCGAACCCGTCGCCGTTCGTCGTCGTCGCTCCGAGCCTCGAGTGGAGGCTCTGGTCGATCAGCGAGTGAGCCGGCTTGTAAAGCAGCTCCTCGAGGAGCACGGATGAGCCGGAGTAGGCGAGCCAGCGACACATATTTCGAACCTCCGTTGTTGGGTCTCAGATCAGGAGCCGTGGCACTGCTTCCACTTTCGTCCGCTGCCGCAGGTGCACGGGTCGTTGCGACCGCGCTGGGCATCCTCGGCTGCGATAGAGCGCCATGATCTCGGACGGCGCGCTGGTTGCGTTGCAGCTGCTCGGTCATGAACCGCATCGGCCGGTCGACGTGGTGGAAGAACGCCTTGAAGCCGGGGCACAGGTAGTTGAGGCCGGGATCGCCGTCCGGCGTCGTGATGAACCGGTCCTTCGGGCAGCCGCCGTGGCACGCGAAACGCACGTCGCACTCGAGGCAGTACTTCGGCAGCGTGTCGCGTTTGTCGAGCCCGAACTGGCGCTGTTGCTGGGACGCGACGAGCTCGAGCATCGGGTGCTCCTTGATGTTGCCCAGCTTGTAGCGCGGCTCCACGAAGTGGTCGCACGAGTAGAGATCACCGGTGTGCTCGAGCGCCAGCGCGAGCCCGCACGTCTCCGAGTGGACGCAGAGCCCCGGTGGCTCTCCGGCCCAGTTGGCGAGCGCGACGTCGAACATCTGCACGTACACCTCGGCGACGTCGTGGCGGACCCACTCCTCGAACACGTCGATCAGGAAACGGCCGTACTGCTCTCCGCCGATCGACCGGCCTGTGACGCGATCTCCCTCCTGCTGATAGAGCGGCCGGTCGCGCCACGACGTCCAGGGGACGGTTCCGTCCTCTGACGCCTCGGCGACGCGCTCGATGATCGGAATGAACTGGACGAAGCGGGCGCCGCATTTGTCGCGTAGGAACCGGTAGACCTCGAGCCCCCGGTCGCCGTTTCGCGCGTGGACGGTAGTAAGCGCGTTCCATTCGACGTCCGCTGTCCTCAGGTGGTCGAGCCCGCGCATCACCTGATCGAACGAGCCCTTGCCTCCCTTGTTCACCCGGTAGGCATCGTGGAGCTCTTGAGGGCCATCGATCGAGATCCCAACGAGGAAATCGCTCTCCTTGAAGAATGCGGCCCACTCCTCGTCGATCAGCGTTCCGTTCGTCTGGATCGTGTACGCCGCCCTTTGCCCGGGCTGTAGATACCGGTCTGTGAGCTCGACCGAGCGGCGGAAGAAGTCGAGACCCATCATCGTCGGCTCGCCGCCCTGCCAGGCGATCGTCACCTCCGGGACCCGGGCGTGCGCCTCGACGAGTTGGCGAACGTAGGCTTCGAGGAGCTCGTCCGCCATCCGAAACCGCGAGCCTGGATACAGCATCTCCTTCGAGAGGAAGAAGCAGTACGAGCAATCGAGGTTGCAGACCGCCCCGGTCGGCTTCGCGAGCAGGTGGAACGCCATCGGCGCACCGGCGACCGTCCGCGGGTCGAGGGCAGTCTCGCTCACAGGCGAGCGGCCAATCCGACGGCGGACGAGGAGCGACGCCGACCACGCGCCGCCCCTCTCTCGCGAGTAATGCTCATTCGTCCTCGGCTGCCTCGGTGGGGGCCGTGGGGTCGGCTGCGTTGGCCGGGGCCTCGTCTTCGGCTGCCCCGGCGAGGGCCTCCGCAGCCTCGGCGTCGTGCACGGCGTCCTCTTCGAGCTCCTCGGCGAGCTCCTCCTCGAGGATCGCCTCCGTGGCGAGCTCCCGGGCGGCTGCCTCGAGGACGATCGCCTCCGCCATGAGCTCCTGCGCCGCTGCGTCGAGCACGATGGCGTCGGCGGCCTTGTCCACGGCGTCCTCGTGCAGCACGTCGGCCGTCACGGCCTCGTCGATCGCGTCGGCGGCGGCCTCTGCCGCCTCGTCCTTCGCTTCGTCTTCCATAGCCTTCTCCTTCGTGTCGAGCGATCCGATGACCGGATCGCGTTGCTTGGGTTACAGGCCCGCGATAGCGTCGCCGATCAGTTTCGCTCCGAGAACGAGCAGGAGCACGGTCATGATCGCAGCGTTGTGCGCGGCCATGAAGGCCTTGAGACCGTCGAGGATCTCCTTCGCCTTGTCTCCCATGACGAAGTAGATCGCGACCGGGACCAGGATCGTCAGGGACCCGAGCAGGATGAAGACGACGAGGGCAACGGCTTCCTGACCACTCGAGATCCCGGTCTGGGCGATCGCCGCCGCTGCCGCGGCGGTCAGCGCGAGGTTCTTCGGATTGAGGCCGGAGAGAAGCGCTCCCGCACCCAGCGCCTTGCCGGCGCTGAAGCCGTCGATCGCCTGCATCCACTTGGGCATCGCCGCCTCCTGGCCGGGCTTCGGCCGACCGTGCCAGATGCGAGCCGCCATCAGCAGGAAGAGCACGCCGAACACGAGCTTGAGCACGCTCACCCACGTTTCCGGCCCACCCGAGCCGTCGGTCGCGTTCCCGCTCGCGAGCAAAAGCACGATCGTGCCGACGATCGTGAGACCGGCAACCCAGCCGGTCGCGAAGGCGGGACCGGTCGTGCGGGCGCGCGGAGTGCCGAGCATCAGAACGACCGCGATGATCGGCACCGGGCTGATCGCGACGCCGATCGCCAGAGGCAGTACGTCGCCGATCGCCTGGCCCACCACTAGAAGACCGTGACCCAGTCGTTCTTGATGCTCACGACCGTCCAGCCGTTCGTGGCGGCCCTGTCGAGCGCCTGCTCGGCGCCGCTTGTGTAGTCGAACTCCCGCTCCGCATCGTCGTGGAGGACGAGCAGGCGAAGGGACGGCTTGTCCGGGTGCTGGGTGAAGTCGAGCATCGCGATGTCACCATTCGAGTTGCCCCGGAGAGAAGCGGCCGGCGGCCGACGCGGCTCCAGATCCGGATCGGCTTCTGCGGGCCGTCGTCGAGGTAGTCCGCCTCAGCCTTGCGCATGATCGTGCCCCCACGCTCGTCGGCCGCGTATTCGAGCGCGGTTGCACTCCCGATCACTCGGTCGCGTGGAATGCCATAGACCTCCTGGCTGATCGGCCGCATGAAGTCACGGCCGCCACCCGAGGCGATGTAGTTCGTGAACCCGTTCGCCTCCAGGTAGCCGAGCAACTCGACCATCGGCGCATACGCGCACTCGAGATACCCGCGACCGAGAGTCGGATGCTGGGCCGTGCGGAGGAATGCGTCCGCCTGCGCCTCGAAGTCTTCAACGCTGATCCCACCGTGCGCAGCAAGAACGCCGGCCAGGAGCGTCCGCACGTTCGTGTCGTCGCCTGCGTAGTGCTCGGCAAGCACCTGGCCCAGCCAGGCATAGTCGCGCTCGTACGCCGCCTTCCAGGGCTGCCGACCTCGCAACTCGGGGTCGGAGTCGGCCATCTCGGAGAGGCGACGGAGGATGAAATCGGCCTGAATCGGCAGCGGTTTCTCACACCACAGCGTGCCGTCGTTGTCGAACGTCGCGATCCGCTCCGCCACCGGAACGAACATTGGACCATCCTGGGTCGCCGATGTGACGAAATCGAGGATCGCCTGTTTCGCCGGGCCGTCTTTCCAGGTTGCAAGCACGTCAGTCACCTGTCGCTCCGATTCTCGTCGGTAGTCCGCTCTCAGATCCGTCGGCGCTCCCGCCGTCTTTCGCGCCTCCGCACCCCGCACACCGAGACGGGCGACAGCGGTCGCCCGAACGGATCGATGAACAACGTGACGGGGCCCGCCTGCGCCGGAACCGTTCCCTCGAGCACATCGATTGCGTACGAGAGCCGCCCGTCTTCGAGGTGAGGGGCGGTGATCACGATCACCGCGTCCTCGGGGGCCTCGTCGCCGGGCTCCACGAACGCGAGTACCGCGTTCGGCGGATCAGACTCGAAGCTGTTGTCTCCCTCATTCCAAAGGTCGACGAAGTCGGCCGTCGTCATGTGCCCGACGACCCGCTGCGGCCGGTCCGAGAAGTACAGCGTCGCCGGCGTGACCCCCTGCAGGGTGAGCGTCGTCCCGTCGCTCGTCAAGCCGTGCGCGGTCTGGACGAACATCGACTCCTCGGCTTCGAGCTCCTCGATCAACTTCTCGTCGATCATCTGAATCCTCCGTTCATCTCAGGTCATTGCGAGTTGGTCCTGGGCGATGCCGATCGGCTGCGAGCAGCCCGGTGTCGAGCGCGTGGCTCATCGCCGGTCACCGATCCCGCTCATCCAACCTGCCGGCTGCGCGGCCGGCGCTCCGGTCGTCTTCTGAGCTTCAGCCGCCTGCTGTCTTGCGTCGTGCGCGTGGTACTCGTCGAGCAGCCGTTCTTCCTCTTCCTTCTTCGGGAACATGAAGTACACGAGCGCCGCGCCGAGCAGGATCGCGACGATGCCGGCCGTGTAGGCCCACTGGTCGCCCTGCAGGAACGACGTCTTCGCCGCCGCGGTGATCTGGCTCGCGTACTGCGGGTACTGCTCGGCGATGTTCTCGGCGCTGGCGAACGACTTCGTCAGCTGCGCCTGGACGTTGTCCGTGACGTGCTTGCCCGAGCGAGCCGATCGCGGCCGTCATCGCCGTGGCGTAGCCGGCGGTGAGCGAGCGCCCCGAAGATCGACTGCATGATCGCCCCGCCCAGGTCGCGCTGCAGGTCGGCCGTGCCCGACGCCATGCCGGCGCGTTGCACCGGCACCGAGCCGGTCAGCGAATGCGACGCGGGCGTGCCGGCGAACCCGACGCCGATCCCGATCAGCGAGTAGCCGAGGCCGACCTTCCAGTAGGAGATGTCCTCCTTCCAGAGCAGCAGCATCGTGAGGAAGCCGAGCAGGCAGAACGCGTAGCCGAGGAGCAGCGTCAGCCGCGCGCCGTGCGTCTCGACGATCTTGGCCGAGCGCGGCGCCACCAGCACCATGCAGAACGCGGCCGGCAGGATCGCAGCACCCGCCTGGAGCGTCGAGTAGCCGAGCACGTTCTGGAGGAACTGCTGGCCGACGAACATCGCGCCCATCAACGAGCCGAACACGATGACTCCGGCGCAGGCCGCCACCCAGAACGTGCGCCGGGACGCCACATTCAGGTCGTAGAGCGGGTTGTTCGCGCGCTTCTGCCGGATGTAGAAGCCAACCAACGCAGCGGCCGCGATCACCGTGAGTCCCACCAGCAGCGTCCCGTCGTTCGGAACGGGCACGAAGTTGATCGCCAGGATCAGCGCTCCGACCAGCACCATCGAGAGGATGCCGCCGAGATTGTCGACCGGATCCGTCGCCTCGTTGACGTGGGCCGGTACGAGCATGACGGCCATCACGAGCGCCACTGCGGCAAGCGGCAACGTGATCAGGAACACCGACCCCCACCAGAACTGAACGAGCATCAAACCGGCGAGCAGCGGTCCGAGCGAAGCGATCGCGCCACCGGTGCCCGACCAGAGCGCGATCGACTTCGTGCGCCCCGGACCCGCCCACAACGCCGTGATCAGAGCCAGCGTCGTCGGGAAGGCCATGCCCGCAGCAAGACCGCCGCCCACCCGCGCGATGAAGAGAACGGCGGCCGACGGCGCCCAGGCCGCAAGCAACGACATCGGAACGGCGAGCCCCGTCCCGATGATCAGCATCATCTTTCGCCCGTAGCGGTCGCCGAGCGCGCCGAGCCAGAGCACCGAGCAAGCGAGGCCGAGCGAGTAGCCGACCGCGATCAGGTTGAGCTCGACCTGACCTGCATCGAACGCCTTCCCGATCGCGGGCAGCGCCACATTGGCAACCGACAGATTCAGGTTCGCAACCGCAGCGACGAGGATCAGCGCCACGAGCACCAGCCCGCCGCGGTCAGGGCCACCCGCGGTGGTGGCCGCTGCGCTCGTCAGAGGTGCGTTAGCGCCACCAACGTCGGCTCCGCCCTCAGCCATGTCGATTCACAACGCGCGAGTCTCTCACTTGCGTGGCCTCAGCAGATGTCGATCTGGTGAAAGACCGGTGACGAACCGGCCCGACAAGCCGAAGCCCTCGCTCGGCGCTCAGGACTCCACGACGACGAGGCGTTCCTCGGTCATCTCCCGCACCGCCCACGCCGGGCCTTCCTTCGTGTTGCCCGACTCCTTGATCCCGCCGTACGGCATCTGGTCGGCTCTGAACGTGGGCGCCTGGTTGACGACGACGCCGCCGAACGCGAGCTCGTGGGCAGCCCGAAGAGCGCTCTGGATGCTCGGCGTGAAGATCCCCGCCTGGAGCCCGTAGCGCGTGCCGTTCGCCCGCTCAATCGCCTCATCGAGCGACGCGACCGGAGAGATCGTGCAGACCGGCCCGAACACCTCCTCGGTCTCAACCTTGTCTCCGAGCGCGGGCTTCGCGATCACCGTTGGGCGAAGGAGGCCGTCGTCGGTCAGCGTTCCGCCGGTCAGGACCTCGCCGCCCGACTCGCCGATCCAAGCGAGCACGCGCTCGCGGTCGCTCTCGCTGATCAGCGGGCCGACGTCGGTGGCCGGATCGGCAGGATCGCCCACCGCGAGCACCTCGACGCGCTCGACCAAGCCCCGCGCCAGCTCGTCGTAGACCTCCGACAGCGCGTACACGCGCTGGATCGAGATGCAGCTCTGGCCGGCGAACGAGAAGGCGTTTGCCGCAATAGCCGTTGCGGCGGCCTCGATGTCGGCGCCCTCGTCCACGATCAGCGGTGTCGCGTTCCCGAGCTCGAGCTTGACTCGCTTGCGTGCGGCACGCGCCGCGAGCCCCCAACCGACCTCAGCCGAGCCGGTGAAGCTGATCAGCCGGACGCGGTCGTCACCGACGAGCACGTCGCCGATCTCGGATGACGGCCCCGCGACGACGTTGAGCCACCCCGCCGGTAGCCCCGCGTCCTGCTCCAACTCGGCGAGGAACAGAGCCGAGAGCGGAGTCGACGACGCCGGCTTGAGAACGACCGGGCACCCGGCGGCGAGCGCGGGAGCGATCTTGTGCGCGACGAGGTTGAGCGGAAAGTTGAAGGGGCTGATCGCCGCGACGACCCCGATCGGCACGCGAATCGTGAAAGCCAGCTTGCCCTCCCCTGCGACCGAGGCGTCCATCGGCACCATCTCCCCGGCGAGCCGCCGAGCCTCGACAGCGGCGAACCGGTAGGTCGAAGCGGCCCGCTCCGCCTCGACACGCGCCGTCTTCAGCGGCTTGCCGGCTTCGGCGCAGATGATTCCGGCTGCCTCTTCTCGTCGCTCTTCAAGCGCGGCGGCGACGGCGTCGAGGATCGCTGCGCGTCGGTGTGCGGGCAGCGGGTCGGCGAGCGCGGCCTCCGCGGCGTCGAGTGCCCGCTGCGCTTCCCCCGCCCCGCCTTTCGCAACGCGACCGACGATCTCGCCGGAGTAGGGCGAACGGACGTCGATCCAGTCGCCGGTCTCGACCCACTCGCCGCCGACGAAAGCTCCGCGATCGCCTGAGGTCGTCATCCGGTCCGCATCCTAAGCACGCGGGATCCCCTCGCGGCTTTCGGCGGTATACAGTCGCTCCGAGGTGTCGTTGCAAGAACGCAGCGGGCTCGCGGACGTGCGAGGGGAACGGGAGCGGTACGTCGCGCGCGGCGTCTCGACACCCCGCGCTGACAGTCGCCCGCGCACAGGGCGCCTTGATCTGGGACACCGACGGCCGCGAGTACCTCGACTTCGCCGGCGGCATCGGCTGCGTCAACCTGGGCCACGGCTACCCGCCGGTCGTCGAGGCGATCCACGCGCAGGTCGACGCCTACCTGCACCAGTGCTTCATGGTCGGCACCTATGAGCCGTACGTCGAGCTCTGCCGGCGGCTCGCGGACGTCTCTCCATGCCGAGGCGACGAGCAGAAGTCGATGCTGCTCAACTCGGGAGCAGAGGCGATCGAGAACGCCGTCAAGATCGCCCGGGCCGCGACGGGGCGGCAGGCGGTGATCGTCTTCGAGCGCGGGTTCCACGGCCGGACGCTGCTCGCGGTGACGATGACCGAGAAGACGATCTACAAGGCGGGGTTCGGCCCGTTCGCGCCCGAGGTCTACCGGGTGCCGGCACCGTACGAGTTCCGCGGCATCTCGAGCGACGACTCGATCGCGGCACTCGAACGGCTGTTCAAGGCCGAGGTCGACCCGAACGCCGTCGCCTGCGCCGTGCTCGAGCCGGTCCAGGGCGAGGGCGGCTTCATCCCGATGCCTCGGGACTTCCCGGAGCGCCTGCGCGAACTGCTCGACCGGCACGGGATCCTCTACGTCGACGACGAGGTGCAGTCGGGAGTCGGGCGCACGGGCAGGGTCTGGGCGATCGAGCACTACGGGGTCGAGCCAGATCTCCTCGTCGCAGGCAAGTCGCTCGGCGGCGGACTTCCTCTCGCGTCGGTCACCGGTCGGGCCGAGGTGATGGACGTGCCAGCTCCGGGCGGGCTCGGCGGTACCTTCGGCGGGAACCCGGCCGCCTGCGCCGCCGCGAATGCCGTCCTCGAGGCGCTGCCGGGCTTCCTGCCGCGCGCCGTCGAGATCGGCAGCAAGGTCAAGGAACGCCTCGATTCGATCGCGCCCGAAGGCGCCGACGTTCGCGGCCTTGGGCCGATGCTCGCGCTCGAGTTTCCCGACCAGGACCCGGAGCGCGCCGGGACCGTGGTGACGGCGGCGCGCGAGCAGGGGCTCATCCTGCTCTCCTGCGGTCTCTACGGGAACGTCATCCGCCTGCACGTTCCATTCGTAATCACCGACGACGAGCTCGACAGGGGTCTCGACATCCTGGAGGCCGCCGTTGTCGGCTGATGTGGAGGTCGTCGGAGGACGCAAGACCTACGGCGGGGTGGTTGCCGTCGATGACGTCGACCTCCGCGTCGGTGACGGCGAGTTCTTCACGTTGCTCGGGCCGTCGGGCTCCGGAAAGACGACGACCCTGCGAATGATCGCCGGTTTCGAGCGCCCCGACGCCGGGACGATCCGGCTCGGTGGGGAGGACATCACCGGCCGGCCGCCCTACTCCCGCGACGTGAACACCGTCTTCCAGGACTACGCGCTCTTCCCGCATATGACGGTGGCCGAGAACGTCGGCTACGGCCTGCGGGTGAAGGGCACGAAGCGGGCCGACCGCAAGAGCCAGGTGGACGACGTGTTGAAGACGGTTCGCCTCGATGGCTACGGCGACCGCAAGCCCGTGCAGCTGTCGGGTGGACAGCGCCAGCGCGTGGCTCTCGCCCGCGCGATCGTCAACCGCCCGAAGGTGCTGCTGCTCGACGAGCCGCTCGGAGCCCTCGACCTGAAACTGCGGCATGAGATGCAGCGCTTCTTGAAGGGGCTCCAGCGAACCCTCGGAATGACCTTCATCTACGTCACGCACGACCAGGAAGAGGCCCTGACGATGAGCGACCACGTTGCCGTCTTCAACGAGGGCAGGATCGAGCAGGTCGGAACGCCCGAGGACGTCTACCAGCGGCCGGCGACCGAGTTCGTCGCGGACTTCGTCGGCACCTCGAACATCCTCGACCGCAACGGCGAACGCGTATGCGTGCGACCGGAGCGCATCTCGTTCGCCGCCGATGGCGTTCCCGCGACGATCGGGGAGATCGTCTTCGTCGGCTCGTTCACGCGTTACACCGTCACGACCGACCAGGGCGAGGAAATCGTGGTCGTGCGCCAGGCAGGCGAGGTCTCCGCTCGAGCGCGGCAGGACCGTGCACCTCGCTTGGCGGGACGAGGACGCGTACAGGATCCAGCAACCGTCAATCCACCGACAGGAGGAAGGGACATGACAAGAAGAGCATGGGCAGTGCTCGCGCTGATCACGGCCGGGCTTGCTTTCCCGGCCGCCGGCGTCACGAAGCCGACGGCGGGCACGCTGAACATGATCGCGTGGGAGGGTTACACCCAGCCGCAGTGGGTGAAGCCGTTCGAGACCTCTTCGGGCTGCAAGGTGAACGCCAAGTACGCCGGATCCTCGGACGAGATGGTGACGTTGATGCGTTCTGGCGGCGGCGGCCAGTACGACATGGTCTCCGCATCCGGCGACGCGAGCCTGCGCCTGATCTACGGCAGGACGTGCAGGCCGTCGACCCGGCCAAGATCCCGGACTTCAAGAACTTCGTGCAAGACCTTCCAGTCGCCGCCGAACAACACGGTCGACGGCAAGCACTACGGGATCTCGCTCCAGTGGGGGCCGAACACGCTGCTCTACAACACGAAGAAGGTGACGCCGGCGCCCACCTCGTGGGCTGCGATCTACGACGCGAAGTACAAGGGCCTGGTCACCGTGCCGGACAACCCGATCCAGATCGCGGACGCCGCGCTCTATCTGATGAAGACCAAGCCGGCGCTCGGGATCACCGATCCGTACGAGCTCAACGCGGACCAGTTCGACGCGGCGATCGCCTTGCTGAAGCAGCAGAAGCCGCTGATCAAGAAGTACTGGGCGCTCGCCTCGGACGAGATCGACCTGTTCAAGAACGGCGATGCCGTGATCGGCGCGTCGTGGCCGTACCAGACGAACACGCTGATCAGGCCGCGAAGGCCCCGGTGAAGGACATCGTGCCCAAGGAGGGCGCGACCGGCTGGCTCGACACCTGGATGGTCTCGGCCAAGACCAAGAACCTCGACTGCGCCTACAAGTGGCTCGCCTGGATCTCGACCCCGAAGGTGCAGGCGCAGCAGGCGATCTACTTCGGCGAGACACCGGTCAACAAGCTCGCCTGCAAGGAGATGGACAAGATCGCGAAGGGCTCGTGCGCCAAGTACCACGCGGACGCGCCGCTCGCGTACTTCAAGCAGATCCATTTCTGGAAGACCCCGGTCGCCGACTGCGGCAACGGGAAGACGCAACTGCATGGACTACACGAAGTGGCAGCAGGCCTGGACAGCGCTCAAGGGCTGAGCGGGTCTCTCTCCAGAGCGCGCCGCCGGCTCGGCGGCGCGCTCTGGAACCGCTCGTGGCTCAAAGGCGTCGCGGTCCTCGCGCCGCCCTCGGCCGCGTTCGCTCGCGGTCTACATCGCGGCGCTCGTCGCGCTGTTCGTCTCGGCGTTCTGGACGGTCGACTCGTTCACCGGCCAGCTCGTCCACAACTGGACGACCGTGAACTTCCAGACGCTCTGGAACGACCAGGTGTACCGGAACGTGGCCGTGCGGACGATCACGATCGCGGCGCTCGTGACCATCGCCGATGCGCTGATCGCGTTTCCGTTCGCCTACTACATGGCCCGCGTGGCGGGGCCGCGCGCTGCGGGCGCTGCTGTTCGTGCTCGTGCTGCTGCCGCTCTGGGCCTCGTACCTCGCCCGGGTCTACTCGTGGCGGCTGATCCTGAACAGCGACGGGATGCTCAACTGGGTGCTCGCCAACGACTCGGGCTGCCGGACGGCGCAAGATCGCCTACACGAACACGGCGGTGTGGATCGTGTTCACCTACATCTGGCTGCCGTTCATGATCCTGCCGATCTACGCGTCGCTCGAGCGGATCCCCCACTCCTACATCGAGGCCTCGCAGGATCTCGGCGCGCGCGGCTTCCGAACGCTCCGCACGGTGATCCTGCCGCTCGCGCTGCCGGGCATCGTCGCGGGCTCGATCTTCACGTTCTCGCTCACGCTCGGCGACTACATCACCCCGGTGCTCGTCGGCGGCCCGTCGAGCCAGTTCATCGGCAACGTCGTCTACGACTCCGTCAACCAGTCGAGCAACCTTCCCTTCGCCGCCGCCTTCGCCGTCGTACCGCTCGTCGTGATGGGCGTCTACCTCGTGATCGCGCGACGGCTGGGCGCCTTCGACGCGATGTGATGGAGCGGCAGCCGGCACACGGATCGCGCTCGGCGTCTGGGTGGCGCTCGTCCTCGCGTTCCTCTACGTCCCGATCGGGCTGATCTGCCTGTACGCCTTCAACGCGTCGAACGTTCAGAGCTGGCCGATCGCCGGGCTGACGACCAAGTGGTTCTCGCCGGCCCTCCACAACGAGGAGATGCAGCAGGCGCTCTGGCTGTCGCTCAAGGCGGCGGCGCTCGCGACGGCGATCGCGCTCGTGCTCGGATCGGCGGCGGCCTTCGGCGTGCACCGCTTCCGCTTCTTCGGGCGGGAGACGATCTCGTTCGTGCTCGTGCTCCCGATCGCGCTGCCCGGGATCATCACCGGCATGGCGCTCAACTCCTACTTCACCTTCTGGAAGGTCAACTTCGGCCTCTGGACGGTCGTGATCGGCCACGCCACCTTCTGCGTCGTCGTCATCTACAACAACGTGATCGCACGGCTTCGGCGCACGTCCGGCTCGCTGACCGAAGCGTCGATGGACCTGGGCGCGGACGGCTGGCAGACGTTCCGGCTCGTGACGCTGCCGACGATCTCGACCGCGCTCATCTCCGGCGCCCTGCTCGCATTCGCCCTGTCGTTCGACGAGGTGATCGTGACCACGTTCACCGCCGGCGCGCAGAACACGCTGCCGATCTGGATCTTCGGCGCAGATCAGGCTCGGCCAGGAGCTGCCTCAGGTGAACGTCGTCGTCTTCGTCATCCTGCTCCTGACGATCATTCCCGTAGCCATCGCGCAGCGGCTGACCCGCGAAAGCGGCATCCTTCGTGCGGAATAGGAGGTAGAAGGTGACCGATCGCATCTTCGTCGGCGGCACGTGGACCGCCGCAGCATCAGGCGAGACGATGGACGTCGTCAACCCGGCGACCGAGGAGACCATCGCGACCGTTCCGCGCTGCGGCGTCGAGGACGTCAATGTGGCGGTGGCCGCCGCAAAGGCGGCGCTCCCTGAATGGCTCGACACGACGCCAGGAGAGCGTGCCGAGGCGCTCCTCGCGCTCGCGCGCGTGCTCGAGGACAACGCCGAAGAGCTCGCGACAATCGAGTCGCGCAACGTCGGCAAGCCGCTCTCCTACGCGCGAGACGAGATTCCGGTCTGTGTCGACAACCTGCGCTTCTTCGCAGGCGCCGCGCGCCTACTCGAGGGCAAGAGCACCGGCGAGTACATGCGCGGCTACACGTCGATGATCCGCCGCGAGCCGCTCGGTGTCGTCGCCGGGATCGCGCCCTGGAACTACCCGCTGATGATGGCGGTCTGGAAGCTCGGCCCGGCGCTGGCAGCGGGCAACACGCAGGTGTTGAAGCCGTCCGAGCAGACACCGCTCTCGCTGCTCCGCTTCGTCGAGCTCGCGGAGGGCGTGTTCCCGGCGGGCGTGCTGAACATCGTCACCGGGGATGGCGTGCCCGTCGGCGAGCGGTTGGTCACACACCCCGACGTGCGCCTCGTCTCGCTCACCGGTGACGTCTCGACAGGGAAGACCATCGCCCGCAACGCGGCAGACACCCTGAAGCGCGTCCATCTCGAGCTCGGGGGCAAGGCTCCGGTGATCGTCTTCGACGACGCCGATCCGGTCGCCGTCGCGGAGGGGATCAAGATCGGCGGCTACTGGAACTCGGGGCAGGACTGCACGGCGGCTTCCCGGGTGGTGGCGGGGCCGAAGATCTACGACCGTCTGCTCGAGGAGCTCGTGCCGGCGGTCGAGTCGCTTCACGTCGGCGATCCGGCCGAGGGCGACGAGATCGAGATGGGACCGGTTATCTCGAAGGCGCAGCAGGAGCGCGTGTTCGGCTTTCTCGAGCGCGCGAAGGGCGCCACCGTGCTGACCGGCGGCGACGGAACCAATGGCCGCGGCTACTTCGTCAAGCCGACCGTCGTCACCGGGGTCGGGCAGCGCGACGAGATCGTGCAGCGCGAGGTCTTCGGCCCGGTGGTCACCGTGCAGCGGTTCTCGAGCGACGACGAGGCGCTCGCCTGGGCCAACGACGTCGACTACGGGCTTGCGGCGTCAGTGTGGACGCGCGACGTCGGTCGTGCGCTGAACGCAGCTCGGCGGCTCCAGTTCGGCACCGTCTGGATCAACGACCACATCCCGCTCGTGTCCGAGATGCCGCACGGTGGATACAAACAGTCCGGGTACGGCAAGGATCTCTCTGTCTACTCGCTCGAGGACTACACGCAGATCAAGCACGTGATGGCAAAGCTCGGCTGACGCTCGCCGGGCAGGCGCTTCACGCCGACCGTCGAAGCTTTCAGGCAGTGGGTCTGCACGCTCTCCGAGGGCTCGGTAGCCGGCGCTGGGCAGGATGGTTGCTCGCCTGCCTCATCGCGTTCGTAGGCGGTGCGCTGGCCGGAGTGTGGCAGCACAACGGCAATACGACTCCGTCACGAGTCGCTGCCTTCCTTCCGCCAGCCGCACGGGGTGGCTCCGGCGGATCACTTCGCATCGACAGCGAGCTTCCGGCCTGGCTCGCACCCGGCGCGAAGCTGACGGTCAGCGGTTGGGCCGGAGCGGACGAGCGAGTCTCACTCGTCGTCCGTGAACGCCGCATCGCGGCGGTTACGAGCGGAGCCCGAGGGCGCTTCGTCCTCACGGGCACGGTCCCGTCGGCCGGGCGCGCGCCGGTGGAGATCGTGGGGCGCGGCGAACGCGTTCGCACCGGTGTGCTGCTCATCCGGCCAGTGCTGTTGGCAGCCGCCGGCGACGTCACTCCCGGCGAAGGCGTGAGTGAGACCGTCGCGCGCCAGGGCGAGGCGTATCCATGGTCGTCGGTCGCGCCCTTTCTGCGGGGCGCCGACATCGCGACCGTGAATCTCGAGGGGGTGATCTCGAGCCGGGGGGCCCCTGCGGCCGGCAAGCAGTACACGTTCCGCGGCGGGCCCACCCTGCTCGAAGGGGCGGCACGGGTTGCCGGAATCGACGTGCTCACGGTCGCAAACAACCACAGCCTCGACTACGGCCGCGAGGCGTTTCTCGACACGCTCGCCGCCGCGCGCGCCGCCGGCATCCGCACCGTCGGCGGAGGTGCCACCCTCGATCTGGCGCGCCGACCGGCGATCCTCACCGCGGGTGGGCTCCGCATCGCGCTGCTCGGCTACTCCGACGTGCGACCGCTCGGATTCGACGCGGGCCCGGACTGGGCCGGAACCGCTCGCGCGGACCCGAGCGCGATCGCTGCGGACGTCGCCGCGGCCCGCAGGCACGCCGATCTCGTGGTGGTCTGGTTTCACTGGGGAATCGAGCTCGCCCAGGAGCCTGACGCCCGTCAGCGCGCTCTCGCGGACTCGGCGCTCGCGGCGGGTGCCTCTGTCGTCCTCGGGGCGCACCCGCACGTGCTCCAGCCCGTGACCAGGGAGGGCCGGAAGCTCGTCGCCTGGAGCCTCGGCAACTTCGTCTTCCCGGCGAACGCGCCGAGCACCAGGCACACCGGCATCCTGATCGCGGCTCTGGACGCCCGTGGCGTCACCGGTTTCCGTGTCGAACGCGCAACGATCGACGGCTTCCGTCCCGTGCTCGACACGCCACCTCGCGCCGTTGTCGCGAGTGCTCACCCCTGAAGCCCCGTGGCGAGGGCCCGCGAAGGGATCTTCAGCGGTTCCACAGGCGAAACTGGGAACGTTCCGCCATGAGGGACGATGCCGGGGACTCATGACGGCGCTCGGGGCCGGGTGCTCGTCGTCGACGACGAGCCGGCCTCGCCTCGCGCTTTCCGCGCTACCCAGTGGAGAAGTCCCCGCGAGCCGGCCGAGCTATTCCCTTCCCCAAGCGAGCATCCTGCGCAGGCGTTAGAGTTCCACCCCGATGGCGGACGCGCGTAAGGAGAACCCCCTTTGGACGGGAATCGCCGCGCTCGGGTTTGGATTCGCGCTGGTCGGCGTCGCCTTCCGGCCCTTCATCTTCGCGACGACCGGAGCGCTGCTCTTTCTGATCGGTAGCAAGATGATGGACAGCCCGCGCTTCACGCGGCCCGGCGCCGTCGTGGTCGCGAGCTGCGCGTTCCTCGGCGCCGCGCTCGCAGCGGCCACCAAGCACGCGCTGTACTAGCCGCGTCTCTCCTAGAGACGGGAGTGGATGCGGCCGGCGCCGCGTAGCGACGCGTCCAACAGCTCCACCGGGTGCGCGGCGGGTAGCGGCCGGCCGGCGCGCCGCAGAGCGGCCGTCACCTGCAGGAGACAGCCCGGGTTTGCGCTCACGTAGACATCGGGACGGGTGGCGAGCACATGCGCCGCTTTCCGGTCTCCGAGTGTTCTCGCCGCCTCCGGCTGCACGAGGTTGTAGATCCCGGCGCTGCCGCAGCAGATGTCCTGCTCGTCCGGCTCGAGCAGCTCGACCCCCGGTATCGACCGCAGCAGCTCGCGCGGCTCGGAACGGATGCGCTGGGCGTGGGCGAGGTGGCAGGAATCCTGAAATGCCACGCGCAGCGGGAGTGGGTGCCTCTGCACGGCACGGCCCTGCGCGAGCGTCTCCGAGATGTCCATCACGGGCAGTGAAAGGCCGGCGTCCTTCAGATGCGAGCCGCAGCCGGCCGCGTTCGTGACGATCGCATCCACCCCGGCGCCGTCGAACGCCGCGGCCGTCCTCCGGGCGAGCTCGAGTCCCTCCTCACGTCTGCCCGCGTGCAACGCCAAGGCGCCGCAGCAGCCGCGGTAAGGCGCGACGGTGTCGAAGCCGTGCGCGGCGAGGACCCGAGCGGAGGCCCGGTTCACCTCCCCGAAGAGGACGCTCTGGACGCAGCCGGTGAGCAGACCTACGCGTCCGAGCCGCTCTCCCGCTGCAGGGGTCTCGAGCGGCGGCGAGACTGGCTCGCGCCACGGCGGCGCGAGCGCACGGAAGGCACGAAACGGAGCCAGCTTCGCAAAGGGAAGGGTCGCACGCATGACACGCGGATGCGGCAGAACCGCGAAGGCGAATGCCCGCAGCAGGCGCTCTCGAAGCGCGCGCGGAACCTCCTGCTCGACGCGCTCGCGGGCGAGCTCGATCAGCCGGTCGTACTGCACGCCGGAGGGACACGAGCTGAGGCACGCCATGCAGCCGAGACAGCGATCGAAGTGCTTCGCAACGGTGCGGTTGAGCTCGACCGTGCCGTCGAGGGTCGCCTGCATCAGCCAGATCCGCCCGCGCGGCGAGTCCATCTCCTCGTGCCAGAGCGCGTAGGTCGGGCACGTCGGCAGGCAGAAGCCGCAGTGGACGCAGTCGCTGAGGAGAGTCGGATCCATCGAAGAGAGGCTCGCGGAACGGCCCGCTAGGCGATGGGTCGCGTCGGCTCTGTTTTCCCGGACGTAGCCCTTATGAGCCGACCAAGCTGCGGCGTGCCGTGGATCACGGGCGTGACCGAGTGCTTCGGCGCGGGCTCAAGCCGCCTTCATGCGGGTCGCAACCAAGTGGGCGAGGGCCGCCGCGTCCGCTGCCGTAACCCCGTGACCATTCGTCGCGTAGACGGTGAGTGAAAGCGCCGACCCGACCTTGACCCACAGCTCCCCGATCTCGAACTTGTCCGACGCTGACCTCGTGTGAAGCTGGAAGACCAACTCGACCGCTGAGTCACCAGCCTGGATCACGCGTCCCCGCAACATGCTCACCGAGGTTGGGTGCAGCGACTTCCCAAGGCTGTTCTTGACCTGGTCGGCTGCGCTCTTGCGTCGAGCCGCGCTGTGCGTCACCGCGATCAGCGACGACATCAGAGAGGCAGGATCGCCCGTCTTCTTGGCCACCGACACGCTCGACTGGAGACTTACGATCTTCGCCTTTCCCAGAGCGACGTTCCTGAACGTGCGGCTGTACGAGCTCGAAGCGTTAAAGCGAGGAAAGCCCGCAATCAGGTGCGGCCCCTCATAGAGGAGCGCCGCTCCGACCGGGAAGTCTCGGGTGTTGAGCGCCATGCTTGCCGCGCGCCGGTCGTCGGCTGCGGACGCTGACGACGCGCCGGTGAGGATCGCGGCTGTCAGCGTCGCGATCAGCAAGACCATGCGCGTGCCCACAACGAGAGCCTAGACGAGTACGTCGTCGGGGTCGAACGCGGCCCGCACCCGCTCGGCCAGCGGTGACCACCCACGTTCGGCCGTGTCTGCAACGAACGCGATCCCAGGGCCGGGGCGCGCGAGCACGCACTCCTGCCAGTCGAACGCCGCACGGCCGGACGCTCCGGCCTGGCGACGCGCCGACTCTCCCCAGAGCGAGCTGTCCACGCGCTCGCCCGGAGCGCTGCCGATCTGCGCGTCGACTGCCGCCTCAGACCCTTCGAAGAGAATTGCGACACGGCCGGGCGGAAGGAAGTCGACCGCCGAGGGCTCGAGTTGGGAACGCTGAAGGCGCTGCCACAGTCCGCGCGGGTCGTCGCTCTCCGCCACCACGGTCGCCTCCGCAGCCGGACGCGGGTGGAGCCGCAGCGCAACTCTGGCGATCAGCCCGAGCCGCCCGCGGGAGCCGCAGAAGAGCTTGCCGAGGTCGTAGCCCGCGACGTTCTTCACCACCTTGCCGCCGGAGCTCGCAACCGTGCCGTCGGCGAGGACGACCGTCACACCGATCACGAGGTCTCGCGCGGCGCCGTAGCGGTGGCGCCGGGGCCCGGACAGGTCCGCCGCGAGGCACGCGCCGACGGTTGGGTCCCCCGGCGGGTCCAGCGCGAGCATCTGGCCGTGCGGCTCGAGCCGGGCTTGGAGCTCGGAGAGCCGGATGCCGCCCTCGACGATCACCGTCAGGTCGCCCGGCTCGTGCTCGAGCACGCGGTTCAACCGCCGCGTCGAGAGCACCACATCTCCCCCATCTCGATCGATCGACACGCGCCCGCCGCCCGCGATCGCCTCTGCGGCCTCCGCGAGTGTCGCCGGCTCAGAGACGGTCGGCAACCCCGGCCCTCTCGAGCGGATGGGCGCGGTACGGCCCTGGAACCTCGCCGCAGAGCCGCGGTGTCGGAAACGCCTTGCCGGGATTCGCCAGCCCTTCGGGATCGAACGCGACCCGGAGCCTGAGCATCGTCTCGAGGTCGCGCGCGCCGAAGAGCTTTGGCATCGAGCAGGCTTTGTCGACCCCGACCCCGTGCTCCCCGGTCAGCGACCCGCCCGCCTCGATGCAGACGTCGAGGATGTCCGTCGCAAGCCGCTCGGCGATCTCGGCCTGCCCGTCAATCGCGTCGTCGTAGAGCACGAGGGGATGGAGGTTGCCGTCGCCCGCGTGGAAGACATTCGCGACGCGGAGGCCGTACTGCGCGCCGAGCGCCGCGATCTGGCGCAGCACCTCGGGCAGCTTCGTGCGCGGCACGACGCCGTCCTGGACGTAGTAGCTCGGCGAGATCCGCCCCATCGCGGCGAAAGCCGACTTGCGTCCTTTCCAGAGCTGCGCGCGCTCCTCTGCAGTCTCCTCGGCACGGATCTCGAACGCGCCGCAGTCGCGGCAGATCCGCTCGACCGCGGCCGAGTCCTCGGCGACCTGCGGCGCCACGCCGTCGAGCTCGACGATCAACACCGCGGCCGCGCCGGCCGGATAGCCGCAAGCGACCGCGGCCTCGGCGGCCTGGATCGTGAGTGCGTCCATCATTTCGAGCGCGGCCGGAAGGATCCCGGCGGCGATGATCCGCGAGACCGCCTCCCCCGCCGCGTCGGTCGTCTCGAACGCTGCAAGCAGCGTCCGCACGGTCTCGGGCGCGCGCAAGACCCTCACCGTCACGCGCACGGCGATCCCGAGCGTCCCCTCGGAGCCGACGAACGCGCCGAGCAGATCGGGCCCCTCGTCATCCCTCGAAAGAGTGACGAGCTCGCCGTCGGAAAGCACGACGTCGGCGGCGAGGACGTGGTTGACCGTGAACCCGTGCTTCAGGCAGTGCGCGCCGCCCGAGTTCTCGGCGACGTTGCCACCGATTGTGCAGACCTGCTGGCTCGACGGGTCGGGCGCGTAGTAGAAGCCCTCGCCGGCGACAGCACGGGTGATGTCGAGGTTCGTCACGCCCGGCTCGACCACGACGCGGGCGCGGTCGACGTCGACCTCGAGCACGCGGTCGAGCCGGGCGAGCGAGATGACGATGCCGTCGGCGACCGGAAGCGCCCCGCCGGAGAGTCCCGTCCCGGCCCCGCGAGCGACGAATGGAACTCCATGGCGGTGGCAAAGCCGCACGACGGCCTGCACCTCCTCGGCAGACTCGGGCAGAACGACGAGCTCGGGCATCGCGCGGTGCCCCGTGAGGGCGTCGCACTCGTACGTTCGCAGTTGCTCCGGCTCCGAGATGACCGCGTCCGCGGCGAGCAGTTCGCCGACCACCCGACGAAATGCCGGCTCGAGCGCCACGGCAGGACGATACCCGCGAGAGCCGCGCCCTCAGCGCGACGCGCCGAGTGCGCGGATCGTCTGCCGCAGCGAACGGGTCGCGGCCAGCACTGCCGTCGGCTCGTACCCGCAATGGGCCATGCAGTTGTCGCACCGGGGATCGTTCCCACGGCCGTACTTCGACCAGTCCGTGGTTTCGATCAGTTCGCGATACGTCTGCGTGTAGCCGTCGGCCATCAGGTAGCACGGCCGCTGCCAGCCGAAGATCGAGTACGACGGGATCCCCCACGGGGTGCACTGGAAGTCGACCTTCCCCTCGAGGAAGTCGAGGAAGAGCGGCGTGTGGTTCAGCCGCCAGCGCTTGCGACTGCCGTCCGCGAACGCGGCGCTGAAGAGCTTCCGAGCCTGCGTCACGCCCGGGAAATGCTCCTGGTCCGGGGCCTTCTCGTAGGCATACGCCGGCGAGATCGTCATCTGGTCGACCTCGAGCTCGTCGTTCAGGAAGTCGAGCACGTCGCGGACGGTCTTCGGGGTGTCGGTCGTGAGGAAGGTCGTGTTCGTGTTTACCCGGAAGCCGCGCCGCTTCGCCTCGGCGATCGCGTCGACGGCCTTGTCGAAGGTGCCCTCACGCTCGACGAATTGGTCGTGACGCTCGCGCATCCCATCCAGGTGCACGACCCACGCGAAATACGGAGACGGCTCGAAGTCGTCCATCTTCTTCTTCATCAGGATCCCGTTCGTGCACAGGTAGACGAACTTCTTGCGTGCGATCAGCTCGCCCGCCATCACATGCACTTCGGGATGAACGAGCGGCTCGCCTCCGGCGATCGAGACCATCGGCGCGCCGGACTCGTCGATCGCCGCGAGCGCCCGGTCGACCGGCATGCGCTGCTTGAGGATGTGCTCCGGGTGCTGGATCTTGCCGCAGAAGGAGCACGCGAGGTTGCACTGGTAGAGCGGCTCGAGCTCGACGAGCAGCGGGAACTTTTCGTTGCGCTGAAGCCGCTGGCGGAGCAGGTAGCGCCCGATCGTCAGGCTCTGGCGGAGCGGAACGCTCACCGCGGCGCCAACTCTCTCATGACCTCGAGCGACTCGAGATCGTGCCTCGACGTCACCTCGGCGGCCCATTCCGCGAGCGCGGGACCGGCCCGGTGGAGATTGACGAGCGCGCGGATCCCGGCGGGGATCGTGCGGGGCCCGGCGAGCCGGCGGTCAGAACTCTCGACGACGACACGCAGTACCCCGAGGGGCCGTCCGGCAGCCGCCTCTGCGAGCCAGGCGGACTCCATGTCGAGTGCGAGCATGCCGCTCTCCTGGAGGCGCTGCCGCTCCCGCAGCCCGGCGATGTGGTCGATCGAGACAAGCGGCCCGGTGTAGGCACGCAGTCCATGACGACGAAGCGCCTTCGCGAGCAGCTCACTCGCAGGCGCTGGGATCGGCTCGGCGCCGTCGCGCCGAAGTTCCGTCGCGCACACGATGTCACCCGGCTCGAGGTCAGGCGAAACGGCCGCACAGACGCCGGCCACGACGACAGCGGAAGCGTCGTCCACTGCGAGCCCTCGTGCAGCCGCGATCCGCGCGCGCGCCGGCCCCATGCCGGTGCGCAGCACACGCCACCCGGGGCGCGTGCCGAGCGCAGCGGCCTCGATGCGAAGTGGCGCGAAGACGAGCAACTGCCCGTTCATTCGTTCTCCCTCAGGATCCGACCGAGAGCCATCACCGGGAACACTTGCCGGTAGAGATGGTAGTTGAGGTAAAAGTCGCCCGGGAATCCCGTCCCCGTGTAGTACGGCTCGTCCCAGCCGCCGTCGGGCCGTTGGGAACGGACGAGCCACCCGACGGCCCGCTCGACGGCCTCGCCGTCTTCGCCTGCGGCGTGGAAGGCAAGCAGCGCCCATGCCGTCTGCGACGCGGTCGATGCACCGCGGCCGCGCCACTCGGGGTCGCGGTAGGAGCGCAGGTCCTCGCCGAACCCTCCGTCGGGATTCTGCACACCCTCGAGCCACGCGATCGCGCGGCGCACGCTTTCGTGTCTCGCGAGCCCGCACGCGGCGAGCGCCGGCACGACCGTGCCTACCCCGTAGACGTAGTTCGCCCCCCAGCGCCCGAACCACGAGCCGTCCGGCTCCTGCTCCCGAAGCAGGAACTCGACGCCCGCCCGCCGGGCTGCAACGAGGTCGGCTCCCGACTGATCCTCTCGAGCCAGTAGCTCGACCATGTGCGCCGTGACATCCGAGCTCGGAGGATCGGTCACCGCGCCGAAGTCGCAAAACGGGAGCCTGGTAGAGATGCTGCTCGTGTTCTCGACGTCGAACGCTCCCCATCCTCCGTCGCGGCTCTGCATGCCGACCGCCCAGGTGAGCCCGCGCTCACACGGGCCCGCGAACCGGTCCCCCGCCGCGCGGCGGAGCGCCAGCACGACGACCGCAGTGTCGTCGACGTCCGGGTAGTTGTCGTTCGCGAACTCGAACGGAAAACCGCCGACGGGGAGCTCAGGGCGTCGAACCGCCCAGTCCCCCCGCACCACCACCTCGCGGTCGGCGAGCCACCGCGCGGCGCGCTCGACGGCATCGTTGCCCGGAGGAAGTCCGGCGTCGAGCAGCGCGAGCGTGGCGAGCGCCGTGTCCCACACGGGCGACTGGCAGGCCTCGATCCTTCTTCCTGCCTCATCCTCGACTGTGAAGCTGTCGAGGCCGGCGAAGGCGAGCGAAAGGACAGGGTGGTCGATCGGGTAGCCGAGCGCCCGCAACGCGACGATCGACCAGACCCACGGTGGCTGGATGCCACCCCACGAGCCGTCTCGCTCCTGCCGCTCGACGATCCAGCGCTCCGCAGCAGCGAGCGCCCGCCGGCGGAGTGGTTCGATCGGACGGCGCTCGTAGCGGTGGAGTGCACGGTCGACCACGCTGAAGGTACGGGTCCAGATGTCCGTCGCCGGCAGCTCGGGGGCGACTCCGGTCAACAGCTCGTCGGTCGCGAACGGGACGGGCGTCACGGGCCGGAGCGCGCAGCAGACCGAGAGCGCGACAATCGTCTGCCGGGCCCAGCAGCCGAACGAGTACACGCTGAGCGGCACCCGCGGCGGAAACAGGATCTGCTCCGGCGGAATCACCGGTACCTTCGCCCAGGACCAAAGCCCGAGCAGCGCAAGCCACATGCGCGTGAAGACCCGTGTCGCCTCGACGCCGCCCAGTTCGCGGATGCAGGCCGCCGCGCGACGCATGTGCTCGGCGTCGGGCGCATCGCCGGCGAGCCGCAGCGCCACGTAGGCCTCGACGGTCGTCGAGACGTCGGGAGGGCCTCCGAAGAACGTGGCCCACGACCCGTCCTCCCGCTGTTTCGAGCGGATCCAGCGCGCGGTCGGCTCCGTGAGGTGCGGCTCGAGAATTCCGAGGTGGTAGCGCAGGAACAGATCCTCGGAGTCGATCGTCACGTTCGTCTCCAGCTCGCCCTTCCACCACCCTTCCGCGTCTTGAAGGGAGAGCAGGCGATCGCGGCCGCGCTCGAGCGCGAGACGCGCCGCACCGAGCCGCGGCGATGCGGCGACGGTCATGACGCCAGAGCCTCCTCGGGCACCGGTGCGATCGCGAGATCGGACAGCGCGGCTCGCGCTGCCACGACGCCGCTGCGCACCGCACCTTCCATCGTTGCGGGCCAGCCGGTGTTCGTCCACGAGCCCGCGAGGTAGACCCCTGGCACCTCAGTGCGCTCGCCGGGCCGCAGGCTTCGCGCTCCGGGAACGGGGCGGAACGTCGCGCGCGGCTCGCGCGTAACAGCGAAGTCGAGAACCTCTGCCTCCTGCGCAGCGGGGAGCAGCCGCGCGAGTGCGGGCAGGAAGCGTTCCCGGAGCGTCGCAACGGGCTCGCCGATCTCCGCGCGAGCGTCCGAGAGCGAGACGACGACGAGCTGCCCGCGATCGACACCCGAGGCCGTGGTCCGGTCGAACAACCATTGCACGGGCGAATCGAGCGCGGCTGCCATCGGCTCTCCGAGCACGCGGCGGTCGTAATGGACGTGCAGATTGACGATCGGCCCGTCCCCGAGCGTGGCCAGGGCATCGCTGTTCACCGCCCCGGGCGGGAGAAGGTCACCGGCCGCGTGGTGCGGAACCGCCGCGATCACCGCATGCGCGGTCTCGACTCCGTCGTCGAATACCACCCGCAGCGTGCCGAGATCCCGCTCGACCGAGCGCACCGGTGCGCCGAGGACGACCCGGGCGCCGGCCTCGTCGAGCGCCGCAGCAGCGGCATCCCCGTGCAGCTGCTGGAGCGGCACGGTCGATGCACCGATGTCGCATGCGCGCGCCGACTCGAGGAGCCCGGTTCGAAACACCTGCACCGCCTGTGCGAGCGACGCGTCGTCCGCCGAGACGTTGAGCGTCGGCAATACGATCAGGTTCCAGAGGGCCGCGATCGCGTTCGGCGACTGTCCGCGAGCGCGGAGCCAGTCGCCGAACGTCACGAGGTCGAGCGCCGGATCGTCCGGGTCGAGCTTCCGGAGCGCAGCGCCCGTGTGCAGCGCCGAGAACCGCTCGCGCACGCGAAGCGGCGCGTAGCCGAGGATCGCCGACGAGAGATGAAGGGGTGCCGGGAGGGGAGCGCGGCTCAGGTACGCGGGTTTCAACCCCTCGCGCAGCACCGGGCACGTGGAGCCGGGGCTGCATCGCGACGAGACTCTCGACGCCAAGCCGGCGCAAGAACGACTCGTAGGAGACACAGCAACGCAGGATGACGTGCTGGCCGTTGTCGATCCAATGACCTTTGCGCTCGACCGAGAACGTGGCACCGCCGAGCCGCCGCCGCGATTCGAAGAGCGTCACGTCGGCACCGTTGTCGGCGCACTCGATCGCGGCGGCGAGACCCGCGAGCCCACCGCCGACGACGGCAATCCGGGGCCCAGTCATGCCGCCCTCGCCAGGCTGCGCGCGAGCACCCAGCCCTTCTCCCAGCCGCGAAGCGAAGGACGTCGTTCGAGCGCCAGCGCCGGCTCCGACGCCATCCGCTCGAGCAGGAGCCGGTATGCGCCCGCCATGGTCAGTACGCAGGCTGCACTCCGGCGGTCGAGGAGCGGCACGAGCCCGAGCCCCCGATCGATGAAGCCGAGCCCACGCTCCGCCTCGAAAGCGACGAGCAGGTCAGCGTCGCCTTCGATCCGATCGCCGCGAACCTCGCAGCCGAACCGCTCCATGTCCTCCCGTGGCAGGTAGACGCGCCCGCCGGGGACGTCCTCGCTGAGATCGCGCAGGACGTTCCCGATCTGGAGGCCCACGCCGAGGTCGTCGGCGAGTCGGTCGGCCGCGTCGCGATCCGCGGCGTCGAAGACGCCCAGGGCGAGGCGGCCGATCGAGCCTGCCACGCGGCGGCAGTAGACAACGAGGTCGGCGAACGTTACGTAGTCCGTGCCGCGGACGTCCATCTCGGCGCCGTCGACCAGATCGCCGAAAGCGTCGAGCGGGATCGGATAGCGGCGCGAGGCGTCGGCGATCGCGACGAGCACCGGGTCGTCGCTGTCGCCGAGCGTCGCGAGCTCGCTGCGAATCCGCTCCAGCTCCGTCAGCTTCTCCACCGCCGGCAGCGGCCCGTCCGCGACGTCGTCGATGCGGCGCGCGAGTGCGTAGACCGCGAACAGCGCCTCGCGGCGTTCGGGCGGGAGCAGCCGCATCCCCGTGTAGAAGCTCGATCGCGACGCTCGCGCGATGCGGCGGCAGTGCTCGTACGCAGCGGCGCTCACAACTCGCCTGCCGGCCCCGTACGTTCGGAGCACGGCCCAGAGCCGCCTCGCCTTGCCGGCGCGCGGTGCGCCTGGAAGCACGTCGTACCCGGCGGCGGCGATCGCATCCGCATTCGCCCGCCCGCCGCCGACGTAGCCTGCGACCGCGATCCGGGCGCGACCATGGAGCCGGCCGACGAGCGGAGCCCCGTCGTCGAGCAACCCACGCGCGCGCTCGACCTCGAAGGCGAGCAGATCCCGCAGCCGTCCCTGAGCGTGCTCCGCCCCGAGATCCGCGGGAACGACGCCGAACCGCGAGAGATCCTCCGCCGGGAGATACACACGCCCGCGGCGAAAGTCCTCCGCGACGTCTTGCCAGTGCTCGACGAGCTGAAGCCCCGTGCAGACTCGGTCCGAGAGCTCGATCAGCTCGGGGCTTGCTGCCTCGAACACGTTGAGCACGAGCTCCCCGACCGGGTTCGCCGAGAGCGCGCAGTACCCGAGAAGCTCGTCGAATGTCTGGTACGCAACGGGGCCCTGGTCGCGCCGGTTCGCCTCGATCAGGCGCAGGAACGGCTCCTCAGGGAGCCCGCATTCCCGAACCGTGGGTGCGAGCCGACGCAGGAGCGGGTGCTTCGGCTCGCCGCCGAAGACCCGCTCGAGGTCGCGCTCGAGCAGGTCGAGCAGCGCAAGCCGGTCACCCGACGCCTCGTCTCCTACTTGGTCGGCGAGCCGTGCGAACCCGTAAATCGCCATGAGGTGCTCCCGCATCCTGCGTCCGAGAAGCGCGAGTGCGACGGGAAAGTTCTCGTGTTCGGCGAGTGGCAGGACGGCAGCCTCACCCGGAAGCTGCCCGCCCGCCTCGGAAAGCCGCGGTGCGGTGGCGGTCATTCGCCGATGACCTGGATGAGCACCTTTCGCGACCGGGAACGGTCGAGCTCGCAGAAGAAGACTCGCTGCCACGTCCCGAGCATCAGCACGCCGTCGACGATCGGGATCGTCTGCGACGTCGAAGAGAGCAGCCCCGTCCGGAGGTGCGAGTGACCGTTCGGAAAGTCCGCCGTGTCATCGTCGATCCCTTGTGTCCGGATCTCGAGGTCGTCGTGGCGGTAGTACCGCCCTTCGGCGGGCACGAGCTCCGCCAGAAACTCGGCAAAGTCGTCGAGGAACCCGCTCTCCTCCTCGTTGATGACCACCGCGCACGTCGTGTGCGGCGAGTAGACGAGCGCCATCCCGTTCTGGACCCCGGCCCGCTCGACCGCGGCGAGCACGTCGTCGGTCACGTCGATGAGCTGGGAGGCCCGCTCGGTGATGAGATCGTGGTTTTCGAAACGGTGCTTCACTGCGCAAGTCTCGTCTTCGTCGAACCGCTCGAGAGAAGAAAACAGTCTATTTCCGGGCCGACCCGAGTTCAACCTGGGCTTCGGCGACTATCCGCCAGGTCGAGGACACTGTCACACGACATGCGCGCGGCGCCCCCAGGCACGACGAAGCAACGCTTCCTGCCGAAATTCCACTACGAGCTTCTCGTCTGCGGCATTCGCGGGCACGAGCTCGTCGGCACGGACGCTGCCGAGATCCGGGTTCTCGACGGATCGTTCGTCCGCGAGGCCGGCGGCCTCCGCTGGTACCGCTGCCTCCGCTGCGACAGCTGGCTCGCGCTCCAGCCGCCGGACCATCCGACCCGCCGTCATCCGGCGCCGGAGACCGAGATCGACCTGCCGCTCCGCGGCAAGGCGCTTCGCGACAAGATCGTCCTGCGGCTCATCGCGATCAACCGCGCCTTCCACTTCGTCCTCCTCGCAGCGCTCGCCGCGTTGATCTTCGTCTTCGCCTCTCACCGCGATCAGCTCCAAAGGCTGGTCGACAAGATCGACGCCGCGTTCTACGGAACCGCGGCGGCGGGCCACGCCCAACACTCCCACGGCCTGCTCCACGACGCCGAACGGCTCGTGACCCTCAACGTCGGGACGCTGCGACTGATCGGGTTCGCAGCGGTCGCCTACGCGATCCTCGAGGGCACGGAGGCGTTCGGGCTGTGGTTCCAGTATCGCTGGGCTGAGTACCTGACGCTGATCGCCACCTCGCTGTTCCTGCCGCTCGAGCTCTACGAGCTCAGCAAGACCGTGACGGTGCTGAAGGTGCTCGCGCTCGTCGTGAACCTGGCGATCGTCTTCTATCTCCTGCTCGCGAAGCGTCTGTTCGGCCTGCGCGGCGGCGCCGCGGGCGACCTCGCGGCCCGCGAGGTGGACTCAGGATGGGAGGCCTTCCACCGCTACACGCCCGGGCCGTTCAGTCCACAGGCGGCGAGTGACTACTAGGTCGTCCGACCGTCGTCCGCAGCGGCACCTCCTTCAGGAACCACGAGAGGACAAACGGGACGATCGCGAGCGCGGCACCCCACAGGAACACGTTGTGGAGAGCACCCGAGAACGCGTGTAGGAAGTCGGCGTGGACGTCAGGCGGGAGTCGCTTCGCCTCCGCCGGAGTGAGGTGGACACTGCCTGCCAAACGCTGGGCCGAACGCGCCGGCAGATGCCTGATCTGGTCGGCGAGAGCGGAGGCGAAGACCGCGCCCAGGATCGCGACGCCGAACGAGCCGCCGAGGGAGCGGAAGAACGTCGCGGTTGAGGTCGCGACACCCACGTCCTCCCAGCCAACGTCGTTCTGGACGACGATCACGAGCACCTGCATCACGAGACCGATCCCGACGCCCACCACGAGCATGTCCACCGATGCGACCCAGTGGGCGCTCTCGGCGTCGAGCCGCGAGAGCAGAACCATCCCGACCGCGAGGATCGCCGTCCCAGCCACCGGGAACACCTTGTAGCGGCCGATCCGGCTGATCGCCCGGCCGGAGGCGATGCTCGCCACGAGCAGCCCGCCCATCAGGGGCAGCAACTGAAGGCCGGAGCTCGTCGGCGTCGCCCCGTAGACGAGCTGGAGGTAGAGCGGGATGAAGACGATCGCTCCGAACATCGCAAGGCCGATGAAGAACCCGATGGCGGTCGCGACGTCGAAGACACTCGATCGGAACAGCTTCAGCGGGATGATCGGCTCGGCGGCCCGTCCCTCCCACCAGACGAACACCGCGAGCACGATCACTCCGGCCACGCCGAGCGCCCCGATCACCGGCGAGCGCCACGAGTACACGTTCCCGCCCCAGGTCGTCACCAGGATCAGCGCGCTGACCCCGCACGAGAGGAGCACAGTCCCGAGATAGTCGATCCGGTGGCGCACCCTGACGACCGGAAGGTGCAGTCGCAACGCAACGACCGCCAGTGCGAGCGCACCGACGGGCACGTTGACGTAGAACACCCAGCGCCACGAGAGGTTGTCGACGAAGAACCCACCGAGGAGGGGGCCGGCGACCGAGGCGACCGCGAACACCGCGCCGATCAACCCCATGTAGCGACCCCGGTCCCGGGGCGGAACGATGTCGGCGATGATCGCCTGCGCGCCGACCATCAGGCCGCCCGCCCCGATTCCCTGGACGGCGCGGAAGAGAATGAGCTCCAGCATCGTCTGGCTCAGGCCCGCGAGCATCGAGCCCACGAGGAAGATCACGATCGCGGCCTGGAACACCGGCTTGCGGCCGAGCATGTCGCCGAGCTTCCCGTAGAGCGGCGTCGACACCGTCGAGGCGAGCAGGTACGCCGTGACGACCCATGAGAGGTGCTTCAGGCCGCCGAGGTCACCGACGATCGTCGGGAGCGCCGTGGAGACGATCGTCTGGTCCAGCGCCGCGAGGAACACCCCGAGCATGAGCGCGACGAAGACCATCGTGAGCGAGCGTCCGGAGTACGCCTGCGTGCCGCCGTCCTCCCGACCGTCCGGCGCGCTCATCACGCCTTTCTACCAGCGAAGCCTGCCGGAACCCGGCGCCGGCTCCGTTATTGTGGTTCGCCTGTCCCGCGCGATGCTCTGTGGATTCGCAGTGGCCGCCTCGTCGGTTCTCTTCGTCGGTGGCTGCGGCTGCGGGAGCGACCAGAAATCCTCCTCGGCCACACCATCCGGGGATTCGTCGGTCGATGCGATGGGCCCGCGTCCGGAGGTGACCAAGGCCGCGATCCGGAAGAACTGGGCGACATTCTTCGACGGCGCGACTTCCGCCGCGACGCGGGTCTCCCTGGCCGAGAACGGTGAGGAGCTCGCCGACACGATCCGGGCAGTCACCGACTCCCCGATCGCGAAGCAGGCGTCTGCGAACGTGACCTCGGTGACGATCGACGGTCCCACGACGGCAACCGTGACGTTCACGCTCCTGCTCGACGGGTCGCCGGTGCTCGAGGGCGTCGAGGGGACGGCCGTGCTCGAGGACGGCACCTGGAAGGTCAGTATCGCGAGCCTTTGCCAGCTTGCCGCGCTCCAAGGCGCCGTGCCGAAGGCGTGCCCGCCGGCCGCCAAATAGTGCAGGCCGCGCGTCGCCGCCGTGGCTACGCGCTCGCGGCCCTCTGCGCCGTTCTCTTCCTCACGTTCCTCGACAACACGATCGTCAGCGTCGCCCTCGCGGACATGCAGACAGATCTGCGCGCGGGCGTTTCGAGCCTGCAGTGGATCGTCGAGGGCTACATGCTCGCGTTTGCGAGTCTCATGCTCGTCGGAGGCACGCTCGGGGACCTGTACGGCCGGAAGAAGGTGATGCTCGCCGGGATCGCGCTCTTCTGCGCGGGCTCGCTGGTAGGTGCTCTCGCAACCGGCACAGAGATGCTGATCGTCGGCCGTGTGGGCATGGGCGTCGGAGCCGCCTTCTGCGAGCCGGGAACGCTCTCGCTGATCCGGCAGATCTACCCGGACAGCCGCGAGCGGGCACGAGCTCTCGGCGTGTGGACTGCCGTCTCGGGGATCTCGCTCGCCCTCGGGCCCGTGCTCGGCGGCATCCTGGTCGGGATCGGCGGCTGGCAGGCGATCTTCTGGTTCAACGTTGCGTTCGCGATCGCCATGTTCGTGGCGGCCGCGGTGACACTGCCGGAGAGCTCCGACCCGGCCGGCCGGAAACTCGATCTTCCTGGCCTTGTCGCCGGCGTGGTCGCCGTGGCGGGGCTCACCTTCGCCGTGATCGAGGGCGAGAACGTCGGCTACAGCACGTGGTGGGTGCCGCTCCTGTTCGTGGTCGCGGCCCTCGGAACGGTCACGTTCATCGCGATCGAGCGGCGGGTGCCCGATCCGGTGCTCCCGCTCGAGTTCTTCCGAAACCGCTCGTTCAGCGCCGCCACGGCGGTCGCATTCGCGTCGAGCTTCGGCCTGTTCAGCGTGTTCTTCTTCACTGCTCTCTATCTCCAGATCGTGGCGGACTTCTCCGGATGGAGGATTGCGCGCGAATTCCTGGCGATGGCCGTTGCGATGGTCGTCGCCGGGATCCTGGCCGGGAGGTGGACGGCAGCGCGCGGTCCGCGTGGGCCGATGGTGCTCGGCTGCCTCGTCGCGGGCGGCTCGATGCTCGCCGTCGACGGACTGCTCTCGCCGAGCATCCCGTTCGCATGGCTCGCAACCGCGCTTGCAGGGGTCGGCTTCGGCCTCGGGCTCGCCCTCGTCGCCGTCACCGCAGCCGTGCTGACGATCGTGCCGGGAAAGCGCTCCGGCATGGCTGCCTCCACCCTCAACACGAGCCGTGAGCTAGGAGGCGTGCTCGCCGTCGCCACTCTCGGCGCGGTCGTCAACGCTCAGCTCGTCGGCGAGCTCGGTCGCAGGCTGACCGAGCTCGGGGTGACCGGGTCCTTCCGCTCGCTTGTCCTCGACGCCGTCACCCACGGTGGCCTCCCGGCGAACGCGGCGGCGGCCGCAGCGGCAAACCCGGTCGCGGCTGCGAACTTCGGTGTCGTCGGCAAGATCCTCACCTCTGCGGAGGCCGCCTTCGGCCATGGGTTGCACAGGGCGCTCCTCGTGAGCGCGTGCGTCCTGCTCGTCGCAGCTCTCGTCGCCTTCCTCACCGAGCGTCGAGACGGCGGCGCTTCGAATGCTACTCCGGGGTCACGTACCCCGCCGTGAGGCCGCCGTCGACAAGGAACGTCGCGCCAGTCACATACGACGACTCGTCGCTCGCGAGGAACAGCGCGCCGTTCACGACCTCGCGCGGCTTGGCCAGCCGGCCGGTCGGCCAGTGGATTCGCCGGCGCTCGAGAGCCGCCCGGTCGTCACCGAAGATGTTCAGCAGAAGCGGCGTCTCGACGGGACCTGGGCAGAGCGCGTTGACGCGGATTCCCTCGCGCGCGAACTGCACCGCAAGCTCGCGGCTCATCGACAGCACCGCGCCCTTCGAGGCGCTGTAGGAGATCTGCGAGGTCGCCGCGCCGACGAGCGCGACGAACGAGGCGACGTTGATCACCGAGCCCCCGCCGCGCTCGAGGAGGTACGGGATGCCGTGCTTGCAACACAGGAACACGCCCTTCACGTTCACGTCCTGCACCCGCTGCCAGGCAGCGACCGAGGTGTCCAGGATCGACGCGTCGTCGGCGGGCGAGATGCCGGCGTTGTTGTAGAGGATGTCAATACCGCCATATTCCGCGGCGGCTGCGGCCATCATCGCCGCAACCTGGGTCTCGTCGGCCACGTCGACTCCCAACGCAAACGCCTCACCCCCGCAGAGCGCCACGGTCGCCTCCGCAGCGGCCAGGATGACGTCGGCCGCGCAGACCTTCGCTCCTTCCTGAGTGAACAGGATCGCGGCCTCGCGGCCCATGCCGCCACCAGCGCCGGTGATCACCGCGACCTTGCCGTCCAGGCGTCCCATCAGTCGGTGGAGTAGAACACGTTTTTGATCTCGGAGTAGGCGTCGAGCGCGTGCATGCCGAGCTCGCGGCCGAAGCCGGACTGCTTGAAGCCTCCGAACGGCGTGGTCACGCGCACCGAGCTGTTCGAGTTGATCGAGAGCACACCGGCCTCGAGCGCACGCGCGACTCGCAGCGCGCGGGCGCCGTCGCGCGTCCAGATCGAGCCCGAAAGCCCGAACGGTGTGTCGTTGGCGATCCGGATCGCATCCGCCTCGCCGTCGAACGGAATCAGCGCGGCGACTGGCCCGAAGACCTCCTCGCGCGCGACTCGGTCCTCGTTCGAGGCTTCCACGATCGTGCATGGGTACCAGAACCCCGGCCCGTCGGGGATCTCGCCGCGAAAGAGCGGCTCGCCTTGGACGAACGAGGAAACCGAGTCGCGATGAGCCGCCGAGATCAGCGGGCCCATCTCGGTCCCCTCGTCGGTGGGGTCGCCCACCTTCACTCTTTCCGTAGCCTCGACCAACAGGGTCACAAATCGGTCGTAGACGGAGCGCTCGACGAGGATGCGGGAGCGCGCGCAGCAGTCCTGCCCCGCGTTGTCGAAGACCGCGTACGGCGCTGCCGACGCCGCACGCTCCAGGTCGGCGTCGGCGAAGACGACGTTCGCCGACTTGCCGCCAAGCTCCAGCGTCACGCGCTTGATCGTGCCGGCGGCGCCCTCCATGACGCTCCGGCCGACCTCCGTAGACCCGGTGAAGGCGACCTTCGCTACGTCAGGATGCTCGATCAGCCGTCGCCCGACGATACGGCCAGGCCCGACCACGACGTTCAGCACCCCCTCCGGGATGCCAGCGTCGAGTGCAAGCTCGGCGAGCCGCAGCGCCGAGAGCGGCGTCAGCTCGGCCGGCTTCAGGACGACGGTGTTCCCGCAGGCCAGCGCCGGCCCGAGCTTCCACGACGCGATGTTGAGCGGGAAGTTCCACGGAACGATCGAGGCGACCACGCCGAGCGGCTCGCGAAAAGTCATGTCGACCCCGCCGCCGACCGGGATCGTCTCGCCGTGGTGCTTGTCGACCGCGCCCGCATAGAAATGGAACACGGCCGCGACCATGCCCACCTCGCCGCGCGCGCCGGCGATTGGCTTGCCGACGTTTTGGGACTCGATCTGGGCGAGCTCCTCGGTGTGGTCCTCGACGAGCGTCGCGAGCCGCCGCAGCAGCCTCGAGCGCGACGTGGGCGCGACCGCCCGCCAGGCCGGATATGCCGCTTTCGCACGAGCGACAGCCGCGTCCGTCTCCTCGCGCCCCGCTTGTTGGAGCTCCGCGATCGGCTGCTCCGTCGCGGGATTGAGAACCGTGAGACTCATCGCCGCTCGGCGCGGTAGCGGGCCGCCTCGGCGACGAGCGCCTCGAACAGGCGCATATCCTCGCCCGCCTCGGGATGCCAGAGCACGCCCACCGCGAAGCGGCGTGAGGGCTCCTCGAGCCCTTCCGGCGTGCCGTCCTCGGCGCGGGCAGTCACGGTGAGGCCACGGCCGACATTCCCGATCCCCTGGTGATGATGTGACTTGACCGGCGCCCGCGACCCGAGCATGTCCTCGAGCTTCGAGCCGGGCTCGATTGCCACCTCGTGATCGGCGTACAACCCGGGGACGTCCTTGTGGCTGTCGTGCCCGACTACGTCGGGTAGGTGCTGGACGAGGTCGCCGCCGAGCGCGACGTTCAGCACCTGCGAGCCGCGGCAGATCCCGAGTGTCGGCATGTCCCGCTCGAGCGCCGCGCGCAGGAGCACGAACTCGCCGTCGTCGCGAAGCGGAAACGGCTGGTCGGTCTCCGGATGCGCGTTCTGCCCGTAGAGCGCCGGGTCGAGATCGGAACCGCCCGAGAAGATCAGACCGTCGAGCGCGTCGAGCGTCTCGTCGACTCCCTCGATCGAGGGAGGCACGAGCAGTGGACGCCCACCCGCGCGCTCGACCGCGCGCACGTAGTCGTGCGGCACAAGCGCGGAGTCCTCCTTCCAGACCCCGAATGTCGCGGGGACGACGTACGTCGTGATCCCGACGACCGGCCTCGCCACTCAGCCTCTCTCGTACAGGCGTTCGCGCTCCCAGCAGGTGACGACCTGGTCGAACAGCCGCTGTTCGGTGCGCCCGTAGTTCAGGTAGTGGTCGACGACCTCGTCGCCGAGCGCCCCGCGCGCCATTGTCCCGCTCTCGAGCGCACCGATGGCATCGCGAAGGGTTGAGGGAAACCGCGGAGCATCCGACACGTAGGCGTTCCCCTCGAGCGGCGGTGGCAGCTCGAGCGAGTGCTCGAGCCCGTGAAGGCCGGCTGCGATCAACGCTGCGAACGCGAGGTAGGGATTGACGTCGCCGCCGGGGATCCTTGTCTCCACGCGCTGCGATGCCCCATGCCCGACGATCCGGAAGCCGCAGGTGCGGTTGTCCCGTCCCCATGCGAGCGTCGTCGGAGCCCAGCTCCCCGCGGCGAAGCGCTTGTACGAGTTGACGTTCGGCGCGAGGAAGAGCGCCAGCTCGGAGGCGCAGGCGATCCAGCCGGCCAGAAACCGGTCGAACACCGCGATGTCGCCCGCAAACGCATTCTCGCCGTCTTTCCAGAGGCTCATGTGGACGTGGCAGGAGCTGCCGATCCACGTGTGGTCGGGCTTCGCCATGAACGTGATCGAGCAGCCGTTTGCATGGGCGATCTCCTTCGCCCCGTTCTTGTAGATCACATGGTTGTCGGCCATCGTCATCGCGTCCGCGTAGCGGAAGTTGATCTCCTGCTGGCCCGGCCACGCCTCGCCCTTCGAGCTCTCGACCACGATTCCGGCCGCCTGCATCCCGTTGCGGATCTGCCGGATCAACCCCTCGTCGAAGGTCGTCGCGAGGACGTGGTAGTCGAGCGTGTACGGCACGGAGGGCGTCAGGTCGCGGTAGTGCTTCGCGTGCGCCTCGGCGTACGTCTCTTTCAGCAAGTAGAACTCGAGCTCGGAGCCGACCATCGGCTCGAAGCCCGCGGCGCGTGCCCGCGCGACCTGGGCTGCGAGCACTTGACGCGGCGAGGCGACGACCGGCGAGCCGTCTTCCCAGGCCACGTCGCACAGGACGAGCGCTGTCCCTTCGAGCCACGGCACCCGCCGCAGCGTCGCCATGTCCGGCAGAAGGTGGAAGTCGCCGTAGCCGCGCTCCCAGCTCGCCATCGCGTAGCCGGCCTGCGGCTCCATCTCCATGTCGAGGGCGAGCAGGTAGTTGCAGCCTTCGAGACCGTGCCCGACAGTCTCGTCCAGGAAGAACGACGCCTGCTCGCGCTTGCCGAGCAGGCGCCCCTGCATGTCGGTGAAGGCGCAGACGACCGTGTCGATCGTCCCAGCGTCGACCTCCAACGTGAGCTCTTCGAGCGTCAACACCGCTCCTCTCTTATCAAAGTGGGGGCGGAGAAGACGCCGCATCGGGCGCCGAACACGTCGGCAGCCTGTGCGTGCGGACCGTACGGAACCATCACACAAGGTTTACCGATTCGTCCGCAAAACCCTCAAGAGGCGAGGCCTAGACTCGCTGCGGGAAGGCCAAACTATCGACAATGGACGGAGATGACGATGCGGAAACTCGTCTGGATTGCCGCCACGATCACCGCCCTCACAGGGGTAGGAGTAGCTGTGGCGGATCACTTCAACACGCGCTCGCTCAAGGCCGTGAGCGCGACGTTCACAGCACCGACCGCGAGCATCGTGCGAACGAGCACGTGCACGGGCGCTGACGGCACCTACGCCTCGACAAGGGCGACGTACACCGGCGGCAGCGCCGTCAGCACGGAGCCGAGCCTCAACGGCACGATCTCGATCGACACCGAGAGCCCTGATCAACACGACCACCGACATCGGCACGGTGTCCGGCAGACATCCACATCGGCTCGGGACACGGTGTCGACACGCTTCAGCGCGGTGTACTCGAAAGGAAAGCTCGCCGGGCTCGCAAGCGGCGGAGGCGAGCGGATTGGTGGCTGGCCTCCTCGGAAACCTCTCGGCGACCTTCAGCACCGCCGGCGGGTTCACCGACGGGAAGATCGGCGGAGGAACGACCGGCGGCGACGCCGTCCTGATCTCGAGCGGCGGCTGCAAGCCGACTGCGGCACCGAAGCCCGACTCGATCTCGGTCGAGGGCACGGTCTCCGCCTCGTCGGCGACTTCGGTCACCGCGGCGGGCATCACCTGCGTCGTCCCGTCGTCACTGGCGTCGACGGTGACGGGCCTCGCGCTCGTGAACGGCACGAGCCGGGTCGACATGACGTGCACGCGTCTCGGGCGGGACGAACACCTCTGACGAAGATCTCGCTCGCGGGGAACCACGACTCGAACAAGCACGACTCGAAGAACCACACTAACACCAAGATTCCGGGGGGCGGAGCAAAGAGGGCGCCCCATGCGGGGCGCCCTCTTTCTTCGGTCCGGAAGACGTATTCGTCAGCGCTTGAAGAGCCGCTGCAACTTCGTCATCGACGGCGACGCCGGCTTCGCGTGGTTCACGATGTCCGTCACGTGCTGCGTCAGATTCGTCAGGAGCGTCTGCTCCTGAGCCGCCGTGATCGTGCCGGCGGTCACGGCTGCGTCGAGGTTCGTCTTGGCCTGCGCGGTCAGCGCCGAAACCAGGCCGTCGACGGTCTTGCCCTTCGCCGTCGCCTCGTCGGCCAGCGTCTTGCCCGACTTGAGGTCGGCCTGCAGATCAGAGACCGTCATGCCGAGATAGGTCGCGGCCGTCTCGAGCGGCCCGGGCTTCTTCGTCGGCGGCACGGGCGGGCCCGCGTTGACGAGCTTCGTGATCCCGTCCTTGATGCCGGCTGAGCATCGACGTCTCCTGCGCGTCCGTGATCCAGCCGGCCGAGTTCTCCGCGTCGAGCACGGTCTTCTCGGAGGCAACGATCGCGTCGATCAGAGCGGACGCCGTCTTGCCCTTGGCCGTCGCCTCCTGGGCGAGCGTCTTGCCGCCCTTCAGGTCAGCCGCGAGCGTCGAGACGGAGATGCCGAGGAACGACGCGGCCGGCGTGAGCACGTCGAGCGGAGAGGATCCCCGCACCGCCCCCCGGGACCGCCCTTCCCGGGCCGCCGATGACCAGGCCACCCATACCCGGGCCGCCCATGCCGGGGCCGCCCAAAACCCGCCGCCACCGAGGACTCCGAGCCCTGGGCCGGCGAAACCTCCGAAGCCGCCGGCCATGAACGGGCCGAGCCCGCCGTGCCCAGCCCTGGCACCGAACCTGCCCTTGCCGGGTGCGGCGAACGCCGCGGTGCTACCGAGCGCCGCTACAAGCGCGAGCGCCGTAACCATCACGAGCGGCCGCTTGAACCGTTGCATCAATTCGATCACCTCTCACGTCGCTGGTTGGACCCGCCCACTGGACCCGAACCTAATCCGCGAAACTAAGAGAGTCGTTAGAGCTTCCTAAAGATGCGAACGGCGTAGCCGGCTCAGCTTCGCGTCAGGAGGAAGGGCGGCGACCCACCCGATGCGAGTGGGTCGCCGCCCTCCGAGGCCTGCTGAGAGACCTGACGCCCGCTTAGATGCAGCCGTCCCCGTCGCTCGGACCGCCGTCGTTGTCCGCGTCTCCGTCGGAGTTGGGACCGGACGTGGGGATGTTCTGACCCGCCGGACAGCCGTCAGGCCCGAGGGCTGCACCCCCGCCCGCACCCCCGGCCGCTCCCCCGGAGCTGGGGCTGCCCGAGCTCGACGAGCTGGTCGTGGTCGTCTTCGGCGTCGTCGTGGTCGTCTTCGGCGTCGTCATCGTCGTCGCAGCCTTCGCCTTACACGGCTTCGCCTTGGTGCTCTTCTGGCCGGTCTTGCAGACCGGGATGGTGCACGGATGCGCCTTGGTGCTCGTGTGGCCGGCCTTGCACACCGGAAGTTTCGTGCCGGCGACCTGCCGTGCCGCGCTCGCGCCGAGCGCGCCGACCACCACCACCGCCACGAGCAGCAGCAGTGGTACGAGCCTTCGCATGAACCGGGTCCCCACTGTGAATCTCCTTTGCATCGACAAGGTTGAAAGAGAAGTACGGGAAGCAATCCCCTCTCGGGGCCTCTCCGAGACCTCAACGCAGGGAATACGCCCGCCGTCGGCAAACGGATTGCCACTCCCGCGCCGGCGTCGCGTCGATGAACCGGCAGCTCGCGCCGCCACCGACCGTTCTCGATGCTCCGGTCGCGCCCGACACGTTAATCTCCGCAGTCTGAGCAATGGTTCCTCACGTTCTTCTTCGCTTCCAAAACGCCTCGCGCTGGGAATCCTCGGTGGAATCGTCTGGGTGGGGCTCGCCGTCCTGGGGCTGCTCGTGAAACTCGCACTGTTCCCACGCCACCGCAGTCCGGGCGCGATGGCGCTCGTCTGGGGCGCGGTCTTCTTCCTCTACCTCTGGTGGGGATCGCGCCAGGTCGGCGTCGACCAGACTCGCGCCTTGCTCCTCGGCCTCGTCGGAGGCGGCGCGAGCGCGCTCTTCGTCTACCTTCGAGGCGCCGGCGCCGAGAAGGCTCCGTCCGACAAGCCCGGCGTCTTCCTCGGCCGCGCGCTCGCCAAGCCGCGCGACAAGACCGACTAGTTGGAGTTCCTAAGCAGGTTGTTCACCCGCGCCGACCGCGAGACCTCTGCACGCAGTGCCGCCGCACGCGGACAAAGCACGCCGCGGGACCGGCTCACTCGCGGCGAACGTCACGAACCTGAGTGCGGCAACCGCGATGGACTTGTGCTCAGCGTGAAAGTGCGTCACAATGCGAACAACCGCACGGGCCGGATCGTCCGACAAGGAAGGGGTTCAACATGTCGTCCCACGCCGCCGACGTTCTCCACAGCGCTACGCTCGACAATGGTGCGACGCTGGACCCACGTGTTCCGGCACGCTGGATCGTCGTGTTCGGCATAGCGTTCATCATCGGTGGCGCGTTCTTCGGGCTGGGCATCTACACCGGCGACATGTGGTGGCTCACGCCCGCGACCTTGTTCGGCCCGGGCGCGTTGATCCTGGGGTTCACGTTGCTCGGGATCACCGCGGACACGAATCGGTACTCTTAGCGCCACATCCCTCGGCTCGCGAGGCGTTCGACCGGCGCAAGCCGCCGCGCGTTCGCCCGTGACCCGAGGCCAATGCGCAGAGAATTGCGCGTAACCCCTCAGTCGGGGGCCGAGAAGACGCCTCGACCGACCGAGAAGAGAAACATGAAGCGGATCCTCTCAATCCTCGCCTCCGCCATCGCGGCGCTCGCGCTCGCCGGATCGGGGGCGGCTGGCATCACCGTCGGAGTCAACGAGGACATCGGGAAGATCCCCGCGTTCGCCCCGTGGACATACGCGACGATGCAGTCGACCGGGCTGAAGATCAATACGCTCACTCTCACCTGGGACGACACCGACCCGCTGACCATTCCGGCGGCGGCGGTGGTCGCACAAGCGGTCGCGACCGCCGAGTCGGACGGCATCACGGTCGAGTTCGACCTGTATCCAGCCCACTCCCGCGTCTTCAGCGGCGGCGCGAAATGCCGGGTCTCGACCGACCCTCTCGCCTGCGGAGACACGGCGAAGATCCAGCAGTTCGCCGCCTGGGCGGCGAGCGTGGCCCAGACCTTCCCGACCGTGCACCAGTTCGTCGTCATGAACGAGTGCAACCAACCACTGTTCGTCAACCCGCAGTGGGATGCCGGCGGCCAGAACCAGTCGGCCCGGATCTGCGGCCGCGCACTCGCCGCCGCCTACGATGCGATCAAGCGCGTGTCCGCCGCAAATTTCGTCTGGGGCGTCGGACTCTCCCCGCGGGGTAACGACAACGCCAGAGCGGTCAGCAACTCGTCCACGTCGCCGGTCAAATTCATCGGCTACCTCGGCGCCTGGTTCAAGGCGTTCGCGAAAAAGACACACCGGACGGCACCGCTGATGGACGGCTTCGACTTCCACCCTTACCCGGTGCCGCAATCGCTCCCGTTCGCCAAGGGGTATCCGAACTCGAACCACGCGGCCGTGTCCAACTTGCCACGGATCTACCAGGCCTTCTACGACGCGTTCAACGGCTCTCCCCAAAAGACCATCGGCCAGCAGCGGGGCGGCGGCCTGCCCGTCAGCCTCAACGAGGTCGGCATCCAGACCGCGCCGAACGGCAGCGCGTACAGCGGCATCGAGGTCAGCGCCACCGCAGGGGGTGTCCGCGATAAGTTCGCGTCTGCCGACTACCAGGCGCAATGGTACTTCGACATGCTCGAGCTCGTCTCGTGCGACCCGAATATTCGGGTCGTGAACATCTTCCACCTGGTCGACGAACCGGTTCTGTCGGGGTGGCAGAGCGGGCTCTTCTACGCAGACCAGACGCCCAAGCAGTCGGCCGACATGATGCATGCGTGGATCGCGTCCACAGGCGGGAAATGCCAGGGGAAAACGGTCCGCTGGAAGCCCAAGGCGGGCCCGCCGATCACCATCGCAGCGACGAAGAAGAAGTAACGTCCGCGGCGCCACCTCCGGAATAAGTACCGAGAGCGGGATCCGCAGTAGCTACGCGGCCGACGCGTGGCGTTCCACCGATGCGCATTCCGGCCGCTGCACCGACACTGGCTGCACCCTATGGAAAGGAGCAGCCAGTGACTCTTGCGCCAACCTCCCCTCGCCTCCAGCGGCAGCCGGGGGCCGCGTCGTATGCGATCTCGTCGGCAGCGGAGTTGCCCGCTCACGATGTGACGGTCGCCGAAGAGCACAGGTGGGTGACCTTTCTGCTCATCCCATTCATCCTCGGCTCGGCCTTCTTCGCCGCAGCGGTCCTCACCGGGAATGGCTTGTGGATGGCGGGCACGATCGTGCTCGGGGTGATGGGCCTCATCTTTTCCTTCCTCTATCTCTCGATCAGTTCGAACTCGAACTGAGCCGAGCGCAGCGAGCCATCCTCCTGGGAGAACGCCTCGGCGAACGGCCGGGGTTTCTCCCTCGAGTCGCTAGCCTCGGTCGACGAGGGCGAGGAGCGCCTCGGCGATCGCATCCGGTGTCGGCGGGCAGCCGGGGATGCGGGCATCCACCGGGAGAAGGCTCTCGAGAGGCTCCGCGAAGCACGCGGGGTCGCCGAGAAGGTTGCAGCCGAGGGCGCAGTCTCCGACGGCGGCAACGCGACGCGGTTCCGGCATCGCGTGGTAGGCGATCAGCAACGGCTCTCGCATCCGCGTCGTCACCGCGCCGGTGACGAGCAGCACGTCTGCGTGCCGCGGTGACGCCACGATCCCGAGCCCGAACCGCTCGAGGTCGTAGTACGGACTCGAGGTGAGCGTCAGCTCGTGCTCGCAGCCATTGCAGGAGCCGGCGTCGACATGCCGGAGCGCCAGGCTGCGGCCGCGGCCGGCCCGCGGCAGATCGATGTCGCGGCGGAGTCGGCGAAGGTCGCGGAAGAGCGTCAGCATCAGCGGTCAGCGCACGCGTAGCAGAGCTCGAAGCTCTTGTTGATCAGCGGAAAATCGGGAAGCAGGTTTGCGGCCGCCGCGAACGCGACGGATGGCCAGTTCGCGTACGACCCGGTGCGGAGGCGAAGCCTCGCGATGCGGTCGCCGTCCCGCTCGACGATGCAGCTCGTCGCGCCGCGAGCGCTTTCGACCCGGCCGACGCCGAGCTGGCGCTCCGGGTTCCCACCCCTCGCTGCGGACGCAGCGAGCGGGCGGTCGAGCAGGCCGTCGAGGAGGGCGAACGACTGCTCGAGCTCGAGCCCGCGCTGCTCGAAGCGAGCCCGCACGTCACCGGGCGCGCGCTGCGGGGTCACCGCAGCGAAGCCGTCGTAGGACAGGCGCGCCGCGCCTGTCCGCGCGTCTTCTGCCACCCCCGCGGCTCTCGCCGCGGGACCAACCGTTCCGAGGCGCGCCGCGTCCTGCGCCGAGACGATCCCGATGTCCGGAAGCCTGTCCTGAAAGGAGAAGTTGAATGCCAGCGCGCGCCAGCCGCGCTCGTGCTCGCGTCGGATCGAGATCAGGCTCTCGCGAGCGGCACGAACGGCATCGGCGTCGAGCTCCAGTGGACTTCCTCCGGTGCGAACGCTGCCGAAGAGATACCGGTGTCCGGTCAGCGCGGCGTTCAGCCGCCGCGCCTGCTCGGTGAGCGCCGCGAAGTGTGCGGTTCCGGCCGCCAGACCGCACCCGGCGCAGATCGCCGCAATGTCGTTGAGATGGCTCCACGTCCGCTCGAGCTCGAGCAAGATCGTGCGTGCCCGTGCGAGCTCCGGTGTCGGCTCGAGCCCGAGCGCCTCCTCACACGCATGCGCGTACGCGATCCCGTTCGCGACCGCGCAGGCGGCGCAAGCCCGCGCGACGTACGCGGCCCCCTCGTCGAGCGTCTTCCCTTCAGCCGCCGCCTCGAGACCGCGGTGCTTGTAGAAGAGTCGCGCGTCGAGCTCGAGGATCCGGTCACCGACCACGCTGAAGCGGAAGTGGCCCGACTCGATCACCCCGGCGTGGATCGGCCCGACCGCGACCTGGTACGCGTCGTGGCCGCGGACACGGACGGTCCAGCCGGCTGTGTCCGGATCGTGGTCGACGAGCGGCCGCAGCGGCTCGTGGCCGGCGAAGCCCACCCCGTAGAGATCGGCGGCCTCGCGCTCATCCCACCCGGCCGGCACGAGGTCAACGATGGAGGCGATCGTCCCTTCCGCAGCCGCGCCCGTCTCGACACGCGTCGAGCCATCTCGGGCGACGAGAAGCACGCGCACGACCGTCCCGCGCTCGGCCGCGTGCAGGCCCGCGAAACGCCAGCCGTCGGCGAGCGCTTCCTCGATCCGCTCGCGGTAGTCGGCGGTGCGGCTCACGAGAGCCCCTTGACGAGCGTGTCGGCGAAATCCGATCCGGGAAGCCAGAGAGCAAGGCCGGCGAGCGCCACCAGCATCACTGCGGAGACTGCAACGAGCGGGACGAGCCCCCGGAGTCCGGGAACCACGCCGCGGGTGCGCCGGTGCGCCTTTCCGGCCGTGGTCTCGATCAGCGAATGGACGAGGCCGACGAAAGCGAGACCGAGCAGCACGACCGCCAACCCGGCCGACCACGGCCGCCCGGCCTCGAAGCCACCGGCGACGATCAGGAGCTCGCTCAGGAAGAGCGGCAATGGGGGCAGCCCCGCGAGCGTGCCAAGGGATAGCCCCATCGCGGCACCGAGCGTGCGGTCGGTCCTGCCGATGCCGGTCACCCCGTGGGCCGCGGCGCGCGGCTCGTGACCGACGAGCGGCGTCGCTGCGTAGAAGCCGAGCGCCTTCGCCACGGCATGCGCAGCGATGTGAACCGCGACCCCGGCGATGGCGAGCGGTGTGGCGAAGCCGATCCCGAGCGCGATCACGCCCATGTGCTCGAGGCTCGAGTAGGCGAGCAGGCGCTTCCACGCAAGCGACCGCCACAGGAACGGCACGGCCACCGCGAGCGACACAAGCCCGAACCCGATCAGCACGTCCTGCGCGGTGCCGGCGCCGATCACCGGCGCGAGGGCGTGCTCCGACCGCCAGGCCACGAGCAACACGCTCGGCAGCAGGGCGGCGGAGAGAAGCGCCGACACGGGAGCCGGCGCCTCCGAGTGTGCGTCGGGCAACCAGTTGTGCACGGGTGCCCAGCCGATCTTGGCGGCAAGACCGGCAAGCAAGAGCAGATAGGCGACGAGCGCGGTCTGCGAGCCGGACGTGTACGTCGGAAGCGCATGCCACGAGAGCCCCGCGAGTCCCCCCGGAAGGCCGGCGGCGAGGATGACGATTCCGAGCAGCGCGATGGCGAGGCCGAGCGAGGTGAGCACGAGGTACTTCCACCCCGCCTCGAGGGCACGCGCCTTCCCGCTGAAGCCGACGAGCAGAGCGGACGCGGCGGTCGTCGCCTCCACGAGCAGCCAGGCTACGCCGAGGTTTCCGGCCAGCGGGACGGCGAGCAGGATGGCCCAGAAGGCAAGAAGCAGGGAGAAGTAGTTCTTCTCGCGCCGCGTTCGAGGCGCAAGCGAGCCGCGCACCGTGCCGAGATATGCGGGCGAGACAAGCAGGCTTGCGAGACCGACGAGCGCCGTCACACAGAGCAGCAGCCCTCCGGCTGCGTCGATCGCGATCCCGTATTCCAGCGACGGCTCGTCCCGCAGCGCGAGAGCCCCAAGCGCCAGCGCGAGTGCGCTCGTCGGCACCGCGCAGCCCAGAGCGAACTCCGGTCACGGCCCGGCGGGGGACGACCCAAAGGAGCATGGCGGCCAGTGCCGGAACGGCAACGACCGCAACCGCCAGCAGCTCCCGGCTAGTCACGGAGGCCCCGCAGGCGCGACGAGTCGGTGGTGCCGAACTCGGCGAAGATCCAGGTGTGGAATGCGGCCGCCACCAACGCGATCAGCGTCAGGTCGAGCGCCACACCGAGCTCGATCACCAGCGCCGGGGCACCCGGCAGCTCGAGCGCCGCGAGCGCAAGACCGTTTTCGGCGAGCACGATCCCCATTACCTGGAAGAGCGTGGCGCGGCGCAGAGCCGCAGTCACGAGCCCGAAGGCAAGCAGCGCAAGCACCGTCCGCTCCGCGTCGCGCGAGGCGAGGCCGAGCGATGGGACGAGCCAGGTCAGGGCGAGCGCGAGCGCCACCGCGAGGGAGGCTCGCGCCAGCGGGTCGGCCCCTGCTCGCGTCGGCTGCGACTCGGTGGTGCGCGCAGCGAGCCACAAGAAGAGCGCAGCCAGCGCGAGCGCGCGGCAACAGAGCGCGGCCGCGGCCACGATGTCGTGCACGGTCGCCGCCTCGTCGAGCGCGATGCCCACCAGAACGAGCGCCTGGACGGTGACGAGGCCGACAGCCAGCGAGCGCTGGCGCACGACGACGACCCCGAATCCGAGCACGACGAGCACCCAGAGCAAGAACGCGATCAAGCGTTCCCCGCCAGCCAGGCGACCATGCCGAGGAGTGCCACGAGCGCCGCAACGCCGAGCAACCGGGGCACGAGCAGGATCCGGGTCTTCGCAACCAGGGTCTCGACCAACGAGAGCAGTGCGCACAGAAGAACGAGGACAAGCGGTAGGGCTGCGAGCTGCCACCACGGGTTACTCGGGTGTGGAAGGAAGAGCTCGGTGGCGATGACGAGCACGAGCCAATGCCGCGCGGCGGTGGCCCACTGGAGGTACGCCAGGTCACGGCCCGCGTACTCGAGCACCGGGCCCTCGTGGATCATCGTCAGCTCGAGGTGGGTGTCGGGGTTGTCGACGGGCCTGCGCCCGGTCTCTGCGATCGCGACTGCGGCGAAGCCGACGGCGGCGAGGGCGAGCGCCGGGGTCGACCAGACGTGCATGCCCGCGGTGGCGGCGATCATCTCCCCCATGTCGGTGGTCCCCGCGATCAGCGCCGCCGTTCCGAGCGACAGGATCAGACCGATCTCCACGAAGACTGCAAGCGTGAGATCGCGGCTCGCCCCCATCAGCGCGAAGCCGCTGCCGACGTCCCAAGCCGCCCCGGCAACGGCGAATCGTGCAAGAGCCAGCATTCCCGCAAGCGCGAGCGCGTCGTGGCCGACGCCGAAGTTCGGTGCGGGTGCCGCGGCGGGAACGAGCAGCACCGCAGCAACCAGGCTCGCGGCCACGACCACCGGCGCAAGCCGATAGACGGCGGTCGTCCCGGCGACGTCCACCCCGCTCTTCCCCCACAGCCGCCGTAGCTCCCGGTACGGCTGAAGCGGGGTCGGCCCGCGGCGCCCCTGGAGCCGCGCGTTCCAGTGCTGGATGAGCCCGGGGAGAAGCGGTGCGAGGACGATGCCTCCGACGACCTGAACCGCTGCCGATGCGACAACGACGGGGCTCATCCGAGCCCTCCGAGGCGAGCGGCGACAAGCAGGAACAGCACCAGGCCTATGAGGTAGGCCACGTACATCCCGAGACTGCCGCTCTGAAGTCGTCGTGCGTGCCTCGCCGCCGTGAGCGACAGACGCACGACCGGCCGGTACACGCGCTCATCGATCAGGTGCGGAACGCGCCCGGTGTACGCCACTTCCTGCACGACACCGCCGGAGGTACTGACCGCGATTTCTCGCTCGGGCCGGAGAACGACCTCGAGGACGAGGCGGAGTGGTTTCGTGAAGCCGGCGCTCGTCCAGTTCAAGACGGGCTCGACGACCTGGCCGCAGGCCCAGCTTGGAGCCCGGAGCGCCCTCCGACCACCGCGCACGAGCACGAGCGCGCCCGTCACCCCCAGAAGGACGAGCAGGATGCCCGGCGTCGGCAGAGATCCTGTCCCGGGCAGGTTAAGCCCAAGCGTGGTCGGCTCGTCACCGGCCCACGGCACGAGCCGCACGAGCGCCCCGAACAGGACTCCCGGCGCGGCGCCGAGCACGACGCACGCTCCTGCGAGAAACACGACGGCGCTCCGCATCGACAAAGGGGCTTCCTCCGCCGAGGCCGCAGCGTTCGTTCGCGGCGGCCCGAGCAGCACGAGACCGACGACCTTGACGAAGCAGAACACCGCCAGCGCCGTCGTCACGGCGAGCGCCGCGAGGGCGATCGCCCCCGCCGTCCCGTCGGCGACGTGCCCGTACGCCGGGATGTGAAGGAGCGCCTGGAGCGTAAGCCACTCCGACGCGAAGCCGTTGAGCGGCGGCAAGCCGGCGATCGCCATCGCCCCGAGCAGGAACGCTCCTCCTGTCCACGGCATCCGCCGGAGGAGCCCGCCGAGCCGATCGATCTCGAGAACGCCGACCGCTCTCTCGAACGCGCCGGCGCCGAGGAACAGCAGTGCCTTGAAGACCGCGTGGTTCAGCGTGTGGAGAAGCGCGGCAGCGAGGGAGAACGCCGCCCAAGTCTCTGCGCCGCGAGCGCGCAGGATGAGGCACGCCCCGAGCCCGAGCACGATGATCCCGATGTTCTCGATCGAGTGAAGCGCGAGCAGGCGCTTCACGTCGTGCTGGAAGAGCGCGTAGGTGACTCCGCCGACGGCCGACAGCGCGCCGACGGCGAGCACGAGGATCCCGAACCAGAGCGGGAGGACGCCGAGCCACTCGACCAGCACACGGACGAGGAGATAGATCGCCGCTTTGATCATGACGCCGCTCATCAGCGCCGACACGGGCGCGGGGGCGATCGGATGCGCCCGCGGCAGCCAGACGTGGAGCGGCATCACACCCGCCTTCGTTCCCATGCCGACGAGAGCCGCAAGCGCGATCACCGCTTGCAGGCCCGAGCCCGTGTCGATCGCCGAGGCGTTGCCGATCGCGTTCGCGTTCGCAAGCAGCAGAATCGCGATCCACGTCGCGGCGCCGCCGAGGTGCGTGATCGCGAGATAGATGAACGCGGTCCGCCGCGAGCGACGGTCCGCGTGGCGTGCCACAAGGATCACCGCGGCCGGGACGAGGGTCATCAGCTCCCAGCCGAGGAGGATCGTCACCGGGTCGCGGGCACAGAACACGAGCGCGAGCGCGAGCAGGAACGCGGCGGTGAGGGCGGCCGTCGCGCGGCCGGTTCTCGACGGCTGCAGATAGCGGAGCGAGAAGACGAGAGCCGGCGCCGCGATCAACCCGAGCATGCCGAGGAAGTAGCCACTCAGCCCGTCGACACCGAAGCTCAACGAGAACCCACTCGAGAACGAAGCGCCGAACGCGTCGCGAGACTCGAGCTCCCAGAAGCCGGCGGCGCCCACGACGGCGGCGCCGGCGGCCTGCAACCACAGCCCCGGCCGGAAAGCGAATCGCAAGGCTGACAGAACGCCGCCGAGACAGATGCCGGCGAGACCGGCGACGAGCACGGCGGCGGTCACCGGCCGCCCAACTCGCGGAGGATCGACTGCTGTTCCTCCAGCTGGCGGCTGATGATGTCCCGGCCCGCGTCGAGCAGGTCGAATACGCGCTCGTCGTCGACGCGGTAGTAGACGCTCGTTCCCTCCCGCCGCGACCGCACGAGGCCGATGCGGCGGAGCGCCGCGAGCTGCTGGGACGTGCCCCCCGAGTCCAGCCCGAGCTCGACCTGGAGAGAGCCGACCGACCGCTCACCGTCGTGCAGCAGCTCGAGGATGCGGACGCGAGCCGGGTGGCCGAGGACGCGAAAGAGGTTCGCCTTGACCTCGTGAACGGGTCGTGAGTTGTGCGGCACCTCGATATATCTTACGACTATCTAAGAATGAATCCTTCCGAGATTCATCACATTGCTGCAAAGAAAAGGCGGGGCCTGGAGATCGCGCTCCGGGCCCCGCCGAAAAGTCAGATCTACCTGTGGTAGCGGTAGCAGGTGACTTCAGACGAGAGCTCGATGACCTCGAACTCAGGCTTAATCCAGGACATGAGAACCTCCGTAGACGGATGGATCGAACGCATTACGTCAGAGAGTATCGGCATTTTCCCCAAAGCGCAATAGACATTATGCGGAAAGAGTAGATTTTACAAAACCCGGCTCTCCCGCTCCAGGAGCCGAAACCGGCTAGCCGGTGTTGCGCAATGCGGCTGCGATCCCAGCAATAGAGCGCAGCAGCGGCCGCAGGGCGCGCTCGTCTCCGCTGCGCCAGCGGTGCAGTAGCTCGACCTGGATCGCGTTCATCGGGTCCACGTACGGGTTGCGCAGGCGGATCGAGCGCTGCAGGTTGGGATGCCGGTCGAGGAGCTCATTCGCCTCGACGATGCCGAGCACCGCCGCGACCGTCCGGGCATGCTCCTCCTCGATCGCCGCGAAGAGCCGGGTGGGATCGGCGGAGGCTGGAACGAGTGGCAGGTACTCGGCAGCGATCTCGAGGCTCGACTTCGCCAGCGTCATCTCCAGGTTGTCGATCAGTGCCGAGAAGAACGGCCAGCCACGGTACAGCGTCCGGAGCTCGGCGAGATCGTGGCCGGCGAGAGCCGAGCCGGCGCCGTACCACGCTGGAAGGATGCATCGGGTCTGCGTCCAGGAGAAGACCCACGGGATCGCGCGCAGGGCCTCGAGCTCCCCTGCCGCCGCAACCTCCGGCCGACTCACCGGTCGCGAACCGATCTCGAGCAACGCGAGCTCGTCGATCGGCGTGAAGCAGCGGAAGAAGCGCGGGAATGACACGTCCTCCCAGACGAGCGCGCGGTACGCGCGGTGCGACGACGCGGCGAGCGCCTCCATCGTCTCCCGTGCAGCCGCAGGCGGATCCGGCGCAAGCCCGGGGGCTGCCGTCAGGAGCGTCGCGGACACCGCAGCCTCGAGATTCCGGTAAGCGAGGCCGGGAAGCCCGTACTTGAACGAGATCGTCTCCCCCTGCTCGGTCAACTTGAGCCGCCCGGCAGTAGCGTCGGGCGGCTGGGCGAGAATCGCCGCGTAGGTGGGCCCGCCGCCGCGACCCGCGCTGCCGCCGCGACCGTGGAAGACCGTCAGCGTCACTCCGCGCTCGCGAGCGAGGCCGGCCAGCTCCTCCTGCGCCCGGAAGATCTCCCAGTTGGCGGCGAGGTAGCCGCCGTCCTTGCCGGAGTCCGAATAGCCCACCATCACCTCGACCGCCTCACGCGGGCGGCGGTCGAGATGCGCCGCGACGATCGCCGGAGCCGCGCGCAGGTCGGCGATCGTCTCGAACAGCGGCACGGCGTCCACCTCGAGCCCGGCCTCGGCAGCAAGCGCTTCGGCGGCCGCGAGGACGTCGGCCGAATGGGTCATCGAGACGATCAGCCGGTCGAGCGCCTCGCGGCCGTGGCGACGCTGGAGCCGCGCAGCCATGGCAAGCGTCTCCCGAAGCCGGTCGTCCGGCGAGTCGACCTCCGACGCATGCACACGGAGGTCGAGCTTGGCGAGATGGAGCCCGAAGACCTCGACCTGCCGCCGCAACCTCGCGAGCCCTCCGTCGGCGATCCGCTCGCCGCGATGGGCGCGAAGGCTCGCGTCGAGTAGGTCGAGCTCGGCGAGAAGCTCGGCGCCCGAGCTGAACGCGTCCTCTCCGAGCCGGTTCCAGATCGAGGTGAGGCGCCGGCGGTACGGCTCGTCGGGGTTCTGCTCGGGGTCGACGTCGGCGACCGTCCCGACCCCAGCCTCCGCATCGACAACGGTCGTCGACATGCCCCACGACCGCGCGAGCAGGCGCACGTCGCGCTGAAGCAGCTCGCGGGCGAGGACGCGCGCACGTTCGAGCGCCTCCTCGACGGTATCGGCACCCGCATGCGGATTGCCGTCGAGGTCGCCGCCGATCCACGTGCCGAAGCGGAGCGGCGATCCCCGGAGCCCAGGCGCATGCTCGTGGAGCTCCGCGAGCAGTCGCGGCGCGGCGCCCCAGAGGCTCCCCTCGATGAACCACAGACCCTGCCGGATCTCGTCCACCACCCGCGGCCGGCGCGAACGCACCTCGTCGGTCTGCCAGAGGATCGTGATCTCCTCGGCAAGGTCGCGGTGCACCCGCTCCTCCGCCGTGCGCGGGATGTCGGGGTCGTCGAGCTCGTGCAACAGCGCGGCGATGCGCCGATGCTTCTCGAGCACTGTGCGGCGCGCCGTCTCGGTCGGGTGGGCGGTGAGCACGATCTCGACCGAGAGCGCGCGAACCGCCGCCTCGATCCCGTCCTCGGAGACTCCGGCAGCCACCAGGCGGTCGAATGCGCCGGCGAGCGACTCCTGCGTGACACGGCCCTCGTGTTCATAGTGGCGCCAGCGGCGGAGCCGGTGGTGCTGCTCGGCGATGTTCGAGAGCTGGAAGAAGAGTGCGAACGCCCGGAGCACCAGCGCTTGCTGGTCGAGTGACAATGTCGCGCTAACCCGTCGCAGCTCGGCCGCGGCGACGGCACCCTCCTCGCGGCCCGCTCGCGCAAGCGCCCGCACGCGCTCCTCGAGCTCGAGGAGCCACTCGCCCTCCTGCTCGACCAGCACGGTCCCGAGCAGGTCGCCGAGCAAGCGCACGTTCGAGCGCAGCCCGGCGTCCACTCCACGCTCGTCGTACGGGGTCAAGCGGCGGGGATGACCGGGGTTCGGCGCGACCGCATCTCCGCACTATAGGCGGCGCTTCGACCGCCTTTCCCAAATGAGACCCGACGGCGCGCCCACGGCAAGAAACAGGGGGCAGGCCACGCTTTTCGCATGGCCTGCCCCCCGGACTTACGTAAGGAGGCCTAACGGGTGACCGACGACGTGCCGGGCCTAGACGCAGCCGTCGAAGTCGTTCGGACCGCCAATGTCGTCGTCGTCATGGTCGTCCGAGGCGTTCGTGACGATCGTGAGGCCCGGAGGACAACCGTCCGGATTGGCCGCTGCGGCCCCGGTGCTGCTGCCGGTGCTGCTGCTGCCGGTGCTGCTCGACGAGGTCGCCGCTGCGGTCGTCGTCGTCGTCTTCGGGGCGGCCTTCCTGAGGGAGGTCGTGAAGACGAACGCGGCGACGTCTTGGATCTGCTTTGTCGTCAGCTTGCCCTTGAAAGAGGCCATCGGGAACTTGTACGCCGCGGCCGCCTTCCCCATGATGCTCGGGCCGCCCTTGGTGATCTGAGCGACGATCTGTGCATACGTCGGGGTCAGCGTGTCGAGATTCGGGCCGATCGTGCCCTTCGCGCCCGCCGACTTCAGAACATGGCACGCGCCACAACCGGACGAGGCGAAGAGCTTCTTGCCGTTCACCGCGTTCCCGGAAGGCGCCGTGACTGCGCCGCCGCCGAACGCGCCGGCGGATACCACCGCGACCACAACGGCCGCCAGAGCAGTAAGCGGCACGAGCCGCCAAATCTTGCGAGTCGTCACGAAAGGCTCCTTTGCATCGAGATCGGTCACCGAGATTGAGAATAGCTGCACGCAACGGTGTCGCAACGCCTACGAGAGGTGGTCCCTGGCAGACAACCCTGAGACGAACCGCGGCGCCAAGAAATTTCGTGGTGGCGGTCGCTTGTGCGCGACCGCCACCACGAATACGTCAAGTACCTACTACCCGAGCGTCCAGGTGTAGATGTCGTCTCCACGCACACGCTGCGAGGGGACGGCTGCATTCGGCCGCGTCGGGTCGTTGTGGCTCTCGCCGCCAACAACGTTCGACACGTACTGCTTGCCGTTGACCGTGTAGGTCACCGGCGGTGCACCGACGGGTGCGTTCAGCAGCTCCGACTTCCAGAGCTCGGCTCCGGTCTTCGTGTCGACAGCTGCCAGGTAGCCCCTCCCGTCCTTGGCGACGCCCTCGCCGAGATGGCCGATGAACGTCAACCCTCCGGCGGTGTTCATGGAGCCGCTGTAGCACGGTGCCTGCCACGTCTGCTTCCAGGCGAACTTACCGCCGCTCGTCGACGTGATCGAGCTGAGGTTATACGACGAGAAGTTGCCGAAGTCGTTGAGGTTCAACGGATCGATCGACGAGTCGGCCACCGACAGGATGCCGGAACCGATGCCGCCGTTCGGGCCGACGACCTGCGACTCCGCAGCCCGCTGCTCCTTGCCGTACGTCCGGTTCGTCACACCGCAGGAGATGAGCGAGTTGTTCTCCGGGCTGTACGAGGCCTCGGGCCAGTCCATCGACTCGAACGGCGCAGTGACGTACTGCGTCGTGTCGTACGGGTCGAAGTGGCTCCCGATCTTGTACGGCTTGCCGTCCGGCGCGGTGAGGCCCGTCCAGCGAAGCGGATTGGTCGTGAGACGGCCGCCGCCGTTCTTCAGCGGCTGGTCGTAACACGCATTCGCACCGTTGTTGCTGGTCGGAACACCCGAGACGCAGCCCGGAAGCGTGTTCGGGGTCTGCGGGATCGGCTGCTTCGGCCACGCGTTGACGTCCTTGGAGTTCGGGAGCGTCGGAACGGTGACTTCCTTGACCGGGGTCAGGGCCTTGCCGGTGGCGGTGTCGATGACGTGGAACCACCCCAGCTTCGAGTTGCTGACCGAGGCGTGGTACGTCTTGCCGCCGATCTTCAGGTCCATCAGGACCGCGTTGTTCGGCAGGTCCGAGTCCCACAGGTCGTGGCGGGAGGTCTGGTAGCCCCACTTGAACTGACCCGTGACGGCGTCGATCCCGAGGACGCTGTTCGTCCACAGGTTTTCCCCGGGGCCGCGGGAGTTCCACGGAACCGGGTTGCCCGTGCCGATGACGACGACGCCGGTCTTCGAGTCGATCGAGGTGTTCTCCCAGATCGCGCCGCCGCCGTAGTTCGAATGCACGCCCGACCACGGCCACGTGTTACCGCCGGGCTGGCTGTGCGTCGGAACGACGCTGAACGCCCAGACGATCGCGCCGTTGGCGGCGTTCAGGCCGAACATCTGGTTGCTGTAGCTGCCTCCGTCGCTCCCGCTCGTGCCCTGGATGACGAGGCCCTTGTAGTACTGCGGGGTCTCCGACTCACGGATGCCCTGCTGCCACGACCCGAGCTGGGTCTGCCAGAGCTTCGTGCCGGTGCCCATGTCGAGAGCGACGACCTTGCCGTCACGCTGACCGAGGTAGACCTTGTTCTCGCCGATCGAGACACCCGGCTGCCTGCCGCCGGTGCCGATGTTGAAGCCGGTCTCCCACGTGGGCGTGTACTTCCAGATGGTGGCACCAGTTGCCGCGTCGAGCGCATACACGCCGCTCTGCGGGTCGGTGATGTAGTAGACGCCCTTGTAGACCACGGCGTTCTCCTCAGGGGAGCCGCACGCGGTCGCATTCACGGCCGGCTGGCAGAACCCGAGGTTGACGTGCCAAGCCAGCTTGAGCTTGGAGACGTTGGTCTTGTTGATCTCCTTCAGGGTCGAGTAGCGGCTGCTCTTGAGGTCGCCGCCGTTCGAGATCCAGTCGTCGCCTGCGTACGCGTCGAGCTGCGCCACGGTGAAAGCCGGCGCGAGGGTGATGCTCACCTTCGCACTCCCCTGGGCGGCCGTCGAGGCCCCCACACCGATGACGAGCAGGACGGAACACAGCGCGAGCGACGCAAGAATTGGTTTGCGCACGATTGGTTTTCTCCTTCCCTCGCCCGCCAAGGGTTGGCAGGCGCTCCCGGCACTATTGCACCGACTGTCACTATCGCACCGAGAAACGAACTGCGCAAGGGTTGATTCTTGTAAAGGTTTGGCACGCGGCCCCGAGCCCGAGCTACGGGTGACAGGCTCGTGTCGGCTAGGATGGGCTCGCAGCTGATGTCTGGTACGCACAAGGGGAGTGTGGCGATGCGCACGAAGGGGACCCGCACCCGAGCCTGGGCGCTCGCGTGCAGCATGGCCGCGACTCTGGCGCTGCCAGCAGCGTTGCCTGCGGCCACGACGACGACGAAGCCGTCGCAGTTCGTACTCATTCAGGTGGGCATCCACGACACCGGAGTCCACATGGGTGTCCAGATGCAGGTCGAGCCCGGTCAGTACTCCTACACGTCGCCGAACGCTGTGCTCCGGGGGCAGATCGGGGACTTCCAGGTCCACAACATGGGCAAGAAGGCACACAACTTCTCGGTCCTCGGCAAGACGACAAAGGCCATCCCCCCGAACGGAACCGCCATCATCCATCTCCAGTTTCTCAAGCGGGGAACCTTTCCCTGGCGGAGCACGCTCGACAAGAACAAGAAAGGGTTTCGCGGTGTCATCATCGTCACGTGAGCGCAGAAGCCCCGCGGCCGCGCGTTCGCTCGGCGCAGCCGTTCTTGTCGGCTCTCTCGCCGCCGTTGTCGCAGGTTGCGGCGGTTCCGGAGGCAGCGGGTACACGCTCTCAGCCACCGAGAGTTGTCTGAACGGCGAGAAGGGCGTGCATGCGACCCCGCAGAAGAACCCGTTCCTCGATGCCACAGGTGGAAATCTCAAGATCACCTTCGGATACGGAAATCCAGTTGTCTACGTAGTCTTCGGAAAGAACGCGTCCGAGGCGAAAAAGCTCCACGACAAAGCGATAGCGCAGACGTTGCGCTACCAGGCGATCGAAAAGCAAGTGATCATCGACGGCGTCGGGAAGAAGGCGAACGTCTTCTACTACTCGGACGCCGGGCCGGTCACGCTGTACGCGCGGGGCAAGCTCGAAGCCTGCCTGCGTTAGCTCAGCCCGGTCAGCCAGTCGCGTTCGCGACCCACGACACCTTGAACGCCGTGCCGCCGGCCGTGGCTTGCCCGGTGTCGCGCCGAACGGCTTGCCCGACGGCGTCAGCCGCGGCGTCACCTGGTCGCTGTCCATGCCAACGGCCGTCGGCTTCGTGCTGGCCGTGGTCTCGGGCACGAGTCGAATCGGGACTGCCGTCCAGGCCGGGGTCGTGAGCGTCCCCGAGGCCGACCCGCTTGTCACGGAGATCTTTCGTATCGAGATCTCGCCGAAGTTGGCGAGCGGCGCCTCGGCGCACAGGAACCGCACGCAGTTTGCCGGCGCCTCGACGATCCACTCGGCCGAGGAAACGTCCGACGAGGCCCAGGTGATCTCCCGCGTGAACGTCCAGCCTCTCGTCCGATTGATCACCTGCAACTCCACGAGAGCCGAGCGGCTGATCCGCACCGACGCCGGTGATCGTGTCGCCGACCAAGACCTTGTTCTCGATCGTCGTGGCGGGGAACGGCACGATCTCGAACCATGCGTAATACTCCGGCTTGCCCGACGCGTCGCAGTCTGCGTTCGTCCCGACCTGCTCGACGCGACCCCTGTTGGTGTTCTTGTCGAGGCGGTACCCGCCGAGGCCGACCCAGACCGCAGAGGCGGCGCCGGCGTTTTTCGGGCCGCAGGTCACGGTCGGCACCTTCCACGTTCCGCTGATCCTCGAGTACGAGATCGCCTTGCCCGCCGAGCCGGTCAGCACGTAGCCCGACCAGTTCGGACTGACCTCCCAGGCCGCGACCTCCGCTCCCGCACGCGCGGACTCGGACACCGACTCGCCCAGCCGGCCCGCGTCCGCTGCGGCGGCGGCGAGTGCGGCCCACACGATGGCAAGGACTGCGGCACTCGCCGCGCCTCTCATTGCGTGCTCCCGATTCGAACGAGCGGACGAGAGTCGATCTGGATGGGCGAAGCATCGCACACCGAGCATCCCTTTGCGACGCTTCAACCCCAGCCCTCGAGACGGCGCTTGTTCTAGTAGAGACCGGGACCCTGAGGGGTCAGATAACACTTGCGGGACTTGTACGAGGAGTACTCGTCCGGCAACCACACGGCAAGCCATTTGCCGTTCTGCTTGATCCAGTATGTGTACTCGAGGCCGTACTGCGTCCCGCTGGCGGCCGGAGATGTGAACTGAATCCGCAGCGTGACCGCCTGGACGCTCGCAGAGCCGATCAGAGGCAGCTTGACGGGGACCTTGCTCGACCCGACGACGGCGATCTTCTGGATCTTCACGCCCGCCGGAGCCGCCGGGTGTGCGCGCTGGCAGTCCCGCCAAAGGGACTGCGAGATCGCGTTCTGGTAGGCCGGATGCAGATAGGGCCAGACGGTGTCGTACGCGCGCGCGAACGATGCTTTCGCCACGTTCTTCGACAGCTGGCTCGCGACCGGTGGCCACACGGAAGAGACGTAGTTGCCAACAGGGCCATTGTCTGTCCGGCCGGCTGCGGCCGAAGCGCTCAGCACCGACACTGATCCGGCAACCGCCAACACGGCCATCGACGCTCGCACGGCTCGACCCCCCATCGCGATCATGGTACTCGTGAAGCCGGCAGCGCTGATCCGGGCTCACCGCGAACGAGCGGTTGCTGCCTCCCGTGAGCGGCGCCGCTCACGGAAGGCAGCACCATTGCTGCTCAGCCTTTGGTGAAGCTCGTCGAGCTCGTACCGGTTCCAGCGACGGAGACAACCGCGATCTTGCCGCTCTTCGCTGCGGCTGAGACGGTCGCCGTGATCTTCGTCGCCGAGACGACCTTGAACTTGACAGCGACACCACCGATCTTGACCGCGGTCGCGTCGCCCAGATTGGCCCCGCTGATCACGAGAGTCTTTCCCGTCTTTGCTTTCGTCGGAGCGAAGCCGGCAATCTTGGGCTTGCTCGAGGCTGCGATCAACGCCGGGCCCAGATGGGACGCGCATGCGACGACCGTCGTAGGGGATGGCGGCCGATGCGGTGCCCCGCGCCGTAGTGACGGTCACGAGGCCGTCGGTCGCCGTGGGCGGCATCTTCGCGTAGATGATGACGTCGGAGCCGATGACGACGTTCACTCCCGGCGTACCGTTGAACTTGACGGTGACGGGTCCACCGTCGTTGACGAACCCTGTCCCGTTGATCGTGACGCTAGTACCGACACACGCTCCCGGATCCTCAGGGATAAAGGCGTTGGTCGGCGTATAGCTCGTGACCGTGACTGCAAGAGCCGGTCCGGCAACCATCAGAGCAAACATGAGGACTGCGGCGCTCGCCGCGGTCCGATACCAACGTGCGCGCATCAACTCACTTCCTCTCGATTCGCTGGAACTCCAGTCCGTCATGTTCACGTTCGCGTCGGGTGTGCCGATGCGAGGGGGCTCGCCTGGAGTCCCCTCGCATCGAACGAGGTCTAGGGCAGCGAGAGCACCACCAGACGGTCATGGCTCGCGCAGAGGTCGTACTTGCCCTGCTTGCCGGTTCCCACCGGGCACATCATGAACTCGGCCACGTACTGCTTGCCCTTGTACATGTAGGTCATCGGCGGGCCCTCGACGAGGTCGCCGTGCGGGTTCTGGAACGACCAGAGGGTGTTGCCGGTCTTCGCATCCGCAGCCCAGAGGGTGCCGCCGACCGTGCCGCCCGCCGTTCGGATCGCGGCGTAGTCGGGGTTCCTACCGGTGCCAGCCCCGCTCGTCTGCCCCTTCGTCGCGTAGAAGAGCAGGCCGCTCGCGGTCGTGAAGTTTCCGGAGTAGATGTTCCCCGTTTCGGCCGTGAGCCACTTCTGCCAGGCAACGGTGTTGTCGTTCATGTTGATCGCCGTGAGCGTCCCGACCCGACCGGTGTAGTTCACGCGACCCGAGTTGGTGATCGACGTGTGGTAATCGGTCGGCGAGAGGTTCCTCTCGATCATGAGCGACGCCGTCGCGTTCAAGAACTGCATGTTGAGCTTCGGGTCGTAGCTCGCCCGGCTCTGGATGCCGAGGCCGTTCGAGATGTAGTACGGCTTCGCCAGCCAGACGTCGGCGTTCGGGGCCACCATGTCGCAGGAGAGAACAATGGGTTTGCCATCTGGCCCCGTTGGATAGAAGGGGAACTGCTCCCTGACGAAGGCCTCGCTCGGGCAGTGCTCGATCAGCTTGCCCTGCGCTCCCACCGGCCTCGGTTGCGTCGGATAGACGTTGTTCAGCACCTCACCGGCCTTCGTGTAGCCGGGCAGCGTCGAGTTGCTGATCTCCGGGCAGCCGAAGATGCACTTACCGTTCGCGGGGTTCAGGTAGAAAATGTACGAGTTCTTGCAACCGTCGGCCATCACTGGCGTCAGCTTCCCCTTCACGACCGCGTTGAACACGGTCGGGGCGTGCGGACAGTCGTAGTCCCACTCGTCGTGGTGGATCGGCTGTATGTACCACTTGATCGCGCCCGTATCGACGCTGAGCGCAAGGAGGCTCGTCGACCAGAGGTTCTTACCCGGCGACCGCCCGAGGTACGGGTACGGATTGCCCGTGCCGACGTAGACGAGCCTGTCCTTGATGTTGTAGGTCGGGATGTTCCAGATGGGCGCCCCGCCCACCGCGGCCTCGGCCGGGTTGGCCCAGCTGAGGATCTCCGGAACCTGAGTCGGATCCGGGGTCATCCACGTTCGCCAGACCAGCTTTCCGGTCTTTGCGTTGAAAGCGGAAAGCTGTCCGCGCATCGGGCTCTCGCCGCCGTTCGGTGCGGCGAGGACGAGGCCGTCCTTGCCGTCGGGGATGTACACCGTGTTCGGCACCGATTCCGACTTCGTGGCGGTACCGTACGTGCCGAGACCTGCGCCGGCGACCTGCGCCGTCCAGACGGGGGCTCCGGTCAACGCCTTCAGCGCGACGATCGAGCTGTCCTGCTGACCGGCGAAGATGAGGTTGTCGGGTGCGTCGTAGGCGATGTTACGAGAGATGATCTGGAGCGTCGTGCCGCTCGGCCCGGACGAGGTGGAGTCGTACTTCGCGCCTTGATACTGCCAAACGATCTCGCCCGTGTCCGGCTTGACCGCCTGGTCCGTGTTGGCCGATGCGATGTACATCAGGCCGTTGGCGCAACAGAGCGGTTCGGCATGCACGGGACCCGAATACTGCGGGACCGAGAACCCCTTGTCCCATGCAACCTTCAGCTGACTGACATTGCTCGGGTTGATCTGGGTGAGCTGCGAATACGCGGTATTGCCGATATCGCAGCCAAAGTTCATCCAGTCGTTGACGCATGCGTGGTCGCCCGGCATCAGATAGGCGTTCGCCGTTTCCGGAGAGACCTTTACGGCGTGGGGCGCCGTGCGCGATGCGGTTGCCAACGCCACGGTCGTGGCACCCACCATCCCGATCGCAAGAAGAAGGAACAGGAGCTTACGCATGCGCACACCCTCCCTGGCTGGTTTAGTGCCTAATGACACGATCCGTGCAGTGCGCACACCCTACAACGGAAGCCGACGAACTTCAAGCATTTCCGGACAATCCGGCGGGCGTGGGATGCGCGGATCGTTAGGCTCCGGAGATGGCCGTCCGGCCGAAGTACGACGAGAGCCGAATCAGCTGCGAATACGGAAACGGCTGCTCGTAGTAGTTGAAGGCGGCGTAGATCGGCAAGAGCCAGATGTCGCGAAGCGAGCTGATCGCCGGACTGCTCGGCGTCGTCGCGGTAGTCGTGGTCGAGGCGGACTCTGGTGTGACAGCCGGCATCGGAATCGCCTCGCGGAACGAGACGGTAGCGCGGGCCGCAACCTTGCTCGTATTGGGGTAGTCAACGATCGGCTTGCCGAAGCGATGCGTCATCCCCGACCAGTCACCCGCGGGAAGTGGGCCACAAGTGTCCAGCGTGCAGAGCGTCGGACTGGTGCCGAAGACGAACGCGTAGCCCTCGGTCCAGTACGTGGGTTGGGTGGTCAGATTCTGGTATTCCCCCTGGATCACGAGCAGGTCGCCGGTCGTCGTCTTCCCGTGGATGCGAACGCTGGAGACTCGAGCGATGGAGTTGAGCTTCAACCGCCCCAGCACGACCTGGTGGGCACGTTTTGGCAACTCCCCGGGCTGGAAGTCGGTCGCCAACGACCTGACCGGGATCCACGCCCGGCCATTCTGGGTGCCGGCAGCCGCGGCGACGCCGATGCTCGCTACAAGGCCCGCAACGGCCGTTGCTACAAGACTTCCCGCCATCCAGACCCTCGTCGAGACCTCCGGCATGCCGTCACAGCGTAGCTTCGGTTCTCGCAACGGCCCCGCTATGATCGTGCTTTTCGGACGGTCCGTCGCAGGTGAACCTCGGGGGAAGCGACATGAGCAGTCGCAACGCAAAGATCGCCGTGGCCGTCGCCGTGGTCGCGGCCGTCGCGCTCGCAGTCGTTCTCACGGTATCCCTCACGTCGAGCTCCAAGCCCGCGCCTCTCAGCCCCGCCGCCTACGTGCAGCTCTTCGCCGCTGCCACCGTCGGCAAGACTCAGCTGAGCACGGTGCTCGACACGTGGCCGAAGGAGCCCTACCAGGACTTCCACGACGGCTCGGGCAACCACTGCCTGGAGTGGTTCGACCGAGCGCGCAGCATTCTCTACGATCTTTGCTTCGACAAGGCCGGAGCCCTGATCAGCAAACATACTCCGTAGGGTCTCCGCAGCTTGGTACCTTGCTATTGCGTCGCTTGATGTCGGTTAGAGGGGGTTTTCGCTCGATGAGAGTCCGTGGGTTGGTCATCGCCGCAGCAGCAGGACTCGCGGTGTCGGCGGGATCGTTCGCAGCCACGAAGACGACCGGACCGGGGTTCCACGTAAACGTGCTCGTGACGATCGACGACCGCGGCATGTATGTGCACGACCAGGCGCAAATGGCCCGCGGCGCGATCGTCACCTTCGATGTGTACAACGGCGGCAAGAAGCTCCACGGCTACGCCGTTTTGGGCAAGCAGACCGGCCCGATCAAGCCGAAGAAATGGGCCCACTTCACCGTCACGCTTCTCACGCGGGGACGCTTCGCCAACGGGAGCCCGCTTGACAAGGGCCCCGGATTCCACGGGTTCTTCACCGTCCTCTGAGTAGCAACGCCGAGGCCGCTCTCGCGGCCCCGGCGTTCGAGACAGGTCGCCGAAGGGCCCGGCTCTACTTGGCGACGGTGAGCTTGCCTTCCATGCCAAGCGACCGGTGCGTCGGCACCGAGCAGTAATACGTCCACGTTCCCGGGGTGAGCGTCGTGGTGATGGTCTGGCTTTCGCCGGCCCCGAGGATGTTGGATCTCCCGTTGGACCCGATCAGGCCCTCGATCACGAAGTCGTGGTCGGTGCTGCCGGCGTTCTTGACCGTGAAGGTGATCGTCCCGCACGGGACGGAACTCGGCGAGAGCGTGTACCCGAATTCGACCATCGACACGGTCACCGCCGACGTCTGCGGGCTGGCGCAGGTCTGGGCTGCGCTGGTCGAGGTCGAGGTCGGGGTCGTCGACACGACGGGCTTCGCCGTGCTAGGCGCTGTGACCTTCACTCCGACCCCGAACAGGCCTTTCATGCCGGCACTGGCGTGTCCCGGAATGGAGCAGAGGTATTCGTACTTCCCCTTCTTCAGTGTGAGCGTAAGCGTCGCGGACTTTCCGGGCTGGATCGTCGGCGTTGCCTTCCCCACGCACGAGAACTGGTTGGCACTCGCGACCGGAACCGTGCAGATCTTGAAGTTGTGCGCGATCGCTCCCTTGTTGGTCACCTTGAACGTGATCTTGCCGACCGGCAGATTCGAGAACTTCGAGAGCTTGAAAACGAGCTCGGAGGGGTCTGCTGCCGCGACGTTGACAACCGTGACTTGCGGCACCTCGTGCGCACGTACATGCGCCGAGGCCGGACCCGCCGCCATTCCGAGCGCCCAGGCCATGAAGACAAGGAGAGGCGCCCCGGGAACGACAAGGGCAGTCAAGCGTTTGCAATGCGTCAAGGGAACTGACTCCTTTTTCCGAAGGGTTAATCGGTCGCGGTGCGAACCGCGTCGCTGCTCGACACTCTAGCTCCTGACCCCGGGCTCGCGCCCCGCGAGAGGTCACTCTCACGAAGCTAGTAGAAGTACTGGATCTCGGTCTGTGCCGCCCCCTGCAAGAAGGTCTGGCCGCAGATGGCGAGCTTCACGGACGGACGCGTCGTGATCGTCAGCGTGCCGGTATTCCCGGCGTGGCAGGACGGCACCTTCGACGCGACGACTTTGACCCCGAGTCTGACGCGGCCCGTTACCCGCGGGCCCGCGGGTGAGTAGTCGAACCCGCGCTCGACCCTGATCGTCAGCGGTTGCGTGACACCGTGCCTCGTCAACTGCAGCGAGATCGTGACGCTCATGACTCGGCCGACCGGCACGGTGCTCGTGGGCTTCGGCCCGAGGGTGGCCCAGAACGAGCCCGATCCCTGCCCGGCGGCGACCTTGAACGAATAGTGAAAGTTCGACGTCAGGAACGTCTCGCTCGTGCTGCGGGCGCAGGTGTGGCCGAAGCCCTCGGCGTTCTGAAGAAGCTGCCTGGTGATCGTCTCGAACTTCTGGGCGTCGCCGCGGGAGAGGTCGCCGCCGACATCCGAGAAGGCGGCGATAGCCCACTGGTGGGGGCTCATGACACGGAACACGCGCGTGCTGTCGTCCCACGGCGTCCCGCCGCTGCGGCACCCCCAGTAGAAATCGCTGACGGGGTTGATGTCGTCCGGAACCGCGTAGCTGACAACGACCAGGACGTGCTTCGTCGGCAGATCGAAGTACTCGCAGGTGACCTCGGCCTGATCCGATGCGCCCAGAGTTGCGAGGTTTTCGTTGAGCTGCGGGCTCTGGACGGTCTTCCCGGTGCCCGGTGGATTCGTCCAGCCAGCCGGAGGAGACGGGCAGGCGATCAACGCCGGGTCCTTGATCGGGCCGGCGGCGAAGGCCGTCCCGGGGACGAATGCGAGAGCGAGCCCGGCACAGAGGAGCGCAACGAGCGTGTTGCGTGAACCTGCCATTACCTCAGTGGCCACTATAACCCTCCGCGCGAGCCACTCCCGCTCTCGGAGAGCCCGAGGCCCGGGTGTATAGTCGAGCGTTGCGACTACGCGAGGGAGGGCGGCTCGAAGCCCATGACAGGGTCGCAGGAGACGATGCATACTCGCTCCGCCCACGGGAGTCGCCGGCAGGGGCTCTTGCCGCTCGTCGCCGCTCTCGTCGGCGTCGGCTCCGCGTTCGCGATCGCCCCGGCGGTGAGCATGGCCGCCCACGCCGTCAAGGACCCCGCCACGATCGCCTGTCCTGCCGCTCCGTCGGGATGGAAGAATTCGCCTGTCGTCAAGAGCCTCGCGACTCCCCAGAGCGTGCCCGAGCCGGACGCCGAAGAACACCTCGCGACCGGCGGGAACCTGGTCAGCGTAGCCTGCACCTACTTCGCGTCGAACATCAGGCAAGCCACGATCAAGGTGAGCTTCGCCCTTCCCACGGACATCAACCCCGTCAACGACTTCTACTGGGGTTGCAGCAGCGGCGGCACGAAGTGGAACGACTCCGACCGGGTGTACACCGTCCTGAGCCCCCACCAGTGGGCCATGGCCCTGTTCGTCGACTTCGCCGGCTCCGTTGGGTCACGCGACGTCCCTGCGTTCCAGAGCGCCACCCGCGAACTCCTTGAAAACGCGGACGGCTATGGCCACGCCTGCAACACGGTCGCGAAAGAAACCGTGTTGACGTCGCGCTACACCTTTGACGTCAGGGTCGCCGGTGGGAACCTGAAGAGCGTCTTCTACACGCTCGGAGACCCGGGGAAGACCGGCGTCGTGAAGGTCGTCGACTCGACCGAGACGACGACCGCGCTGAAGATCAAGGTGAAGGGGAAGACGTACCCGCTAACGATCGACCTGAGGCGCGGCATCGACTACCGCGAGACGCCGGCGCATACGGCGGACACCGTCCGATACGCCGTTCGGGTTGTCAGCACGAAAGTGCCGTCGTGCAGCAAGGGCGCGACCGGGACACTGACGCTCTCGAACAAGCCCTCGGTTCTGCTGAAAGTCTGCGGGCAGACGTTCCTTCGCGGTGAGGCCCCGCGGAGGATCCGGTTCTTCCCCTAAGGCCGTTACGCCTGACGGGCGAACGGCAGCGGACGGCGAGGAGCTCCGCGGAGGACGCTCCACGATCGAACGTCGAGGGGGCTCCAGCACGCAGGACGTCGTCTGTGCGAGCATCCAGTCGTCCTCGGTGACGCATACCCATCCTCGTGATAGACCAGGCCTGATGCGCCGGCGCGCTCCGCTCCTTATGGTCGTCGCGGTCGCGGCGGCATCGACACTCGCCGGGTGCGGCGGGAGCTCCGACCCGAAGCAAAGTGTCCTCGCCGCCGCGACACTCACTGCTTCGCAGTCGGCGTCGGCGAAGCTGACGCTGGAGGGGTCAACCGCATTCGGCGCAGCGCATCTCCTCGTTGTGACGCGGGCGGCGTTCGCGTTCCCAACGCGCATCGGGTACGAGCGAGTCGACCTTCCGCCGGCCCAGAAGCCGAGAAAGGCCTATCTCGTCTTCCTGCCGAACAAGGTCTTGCTGGCGCCGATACTGGCCGGCGGCGCCGCGCTCCCGGAAGGGGCGAGCTGGGTTTCCGCCTCATTGACCGGGCCTGGATTCGTTGCGCAAACCGCCTTCCCACGGTTCGTGGCGCAGGTGGAGGGACTGAACGCGCAACTTCTGCTCGACGAGATCCTCTGGGGGACGACGTCGGCCTCGCTCGTCGGCGAGCCCGTCATCAACCACGTGCCGCTCTCCGAATACTCGGTCTCGATCGACCTGAAGCGAGTGCTCTCGAAGCGCACAGGGGCGACTGGCCGGCGGCACGAGAGCGGCCGTCGAGCTGCAACTCGCCGCCCCCGGCGCTCGCCGGTTCGACGCAGGATCTCGGTCTGGATCGACGGTCCGGGCCGCATAGTCATGTTGCGAGCCGCGTTTCCCGGCTCGGGCCTCGGAACCGTCACCATGGTCCTGTACGGGTTCGGCGTCAAGTTCCGCGACGAGCCTACCGGCGGAGTCGTTCATCGCTCCGGTCACGGCTATCGCCCCGCTGTCCGGCGGCGCGGGCTGGCCATGGATCGTGGGCGCAGGCTCCGGCTAGTACAGGCCGACCTGCCGCATCAGCTTCGGAGCGTCCTGGTTGTCGCCCAGCGCAGCGACGCTGAGCGTGGCGTGCGCGATGGTGTCGAGCGGCGGAAGAGCGCTGTTCGCCGCGACACCCGGCCGGACCGGATACTCGAAGTCGTCGCTCCGGGCGATGATCTGCTGACCCGCTTCGCCGACGAGGAAGCGGACGAACTGCTCGGCCTCCTCGGGATGGTCGCTCGACGCGAGCACGGCCGCGCCGGAGATGTTCGTGGCCGACCCGGCGTCGCGATTTGGAAAGTAGTGGAGCGCGCTGTGCATGCCTTTCTCTCCCGAGCTCGAGCTGGAGGCGATACCAGTAGTACTGGTTGATCAGCCCGCTGGCCACGTCCCCGCGGTTGACCGCGGCGACCACAGCCTCCTCGTCCTGGTAGATCTCCGCGTTGCGCTTGAGCCCGGCGAGCCAGTCGGTGGCGGCCTTCTTCCCGTAAGCGGCGATCACGGCGCCGACAAGCGGAGGGAAGTCGGAGTCGGTCGGGGCGATCGCGACCTTGCCTTTCCACTCCGGCTTCGCAAGATCGAGGATCGAAGCCGGGAGCTGGGACGCCGTGAGCTTTGCCGGATCGTGCACGAGGCTGTTCACGCGGAGCGTCATTCCGATCCAGTCGCCGGCCGGCGACCGGTTCCCGGCCGCGACCTGGCCGAGGGTCGCCGAGCTCAGCTTGCCCAGACGCCCGTGCTTGTGCAGGGCCATGAGCTCCGGCGAGTTCTCGGCGAGATAGACGTCCGCCGGGGAAGCGCCCCCCTCCTGGAGGATCTGGTCGGCAAGGACGATGCTGTCGTTCGTCCGCATTCGCACCGAGATCCCGGACTGCTTCTCGAACGCCGCCACGAGCGCCTGTGTGAGCTCGGCGTGCTGGCCGTTGTAGAGGACGATCGAGCGCTTCCCGCCGTCGCCGCATCCGGCAAGCGAAACGGTGGCAAGAGCGAGAGCCGCGATCGCGGCGGCACGCAGCGCCTTCTTGGCCGGTCGGCTCACCGCGGATACACCGCCACCGGCCCGGAGACGGTCGACTTCGACAACCTCGCCGTCCGAGGGGACATCGGTGTCGAACGTCCTGACGGCGATCGGAACCCCGGAACCGTCGTTCAGCACGAGCCGCACGAGCGTCTCCGAGCCCAGGTATCTGTGGCCGACGACCTCGGCGGCGACGCCGCCTGCACCGCCCCGGACGAGCCGGATCTGCTCGGGCCTGATCATCACGTCGACGTCGCCCGCGCCGGCGGCGCCGGGCGCCTGGAGCGAGCCCAGCGCACACTCGACCGCTCCCGCGCGGGCGTGCCCGGGAATGACCACCGCATCGCCCACGAACCGTGCAACGTCGAGATCCACTGGAGAACGGTACAGAGCAGACGGGCGTGTCGGTTTGGACGAGTCGCCCTGCTCTCAGCACCGCGACCTCGCGCCCCATCGAGAGCGCCTCGGCCTGGTCGTGGGTGACGAGCACGGCCGTCGTCCCCTCCGCGGCAAGCGCGCTCACGACCGCCTCACGGGTCTCCGCTCGGAGTGAGGCGTCGAGCCCGGAGAACGGCTCGTCGAGCAGCACGAGGCGCGGCTTCGGCGCAAGCGCCCTGGCCAGCGCAACCCGGCGCTGCTCTCCCCCCGAGAGCTCCTGCGGGCGCCGCCCCGCATAGTCACGATCCAGCGCGACCAGGTCGAGCACCTCGGCGGTCCGGGAAGCGGCTTTCCGGTCGGCGCGGGAGAGGCCGAAAGCCACGTTCTCGGCGACGGTTAGGTGGGGGAAGAGGGCGCCCTCCTGGGCGACGTAGCCAATGCCGCGCTTGTCGGCCGCGACATGCATGCGGCCGGCGTCGGCGACGACGACCCCGCCGACGGAGACGATTCCCCGGTCGGCCGGAATGAACCCGATCACGAGGCGCAGCAGCGTCGTCTTCCCGCTTCCCGACGCGCCGAGGATGGCCGTCAGCGTGCCTGGCGGGACCACGAGATCGACGTCGGCGAGGACCTCTCGTGCCCCGTAGGACTTCGCGAGGCCCTCACACCGAAGCTCCGCCATCGTCAGTCCGTTTCCAGCGCGCGGACCTTGCCGAAGCGGCTCATGAGGACGTAGGCGGCGGCCATCGCCAGCCCGATCAGCACTGCCGCGAACGGCGCAGCCGCAGCGAAGGCCACGCTCGAGCTGTTGGCCTGGAACTCGGTTCCCAGCGTGTACATGTCCAGGGGAAGCAGCACCTGCACGGTCGCGAGATCGCCCAGCACGAAGGCGAAGACCAGGACGCCGGCGGCCACGAACCCGGGGCGCGCGATCGGCAGGGTGACCTTCCACAGGGTGCGCAACGGGCCGGAGCCGAGCGACCGTGCCGAGTCTTCCAGGGCCGGCTCGATCTGTCCGAGGGTGGCCCTGATGGCCACCACCGCGAACGGTAGGAAGAGTATCGCCTCGGCGAAGACGAGCAAGGCGAAGCTGCCGTAGGCGAACCGCAGGTAGTGGCTCGCCGCGTACGCCAGGGCGATCGCGGCCACCAGGTCGGGAAGCGCGAACGAAAGGTAGGTCGCCCGCTCCAGGACGGTCACGACCGGCCCTCTGTACCGGACGGCCAGCAGAGCGACCGGGAACGCGAGGGCCACAGCCAGAGCAGCCGTGGAAACACCGAGCCCGATCGAGGTGAGGCTCGCGGGCAGTAGGTACTTGGTGTTCTCACTCGCCATCGAGAGACCGGCATGACTGCTGTGCGAGAACCAGTCGATCATCATCGCGATCGGGATGCCCACGCTGACCGCGACCACGAGCGCGAAGCCGGCAAGCACGGGCAGGGTCGCGCGCCCCAGGTCGTACCGGATCGACGCCCGCCGAGCGCCCTGGCTGACCCGCGTGTAGTTGGCGTGGCCTCGGAGCTGCGCCTCGCCGAAGAGGATGACCAGGCAGAGCACGATCGAGAAGAACGACAGCGCCGCGGCACCCGAAGCGCTGAAGCCGAGCCGGTACTGGGCGTAGATGTCGAGCGAGAACGTCTGGAACTTGAGCGCCACGAACGCGTCGAACTCGACCAGAGCGTCCAGCGCCACCAGGAGCAGACCGCCGAGGATGGCCGGCCGAAGCTGCGGCAGCACGACCCGGAAGAAGGTCTGGCGGGCGCTGAGCCCGAGCGATCGCGCGGTCTCCTCGAGAGCGGGGTCGAGTCCGCGGAGCGACACGGCGACGAGCAGGTAGACGATCGGGAAGTACGAGAAGGCGACGATGCCCGCCGCACCCCAGAACCCCTGCAGCGGCCTGCCGAGGTTCGCCCACGCGTAGCTCGTGACGAACAACGGCACCGTCAGCGGGGCGACGAGCAGAACCGCCCACAGTCGCCGGAACGGCAGTCGCGTTCGCTCCACGAACCAGGCCCCGGCAACGCCGATCACCCCGGCGGCCGGCGTGGCAATGGCCGCCAAGAGGACTGTGTGCAGGAGCAGCGTCGTCGTCGAGGAGGCACCGATCGCGTCACTCGCGGCAGAGATCCCGCCCTGGATCGCCTGGACGATCGTGACCACGACCGGGAGCACGACGACGGCAACGACTGCCGCGCAGATCGCGAGCAGGCCACGCGGAATCCCGGCCACCGGGTTGGACACCGCGTCGCGTCTCACGTCGCCTGCAGGCCTTTCGTCATGGGCGGTGCCGGGCTCGCAACCGGGAGAACGGCCATCCGTCGGAGCTTACTTGGGGTGAGTCAGCCCCACGGCAAGGGCTGCTCAGTGCGCCAGCGCCGCTTTGAGAGCAACGATCGTGAGGCCGAGCACGAGGTTGCCTGTGACGGCGACGAGCGTCGCGGTGCCGCTCAGGCGCTCGATATGCGCGTAGCGGACACCTTGCACGGCGAGGGTCAGAAGTCCGACCGCCAGCGCCAACCACACGGCGGTTGCCTCGCGGAGCAGAGCAACGGAACCGAGCACCAGCGCTGCGACTGGTCCAACTGCGGCAAGCGGGATTCCGAGCTCGCTCCGCGCGATGGTGACGAGCCCGGCTCGGTCCAGCCGCTTCTCGCGCCGGATGCTCTCGCCCAGAGCGTGCGCATAGACGTGCGCGGCCCAAAGCACGAGCACCGTCGCGGCGACGCTCACAGCGAGCTTCCAGACATCCGGAAGACTTACCGACCCAGCCGTCACGGTGGCCATGACGACCACGGTGCCGTAGACGGTGCCGGAGATCCGCTCCTTGGAGCCGAAGAGCACCCGCTGCGTTCCCCCAGAGCTGCTCACGAGCGTCGATCGTCGGCGTGCACGGTGGGAGCATGCCAACGTGGGTCAATCAGGTTCGGAAGTGGCGTCGCCTTGCCAGGCACGTCGAAGCCCGATTTCGGGCCGATCGTCGGTCCGGCTACGACCGCCTCGCGCAGGCGAAGGCGATCTACGACCCGGCCAATATCTTCCACGTCAACCAGAACATCCAGCCGAGCGCCGAAGCCACCGCGGAGCAACCCAGCGCGACCGCCGAGGCCATCCGGCGCATGTGACTACTCATACACCCAAGAGCAAGTTTCAACCGGTCGAGTGAGACTAACTCGGTTGAACCCGACGGCTGCTCTCGACTTCGACGTGGGGTAGCCACTCGAGCCAGTGCGGCAGATACCAGTTTCGGTCGCCCCACAGCTTCATCACGGCGGGGACGAGCACCGAGCGCACAATCGTGGCGTCGATCAGCAGCGCGACGGCGATACCGAAGCCCATCTGCTGGAACATCACCAGGTCGCCGGCGGCGAAGCCCGCGAACACGGCCACGATGATCAGCGCGGCGCCGGTGATGATGCGCGCGGTCGAGCCGATGCCGAAGACGATCGCGTCTGTCGTGTCGCCGGTCCGGCGCCAGCGCTCCTGGATCCGGCTCAGCAAGAAGACCTGGTAGTCCATCGAGAGCCCGAAGAGGACCGCGAACAGGAAGAGCGGCACCCAGGCCTCGATCCTGTCGATCTGCTGAAAGCCGAACAGGCCAGAGCCGACGCCGTTTTGGAAGACGAGCACGAGCAGGCCGTAGGCAGCGCTCACCGAGAGCAGGTTGACCGCGATCGAGGTCGCCGCGATCACGATCGAGCGGAAGACGAGAGTCAAGAGCACGAAGCTGAGGCCGAGGACGAAGACGAGCGTCAGCGGCAGCCAGTGGCGCATGACTGCGAAGTAGTCGATGTTCTCGGCCGTCGTGCCGCCGACGAGCACCTCCGCACCCGAGCTGTCGAAGGCACGCGGGACGTAGTCGAAGCGAAGCTTCTTCACGGCGTCGACTGCGCGGTCGCTCACGGCGTCGGCCGCGACCGGCACGCTCAGCAGGGCGATGTCACGGGAGGGTTCGCTCGTGAGGGTGGGCGAGCCGAAGTCCTGGTCGGAAGCCAGCTCGCGCTGCAGGCGCGCAATCCCGTCCCGGACCTTCGGCGAAGCGACCTTCCCCGCAATCACGACCTGCGCCGGGTAGGCGCCCGCGGTGGGGAAGGAGCGCTCGAGGGCGAGGAACCCTCGCTTGGAGACGAACGAGTCGGGCAGCGTGCTGATCCCCGCGGCACCGATCTTCATCCCGAGCAGAGGCGAGGCGGCGACGAGCAGCAGCGCGACGGCTGCGACCAGGCTCAGAACCGGGTGGCGAATGACACGGGTCACGACCCCGGTCCAGAAGCGGCTCTCCCCCGTACTGTCGATCTGACGCCCGAGCCCCGGCACGCGCAGCCGGTTGACGCGGTCGCCGAGCAAGCTGAGCACGGCCGGCATGAGGGTCAGCGCAGCGGCGATCGAGACGAAGGCGACGAGAATGGCGCCGATCGCCAGGCTGCGCATGATCGTGCTCTCGACGAGCAGCATTCCGGTCATGGCCAGGATGAAGGCGGTGCCGCTGAAGAGCACGGCGCGACTCGCAGTGGCGCCGGCGACGCCGATTGCGTCCAGCTTCTCCCTCCCGTACGCCCGCTCCTCACGGAAGCGCGAAACGACGAAGAGCGCGTAGTCGATCCCCAGCGCGAGCCCCATCCCCGTGAGCATGTTCACGGCGAAGACGGAGAGGTCGGAATAGCCGTGGGCGACGACGGCGGTCAGGCCGAGCGCCACGATGATGGAGACGATTGCGAGCAGCAGAGGCAGCGTGGCGGCCACCAACGCGCCGAAGACGAGCACGAGCACGAGCATGGCGGCGGGCATGCCGAAGCTCAGCTCGCCCGCTTTCAGGTCGTGCTGCGAGAGCTCGTTGAAGTCGTGGTTGGTGGTGTCCTCGCCGGTGAGCGCCACCTGGAAGCCGCCGACCCCGTCCTCCCGCTCGACGAGCGCGATCAGGCGCTCGACCGCGTCCGTCCGCAAGGGCACGAGCAAGGCGTGGCGGTCGGGCGAGACGAGCGATGGGTCGCGAGTCTGGTAGTAGAGCGCGGCGGCAGCGATCGCCCCGGTCGACGTCGCGGCGGTGGCGAGCCGGCGGACCTCGCTCTGGAAGGCCGGGTCGGAGACCGTCGAACGCTCGGAGCGGATGATGACCAGCTCGCTGAAGCCCTCCTGCCGGAGTACGCGCTCGGCGAGCAGATCTCCGGCGCGGAGCGACTCGGGGTTGTTCGTGACCCGGCCCTCCGTCGAAAGCGACCCGGGGAGAAGCGTGGCAACGAGCCCGATCGCGACGATGATCGCACCAACCCACGCTGCGATCGTTCGCCACGGATGGCGCGCACAGACTCGGGCCAGAGCCTCGGTCATGCGACGAACCTACCCCATCGCTGCCGGGTCGTCTGGTTCACGCTGCCGATCGTTGTCTCACCTCGATCGCGGTCTCGACGGGCAGGTCGAGCGACGCTGAAACGAGGCAGTTCTTCTCGGCCTCCTCAGCAAGAGCGTGCGCCTGAGCCTCGTTGACCGGGTTGGTCTCGACGTCGAGCCGAAGCAGCAGCCGCGTGAAGCCGAAGTGTCCATCCGGGCGCATGCCGGCGACGCCGTCGGCGTCGACTCTCAGACTGGTGTAGCTGAGCCCTGCCCGGGCGGCAAGCCCCGTGAAGGTGACGGCCAAGCATGAGGCTGCTGCGGCGACGAAGAAGTCCTCTGGGCTCCACGTCGAGGGATCGGTACCACGGAATTCTGGTGGTGGGACGATCTCGATCGCCGGCTTTCCCTCCACGCTGGCGGTGACGCGGCGTTCGCCGACCCAGTCGACCGAGACCGGAAAATGGAACTCCTTGGGCCGGACCGATCTTATGGCTGTCGCTTGATTCGCCATCGGGACCCTCCCGTAGCTGCTCACATCGTCGTCTGGGGCAGGGCCCGCCACATCAGCGTTCGCGCTGATACGTCTGCGGGCAATTACTCAGCGACGGCCGAGTAGCGCCTTGTCGAAGAACCTCGTCACCCGCCGGTCGTACTCTCGCGGAGACGACCGCGCCGACAACGGCCGGCGGTCAGGGGTAGACAGCCTGGGCGAGGCCGGCCTGGCTCGGCTTTGCCGCTGGAGAACCCCCGGCGCCGGGCGCGCCTCCCGGGCCCGGCTTGCCGAACTTCACCGTCGTCGCGTTGAGGGTCGCAGCCGAGCCCACTCGCATCACGCCGATGCTCGGGCCCCCGGCCCCTCCGCCGCCGGCGCCGCTGACGCCCCCATCGGCGCCCAGCCCCCCGTCGCCCCCCTTACCCACGTACCCGGAGCAGTAATACGCATCCGTCCCGCCGTATCCGCGGCCGCCGGCACCGCCGTGGCCGCCTGCACCACCGTCCCCGCCGCGGCCACCTACGCCGCCGTCTCCAGCGGTGATCGCGCTCGACTCCGCCGTGAGAGTCGAGTTGAAGAGGTAGATGCCGAACGAACCGCCGCCGAACCCGCCGCCGTCGCCGGGCGCGCCCGGTGCGCCGCCGCCACCGCCGCCACCGGCGCCCTGACCGGCCATGTCGAAGACGAAGATGCCACCGCGACCGCCGCCCCCGCCCCCGCCGCCGCCGCCGTTGCCGGCTCCGCCGAAGCGGCCCGCGGCACCGACGCCACCCTGCCAGGTGGCGAGAGCGCCGGCCATGGAGCTGATCCCGCCTTCACCTATTTGGCCCGCCGCGCCCGGGGCGCCGCCGTCCACACCGTTCTTGCCGGCTCCACCGGTCGTTCCACCGCCTCCGCCCGCTCCTCCCGGGACGCCGAAATGGCCCTCGCCGCCTGTCTTGCCGCTGTTACTTCCTTCAGCCCCGCCGTCGCCGCCGTTCCCGCCGGTCCGGCCGACCGGGCTGATGCCGCCGAGGCCGCCCTGGGAGCGTTTGCCATCGCTGTTGAGGAAGCTGACGCAGCCCCCGCCGCCTCTGCCGGTGCCCCCGTGGCCGGGCTCGCCGTTCGCCCCGGCCGCACCGGCTTTGCCTTTCACTCCGGCAGTTCCGGGCAAGGCATTGCTGGCAATCACCGTCACGCTCTGCAGCGTCAGACTGGCCCCGTTGATGGCGCGAATCCCGAACACGCTCCGATCGCTCACACCGGCGACGCCGAACACGCTGACCAGCTGAATCGTCACACCATTCGCGTTGTCGGCGAACAGACCCTGCGGCGAGCCGGTGATGCGCGTTACCGAGGCGTTGCTGCGCTTCCAGCTGGTGGCGTCGTACCCGCCGAAGATCCCGACCCGACTGACTGCAGTGACACCCGTGTAATCGCCGGCGGCCGCAAGGACGTAGCGTCCGGTCGTCGCCGCAGCAGTGACGGCCGCCGCGATCTGACGCTTCGGCTTCGCCTTGGTGCCCGGGTCGGTGTCTTTCCCGAGCGGCGAGGCGAAGACGGCTTTCGTCTCTTGTCCGTCGATGCCGTCGCAATCAGAGTCTACGAATGCGAGGTCGGGCAGGTCGGCCGCACCCGGGTGGATCGTGGCATCGCGCGGTGCGCAATCCTGGGCGTCAACGGTGCCGTCACCGTCGCTGTCGGCGGCGGTCGTCACCGTGGTGGTCGTCGCCGTGGTCGTTGTCTGCACAGGCAGCACCGGCGCGGGCGGTATGTGGCCGTGCGCGCGCGTCGCCCGAAACGTCTGCGCGATGGCCTGAATGCCCGCGCTGCTCGTCACCGGCCCCGAACGGGTCTGGCGGTAGCGGACCGGCGGTTTTGCGGCGGGATCAGGATTGCTCTTCTCGCGAAGGGCAAGCACGAGCAGCCGACCTCTCGCCGATCCGACCGACCTGACGACGTATCCCGGTACCGAGAACGGATAGACGTGGTCCCGATCCAACGCATGACGGACGGACTGCGAGTAGGTCAGCCGGAGCGCGTCGGCGCGGAAGTCGCCGTCGGCATCCTGGAGAACCGCGGCGATGATCCTGGGCGGAGGCGGGCTTTTCCCACCGGTCGAGCCGGCGGTGGCTGCGATGGTCGCGATGAGGACAAGCAACAGGATCGTCGACCCCGCCAGCAACAACGGCCGCGATGTCAGCCGAAGACGCCGCATAGTGGCGAGCCTACGCACTCAGCGCGGTCGTTGCAATGCGCGCGATCTCACGCCGATCCACTTGCCGAGGGGGCGGACGTGCTACCGGCAAGAGTGCGGACACGAGCCGCGGCCTGCGCGACGCGGTCGCGCTCGACGCGGCCGGCCTCCACGCCCTTGACGATCGCTTCCGCGATCTCGAGTGCGTGGGCGCCGCCGGGAAGTAGCAGCAGGTCGACCCCCGCCTGCAGTGCCATCTCGACGGTGGGGACGATCCCGCGGCCTGCTTCGATGCTCTTCATGTCGAGGTCGTCGCTGACCACGACGCCGGTGAAGCTCAGCTGCTCGCGGAGCAGGTCGACCGCCGCGCGAGAGACCGAGGCAGCGCGGGTGGGATCGACCGACTCGACGATCGTCGCGCTCAGCATGACCGCAGCCACGCCCGCCTCGCAGGCTGCACGGAACGGCGTCAGATCTGCTTCGAAGAGCTCCACGTCGGGACCGATGCGCGTCTCTTCGAGGTGGGGGTCGGAGAGCGCACGGCCTTCGCCTGGGAAGTGCTTCGCCGTCGCGGCCATGCCCGCACTCCGAGCGCCCCCCACGTAGGCCTGCCCGATCCGGGCGACCTCATCCGGGGCTCCCAGCACGACGCGGCCGGCCAACTTCGGCCCGGGCTCCCGGTAGACGTCGAGAATCGGCGACAGGAACAGGGTCACGCCGAGGGACATCGCCGCAGTCGCCACGCGGGCGACGGCGAGTTCGATCTCCGCTTCGCTCATGCCCCCGAGCTCGGCGTGGGACGGGAGGGGCGGCACGAGCCCGTGGAGCCTCTGGATCCCAGGCAGCTCGTGGTCGAGCGCGACGATTGCGCGGCCGCCCGCGGCGGCATGGATAGCTCCGGTCAGGTCGCACAACCACTCGGTGGTCTCCTCCCGCATGCGCTCGAAGGACATCGCACGTGCCACGTACTCCTCGCGGGTCTCGCCGATCAGAACAGCTCGGCCTCCACGCTCCAAGAAGCTGGCGGTTTCCGCGTCGAGCACACTGCCTGGGAGGACGGCAAGGATGACAGCGTGGGCGTCGGCGCGGAGAGCAGACGTGTGGGTCGCCGTATCAGACGCCGTGACTGTCAACGGATGAGATGTGCCAGTTCCGTCACTCCTTGTCAACGGACCCCGCAACGCCCGGGTGGATGAAACGGGCGGAGGCCCGACTCCGAATCCCGCGACCCCTGGCGCAAAACCACTACGGCGACCGGTCCCCAAAACGGCCTTCCCACAATCGGGTATTGTCACCTAAAGGAGGGATCAGGTGGGAGGACCCGTCGTCGCTATTGCACTCGCGTACGCCATCGCAGCGGTCTACGTCCTCGCACTCGAAATCATGCTCGCCGTGTCTGGGCGCCCTTCAAAATGGCAGGCGCTACCCACCCACGTCTCGTGGGGAGCCGCAGGCGTGATCGGCCTCTCCTGGATCAGCAGACTGCTCGCCTAGCGGCCGGAAAAGGCCCGCGCGGTCGCCCGTCCGAGATCGACCGAGGGCTTGGGCGCCCCGACGAGCTGGCCGCCTGAGCAGCCCGCGGCGTCGACGGGTCCCCGCGGATTGACGATCCCGATCGCGCCGGCGAGGCCGCCCGCGGCGAGAAGCACCGCGCAGATCGCGATCGCGTAGTGGAACGCCTGCACGGATTGGCTGTTGGCCGAGAAGGTGTCCCCAACGAGCGTGCCGGCGACGACGATGCCGACCACGGAGACGCCGAGCAGGCTGGCGACACGTGCGACAGCGTTGTTGACCGCCGAGGCGATGCCAGCGTCGCCTTTGCCCGCGTCAGCGAGCACGGTCGCCGTGAGCGGGGCGACTGTGATCGAGAGGCCGAGCGAAAAGACGAGCAGCCCCGGGAGCAACTCGGTGAGGTACGACACGTGCTCGTCCACCCGTGCGAGCGGCAACAGGCCTGCGGCAGCGATCAGCGGCCCGGCGCCCATGAACACGCGAGGCCCAAGGCGGTCGGCAAGTGCGCCGAACCGGCGCGACAACGCGAACATCACGATCGTCACCGGCAACGTCGTCAGCCCGCTCTGAAGGGCGCTGTAACCCGCGACCTGCTGCAGATAGATGGTGAGGTAGAAGAAGAGGATCCCGAGCCCGGCGTACATGCTGAGCGTCTCGAGGTTGCCGATCGCGAAGTTGCGGCGGCTGAAGAGCTCGAGCTTCAGCATCGGTTCGGCCACGTGCCTTTCGTAGGCGAGGAATAAGGCGAAGCACGCGACACCGCCGACCAGCGGGACGAGGATTAACGGGCTGCCCCAACCGAAATGGGGCTGCTCGATCAGCGCGAACACGACGCCACCCAAAGCAAGGGCGCCGAGGCCCGCGCCGACCACGTCGACCTGCCGCCCCGAGACCCGCTTGCTGGGCGGCACCGCGGCGAGAACGAGCAGCAGCGTGCACGCGACGAAGGGGATGTTGAGCGCGAAGATCCAGCGCCATGTGAGCTGGTCGACGATCCAGCCCCCGGCGAGCGGGCCGAGGATTGCCGCGATCCCACCCCAGGCGGTCCACGACCCGATCGCGGCCCCACGCTCCTTGGGCCCGAAGGCAGCGACGATGATCGCGAGTGACGACGGCGTCACGAGCGCCGCGGCCGCACCCTGGAAGGCACGCGCAGCGATGAGCACCCCGATCGTGGGGGCGAGCGCACATGCGACCGAGAAGACGCCGAAAGCCGCAACGCCGCTCGCGAACACGCGCCGCTCGCCGAAGATGTCGCCGAGCGAGCCGCCGAGCAGGATGAGTGAGCCCAAAGCGAGCAGGTAGGCGTTCGAGACCCACTGCTGGGCGGAGAGCCCGCCGCCGAGATCGCTCTCGATCGCGGGCAGCGCCACGTTGACGATCGAGCTGTCGACCGACACCAGCGCGGAACCGAGGATCGCGGCCAGCAGGCTCAACCGCTGCCGCTGGGTCATGGCCGTGGCGTTTCAACGGTGACGAGCTGGAAGCGCGGCACGGCGCGAGGCTACTACGGCGACCGCGGCCCAGCCCAGCTGCGGATCACGCGGCATCACTCGTACGCTGAAACAGCAAGTGGTCGCGCCATTCGCCATCGATACGTAGGTAGTTCCGCGCGAGCCCGATAAGCTCGAACCCGTTCTTCTCGAGCACTCGCTGTGAGGCGACGTTGTCAACGAGCGTTCCTGCTTCGAGCCGGTGCAGCTCGAGCTCACCGAAGGCGTGAACGACCAGCGCGCCTACCGCTCGAGTAGCAAGGCCACGGCCGTTTCGGCTCACATCGACCCAGTAGCCGACGTTCGCGCTTCGGAAAGGCCCGTAGAACACGTTCGAAAGCGAGATCGTTCCGACGAGCTGAGCTCCATCCAGGATTGCGAAGCTCAAACCGCTTTCGTTCCGAGCGATCTCGAGTTGGGTTTCGATCGTGAAGTAGTCGTCCTGCCGCGAAGGGTCGAAGGGCCTGAGGAACTCCCGGTTGGCAACCCGCAGCCGCAGAAGATCACCGGCGTCACTTTCGACGAGCGGACGGATCGCCTGCGTCATGAAGAAGAGCGTGGTGCGCCGGTGATCGCGATCATCCCGAGTCGGAAAACACTAACGATCGCGGCGCAGCGACCATCGCCTCGGCGGCGGCGGCCGCCTCGTCGGTCAGGGCTCGAGCTCGGTGGGCGTAACGGTGATCTCGAGCACGTCGGAGTCGCGCGCAATCCTCAACCTGACCGGCGCGCCGATGCGCTCGCCGATCATCAGCCGCTGCAGCTCGTTCATCCCGCTGACCACCTGACCGTCGACCGCGACGATGAGGTCCCCCGGCCGGAGCCCCGCGCGATCGGCCGGTGACTCATCGACGACCTGGACGATCTCGACACAGCCCTCCTGCCCGAGCCGGCGTGCCAGCCGCGGCGGCAGCGGCCGCTCACCCCCACCGAGCCCGAGATAGGCCCGGCGGAACCGGCCCTCGCTCATCAAGCCGCCGATGATCCGCCGCGTCGCGGCGTTGATCGGCACCGCGAGCCCGAGACCCACGCCGGCAACGGCGGTGTTGATCCCGACAACGCGTCCGCTTCCATCGGCGAGGGCCCCTCCGGAGTTGCCCGGATTGAGGGCGGCGTCGGTCTGAATCACGTTGTCGACGATCCTCATCGTCGAGCCCGCCCGCGTCGGCAGCGACCGGCCGAGCGCCGAAACCACACCGGCCGTGACCGACCCGCCAAAGCCATTGGGATTTCCGATCGCGACGACAAGCTGACCGACCTGAAGCTGTTCTGCGTCACCGAGCTCGGCCGCGGCGAGATCGTCGCCGGCCACGCGCAGCACCGCCAGATCGGAGAGGGGATCCGCACCGACAACCGAGAACTCGAGAGAACGGCCGTCCGAGAACGACGCCTGTCCCCGTGAGTCGCTCCCGGAGACAACGTGCGCCGAGGTCAAGACGAAGCCGTCAGAGGTGATGACGACACCACTCCCGGCGCCGTCGAGGATCCGACCGCCCCGGACGCGACGGGATACCCGCAGACTCGCCACCGACGGGGTCAGTTGGGCCGCGACGGCGACGACCGCCCGTGAGTAAGCATCGAGCGGGTCGACAGCCGACGTTGTCTGATCACCCGGTTCCTGCGAACCGGCAACTTCCCCGGCAATGAACACAACCTCGCCCACGAACGACCTACGGTAGCGCCCCCGGCTTGGCTGACAGCGACGGGCTCAATCGCTATCGGTGTGTGCCTGACGGTGCGCCGCGATGAAGTCGCGGTACCAGGCATAGCTCGTCTTCGGCACGCGCTCGAGCGTGTCGAAATCGACGTAGACGATGCCGAACCGGATCGAGTACCCCTGCGCCCACTCGAAGTTGTCGAGGAGCGACCAGACGAAGTAGCCGGCCAGAGGGACACCCGCGGCGAGCGCGCGCGAGACGGCTTCGAGATGACGCTCGAGATAGGAGGTGCGCCGCGGGTCCTCGACGTTCCCGTTGCGGCGGTCGTCTCCAAATGCGGCTCCGTTCTCTGTGATGTACAGAGGCGGGACGTCGTAGTCGTCGCGGAGGCGAAGCAGCAGGTCGTAGAGAGCATCCGCGTAGACCTCCCAGCCCATCGCGGTGAACTCGCCGCTCTCCGGCTGGACGATCGTCGGCGCGCCGCTTACAGGATCCGCCCGCACCACATGTCGCCGGTAGTAGTTGACCCCGAGGAAGTCGAGCGGCTCCGAAATCGTCCGCATGTCGTCGGCGCCCAAGGGCGGAAGCATGTGCCCGAGGCGCTCGAGGCCTTCGGAGGGGTACTCCCCACGCAGGACCGGGTCGAGGAACCAGCGATTCCGCACGGCGTCCTCGAGGCGTGCGGCCTCAACATCCGCCTCGGAGCCCGTCAAGGGGTACATCGGGATCAGGTCGAGCGTGATTCCGACCTTTGCTTCGGGCACGTCCCGGCGAAGGACCTGTACAGCGCGGCCGTGCGCAAGGAGGATGTGATGGCCGGCGGCGACGGCGTCAGCCTCGCTCGTCCTGCCCGGAGCATGTTCCCCCGTTCCGTAGCCGAGCCACGCGGCGACCCACGGCTCGTTCTGGGTGATCCAATGGCGGACCCGATCGCCGAGGCGTGCGGCGACGACCTCCGTGTACTCGGCGAAGGCCTCGACAGTCTCGAGCACGGTCCAGCCCCCGCGATCCTCGAGCGCTTGCGGAAGGTCCCAGTGGTAGAGCGTCAGGTACGGCTCAATTCCGTTGGCGAGTAGCTCGTCGACGAACCGGTCGTAGAAGTCGAGGCCGAGTTCGTTGACGCGACCCCGGCCCTCGGGAAGGATGCGCGGCCATGCGACCGAGAAGCGGTGGGCGTCGAGGCCAAGCTCGTGCATGAGCCGGACGTCCTCGCGGTAGCGGTGGTAGGAGTCGCACGCCACACGGCTGCTGTCTCCGTTCAGGATCTTCCCGGGCGTGGCGACGAACCGGTCCCAGATGCTCTCGCCGCGGCCATCCTCGGTAACGGCTCCCTCGACCTGATACGCAGCCGTTGCGGCTCCCCAGACGAAGTCGGCGGGAAAGTCGGATCGGGTGTCCAACGAGGGTCGAACGTTCGATGAAGGAGTAGGCTTGATCACTGAACCGATTAAGATCATACTTCGCTCAGCGTCCGGCGCAAGTCACAGGAGGTTTGCATGTCTGAAGAGCAAGTCGGGAGAGCCACGATCCGCGACATCGCGGAGCGGGCCGGGGTTTCGAAGGGCGCGGTCTCCTACGCGCTGAACGGCCGGCCCGGCGTGTCGGACGAAACGCGCGCTCGGATCCTCTCGATCGCCCGCGAGGTCGGCTGGTACCCGAACCGGGCGGCCCGCGCGCTTTCCGCCGCGCGCGCCGACGCGTGTGGCCTCGTGCTCGCGCGGCCGGCCCGGACGCTCGCGCTCGAGCCCTTCTTCATGGAGTTCATCGCGGGAGTCGAGTCAGAGCTTTCCGCGCGCTCGATCGCCCTGACGATTCAACTCGTGGAGGACGTCGAGCAGGAGATCGCCGTCTATCGGCGCTGGTGGGGCGAGCACCGGGTGGACGGCGTTCTCATGGTCGACCTGCGCGTCGAGGACCCGCGCGTCGAGGAGCTCGTTCGGCTCGGGCTCCCCACCGTCGTCATCGGCGGACCGGTCGAGAATAGCGCTCTACCAGCGGTTTGGCACGACGAAGCGTCCGGGCTGATCGAGGCTGTTCAATACCTCCGGGCGCTCGGGCACCGGCGGATCGCATACATCGCGGGCGTGGGTGAGTTCGTCCACACCGTGCAGAGGGTCGCGGCGTTTACGCAGGTGACGAACGACCTCGGGCTGGAGGGCGAGGTGGTGGAAACCGACTACAGCGCAGAGAACGGAGCGCGCGCGACACGGAAACTGCTCTCGTCTCCCGACCCTCCGACCGCCTTCGTGTTCGACAGCGACCTGCTCGCCGTCACGGGGCTCGGCGTCGCCCAGCAGATGGGCTTCGCCGTTCCGGAGGACGTTTCAATCATCGGCTGGGACGACTCCCTGATCAGCCAGGTCGTCCATCCGCCCCTGACGGCCATCACGCGTGACATCGGCGCCTACGGGATCGCCGCGGCCCGACACCTGCTCGCCGCGATCGACGGACCGCCGCCTGCGGACGTCGAGACGGTGCGCGCCGAGCTCACACTGCGCGGTAGCACCGGCAGAGCGCGCCCGGCCTCCCGCGAACGCCTCTCCGGGGCTGGTGTGACGCGTAGCCCACTTGACACTTAACCGGATAAGTGATGGACTACGGCTATGTCTCCAGGTAGACCCGCCACATGGGGAAGCAGGCTGCCCGAAACGGAGAGCCGACTCGCCGCCGCGTCGATGAGCCGGACCGAGAGGTAACGAGAGGAGAATTGGAAATGTCACGACTGAAGAATGGAAAGGGCGCCGGCCTTAGCCTGATCGCCCTCGCCGCCATAGTCACAGTCGCGTCGCTCGGAGCAGCGGGAGCCGGCGCGAAGCAAAACTCGACGCTGGTCTCTCTCCCGCGAGCCCAGACGCTCTACATGAGCGGAAACCAGTGGTCGCCGAACACAGACCTGAATCCTGTGAAGAACTGGGACTACGTGACGGGACTCGTCGGGTTCGTGTACGAGACGCCGTTCCGCTACGACCCGCTCAAGGACAAGTTCATCCCGTGGCTCGCCACGGGTGGCAAGTGGACATCGAAGACGACATACGTCATGGACATCCGGCCGGGCGTCAAGTGGAGTGACGGCCAGACCATGACGCCGCAAGACGTGAAGTACAGCTTCGACCTCGCGAAGATCGCGACGCACCCGCAGCATCCGCTCTGGGCCGATACCGGCCTGAAGAGCACCAAGGTGGTCGGGAACACAGTGGTCTTCACGTTCGCCGGGAACCCCGGCTACCAGCAGTTCGACTTCTACCGCTACAACGTCGCGGTCGTACCGCAGCACGTCTTCAAGAGCTACAGCAACACCGACATCGCCTCCGGCAACCTGAGCGACACGAAGAAGCTGATCGGCACCGGGCCTTACACGTACCAGTCCGGTGTGGGCGCAGCGTCGACAACGGTCGTCTGGAAGAAGCGGGGCGACTGGTGGGCGACGAAGGCGCTCGGTAAGTCCGTCGGTCCGACGTACGTGGTCGACATCAAGAACGGCACAAACGCCGCTGCGCTGTCGAACCTCCTCGCCGGGAATATCGACCTCTTCAACAACTTCGCCCCGAAGTCGGCGATCAAGGGGAAGTTCAAGACCTACTTCTCCGGGTCCCCGTACCACCTCGGCGCGAACACGACGTGGCTCTTCCCGAACACGACGAAGGCGCCGCTGAGTGACAAGCAGTTCCGTCTCGCTCTTGCCACGTCGATCAACATGAACCAGATCATCGACAAGGCCTATCAGGGTCTCGTGAACAAGGCGAGCCCGACCGGCCTCCTGCCGATCTGGAACAAGTGGGTCGACAAGAAGGCCGTCGCGCAGTACGGCTTCTCGTACAACCTCGCCAAGGCCAAGGCAATCCTGGCCGCAGCCGGCTACAAGGACACGGACGGCGACGGGTACGTCGAGAACCTGGACGGGTCGCCGATTGCCCTCAGCATCGTCTGCCCGAACGGGTGGTCGGACTGGATGACCTCGATCCAGGTGATCGCAGACAGCGCGAAGGCCGCCGGGATCAAGATCACGCCGGCCTTCCCGGAGTACGGAACGATGGCCGACGACCGGGGACACGGGAACTTCGATCTGCTCCTCGGCAACGACCGGCAGTACAGCAACACGCCCTGGACCTACTACCAGTACATCTTCCAGCTGCCCATCGCGGAGAACCAGACGACGGTCAACTACGAGCGCTACTCGAACCCGACCGCCTGGAACCTCACGAAGGCACTGGACAAGACACCGTCCACGAACACGAAGGCGTATCAGGCCGTGATGTCTAAGCTGCAGACAACGTTCATGCAGGATCTACCGGCCATCCCGCTCTGGTACAACGGCATGTGGTCGATGGTGAACACGCAGTACTGGACGAACTGGCCGTCAGCCGGGGGCGCGCAAGCGACGCCCACGTCCTGGCGCAACTACTGGCAGATGACGAGCATCGACATGCTCACGAGTCTGCGTCCCGCGAGCGGCTAGCAGCGGAGCGCGCTCGATGCCTGGGCACACCCCTCCCGGCTCTTGTCCGGGAGGGGTGCCGCCCAGTAGGGCGGCCTCATTGAGCAGGAGTCCCGGTGGCGCGATACCTCGCACGTAAGAGCCTCATCTACCTCGTGACCTTCTGGGTTGCGGTCACGATCGACTGGGCGATCCCAAGGCTGATGCCGGGCGACCCGATCGACCGCCTCATCTCGCGCATGCAGGCGCAGCCGTCTTCGTCCGAGGCGCTGACCGGCTACTACACGAAGGCCTTCGGGTTCGACGTGCCGGTCTGGAAGCAGTACCTCAACTTCTGGGCGGCTCTCTTCCACGGGGACCTCGGCCGGAGCATCGCGTCCTTTCCGACGCCGGTTTCCGACCTGATCATGGGCGCCCTGCCGTACACGATCGCGCTCCTCGTTCCCGCCGTCGTCCTGAGCTTCTGGGTGGGGAACAAGATCGGCGCGCTCGCCGCGCGCAGGAAGAAGCTCGACAACACCGTGCTGCCGATGGCGTACACGCTGACGGCGACACCGCAGATGTGGCTCGGCATCGTCCTTGTGTGGGTGTTCGGCAGCACCCTGGCCTGGTTCCCGGTCTCCGGCGCGTACAGCCTGGCGCTGCAGCCCGCCTGGACGCTCGAGTTCGCAGGGAGCTTCATCTACCACTGGTTCCTGCCGTTCTGCGCGCTCTTCCTCGTCGCCGTCGGAGGCTGGGCGATCGGGATGAGGAACATGATCATCTACGAGCTGGAAGCCGACTACTCGAACTACCTCGCCGCCCTCGGTGCACCGCGCAAGCTCGTGCGCAAGTATGCGTACCGAAACGCGCTACTGCCGCAGGTCACAGGACTCGCGCTCGCGCTCGGCGCAGTGGTCGCCGGTGCGATCGTGGTGGAGATCGTGTTCTCCTATCCCGGCCTGGGCAGCCTCACCTTGTCGGCGATCCAGAACCGTGACTACTTCCTGATCCAGGGGATCTTCTTGTTCCTCATCATCGGAGTCCTGATCGCGAACTTCATCATCGACATCGCGTACGTCTTCATCGACCCGCGCACGCGCGTGGGGATGCAGGGCGGCGCCTGATGAATGTCCGGCGGGGCCCCGAGGTCGGGATCGCCGGCGCCGGCAGCCGGGCGGCCTCGCTCGAGGCACCTGCGACGGTCACCCCGACGGGAGCCGTCGCGGGTGCACCCGCCCCGGCGCACCGCTCCGAGTTCCGCTACTTCGCACTTCGGAACTGGAAATTCGTTCGGCCGCCTCTCCGCCTTGGTCTCAGTTTTCGAATTGACCTTAGCATCGATCGAGCCGTCGCCGGATGTGTGAATTTTGCCCACGTTGATGTCGTAAGTCAGCTCGGGGTTGAAAGTTGTTTTCTGGTCACGCGACCGCTTCGAATTGTTGTCGAGCTCTGCCTTGTCGTTGATCGAGATTTTTACTCGTCACCGTCGCCGATCTTGTGCGCCCTCGGATCGCGAAAGAGATCGGCGCTGCCATCCTGCCAGATCGAGTTGCCCGGTTTGTAGACGGTAGGCGGTCGTTTCGCTCGGCACCGGAACCCTGTCGGCGAGGAGGCCCGATCCGACCGCTGTCAGCGCCGGCTCCCGGTTGATGTCGCGCGGATCCGTGGCGCATCCGCTAGCCGCGGCGCCCAGTAGCATCAGCAACGAAATGGCGGCCAGCTTCATGACTTCCGTCCTTGCGCCTCCGCGCCGCTGTCAGCCGGAGTACCGGCTGGTGTCGTCGGAGCACCCTCGGCCTGAGGTTTGGCAGGCAGCGCTCCCTCGACCTGGGGCTTGTGGGGCTTCGGGCGCGGAATCTTCCGCCCGCCCCCGAGATGATCCCCGCGAGCTTCGCGGCGCGAGCCGGCTCCATCTCGCTCATGACGGCGCTCGCCGCCTTGGCGTCGATCTTGGTCAGTACGGCCGCTGCCGTCTCCTCGTCCATGGCCGCCAGCTGCAGCGCGGCCGCGTCGGGGCGCATGCGCGTGTAGAAGGCGACGAGCTTCTCCTGGGCCTTCTTCGAGAATTCGTCGCGCCGCGCGAGCCACGTCTTGAATTCTTCCGTCTTCGTCTCGAGCAGCGCGACGCGCTTGTCGAGCTCGCCCTCCATGTCGGCGATCTTCTTGGCCTGCCACGCGACGCGGGCATCCGCGACGGCGTCGGTGGTGTTGAAGCAGTATTGCTGCACCGGGCTCGCGCCGGGCGGCAGCAATTCAAGCGGCTTGACCGGAGCCACAGGGATCGCGGCAGTCGCGGCGACCTCGGCCGTGGCCGCTGGCGCGCGCCCCTGCTCGACGGCGGCCTCGGCGAGCCGCTGCGCCGTCTTCTGCCGCGTCACCTCATCAGCCTTGGCGACGGGCTGCGCCGGCTTCTTCGGCGGCGACTTAGCGATTGGGTCCGGCGCGCCCTCAGCGCTCTCTGCGCTGCCGATGGCGCCGGTGATGATCGGGCTCCACGGCTGCTCCGAGACGGTCGCCTGCGGCAGCTCGAGCACGCGCGGGGCCGCGAACTGCGCCGTGCGCGCTACCGGCTCGACGATCGCGCTTTCATAAGCCTTGGTGACGACGGGCTCTCCCCACCCCTGCGCTCCTACGCCCGGCGCGCCAGCAAAAACCCCGACGAATGCCACCGCGCCAGCGAGCGAGAGCACCCCCGCCCCGGTCGGCAACCCGCTCTGCGCCGTCGGCGTATTGCTGAAACCGCATCATTGCACGACGAGCTCGGCCTGCAGTGCACCCGCGGTCTTGATCGCCTGCAGGATGGCGATGATGCCGGTCGGCTTGAGGCCCATCATGTTGAGGCCGCGCACAACTGTCTCGAGGTCGGTTCCTGCCAACATGGCGAGATTGGATCCCTCCTGGTTGACGCCGACGAAGGTCTCGGGGGTGACCACCGTCTCGCCCGTCCGAGAACGGCAGCGGCTGCGACACCTGCTGCGCTCTCGGTGACGCGCACTGTGAGGCTGCCGTGCGAGACGGCGACCGTCGAGACCTGACGTCGCGCCCGATGACGACCGTTCCCGTCCGCTCGTCGATCACGACGCGTGCCGGTGCATCGGGTCTCGGTGGAAGCTCGCCGATCTCGGCCAGAAACCGCGCCGCGCCGACGTCGGGCGGCGCGTAAGCGTGACCGTCCGCAAATCCCGCTCGCGCGCCGTTCGGCGCCCGTAGCGCTTCCTGCGTGTAGGCGTTGATCGGCGTCGGCGATCTTCACCGCCGTGCTGAAATCCGGGTTGCGCAGCTCGAGCACGAGCACCTCCTCGTCGTCGAGCCGGCCTCTGACCTCGCGCTCGACCAGCGCGCCGTTGGGGATGCGGCCCGTCGTCGGCACGTTCTGGCTGAGCAACTCCGCCTTCCCCTGCGCCTGGAAACCGCCGATCGCGACCGGCCCCTGCGCCACCGCATAGATCGCGCCGTCGGCGCCCGAGAGCGGCGTCATCACCAGCGAGCCGCCGGCGAGCGACGTGGCGTCGCCGAGCGACGAGACCGTGACGTCGATGCGCGAGCCCTTGCCCGAATAGGGCGGCAGATCCGCGGTCACCAGCACGGCGGCGATGTTTTTCGTGCGCAAGTTCGCCGGCGCGACGTTGACGCCCATCTGAGTCGAGCATCGATTGCAGCGACTGCTCGGTGAACGGCGAGTTGCGGAGGCTGTCGCCGGTCCCGTTGAGGCCGACGACGAGGCCGTAGCCGACGAGCTGGTTGGCGCGCACGCCCTGCACCGGAGGTGATGTCTTTGATGCGGATCGCGGCTTCGACGCCGCGGCCCAGATGAGGAGACCAGGGCGATGCAAAGCCATCGCATCATGGCATACCCACGCGAACCCTGCCGTCCGCTTGAATGACGCCCGCGAATGGTCGTGCCGCTATCGGTGATTGCGCAGGCTGATGGTCTCGCCGATCGGCGCCCGGCTGCAGCGGCACGGCCGTCGTCGAGATGACGAGCGCCCCCGATTGGAACACGACCATCGCGGCTGGCCCTGCTTGACCGCGAACGGCTCGCGGACGGCGCCGATGCCGATCGGTGCGTCGGGCGAGAAGCGTCTGCTCGGCGACCTTGCCGACGAGGCCCATCCGGTTCGCGAACACGAGGCCCCCATCACCGCCTGCGACGGATAGGGCCGATCGATGAGCTGGCTCTCGCCGATTACCTCGCCCGGATAGATCGCCAGGCGCGCGGCACGGGGATCTGCGCCTGCTCCGCCGCGATGGCGTGGCCCGCCGCAAACGCCAATGCGAAGCCTGCAGCGAGGCCCGCCCCCACGATCGCAATCGCATCGACAAGACTCACGCTCCGAAGAGACTACCGGATCCCGTTGGAGACGGTGCCGAACATCTGATCGACGGCCTGGATGACCTTCGAGTTCATCTCGTAGGCGCGCTGCGCGGAGATCAGCTCGGTGATTTCCTTCACCGGATCGACGTTCGAACTCTCGAGATAGCCCTGATGGACGCTGCCGAAGCCCGGATCGCCGGCACGCCGACGGTCGCGGTCCCCGACGACTGCCGTCTCCTGTAGAGATTGCCGCCCAGCGGCTCGAGGCCGGTATCGTTGACGAAGGTCGCGAGCGTCGAGCTGGCCGAGCTGCGTCGGCGTGGCGTCTGGCGTCCGTCGGTCGACGAACACCTCGCCGGTCTCGTTGACGATGATGTCGTGCGCGTCCGTGCGGAATCGTGATCGCCGGCTGCACCTGGTAGCCGTCGAGCGTCACGAGCTGGCCGTTGCGCGTTCTTGTTGAAGGCGCCGGCGCGCGTATAGAAGAGCTCGCCGTTGGCGCCCGTCGATCTGGAACCAGCCGCGCCCGTTGAGCGCCAGGTCGAGCTTGTTGCCGGTCTGCGTCAGCGCGCCCTGCATGTGCAGATTGCGGATCGCGCCGTCCGCACGCCGAGACCGACGTAGGCGCCTTCCGGCACGCTGCGTCCTGCCCGCCGCGCGTCGGCGCGCCTGACAGGCGCTCGGCCTGATAGAGGAGATCGGTGAACTCCGCGCGCGCGCGCTTGAAGCCGGTCGTGTTGATGTTCGCGATGTTGTTCGCGATCACCTCCATGTTGGTCTGCTGGGCGTTCATGCCCGTGGCAGCGATCGCAAGCGCTCTCATACGACGTTCCTCGCCTCACGATCAAATCGACATGCGGCTGATTTCGAGATAGGCCGACACGACCTTGTCGCGAATGGCGACGCCGGCCTGCAGCGTCTGCTCGGCCGCCATCACCGCCTCGACGACCTGCTGCACCGTCGCCTTGCCCTGGACGCCGGCGATCGACGTCGCCTCGCCGGTCTTGACCGTCCGATGGCGTCCATCGCCATCTGCCCGAGCACGGCGCCGAAGTCGCTCGGCAGCGCCGCCGTGTCTGCCGGCGAGTCGGCGCCGGTGTCGGCGCGGGCGACGGCCCCGTGACGCCGGCGGCGTGCCGACGCTCGGCGTCATTGTCGGTGCGGCAGACCCCGTTCAGCATCACTGGCTCCTCAGCAGATCGATGGTCATCGAAATGAGCGAGCGCGCCTGCTTGACGACCTGCAGGTTGGCTTCGTACGAGCGGTTGGCTTCGCGCATGTCGGCGAGCTCGACGAGCATGTCGACGTTGGGCATCTTGACGTAGCCTTTGGCGTCCGCCGCCGGATGGCTCGGATCGTGCTCGATGCGGAACGGCGCCTCGGTCGACGATCGACGTGGTCGACTTTGACGAGGCGCGCGCCCTTGGCCTCGTCCATCTCGCTCGCGAAGCTGATCGTCTTGCGCGTATAGGGATCGGCGCCCGGGCGTCTTGCCGGTCGAGTTCGCGTTGGCGAGGTTTTCGGACACGACCAGCATGCGCCGCGACTGCGCCTCGATGCCCGAGGCGGCAACCTTGATCGCGACCTTCATCGGATCGACCATCGATTACTCCCCGCGAGCGGCCGCCATCAGCATGCGATGAAACGCCTTGCACTGAGCGCTCGGTGTTGCCCGAACGTACGCCCCGCTGATCTCGACTCGCACTTCATCGAGCTGCTGCTCGATGAACTTGACGCTGTTGCCCGAGTGCACGATCTCTGCCACGACGCTGCTCCTCGACCGAGTCTCGTGCCGTCGATCTCCAGGACGACGGGCCCGATCGCGCGCCATCTGGCCGGGCGCGCGTGCTCGCCATCTCAGTCGCGTTGATCGAGCGCAGCTTCGAAAGGCTCGACGTCGACGGCCTTGTAGCCGGGCGTGTTCGCGTTCGCGATGTTCTGTGCGACGGTCGACTGTCGGACGACGAGCCACCGGTTGCTGCTTCGAGGCGACAGCGAAAATGTTGACCGGATCCATGGTCCGCCCCCGTTATGGATCTCCTGCATTGGTGTAGAAGGCCTCAATCTTGTCCGAACCTTGTGATTCGGCCGCCGCGGCGCCGCGGCCGAGATGCGGCTGACCGGCTACGCGAGGCCGCAGCGATCACTAGCCGCCATTGCGCGTTCTCAGGCGTCGATGGGAACAGTCCGCTCGCACCGAGGCCGTTGAACAGCGCCTGCACGGCGATGGCCGCGAGCAGAATGCCGAAGACGCGCATCAGCACGCGTTGCGCAGTCACTCCGAGGATGCGCGTCACCTCGTGCGCGAGCAGCAGCAGCACAGCGTCGCCACCATGACCGCCGCAAGAGCGCCGCGACGTGATCGCCAGAGCACCGCCGCATCGTATGCGCGTTGGCCGCGAGCAGGATCCCGGCGCTCATCGCGCCGGGCCCCGCCAGCAGCGGCGTCGCCAGCGGGAACACGGCGAGATCGTCCTTGGTCTGCGCCTCGGCGCCTTCCGGCGGCGTCAGCTTGAAGGCGCTGGTCGGGCGCGCGAACACCATCTCGAGGGCGATCATGAGCAGGATGATCCCGCCCGCCGTCTGCAAGGCCGGGATCGTGACGCCGAGCTGGCGCAGCAGCGGCCCGCCGGCGAGCGTAGCCGCGAAGAGGATGGCGGTCGCGATCAACGTCGCGCGGACGGCGATCGCGCCGCCGCAAGCGCTCGATGATCGGCGTCAGCGTCGCGAACACCACCGCCGCCTCGATCGGGCCGACGGTGGCGAAGAATGTCGTGAAGCTGGTGAGAGCGGTTTCAAGCATCGGGGCCGTGCGAGCGAGTGAGCAATGCCGAGCATACCTGGGATGCCTGTCGGCTGCCTTGCCGATGGATGGCACGGAGCTGCCACTGTTAGCAAACCGCAACACTGGCTGCTACACAATTGATATCGCTGAAAGAATCCATCTTTTCTTGCCGCGAATCTCGCCTATCTTGTCTTGTATGTGCTTGCGCTCGATCGGACGCAGGAGCGGACCTTGACGACACCCGACAGAGACTTCGCCTCATTGGTCGCCGGCTACAGCCTGACGACCGCGGAAATCATCTACCGCCTTCCCGACCATCCGGCGCTGATCCAGAGCTACATCTGGCAGGACTACGATCTCCACCCGCGCTTTCCCAAGCTCGCGAGCTTTCTCGACTTCTGGACGCGAAATCTCGACGGCAAGCTGTTCAGGGTTCTCGTTGCGCATACCAAGCTGATCAAGCCATGCGAGCTCAAGCTCGTCGGGACCGAGCTCAAGCTCAATTGATGGCACCGATCACGCTCTAGGCGCGCGCGACGCTCTCGAGGCCGATCGCCGCGGCCGGCACGAGACGTGCTTCCGCGATCGCCTCGATCAGGCGATGCGTGTTTTCGTCCGGATTCGCCGACCCGCCTTCGAACGAGACGTAGCTGATGTCGATGCCGGCCTGCACCTCTTGCAGGATGAGGCGGAAGTACGCGCTCACGTTCATGTTGTGAAATTCCATGTCGAGCGAGACGCAGGGCGGCGAGCCCCACTTGAGATCGACCTCTCCCGAGAGGCCGAAGCTGATCGTGCCCGGCCTGAAGAACATTTCCGTCGACGAATTGACGAGGCTGCGGATATTTCCGAATTGCTCGGTCCTGAGAAAAGCGATGAAGTCGGCCGGATCGACGAGACGCAGCTCGGACGCGACGTCCCGCATGCCTTCCGCCAGCGCCTTTTCGCGCTCGCGAGTATAGTCTCTCCCTTGCTTCAGCATTTTCGTAATCCTTTACATCACCGGGCGGGCAGGCTTTCCGCGCGCGCCGAGGAACAGGATGATGCCGGCAACAGCCTTGTAGAACTCCTGCGGAATCATCCGTTCGACCTCCACCTTGTCGTAGAGCGACCGTGCCAGCGCCTTGTCCTCGTAAATGGGGATCCCGTTTTCCTCGGCGATAAAGCGTATCTTGAGGGCGATGAGATCCTTCCCCTTAGCTAGAACGAGTGGCGCGCCTCCTTCTTCCCGAACATAACGCAGGGCGATCGAATAGTGTGTCGGGTTGGCGATGACGAGCGTCGCTCTCGGCACCTGCGCCATCATGCGTTTGCGCGACCTGTCACGCTGCAGCGAGCGCAGGCGCATCTTGATGAGCGGATCGCCTTCCGTCTGCTTGAGCTCGTCCTTGACCTCTTGGCGGCTCATGCGCAGGTCGCGCCGCCACGAGACCCGCGACCAGGCGAGGTCCGCCGCGACGAGCACCGCGGTTGCGACTGCAACCGCCGAAAGGAAGCGCACCAGGAGGCTCTGAATGAGCCCCGGAATCGCGGAGGGCTCCATGAACAGCGCGTTGATGAAATCCCTGTGCGAGGAGGCGAGTGCCATGTATCCGGCCGCGCCGACGATCGACACCTTGAACAGCGACTTCAGGAACTCGACCATGCCCTGCAGGCCGAAAATGCGCGTCCACCCCTTCGTGAGCGAAATCCGCGACAGCTCGGGCTTGATTCGGTCGAGCACCATCTGCGGCTGGTTCTGCAGGAGCGAGGCGGCGATGCCGCCTATGCCGATGACCAGCACCACCGGAAAGACCAGGAGTGCCGCGTCCGAGAGCGCCGCCTGCATGATAGCCACCGCGTCCGCGCTGCTCTCGAGCCGGAAGCCGCCTGGATTGTCGATGAAGGTCTCGAGCGAGAACCTGAGGCGGACGGCGTTGCCCGTGAGCAGGAAGATGATCGCCGCCAGGATGGCGATGATGGACGCCAGCGCTGCAGCTTCCTTGGAGTGCGGAACCCGGCCCTTCTCGACCGAGTCACGGATTTTCTTCTCCGTTGCCTCCTCGGTTTTACTCTCTCTGTCGTTTGTCTCGGCCATAGAAGAGAGTTCCGGACCTTCGTGGTCTTCGCGTTGTCGCTAGGTACCGGTGCCCGAAACCGCACCCGACGGCCATCGAGCCGTCAGGCAGCGCGGTTGGGTCCCGAGATGCCGATCACTTCGGTGAGCGAGACGCCGAACCGCGAGCTGTCCTCGTCGAGCACCACGACCTCGCCCCGCGCGACGATGCGGCCGTTGACCACGACGTCGACCGGCTCGCCGACCTTGCGGTCGAGCGGCACGACCGCGCCGCGCCCGAGCTTCAGGACGTTGGCGACGGGCATGGTCGCGGAGCCCAGCACGATCTTCACCGAGACCGGGATCTGCATGACGGTCTCGAGATGCCGCGGCCGCTGCGGCACGTCGCTCATCTTCGACAATTGCCCAGCCACCTCCACAGGCGCCGGCGGCTCTTCGGTCACCGTCGCAAGCTCCGCGGCGGCGGGGCGGAATTCAGTACCTGGATCTTGGCTCATATAAACTCACCTTACGTCAGAGTATTCCAGATCATGTGATGGGCGCTGAAACTCGTGCGCGTGTCGCGATCATGCGGCCTTCTTGGCTTCGCCGGACCCGCCGCCCACCGTCTCCTGCTCCACATCGTCGATGGTCGGCCGCTCGTAGGCCGAGATCGTCTTGCGTCCGTATTCGACAGCGACCTGCGGCATGGCGCCGTTCATGAAGGCGAGCAGCGTCTGCTTGGCCATGATGTAGAGCCGCATCTGCTTCTCGCGGCTCGTCTTGATCTTTGTCGCAATCGGACCGAAGACGGCGTACGAAAAGAAAATTCCCGCAAACGTGCCGACGAGCGCCGCACCGATCAGGCGCCCCAGCACCTCCGGCGGCTCGGCAAGCGCACCCATCGCTTTGACCACGCCGAGCACCGCGGCGATGATGCCGATCGCCGGCAGGCCGTCGGCGACCGCCGTGACCGCGTGATAGGCCTTGAGCCGGTCGTGGCGCAGCGTCTGGATCTCCTCGTCCATCAGCGCCTCGACCTCGTGCGTGCGGGCGTTGCCGATGATGATCAGGCGGCAGTAGTCGCAAATGAAAATCGTGAGGTTCTCGTTCTCGAGCACGGTCGCGAACTTCTGGAAGATCGCCGACTCGTCCGGCTTGTCGATGTGCTTCTCGACCTCGTTGCGCGGTTTGCTGCGAAGCTCGCGCATCAGCGTGTAGAGGAGGCCGAGGACGTCCAGATACTCGCGGCTGGTCGGCGCCTTGTTCTTGAACGCCTCGCCGAAGCCCTTCATCGTGTCCTTGATCACCTTCATCGGGTTGGCGACGATGAACGTGCCGAGCGACGTCCCGAGGATGATCACGAACTCCCACGGCTGAATGAGCACCGCGACGTGGCCGCCCATGGCCATGAACCCGCCGAGCATGCAGACCAGCGTGATTACGAGTCCGAGGAGAATCGTCACGAGAGCGCCTCGCGGGTTGCGTTCGTCATAATACTTCTAACGGCGCCGTCCTTGTGCGAGCCTGATCAATACCGGCATGCGCTGAACGGGCATAAGTCAGCTTGAGGTAAGGCGCCTTGCGCACAATTTCGGCAGTGCTTCGCAAGGCAAAAGCGCCGTGGTCACCACCTCAGCAAGCTACAGAATTGTTAGCGCCGACTTAACGCGGTCGCTTTCCGACACGGCGCGCCAGCCCCAGGTGGCGCCTAAGAGCCTCCAGCAGCCCCAATCCCGGAGGCAATCGAATGCAATCTAGCTTGTATGTCTCGCTGTCCGCCCAGATGGCCCTGATGCGCCGCATCGAGGCGATCTCCAACAACGTCGCCAACTCGTCGACGGCGGGCTTCCGCGCCGAGGAGATCAAGTTCGAGCAGCTGATTTCGAGCTCGACCGCCGACCCGACGGCCTTCGTCTCGCCCGGCATCACCTATCTGTCGCGCACGACCGGCGAGTTCGTCAAGACCGACAATCCCTTCGACGTCGCCGTCAAGGGCGACGCCTGGCTCTCCATCCAGACGCCGGCCGGCAACATCTACACCCGCGACGGCCGCATGCAGATGACGCCGACCGGCGAGCTGCAGACGCTCAACGGCTATCCCGTGCTCGACGTCGGCGGCGCGCCAGTCCAGCTGAACCCCGCCGGCGGCGCACCGGCGATCGCGCCCGACGGCACCATCTCTCAGGGCAAGCGCCAGGTCGGCGCACTCGGCCTGTTCACGATCCCCGAAACGGCAAAGCTCAACCGCTTCGAGAACTCGGGCGTCATCCCGGATCAGCCGGCGCAGCCCGCGCTCGACTTCAGCAGGGTCGGCGTCAACCAGGGCTTCGTCGAGCGCGCCAACGTCAACCCCGTCATGGAAATCTCCAAGATGATCATGGTGCAGCGCGCCTTCGATTCGATGAGCGGCGCGATACGCCAGACCGAAACCACGCTCGACGACGCCATCAAGACGCTCGGCGAGACGGGCTAACGCGAGCCCTTAGGCGCCTCCTTCGCGATTGAGCCGCCGCACTCCCCACTGCGGCCAAAGGTCAGGTTAGGCCGTCATGACTGAGAGCGAAGGCGAACTCGAAAGCGCGCTGCATCCCCGCCGCACGTCCGCGCCATGAGCTCGACGCCCTCGACGAGGTCGTCGGCCGCGCCGCCGCCACGCTCTCGTTTGCCAACGTCGGCGGCGTGGTGACCCAGGTGACGCCTGCCTATTTCCGCGTCTCCGGCCTGTCGCGCCACTTGAAGCTCGGCCAATGCGTGAGCCTCGGCTCCGGCACCGGCTCCCAGCTCGCCGAGGTCGTGCGCGTCGACGAGAGCGGCGCCACCGTGAAGCCCTTCGAGGCAACGATCCAGACCGGCCTCGGCGAGACGGCCTGGCGGCACGGCTTCGTCAGCCTTCGCCCGCACCCCTCCTGGAAAGGCCGCGTCATCAACGCCCTCGGCGCGCCGATCGACGGCGGCGGACCGCTGACCGAGGGCGACCGCGCAGTTCTCGTGCGATCGCGAGCCGCCGGCCGCCATGCGCCGCCACCGGGTTCGCGCGCCGCTGAAGACCGGCGTGCGCGTCCTCGACCTCTTCACGCCGCTCTGCGCCGGCCAGCGCATCGGCATCTTTGCCGGCTCCGGCGTCGGCAAGTCGACGCTTCTCTCCATGCTCACCCGCTCGCGGGGCTTCGACACCGTGGTGCTGGCCCTCGTCGGCGAGCGCGGCCGCGAGGTGCGCGAGTTCCTCGAGGACGCCCTGCTCCAGAACCGGGCGCGCGCCGTGACCGTCGTGTCGACCGGCGACGAAAGCCCGATGATGCGCCGCCTGGCGCCGAAGACGGCGCTCTCGATCGCCGAATCCTTCCGCGACGCCGGCGAGAACGTGCTCCTCATCGTCGATTCGGTGACGCGCTTCGCCCACGCCACACGCGAGGTGGCGCTCGCCGCCGGCGAGGCGCCCGGTCGCGCGCGGCTATACGCCGTCCGTCTTCAGCGAGCTGCCGAAGCTGCTCGAGCGCGCCGGGCCCGGCGAGGAGGGCATGGGCTCGATCACCGGCGTCTTCTCGGTGCTCGTCGACGGCGACGACCACAACGACCCCATCGCCGACAGCATCCGCGGCACCCTCGACGGCCACATCGTGCTCGAGCGCGCCATCGCCGACCAGGGCCGCTACCCCGCGGTCAACGTGCTGACCTCGGTGTCGCGCCTCGCCAACGCCGTCTGGACGCGCCGAGCAGCGCGGGCTCGTCATGAAGCTGCGCGCCATGATCGCCCAGTTCGAGGACACGCGCGACCTGCGCCTCATGGGCGGCTACCATCGCGGCGCCGACCCCGAGCTCGACAACGCCATCGATCTGGTCCCGAAGATCTACGAGGTCATGAAGCAGAGCCTGAGCGACGCCGCGAGCACCGACGCCTTCCAGGAGATCGCGCGCGCGTTCACTTCGCCGACCCAAGGACGAAGGCGCAAAGGCGGCGGGACGCAGCCCAACCTAGTCGATCAGGATTTCTTCGCGCCGCCGCGGACTTCTTCCTTCGGCACGTAGCTCAGCTGATCGATGAGCACGTCGTGCACCAGCGTGGCGCCGAGCCGCTTGTTGACGTTCTCGCCGAGCTGCTTGGCGAGCGCCGGCAGGTCCTGCCGCTTCATCTGGCGGAAGTTGACCTTCTCGCCCGCGTAGATCGTCTTGAACGCCTCGTCGAGCAGATAGACGTCGGGCTTGACCGGCATGTCGCGCATGATCTTGGAGTCGACCGTGAAGACGAACTGCGCGATGATGTAGCCCTGCACGGCGCCGTCGGCGATGATCGGCACGTTGATGGCCTTGGTCTTGACCTCCACGAGCTTCGCGCGGCCCTTCCTCGGCCTCGTGCGCCCCCGACTGCTTGAGCTTCCACTCGATCACGCCGTAGGTCGCCCCGAGCGACACGGCGCAGGCCCATAGGCCGACGAAGAGAAGCTTCATCATGACGTTTTGTAGGCCATGCGAACCGACGGGCTGTAGGTGCCGTCCGAAGTCCTGCTCGCGGATCGCGTCGGCGAGCGTCGTCGACACCTCGCGCACGGCCTCGAGATGCATTTGCAGAACTCGGCGGTTGATCTCGAGCTTGGCCCGCAGGCTCAGCGAGCGGCTCTTGAGATGCGCCTGGCTTGCGCCGCCGGCCTGCATCTGGCGCAGCGCCCGCGTGAGATCGAGCAGCGCATGGCTCTTGCGGTCGTTGAAGTCCTTGAGGTCGACCGCCTTGCGGCTCCTCGAGCGCCGCCGTCTCCTGATCGACGACCTCCTCGAGCCGCTGGATCACGATCTCGATGGCGGCGCTGGCCACGGGCTTTGCCCCGCTCGGCAGACGGCAGCCGCCGTGGCGCCCGGCAGGGCGGGCTGCGACGGCGCTTGATATGGGTTTCGCTGCAGCACGGGCTAGCTCCGCTCGACGACGGTGCGCCAGCCCGAGTCGGCGCCATCCGCAGACGTTTCAGAAGCCGCAGGGACTCTGTGCCGGGGCGTCGGATGCCGGCGTGCGCCGATCCCCCTGTCGCGACAGAGGGCCTTGCATGGCCTTGATCGCTTCCGAAGCGCGAACCTGGTCCGCGATGCCGAGACCGCCGCGGTCCGCGACCTCGTAGGCGAGCTTCTCGGACAGCATCGAGCGCCAGATGTCGCCGGCGATGCCGGTTCCGTAGACGCCCTTCGGCGTTCTTGGGCAGCATCTCCTGGATGAAGGTCTGCAGCACGAAGGCCTCGAACTCCTTCGGCACGTCCCGCGTCGACTTCGGCGCGAACGTCTTCGGCGCCCGCGGTCGCCATCGTCGACACGGGCTGAATGGTTGAGCTCAGCGACAGATTGACGGGCAAATTGATCAGTCCTCAAGCCACCGTTTGGCTGAGAATGACTCAGCGGTCTTGCTTGAGGCTTGCGTCGCCCCTGGCGAGCGTCACCTCGAGCATCTGCTCGAGCTCCTTGCGCTCGTCGACGCGCCGGACCTCGACGTCGAGATCGTCCCTGAGCCGCTCGGCGTTCTTGAGCCGCCCGCCGTGCTCGATCAGCGCCTTGGCCTGCTCCTCGAGCTCGGCCCCGAGCCGCGCCGCCTCCTGCCGGAGCGCGATCAGGCGGCGCACCGTCATGTCGACGAAGAGCCCGTGCAGCGCTTCGTCCTCGGACAAGCGCCTGCGTGAGCTCCGAGCTGATCCGTCTCGGCCTGCGCGAGCTTCTGCTGGATCTGGGCGTACTTGAGCTCCTCGATCCGGTGCAACTGCCTCTGCACGTCGACGATGCGCTCCGCCGTCCGCGCCCGGTCCTTCATGGCGCCTCACCCGTTGGCGAGAAAGGTCTGAAAGCCGGTGACGAACAGGCGCAGGATTTCGCCGAACGTGAAGTAGAGAAGCATGAGCCCTCCGGCGAGCACGAACGGGAACGAGATGAAGTAGACCGGAATCTGCGGCGTCAGCTTGTTCATGATGCCGAACAGGAAGTTGATGATCAGCGAGTAGACGAGAAACGGGCTCGCGAGCTGCGCCACCAGGAAGAACGCGTCGGACGCCGTGTCCGTGAGCTTGGAGAGCGCGAACCGCGTGTCGAACAGATCGGTGACCTTGAGCACCGAGTAGGAGGCCGAAAGCGCCTTGAAGATCTCGACGTGCAGCCCCGTGAGGAACACGAGCACGGTCGCCGTGAGCGTGAACATCGTCGCGATCGCCGGCGCCGGCTCGGCCTCCTCGACCGGCGGATCGGCCATGCCGGAAAAGCCGATGAACGACGCCGTCGCCACGCCCATGAACTGCAGCGCGAACATGAAGATGCGCCCCATGAGCCCGATGACGGCGCCGATCAGCGTCTCCGAGATGAGGAGCTGCGCCATGAGCGCAGGCGGCAGATCCTTGAGCTCGCCCGTGAGCGACGGCACCAGCATCGGCGCCAGCGCCAGCGTCACCGAGACCGCAATGAAGATGCGCACGTGAACCGGCATGCGCGGGCTCGCGAACCCCGGCATCAGCATCAGGCAGCCGCCGATCCTGCAGAACACCAGAAACGTCAGCAACACCGTTCCTGCGGTGATCGGGATCACGAGATGGTGCCGAGCGATTTGATCTGCACGCCGCGCGCGATCTCGAGATGCGACAGCACCGGCAGCGTCGGGAAGAGCCGCTCCGTCACCATGCGGACGTAGGGCCGCGCGTCGGGCGCCGAGACCAGCACGAACTGGTGGCCCTGATCCAGGAGGCCGCGGATGACCTTCGATGCCTCGCTGCCGAACTGCTCGATCAGCCTCGGATCGATGTCGAACTCGACGACCTCGCCCTTCGCGTCGCGCTTGAGGCTCTGGTGGAACGCGAGGTCCCAGCGGTTGCCGAGGCGCAGCACCTTGAGCGTGCCGCCGTCCGCGAGATCGCCGCAGATCTGCTGCGCCATGCGCATGCGCACATGCTCGGCGATCTGCTCGGCGCGGCGCACGTGCGGCGCGATCTCGGCGATCGATTCGAGAATGAGATGCAGGTTGCGGATCGAGATGCGCTCGGCGAGCAGGAGCTTGAGCACCGCCTGCAGGCCCGAGTACGAGATCTGCGACGGGATGATCTCGTCGACCAGGCGCCGGTACTCGGGCTCGAGCCGGTCGAGCAGCCCGCGCATGTCCTTGTAGGAGAGGAGCTGCGAGAGATTGCCGCGGATGACCTCGCGCAGATGCGTCAGCATCACCGACATCGGGTCGACGGGATTGAAGCCCTCGCGCTTCACCGCGTTGGCGAACATCTCCGAGACCCACATCGCCTTCATGCCGAACGCCGGCTCGCGCGCCTCGTCGCCCGGCACGTCCGGCACCGGCCCGTCGCCGGTGATGACGAGCACGTCGCCGATGCGCAGCTCCTCGCTGCTCACCACCGTGCCGTGGATCTTGATCTGATAGGTCTTGCTCGCGATCGTGAGGTCGTCGGTGATCTTGATCTCCGGCACCACGAATCCGTACTGCTTGGCGAACGAGCGCCGCATGCGCCCGACCCGGTGCGCGAGCTCGCCCTGCGAGCCGAGCAGCGCCGTCGCGAGCTGCTTGCCGAGGCAGATCTCGACCTCGGCCGTCCTGAGCTGCTCCTTGACCGACTGGCGCGCCTCCTCCTGCGACTTCGCCTCCGCGTCGCGCACCTTCGCCGCCTCCGCCGCCTGCGCCTCGGCGAGCTTGCGCGGGATCGTGTAGGCGATGAACAGCATGACCCCGGCCAGCGCCGCGAACGGGATGAACGGCAGGCCGGGTGCAAGCGCCAGCGCCAGCACGACCATGCCGGCGACGGAGAGCGCGCGGGGATAGTGGCCGAGCTGGGCAGAAACCGCCATCTCGGCGGAGCCCCGCGTGCCGCCCTTCGACACGAGCAGGCCCGCGGCCAGCGAGATGATGAGCGCCGGGATCTGCGTCACGAGACCGTCGCCGACCGAGAGCCGCACGAACACGTCGGCGGAGGTGGCGAGCGTCATGTCGTGGCGCGTGACGCCGATGATGATGCCGCCGAAGACGTTGACCGCCGTGATGATGATGCCGGCGATCGCGTCGCCGCGCACGAACTTCGACGCACCGTCCATCGAGCCGAAGAAGGCAGCTCTCCTCCTCGAGCTCGCGCCTGCGCCGCATCGCCTCCTTCTCGTCGATCGTGCCCGCCGAGAGGTCGGCGTCGATCGCCATCTGCTTGCCGGGGATGGCATCGAGGGTGAAGCGCGCGCCGACCTCGGCGATGCGCGACGCACCCTTGGTGATGACGAGGAAGTTGACGGTGATCAGGATCACGAACACCACCGTGCCGATGACGAAGTCGCCGCCCATGACGAAATTCGCAAACCCGGCGATCACGTGCCCGGCCGCGTCGTAGCCCTGCGCGCCGTTCGACAGGATGAGGCGCGTCGTCGCGATATTGAGCGCGAGCCGGAGCAGCGTCGCGATCAGAAGCACCGTCGGAAAGGCCGAGAACTCGAGCGGCCTGTGGATCCACAGGGCGACCATCAGGATCAGCACCGCGAACGCGATCGAGAACGCGAGCCCGACGTCGATCAGGATCGCGGGCAGCGGCAGGAACAGAACCGTCAGGATGAAGATGATGCCGAGCGGCAAAGCTGACGTCGCGCGCGCCGTCGCGGTCCTGCTTCCCCTGAACGGCGGCAATCGTGGCCATCAAACCCTCGAAACTGCGGCGAGGCCTGCGAGCTTGGCGAACGAAGCTTGCGCGAAGGTTGTGTGCCGGCCGCAGCCAGGCAAGCAGCCCCGCCCCGCTTTCACGCCGGGCGAAGCCTGCTCGTCGGAATGCGGACTAGAACCCGTTCGGGATGCGCGCGTAGGTCTGCTCGGCAAACGTGAAGATGACGGCGCCCACGAACGGCGCCGTGAACGACATGATGAGCAGGATGGCGATGATCTTCGGCACGAAGGTCAGCGTGACCTCCTGGACCTGGGTCAAGCGCCTGCAGCAGCGCGATGATGATGCCGATCAGCCATCGCCCCGGCCACCGCGGGCGCGGAGGCGATTATCACCGTCCAGATCGCCGCCTGGCCGATATCGAGCGCGTCAGCTGGGTTCATTGGCCTTCACCGTAATGCCCGCCTCGAGAGGCAGCTCCTTGCCGTTCGTGAGCATCGCGACCGCACCGCCGCTGACGATGCGCACCGAGTTCACCACGCCCGAGATCGTCGCCGTCGGAAGAGGTTACCGTCTTGCCGATCAGCCCGTCGGCCTGCGTCAGCGCCAGCGACGTGATCAGGCTGTCGAGCTTCGTGTTCGCCTTGACCGACTGCTCGACGTTCGAGAACGACGCCAGCTGCGCCATGAACTCGGCGGAGTCCGTCGGATTGGTCGGATCCTGGTTCTTGAGCTGAGCGACCAGAAGCTTGAGGAACGCGTCGTAGTCGACCGTCGCCGCCTTGGCCGTGTCGTTCGTCGTCGGTGTGTTGCGTTGCGCCGTAGCGCCTGAGACTGCATCGACTGCCATCACACTGCCTCCAGAAGCTCTGACCGGAGCCGCAGGCGTGTTGCCGAGGATCTGGTCCTCCAGCGCGAAGAGCCCGCGCAGCGTCGTCGAGCGCCTCGAAAACGTCGCCCTTCTCGACGAGGCCCGCGCACCCCGACAAGGGCCGCGAGGATCTGCTTGTTGGCGAAGGCGAGCATGAGCGAGGTGTACGTGATCTCGAACATCTGCCGCGCCGCTTCGACGTGTCGCGGATCCATGAGCATCGTCTGCACGACGAAATAGAGCTGCCTCAGCGGCGTCGTCGTGTCCTTGGGCTGGAGCACCTGGCTCTCGAGCAGGTAGGTGGCGTCATTCATGAGCTCGATCGACACCCGCCGATCGGCCTTGATCACGGCGCCGTTGATGAAGACCCTTTCGCCTGCGCGCAGCGAAAGGTGACGTACTCTTGCTCATCGGAGTCCCTCTGAAATTGTCTTGCTGACCTCTATGATCGCCTTGAAGTCCTTCGACCGGCCATGCCGGATCTCCTCGGTCTCACGCATCACCCAGAGCCCCACGGAGACCAGATCGGCTCGGAGCTTTTGCGGCAGCCCGTTCTCGGGCTTGGCGAGATCCTCGACAAAGATCCCCCACAACCGCCGTACGAAATGCAAGGCCTCGACGGCCTCGATGGAGGTCGTCCCCTTCTCCTCCGCCTTCGCGAGCATCTCGATCGACCGCTCGAGCGCCGTGCGCTCGCGCTCCCGCTGCCCTTGCGGCGCCTCGTCGAGAACCTCCCCGTAGTAGAACTTGTACATCTTACCGGTCCTGTTTCCCCCGCCGGCCCGCCGGCGCCGTGACGTCAGAGATAGTTGATCAGGCTGAGGCGCTGCAGCCGCGCGGTGAGCGCGTATGCGGTTTCGACTTGCGTGAGCAGTGCGTTGACGCGTGACGAGGCCTCGTAGGGATCGACACCTTCGAGAAGATTGACGTGCTCGGTCATGATCGTGATCTGCAGCGACATGCGATCGTTGGAAGTCTGCGATGCGCTCTTGCGCCGTGCCCAGCGCGGCCCGCGTCTGCGTCAGGTCGCCGATCGCCTCGCCCGTCACCGCAATCGCCTTGTCGAGGACAGCCTGGTAGGCATCCTGGTTGAGCTTCTCGACTCCGAGATCGGCAACCATCGTGTAGGCGCTCGCCAAGAGGCGAATGCCGCTGATATTGGCGTTCGTCGACGTTTCGATGAGCTCGTTGTTGGAGATGCGCGAGGTGATGTTCTGGTCCGACGCCGCGGACCACGTCGCCGGCCCAGTTCGTGCTGTCGAAGAGCGTGCTGAACGGCCCGTCGAGAAACGTCTTCATATCCGTGCCGGTAATCAGCTCCGTACCTGGATCGCCTTGCGCCAGGCCGAAGGCACTCGTGAACTCCGTTGCCACCGCCGTGCGGTTGGCGGGTGCCGGCGTCTCGAAATAGTCGGTGAGCGGTTTGACGTCGGTATTGATGCCGGAATAGAGGAAAGCGCCGTTTCCGGCATTGTTCATGGAGCTTATGAGTGCGATCAATTTCGTCTTGGCATCTGCGACCGAGACTTCGGCACTCGCTGCCGAAGCGCGCGCCGCGACAAGCGTGCTGATGAATTGCTGGGCGAGATCGGCGACGCCCTCGAGCGCCGTCTGCGTCTGCTGCAACCGTGTGGAGGCGACTGCGTTCGTATCCTTGAAGGTGTTGAGCCGGTCGAGATCCTGACGCATCGAGACCGCGCGCCCGGTCAAGTACCCGAGCCCCTGGCCGACGTCCGCAAGCCGCCCGGTGGTCGCCTCCTTCTGGCCATCCGACAGCTTCATCTGAAGCTGCATCCGCGCCGTACGCGTGGCTTCGGAGATGGCCAACGTAGAGATCTGCGTGGTTTTCATGGCTCTAGCCCACCGCCTGGACGAGCTGATCGAACATACTGTCGATTACGGATACGAGCTTCGAGGAGGTTTGGTAGGACCGCTCCAGCTCGAGCAAAATAGTCATCTCCTCGTCGAGGTTGACGCCCGTCACCTTCGAGTAGGCTTCCGTGGACCTCTGATAGAGCGTCTCGCGATACTGTTGCTCGTTGTCGGCGATCTTGCGCGCTTCCTGCAGGTAGGCGACTGACGACGAGGCGAAATCGAAGATCGTCGCGCTGGCGTCGAGATCCGTCGTCGCGTCGAAAGCGCGTGATTTATTGAGCTTTTCAGTGAGCTCGTTGAGCCGGCCCGAGAAACCCGCGACTCCGCTCGTATTGTAGTTGTACTCCGGCGCCAGGGGATCGGAGATACCGCCGTCTCTGAGGCGCAGTAGAGACGCCACCCTGGCTGGGATCGACGTTCGCGTTGACCGAGATGAGGCTCGCGAGGCCGTTCACGACCGTGCCCGTGGCCGGCATGGCCGGAGCGCCGGGATAGGTGAAGAGGCCGGGCACATCGGGGAGCGAAGGCACGGCGCTCTGATCGCTTTCGGCGAAGATCTCTATGACCCCGCGCGCAATCTCATCGAGCTGTCGCTGATAGACGAGCGCCCGCTCGTCGCGCGCCTCGACGAGGCCCTTGATGCTCCCGGAATTGATCGGCATGGTTGCGGCCGAACCGGTCACCGGGACGCCGTCGATGTAGACGGCGTTGCCGACCGCGCCTGCCGCGAGCGTGAGCGAGCGGTCGAACGAGACCGCGCGCGCCGACTTGTCGAACAGCGTGATGCCGCTGTCCGTATAGATCGCCACGTCGTTGTCTGTGCGCTCGACGACGCGAATGCCGATCTCGGTCGAGAGATCGCTCAGGATATTGTCGCGCGTATCCATGTAGTCCGAGACGTCCGTTCCGGACCTTGTCCCGGTCACGACCTGCTGGTTGACCGCCTCGAACCGCGTCAGCAGCGTCTTGATACGGTCCACGCCGTCGGCAATCGCCGCGTCGGCGTCGCGCCGGACGCTCTGGACGACGTCGCTCGAGCTGTTGAGCGATGTCACGAGGTTGCGCGCTGCCGTGACGGCGGCCTGGCCGGCGAGCTCGCTCTGCGGCTGCGAGGCATACTGCTGGACGGCGTCCGCAAGCTTGCTGACTAGCGCCGCGGGCGACGCGTCGAGCTCCGGGTCATTGACCGTCTGATCGAGCTGATTGAGCGCGTCGACGAGGGACTTCTGCGCGCTCAGGTCCGAATTGGCGGCATAGAGGTTGCGCAGCAGCGACGCATCCGTCGTGCGCGACACGGAAACGACGCGCGCGCCCGCCCCCGGCACGTTGATGACGTTCGCCGACTTGCGCGTATAGAGGGCCGTCCCCGCGTTGGCGACGTTCCGCCCGACGATCGACGTTTGGTCTGCAGACGTAAAAAGCGCTGACCGCGCGATGCTGAGACCGGTTGTAAGGCCCATAGGACGGCTTTCTTTCCGGGAACGGCGCCAACGCTTTTACCGACTACCTGCGCAGATTGACGAGAACCTCCATGAGATCCGCGGCCGTCTGAAACACTTTCGAGTTGGCCGTGAAGCTGTGCTGAGCCTCGATCATGTCGGTGAGCTCGGACGCGATATCGACGGTCGACTTTCTCGAGCGCTTTGGGAACGATCTTGCCCAAGCCCGCGGTACCCGCCGCGCCGACTTGCAGGTCGCCCAAGAGTTCGGAGCCGAGATCGAAGACGTTGCCGGCCCTCGGAATGAGATTGTCGGGGCTCGGCACCGTTGCCAGCGGGATCAGAAACTTCTTTTCGCGCTGTCCGTTGTCGTAGACGGCATAGAGCGTTCCCGTGTCGTCGATCTCGACGCGATCGACCGCGCTCGGTGCGCTGCCGTCGACCTTCGGCTCGAGCACCTGGAACGTGGTCGCGAGCTGGGTTGTCTTGGCCATGTCCAAGGTGAGCGAGGCGCCGTTCGGAACCGTGAGCGTGATCGAGGTCGGGCTCGGCACAGTCGGTCGAGTTTGCCGGTGGCGTCGAACGTGAGCGTCACGCTGGAGAGCATACCGGCGCCGCCGTAGGGAAAGACGGTCGTCGCGGCCGCGTCAGCCTGATTGAAGATTGCGACCTCCCACACGTCGGGCGCCGTGCCGGTCTTCGAGGCATAGATGTCGAGCGTCACCTTCGCGCCGAGATTGTCGATGACGACGAGCGAGCTCTTGTACGAGGACACCGGAGCGCCCGTGTTGGCCGAGGGAAGCGTCGTCTCGACCGTGGCCGTCGACGGCAGGTTGAGGTTGAAGGTACCGGATGACGACGGCACGGCCTGCAGCGACAGCGTCTGGATCTGCACCGGCGAGAGGCCGGAGGTTCCGTTGGACGGAATGGTGGGCGTGGCGTTCTGGTTGGTCCAGGGAACGCCCAAGAGATAGTAGCCCGCCGAGTTGACCAGATAGCCGTCGCCGTCTTTGACGAACGAGCCCGGCGCGCGTGAGATGGTCAGCGTCTCCCGCCGCGGTGCCCTCGGACACCACGAGGAAGCCGTTGCCGCTGATGGCGACATCGGTTGCCGAGGTCGTGAAGTCGAAGCCGCCCTGCTGGCTGATGCCATAGCGTACTTCGGTCTCGACGCTGCCCGAGTTGTACTCGCCGCTGCCCAACTCGAGGATCAACGACGAGAACTCGGTGGACGCACGCTTGTAGCCGGCTGTGGAGGAATTCGCGATATCTCGCCGACCGGTCCCCAGCCTGTTCGACTGGGCATTCATGCCGGACGTCGCCGTCCGCATCATGCCGAAAATACTCATCCAGCGGGTTCCTTTGCAAAATGCTCTGATCTCTCGATTAGAGCATCTGCATCTTGCGCGAAGCTGGAACGCACGCCGCTTTCCGAACGCTTTTCCGCCGCAAAGTCGAGCACGAGCCGATAGCCGAGATAGCGCTTGGAATCGATTGGATCGTAGCCGAGCCGGTGCCTCAAGCGCTTGCGCAGCTTGCTGATGTGGCTCTCGACCACGTTCTCGTCGATGTCCTCGCTGAACAGGCCGTAGACCGAGTTGAAGATCTGCGTCTTGTTGATGCGGCAACCGCGGTTGGAAACCAGATACTCGAGAATGCGCCGCTCGCGGCGCGGCAGTTGCAGCACCTCCCCGTTGATCTCGGGATCCCGGCCGTCGAAGTAGACGCGCATCTCGCCGACGTCGGAATAGTCCGGCGCACCGCTCGCGCGGCGGCGGATGGCCTTGATCCGTGCGATGATCTCCCGCACATGGATCGGCTTCCTGACGACGTCATCGACGCCCGCCGCAAAAAGATCGAGCGTCTCTTCCAGCGACCGGTTCTCGTTCATCGCAATGATGGCCGCGGAGCTCGATCTCCGTCTTATGATTTTGGACAGCGCCCCCCGGTTGCCGCAGGCACCGAGCAGGAACGCTTCCACCGCCAGCACGTCGGGGTCCGATACCGTCTGCACCCAGCCGTCGAACTCGCCGGGAGCGAGGCCGCAGGCTGAGATTCCCTCGCGATTAAACCATGCCGTATAGCCTTGCGTGACGGTCGCACGCTCGTCGACGACGACGATCATCTGATGTTCCCCCGCCCATCGGTCCCCTCGAATCACTCGTAAACCACTATTAATTGTTTGCAGTGAGCCGCCCGATGGACGCAACGATTTCCTGAGGATTTCTCGGACGCTGAATTGAATAGCGCTTGAGGTGTGGCGGAAAGAGATCACACCCGCGAGCGTCGATCTAAGCCTGGCGCAAGTCCGTGCACCTCTAATGCGCATCGCAACGAGACCCTCGCGCCCTCCTTCACGCTTGGGTTTCGATGCCGGCA